>NZ_FQYW01000022.1 GCF_900141865.1 Anaerovibrio lipolyticus DSM 3074 | reverse complement strand
GCCTGGAGCAAGAGGCGCAGAAGCGAAAGCAAGGATCGCCCACAGTCTCCGAGGATCATTCAAATTAAAAGATATCCTTGCAGCTATTAAACTTCCAAAAGCCACCTATATGTATTGGCAGAAGCGATTTGACCGGGAAAATCCGGATGCCGAATTAGAGGCAAAAATCAAAGCAATTCGGCAGAGCGACAAGGACTTCGGTTATCGTCGAATTTATGGCAAGCTCCGCCAAGAGGGCTTTTTAGTCAATCATAAGAAGGTCCAACGCCTTGTTCAGAAATTGGGACTACAGGTAAAATCATTTGCCCACAAAAGCCGCAAATATAATTCTTACAAAGGAACTGTTGGGCGTATTGCACCAAATCGGTTACGTCGCCGCTTTAATACATGTATTCCACATCAGAAAATCGCCACAGATACCACTGAATTCAAGTATTATGAGATTGACAGCAAAGGGAATATTATCACTCGCAGAGCATATCTAGATCCGTTTCTTGACCTTTATAATCGTGAAATCATTAGTTTTAGTATCACGAAACGACCGTCATCGCAAGGTATTATGTCTGCTTTAGAGAAAGCAATTGACATTACCAGTGACTGCCCTTACCGTCGGACATTCCATTCAGACCAGGGCTGGCCCTATCAAATGAGAAATTATATAGAACGATTAAGAGAAGAACGAATCTTTCAAAGCATGTCTCGCAAGGGAAACTGTCTGGATAATAGCGTGATGGAAAATTTCTTTGGCCTACTAAAACAGGAAATCTATTATGGCCATACCTATCACAGCTTTGACGAACTGGAACGAGCAATCCGAAATTACATCACATACTACAATAAACAAAGAATCAAAGCTAAGCTGGGATGGCTCAGCCCAGTCGACTACCGTTTACGTCATGCCGCAGCATAAAAAACGGTAGCAGCAAATAATTGCTACTACCGTTAAGGTCTAACTTTATGGGGTCACTACAAGGTACAATCCTTGAAGGGCATTTGTAATACTCAATTTTTTTAATTAGTAGGAAGCATCAGCGCCGCCAGCAACCTTGTCGGTCTGAACCTCTACATGGTCAGGAGTCAGATGATACTCAGACTGGAATGGGTGCTTAGGATAGAGCTTTGCACCCTTCTTTTCCAGGAAGGAGCGGAGAATCCATGGCTTATCGGAAATAAGACCATCAACACCCATGTCGTACATCATCTCCATGTCCTTAACATCATTTACGGTCCAAGGAACTACCTTCATACCCAGCTTGTGAGCCTCGTCCACCATGTTCTTGCTAATTTCACCATAGTATGGAGAAACAATATCAGCACCGAAGGAATGAGCAGCAGCTACTGCGTCACCCTTGAAATCCTTAATATCCAAGCCACCAAGCCAAGGAGATTTTTCCTTGTCAAAAGGTCTCAGGGATTCAGCAGATTTGCCCCAGGATGGTTCTTCCTCAATAAGAGCAGAAAGAGTGATGTTTGGATTCATCTTCTTTTCCATCATAAGGGTTTCCCAGTCGAAGGACTGAAGAACTACACGGTCCTCCATACCATACTTTGCTACCAGCTCGTTGAAGCGGGTGAGGAATGCCTTCTTATCAGCATTGCCTGCATGCTCCTTAACCTGCAATGGATCAGGATAGGACTTTGTCTCAATGTTGAACTTAACATTCTCGTTACCAGAAGCCTTTACCAGCTGGAACAACTGCTCCAGGGTAGGAATCTGGGCAAACTCAGGATCAACTCTGGTCTGACCATGAATCTTGTAGTAATCAACATCAGGATTAATCTTGGATACATTAAACTTCTGAATTTCAGCAACTGTCATCTTGCGGATATCATATTTGCCATTCTCAATCCACTTGCCATTGGCATCACGGGTAATCTCGTGATTCAGAATTGGGTTGTGGCTCATTACAATATCACCATCCCCGGTGAACTGCATATCGCACTCGATGCAGGTTGCACCATTTTCAATGGCATAAGCATAAGAATACAGAGTATTCTCAGGACGGGCATCTCTACCGCCACGATGAGGCTCAAAATCAAAGACATCCCCAAAGTCTACCTTTGCCTCAGCCTGTGGTGCATCAGTAAAACCGGCTACCCCTGTTGCCATTACTGCTGCCAAAATACCCATAGCGATTTTTTTACGATTCAATTTCATTTTATTTCCCCCTTAAAATAATGAATCTATAATAAGTATAACAGAAAATTGAAAAAATGTTTATACAATTTTTGTCCTTTTTGCATGGGAATAATGTCTTAAATCAATAAATAATACAGCCATATAGTTAATCATTGTTAGTTATAAAAAGGACGGGGACTGCTATCTTTAGCGCAATATCTAAATAGATGCAAAAATATACGGGGACCGCTAGATTTAGCATTTAGTTACGCTTCGTTAAGAAATTTTTTGTTGCTATACCGATGCTATAGTGTAAAAAATCATCTGTTTGAGCAAGGCCTATTGGGCCGAAGCGAGTTATGATTTTTTGCACTATATAAAAGCAATAAAAAATTTTAGAAGTGTAACGGCGCTAAAGATAGCAGTCCCCGTATATATTATTACATTTTTAGTATTATTATTTTGTCAGTTCCTCTATTTTCTTCTCTAAAGCCTTTATTTTTTTACTCATATCATTGAGCTTCTTCATGTGGGCCTGCATACGGAGCCACTCCTGATGTGGTCTTGCAGGGAATCCCGCATAGAATACTCCCTCAGGAGTATTGCCAATAATACCGCTTCTGGCCGCAAATACAGAATTGCCACCAATATTGATGTGACCAACAGTACCGGTCTGTCCGCCAAAGGTAACATTTGCTCCAGTGTTGGTGGAACCGGAAATACCTGTCTGGGCCACAATAAGGTTACCAGGGCCAATGTGACAATTATGACCAATATGTACCAAATTATCTATCTTGGTACCCTTACCGATAATCGTTGAGCCAATAGTGGCACGGTCAATTCCAGCATGAGCACCGATTTCCGTGTCATCCTCCAGCACCACATTACCCACCTGAGGAACCTTGGTATGAACTCCGTCCTTGGTGGTGAAGCCAAAGCCATCAGCACCAATAACTGCTGAGCTATGAACGATAACCCGCTTGCCCACCTTGCAGTGTTCACGAATAGTAACACTGGAATAAAGGATAGCATCATCATCCACTGTGGCATACTGGCCTACATAAACATGAGGATATATAACCACACGGTCCCCGATTACTGCATAGTCATCCACATAGGCAAAGGGCAGAATAGTAACATCCTTGCCCATAGTAACATCCTTACCTATATGAGCATCAGGACTTACACCCTTTTCATGCTGAATAGGAGGCGTAAAGGTGGTTAACAGAACTGCGAAGGCGGCTCTGGTATTTTCCACATAGATGGCAGGCAGCGGAAAATCCACCTCCACAGCATTAGGCAGCAGAACTGCACCTGCGTTACATTTTGCAGCCTCCTCCACATGGGCCTCATCCGCGAAGGTGATAGTTTCCTTGGTGGCTCCTTCAATATTATTTACTCCATTAATGACAATAGAAGGATCCCCTGCTAAACGCCCTCCTACCAGTGTTGCTATCTCCTGTAATGTCATTTTCATATTCCCAAATCTCCCTTAAAATTACAGGTTACTGCAGCTTGGCAATTACATCATCAGTAACGTCCACACCGCCAATAACCATACCATCCTTGCCGTTGCTTCTCACTACAGTGTCCAGCTTCTTTTCCTTGGCAATACCGTCCATGGCGGCATAAATCTTGGACTGAACCTGGGTTGCATACTGCTGCTGAATTCCAGCCCCCTGCATTCTGAGCTGCTGCTGAAGCTCCTGGAACTTCTGGGCATCCTCCTCAGACTTAATATTGGCCCCCTGCTCCTGAAGCTGCTTCTCTGCATCCTTCTGGAATTCCTCCATACGCTTCTGCATTTCATCCATGGAGTTCTTTATCTGAGGTGCCTCAGTCTGAACACGGGCATAATCCACATAGCCCACGTTAACCTTACCACAGCCAGCTGTTATCATCATGGCACAAACTGCGGACATTGCCAAAACCAAAGTTTTTTTCTTGAAATTCATTGAATATTGCCTCTTTTCCTTATAAATACGTACAAATAATTACTGAATATTTTTCATTTCCTGTAGTATTTCCTGGGTAAGATCCAGTGTATTAATACCAATAACTGGCGACTTCAGCTCATGCCAATCACCTAGGCCAAAGCTATTATACTCCTCCCCAAGAATATTATCTATAGGATCTGCAATTATCAAATTAAGATGGTGAATAATGGCCAGCTTGGCAGCTCTGCCGCAAATATCATCAAAGATTTTCTGCTCAAGCAGCTTCATCTCAGTAAGCTTTAATTCCAGGGCAGTCTTTTTCTTGGCCATGTCCATCTTTAGCTGAATTGGTTTCATGGCATCATCAATGGCCTGGGCATTTCTGTCCTGTACATCTTTGAAATGCTGCAACTCATCAGCCTGGGATTTGCCTGCTATATTGTCCCGTTCAGCCAACATTGCCTGTCTGATTTCCCCAGTCTCTACCTCCACGGCTTCATCATAACGACGCTGCTGATCTGCCAATAGCTTGTTATGCTTTTCATTGCGCTCATCCTTCAGGCGATTCCACTCCGCCTTAAGACTGGCCCTTTCCGCCTCAGACAGTTCCAAGGTTACTGCATTGTCTGCCTTAAGCTGGATGTTTAAAATACGGTTGCCATATTCCTGATCAATGGCATCCCGTTCCTTGTCAAACTGGGGCTTCATGCGCCGATAAATATTGTCAGCCCGCACCTTCAATTCTTCCATTGTTTCTGAATGTCTGGTAATAATCTCCAAATTTGCCTTTTGTCTGGCAGCATCATCAAACAGCTTTTTATCGGCCTTGGCTGCCTGAGCTGTCATTTCAAAGCCCTTAAGCTTTAATTCTGCTTCCAGTGCAGCAACCTCCCGCATCAAGGTCTGGAGCTTTCCATAATCCTTGTGAGCCCTTATAACTTCCCCCATGTCCATAACACCGACATCAGGCTCCTGGGATGCTACTGGGGTATCCTGACGGTTAAACAGAAAAAAAAGCGCTAAAACAAGAACCGTAATAGCCGCTGCTCCCATCCATATCCGTCTGTTTCTTAAGCTGTTATCCTTAACATCAGCTTTATCCTGCTTTCCCTTAACAGCCATAAGAATCCCCCTTTTATGAGGTAATAAAGTACCGAGCACATCGTGTGCTCGGCACCCTTACTATCTCGTTTTAATTTAAAATTACTTGTTCAGCTTCTTCAGAACATCCTGAGTCAGGTCAGTGCCGCCATATACGACAGCCTCCTTGTTGATAACCACGGTAATCCCCTTGGCATCAGCTACTTCCTTAACAGCTGCCTCAATCTTTGCGCGTACAGGCTCCATCATGTCAGCCTGCTGCTGCTGGAGACGCTGCATAGTCTGCTGGTAGTATTCCTGCTTCTGCTCGTCGCTCATGCCGGCAGCCTTCTCATTGAAATCCTTCTCAGCATCCTGAGCCAGCTTCTGCATCTGAGCCTGCATATCAGTTACATCCTTAATGGCGCTGAACTGAGAATAATCAACAACGCCAACATTAGAGGATGCGGCAGCATTGGCAATGCTGTTATTGGACTGGGACAATGCCAGAGCTACAACGGAACCAACAAATACCAAAGCAATGAGAACACTAATAATCTTAACCTGAGTTTTCTTTAACTGTACCATAATTTTATCTCCTTTTTGTGAATAAAAATATATTATCGCACTGTCACGGCAATAGCTTCGCCTTATGACTGCACATATTATACCAAACTATTATTCCCCATTCAATAAGATATAGATTAAAAATATCCTATGAACCTCAACCATTTATCATCATTATCCATAACTGCCTCTAATGCAAGAAAATCATGGAGCTTGTACCTTAAGGCAAATTCGCTGATATGATCCTGATCCCGGTATTCATAACGAAAGGCAAGGCGCTTGGCAAAATTATACTCAATGCCACCCTTCCAATATTTATCCAAAACAGAATAACGCACATTAGCCCGAACCTTAGGCACAATTTCACGATACAGGCCCAAATCAAAATCCCAACGCGTATTCTTAGGATAGAAATCCACCAAGGCAAAGGCCCCGTCACGACTGGTGAACTGTTTGGCGAAAAGCCCCCGGAACATTATCTCACCGTTATCCTTATTCTTAGTACGGTGTCCCAGCTCACCCCAGCCCTCAAAACGGACATATACATTGCGGGAATTGGAACGGCTCATAACCTCCATGCGTTCAGCAGGCTTAATATCCACCTTTGTGTGGATACCCCAGAATTTTGCCACCTCCAGATCATCAATACGCTTGGACAAAAGCTCCTCTATGGTATCCTTATGACGTTTGACAAAGGCCACGGGAACCCCCACAAACATATCTGCCCCGTCCTGCATATTCTGACGTTCCGTAAGAAGAGCCGCATTAGGCAGGGTATCAGATCTCATGCTAAGGTCAATAGTGCGTACCACTGGAAGTAATGGATATATATCAACAACCACCCTGGTGGATTCACCAACCTCCACATCGAAATCAGCCCTGAATTCCGGTGCTCTTTCATTCATAAAATCCTTGACTCTATGCTTTATAACACCGTTAGTCCAGTCCACCGCTGCCACTGGAAGGTCCCGAAGCACATCTGCAAAAATCTGGTCCATATCAGAGATATCTTCCAAAAGAAGCGTCTCAACTACCCCTGGCATCCCTACCACACGTTTTTCCACAGTGATAGTATCAATTTTATCATTCCAGCCCAAGAGCCCTACAGAAATCGTTAACTCTTCCCCGGGCTGAATATTCACAGACCTTACAGTATAACCCACCAGCACCTTGTCAAACACCTGCTGGATAATGTTTTCATAATGGGTCTTTTGCGATTGGACATTTTCAAGGGATTTCCCCTCCAGAAGCTGGGCTCCAATGGCCTGAACACTCTTTTCCATACGTTGGCACACTCCCTGGGGAATATGACCGTCACTATATACAGTTGCTTTCACTTCCTCCACAGAGGCAGCCCAAACGACATTATCTGAAGAAAAACTGATACCGGCCAGGTCAACCATGGCCAGTATCAATATTATTATAAATTTCTTTATTAAGTTTCCTTTAACAAAGCCCGAGCCCTTCATTAGAAGGAAGCACCCACATTAAAGTGGACTCTGTTACCCTGGGACCCGTGGCCCACATCAATACGAATAGGGCCAACAGGGGTTTCTACCATAACGCCCACACCTACGCTGGCATGGAAATCATTAAAGTCATTAGGCAACCACTTATCATCCCACGCTGCTCCCCAGTCAGTAAAGATTGCACCCTTAACTTTATTATACAGAGGGAAACGGAATTCCAAGCTGCCGATATACATGCTGTCACCACGGAACTGGTCATCCTTATAACCGCGCAAAGTTCCCTGACCACCAATTCTGAACTTATTAAAATAGCTCAACTCATTATTGGAATGGCCATAGGAGTTACGGAAGGCCACAATCTGGTTACGGCCTACCTTCCAATAGGCAGAATCATCAATGACGTACTTCTGATAGTTGAAGTCCCCACCCAAACCTGCAAACTCAGCAGATAGCTGTACATAGTGACCACCAGTTGGATACATAATATTATCTCTGGTATCAGTAGTATGAGACAGCGTAACAGAACGGGTAAGACCAAAGTTTTCTTTATTCCATTCAGACCATTGCGGTTGTCTACGGTCATAAGGACCAGATTTATGATTGTCATAGGTATCGTCACTATTCTTGAAGTATATTCCGTTAGTGGAATACTCACTTACAGGACGGGTAAAGCCTATTTCAAAACCTTTGGCCTTACGAAGCATTTCCTCTATCAAATCACCATTAGTGTCATAATCATTATATCTATAAGTTCGATTATATATCTTGATAATACCAGCGGTTTCCTTCTTATCCAGCCATGGCTTACGATAAGTGAACATCCAACCTCTGGCATCAGTGCTGGAACCACTTATGGAATACATAACACTGATGGAATCTCCAATACCGCGGAAGTTTCTATCACCGATACTAACCATTCCTATAAAACCATCAGCAGTGCTATAACCAGCACCTACACCAAAGGCGCCAGTATTCTTTTCAGTTATATCAATTTCCAGCATGCAGGCATTTGGCTCCACACCTGGAATTGGCTTTATATCTATGGACTCAAAGTAATTAAGATTGGTAAGGCGATTGTAGCTGCGTACCACATCCTTTTTGTTAAGAGGTTCCCCCACCTTGGTACGAAGCTCACGGATAACAACCTTCTCCTTGGTCTTCTTAAGGCCCTTTACCTTGTAGCCCTCCAAAATACCTTCATTGACCTGAATAGAAACCTTGCCATGATCATCTATACCCATATCATGAACCTTGGCCATAATATAGCCATCATTCACATATACCTTCTTAATATTGGCCAAATCCTCCTGCAAGGACCTACGATTTAGACGGTCTCCCGGCTTCAGCTGCATTGCTTTAATCAGCTTCTCAGTTGATTCCCGCTTACTGTTGCCAGTAATCTCTATATCAGAAATAATAGGGGTGGTAAATACATGATAGGTAACAATTACACCCTCCGGAATTTCCTCAAAGCTTGGGTAAAGATCGTAGAAATAACCTGTTTCATAGATATTATTAGCATCTCTGGACAGTCCATCAATGGTTAGAGCATCTCCAACCTTGGAGTTGAGGGATAACAATGCTGTGTTGTAAACGTCCTCAGTGGCCCCCTCAATTTTGATATCCATAATGGTCTTCCCCACCAAGGCCTGAGCCGCAGAAGTAACCTCTGCATCAGTAGGTCTTTCCCCATTCCATTTGGCTACTGCCTCCTTGGCTGCATTGGTGGTATCCTGGGATTTAGCAACGTTTTCAACGGATTCACCAATTTCAACCCCATTGGCAGCTTCCTTCTTGTTGCGGTCAATATCAGCTCCAGCACCGCTTTCTGACACAGCGGCCAACTTACCATCCTTCATGTTAACTATAACGCCAGAATCAGCTGGTGCGGCAAAAACCACCTGTGCTGCGGATAAACCAGTCATCATAGCCATAGCACAAGCCAAAGCCCTGTAATTTTTTTTGGAATTCTTTGAAGTAAATCTCAAAGGAAAAACCTCCTGTATTATTATTTCTTTTTACTACTCTCTTAAGGTTTTGCCGGCAGCCTGCATCAGCTGCTGCATCTCTGTATCAGGAACCTTGCCTTCAGTCCTTGCCGAGGGCACCTCTGAAGGTGGCATTTGCGGCTCCACTTCAACCATTGGTGGCTCCTGACGTACAAAACCAGTATCACTGTTTTCAGAAGTATTGGGGACAGCCCTTTCATGCTCCTCAATGGATGGCTGAATTTTCACCACCTGGGTTTTCTCCAGTCCTGTGGAAGGAGTATCACTATCCTTAACAGTGGTTATATTGGCAGGAGCCTCTATTACCCTGCTGCTATTAAGAATGGCCAAATAGCCGATTCCCACAGCTACAGCAATAATCAAAGGTGCCAGCCGTATAAGCCATTTTCGCCAGCCATGGCCAAACTTGGTCTCCCGGGCCCGCTGCAGCTCTGCCTGAGCCAACATCACATCCAAATCACCCCGCAAACTATTTTCCTTGTCCATGGAGCTTTCGGCACGACCCAGCCAATCTCTGGCTGCAGAAATATGCTTTCTTACTGCCCTATTATCTTTATTTTTGCGATTTTTATCCATAATTGCCTCCAAAAGCAGACACTTCTATGGAGTAAAGTCGCCAAATAACGTATTTATATAATTTGCCAAATTAATGGAAAAAACGTCATTTTCAGCAAAAAAAGCCAATTTACAGTCTTTTACTGTCATATATCACTTACTTCCAATTATGCATAAATCGGGACAGCATCCCACGTACCCGACGGACACCGCTTTTTTGCAGGCGATAAATATGGGCTGTGCTTACATTAAGCATATTTGCCACATCCTTTATCTCCTGATTGTTCACCAGCAACTGATTCAGCACCAGCTGTTCCTTATGAGGCAATCTGTCCATGGCTTCCATCACCACATCAGAGGCCAGATGGATTTCCGCCAACTCCGTTACCGGGGTGCCTGTATCCGCCAGCATATCCAGCTGGGACAAGCCAGATTCCAGCTCTGCTTCCAGACAAGCAATATCAGCATTGCCCTCTTCCTTCATAAAGCGGAACATTCTGCCTCTAATGCGATAAACCGCAAAGAAACTGAAGGCCACTCCCCTATCAGGATCAAAACTCTCCACAGATTCTATCAGGCCCACAGTGCCCTCCTGGATAACATCCATGATATTTTTAAGATCCTTAAAGGGCATAGCTGTCCTAAACACCAGTGGCTGATATGCCTCGATGATACGGCGACGGGCCTCTGGGTTATGGTTATGCTTAAATTCATACCACAGCTCCTTTTCCTCCGCCGGCTCCAGCATCTTAACCTTATTCAGTTCCTGCATGTACTCAGACAGCTTCATAGTAACCTTCTTCTCTGAAATTTATCTGGTTATTCTTGCATATCCCATGTCACTATAAATCAGCTTTTCATTCTCCCCATCACTATATACAGGTGCTGTGGAGAATCTAAACTGGTGAGATAAACCAAAGACATTGGCATGTTCCTTATCATATAGGTACATGAGATTCAGGTTATCTGTCAGCTCATATTCCACACCGGCCTTATATTCGCTGTTATTAACACTCTTGACAAAGGTCAGCATGGTTCTGTCAGATATATATTTACCCAATTTGATATTATACACTTCCTCATAGTTTTTGTCGCCTGTTTTTTGACTTAAGAATTCTGAAGTATCCCTTTCCACTGAGAAAAGATCCAAATCCAAGGCATTTCTAATGGCATTTTCCACCTCAGAAAGCACTGTCATGGAAAGTCCCACATTAAACATGGCAGCGAATTTTGCCGAGTCACTCATATTATTACTGAAATCACTTCTCAGTGTAAGCAGTTGGATAATATTCTCCTCTGACATTGGTGGCGAAGACATAAGCCTAAACCGCATGTGCTCAACCGGCCCATCCAGACTCA
This sequence comes from Anaerovibrio lipolyticus DSM 3074, assembly GCF_900141865.1. Taxonomy (GTDB): domain Bacteria; phylum Bacillota; class Negativicutes; order Selenomonadales; family Selenomonadaceae; genus Anaerovibrio; species Anaerovibrio lipolyticus. The sequence goes on along the minus strand of NZ_FQYW01000022.1, from coordinate 34,682 downwards.
CAAAGACTCTGGTACTGGCCACCTTGGTGCCTGCCCTTAGAGTAATGGACGGATACAGACTATCGCTTCGATTAAATCTCACTGCCCCCTCATAAATCTGGAAATTTGTCTTCAAATAACTGATATTTCCCCTCTTAACCGTAATGGCACCGCTGGTATGTGGCATGAGAGTCGTACCTTGGAAATGGGCTTCACCAACCAACAACAGATTCCCAAGATTAGCACTGACAAAGCGAACACCCTTTCCCAGCTCCACATCGAAATCCAGACCTACCTCCGGCATTTCTGTGCTGTCCGTAGGAATTGGCGGTGTGGAAAGCACTACATTTTCCAAAAACAGTCGTCCGGAAATTCTCGGGATGGTTCTGGCTGCCACTGGCTCACCTTTAATAAACTCATCCGGCTTCTCCAGACTGTCAATGTTAATGGTGGTTGTCAGTGGTCCCCTAAAGAAATTGCAGCGCACATCCAATCTATCGGCATCAAAGCCAAGATGATAACTAACAGGGGTAAGCCCATCCATTTCCGCATAGCCCGTCATCTTATAATGACCATCCCCCATTTTGCCGGTAAAGCTCTCCAGCATAAATGTATTTCCAAGCATGGACAAGCGCAGATCAACGTCAATAACTGGATTGGCCACACCCTTTATTTTATATGCGCCATCTGTAACCACAATATTGCCCTCAAAGGAAGGATGATTTGCAGTGCCGGTAATATGCACCGTACCATCTGTTGGCCCCACAGACCATTCCACATAATCAGACAAAGCTGGTAACAAACTAAGGTCAGCATCCTCCAAGGATACTGTCAAATTCATCTGCTCATTGTCATTAGAGTCATCAGCTTCGAAAGCTCCCAAGGGAGCATATCCCGTCACCACAACTCTGTTGGAATTAATCCCCACCATTTTTTGAGCAACAAGAGGCTCCTTTATATGAAGAGTCTTATCCTGCAGCATAAGCTTGCCGGAAATACTGTCAAGAGAAGCTCCTCGAACACCGATATCTTCACCATACAGTGTTATTTCAGCCATAGGGTTGGCGGTTTCACCCGCAGCCTCCACATGACAGTTCACTTTACCGGTAATTTCCCCGGTATATCCCGCAGCCCCTGCCAATGCTCCTGCATCAATATTGGTGGCATCAGCTGTCAAAGATACATCTCCATCCAAATCTATGGTGCCAAGGGCCGTAAATCTTCCCTGTGTACCTTCAGATCCCGTAAGGTTTTTTATTTTGATAACCCTATTATCAAGGGTAGCATTGCAATATACATCGCTAAGTGGATATGTGCCGAAATAACCATCAGTAACATAAGCACCAATTACCAGACTTGGATTGTCTGCGGTCCCGGCAATATTACAATCACCGTTTAATTTACCAGTAATATTATTGTTTTCCCAACCTGCTATAATCCCCAAAGACTTAATATTCACATTATTCAGGGAAATACTGCCACCGATGGCCTCAGTAACAAAATTATAGCTGGCATTAAGGGTATACTTTCCATCTCCCTGCTTTACATACATATTCTTGAAGAAAATTCGATTATTGCGGTAGTCAATATCTCCCGCCACCTTATCAAATTCCTCTCCCCGCAATATTACCCCATTGGAGGATATGGTGCCGTGGAAAATTGGTGACTCCACATTACCTGTCAAAGTACCAATAAAATCTATATAGCCATCCAACGGAACAGGGGAACGTTTGTCAAAATCATCCAGATTAATGTCCTTGGCCTCAACTGTGATATTCATATCACCACCGGAGGTAATAGTACCGCTGCCAATATATGCCTTAATTCCCGGAGACAAGATATGGATATCTGTCAAAGTCAGCAGATTATTCTCATAGGTATAATTACCAGTAATACTCTGAATAACGATTTCATCGCTGAACTTGCCCAGCTTGTAATTGAAGTGTCCCTTCACCAAAGGGTTATCCAAGGTGCCGCTAACCTCAATCTCATTATCCACGCTGCCTGTAAGTGGTATATCCACCTCTGCCGCCTTCAGCATATTTTCCATACGGGCATTTCTGGTGGAAACAGTAAGATGAATCCGACGCTCACCCAAAAAGCCCACAATACCATTTACTTCCCAGCGGTTGTCATAATCACCTTCAATTATAAGGTCCTTTACGCCAACTCCACGGAGTCCACCAATGGCCTTGCCATGAAGCCGCTTATATGGCTGATCAAAGAGAACACCATCACGGGCTGCAAAGGAAGCTCCCAATACAGGATCATCCAGGGTTCCCTTCAATTTCCCCCGAAAATCACTTAATCCGGAAACATCTGCCTCAGGTGCAATATTGCTTATAAGGGACAAATCAAAATCACGGCCATAGAAACTTATATCAAGCTGCTCACCAAGAAGTAAATCCCCCTGAAGTCCTACTTCGCCCCCATTTTCAAGTATTGCGCTGACGTAATCCACATGGAGGTCTTTATTTTGATAAATAAAGGAACCGTCAATTCTGTTAGCGCCAATTCCCATATAGGAAGCGCCATCAGAAGACACGGTACCCATAACCCGGGTATTGCCAACATCATTTACGTTACCCGTAACAAAGAGATCAGCAGACACTGCTCCCCCTGCTTCACTTAACTCAGGAAGCTTGGCTGAGGCTTGGGAAAGATTAACTCCGTCAGCCTTCACCTTAGCCACGAAATCAAAGGTTTTGGCATCAAAATCCCCCTCCCCTGTTACATGGCCGCCAAAAATATCACAACTTAACGCTGTTACAGTTACAGCCTCGTTTGCATATCTAACCCTGGCTGTGCAGTTGGTAAAATCATAACCGCTGACACTGCCATCAGCGATTTTCACCTCCGCATCCACCACAGGATTGGTGGCATCCCCAGTCACCCGGGCATTAAAGGCCACAGGCCCACTATATGGAATATCATCTATAAGAGCTCCCGGCTCAAAGCCATCAGAGGCCACCGTCAAATCAAGAATTGGACGACCCTCCACCAGCTTCACCTTACCCTTGGCAGTAGCCTTCTGCCCAGCAGTTTCCGCGTTCATAAACACCTGAATTGCCTTTTCGGTAAAGGTAAACAAGCCATTAATATTTTCCACTTTCTTATCCAGAATAACAGCTTCGCCCTTTTGAAGCTCCAGCTCACCGCTGTAATACAGCTCCGAACCGACTTTTTCGCCAGTAGCTACAGCTCTGGTTATCTTGCCCTTAATACTGTCTGACTTAACCATATCCTGTGGTATGGTGCCTGATGGTATAAAAGCAATATAGTTAGCCAGCTCCAAATCTGTAATTTCCACATTAAAGGTATCCTTGGAGCCACCATAGTTGGCAGCCACCTTCACCACTGCCCCCTGATTTTTGGCAGTACCCTCCAGACGCACAGCAGGATAATTATCAAAATCCAGATCTGCCTGTAAATCCTCCACCAAAATATCCTGGCCATTATAGGCAGTTTTCAGTATTCCGTCCTTAATATGCACCTTGCCGGTGAATTTACTATCACTTGGCTCCTCAGACACCAAATCAGTAAAATTCCAGCTGCCATCACTGCGCTGGTGGATATCTGCCTCCACATCAGTAATATATACAGCCCTAATGCCTTCAGAAACAGAGTTTTTAAACATAGCAAGGTAGCTGAAACCCACTTTGGCATCAGCTACCTTGGCAATTATCTTATCCTGCTTGTCATAAACAGCTATATCTCTTATATCCACTGAATTAAAGGAATCCACCTTAACCAGACCGATTTCCACCTTGGTATCCAGCACCTCACTGGCAATGGAGGCTGCATTTTCAGCAGTACTCTCCATAAAGGCAGAAGATGTGATATAACCGTAAATACAGGCCATTATAATAAACACTATGCCCAAAAGGCCAGTGACCTTCCCCATAACCTTACGGTCCATTAAATATCCCCCTAGAATAAATCCCTAATAAAAGAAAAACTGCCACGCAATAAGGTGGCAGTCACATACTTAACACTGCACATTGCAACTTAAGTATAACATAATAAACTGTAAACTTTTTAAAATTTATATTAATTTTTTGCTAATTGTTCCTGCAATTTACTTACATCCAAATCCACCATAAGACCCATGGCCCGATCCAAATCAGCCTTACTGTTATTATACTGATACAAGGTATTGTAATATTTGCTCTGGGCAGCTGTCAGCTTCTCCTCGGCATCCATTACATCCAGATTGGTGCCCACGCCGGCACTGTAACGAACCTGGGCGATTTTGTAATCCTCCTTGGCCTTTTCCACAGCCACCTTGGCAGTTTCAATACTCTTTTCCGCAGAGGTGAGATTAAGATATGCTGTACGAACCTCCAAATCTCCGGTATCCCTTGCCTGCTGAGCCGCCTCCTTGGCCTTTTCAATAGCTGCCTTGGCCTGCTTAACCTTAGCCTGGGTTACATTGTTATCGAAAATATCCCAGCTTATACCAATACCGGCATACCAGTTATTCTGGGTATAGAATGGATCTGTTGCCCTATCATCCTCACCAAAGGCCTTATCGCCAGCTATGGATTTAGATACCGACGCATTAACCTTCGGCAAATTACCGGATGCGGCTACATCCCGCTGGGCCTCGGCAACTTTTACCCTGTAGTCAGCCGCCAAAATATCAGGACGATTTTGCTGGGCGTACTCAGAGCACTGTTCCAGGGAAATCTCATAAGGTATATACCCCAGCTCATCCTTTAAATTCAGCTGGGTACCACTAGGAACACCCACAATATTATTCAAATTGGCAATGGCCAAATCATAATTATTCTGGGAAGAAACCAGATTCAGCTTGGCGTTGGAAAGCTGTACCTCAGAAGCCAGCAAATCCGATTTGGCTACAGTTCCCGCATTGAATTGGGCATTTACATTACGTAAATGCTCCTCCAGAGTCTTTACGGAATTTTGTGATACCGCTATCTGATTACGGCAATTAAGGGCATTATAATAAGCCGCCTGAGTCTTGGCCTTAACACTCTGCTTGGTGCTCTCCAAAGCCAGCTCGCTGGCATTCAAGGACAAATCTGCAGCCTTAATGGCTCCCTCCAGCTGACCACCGGAATAAATTGGCATACTTACAGAAACGGTATTGGAATACAAAGAATTAACATTTGCCGCACTATATACATTGCCACCAATCCGGCGGGCTGCACTGGTCCAGTTCAGCGTAGGGCCATGCTGACGACGGGCTATATGGCGTGCCCATACTGCAGAATCATAATCATCAATGGCACTTCTTATGGTATGGTTATTGGCCATGGCCAGGTTAACACAATCCTCAATATTTACATCCATGGTTTCAGCCATTGCCGTACCAGCCACGGACATGGTCATAGCACCGCTGATTACCAGGGTAGTTAGCTTCTTAAATCTATTATTATTCATTGAATATAGATACCTCCTCTAGAGTAATATATTACTACCGATTATTGAAAAAAACATGAGAATCAGATTAAAAACATATTTTTAAAAGCTTCTCCGTAAGCCAAAATAGGTTGCCCTGTTTTTGCTGCGATTTATATCATTCATCTGGGCAAAAAGATAGGTATTAGGGGCCACCTCAAAGGAAAGGCGGGAACGGAGCTTAAATTCATTTGGGTCATAGGCATCCACGGAAAGCTGAACCTTATTGCCGCCGAACAAGTCTATACCCAGCCCGGCCTTGCTGTCAATAATTCCTCCATGGCCTCCGAAGGCACCGGAACGGGTACCTGCCTGCAAATTGAAGTAATTTTCCCGGCCAATATCAGAAACTCCAATTTTACCATAGCTGTTGCCACTATAAAGACCAACATCAAAATTACTGGACCAGTCGTGTTTGCCACCACTGTACATGGTTTCCAGGCCACCGCCCACCTTAATGCTGGAAATCCTGGACATCATGTTGTCCGCTCTTTCCGTAAGATTTCTGGTATTATGGATGGTCTGCTTTAAATCGTCTGCCACCTGCGGGTCAGTAACCACCCCCTCCAAAGACTTGGCCATATTGTTAAGGCGAACACTGGCCTCAGACAAATTATTAACTGCCAGCTTCAGATTTTCCGCCGTAGTCCCATCACCACTAAAGGTATTTATCATGGACTCCACGCTGTTGGCACTACGTGTTAAGCTTGCCGTCATCACATTAAGGTTTCTGGCCATATTGCGAATATCATCCTGGGAGCTTACTGCTACATTGGCAAGAGTAGCGGTCATCACATTCAGATTATCAGTTACCTGACGCATATTCATGGAAATATCCTTTAACGCCGCCTTGGTATCGTTATCACCGATAATATCATTCATATTGGCCAATAGCTCATGTACCTGTTCAAGGGCCGCACTGACCCCCTGCATTACATTATCAATACCCGTTTCCCCCTGACCTTCCACATAATCATCCGGCTGGAAGCAATCATTTAAATCGCTGTCAACCGCGGGCTGAATATTAACAAACTTAGCTCCCATAACACCATTGGAGGTAATGGTAAAGGCGGATTTTCTTGGAATCTTCACATCATCTTGAATTTTTACCCGCACCAAAACCCCAGGGCCGTTCGGGCTAATGGCCTCCACGCTGCCCACGGTTACACCGGCGTAAGCCACTGCATTACCAGGAGTCAGACCGATGGCCTGACCAAAATTTACGTAAAGATTATAGCTCTTGTCTCCCCCAAAACTAAAATTAGTAAGAAATACAAACACTGCCATTACCAGGGCCAAGCCCCCCACCGTAAAGGCACCAACCTTAACCTCTGTATTCACCCTTATGCCTCCTTGCCAATATATAGGCCCCTTAGGAAGGCCCTAACCCGCGGATCCTCTATTCTGCGGAAATTATCTACTGTATCCACTGCAATGAGCTTTCCCTCATAAATCATGGCTATTCTGTCAGCAATATGAATTGCACTGTCCATATCATGGGTTACCACCACTGAGGTTACCCCTAGCCGCTTCTGGGTGGAAATAATCAGCTCATCAATCTTGTCCGTCATAATTGGATCAAGTCCGGAGCTGGGCTCATCGTAAAATATAATATCCGGGCCGAAAGCTATGGCTCTGGCCAGACTTACACGCTTTTTCATACCGCCGGAAAGCTCTCCCGGCATCATATCCTCCGTTCCCGGAAGTCCCACAACCTCCAGCTTTTCCTTAACTATTTCTGCTATTTTTTCCTCACTGTAGTCCGTATGCTCTCTTAAGCCAAAGGCCACATTATCCCCTACAGTCATGGAATCAAAGAGGGCAGAATACTGAAATACCATACCCATGTGAAGGCGAAGCTCATCCAGCTCTTTTTCCGGCATGTGGGCAATATCCTTATCCCGCAGCCAAATTTTTCCCCCGGTGGGGTGATCAAGCCCTATCATCAGCCTCAGCAAGGTACTCTTGCCGGAGCCGGAACCACCAATAATGGCCAAGGTTTCCCCGTCTTTAATTTCCAAATTTATGTTGTCCAGTACCTTCTTGTCCCCAAAGGACATGGATACATTTTCAATTTTTATCATGGAACCTCTCCACCATTAATTAATACAATACCATGGAAAGCAGTACATTTAACATAAAAATAACCACGATGGCACTTACCACCGACTTGGTGGTGGCCTTACCTACGCCCTCGGCCCCCTCCGGGGCCTTCATGCCATAATAACATCCCAGCACTGCAATAACCACACCAAAAACTACGGCCTTTACAAGTCCCCCTGTAAGGTCGTTCAGCACTGCATATTCAGGAATGGAATTCACATACACATAGGAAGAAATGCCAGCATAATATTTGGCCACACCCCAGCCCCCGACAACGCCGATAACGTCACCGTACACCGTAAGCAATGGCACCATTATCATACAGGCCAGCATCCTCGGCACCACCAGGTATCCCAGAGGATTGGTTCCCATAACTCGCAGGGCATCAATCTGCTCCGTTACCTTCATGGTGCTTATTTCCGCTGTCATGGCAGAGCCCACACGGCCGGCCGCCACAACCCCCACCAGAACTGGTCCCAGCTCACGGCCGATGGCAATGGCTATAATGCCACCTACGGTGGACTCAGCCCCCATCTTAATGAACTCATTGGCTACCTGCAGGGTCATTACCATACCGGTGAACATCATGGTAAGGGACACTATAGGCAGGGTATCCACACCCAGATGGGACATCTGATGGATGACGTGACGCACCCGAATCTTGACGGGCATCTGCTTTAATGCGCCTATAAACAGCAGCATAACGTCACCGATGAAATATAACAGCTCCAAAACTGAAGCACCAATTATCTCCAGAAACCTAACAAACATATTTTATTAAGCCCTCATAAAAATCAATATTAAAACGTAATGAATATATGTTTATAAGCATATAAATATGGCAGGTATAGTTTACTTTCACTCAGCTGTGGCACTAAAAATATTGTTTTTCAACTATTTGAATAGCAAGAAAAATTACAACTCGCTTCGCTCAAACAAGTAATTTTTCTCGCTAATGCAGGTATGAAAAAAATATTTTCTGACGCACCACAGCTTAATGTTCAAGTAAACTTAACCTGCCATTATATTATCAGTTTTTTTCTTTTTTTTCCACGATTTTTAATGTTGTGTGAATTACATTTTCTATTACATAGTCGGTGGCGGTACGCTGTACAGCCTCCACAGGCTTGGAATTATCCACCTTGGACTTATTCCCATTCTCTGCCAGCTTTTTGGATTGCTTTATAGCCTCCTTGATAGCTGCCTTCTGCTGCTCATCAGTCAAAATAGGGGCGGCTGCCGGCTCCACCACAATATCATTATTGCAGGCAGTCTTCAGCATTTCCTTTATCTTGGCCTCAGTCTTGACACTCTGATCCTCCTCCAGGGAAGCATCCCCAGCCTGCTGGGCCAACAGTAGCTTAGCCACATTAATAAGTCCACCACCGTGAAGGTCAAGATTCAATGTTCCTGGCAGCTGGGTCTTTGGCACAGTATAAGGAACATCCACCGTTATCTTCTCCTGACGATAAGGCTTCAATGTGGTCTTAAAAATCACCTTATCCCCGGCACATACCTCTGTTTTATCAGGGGTTGCTGATAAAATAGACGCTGTCATGCGCTGGCCGCCAATAAACACATCCACCTTTACATCATAGATGTTGGCTTCCCTGTCCTTATTGGTACAGATGGTGTTCAAAATCTCGTTAAGCTCACCAACAGCCTGCTTGCCCACATCACTGCCGTTATAGAACATATTGGTACGCTCGATTACACCATCTTCCCCCATATCGGTGCGAATGCGAAAATGAACCTTGGCGGTACCATTAATGGCCCTATCTATGGTCTTATACATGGAATCGTATACCATAGCCGTTGTCAACAGAGGCACCACCTCTTCATCATAAGCCACAAAGGAATGATAGGTCTGGGAATTGGCCAAATCGGTATCATTTACTGTCAGAATAACTGGAACATTCTGAGGATATTCCCCCAAAATGCCTGCTATGCCATCATATCTGTCTTGATTTACACGACCGATTATAGAGGTCATGTGACCTATCTTCATGCCGTCCAAAGGGCCATGGGCAGTGGAGAACACATCTGCCCCGGTCATAAAGTAATTAACATTTCCCCGGTCCGTGTTTCCATGGCCAAAGGCCAATACTCTCTTGCCATCCACAGCGGTTACCGTACCCATGGCTCCCATGTAGTAATCTCCCACAATCTGTGCCACACCTACGGCACCACCTGGCTCCAAAGTGGCATTGTAATCAATGGTAGCAGGCCCCGCATTGGAATTCCAATTGGCCGCATCCCGCAGCTTTATTCCAGGAATCTTCTCTGAAAGGAAATCCACGCCCTTGCCAGAGAAGCCTGACACCATCTTCCACGCCTTTTCCCTGTCCTGCTCATCATTTTCTTTAGGAGCTTCCCCCTGCTTTTCAGGCGCTTCAGCCTCCTTCTGGGCCTCCAGCTCCTCCTTGGTTATGTAAGTATTATCCGTCTGTTCTTTTTCAGCTGGCTTTTCTTCTTTTACAGCATCCTCGCTTTTAGTGGCAGAATCCTCAACAGAAGCCTTCTGGGGAGCAGTTTCACCTTCAGATTTTTGTTCTTCCTTAGTTTTTGCCTCTTCCTCTGCCTTCTTGGCCTCTTCTTCTGCCTTCTTGGCTGCTTCCTCACGGATCTTCTTCAAATCAATCTGAGGGAGCTGGGTCTGATTTTTATTATCCGGCAAATCCCACAGCTTCAACATATACTCAATAGGAGTTACCATTACCCTTTTATCAAGGTACACGTTGTTAAAGGAGGCTGAGGCTGCACCAATGAGCTTGCCGTCCACATAAATAGGTGAACCGCTCATGCCGGATACAATACCACCAGTAGTCTTAATCATTTCTCCGGACAAATCAATGAGAATACGTGGAGAGGCCAGCTTGCTACTGCTGCCGTTGACTCCCACCACTTCCACATCAAAGGACTTAATTTCACCGCTTTGGTCAATGATGGTATAGCCCTTGCCTGTCATGCCAGGAGCTACCTCTGTAAGGGGCATAATCTCCGGCATAGCGAAGGATATGGAACCCATTGCAAGGCTGAGAGCAATTCCTGCAACCAAAGCACGTTTCTTTAATCTATTTAAAAATCTATTTATAATAATCACCTCTTATGATTTTGCCATTTAACGCATAAGCTAATTATAGCTTATATATCTGAAAAACAACAGTAACAAAATCACTTTCTCATAACTAGCATTGCGTTTCCAATACGGCGTTCTACGCCCTCAGAAGGGCTGTTAACGATGCGGTTGTTCAATATCATTTCAGAAGAACCGCCACCATCCAGATTAAAGCCCTTTACTGCACCGTATTTCACCAGCAGCTGCCCCATTTCCGTAAGGGAAGCACCAATACTGTGGCTCTGGCGGCCATCCACCACCATCAACAGCAGATGTCCATTATCCTTCAAGCCCACGGCAGTTCTTGGTGCCCTGCCTCCTGCCACATCATTGCCAAACTGCTCCGCATTTGAAGCCACACTTACCCTACCGTTGGCCACCAGCTGAGGTCCTGCACCATAGAAATCAGGGGCATCTCCCACCTCTGGTCCAAAGCCTTCCTCTATAACAGCCTTATCTCCCACCTTAATACCAGCGAAATTTGCCTGAGACTGTCCGTGAACAGAAACCACCACACCATCGGCAGGAATCACACTGTTGCCTTTGCCAATGGACTGTACCCGTCCATCCACAATAACGTATTCAGTGCCAAATTCATTGGTGCCAGTGGAATATCCGTAAAGGGAATTATACATAACAATGGAGTCTGTTCCCCTTGGGCAATTTACCCCCCAGAAGGAAATACTGCGGCCATTAACCTTTACTGCCCCGGAATAATTGCCTCGACCAATATCATAAGAACCATCCTTACGCTTTATTAGTCCTGTACGGTTCTGTGTACCGATACCGGCGGTCTTGCCATTTATACGAATATCGCCGATGAGGAAATCACCGCTCCAGTCAAAATAACCTCCATTTACCCCCGCCACTGCGCCATTACTGCTGGCAATGGTGGTGAGCTTTCTAAGGCCGGAGGAAACCTTTCCAGCCCCAAGGGCCAAGGTAACATCAAACTTGGCAGGGTCAATATCCAGCATATAGGCAGTCAGCATACCGCGGCCATCCACCCGCACATATTTACCATTAAGAAGGCCATCCTCCACCTGATTAAAGGATTCCTCCTCATATTCCTTGTTTACATCAATTACAATTCTGTTGGGATTTTGCAGTGTATACACCTTGTTTGGCATAGCCGCCTTCATATCCACTATAACCTGCAGGGTGTCACCATATTTTGCCAAAATAAGGTCCTTTACAGCACCACGTCCTGCCGGAGCTGCCGCCAAAGGTGAAGTAACACCATCCATAGTAATCACCAGACGGGTATTATTATTTTCATATACTGCAGAGTATTTTTTAGCACTGCTCATATCCAGCACAACCCGTGTATATTTTGCATTATCACCCAGGCGGATATTACTCAACACTGTCTGACTACTTGTCTTTCCAGACTGAGCTGAAGTCGCCGGCTTATTTGTATTTACTGACTGGGTAGTCTGAACTGGCGATTTCTTATCATTTTTCTTTGCTGCGTAGGAAATGCTGTCTCCCACCGCTGCCACATTTATGGTAAAAACTGCAGCCAATACAGCTGCCCCAATTTTTTTCTTGTTAAAAATCATATTCTAAAAAGCTCCTATGTTCTATAAAAATAAGAGGGCCATCGCGTCAAATGCAATAGCCCCCATTAATTCATCTCCCGTAAAATCAGGTTCTTACAACCTTATCCTTTGGACTCATATTCTCCACCCGCTGAGTCCAATCTGCCTTGGCCTTGTCTTCAAGGGTCAGCTGCTTATACAGCACATCAGCCAAGCCTACGCCCCCGGCCTTGGCCATCTGATTCACCATTTCCGTATCCCGCATATCCTGTAAAATCTTATCCGCATTGGAATCACCAAAAAGACTATCTTCAGGAACGGTATTGCGCATTTCCTTATACATAATGTTAAGGAACATGGCCTCAAAGCCCTGACAGGCTTCCCTCAGCTTCTTGTCGTAGGCCTTCTGCTCAGGAGTCATTTCTCCAGCAGCAGTTGCCGCCTTTGTCTTTGGCTTAGCCACATTTTCGCTGGCCCGTTTCAGCTCATCAGCGAAATTCTGGGCATCATCCACAGCCTTGGCCCCCTTGTCGGTGGCCTGCTGGGCCATTATCCAGTTGCTGCTTACATTGTCAATATTCATAACATCACCTGCTTAGATAATCTCCAGCTCTGCGTGCAAGGCCCCAGAGGCCTTAATTGCCTGCAAAATGGAAATAATATCCCTTGGAGTAGCCCCCACAGCGTTGAGAGCACCAACAATATCATTAATATTGGCAGTAGCCGGAAGCACGATAGAATTAGCTGTCTGCTCCTCAACCTCGGCACTTTCATCCTGAGTCACCACAGTACGTCCCATGCTGAATGGTTCAGGCTGGTCTACTTCAGTTTCCTTTTTTATTTTTACGCTGAGACCACCCTGGGTAACGGCAATACTGTCAACGGATACATTGCCACCCATAACGATGGTACCAGTACGCTCATTTACAACCACCTTGGCCACATTATCAGGAATAACGTTAATATCCTCCAAGGAAGCCACAAAATCCACCACAGAATTGCGGAAATATGCCGGAATAGTTACATCCACTCGTCCTGGGTTGGTAGCTCTGGCGATACCGCCATAGTTGCTGTTAATGGCAGCTGCCACGCGACTGGCAGTGGTAAAATCAGCCTTATTAAGAGAAAGGGACAGCTTCCCTCCCAGCTCTGACAAATCATCCTCCACTGTACGCTCCACAATAGCACCATTTGGTGTGGTACCTACAGTTGGGAAATTCTTCTGGGCACTGCCGCCACCACGGCCTGCCACAAACCCACCAGTGGACACAGCCCCCTGGGCCACAGCATAGACATTGCCGTTGGCAGCCTTCAAAGGGGTCTGTACCAAGGTTCCTCCCTGAATGCTGGTAGCATCACCAATGGAAGAAACCGTAATATCAATATTGTCCCCCTCTCGTACAAAAGGAGGCAGAGTGGCCGTTACAATAACTGCTGCCACATTCTTTGGCTTTAGGCCATTAGTGTCAAAGCCCACGCCAAAGGCACTCATCATATTGCCAATTGACTGAATGGTAGGCGTCATTTTGTTGGAATCACCGGTACCATTAAGACCAACCACCAGGCCATAGCCCACCAATTGGTTGGAGCGAACGCCCTGCACCTTGGCAATATCCTTTATTCTTGTAGTTGCGCTATCCGCAAACACCACACCGGTGGCCATAACACACAGGCACAGCACCAGTGATACTATTCTCACAACGGATTTCATCTTTAGTCCTCCAAAATTCCCTATACTTAGAACAGGAAGTTGAAAATCTGGGTAATGATACCCTGTCTTTGCTTGGAATTCAATGGACCCTTGCCATCAAACTTCACAGTTGCCTCCGCTACCTTGTTGGACGGAATGGTATTGTTGTAAGTAATGTCATCTGGGCGAATGATACCCTGAAGGGTAATCTTGTGTTCATTTTTGTTATTCCAAATAGACTGGGTTCCTTCAATAATCAAATTACCGTTTGGTGCCACATCAGTTACGGTCACAGTTATGGTTCCTCGGGCCGTATTGCTGTTGGTGGCACTGCCACTGGCAGTAAAGTTATCATTTTGGCTGGCACTGGCCGCTGCCAAAAAGTCAAAAATCCCCAAACCAGCATCAAGATTCTGCTTGCCAGACTTGGAATTACTGGAATTCTTTGTGGAAGTCATAGTGGCCGTTTCGCTGATGACAACAGTGACTATATCCCCCACCTGGGATGCCCTGCGGTCAGAAAAAATATTTCGCGAATCCTCGCTCCACAAGCTCACTGCACCGGCAGTGGCAGGAACCATTATCCCCACCTGAAAAAACATCATTGCCCCCATAATAACGGACAAAATACATTTCATTAAGCTCACCTGCCTCCGAAAATACCATCAACTCATTATCTAACGGAAATTTCCACATTGTTCTTATCAATAACTTTTCCCCTGACCACCTTATTGGAAGCCAGATTCTTTACTTTTATATAGTCACCCTCACGGCCGTTTTCCATAGCCTTGCCCTGGGTGGTCACCCGTATGCCGTTAACCACTGCTGTAAGGTCTATCAAGTCCCCGGAATGGATTATCACTGCATTCTGAATATTTATGGAGGTAATAATCTCTCCTTGGCCGATGCCACGACGGGCCACCTTGCCAAGCACCTGCTTTACATCCGTAAAATAGGTCCAGTTTTCCCCCTTGTACTCCCGCTCATCAATACGAAGATCCTGGGCTGTGATTTCCGTGCCCTGTACCAGCTGCTTATTGGCCACCACCATCATATCGTAGGCCCGTACCCGCATGAGGCACCTCATGGTAGTATACTTACTGCCATTTAAAAGCACGTCCACATTTACCAAGGTTCCCTTGCTGAAACGAACCCCATTGGGAAGGGTAACTCTGTAGGTTATACGACCATCCGGGAGCCTTAGCCCCGCTGGGACATTTATGGACTCTATGGTATGGCGTCGGGTCTCTCCACCTGTTTGCAGATAATCCTCAATGCCAATCGTCGCCTGCTGAATCAGAGCCTCCCTCAGTATCACCTGAGGTAATTGAACTGTTGGGGCAACCACCACCTTGGCTCCTTCGGAAGCCGACATAGGCAGTAGCAAAAAAACTGCCAATAATAAGCCAAGGATTTTATTCATCAGCGCTTCAACCCGTTGGCAATCTCCAGCATGGAGTCGGAGGTGGTAATAGCCTTAGAATTTGACTCATAAGCACGCTGAGCCACAATCATGTTGACCATTTCGTCAACAATCTGAACTGCGGACATTTCCAGCGCACTCTGGATAAGAGTACCTGTACCATCAGTACCAGGATTGTTTGGGATAGGTTCACCAGATGCAGCAGATTCAATAAACATATTCTTGCCAATGGCGGTCAAGCCAGCAGGATTCAAAAATCTTGCCAGGGTAATCTGACCTTTAACAGTAGGAGCACCACCTGACGGAGTATTGGAAACCGCACCGGTGGAAGAAATTGTTATACTGTCAGATGGAGCATTGGTATCAAACTGAATATTATCTGTCAGCGGATAACCATCTGTAGTAACCAGATTGCGGTTTGCATCCAGTTTAAATGAACCATCTCTTGTATAGGCAGTGGTTCCATCCGGAAGGAGAATCTGGAAGAAGCCCTCACCCTCAATGGCTATATCAGTAACATTATCTGTAACCTGAATATTACCCTGGGTAAAAACACGGGTAGTGGCGGAAAACTTGGAACCAAGACCAATCTGCACAGGAGTTGGGAACATGGTACCATCACCGCTTTCAGCACCACCAGCCCTCAGGGTCTGATAAATCAAATCCTGAAATTCAGCACGCTGTGGCTTGGCACCATAGGTATTAACATTGGCAATGTTATGGGAAAGTACATCCATCTGTTTCTGTTCGCCCTTCATTCCTGAAGCAGCGGACCATAATGACCTCATCATAAGGCAAAAACCTCCATTTTACAAACAGACAAAAAACACTAATTTTTCTTATCTTAGTATATCGTCAAAACATTATATATACTTAATGGTAACATTAGGAAACCATTAAAACTGCACTTACATATTGCGTCCTACTTCGTTGACGGATTTTTCCAGCATGGTATCCTGGGTAACCACAGCCCTGGAATTAGCCTCGTAGGAACGATAGTTGGCAATCATATTTACCATTTCGGAAACCACATTGGTATTGGAACGCTCCAGCACGCCCTGCTGAATTTCCCCAGTGGCATTCATTCGACGAGGATTGCCATTGGTACGGTAGAGGTTATCCCCCTGCTTCATCATCACCTGGTCCCCACCCTGGAACTGGAACAAGCCAATCTGAGCCACGGGCACATTATCGTTCATGGTGATATTTCCATTAGGACCTACAATAATTGTAGTAGCCTCATCCGGAATATCAATTGGACGTCCTCTGTCATCCAACACATTGTAGCCATTGACGTTTACCAGCCGTCCCGTGGAGGAGCGGTAGAAATTACCATCTCTGGTATATCTCTGCCCCTGAGGAGTATTTACCATAAAATAGCCCTCGCCGGAAATAGCCAAATCGAAGGGATTACCAGTAGTCTGGAAAGAGCCCTGGGAATGGTCAGTTACGATTTCATCTATCTCGGAGCCCAGCCCCAGTTCACCGATAACAGGCGCATTGTTATTGAGAGAGAAGCCCTTAAAGGTGGTAACATCCCTCTGGGTCTTGGACATATCATCTATTCTGTGCATGAGCATTGGCTCAAATTCCTTGCTAACGGCATCATCACGCTTAAAGCCGGTGGTATTGGCATTTGCCAGATTGTTGGCAATGGTGTCTGTACGATATGACTCTGTAATCATACCTGTAGCAGCGGTATAAAGTCCTCGCCACATACTAAGTCCTCCTCTTTAAATCGCCTTATTTTCTCCAGAAAGACATGGACTTCTTGTCGTCCAATTTATCAATATTATCAAGGGCCTTGCCAGTACCTAATGCCACACAGGACAGGGCATCGTCAGCCAGGCCAACAGGAATTCTTGTCTCACGGTGAATCAGGTCATCAAGGCCATATAACATGGCACCGCCACCGGTCAGGACAATGCCTCTGTCCATAATATCCGCCGCCAGCTCCGGAGGGCATTCCTCCAGCACCTTCTTCACACATTCCACGATTTTGGTAACAGGCTCTCTAAGAGCTTCCGCCACCTGATCAGTGGTGACCTCCACCAGCTTAGGCAAGCCACTGAGCATATCACGGCCCTTAACCTCCATTTTGCCATTACGGGCACCCTGGAAGGCAGCGCCAATGGATACCTTTATGTCCTCAGCAGTACGCTCACCAATCATCAGATTGAAGTTACGTTTTACGTAGTCAATAATGGCCTCATCGAAGCTGTCACCGGCAGTTCTCAGACTATCACTGGCTACAATACCACCCAGACTGATAACAGCCACATCTGTGGTACCACCACCAATATCCACCACCATACAGCCATAGGCCTCAGAAATATCAAGGCCAGCACCTAAAGCTGCTGCCAAAGGCTCCTCGATGAGGAAGGTCTTTCTGGCCCCGGCCTGCTCTGCTGCCTCCTGCACGGCACGCTGCTCCACCATGGTAACGCCTGATGGAACGCAAATCATAATGCGGGGACGAAATACAAAGCTACGGCCTGTAACCTTTTCAATAAAATAACGAAGCATTGCCTCGGTAATATCATAGTCACTGATAACGCCTTCACGCAATGGGCGAATAGCCACAATATTTCCAGGCGTACGGCCAATCATGCGGCGGGCATCCTCACCTACGGCCAAGACCCTGTTGGTATCACGATCCACTGCCACCACAGATGGCTCCCGCAGCACTACACCCTTGCCCTTTATGTATATCAAAACATTTGCAGTACCTAAATCAACGCCAATATCCATTGACATGCCAAACATTAAAACATCTTCCTTCCATCTATATATAGGCGCACTAAATACACCTCGCCTATTTTTATCGATATATACTAAATATAATATAAAAGGAGAAAGATTTCAATAAAAAAAGAAAAGAGTAGAGGAACTGCTGGACTCAACTCTTGTAAGCATAAAATATAAAAGAGCCAGGTTACTGCTGAACGAAAGCATTAGGGCGAAGGTCGTTAAGAAACTGCTTTTTGCATTCCTGCATTAGCTGAAAAAATCATCTGTTTGAGCGACGCGAAGCTAGTCCTTTAGGGCGAAGCGAGTTATGATTTTTTTAGCTATTTAAATAAAGCAAAAACAGTTTTAGACCCGAGACCCGAGCTGAGTTCAGCAGTTTCCTGGCTCTTAAGTCTTTTATTTATATACTCTTAGCAAGTGTGGCACTCGTCATAGATGCCGGCTTCCTTCAGCTTCTTAACCACAGTCTCACCCATGGTGGCTACGGTCTCAGCTACTGGAATGCCTACAGCATTCAAAGCCTTGATCTTGTCAGCTGCAGTACCCTTGCCGCCAGCGATAATTGCACCAGCATGACCCATACGTTTTCCCGGAGGCGCCTGAACACCGGAGATGAAGGCAATAACAGGCTTCTTCATGTTCTCCTTGATCCATTGGGCAGCCTCTTCCTCTGCAGTACCGCCGATTTCACCAATCATCATAATAGCCTTGGTCTCATCATCCTCATTAAAGAGCTTCAGAGCATCGATGAAGTCAGTGCCCTTAATAGGGTCACCACCGATACCGATGGCAGTAGTCTGACCGATACCAGCGTTGGAAAGCTGGAAGGTAGCCTCGTAAGTCAAGGTACCGGAGCGGGAGATAACGCCTACATGGCCCTTCTTGTGAATGTAGCCAGGGATAATACCCATCTTGGCCTCATCAACGGTGAGAATACCAGGGCAGTTTGGACCGATAAGACGAGTCTTCTTGCCCTCCATGTAGCGACGAACCTTAATCATATCCTGAACAGGAACATGCTCGGTGATACATACCACCAAATCCAGCTCAGCCTCAACGCCTTCCATAATGGAATCAGCAGCGAAGCGGGCAGGAACGAAAATTACAGAAGCAGTGGCACCAGTTGCCTTTACTGCGTCCTCAACTGTATCAAATACAGGAACACCCTCTACAGTCTGACCAGCCTTGCCTGGAGTAACACCAGCCACAATGTTGGTACCATATTCCAGCATCTGCTTGGTATGGAAGGCTGCAGTTTTACCGGTTATACCCTGTACAATTACCTTTGTATCCTTATTAATCAAAACACCCATTTCAGCAGACCTCCTTAGTTCTTCTTAGCTTCTTCAACGCGCTTAACGATATCCTGAGCACCGCCCTCCATGGTAGGAGCCATAAATACGTTCTTAACAGGCTTCTCGGTGAGAATCTGACGACCGCGCTCAACATTGGTACCTTCGAGTCGAACAACTACTGGAACTGGGATGCCATCCTGACCGGTCTTCTCAGCAATAATCTGAGCGGCCTTCTGGATGCCTTCAGCGATAACATCGCACTTGTTGATACCACCAAAGATATTTACGAAAATACCCTTGGCCTGGCCACCATCAAGCATAATCTCAAATGCGGTGGCAATCTTTTCTGGAGTAGAGCTGCCGCCTACATCCAGGAAGTTTGCTGGCTCACCGCCATAATACTTCAAAATATCTACAGTTGCCATGGCAAGACCAGCACCATTAACCATGCAGGCTACGTCGCCACCAAGGTTAACATAGTTCAGGCCCTCATTGGAAGCCCACAGCTCCTTAGGATCCTCTTCGGTCTCATCACGAAGCTCCACAATATCAGGATGACGGAAAAGTCCGCTGTCATCAAAGTTCAGCTTGGCATCAAGGCAAATAACATCGTCCTCAGCGGTAACAACCAATGGGTTAATCTCAACCTGGCTGCAATCCTTGCCAATAAATGCGTTGTACAGCTTAATCATGGTAGCAGAAGCCTTCTTGATAGCCTCTGGCTTAAAGTGCATCTTGTAAGCCATGCGGGTTGCCTGGAATGGAGCAAGACCAATAGCTGGGTCAATGTACTCCTTGATAATCTTTTCAGGGGACTCAGCAGCCACCTTCTCGATTTCCATACCGCCCTCTTCGGAACCGATCATAACGATCTTGGCAGTAGAACGGTCATTAACAAAGCTCAGGTAATACTCTTTTGCTATATTGGAGCCTTCCTCAATGAGAAGACGGTTAACCTTCTTGCCATCCGGACCAGTCTGGTGGGTAACCAGAATCTTGCCCAAAAGCTCGGTAGCATAAGCCTTAACCTCATCCAGATTCTTGGCAATCTTAACGCCACCGGCCTTTCCACGACCACCAGCATGAATCTGTGCCTTAACAACAGTTACCTTAGAGCCCAGTTCCTTAGCTGCCTCTACTGCCTCTTCAACAGTAAAAGCTGGCTTTCCATTTGGCACATTAACACCAAATTGTCTCAGGACCTCTTTGCTCTGATACTCATGAATGTTCATCTTTTCTGTCCTCCTCTATTTTACCCCGTAATGTATAACTTCCCACGCTAACGGGTGCTAAGCCCCTCTCCTCTTAGACAGGAGCTAAGCACCCGTAAGCTCTGGATTAATTCGACTACATCCAGTGTGAGAATAACTCTCCCACTGAATAAGTCTCATTGAAATACCCCTTGCTAACAAATACATCATATAACTTTTTGGGGAAAATGTCTACTTTTTCCTGTTTTTCTTCTAAAAATAGGAAAAAGTTGGGTAATTCGTTTGACAAACTTTCACCCAACTTCCCCAATATTATTCTGCCATAAGCTTATCCATAAATTCATCTGCCGCAATAGGTCTTGCGTAGTAATAGCCCTGTATCAGCCTACAGCCTATATCCCTCAGAAAGCTCACCTGAGGTTCCGTTTCTACCCCCTCGGCTATAACGTCCATGCCAAGGTCATGGGCCATATTCACAATGCTCTTCATGATAGTAGCCGCCCTCGGCGATGTTTCAATATCCTGAACAAACTTCATATCCAGCTTTAAAATATCCATAGCAATATTCTTCAGCATATTTAAGGAAGAATATCCACTGCCAAAATCGTCCATCAGCACCGTAAGGCCGGCATTTTTCAACCTCCGCAATATTTTCACCATCTGGGTCGGATTGTCCACATAGGCAGTTTCTGTCATTTCTATCCGCAGCATCCAGGGCTCCAGATCATATTTGGCCAAAAGGGAAGTCATGTAGTCAACAAAATTGTGGTCGTACATATTCACTCTGGACACATTCACCGATACTGGTACCACATCCAATCCATTATCCCGCTGACGACTGAGGAAACGACAGGCCGACTCCCAGGCAAAACGGTCCAGCCTCGTTACAAAGCCGTTCTTCTCAAAAACAGGGATAAACACTCCGGGGCTTATCATGCCACGCTGTGGATGATTCCACCGGATAAGGGCCTCTGCTGACTTAATTTTATTTGTGGTGGAATCATAAATTGGCTGGAGGAAAATACAGAAGTTATTGTTATCCAATGCCCCTTCCATATCCCGCACCAGCATCTGCTCCTCCATAAGAGCTGTTCTTAGCTGCTCGTCATAATAAGCAAACCTTCTGTTGTAATTTCCCTTTACCGTATTCATTGCCATGTGGGCCCTGTCCAGCATCTTGTTTACCGTAAGATAAACATTGTCCACGGTGAAAACCCCGGCATAAAACATAATGCTTCTATAGACAGCCAAGGAGCGCATAACCGCATCCAGTCCCTGGATAACCAGCTCCATATCCAAGGAATTTTCCGGCATACAGAGGGCAAAATGATCAGCTGAGAGTCTGGCCGCCAACCCACGGTTACCCACAACCGTCTTAAAGTAGGCTGCTGCTGTCTTTAATATCATATCTCCCGTTTCCATATTAAAGAGCTCGTTTATCACCTTAAAGCAGCTGATATCCAGATACACGATACAATACTGGGTTGCCCTGTTCTCCTGAATCATCTCCGCGGTTTTTGCCAGCATGGTGTGGTGGTTATAAAGGCCGGTGAGCTGATCCGTTTCAATAAGGGTCTGCATGGCGCTGATTTTTTCTGCCTGAAGACGCTGACGTTCCTTGCGCCATTCATTTTCCTGCCTTGCCATCACATTCCGCACCCGACACTGCACCACAATAGGATTATATGGCTTGGTAATGAAATCAGCAGCCCCATTTTCCAATGCCTGAATTTCACTGTTCAACAGTCCCTGGGAGGTGGTTACCACCACGGGAATATCCTGGAACCTTGGGTGCTTATGAAGCACTGCCAAAAGCTCCATGCCCCCCATTACAGGCATGATTAAATCCAGGAGTATAATATCCACATTACGAGTCTCCAGAATATCTAGTGCCTCTTTGCCGTTAGGGGCCTCCAATATTTCATATTCATTTTGGAAAAACTGGGAAAGTATAGCCCGGTTTATTTCCACATCATCCACTATAAGCATTACGGATCTATCATTCATAATATCCACCCCGCCTTCAGGCGAACCAAACCTATCAAAGTATTTTCATGGTTCCTTATAAATATTCCACATATTTGACCATATTCCTTTTAACCAATGAAAAAAATGAGCAAAACAAAAACCTGCTACTAGTTTTACCTAGTAGCAGGTCTGTTTGTTTAGTTAGTAACTAATCTGGCTTCTAATTTAGATTAGAAGGAGAAGGTTACCTGACCGGAGATGCGACGAGCCTTGTCGTTCTGGCCACCCTTGATTACCTTACCATCGAAGTACTGGATGGAACCAACGATGTTCTTCATGAAGGTGTAGTCAACGCCAACCTTCCAACCCTTGGTATTGTTGTTGAAAACAGTATCATAGGTTGGGAATGGAGTAGCAGTAGGACTCAGCTTCTGATAGCCTACATAAGCACCCCAGGACTTAGGCTGAGACTCCTTAGCACCCTTGTAGTTCAACTGAACGTTCCAGCCGTCCTTATCGAGCTGCTCACCAGCTGCATTGTTTACAGCCTTGTTAGCGCGAACATAGTCACCAGTCAGGTAGAAATCCTTACCGAACTTATAGCCGAGGCCGATACCCCAAACACCCCAATGAGCAAAATCAGCATTGTAAATCTCTCTGAGGCCATCCTTGTTGCTGAAGTTGTAGTAACCAATAGCAGCATCGAAGTTACCCTTCTTGTAGTCAACATGGGTACCAACAATCTTAGTAGCATGACCAACACCAGCAATACCAGCATTACCATAAGCATCAGTGCTATGAGTAGTACCAGCATCAATAGTCCAGGATACAGCACCCTTATTAAAGGTTACCTGTGCACCAGTCATAGCACCATCAAGCATGATACCATGGCCAAGGGAGGTAACAGCATCATGTGGGTTAATCTTACCAGCATAGATGTTGGTAGTACCAACCTTGCCATGTACCCACAAACGCTCAAGACGATTGTTATCAGAAGTTGCATCATGATTTACGCTATGATCAGTCTCAAAACGAGCAAAGCCGTCAACCTTGTCGTTAATCTTTACTGCAGAGTTCAAACGGAAACGAATGATGTTGGTAGGATCCACACCATCGAAATCGCCAGTGTTTCTAGCATAACGATAACGAATGAAACCGCTGTGCTTTACGTTGTCCATACGAGCCTCGAGGTCGTCCATGCGAACGCCAAGGTTAGCCAGCTCATCACGGAACTCAGCAGCCAGCTTGTCAACCATAGCCTTGGTAGCAGCATCGCCGCTCTCAACCTTAGCCATAGCCTTAGCTACGATCTGAGCCATCTCATAACGGGTCATGTTCTGGTTGCCACGGAAAGTGTTGTCAACAGCATAGCCGTTTACTACACCCTTAGCCTGCAGCTCGGAAACTGCATCATAAGCCCAGTGGTCAGCAGGAACATCAGCGAAAGGATTAGCAGCTGCAAAAGTAGTGGAAGCAGCGCCTACTACCAGAGCGGTAGTCAATGCGGATACGAGAGTCTTCTTCATTTGAGAACTCCTCCTTTAATAAAATAAATTATTATTCGACATCAGAGTCTCAAGAAGCTCTTCTCCGCGAGTATCCATGTTCCCTCAACGTTTCTAGAGTCTCTTTCACCCCTGATACATCCGTATAGTAACACAATCAATTTAATAATGCAACTATTTTCAGAAAAATTAATTTATTACTTAGACATTTTTAATCTTTCTTTAATTTAAAAGCCGCAGCACAAGCCATAAAATGCCTTCCCCTCTGGGGAAGGTGCCCGAAGGGCGGATGAGGTCTTAATCCAGCCATTCCCCTACATATGTGTTATTCTTAGTATTTTGGCTATCCGGGCGATATTCCTGACAGAAACGCAAAACCTCCGCCATAATCATATTATTTCCAAGGGCAGCGTTAGAATATCCATATACCATGGAAGGCACTTCACTGTAGGAGGTGAGCTTTCTGGTGTCATACTGATATATCTTGGTATATGTGTACTGATAGGACTGTTCCGCCAGGTTATATACCACCCCGTAACAATACATGGTGTTGTACAGCGATTTAACCATATATACATCTGCCGTGACGGCATTATCCTGAACATTAATAGTTTTGACATCCACATAGTAGCCGGTGCCATCAAGGCTGTCCACAAAATGGCGATCCACCCTTTGAGCCGCCTCTGCATTGTCGACACTACCCCCAAGACACACCACGAAAGTGAGAGCCATGGCCACTAGGGCCACAGCTCCTTTAACGCCGTTAATGATATTTTTATGTATCATATTCTTTACATTCTCAATAAGTTTTATGGTTCTATTTTTTTCCATCACTTTCAGTACCTTCTGTATCTGTTTTAGCTTCACTATCTGTTTTAGCTTCGCCATCAGCAATAATTTCCTGTTCTTCAGTGCTATTAGCATTGTTTTCCACGACTGAGGATGACAGCTCGTACTCCACCACAGAGCCCTCTGCTTGGGATTGTCTGAACTGCTGATGGAAACGACGGCGCTTCAGCAAGGCCCTTTCCATATCATCCAGTTCCTCCTCCGGCACATCCTCAATAGGAATTTCCTCATTTAGAATATCACCGTCCAGCTCACGATTGGCATGGGCCATCAGTGGCTGCTTTGGTTCCCTTGACTTCAAGACAAAAAAGGTAATAGCCCCTATAAGAAGGCCCATAACAATGCCTACGCCAAGGCTGAGAGGACTTCCCTGCTGGGTCCAGCTGTCCTGTGGGGCCAGCTTTATCTGCCAATAGCCCCCTGGCACTCTGGCGGATGACGAAGCGAAGCTGTCACCTATGTCCCCCTCCGAGCGACCTATAAGACCATCATGATCCATATCCTTGTTGTTGCCATAAAGTGCATAATCGTAGCCGGAATTAACCAAAGCATGATATGAATCATCCTGAATAGCATCAGGCATTTTCAGAATTTCCGCCACATTGCCGATATAATCAAATTTTGCAGTACGATTGTTGTAGGCCAATACCGGGGACATGGCAATAACCACCATGCTGCCATCCTGCTTGGTCACAGGGCCCACTGCCAAGGATTCTCCATCCCCGGACATCACCATGTCCTGCATCTTAGCAAAGACCGCCGCCAGCTTCTGGTCACCGGCAAAGCTAAATCCCGCAGGATATGCCATAGGTGCCCGTCCCACAGGGGTATACTGTACTCCTGCCACATGGTTGTCACTCTGTATGGCTGACTGGGCAGCGGGAATAAACCAGGCATCATTAGCCCGCTGCTTTTGGGCCACATCCGCTAAATATATAGTATTAGCAGCAAAATCCCTGGTGACATACTGAAGGCTGGCACCATATTGGTCCGCCACCTTCTGTGTATCCTCCATATTGGTCTTGTGAATGTACTGATACATTCCCATTAAGCCAATATAAACGGCCACAGCCACAAACAGAAAAACCACGGAGGAAACCAGCCATTTATTTAGCCATATATTTTTTATTGATTTTACCTGTGTCATAAACCTTGGTCCCCCCTTTTATACGGGTACCTTTGTCCTAGTATAATAGAATTTTACGAACAATTGTGTTATACTGATATTACAATTTTTCACGGACCATGCGGTTGAACTTCACCCTGGGCATCATTACGAAATGGCCACAGCCTTTACATATAAGGCCAATGTCCATGCCCACCCGGGTTATTTCCCATTCATGACTGCCGCAAGGATGAGGCTTCTTCATGCGAACCACATCACCAATTTCAATTTGGATTTTTTCCATAAAATCACCTATTAACATTTTACAGATTTTTTAATCTGATGGCAATAACCCATAAAGGAGTAAGATAATTTTATGAAGGTATCTGCTATTCAGCTTCCCATTCTTTTAGGAAACAGACTGCATAACGTAACCACAATGGAACGTATGGTAAATGATGCTGCAGCAATGCGGCCTGACGTAATTGTACTGCCAGAGCTTTGGACCACGGGCTTTTATCCCCGGCCTATCCAACGTTTTTCCGACTTGGATGGGGATAGTATCGTAAAAAATATGTCCCGGTTGGCAGAAAAATATATGGTGAATATTGTGGCTGGCTCCGTGCCGGTGAACCGAAACGGGAAAATATATAATTCCAGCTACGTATTTAATCGCTCCGGCCACCTGGTAACAACCTACGACAAAGTACATCTTTTCTCTCCCTCCGGAGAGGCCAAGGACTTTGCGGCGGGGAACAGGGCTGTGACCTTTATGCTGGATGGCATAAAATGTGGTCTTGCCATCTGCTACGACCTGCGTTTTCCAGAGTTTATCAGAAAACTGGCCCTGGAGGAAACCAGTGTGCTGTTTATTCCGGCAGCCTGGCCTATTGAGCGAATCCTTCATTGGGATACTCTGATAAGGGCCCGTGCCATTGAAAATCAGATGTTTGTGGTGGCAGTAAATGGCATTTCCGATCCAGATGATAACGACTTCCACCTTGGAGGCAGCTCCGCCATAATAGATCCTTGGGGCGAAATCCTGGCCCAGGGCTCCACAAATAAGCTGGAGGGTGAGGCCATCCAGGCCAACCTCCGCATCGCCATGCAATATAAAATACATGAGACAATAGATGTATTTAAGGACCGAAGGCCAGAGATTTACTAACTGAGAATACAGTAATAGAAAAAAACGGCAGGGGCAGTTTACTTGAACATTAAGCTGTGGTGCGTCAAAAAATATTTTTTTCATACCTGCATTAGTAAGAAAAATTATCTGTTTGAGCGAGCCTCAAATAAATCGAAAAGCGAAGCGAGTTATAATTTTTCTTGCTATTCAAATAGTTGAAAAACAATATTTTTAGTACCACAGCTGAGTGAAAGGAAACTGTCACTGCCGTTATATTATTCAAATACGAAGGAATCCTTGAGCCCCAGCCATTTTTTATCCTTATCGCTGAGATTCAGCAGCGTGCCATCTGCAAGCTGGTAGCCTGTGCTGTCAGCAGTTCCACTGTAGCTCCCCACCAGCTCGGGCCACTTTATGCCAATTTCCGGGTCATTCCATGCCAAGCCGCCCTCATCGCCAGGATGGTAAAAATCAGTGCATTTGTAGCAAAATCTGGCCACATCAGAAAGCACCAAAAAACCATGGGCAAAGCCAGGGGAAATATAAAACTGCTTTTTGTTTTCGTCGCTTAAAACTGTCCCAAACCACTGGCCAAAGGTAGGACTGTCCTTACGCAAGTCCACAGCCACATCAAAGACTTCCCCTTCAATGACCCGCACCAGCTTTCCCTGAGGGTACTGCTTCTGATAGTGAAGACCGCGAAGGACTCCCTTGCTGCTCATACTTTCGTTGTCCTGAACAAAGGTCATGGTGAGGCCTGCTTCTTCCATATCCTTTTGATTATAAGTTTCCATGAAATAGCCACGACTGTCGCCATGAACAGTGGGCTCAATTATGTATAGGCCATCAATAGGGGCCTTAGTAACTTTTATCTGTCCCATAAAAATCTCCTAGTAGATATACACAATTATCCAAGAGCAGTGTCTTTCACACGGTCATATTGCTAAATTTTTCCCTTGCCATTAACAATAGCGAAAAAAGTTGCAACTCGCTACGCTCAAACAAGCAACATTTTTCCGCTAAATAAATAAGATATGGCAAGAAAAAAATTCTTAACGCAATATAACCTATTGTTCAAGCCATCTGCTCTTATCTAATTTCTTGCAAATATCTTCGTAAAGCATCTTTCCATGTTGGTAATGGCTTAAAGCCTGCCTCTGTAAACTTGCTTTTGTCAAGGCGACTGTTGAATGGGCGCTTGGCCTTGCTGAGGCCATACTCTGCAGTGGTTACCGGAGTAACCTTTACATCCATATTTGCCTGCTTGAAAATCTCACAGGCAAACTCGTACCAGCTGATATAGCCCCCTTCATTGGTGGCGTGGTAGTAGCCATATTGTTCCGTTTCACACATATCCACCAAAAGCCTTGCCAAATCGTAGGTATATGTCGGGGTCCCTATCTGGTCGCTGACTACCCGCAGCTCTGGATGAGTCTGTCCCACCTTAAGCATAGTTTTAATAAAATTATTGCCATTTTTTCCAAATACCCAGGCAATACGTACAATAAAATATTTAGATAGCAGACGACTTACGGCCTGCTCTCCAGCCAGCTTAGTTTCACCATATACGTTAAGTGGCTTATATTCCTTGCAATCAGGCTGCCAAGGCTCAGTGCCCTCACCATCAAAAACGTAATCCGTGCTGAGATACAGCATTTTGCAGTCTATAGACTTGCAGGCCTCAGCTATATTTTCAGTACCAGTAACATTTACCGCCCAAACCTTATCCTTATTGGCCTCGTCCTCTGCAGCATCAACAGCAGTCCAGGCAGCACAATGAACCACCGCATCAGGGCGTATATCAGCTATGGTCTCCCGAACCGCCTCTTTATCAGTAATATCCAGTTGAATATACTCGGCAGAGCAAACGGCACTATCATCCTGAATGCCACTATATACAGGTGCAATGTCTGAGACCACAGCCTCATGTTCCCGCTTATGCAATTCATTCACCACATCATGGCCCAGCTGCCCCGCCACACCAGTAACAAATACCTTCATAGGGCACCTCAATTCTTAAGCAGCGGCTTCCACCATTTTTCGTTCTCCAAATACCACTTGATGGTCTTTTTGATACCGTCAGCGAATTTGGTCTCCGGCAACCAGCCCAGCTCATTATGAATCTTGGTTGGGTCGATAGCATAACGCATATCATGGCCCTTACGGTCTGTAACATAAGTAATTAGGCTTTCCGGCTTGTTCAGCTCCTTGCAAATGAGCTTCACAATATCAATATTACGCATTTCATTATGGCCGCCAATATTGTAAACCTCGCCTACAGTGCCCTTATGAATAATCAAATCAATAGCCTTGCAGTGATCCTCCACATAGAGCCAATCCCGCACATTGATGCCCTCGCCATAAACCGGCAACGGCTTGTCTGCCAAGGCATTGGTTATCATCAAAGGAATCAGCTTTTCAGGAAAATGATATGGACCATAGTTATTACTGCAACGACTGATGGTTACAGGCAGTCCATATGTCCGATGATAGGCCATTACCAGCAAATCTGCCCCAGCCTTTGAGCTGCTGTATGGTGAGCTGGTATGGAGCGGTGTTTCCTCGGTAAAGAACAAATCCGGCCTGTCCAAAGGCAAATCACCATAAACCTCATCAGTAGACACCTGATGATAGCGCTTGATGCCATACTTGCGGCAAGCATCCATCAACACAGCTGTCCCCTTTATATTGGTTTCCAAAAATATATCCGGATTGTCAATGGAACGATCCACATGACTTTCAGCGGCAAAATTTACCACCACATCAGGCTTTTGTGTTTCAAACAGTTCATTTACTGCTTTACGGTCACAGATATCCGCCTTTACAAACAAAAATTTTGGATTGGTCATGGCAGGCTCCAATGTGGAAAGATTGCCTGCATAGGTGAGCTTGTCCAAACAGATAATCCTATAATCCGGATGGGCCTTCAACATATGAAAAATAAAATTGCTGCCAATAAATCCGGCACCGCCAGTAACAATAATAGTCATTTTAAACTCCCGTAACATCAAGATATTTGCCGTCCAGTACATCCTTCAAATACTGTCCATACTGATTCTTTTTCAGCACCTCATAAACCCGCAGCACATCTTCCTTGGAAATCCAGCCATTCAAATAGGCGATTTCCTCAAGGCAGGCAATTTTACGGTGCTGATGGGTTTCAATGGTCTTAACAAAATTAGTGGCATCTACCAAGGACTCGTGGGTTCCGGTGTCCAGCCATGTAAAGCCCTGCCCCAGCAGCTCTACCCTCAGCTCCCCCCGCTCCAGATAAATGCGGTTCAAATCGGTTATTTCCAGCTCCCCGCGGGCACTTGGCTTAAGGGCCTTGGCGTACTCAATAACACGATTATCGTAGAAATAGAGCCCTGTTACACAGTAATTGCTCTTTGGCTGGGCTGGTTTTTCTTCAATGGACACTGCCTTGCCTTCCTTATCAAATTCCACAATACCAAAGCGTTCAGGATCATCCACGTAGTAGCCAAAAATCGTGGCCCCATTACCTATCTCCGCGTGTTTTACCGCAGTTTTAAGGCGATTGGTCATACCATGTCCCGAAAAAATATTATCACCGAGAATCATGGCAACACTGTCCTTGTCGATGAACTCCTCACCAATAATAAAGGCCTGAGCCAAACCATCAGGACTTGGCTGTACGGCATAGGAAAGATGGACGCCAAACTGCTTACCATCACCTAAGAGAGCCTGGAAACGCGGGGTATCCTGAGGGGTGGAGATAATGAGAATGTCACGAATTCCCGCCCGCATGAGGACGGACATTGGGTAATAAATCATTGGTTTGTCGTAGACTGGTAACAGCTGCTTGGAGGTTACCATCGTCAGTGGGTACAGGCGAGTGCCAGAACCTCCTGCAAGTATTATGCCCTTCATACCTTATCTCCTTTTTATCTCTTACACGTTAAAGCGGAAGTAGGTTACATCTCCGTCCTGCATAATGTAGTCCTTGCCCTCCAGGCGGACCTGTCCCTTCTCGCGGGCTGCTGCAGTAGAGCCAGCTGCCACCAAATCATCAAAATTAACGATTTCCGCACGAATAAAGCCACGCTCAATATCTGAGTGGATCTTCCCCGCAGCCTTAGGAGCAGTAGTGCCCTTTACAATAGTCCAGGCACGGCACTCATCAGGACCGGCAGTAAGGAAAGTCATAAGACCGAGCAAATCAAAAGCCGCCTTTATGAGCTTCTGAAGACCAGACTCCTTTAAGCCCATGTCTGCCAAAAATTCCTTGGCTTCCTCGTCATCCAACTCGGCGATTTCAGACTCCACACGGGCAGAAATGGTAACCACCTCAGCGCCTTCTGTCTTAGCATATTCCTTTACCCGCTGTACATGAGGATTATCCGTATCGGCGGTAGCCACCTCATCCTCGCTGACATTGGCAACGAAAAGGGTAGGCTTCAAGGTAAGGAAATTCATTTCCTTAATCATGTCCTTTTCATCATCAGAGAGATCAACACTACGAACAGTTTTACCTTCATCAAGAGCTGCCTTAATTTTCTCCAGCACCTCAGCCTCTGCCTTGGCTTCCTTGGCTCCGGACTTGGCCAGCTTGGTGAGCTTCAGCAAACGACGCTCCAGCACTTCCATATCAGCAAGACACAGCTCAGTATTAATTATTTCAATATCACGAATAGGGTCAATGGAGCCCTCCACATGGGTAATGTTGCCATCATCGAAGCAGCGTACCACCTGGGCCACTGCATCCACCTGACGAATATGCTCCAAAAACTTATTGCCCAAACCTTCACCCTTGGAGGCACCCTTTACCAAGCCAGCGATATCCACGAAACGGAATGCTGCCGGGGTGGTTTTCTTGGAATCATACATTTCGTGAAGCACCTGAAGACGCTCATCTGGTACATCAACTATACCTACATTTGGCTCAATTGTACAGAATGGATAATTTGCCGCCTCTGCTCCAGCCTTGG
This sequence comes from Anaerovibrio lipolyticus DSM 3074, assembly GCF_900141865.1. Classification (GTDB taxonomy): domain Bacteria; phylum Bacillota; class Negativicutes; order Selenomonadales; family Selenomonadaceae; genus Anaerovibrio; species Anaerovibrio lipolyticus. The sequence continues at coordinate 2,642 of NZ_FQYW01000022.1, read as the reverse complement.
TTATAGCATTAAAAAGTGTACTCTTGCCCACATTAGGCAAACCAACTATACCTACTTCTAAATTACTCAATTTTTCATATCTCCCTACTAATAATGATCTAATAAATCATCGTTGGCTGTCAGTCTCAGCACGGCACTCAGGTCTAAAACTTTTTTTGCTAATTAAAATAGCTAAAAAAATCAAAACTCGCTTCGCTCAAGCAATTGATTTTTTAAGCTAATGCAGGCTAGCAAAAAGCAGTTTCTTTACGACCATCGGCCTAATGCTTCGTCTGGCAGCCAACGATTTTTATCTCTTGTACCCATTAGGGTTATTTTTCTGCCAGTTCCAGCTGTCACGACACATATCTGCCAGATTGCGCTTTGCCTTCCAGCCCAGCACCCGTTCCGCCTTATGGGCATTGGAATACACCGCCGGCAAATCCCCGGTACGCCGTGGGCCAATTTCATAGGCCACCTTAACATCATTGACCTTTTGGAAGGTGTTCACAATATCCAGCACACTATATGGCTGACCAGTACCTAAATTAATAATCTCCGTACCGTGATGGTGGGCACAGAATTCCACAGCACTTACATGGCCCTCAGCCAAATCCATAACGTGAATATAATCACGGAGACAGGTACCATCAGGAGTATCATAATCGCCACCAAAAATGGTGAGCTTTTCCCGTTTGCCCACAGCCACCTGAGAAACATAAGGCATTAAATTATTCGGTATGCCCTGAGGGTCTTCACCAATGCGGCCAGATTCATGGGCACCAATTGGGTTGAAATACCTAAGGAGTACCACACTTAATTCCTTGTCCGCCACAGAGGCATCCTGCAAAATCTGCTCCATCATGGATTTTGTCCAACCGTATGGATTGGTACAGCTGCCCTTTGGCATCCCTTCATGACATGGGGAAGGATTTTCTGAACCATAAACAGTAGCCGAAGAAGAAAATACGATTTCCTTGCAGCCAGTCTGCTCCATGCACTCCAAAAGTGTAAGAGTCGTATCTATATTATTGCGATAATAACGGATAGGCTGCTGAACAGATTCCCCCACTGCCTTTAATCCCGCAAAGTGGATAATACAATCCGGCTGCTCCTTCTGCATTATTTTCAGTACCCTTACTTTGTCCTTGACGTCAGCTTCATAGAGAGCCACGGACTTTCCCGTAAGCTGCTCCACCCGCCTTATGGACTCAGGAGAGCTATTATCATAATTATCAACCACAACTACTTCATGGCCTTTTCCCAACAGAGAAACTGCCGTATGGGAGCCAATGTATCCAGCTCCCCCGGCTAACAAAATTTTCATAAGCGACCTCATTACTTCAATACATCATTTAAATATGCTCTAAACTCCGTACCCAGGTCCTCACGACGCAAAGCAAATTCCACTGTAGCCTTCAAGAAGCCCAGCTTGTCCCCCACATCATAGCGCTGGCCTTCAAAATTAAAGGCCCATACCGGCTCATTTTCTGCCAGCACCTTCAAGGCATCAGTGAGCTGAATTTCCCCTCCCTTTCCTGGTGGAGTTTTTTCCAATATATCAAAGATTGATGAAGAAATTATGTAACGTCCCAAAACCGCCATATTGCTAGGTGCTTCCCCAACGTCCGGTTTTTCCACCATATCAGTAACCTTCAGGAGATTTGCTCCGGCAATCTGCTCACCAGCTACAACGCCATAGGAGCTCACCTTCTCATCAGGCACCAGCTGACAGCCAAGAACACTGCCGCCATAGGACTCGTGAACATCAATTAATTGCTTCAGTGCAGGCTTTCCTTCAGTATAAACCACATCATCGCCCAGAAGCACCGCAAAGGACTCTCCCCCCATAAAGGAACGGGCACAGAGAATGGCATCCCCCAGGCCCCGCATATGCTTCTGACGAATGTAATGTATGTTAATATCGGCAGTCTCCCGAACCATGGCCAAAAGGTCATCCTTGTGCTTGTCCTCCAGCATGGCCTCCAAGACGGGAGCAGAATCAAAATGATCCTCGATGGCCCGCTTGGCATGACCGCTGATAATAAGGATTTCCTCTATACCGCTGGCCAGAGCCTCCTCCACAATGTACTGGATGGTCGGTTTATCTACAATGGGCAGCATTTCCTTTGGGGTGGCCTTGGTGGCCGGCAAAAAGCGGGTGCCAAAGCCCGCTGCAGGAATCACTGCCTTTCTGATTTTCTGCATAATATACACTCCGTACGTTTAAATTTATGGCAACAATTAATTTTAGCATATTTTAAGGCAAAAAAATAGACTGGGACAGATGTCTTGAACAATAGGTCATGTTGCGTTAAGAAACCTTTTTCTTACCATATCCTCTCCATATAGTCAAGTGTTTTCTTCAGTAAAATCAATACTTCTTTGAGTCCTCATAATGAATGAAGCTAAGGTTATGGAGTGATCTTCACCTCATACAGGGCAGATATATAGTGTTAATGGGTATACCAAATAAAACGTCATCACTAAACTATTTTAAATGGCCTCGATGTAATACCCATCCCTATATGGCAGCTCACCTCTCATGTCCAACAGGATCATCCCAACAAGGGGAGTCCTCACTTCCTTCGTTCTGCCTATCCATAACCAGGGTGCCAGCTTAGCTATTCATCAGGGTCATGCCCTCCGGAGATAATTCCTGC
>NZ_FQYW01000019.1 GCF_900141865.1 Anaerovibrio lipolyticus DSM 3074 | reverse complement strand
TAGATCCGTTTCTTGACCTTTATAATCGTGAAATCATTAGTTTTAGTATCACGAAACGACCATCATCACAAGGTATTATATCTGCTTTAGAGAAAGCAATTGACATTACCAGTGACTGCCCTTACCGTCGGACATTCCATTCAGACCAGGGCTGGCCCTATCAAATGAGAAATTATATAGACCGATTAAGAGAAGAACGTATCTTTCAAAGCATGTCTCGCAAGGGAAACTGTCTGGATAATAGCGTGATGGAAAATTTCTTTGGCCTACTAAAACAGGAAATCTATTATGGACATACCTATCACAGCTTTGACGAACTGGAACGAGCAATCCGACATTACATCACATACTACAATAAACAAAGAATCAAAGCTAAGCTGGGATGGCTCAGCCCAGTCGACTACCGTTTACGTCATGCCGCAGCATAAAAAACGGTAGCAGCAAATAATTGCTACTACCGTTAAGGTCTAACTTTATGGGGTCACTACACTTTTGGTTTCCAAGGAGGGCACTTATATTGTAAATCCTGACGAAGAAGCCATCATGAAGAAAAAGATTTCTGAGGACAGTGACCCTGAAATAAAGGCTTTGGGTGAAAAAATGCTTTCCGGTGATGCCGGTGTCTATAAGTTCACAAATAAAGAGGGCGACGATATGATTGCCTTCTATAACCCAATTAAGGCCACTGGATGGGGTATGGCCACTGTAGCATATCAGGATGAGCTGTTTGCCCCTGTAAGCAATGTACTTAAAATCATGGTTGGAATAAGCCTGCTCCTTACAATTTTGATTTCCTTGGGAGTTCTTGTAACTGTAAATAAAGCCATGGCACCTCTTGCAGTTATGATGGATGAAATGCATCTTTTGGCAGCAGGTGATTTCCGTAATCGTCCAAGCCGTATTACCTCCAATAATGAGTTGGGAGCTTTGGCTGCGGCGGTTCGTGAAATGCGTCAGGGTGTAAGCAATGTTATGAAGCAGGTTAGCGGTTCCTCTGAAAGTCTGGCTGCAGCCGCTGAGGAGCTGAATGCCACCACTGAGCAGTCAGCCCAGGCATCTAATCAGGTGGCAAATTCCATCGTAAATGTTGCCCAAGGCACCAATGAGCAGTTGGAGGCAGTTAGCTCCACTGGAACGGCCATAGAGGAACTGAACGACACCATTCAGACAGTTGCCGGTGAAGCCGATGCAGCAGCAGCCCATGGCCGTGAGGCCGCAGAGGTAGCCCGTGATGGAGGCAAGACTCTGGAGCAGGCCATTGGACAGATTAAGCGCATCGAGCAGAGCACCAATGAGTCTACAGAAGTGGTTACTGCATTGGGTGAGCGCTCTGCAGAAATTGGTCAGATTGTGGATACCATTTCAAATATCTCTGCACAGACAAACCTGTTGGCCCTTAATGCAGCTATCGAGGCTGCCCGTGCTGGTGAGCATGGAAGGGGCTTTGCCGTAGTAGCAGATGAGGTTCGTAAGCTGGCTGAGTCCTCTCAGGAGGCAGCCAACCAGATTGCGGATCTTATTCAGCAGACCCGCAAGGATACTGATAATGCTGTTGCTGGTATGCAGGCGGGCAGTGAGGAGGTTCGTGTTGGTACTCAGAATATTATCAGCATGGGTGAGAGCTTCCGCAAGATTATTGAAATCGTTGAGACAGTTTCCGGTCAGGTTCAGCATATTTCTTCCGCTATCAGTGGCATGGCTGCCAACGGAGAGGAAGTTATGGGGCATATTAGAATCATTGGTGATGCCAGCAGAAAGGCAGCTGAGGAAGCTGAGACCGTTTCTGCCGCAACTGAGGAGCAGAGTGCCAGCGTAATGGAGATTTCCAATGCGTCCGATAGCCTTTCCAAGATGGCAATGGAGCTGCAGAATGAAATCAGCAAGTTCAAGCTGTAACTCAATGCGAGTGATATGCGTGTGTAAAATATTATAGGATTGGGCCTTCCCTGCGGGGAGGGCTTTTTCTTTATCGTGAAATGTGTTTTTTAGCAAGGATTTTATGCAGTTTTCCAAGCAAATAGGTTACGATTTTATGCATTTTCTCGATGAAAGATACTACGATTTTATGCAATTTTTTATAAAAATATATTACGATTTTATGTAAAAAGTTGACTTTTCCTTTGGAAGAGCTATAAAATTTATTGTAAGGAATAGGGCTTTGCCGTTGTTATCATGTAAATATTGAAATCATAGGGATATGGTATTATGTTAAAGAGAAAAATATATTCAAAATTATTGGAGTGGAAAAAAAACGTCATAAGGAAGGTCTAAAAAAATGTTTGCTTATAAAAGGGGCTAGACAGGTAGGCAAGACCTTTATTATTAAGGAATTTGGTAAAAATGAATATGAATCATTTATAAATATTGATTTTTACAGGCAGAAACCGCTAAAACATATTTTTGAGGGAGAGTTATCCTCAGAAGAAGTGTATAAGAGAATGACGGCAAATATTCCTGATATCAAATTAATTCCAGGGCAAACATTAATTTTTTGGATGAGATACAATGCTGCGGAAATGCGAGAACTGCACTTAAATTTCTGGCTGAAGATATGAGATTTGATGTAATTGCTTCCGGTTCTCTGCTTGGACTTTCCTACGGTGAGGATGCTGATGATGAAGTGGAAGAACCAATGTCACTGCCAGTGGGATATGAAACGCAGCTTATGATGTATTCTTTGGATTTTGAAGAATTCCTATGGGCATATGGATATGATTCTGACAGCATATACAGTTTGAAGGACTATATGGGGAATAATGAGCAAATTCCTGAAGTTATTCATAACAAGTATGAAGCATTATTTAGGGAATATATGGTAGTGGGCGGAATGCCAGAGGTTGTGACGGATTTTGCCGAGTATAAGGATTTTAATCGGGTTATGAATATTCAGCAAAACATTATAGCTCTTTACCAGGACGATATTTCTAAGCACGCAAAGGGCAGGGAAAAGAAATTGGTCAGAATGTGCTATGATGCCGTGCCTAGACAGCTTGCAAAGGAATTAAAAAAATTTCAGTATGCAACTGTTGAAAAGGGACAAACCAGAAGAAAATATGGTGGCAGTATAAAGTGGTTGAAGGATTCATGTCTGGTAAATGCCTGTTATAATGTGTCAGAACCGTATATTCCTCTCATGGCAAACTCAAAAGAGGAACAATTTAAGCTATATATAAATGATACAGGCTTGCTCACCTGTATGTATGGTTTTGAAACCAAAAGAGCAATTTTGAATAATACAATAAAGGGAAATGCCCGAGGTGGAATCTATGAAAATATCATTTCTGAGTGTTTAGTAAAAAGAGGATATACCTTGCATTACTACAAGCCAGACGATAACCATGAGTTGGAGTTCTTAATAGAAAAAGAAGGCGAAGTCGTTCCAATAGAGGTTAAGGCTGGAAATACAGCATCGGTTTCTTTAAATAATTTTATTAACGACTTCTCACCAAGTGTCGCCTATAAATTAATATCAAATAGAAATGGGCGCTCTGGTGTAAAGGAAACCTTGCCACATTATTTTGTGATGTTTATTTAACTATCCCACATAGCATAGAGAATAAAAATGTATGTGATTATATAGGGTTGGCCTTCCTTTCGAGGAGGGCCTTATCCTTTGCCATGTTCTGTACGGTAAGGAGTCAGTCTTGAAGTATTATGCTATACTGATAGAAATGCGTTTAATAATATGTAAAAACTGAAAAGGATTTGAAAGCATGGCTGATATTATAGAAATAAAAATAATAGGAAGAATTCATACGGATTTTCCCACCAAGTTTGGCATTCCCCGGCAGAGTGGGGTGGTGAAGGAGCTGAAGGGACGTATTGTTTTTGAGCCGGAATATCGTAATGAGGATGCTCTCAGAGGTATAGAAGGCTTTTCACATTTGTGGCTTATTTGGCACTTTTCCGAAAATGTCCGTGAGGGGTGGTCACCAACGGTCAGACCACCAATTTTAGGAGGCAATACACGGGTAGGCGTGTTTGCCACCAGGTCACCATTTCGCCCTAATCCTATTGGTTTATCATCAGTGAAGCTGGAAGGGGTGGAGGTAGATCCCCATGATGGTCCGGTGCTTATTGTTAGTGGTGCAGATCTTATGGATGATACCCCAATACTGGATATAAAACCCTATATACCCTATGCGGACAGTCACCCAGAGGCTACTGAGGGCTTCAGAAGTGGCGGCTGGAACCGAATGCTGGAGGTAGATTTTCCTCCGGAACTACTGGCAAAGGTTCCGGAAAAGCAGCATAAGTCCTTGATAGAGGTATTGGCCAATGACCCAAGACCATCTTATCATCACGATCCTGCTCGTATTTACGGAATGCCATTTGGGGATGTGGAGGTCAAATTTTCTGTTAATGAAAAGGTACTCAGGGTGGTAGCTGTTTATGATTAACATAACGATTGAAATATCTTGTTGACAATAATACGTTAGCGTATTAATATAAAGTACGTTGACGTATTATTTTTGTGCGAATAATAAAGGCGTTATCAATAAAAAAGAAGGTGAAATCACGATGCAGATAGATGATACATTGGGCTATCTGTTGTGTCGAACGGCCAGGAAGGTTCACCGCCATACCGAGAAAATATTCAGTCCATACGGACTGACTGTAGAGCAATGGGTGGCGATGAAGATATTAGCTGAGCATCCGGATATCAGCCAAAAAGAATTATCTGGACAAATGCAACGAGATCCCAATACGGTTAAGGCGATTGTGGATAGATTGCTTAAAAAGGACTATGTAAAAAGGGAGCCAAATCAAGTTGACCGTCGTGCCTTTCTCTTGCAGTTGACCATGTCTGGCAAGCAGCTTGTGGATAAACTGGCAACGGAAGATGAACGGGAAAACCGGCAATTAGAGCTGGAACTGGGTGAGGCTGATACAGCAAATATGAAGGAAATGTTACTAAAGATAGAGGAAATGATCAGGGAATGAATAAACTTTGGACAACGGAATTTATTAGTATGGGCGGCTGTAACTTTCTGGTATTTATGAGCCAGTATATTATGATTGCAGCCTTGCCGATTTTTATTATGGATGATTTGCAGGGTGGGGAGCTGGAAGCAGGCATGGCCATGACTTTTTTTCAAATTGGAACTGTGGCCTGCCGTCCATTGGCTGGAAAACTTATCGACAGCGTGAATAAGCGAACATTGATGCTGGTGGCGACACTCTGTTTTGGGCTTATTATGCTTGGGTTTAACTTTTTTCAGACCCTTACAGGGCTTTATAGCTTGCGCCTGCTTCATGGTGTGATTTTTGCTATTGCGACTACAGCAGCTGCTGCTATGGCCGCAATGGTACTACCTGCGGAGCGAAAGGGTGAAGGCATTGGCTATTTTGCCTTGACCACAAATTTGGCTATGGTTGTAGGTCCTTTGCTGGGGTTGGTAATAATCGGCAGCTGGGGAGCTGAGATGTTTTTTCCCTTTATGGTGATGCTGGCATTATTTACCTTTGTTGTGGCAAATCATCGTAGAATGCCTGATGCGGTTATTTTGCCTGCTAAAAAGCAGCGCCATGGCATCTCCATCAGTGATTTTATTGAACGCAGGTCTGTGGCTATGTCTTCCATTGGTGGCCTGGTATTCTTTGCTTACGGTGGTGTATTGACATTTATTCCCCTTTATGCGAAATCCTTGGGTCTGCAACAGGAGACCAGTATGTTCTTTGCCGTATTTGCTACTGTTATTGTGCTGACCCGGCCTATCGTTGGAAAAATATTTGATACCAAGGGACCGGATTATACAATCTATCCTGGTTTTCTGTGTTTCGCCTTGGGAATGATCTTTTTTGGTCAGATTTCTACTATGCTGGGGCTTTTAGTGTCGGCTGCAATATTAGGTATAGGCTTTGGTGCTTTGAGTCCGGCTTTTCAGACATTGGCTATCCAAAGTGCACCGATGGAGCGTAGCGGTGTGGCTACAGCTACCTATTTTTGGTCCCTGGATATTTGTGTCGGACTGGCAGCTGGCCTTTTGGGGATAGTCGCAGCTGGCTATGGCTATACCTTTATGTACAGCGTGGTTTGCACAGGGGTTATTGCAGCAGCTGCGGTTTGTTATTTTGTTTGGAACAAGTATCAGCAAGGATACATTGTTATGATGCACAAAACATGTGAATAAAGGATATCGATGACAGCAATAAATGTCTGTTACCAATAGACATTACACTTTTGTGTCCATTTTATTCCATTTCTTTGACATCCCTGTAGCGCAGTGGTAACATTTTACCTGTTGTGATTCTATTAAAGGGGCGTTTTGTTGTGAATGAAAAATTGAGTTGGAAAAATTATCTGTTTGTTGCCAGTATGCTGTTTGGTATGTTCTTTGGTGCTGGTAACATTATCTTCCCTGTTCATCTGGGACAGGCGGCAGGCAGCAACGTGTGGCCAGCTATTGCCGGCTTCATTTTGACTGGTGTGGGTATTCCTATTTTAGCTGTGGCAGCCATCGGTATGTCCGGGGGTAATGGCTTGCAGGATTTGGCATCCAGAGTAAACAAAAAGTATGCCATGTTCTTTACTTGTATGCTTTATTTAACAATTGGTCCTTGCTTTGCAATTCCTCGTTGTGCCACAGTTCCATTTTCCATGGGTATTGCGCCAATGATTACCGGCGTAAGTCCTGAAATGGCACTTTTTGGTTTTTCTTTGGTGTTCTTTGCCATTGTTATGTTCTTTTCTCTCAGACCAAGTGGAATTGTTACCTGGGTGGGAAAGATTTTGACACCTATTTTCCTTGTATTCCTTGGAAGCCTTCTGCTGGTTGCCTTTGCTAACCCAATGGTGAACAGCATTGCCAATATTGCACCATCTGCAGATTATGAGTCTGGTGCCTTTGCCAAGGGCATTTTGGAAGGTTATAACACCATGGATGCCATGGCTGGTTTGGCTTTCGGTATTATTGTAGTAAACAGTATGAAGAATCTTGGCCTGCGAACCAATGAGGCTATTGCTTCTTCCACTATTAAGGCTGGTGTGCTTAGCGGTATCATCATGTCTGTTATCTATTTGATGATTATCCTCATGGGTACCATGAGTATGGGAGTATTCCCAATGGCTGAAAATGGCGGTGTAGCTCTGTCTGATATTTCTGGCTTCTACTTTGGTGCCGCTGGCGTATTTGTATTGGCTGGTATTGCTACATTTGCCTGCCTTAAGACAGCTATAGGTCTTGTAACCAGCTGCTCTGAGACCTTCTGTGAAATGTTCCCAGGTGGCCCAGGCTATCGCACGTGGGCCTGCATCTTTGGGGCAGTTTCCCTGTTAATTTCCAATGTTGGTCTTACAGCTATTATAGTTTATGCAATTCCAGTGTTAATGTTCCTGTATCCGTTGACCATTACCTTAACTCTGTTGGGCTTGGTGGGAGGTCATTTCAACCATTCCAAGTGGGTATATGGCATGGTTACCTTCTTTACCCTTATTGCGGCTGTATTTGACCTTATGAATGCACTGCCTAAGGAATTGGCTGGTTCTGCCTTCGTATCCTCAATGGTTGGCTTTGCAACTGAGTATCTTCCTTTCTTTGCCCAGGGCTTCGGCTGGCTGGTACCTGCCATGGTGGGCTTTGCAATTGGCCTTGTGATGTACAAGGTGAAGGGCGAATGCAGTAACCATAAGGTTGCAGTGGGATAAGTGATGTGTTACAATAATCAGTGGAAATACAGATACAGTCTTTGGGGCAGGGTGTGATTCCCTACCGGCGGTATAGCCCGCGAGCCGTTTTGGCATGACACGGTGAGATTCCGTGGCCGACAGTATAGTCTGGATGAGAAAAGACTTGTATGTACATTGTTTTTGTGTGCATTTGGGGCTGTTGAAGAGTTTCTTTCTTCAACAGCCTTTTCTATTTGATACAGGCTGTTCTGTGTATCTCATTTTGCTAGGAAATCTTAGTGAATCGAATCTGAAAGATGAAGATGAACTTTAGATTTCGTGTAAGGGCTGATGAAAGCCGGTATGCTTTCATCTTGCTTCTATAGGAAAGAGGTGATAGAATTGCAGGATGAGTTTTATATGAGTGAGGCCCTGCGGGTGGCGAAAAATGCCACTGGCAGAACGTCGCCAAATCCTTTGGTGGGTGCTGTTATCGTCAAGGATGGCAGGATCATTGCCGAAGGCTGGCATCGTAAGGCTGGAACTCCCCATGCTGAAATTCATGCCCTGAATATGGCTGGCGAGCTGGCCAAAGGGGCAACAGTATATGTTACCTTGGAGCCGTGTTCCCACTATGGTCGTACAGGCCCATGTGCCAATGCGCTGGTGGAAGCAGGGGTAGCCAAGGTGGTGGTGGCCATGCTGGATCCAAATCCAAAGGTGGCGGGCCGTGGCGTAAAAATTCTTCAAGATGCTGGTATTGAGGTTGTGACCGGGGTGCTGGAGGAGGAAGCAAAAAAACTCAACGAGGTATTTCTGAAGTGGATTACCAAAGAAATGCCATTTGTGGCGCTAAAGACTGCCATGTCACTGGACGGAAAGATTGCCACAGCCACGGGACAGTCCCAGTGGATAACCAACGAGGCCTCCAGATTACGGACCCACGAGCTGCGGGATGTCTATGATGGCATTATGGTAGGTATAAACACCGCTATTAAGGATAATCCGAGTCTTACTACAAGGCTACCTAATAATATGGGAAAAAATCCTGTGCGTATAGTGGTGGACAGTAAAGCAAGACTACCAATGAATTCCAATCTGGTAACTGACGGTAAGGCACAGACCATAGTGGCAGTGTCTGGTGCAGCCAGCGCAGGGGCGGTCCAAGACCTTAGAGATGCAGGAGTTCAGGTGATTTCTGCTGGTGAGGACAAAGTGGATTTGCCTCAGCTGTTAAAGAAATTGGCTGAAATGAATATCTGTTCAATTTTGGTGGAAGGCGGCGGCCAGCTTAACTTCTCCATGCTGAAGGCGGGGCTTGTGGACAAGGTTTATGCCTTTATAGCACCAAAGCTCATTGGGGGCAGAGATGCCCTTACACCAGTGGAGGGGGACGGCTTTGGGGAGCTTAACCAGGCCGTGGAGCTTGAAAATGCAGAAACTGAGCTTATTGACGGTGATATTCTTATTACTGCCAATGTGGCGAAGTAAGTCAGGTGATTAGATGTTTACAGGAATAATTGAAGAGGTTGGCTCTGTACATAGTATTGGTGGCGGAAGCCTTACTATAAAGGCTTCCAAGGTCCTTCAGGATGTGCAGCTGGGAGACAGCATTGCCGTAAATGGCGTATGCTTGACGGTTACCAGATTTGACAGGGGCAGCTTTGATGCCGATGTAATGCCGGAAACTATTCGTCGCACATCATTGGCAGAGCTAAAAAAGGGAAGTCCGGTTAATCTGGAAAGGGCCCTTACCCTGCAGAGCCGTTTGGGTGGCCATATCGTCAGCGGTCACATTGATGGAGTAGGGCATATTGTTTCTCTGAAGGAGGAACAGAATGCAGTGTTGATGAGGATTTCCGCAGAGAAGGATATTTTGAGACATATTGTGGAGAAAGGCTCTGTGGCACTTGATGGTATCAGTCTTACAGTGGCGGAGGTTACTGACAGTGATTTTACAGTTTCACTGATACCACATACCCGGCAGGTGACCAATTTATCCAGCAAAAAGGCTGGCTCAACAATTAATATTGAAAATGATGTTATCGGAAAATATGTGGAGAAGCTGATGCAGCCTCAGGAGACACCTAAGGAAAATGTAAGCCGCATCACCATGGATTTTCTGAAAAATAATGGTTTTTAAGGAGCGAGATTATGTCAGATTTTGCAACAGTTGAAGAAGCAATCGAAGAAATACGTAAAGGAAATATGGTAGTCGTAGTTGACGACGAGGACAGGGAAAATGAAGGTGACCTTATTGTTGCCGCCGAGACACTGACCCCTGAGCACGTCAACTTCATGGCTACTTATGCTAAGGGGCTTATTTGTACCCCTATGGAGGCAGAATATTTGGATCGGTTGGAGATTTTCCCAATGGTGTCCAACAATACAGATAACCATGAAACAGCATTTACCGTATCTGTGGATGCTGATACCACCACTACAGGTATCTCCGCCTTTGAGCGTTGTGAAACCGTTAAACGGCTTATTGACCCAACGGCCAAGCCGGAGAATTTCCGTCGTCCGGGCCATGTATTCCCTTTGCGCAGTGTTCCGGGCGGTGTCCTTCGTCGTGCTGGCCATACTGAGACTACTACTGATTTGGCTAAGCTGGCTGGCCTTGCCCCAGCGGGCCTTTGCTGTGAGATTATGGATGATGACGGCCACATGATGCGTACTCCACGCCTTATTGAGTTTTCCAGGGAGCATGGCTTGAAGCTCATTACAGTAAAGGCTCTGATTGAGTATAGAAAGCGTACTGAGTGCTTCGTGGAGAAAATTGCCGAGGCAGATCTTCCTAGCAAGTATGGTCACTTCCGTATTCATGCTTATGAGAGCAAGCTGGACGGCAAGTGCCATTTGGCTATTGTAAAGGGCGATGTTAAGGGCAAGGAGAATGTTTTGGTTCGTGTTCACTCCGAGTGTCTCACTGGTGACGCCCTTGGTTCCCTGCGCTGCGACTGCGGTGAACAGCTGGCTACAGCCTTGAAGCGTATTGAGGCAGAAGGGGAAGGTATGGTTCTTTACATGCGTCAGGAGGGCCGTGGCATTGGTCTTGGCAACAAGATGCGTGCCTATGAGCTGCAGGACCATGGCAAGGATACTGTAGAGGCCAATGTACTTCTGGGCTTTGCTCCAGATGAGCGCGATTATGGTATTGGTGCCCAGATTTTGGCAGATATGGGCCTCACCACCATTCGCCTTATGACAAACAACCCTGCAAAGCGTGCCGGTCTCGAGGGCTATGGCCTTAAGATTGTGGACAGAGTGGCTCTGGAGGTACCTACCAACGAGTACAACCAGAACTATATGAAGGTAAAGAAGACCAAGATGGGTCACATTTTAGCTGAGAAAATCTGATTATTATATTGAGATAATATATTCTTTTATGGAGGTATATAAAATGAAAGAAGTTAAGGTTTTGGAAGGTATGCTTAATGCCCAGGGCATGAAGTTTGGTATTGTTGTTGCCCGTTTTAATGAGTTTTTGACCTCTAAGCTTCTTGGGGGCGCTTTGGATACACTCCATCGTCATGGTGCTGATGAGGATGATATTACTGTAGCTTGGGTTCCGGGAGCTTATGAGCTGCCATTGGTTTCCAAGAAGATGGCTGAGTCCGGCAAGTACGATGCCATTATCGCTTTGGGTACTGTAATCCGTGGTTCTACCACCCATTATGATTATGTTTGCAACGAGGCTGCCAAGGGCATTGCCCAGGCCAGCATGTCCACCGGCGTTCCTGTAACCTTCAGTGTTGTTACCACCGAGAATATCGAGCAGGCTATTGAGCGTGCTGGTACCAAGGCTGGTAACAAGGGGGCTGATGGTGCCATGACCGCTATTGAGATGGCAAATCTTTTAAAGCAGCTCTAAGATAGGATTGATGAAATGTCTGATACTTTAGTAAAAGCAATTACCAAGGGCGTAAGAATATACGCAGCAGTTACCACTGATCTGGTAAATGAGGCTATCCGTCGTCATGACTGCTCTCCAACTGCAGCAGCAGCTCTTGGACGTACCATGACGGGTGCCCTTTTGATGGCGGCTAATCTTAAAAATAAGGAGGCTCTGACAGTCAGCTTTCAGGGAAATGGCCCACTGGGCTACATTACCGCTGATGCTACTCCTGAGGGTTATGTCCGTGGGTATGTGGGGAATCCCCATGTGGATCTCCCATTAAAAGAAAATGGCAAGCTGGATGTGGGTGGCGCAGTAGGTCAGGGCATGGTGCAGGTAACCCGCTTCACCGGTCTTGGCGATCCAATGCGGGGTAGCTCGGAAATAGTGTCCGGTGAAATTGCCGAGGATCTGACCAACTATCTTTTTGTATCTGAGCAGACAGCCTCCAGTGTGGGCCTTGGTGTATTGGTGGGTACTGACCGCAGGGCTATGGCCTCCGGTGGCTTTATACTTCAGATGATGCCGGATGCTGACGAGGAGATTATTACCCGTGTGGAGGACGCGTTGAAGAAGGTGCGCCCAGTTTCCTCCATGATTGCTGATGGCGTTGATGCCAAGGGAATCATTGCGGAGCTTATGGCAGATTTTGATGTGGATTATCTGACTACTACGGAGCTGGCGTTTAAGTGCAAGTGTAGCCGTGAAAGAATAGAGGATGTACTTCTTAGCCTTAGCCATAAGGATATGGAGCAGCTTGTACAGGATGGCCATGCTGAGGTATGCTGTCAGTTTTGTGGGGAGAAGTACCAATTTGAAAAGGACGAGCTGGAGCATCTTATGAAGCTGGCAGATGGCGTAAGGTAAGTATTTTTGTTAAGTGTAGGGGCTTTATGCTTGAGCCCTTGCATTTATTTTAGAAAAATGATAGTATAGTCAAGCAACAGATTATACAGTTGAATGCAAGATGAACTTGGCGTTATGGACAGCAAAAATAATTGCTGCCAAGGGGTTGCATTTGACAGCCTTATTGTGCTATAATCTTTTTGTTTGTGTGTATAGGACTATGTACAGATAATTTACATATATGCGACTATGCGCCGATGAAACGTTAAGGAGGTGTGCTATATGGCAAGTTTATGTGAAGTATGCGGTAAGGGTGAGCTGTCCGGCAATAATGTCAGCCATTCCCATCTGAAGACCAAGCGCTCCTGGAAGCCAAATATCCAGCGCGTACGTGCCGTTGTAGAAGGCGAAATCAAGCGTGTAAATGTTTGCACTCGCTGCCTGCGTACCGGTAAGGTTGAAAGAGCCCTCTAATTTTGTGCAGAATATCGATTGATATATCATAAGAAAAGCCGATAACGGAAGTTATCGGCTTTTCTTATACTATCTTAATAAACAGCTAGCGAGCGCGAGCGTTCCGCATGGGTATCTCCGACTGGTATTTTGAAATATATAAATATTTGACAAGGAAAAATACTTGACAACCTATAGGGGGATGGCTATAATAACTATGGTCGGGATAAACTGTGCCTTGAAAGTGGGTGTTTTCAATGCTTGAACAGCGTTTATATCTGGCAGAGCTCTTTGATATTTACGGGCCACTGCTGACGGATAAACAACAGAAGTGTTTAAGTATGCACCTTTTTGAGGATTTCTCCATGTCAGAGATAGGGGAGGATTTGGCAGTTTCCAGACAGGCTGTATATGATATATTACACCGCTCGGAACAGACCATGGCAGCCTACGAAGAAAAGCTCGGTTTGGCACAGCGCCTTAGAGAACAGCGCCATGAGCTTACTGAGATTTACGATGATATTTCCCGGCTTTCTTCCAATAAAAAGATTGATGAGAAGGAAGCAAATCATATACTTATGAAGCTTGCTCCATATACCAGCAAGGTTCAGGAGGAATTAGATTGATTTTTGAAGGTTTGGCAGATCGTCTGCAGGAAACATTTAAAAAGCTTCGCGGACATGGCAAGCTCACAGAGGATGACGTAAATGAAGCCATGCGGGAAGTGCGAATGGCACTTCTTGAGGCCGATGTAAACTTCAAGGTCGTTAAGGACTTTGTAAAACGCGTAAAAGAGCGTGCCATCGGTCAGGACGTCATGGAGGCACTTACACCGGCTCAGCTCGTTATCAAGATTGTTAATGAGGAGCTCACAGAGCTGATGGGCGGCTCCCAGAGCCGTATCAATATGTCCCCAAATCCACCGACTATTATTATGATGGTGGGTCTGCAGGGTGCTGGTAAGACTACCTCAGCTGGCAAGTTGGGTCTTTCCCTTAAAAAGCAGGGTAAGCGCCCGGTGCTGGTTGCGGCAGATATATATAGACCAGCGGCTGTTACTCAGCTGCAGGTCATTGGTAAGCAGCTGGATATTCCCGTATTCTCCATGGAGCCGGGTACTGATGCTGTTACTATAGCAAAGTCATCTTTAAACTACGCATTCACTCATGCCAATGATGTGGTCATCATCGATACTGCTGGTCGACTTCACATCAATGAAGAGTTGATGCAGGAGTTAAAGGATATAAAGGGTCAGGTGAAACCACACGAGATTCTTCTGGTGGTTGATGCCATGACCGGTCAGGATGCTGTAAACGTAGCTGAGAGCTTTAATAAGGACTTAGGCCTTGATGGTCTGGTACTTACAAAGCTGGATGGTGATTCCCGCGGTGGTGCGGCACTTTCCGTAAAGGCGGTTACTGGCTGTCCTGTAAAATTTGTGGGTATGGGCGAGAAGCTGGAGGCTTTGGAGCCATTCTACCCAGATCGCATGGCTTCCCGAATTTTGGGAATGGGCGATGTCCTTTCCTTGATTGAGAAGGCCCAGGCCACCTTTGATGAGGCGCAGGCCAAGGAGATGGAGAAGAAGTTCCGCAAGGATGACTTTACTCTGGATGATTTCCTTGCCCAGATGCAGCAGATCAAGAAATTGGGTTCCCTGGAAAACATAATGAGCCTTATTCCTGGCATGGGGGATATAAAGAAAAAGCTTGGCGACAGAGAAATTGACCTTAATGGTAAGGAAATGCGTCAGGTGGAAGCAATTATCCGCTCCATGACACCAAAGGAAAGAGCAAATACAAGCATCATCAATGGCAGCCGCAGAAAGCGTATTGCAGCAGGTAGCGGTACCCGCGTACAGGATGTAAATCGTCTCCTAAAGCAGTTTGAGGAGATGCGCAAGATGATGAAGAAGGTTAAAAAGATGCAGGGAGGCCGTAAAGGCTTCGGAGGCTTCAAGCTTCCATTCATGCATTGATATATATAAAAGTATATCTTCTATATAATAGAATTTAGATATACCAATCCTAAGGAGGTGAATTTCAAAATGGCAGTAAAGATTCGTCTGAACCGTATGGGTGCTAAGAAGTCCCCATTCTATCGTATTGTTGTAGCTGATTCCCGTGCTCCACGTGATGGCCGTTTCATCGAAATCGTTGGTAACTATGACTCCACTAAGGAGCCAGCAGTTGTAAATATCGACGAAGAAAAGGCTCTTGAATGGATGGCAAAGGGGGCACAGCCTACTGATACCGTTCGTTCCTTATTCTCCAAGCAGGGCATCATGGCTAAGTTTGATGCAGCTAAGCATGCTAAGAACTAAGAAAGAGGCATAGCATGAAAGAGATAGTTGAGATTATCGCGAAGTCCCTGGTAGACAATCCTTCCGCAGTTGTTATCAACGAGAAGGAAGAAGATAATGTAGTCATCTATGAGCTTCATGTTGCTACAGAGGACATGGGTAAAGTAATTGGCAAGCAGGGTCGCATTGCAAAAGCATTGCGTACCGTTGTCAAGGCTGCTGCTACTCGCGAGGATAAAAAAGTTAATGTAGAAATTATAAGCTGAGGCATCGGCTTAATATGCGGCAATGTGTGTCCAATTTAGGGGGATGCTTGCCGCAATTTCTATAATTGGAGGATTTTTTCACAATGGACAGTGTATTAGTAAAGTTCCCAATGACCATTAAGGCTAAGCTGACTGAAAAGCTGAGAGAAAAGATGCTGGAGGAATTCCGTACAGGCATCAATCAGGCCCAGCTTGAAATTCAGCAGATTAACATCCAGGAAAATCGTGCTGTTTCAGAGGTCGGTGAAGAAGACCAGGAGCAGCTGGCTATGATTCATCAGCATTTCGGTATCGAGCGCCAGAAGCGTGAGGATTTCATTGCTCAGACTGAGGCCCGTATCACTGATACTGAGAAGTTGGTTCTGGGTGCAGAAATCGTTCAGGGTACCACTGAGCGTTTTGTTGAACTGAAAAAAGGCGACAATGTTCGTGACCAGTTTAATGTGGAGGTTGTTGTTGAAGATGACGTTATCATCGCCATCCGCAGCTGATAATCGAATTGTCATTGGTAAAGCAGGAGCTCCTCACGGTATTCGTGGCGAGCTCCGTGTTATTCCATTGACAGATTTTCCAGAGCGGTTTGAAGAATTAAAACAGGTTTATGTAGGTGATGAGCTGCTGGATGTGGCTTCCGTGAAATATCACAAGCAGTTTGTTATCCTTAAATTTAAGCAGTATCCTTCCCGTGAGGAGGTGGCACAGCTTACCGGCTCCCTGCTCTATGTGGACAAGAAGGACGCCATGCCTCTTGAAGATGGGGAATATTACACCTTCGACATAATTGGTCTGGAGGTCTTTGACATGGATGGGGTATCCCAGGGCTTTGTTACCGATGTACTGAAGACTGGTGCCAACGATGTTTATGTGGCTTCCAAAAAAGGGGAGGCCAAGCAGCTGATGATTCCTGCCCTTAAGGCCGTAGTAAAGGAAATCAACATCAAAGAGGGCCGCATGGTTGTGGATATGCCGGAGGAAATCTGATGCGTATAGATATTCTTTCCCTGTTTCCAGCCATGTTTGAAGGTCCCTTTGGGGACAGCATTACAAGACGGGCAGTGGAGAATGGTATTCTTGATATAAAGATTACTAATCCCCGGGATTTTGCTGAAGGCAAGCACCAGCAGATGGATGATTCTCCCTTTGGCGGCGGCAGTGGTATGGTTATAAAGCCGGAGCCTATGTTTAAGGCAGTGCGCTATGTGAAGGAAACCACCAATTATGCCAACCGTCGGGTACTTTTAATGAGTCCTGAGGGCTCTGTGTTCAATCAGGCCAAGGCCAGAGAGCTGGCCCAGTATGACCAGCTTATTTTTATTTGTGGTCATTATGAGGGCTTTGATGCCCGTATAAGTGAGAATCTGGCTGATGAAATCATTTCCATAGGGGATTTTGTCCTTACCGGCGGTGAGCTGCCGGCAATGATTATTACAGATGCGGTGTCCCGTATGCTGCCAGGAGTGCTGGGGTCCGAGGAATCGGCACCAACGGATTCTTTTTATAATGGACTGCTGGAGCATCCACAGTATACCCGTCCAAGGGAATTTGAAGGTATGGCAGTACCAGATGTATTATTGTCCGGGGATCATGCCAAAATTGCCAAGTGGCGTCGTGAGAAGTCCTTGGAGATCACCCTGCGTAACCGTCCTGATTTGCTGGAAACAGCGGAGCTTACCGATGAGGACATTAAGTATCTCAATAAGTTAAGAGAGCAAAATATACAGAAATAGCAGTTACCGTTTTATGGCGGCAACTGCTATTTTTGTTTTTGTATGAAAAAATGTGTCAAAAACATCAAATTCCTTGAAAATGATAGCTTTTTTCACTTGACAAACAAAATGAGAAAGGGTATCATTGTCTATGCTAATGATAGTAATTATCGTTTTAATATTTTATGACGAGGATGTCATAAAGCCCTAAAACGATGAATAGAGTTATGGGGAGGTTTTTAAATGACTCTTAAGGAATGTAAAACAGGCATGTCCGTCAGAGTGGAGAATATTGGTGATTCACTGCTGAAGGAACGCCTTATGACCATGGGACTTATTCCAGGTACTACTGTGAAGGTGCTTCGCTCCGCACCGTTGGGAGATCCAATGGCAATTGGTATTCGTTCTTATAACTTGGCGATGCGCCGTGAAGATGCAGACAAGATTGAAGTTACACAGGTGGGATGATAATGGCAACAATGGCAATGGATAATAACATCATAAGGGTAGCACTTACTGGTAATCCAAATACTGGTAAATCTACTATTTTTAATGAAATAACTGGGGCTAGACAGAAGATTGGTAACTGGCCTGGTGTTACAGTAGACAAGAAGGAAGGCCATGTAACCTTCGAGGGCAAGCACATTCAGGTAATTGATTTGCCTGGTACATACAGCGTAAATGCAAGAAGTCCTGAGGAAAAAATCGTAATTGATTATTTGCAGGAAGCTCAGCTGGATTTGGTAGTGGACGTTATTGATTCATCCAACATCGAAAGAAATCTGTTCCTTACAGTTCAGCTGTTGGAAAAGGGCATTCCACTTATGCTTGACTTGAATATGCAGGACGAGGCAAAGCGTCGTGGCATTAAGATTGATGTCAAGAAGCTGGAAAAGAAGCTGGGTTATCCGGTGTTGCTTACTGTGGCGCGGGATGGTAAGAGCATAAAGAATCTCCTTAACGTATTTACCTCCGTTTCCATGGAAAGCTATGGTCCTAGTGAAGAGCTTCAGGCCCATATTGCCAAGATTCAGGAAATCGAGAACAGCGGTCTTACTGGTATGGACCTTCAGGAGGCAATCATCAAGCAGCGTTATGCATTTATCGATGAGATCCTGTCTGAAGTGGCTGAGTTCTCCAGTGTGGGTTCCACCCTTACAGAGAAGATGGATTCCGTTCTGGCCAATGGCGTTTTGGCATTGCCATTATTCTTGGCTATTCTCTATGCTGTTTTCCAGATTACCTTCGAGTGGATTGGTCAGCCGATTGCTGATGCTTTGGAGGAGGTTATTACCGGCGACTTTACCGAATGGGTAGCTGGTGCTCTGGAAGGGGCCCAGGTTGCCGATTGGATGCAGGCACTTATTCTTGATGGTATTATTGGCGGTGTTGGTTCCGTTATTATTTTCGTTCCTCTTATTTTCATGCTGTTCTTCTGCTTGAGCTTCCTGGATGGTACTGGTTACATGGCTCGTGTAGCATTTATCATGGACCCTATTATGCGTCGGGCTGGCCTCAGTGGTAAGAGCGTAATGCCATTGATGATGGGCTTTGGCTGTGGTGTTCCTTCCATCATGGGCGCCCGTGCATTGGATAATGAAAAGGACCGCATTCTGTCCATTTTGGCAGCGCCTTTCCTGACTTGTGGAGCAAAGCTGCCTATCATGGCTCTCTTCGCTGCTATGTTCTTCCCGGATAATGCCGCTAATGTGGTATTTGCTATGTATATCGTGGGCGTAGTTATGGCAATTGTTTCTACTAAGCTGTTAACTGCGGCCAAATATAAGGATGAAACAGCTACCTTCCTGTTGGAGTTACCTCCATACAGAATGCCGGATATGAAGACCGTTCTTCTGGAAACCTGGGATAAGGGTAAAGGTTATCTGGTAAAAGCTGGTACTATTATCTTTGTTGGTTGCGTACTCATTTGGTTCTTGGGTGCATTTAATATGGATGGTATGGTAGAGGAGCAGAGTGAGTCCTTCCTGGCTTCCATCGGTGCAGTTGTTGGTGCCCTCTTTACCTTCCATGGCTTTGGCAACTGGGAAGCTGGCGCAGCCGTTATTTCCGGTATCCTTGCCAAGGAATCCGTTGTTTCTACCATTGGTGTTCTTTATGGCCTCCCAGATATTTCTGCTGAGGCTGAGGATGCTGTGGAGACTGCTGAGGCCCTTAGTGCTACTGGTATGGCAGCGGCCTTCACCAGTCTGTCTGCTTTAGCCTTTATGGTATTCTCCCAGATCTATACTCCATGTGTAACTGCATTGGGTACCATTAAGAAGGAAACCAACAGCTGGAAGATGATGTTCTTCGCCGCTGGTTATATGTTTGCTTTGGCTTGGGTAGTATCTCTGATAGTATACCAGGGAGGAAAGTTGTTGGGCTTTGAATAAAGGAGGCTCCTAATATGGCAACTTACGTAATTGGTTTAATACTTTTGGTATTACTTGGTTTTGCCGTCCGTCATGTCTGGAATAATTTCCGTTCCGGAAAGCATGATTGCTGCGGCTCAGATTGTGGCTGCGGTTGTGGCAGCAACTGTATTAGCAGAAAATAATAAAGCAAAAAACTGGAGAAGAATTGTACTGATGTGCAATTAGTTCTCCAGTTTTTTTATTGACATATATTGGAAAAAAATATAAAATGATTGCGTTGAAATGAATAGGTTTTTCGGTGCTGACGGATCAGTGGAGTTCACCACATGTACCGGGAAATGTCAATAAGCCGACCGTCTGGGCAAGGATTTGTCCGGACGGTCTTTTCTTTTGTTCGGCAAGTCCTTTGTTGTAATGCAGAAAGGACTGTTGTGTATGCGAAATCGTTGGCTTATTGCCTTGGCTGCTATTGGGATTCACATTTCCATTGGCAGTGTGTATGCTTGGAGTGTTTTGACCAAGCCTATTATGGCCGAGATGGGAATAACCCTAAAGGAAACCACCTGGACCTTTTCTCTGGCCATTCTCTTTCTTGGCTTGTCTGCGGGATTTTTGGGCAGCTTTGTGGAAAAGCTGGGTCCCAAGAAAAGCGGCCTTTTGGCCACTCTGTTTTTTGGCACTGGGATGCTGGGTACAGCCTTTGCCATTGAAGCAGGCAGTCTTGCCATGCTGTATCTGTTTTATGGTATTATCGGTGGTATAGGCCTGGGGATTGGCTATATTACACCGGTATCTACATTGGTAAAGTATTTCCCTAACCATCGGGGCTTTGCCACAGGTCTTGCTATTATGGGCTTTGGCTTTGCAGCATTGGTGGCGGGTCCTGTTATGCAGTATCTTACAGGAGAGTTTGGTTTAAGAAACAATTTCCTGATATTGGGTGCGGTATATATTGTGATTATGAGTATGTCCGCCCTTTATTTAAAGCCACCAGTAACGAGCAGTGTTGCTGAGGCGGCAGAGCACACCCATCAGGGGGCTACAGCTAACGAGGCGGTAAAGACATGGCAGTTCTCCGCTCTTTGGTGGATTTTCTTCGTAAATATTACCTGCGGTATTGGCCTTCTTTCCGTGGCTTCCCCAATGGCCCAGGAGGTAGTGGGCATGGATGCGGCAGCAGCTGCTTCCATGGTAGGTATCATCGGTCTCTTAAACGGTGCGGGAAGAATTATATGGTCCACCGTTTCTGATTACATTGGCAGAGGCATGACATACATTATGTTTTTCCTGATTGAAATCGCCGCCTTTTATCATTTGGCCAATACTGTGGATGCCATGATATTCCAGCTTCTTATTTTGCTTATTATTAGTTGTTATGGTGGTGGCTTCTCCTGTATGCCAGCCTATCTTTCCGATTTATTTGGCACCAGAGAGCTTAGTGCCATCCACGGCAGAATTCTCACCGCCTGGGGGCTGGCAGGTATTGCAGGCCCATCTATTATCGCGGTGTTTAGGGAAAACACCAGCGGCTATGATTATACGCTGTATTTCTTTGCGGGCTGCTTTGTGATTAACTTCCTTATTGCACTTGTGCTGAAGACCTACGGCCGCCGCAAGAGAGTCCATGCACTTGTGGAATCACACTGATTTTCCTTATGTACATATTATTTTAGAAATACGGGTCCTGTCATGGGATAGGGCATTCATTTGCTTCGCAGTGTCACATCAATTTATTTATTGGCGTTCATTAGTATGGACGGGCTTCGCAGCCGTCTGCCACTTCATATCGTCTCAAATAAATTTTTGGGTGATGTGTCATTTTAGCTCAGCATGCTTCATGTCCTTATCCCATGCCACCCGCAATATAATACTGGAAAAATCGTTTAAAAAAAGGAATCATGGTACAGAATGTGGAAGTATTTTATATCCAACTTTTTATAACACTATGCTAAATATTTGCAAAGCATTATTACTAATGGACTATGGGCTGCTTCGGTAGCCCTTTTTGTTTTGACTCTGATTTGGTCTCCCTATTTTATGCTACTTATCAGGATATATGCATTTTAAATATAATAATGCAATATGCTTATATTGCGTGGAATTATTTTGTAATATATGATATTATATTAATACAATTAAGGTTGCAGGACTAAATACTTGTTTAAGGAGAATGGGTATGGGGGCTGTTGATGAGCGGAGGAAAAGGTTATACGATAAAGCTTGCAAAGAGGTTTTATCGGAGAAGGGGATTATAGGACATATTTTAAAGACCTGCGTAAAGGAATATCAAAATGTTTCTGTTGAGGATATAGTGAATAAATATATTCAAGGTAATCCTGAGGTGGAAAAGACTACTGTATTTACTAAATCGCATTATGAGAAAATCAAAAAGGTTTATTCAATATGGGTTTGTACTAATTCCAGCAAAGAATGGGAATATAATATTGCTCGGTATGGTATAATGGAAGAAAATATTATTGGTAATGCAAAAGCAAAGCTAGCTCATTATGATCTGCTGTCGGTGGTGATGATTTGCCTTGGGAAAAGACAATATACTGAGCTGGAAGGGCTTTTGAGGTTGTTAAGCCTTGTATTAGTTGATAATAACCTTAGTCAACAGGAAAAGAAAAATAGGTTGATTAATGAGTTCGCTATAAAAATGACACCTAGTCTTGAAAGGGGTGTAAAGGAAATGTGTAATTTGAGTGAAGGCGTTGAACAGCGTGGAATAGAAAAAGGAATTGAATTGGAAAAATCTGAAACTGTAATTGGTATGTTCAAAGAAAATCTATCTGTTGAAATGATAGCCCGTGTAACAAAACTCACTGTTGAGCAGGTTATTGAGATTGGAAAGAAGAATGCTTTGATATAATGTTACATTATATAGCTGCACTTATAGCTAACTAGAAAGTAGAAAAGCACTGGTATATTGCCAGTGCTTTTGTTTGTTTTGCTTTATTTTTCTTCAATATATGGTTCCAGACATACGGAAACGATTCTTTGGATATGCTCTGGGGCCTTGTGATAGGCATCAAGGAGCTTTTTGTCAGATTTATTATCAGGGTTAGGATCCTCAGGGGCCGGGGAGATGATATCAATGGCCATTGGCTTTTGCTTTTGGGATTTTCCGGACATATAATCCATATCCACCTTGAAAAACTTGGCAAAAATATCCAAAATCTCAAGAGTAGGCTCCCGTTGCCCGCTTTCATACATGGAAATAGTGCTTTGACTTATTTGGGATAACTCGGAAAATTCCTTCTGGGTCAAGTCCTTGGCCAGCCGTAATTCCTTTAATCTATGTGCAAAATCTGTACTCATAATCGCCACATCCTCTGTGCTCATTTGTTGATATTATTATAACGCCATTGTTCAAATTTTTCCTCTATATGAAAGAAAAATTCAGACTGTTGTAAAACAGGTTTTAAAAACGGCATTACCATATTTTTATATTTATTGATGGGCTGCTTCGACAGCTCTTTTTATTCTGTTATTTGTTATTGTATTAAAATGAAATATAAAATAAAATAATAAAATATACTCAAATTTTATAGAAAAATTAGTAAATATATGATAATATATTAATATAATTAATTTTAAATAATACAATTATTACAGAAGGTTAATTAAGGAGAATGGGCATGGTTAATGCTGATAAACGACGAAAAATGCTATATGATAAGGCCTGCAAGGAGGTTTTATCAGAAAAGGGAATTATAGGTCATATCTTAAAAACCTGCGTAAGGGAATATGAAAATGTTCCTGTTGAGGATATAGTAAATAAGTATATTCAAGGCAATCCCGAAGTGGAAAAGACTCCTGTCCTGCCTGATGGTGATATTTATCGCATAGAAAGTCGGCATACCGAGGATATAACTGAGGGGGAAGGTGCAGTATTCTTTGATGTGAGGTTCACTGCATTGGCACCAGGTACAGAGGAACCTATTGAGCTGATAATTAATATTGAAGCTCAAAATAAGTTTAATCCTGGTTATCCTCTTTTG
This sequence comes from Anaerovibrio lipolyticus DSM 3074, assembly GCF_900141865.1. Taxonomy (GTDB): domain Bacteria; phylum Bacillota; class Negativicutes; order Selenomonadales; family Selenomonadaceae; genus Anaerovibrio; species Anaerovibrio lipolyticus. The sequence goes on along the minus strand of NZ_FQYW01000019.1, from coordinate 37,809 downwards.
AAGCGGGGAATATATTATTGCAGCCGCATGATTTCCGGCCAGTACGGTACAGTATTCACTAAATCCCATTATGAAAAAATCAAGAAGGTCTATTCCATTTGGGTTTGTACTAATTCAAGTAAAGAATGGGAATATAATATTGCCAGGTATGGTATAATAGAAGAAAATATTATTGGTAAGGCGAAAGCAAAAGCTTCTCATTATGATTTGTTGTCAGTGGTAATGATTTGCCTTGGACAAAAGCAATATACCGAGCTGGAAGGTCTTTTGAGACTATTAAACCTTGTCCTTGTAGATAATAACCTTAATCGGCAGGAAAAGAAAAACAAATTGGCAGAGGAGTTTTCCATAAAAATGACACCGAGACTGGAAAGGGGTGTACAGGAAATGTGTAATTTGAGCGAAGGCGTTGAACAACGTGGAATTGAAAAGGGAATGGCTCTCGGAATAGAAAAAGGTATAGAACAAGGTATAGAACAAGGTCTGGCTCTTGGACTCGCTGAGGGGAGAGAACAGATGGCCACTGATATGCTTATGGATAATAAACCAATGGAAGAAATCCTAAAGTATTCACGCTTACCCCTTGAGCGTATTCAGGAATTGGCTGAGCAAATAAGGAAAAAATGACATTACCATATTTTTATATTTATTGATAGGCTGCTTCGGCAGCTCTTTTTTTTGTTTTTAATGTATCTATTTAAAAACATAGATTTCCTTTGTATTATAATAAAATTGTTATGAAAAAGGTCAAAAGGTCTAAAAAACGCACACTTTTTGAAAAAACCGTACACTTTTTGATTTGGTATTGTTTTTTTTAAATTTTCATGCTAAATATTAAGGCAAAAGGGAAAACGTGTTTTATGGCACAACAGATAAGCATGGAGGATGTAAAAATGGAAACAAGGAAGTATAGTAGTCCACTGGGGGGGGACATCAGCCTCAATAAAGATACTAAGGGCAGGGGCTGGAAAGGTTTAAAGGGGCAGATGGCTCTGGCACTTGCTGTATCGCTGTGGATGGCGACCGGCGGGGTGGCATGGGCGGATGAACATGAAACTGTAAGTGCGGACAAAACAGTCAACACAAACGAATCCGAGAAGAACTATTCACTTGACGGTAATAGCGGCGCAGACAAGGGAGAGGGTATAACATTCACCGTGGAAAGCGGCGGCAAGGTTAAAACCATCAAAGGCAATGATGTATATGTAACGTCCAGCGGCAACACTGTCACCGTTAAATCAGGCGGCGAGGTCAACGCCGGTAGTACAGGCAGCGATGCCATCATCGGTGGCATCTCCAACAACGAAGTGACCGTGGAAGGCACGGTGACGGGCCGCGTTTACGGCGGCCAGAATACCGGCGGCGTGTCCACGAACAACCATGTGGTGGTCACGGGCACGGTTAGCGGCGCCGTCATTGGTGGCGACGGTGCTACTGCTACAAATAATACAGTGGAGGTTATTGGCGGCCATGTGGGTGGCGTTTGGGGAGGAGATGGTGATAACACTACGAACAACAACACCGTAATCCTGAAAAACGCCACGGTGGACGGGAACGTATATGGTGGTTTCAAAGAGCTTGACGTCACGGGCAATACGCTTATCGTATCAGGGATAAACACGGTGGGAGGTTATGTTGAAAGGCTCAAGACCATAAAGCTGGCTTCGGATTTGGCGTGGGATAGTACAAATGCGGTGCTTACGGCTGCTAGATATTACAAGGGCAGCCTTGAATCCTCAATTGCCATTGATATCTCCGAGGCTTCGGCGCTGAAAAACCGTACGGAAAGCGGTACCATGACGCTGATAAAATCGAATGGAAGTTTGGCGAATTTCTCGCTGTCGGGCACTGCCATCACGACTGGCGGCGTGACGGTGCAAAGCACGGCCAAGAGCAGTGAGGCAAACGGTGTAACCATCGGCTATAACAATACCCATACCGTCAACTATGACGCTACCAATAAGGCCATCAACTATACAGTTGCCAACATGGTAACAGGCGTTACTTTGGGCACTATGACCTTTGGCACCCCGCGGGCCTTGACAGCAGGAGACTTTGACTTTACTGGTGTTACCAATGCCAATATAAATACCACCAATTTTAAATTCAATAATCCTGAGTCGGCAACGGGCACTACCACACTGCTTACCAATGCCACGAATCTGGTGGCGGGGACGAATATTGCCCATACACAGAATTTCACTAAAGCGGTTAATGGGGCAACCTTGTCGGCCACCCTTTCCGGCAAAGTAATCCGCACCACGGCGGGGCAGATTGGCTATACCGCTATCGGCACCGCCCTCACTGGGGTAAATCTCGCTGGCTGGAATGGCACGGCTTCCTCTGTTCCTGCTGGCTGGACATCGGGCCTTACCGCCAACTCCATCACGGCGGCGGGCTTTACTGCACCGACTATTGATGCAGGAACATCAACCAATATTTTTACAACTGATACGGGTAGCTTCTTTAAAGATAACCAGATTACCGGGGCAATGAAATACGCAGAGCAAGCTGCCAGCTCCGACACGGTGAATGGCGTTACCCTGACCGGTGCCGAGTCCAAGGGTGTAAAGGCTTCCGATGATGGCAAAAGCCTTATCTATGCCCGGAGCAATTTCAATGTCAACAGCATTTCCCTTGGGAATATGACCTGGGGCACCGCCCGCACTGCCAGTGGAACGGGCTACGATTATACCAACGCTGTTATTGATGCCTCCAGTCTGTCCTTTACCAATCCTGAAAGCATTACCCCTGGCACCACCACCCTGCTTACCGCCAATAATACCCTTGCAGATGTAGCCGAAACTACCAAAAATGTTTCCTACGGCTTTAGCCCTGTGGATGGGGTAACTGTCAATGGAAGAATCAACGGCAGCTATAAGACGGAATCCAATGCTATTACATATACTGCTACAGCCAATAATGCCACAAAGCTGACCTTCGGCAACGTGGCATGGAAGGATACTGGCGCACTTATGACCCGTCCGTCAAACATCACCTTCAATGGTGCAGCTGTGGATACTTCCAACATTAACTTTACGAATATCAAGGAGCTGGAAGCCAACAAGACCATGACTTTGGTATCTAACTTTGGCGACACCGTGGGAACCATTACTGGTACCAAGTACAAGGTGGGCTCCACCTTGCAGGGGGAAGGCAAGGCTTCACTTGAGGGAAGCAATCTTATTTTCACCACGGATACCAGAGCGGAGAAGATGACCGTTCAGGAGCAGACCCATAACACCGTTATGGGGGCTGAAGTTGGTATGGCAGCCCTGTCAGCTGGTAATGATTTCGTTGGTGCTGCCACGGAAGGGCTGGCTATGGCAGGAAATACCGGTACTGACGGCATGGCCACCTACGCCAATATGGGTGGCGGCTCCATGAATGTGGAAACCGGTTCCCATGTTAAGACCCATACTTGGAATGCTATTTTGGCTCTTGGCCATAAGAATGAAAAGAAGCTGTCCACCACGGAATATGGTGCCTTCTTTGAATACGGTACTGGAAACTATTCCACCTTTAACGGTGATGAACGGGGCGACGGCTCCACCCGCTATACTGGTGGCGGTATCCTTGGCAAATGGCAGAAGAATAACGGCTTTTATGTAGAGGGGAGTCTACGGGCCGGTTCTATCCATGATGATGCCAACAATGTGCTTCGTGATGCAAATGGTAATCCATACAGCTATACCACCGATGCCACCTATTGGGGAGCCCATATTGGTGTAGGCCGTGAAATCAAGCTGAATAAGACAGATATTCTTGACCTTTACGCCAAGTATTTCTATAACCATAGGGGCAGTGTGTCCTTTGATGCCGGTGGCCATTACGATTTGGGAGCAGTGGAATCCAGCGTACTTCGTGTAGGAACCAGATACACTGTGAAGCAGAATGATAATATTAATTATTATGGTGGATTGGCTGTAGAGCATGAATTCTGCGGCAGGGCTTCAGGCTTTGCTGATGGTGTGGCCATCCGTGGTGCAGATATAAGCGGCACCAGTGTCCGTGGAGAAATCGGCGCCAAGTTTAAGCCGGATGAAAAGAGCAATGTAACTCTTGATCTGAACCTCAGCGGTTTTGCCGGTAAGAAACAGGGCCTCACCGGGGGACTTTCTGCAGTATTCCATTTTTAAGAAAATATAGAAATTGAAAAAGCACTGATATAGTGGGCTGGTAATAGCTTAAATATCAGTGCTTTGGTATATGGCCAAATCAGAAATGGCAGCTTCCTGTTTTTCAATGTGCTCCAAGGAGGCGGGTATGTCCTCCTCCTTTAAAAGGGCGTAGAGCATGCGGTAGTGGTGACGAAGGTCATGGCGCAGTATGCGGGTGGTATTGATATCTTTTTTTATAAGGGCCGCCTCATGCTTCAGGGAATTCAGCCGTAGGGTCAGCAGGTCGTTGGCTTCCTCTTTTTGTATGTTGTCATGGAGTTCCTTGTGGAATATGAGGAAGACGATTAGCAGCTGGCTTAAGGTGAGGGCAATGGCAATAATTAACATGGCAGTTTATCCTCCCAGTATATGGTGATACGGGCCCAACCGTTTTCGCAGTTGAAGTCAGCGTATCCGTCGTATTTATTCAGAAATGTTTTTAGGGACAACATACCGATACCATGGCCGGAGTGGCTGGCTTTTGGCAGTCCGTCCTCTCCAAGCTTTAAATTGCCATGGAAGGTATTGGCAATTTCCAGTACACATTGGGAATCAGTATGCTGTAATATAAGGGTAATCTCACGCAGCCCCTGTTCCTTAATGCAGGCCAATAGTGCATTTTCCAGCAGGTTGGCCAGAAGCACCGATAAATCATTTTCATCGGTTTTCATGTTGCGGGGGAGATTGACCTTGGGCGTTATTTTTATCCCCGCATTTTTGGCACGGTTCAAATATATGGAAATGGCCGCATTGACTATGGCATTATCGGTATAGGACATGATAGCTCCCACAGAGAGCTTTTCCTCCTGCTGCTCGATATATGCCTTGGCTTCCTCAAGGTTTCCGTCATTAATGAGCTGACGCAGCTGCTCGTAGGTTTCAAGGAGGCTGCTTAGCTGTTTTTGTACATGATTTTTGTTGTCTGCAGCCAAAAGACGGGCTTCTTCCAGATAAAGCAGTTCCTGCTTCATAATACTCTTGTTATGCTGGAGGCGCTTTCGCTGGTAGATTTGTTTGGCTGTACCCATTATGTAATGATATGTAAACACGAAAGCAACCGGCAACAGAAGTCTGGCCAGCCGTTCCTCCCAGGTATGCCACATGATTTCGTCACTTATCATGGCCACATAGCCCACAGTCATGATAAAGGGGAGGATGGAAATATATAGTCGGATCAGAGGCCGGGTAAAGTGGGCAAAGGTATGCAGCAGATCGGTGAATAATTTTCGGGACAGGGGCAAAAGGATTAGATAGGTGATGAGGTCAATGGCGGCCTCGGCCTGCAAAACTACCCTTTCGGTGCAATGGATAAAAAACAGGGCAATGATAATACAGCTGATACTGTGGGTGATAAAGTTCCACAGAAAGGACATACTGACAATAAATGTATGTGACAGCCGTTGCCGGGGCAAGGCATTCATCAGAAAAAATTGGTAGGGAATCCAGCCTATGAGCAAAACTGCCTTGTAAGTGGCCACCACAATATTGGTATAGGAAAAAAGCAGGGTATAAAAACCGACACATATTATGCCAAGGCCGGCAATCTTTTGCCAGAGCTTGCGTTGCTGTGGGGGAGTCAGCTGGTCACGGAAGGCATAGTAGCGCAGATAAAATGCAGCGATTTGGATAAGGGTAATTTGCAGTGCAAATAATACCACCAGCCAGTCCATACAGTTGCCTCCCTTCAATAAATCTTATCTTACATTATACACATATGGTATTATACATAGTACAATATTTTCGAAAAGTTTTTACAAAAGAAAGGACCTAAGCTATGAGAATTGCTATAGCGGATGATTTGGAGACTGACCTTCATGTGGCAGCCTCCAAGGTGCGGCAATATATAGAAACTTCATATCCTGAGGTGATGAAAAACCTTGAGCTGGATACCTTTCATTGCGCTGAGGAATTGCTGGAAAATTTTGCTCCGGGTAAATACGACCTTCTTATTTTGGATATATTTATGACAGATATGACTGGCATGGAGGCAGCGGAGGCCATTCGCCTTCAGAATGAGAATGTTCCGATTGTATTTTTGACCACATCCCAGGATTTTTTACTGGAGGGGTATCGGGTGTTTGCAGCGGGGTATTTGTTGAAACCCTTGTCAGAGCATTTGGATGAGTTTTCCCATACCATGGATCATATCATGCCGGCATTGGTGGAGTCAGACCGATGTCTTTTTGCCACTGTTAATGGAGAGAAGGTGGAGATTCCCCTTAAAAATATTGTGTATGTGGATATAAACGACAAACATAAATTGACGGTCCATTTATCTGATGCGGTTTGTGAAACTACCATGAGTTATAGCCAGTGTCAGGAATTGCTTATGGAGCAGAAGAATTTTTTGGAGTGTCATCATCGGATTATTATCAACATGGATTATATAAAGCGTATGGATGCCGATGAATTTATAATGAAGGACGGTTCCAGAATTCCTATAAGTCACCGGCGAAAGAAAGAGGCCAAGATTATTTATATGAGATATTTGGTGCATCGTTGAAGGAAATATATATCATTCAAAGGCAGGGATAATATGCTGTATGGCATTTGTTCCTGCCTTATTTCAATGGTATAAAACATTTTGACAAATAGCTTAAATAAGGTAATATATAAAGTAGGGGATTTGTACGTAATTTTATTTTACATGATGGTGATGATATGAAACATGATGTAGGACAATTTGATGGGGAAAATACTGATGATGCCAGTGAAATAATAGAACGATTAACTTTTTTGAATACCAAGGATGGTCTCCAGCAATGTATGGACGATAAGGACTTTTATCTGGATATTGTCAGCACCTTTGTGGAGGACAATGTTTTGGATGATATGCAGACCTGTTATTTGGGAAATGACTGGGGTGGATATCGTGTTAAGGTTCATGCACTGAAAAGCTCCTCTGCTTATATTGGTGCTGAAGAGCTGCGGGCAAAAGCGAAGCGCATGGAGGATGCGGCCAAACAGGAGGATGTGGAGTATATCAACATGAACCATCATCATCTGGTGGCTATGTATGAGGATTTACTGAGAAACATCACTGCAGTTTTGCCAAAGCGCATAAATTTGGAGGCCAGCTCCCAGATAAAGCAGTTTACGATTTTTGTGGTGGATGACAGCCGCCTTAATCGTCAGGTGGTGGTTGAGGTTCTTTCAAATACATATAATATTGAGGAGGCAGCCTCCGGTCAGGAATTTTTTCAGCAGCTGGAGGAAGGGATTCTGCCTGATCTGGTGCTTTTGGATGTGCATATGCCTCGTGAAAATGGGCACGATATTATCGGAAAGCTGAAGGCAGATGAAAGGTATGTTCATATTCCCGTGGTGTTTATGACCCATGATAACGATTTGTCCACGGAGCTGCAGGGCTTTAAGGAAGGGGCAGTAGATTTTATAACCAAGCCTCTTAATCCGGCACTGCTGATGGCGAGAATAAACAGAATTTTGGATTTGTATTATTTGCAGTCAAAGCTCCAGGAGGAAATTCAGATCAGAACCCAGGCCATTCTGGACAAAACCCAGCAAATGACCATTATGTTTGATGAAATTATTCAGGCCCTGGCCAATACCATTGATGCCAAGGATAAGTATACCAAGGGCCATTCTGACAGGGTTTCAAAATATAGCGTAATGATTGGAAAACAGCTTGGCTATACGGAGATGCAGCTGCTGCGTTTAAAATATGCGGCCCTCCTTCATGATATCGGCAAGATAGGTATTCCGGATGGGATTATCAATAAAACAGCTCCTTTGACGGATGAGGAATTTGAGACGGTAAAGACTCATCCTGTTATTGGCGGCGATATATTAAAGACGATAACCTCGGTGAAGGATATTTATGATGGTGCCATGTATCACCATGAACATTATGATGGCAGTGGGTATCCAGAGGGATTGTACGGCAAGGGGATTCCAGAAATAGCCAGAATCATCAATGTGGCTGATTCCTATGATGCCATGACCTCACGCCGTTCATACAGGGGGATGCTTACACAGGAAGAGGTCAGAAGTGAGCTGGAAAAGGGACTTGGATCTCAATTTGACCCTATAATAGGCAGTATTATGCTGCAAATAATTGATGATGACTTTGGATTTACGCTACATGAATAGAAGGGAGATCTTTTCATGAAGAAAATATTAGTTGTAGATGATAATGTGGTTAATCTAAAATTTGTGGACAAAATGCTCAAGTCAAACGAGGAATATAAGTCTGTGCTGGTTCCAAGTGGCAGCAAGGCACTTCAGTTTTTGTCGAAAAATGTTCCAGATCTGATTTTGTTGGATATTCTCATGCCAGAAATGGATGGTTATCAGGTGCTTGAGGAAATCAGAAAAATGCCGAAACTGGCAGATGTCCCGGTGTTGTTTTTGACAGCTGAAGAGGATGAGGGCCTGCAGGAGAGAATAAAGACAGTGGGAGCACAGGGCTTTTTGCTGAAGCCGTTTAAGCAGGATGCTTTGCTTAAACTGGTAGGTCAGTATTTGGCATAGGAGGTAACGTGATGCAGGATAATGAGGCGACCTTGAAATCGCTGCAGATTGAGCTGAAACGTGCCAATCGTGAGATAAAGCGTCTTCAAAGAGAAAATAACATCCTTGCGGCACTGGCGGAGCAGGCCAATAAGTTCCGTGAATACAGCGAACACTCCAAGGGCCAGCAGGTTTTTTATAATGCCATGCTGCTTCAGAATTCACCGAATATATCTATAATGTTGGATATGGACTTGAATACAGTTATGGCCACGGAGCCATTCTTTGAGCGTTCCAGCTATTCTTTTGAACAGGTTAATGATGGCGTGTATATTTATGACCTGTTTGAGGGGCTTATGGACAACATTGGTCGTCGCCATATTGAGGAGATGTGCAAGGAAACCAGGGACGAGGGCAAAAATATCCAGTATATGGACCGCATGGAGGTCCATGGTATGGAGGAAAATTTTGACATTTATGTAAGACCGGCTATTAACCAGGATAAGGAAATAGCAGGTGTTATGCTGATTATGGTGGATATTACCGATATTATTAGGGCCAAAGAAAGAGCAGAAAGTGCCGACAGGGCCAAGTCCAGCTTCCTTGCCAATATGTCCCATGAAATCCGGACTCCAATGAATGCCATAAATGGTATGTCGGAGTTTATTATACGTGATACTACGGATTCCTTTGCCAGAGAAAATGCATTGCTGATAAAGAGTGCATCAGCTTCACTGTTGGCCATTATCAACGATATTTTGGATTTTTCCAAGATAGAAGCGGGCAAAATGGATATTATCAATACCCCATATCAGATGTCTTCCATCATTAATGATGTTATGACCATGATTAGTATTCGTCTTAAGGATAAAGATGTGGAGCTGATTATGGATATTGACGAAAATATCCCTTATAGCCTGATAGGTGATGAAATCCGTATCAAACAGGTTATGGTAAATCTCCTGAATAATGCAGTTAAGTTTACCCATAACGGATACATCAAGATGAAGATGTGGTTTGAAAAAATGCCGGAGGGAAATGCCGTTAAGATTTTTTCATGTGTGGAGGATACTGGCTGTGGTATTAAGCCAACGGATCTGGTAAAGCTGTTTTCCAGCTTTGAACAGGTGGATACAAAGAGAAACCGCTCAGTGGAGGGCACAGGGTTGGGATTGGCCATCAGTAAGCGCCTTTGCCGCTCCATGGGAGGAGATATTACTGTAGACAGTATTTACGGCAAGGGCAGTATATTTACATGGACTGTGGTCAATAAGGTGGATGACTGGAAACCAATGGGCAAGCTGAACAAGGATGATAGTCTGTTCCAGCGCAAGCTCTTTAAATATACCTTTACGGCCGAGGAGGCTACTGCTCTGATTGTGGATGACAACAGAGTAAATCTGAAGGTGGCTGAGGGGATGCTGGCACCATACAAGGTTAAAACAACTTGTGTGGAAAGCGGTGCTGAGGCCTTGAACCTGTTGACCAATGAGAAATTTGATATCGTGTTTATGGACCACATGATGCCGGTTATGGATGGTGTGGAATGTATGTATAAGATACGTGAGATTCCGGGGTGTCAGTATACGGTAGTAATAGCTCTTACGGCTAATGCCATCAGCGGTATGAAGGAGCAGTATTGTGAATACGGCTTCCAGGGCTTTTTGGCCAAGCCTATTGAGGCCAAGGAGCTTGACGAGTGCTTAAAGCAGTTCTTGCCGGAGGAGAAGATAAATAAGCTGGAAAAGCCATTTACTTCCCAGACGGATACTATTGATCAGGATATATTAAAGCAGGTGTATACTGATGGCCGAAAGAAGATGAAGCTGTTGGGCAGCCTCATTGAAAATGAGGATTATGCTAACTATATTATCGAGGTTCACGCACTTAAGACAGTGGCGGCCATAATCAATCAAAAGGAGCTGTCCCAGATGGCCAGGGAGCATGAAATGGCCGGCAAGGACGGTAACTATGACTTTATACGCCGAAACTTTGATAAGCTTATGGCAAAGTATGCATCAGTTATAGCCTATCTGGGTGATTATTTTGCTGATGATATTTATGATAAAAAGGAAGAAGAAAATTTAGTAGAAATTTCTCAGCAGGAGATGGACCGTATTATAGATAGTATGGAATCGGCCATTGGAGACTTCGATCTGGATATTTTCGAGGAGCTGAGAACCAAGCTGTCCAAGTTCAAGGTAAGCAACGAGCAGCGTGAGCTTTTGAACAAGATGAAGGATGCAGGAAATGATTTTGATTATGATGCTTTGGAGGAGCTGATTAATCAATGGAGTAAAACGTAATTTTAGAGGTGAATGGAATGCGGTCATTAGCCGTTTTTACAAAAAATATGGATGACCTGGATTTGGGTGTGGCGGAGCTTAAGGAGAAGCTGAAGGCTTTTAAGCTTGGCAGAAACTCCTTGGGAGTGGTGTTTGCCCACGCAGAAACAGATTTTGAGGAATTAGGAGAAAAGCTGAGGGAAGAATTCAACTTTCCTATTATGGGTTGTAGTGCCATGTCACTGTTTTCAGAGCAGCAGGGATATGCAAAGGAGGGTATTTCCTTACACGTTTTCACTGCTGATGATTGCGGCTTTGCCGCCGGTATGACGGCAGAATTGACAGAGGACAACTATAAGGCGGAGATAAAAAGGACTTTTAATAAGCTAAAAAATGATTTGGGAGGATGGAGACCAAAGGTAATTATTACCTACGCAGTAAAAAATCCAAAGATACCCGGTGATGAGTTTGTTAATGTCCTTGATGATGCCAGCGGTGGAATACCTGTTTTTGGAGGCTTCTGCTCTGACAATTTTGTGTTCAGTGAATGCAGTGTAATGCTTAACTCCCAGCAAAGTCGGTCTGGAATGGTTATGGTCCTTATTGGGGGTGATACCAAGCCAGTGCTCAAGGGCGAGTTTTCCGTGGAAACTGTGGCCGATTTTGATGAGACTGTGACGGAAGCCAGGGGAAATGTGGTATACAAGCTGGGCAGCAAAACCATGGTGGAGGCCTTGCAGGCTGCGGGCTTTGACCTTGATGTGAAAAATCTGGTAATGCAGTTTGTAGGTTCCCCGTTCTTAGTGTCTTATACCACACCGGAGGGGGATGAAATACAGGTAATCCGCAATCTGGATAGTATTGATATGGAAACAGGGGCGGGAGTCTTTTTGGGCAATGTGCCTAAGGGGGCCCATATACAGCTGGCCATGTTCTCCCGTAAGGATGTGGCTCATTCCGTGGCCAAGGCTATTCAGTCTGCCATTGTGGATGTGGCTAACGAGCACAAATACGAGTACACATCAGCCATTATTACTTCCTGTGTTTCAAGGCTTATGACCTTTACAAATGATGATATGGTGGATGAGACCAAGGGATACTCTGCGGTTGTACCTCGTAATATCAGATTCTCGGGAATGTACTCCTATGGCGAATTTTGTCCTATAATTTCCAAAGCAACCGGCAATGTCCATAATTGCTTCCATAATACAACCTTTTGCTTTATTGTTTTGTAATTAATATATAGAGTGCGAAAAGCACCGATTTTTATGATTTGAAATGAAATGTTTGGGGGCATAATAATGGATTTTAGACAGTTGGAGTATTTTTGTGCCATCAGCAAACTGGAAAACTTCACGAGAACTGCTGAGTATTTGCATGTTTCCCAGCCATCGGTAACAAAGGCCATTAAGGCACTGGAAAGCGAGCTGAAGCTGACCCTTATTGACCGCCGACAAAAGCATGTTACCCTGACTAAGGAGGGAAAGGCCTTTTTGCTTCATGCAGAAAAGATTATGAAGGATGTGGAGGACACTAAAAATGATATGGCCCGTTTTCAGCAGGAAAAGCTGGGTACGGTTCATTTCGGTATTCCTCCTATGGTGGAAGCCTATCTTTTTCCAGATCTTTTCACCAGCTTCAAGGATATGTATCCAGATATGAGCCTGGATGTGAAGGAGTACAGTGATTCCACCGAGGTTTTGCAGAAGGCAGACAAGGGGGAGCTGGATTTTGGAATTATCTTTACAGATAAATTGAGTGACAGCGACCATGAAATGCTGATTCAGACAGATAATTTAAGCTTGTGTGTCAGCCCGGAATTGGAGCTGGCAAATAAAAATCATATTGAATTTGATGACCTTCGCAATGAACAGTTCATTATGCAGCAGTCCAATACATATCAGTATCAGCATGTATATGAGCGTTGTGTTGAGCGTGGATTTGTGCCAAATATTTTGCTTTGTACTACCCAGCTGAAGACCATAAAGCAGTTGGTGGCCAACAGACTTGGGATTTCTGTACTTCCAGATTTCGTTACCCGGGAGGAAACTAAATTCGTCCGTCGTCAGCTAACTCCGCCTCTTATGGTTCATATTTGCCTGTATTGGGGCAAGGATAAGGAGCTTAACGATAGGGATGAGAGATTTTTGAATTTCATGAAGCAATATATAGCTTCTGATGAATTTATTAAGAACTTCCAGCCAGTAAAAAAAGACCAGCTGGAAGGCTGATTAATTGGAGGGATGTTCTATGAAATTTTTGAAATCTGTCATGCTGATAGTATTATCTTTGATGCTGTTGAGCATGGCCGGTTGTGGCAGTAATAATGTCACTCAGCAGAGCAGTAATGGTAATGAAATCGTTATTAATGATGATTCAGGCAGGAAGGTAGTGCTTCCCGGTACTCCAAAGCGCATCGTGGTACTGTCAGCGTCATTTTTGGAGCCATTACATCTGGTGGGCGGAAATATCGTAGGGCGTCCAACCTCACAGGTTGCTCCGGATTTTGCCAAGGATATTGAAGTAGTTGGAAAGTCAATCCAGATTGATGTGGAAAAGGTTCTGTCCTTAAATCCCGATTTGGTGGTTATTCATCAGGGAGTAAATGAAAAGCTCATAAAAGTATTGGAGGATAATGGTATTCCGTCTATTGTGCTGAAATCCAAGACCTATGAGGATGTAAAGCGTGAGCTGGAAATCTTCGGACAGGTAACCGGGGAAAAGGAAAAGGCGGCAGAGGCTATTTCCAAAATGAACAAGGAAATCACCGCAATTAAGGAAAAACTCCCTAAGGAGGAAAAGCGGGTGGCAGTGCTCTTTAGTTCCTCTCAGAATCTTAATATTCAGCTTAGCGGCAGCATTGCCGGGTCTGTGGTTAAGGATTTTGGCTGGAAAAATGTGGCAGAGGGACTTACCCCAATGGAAAAGAATCCAGATGCTACCCCATACAGCATGGAGACCATGGTTGAGCAGAATCCGGAGATTCTCTTTGTGGTTACCATGGGCAATGCCAAATCCCAGGAGGATAATCTCCTGGGGGAAATGAAGAAGAATCCGGCTTGGAATGCTATTAATGCGGTACAGAACAACAAGGTATATTTCCTTCCACAGGATTTGTTTTTGCTGAGTCCTGGGCTGAAATACCCTGACTGCTATAGGGAAATGGCCAAGAAGGTATATCCTGATTTGTTTTAAAGGAGCATAAAAATTGAGCGATAATAAAAGCAGTGTTAAGTGGCGAATATCTATTTTGGCGATATTCGCCATTTTGGCCGCCGTAGGCTTTTTACTAAGCATAATGATGGGGTCTGTGTCCATTCCGGCTCAGGAGGTGCTGGATTCCCTTATGGGAAATGCCACGGGTACCCATGAAAAAATATTAAATAGCATCCGTCTGCCAAGGACTGTGGTGGGTGCTCTGGTGGGCATGAATCTTGCATTGTCTGGTGCCATACTTCAGGCGGTTATGAAGAATCCGTTGGCAGATCCACATATTATAGGTATTTCCTCTGGTGCTGGTATTGCGGGTATTATGGTGATGCTGATTTTCCCCGGCTATGAGATGTTCGTCACTCCCGTAGCCTTTGTGGGGGCTATGCTGGCTGCAGTGTGCATTTATATTTTAGCCTGGAAAAATGGCATACGGCCTGTACGCATTATTTTGGCCGGTGTGGCCGTGTCCGCATTTTTAGGTGCGGGCATTTCCGGCATGATGATTTTTAACAGTGATAAGATTCATAATGCCCTTATGTGGATGGTGGGAGGACTTTCTGCCAGAAGCTGGCCCCATGTGGCTATGATTTGGCCCTATTCTCTGGGGGGCGGTATTCTTGCCCTGCTGGCATCCCGTCACATCAATATTTTGCAGCTGGGTGATGAAGTAGCTAAGGGCCTTGGAGTAAGAGTTGAGCTTACCCGTATTGTCCTTACAGCTATTGCGGCTTTGCTGGCTGCCAGTGCGGTGTCTGTGGTAGGACTTTTGGGATTCGTGGGACTTATTGTGCCCCATGCTGCCCGCCTTATAGTGGGTTCTGATTATCGTTTCTTGTTGCCTGCTTCAGCCCTTTTGGGTATTGGTGTGGTGACGATTTGTGATACGGTGGCTCGGGTGGCCTTTGCTCCTGTGGAACTGCCAGTGGGTATTTTAATGGCGGCATTTGGAGCTCCATTCTTCTTGTTCTTGTTAAGGAGGGAGCTGTAATGTCAATTGAAGCAAAAGATCTGTCTGTTACCATAAATGACAAGGTTATTTTGGAAGGAATCAATGCCACCATACCAAATGGAAAAATAACTTCAGTAATCGGTCCTAATGGAGCAGGGAAATCAACCCTATTAAAAGCAGTGGCTGGCATTAACAGCAATTACGGTGGACAGGTTATTATAGACGGCATTGATTTAAAGAAAATCAAGCGGAAGGAGCTGGCCAGAAAATTGGCAGTGCTTCCCCAGGGGATGCAGGCTCCTCCAGATGTAACCGTGGAGCAGTTGGTGGATTACGGAAGGTTTCCTTATCGGAGCTGGTTTAAAAAGAGCAACCAGATTGAGGATGAGGAAGCGGTGGAATGGGCTATGTCTGAAACCAATGTGTCCCATTTAAGACATCGCCAGGTTATGTCGCTATCTGGTGGTGAACGACAGCGGGCATGGATAGCTATGGCTCTGGCCCAGAAACCGGAAATTCTCATTTTGGATGAGCCAACCACTTATCTGGATATTGCCCACCAGCTGGAGGTTATGGAAATCGTCAAGCGCCTCAACGAGAACTGGGGCATTACGGTGGTGATGGTGCTCCATGAGCTGAATCAGGCGGTGAAGTATTCAGATTATCTGGTGGTGGTAAAGGACAAGGGCATCTACACCGCAGGAGCCCCGGACAAGGTGATGAATGAAACCTTCTTAAAGGAGGTCTTCGGCGTCCGTGCTGAAGTTTTCTCCAATGAGAGGGGAGAGCAGATACTGACCCCTGTGGAAGTGCTTAGATAGGGCGTTATCCACCTAAGTAGTCCACCATAGTTTAAACTTGTAAAATCCCTTTTATTATGGTAGTATATATGCTATGTGGGCACAATGAGGTCAATAATGGGCACGGCCCAATAAAGAATATATTAGGAGGTCTTTTTAGACAATGGAAGTTAGTGTAAAAGATTTAGAGAACCAGCAGGTTGAATTGAACATTACTGTTCCAGCAGCAGAGCTGGACAAGGCATACGATGCAGCAGCAAAGAAAATTGCTAACCGCGTTAATATCCCTGGTTTCCGTAAGGGTAAGGCTCCAAAGAAGATTGTAGAGCGTCACGTAGGTAAAGAGTATGTTATGACAGATGCTTTTGAGATGGTTGCTCCAAAGGCTCTGAACGAGGCTCTCGCACAGGAGAAGATTGATATTGTTACCCGCCCTGATATCGATGTTGATACTTTAGAGCTTGGCAAGGATCTGGTATTCAAGGCTGTTGCCACCAAGAAGCCAGAGGTTGAGCTGGGCGAGTACAAGGGACTTAAGGTAGAGGTAGAGAAGGACGTAGTTGATGATGAGGCAGTTCAGCAGCAGCTGGTTCGTATGCTTGACCGTCAGGCTGATATGGTTGATGCTGAAGAAGGTGCAGCTGTTGAGAAGGACAACTTCATCACTTTGGACTTCAAGGGCTTTGTAGATGGTGAGGCTTTCGCTGGCGGCGAGGGCAAGGATTATCCTCTTCAGATTGGTTCCAACTCTTTCATTCCAGGCTTTGAGGATCAGCTCATTGGTGCCAAGGTTGGTGAGGAGAAGGAAGTCAATGTAACCTTCCCGGAGGATTATCATTCTGAGGAGCTCAAGGGCAAGCCAGCAGTATTTAAGTGCACTGTAAAGAGCATCAAGAAGAAGGTCCTCCCTGAGCTGAATGATGAGTTTGCAAAGAAGGCCAGCACCTTCCAGACTCTTGATGAGCTGAAGGCTGATCTGAAGAGCAATCTGGAGAAGAGCGCTGAGACCAAGGCTGAGTCCGAGAAGCGTGAAAAGGCTATCAACATGGCTGCTGATAATGCAAAGGTTGATATTCCAGAGGTTATGATTGAGAACCGCGTAAACGCTATGGTTCAGGAGATGGCTCTCCGTCTTGAGCAGCAGGGCCTGAAGCTGGAGCAGTACATGGCTTACGCTGGCACTGATATTAACAAGCTCCGTGAGAATTACAAGGAGACTGCTGCTTCCAATGTTAAGGTTGATTTGGTTCTTGAGGCCATTGCAAAGGCTGAGGGCATCAAGGTTGAGGCAGAGGATCTTGATAATGAGGTTGCTACTATGGCAGCTGCTTATGGCGCAACTGCACCACAGGTTAAGAAGATTATTGCTGAGCAGGGTCGTCTTGGCGATTTGGCAGCTACTGTTCTCAGAAGAAAGACTGCTAACTTCGTAATTGACAGCATTGCCAAATAAGATTTTTTGAAAAATATTTCATAAGTTAATTAATTCCCCCGCCCAGAGACTCATCTTTGGGCGGAGGATTAATTTTAATTTGGCATATTTTTAAAATCCTGCTATATTGATATTGTAGTAAAATTAAGATTGACATATTTGACATTTTGACTATATAGTATAATATGAGAATTGAACTTGGTTTTGTTATGATATTAATTTGAGGTGATTTTCAGTGAGTTATTTTGTACCTTACGTAGTGGAGCAGTCCGGTAATGGCGAGCGGTCCTACGATATATATTCCCGTTTGTTGAAGGATCGTATTATTATGCTGACTGGCGAGATAAATGATACTGTTGCCAGCTCTGTAGTGGCACAGCTCCTTTTCCTGGAGTCTGAGGATCCTGACAAGGATATTTATCTTTACATTAACAGCCCAGGCGGTGTGGTTACTGCTGGTATGGCTATTTATGATACTATGCAGTATATTAAGCCAGATGTTTCCACTATCTGTGTGGGTCAGGCTGCAAGCATGGGTTCCCTGCTTCTTACAGCAGGTGCCAAGGGAAAGCGTTTTGCCCTTCCAAATGCCCGTATTATGATTCATCAGCCATTGGGCGGAGCCCGTGGTCAGTCTACTGATATTCAGATTCAGGCCCAGGAAATGCAGCGTACCCGTGATATGATTAATAAGGTTTTGGCGGATCACACCGGCCAGGATTTGGATAAGATCAATACTGATACTGAGCGCGATAATTTTATGAGCGCTGAGGAGGCAGTGACATACGGTTTGGTTGATAAGGTTATTGTTCGTCCTGAGGAGAAATCTGACAAGGACGAGTAAGGAGGCACTGTTATGAGCTTCGATGATAATGAAAAGCTGACCTGTTCATTCTGTGGCAAGACAGAGGATTTAGTTCGTAAATTGGTGGCAGGTCCTGGCGTATATATTTGTGATGAGTGTATCGAGCTTTGTCAGGAGATTGTTTCTGAAGAAAACGCAGCTTCGGTTCCCGAGGAACTCAGATCACTGCCTAAACCAAAGGAAATCAAGGCTATTTTGGATGAATACGTAATCGGTCAGGAAGAGGCCAAGAAAACCTTGGCAGTGGCTGTTTATAATCATTACAAGCGCATTAACTCCGGTGAGATTTTTGATGTGGATGTGGAGTTGCAGAAATCCAATATCCTTATGATTGGTCCTACTGGTAGTGGTAAAACCCTGTTGGCCCAGACTTTGGCAAAGATTTTGCAGGTTCCTTTTGCTGTTGCTGATGCAACTACTCTCACTGAAGCAGGATATGTGGGTGAGGATGTCGAAAATATCCTTTTAAAGCTGATACAGGCAGCGGATTTTGATATTGCCAAGGCTGAACGGGGTATTATCTATATTGATGAGATTGATAAGATTTCCCGTAAGGGCGAGAATGTTTCCATCACCCGTGATGTTTCTGGTGAGGGCGTTCAACAGGCCCTTTTGAAGATTCTTGAAGGAACGGTTGCTTCTGTACCGCCTCAGGGTGGTCGCAAGCATCCACATCAGGAGCTTCTGCAGATTGATACCACTAATATTCTCTTTATTTGTGGTGGCGCGTTTGCTGGTATCGAAAAAATAATAAACAAGCGTCGTGGTAACAAGAACATGGGCTTTGGCGCCAAGGTTACTTCCAAGGAAAAAGGAGAAATCGGCGAGGTTCTGAAGCACATTGTACCTGATGATTTGATGAAGAGTGGACTTATTCCGGAATTTATCGGCCGCCTTCCAGTGGTGGTTACTTTGGATTCTCTGGATGAGGATGCCCTTATAGAGATTCTTACAAAGCCAAAGAATGCATTGGTTAAACAGTTTAAGGCACTTCTTGATTTGGATGATGTGAGTCTTTCCTTTGATGATGATGCATTGCGCTCCATCGCCAAGGAGGCCCTGAAGCGTAAGACTGGTGCCCGTGGTCTTCGTTCCATACTTGAAGGAATTATGAAGAACGTCATGTACGAAATTCCATCTCTTGAGGGCGTTACCAAGTGTCAGGTTACCAAGGCCGTGGTGGAGGACAAGGTTGATCCTATCCTGAGCTACGATAAGACACGGCTTTCTGCTAATAGTGAAGCTTCCGCCTAAGGGTGAGTTACTATAGACGTTGCTTGCGCAGCGTCTATATTTTTTTAGATGTGCACCAGGAGGTGTTTTATTTGAAAAATGAATTGAGAAGATTACCATTGCTGCCACTTAGAGGCATGATGGTATTTCCATATATGATGGTTCATCTGGACGCAGGCCGCGAGCAGTCTGTGGCTGCCCTGGAGCAGGCCATGCTTGATGATAAGGTTATAATGCTGACAGCTCAAAAGGATGCAGATATTGAAAAGCCTGGCTTTGAAGATTTGTACTCTGTGGGTACTGTGGCTGAAATAAAGCATTTGGTGAAGATGCCAGGTGGTACTGTAAGGGTACTGGTGGAAGGCCTCTATCGCGCCCAAATAGTGAATTGCTACGATGATGGTGAATTCATTGATGTGGATGTCCACGAATATGAGGATGTTACTGAGCAGAGCCTTGAAATGGAGGCTTTGGTTCGTGTAGTTGTTCATGAATTTGAGCAGTGGGTAAAGACATCCCGTAAGATTCCCGCTGATGCCATAGTTTCCGTTTCCATTATTTCTGATGCTGGCCGTCTGGCAGATATGATAGCAGGTCATTTGAATCTGAAGCTGGAGGAGCGTCAGGAGCTCTTGGAGTGCATTGATATAAAGACCCGTTTAGAGCGTCTTTATGGTGTGCTGAAGCGTGAGCGGGAAATTTTGGATATTGAGAAGAAGGTTAGTGGCCGTGTCCGCAAGCAGATTGAAAAGGTTCAGAAGGAATATTATCTTCGTGAGAAGGTTAAGGCTATCCATAATGAGCTGGGGGACAAGGACGGCGTTCAGGGGGATATTGAAGGCTACCGCAAGCGTATGCGTGCTGAGAAGTATCCAGAGGACGTGGTAAAGACTGTAAATAAGGAAATTACCCGTCTGGAGCGTGCCGGAAATATGTCCCAGGAGGCCAGTGTTATTACCACTTACATTGAGACATTGCTGGACATGCCGTGGAACAAAACCACTGAGGATAATAAGGATATCAAAAAGGCCGCAGAGGTTCTGGATAAGGACCACTATGGACTGGAGAAGGTAAAGGAGCGTGTTCTGGAGTATTTGGCTGTACGACAGCTTACCTCCGGGCAGAATGCGCCTATTATGTGTCTTGTGGGTCCTCCAGGTGTTGGCAAAACATCCCTGGCCAGCTCTGTTGCCCGGGCGCTTGGCAGAAAATTTGTAAGAGCATCTTTGGGTGGCGTTCGAGATGAGGCTGAAATCAGAGGACATCGTCGTACTTATGTGGGGGCTATGCCGGGACGTATTTTGGCTGCCCTGAAAAAGAGCGGCACCAAAAATCCGGTATTCCTTTTGGATGAGGTCGACAAGATGGCGGCTGATTACAAGGGTGATCCGACTTCAGCTTTGCTGGAGGTTCTGGATCCTGCCCAGAACAATACATTCAGCGATCACTATGTGGAGCTGCCATTTGATTTGTCTCAGGTTCTGTGGATTGTCACTGCCAATAATCTTGCTGAAATTCCTGGTCCTCTTCGTGACCGCATAGAAATTATTACCCTTTCCTCCTACACCGAGCAGGAGAAGCTGGAGATAGCTAAACGCTATCTGGTGCCTAGACAGCATGTGGCCAACGGACTTACCTCCAAGAATTTGCGTATTGGTGCTGGAGTGATTCAGCGTCTTATAACGGATTATACCCGTGAGGCCGGAGTCCGTGAGCTGGAAAGAGTTATTGGCCAGCTTTGTCGTAAGGTGGCCAAGAAGCTGGTGGAGGGTGAAGTTGACTCCGTAAAGGTGACCACCAAGAATTTGGTGGATATTTTAGGTAAGATTAAATATCACCACACCAAGGAAAAGCATAAGCCGGAAATTGGTCTTTGCATCGGTATGGCCTGGACCCAGGTAGGGGGAGATATTCTTCCTACAGAGGTTAATGTATTCCCTGGCAAGGGTCACCTTATTTTGACTGGTAAGCTGGGAGACGTAATGAAGGAATCTGCCCAGGCAGCCCTGTCATACATCCGCAGCCGTCAGAAGAAGCTGAAGCTGTCTCCTAAGTTCTATGAGGAGAATGACATACATATCCATTTCCCTGAGGGAGCTGTGCCAAAGGATGGCCCATCTGCTGGTATTACCATGGCTACAGCTATGGTTTCTGCTCTTACCGGCAGAAAGGTGCGCAGTGATGTGGCCATGACAGGTGAGATTACTATCCGTGGTCGCGTATTGGCTATTGGCGGCTTGAAGGAAAAGGTGCTGGCTGCATATCGCGAGGGTATAAAGACCATTATCCTTCCTGAGGATAATCGCCGTGATATTGAGGAAATCCCTGAGAATGTCCGTGAGAAGCTGGAGTTTATACCAGTTGATCATGTGGACAAGGTACTGGAAAATGCCCTTTTGAAGTGAGGTAGCTATGGCGGAAAAGGTTATTATTACCCAAGGCAAATATCTGGCCTCAGCAGTTAAGCCGGAGCAGTATCCGGAGATTCACCGCAAGGAAATCGTGTTTATTGGACGCTCAAATGTGGGCAAGTCTTCACTGATAAATTCCCTCACCAGAGTTAATCAGCTGGCCAGGGTTTCCAGTCAGCCGGGCAAAACCCAGACCATAAATTTCTATGAAATTGGTGCCAAGATTGATGATGACCCAGGGCGGAAGGATTTTTATCTGGTGGATTTGCCTGGATATGGCTATGCAAAAACCGGTGCCCAGCGCCGTAAAATATGGAGCAGGTTCATTAATGAGTATTTGTTGGGCTCTGAGGATTTGCAGTTTGTATGTCAGCTTATTGATAGCCGCCATGAGCCTATGGCTTCTGATGTGGAAATGTTTCATTGGTTGGTGGAGCACAATTTGCCGGTTTTGGTGATTGCCACCAAGGTGGATAAGCTCAGTAAAAATGCTGTGGCGAAAAACATTTCCCAGATTAAGCGTTCATTGGGGGTGCCTGAGCTGGATGTGCTTCCTTATTCATCTGTAAAGAATGTGGGCCGTGAAGAGCTGTTGAATGTTATTGCGGACTGCCTATTGGAAAATGATGAGGTAAATGAGTAAGAAAAAGTGAATAGGCTTCACATTTTCTTGACTGTTAAACATAGTATTTGATAGAATAATAGAGGCTCCTTTGCTTGAGGGCAAAGGAGCTTTTTAGTTTTTGGGCGTATAAGGAGAGAATATGGAGCTAACAGCATTTGATAAAGAGCTTCTGAATATATTGCAGGGCGGCGTGCAGTTTGTACCAAAGCCCTATGAGGCCATGGCAAAGCAGCTGGGGGTATCTGAGGATAGAGTGATTTCCAGACTGCAGGAGCTGAAAAAAGATGGTTTTATCCGTAAGGTGGGAGCCTTCTTCAATTCCGATAAACTGGGCTACAGCGGTACCCTGGTGGCGGTCAAAATTGAACCAGATCATGTGGCAGATGTGGCAGCCAAAATAAATGAATATCCTGAGATAACCCATAATTATCAACGAAGCTGCGGCTATGGACTGTGGTTTACTGTCATTACCAACAGCGATGACCGAAGAAAACAAATCTTGTCGGAGATTAGGTCATTGCCAGGGGTTATATCACTTTTGGACCTGTATTCCCAAAAGAAATACAAGATAAATGTGCAGTTTAAATTAAAGTGAGGCCGGTTATGAATTTTACGGAAACGGACAAGAAAATAATACGGGCTTTGCAGAGTGATTTTCCTATATGCTCGGAGCCTTATAAAGTAATAGCTGAGGATATTGGTATTTCTCAGGAGGAGCTGTTGCAGCGCTTGGAGGATATGAAAAAAGAGGGAATCCTTAGAAAAATGGGGGCTGTGCTCCGCCATGTGGAGGTGGGGTTTAAAGCCAACGCCCTGGTGGTGTGGGTTGTACCTCCTGAAAAAATGGATGAGGTTGCGGCCAAAATGTGTGCCCATAGTGAGGTTACCCATTGCTATGACCGTAATACCGCACCGGACTGGCCATATAACTTCTATACCATGATTCACATGGACAGCAAGGAAAGCTGCATTGAGTTTGCCAGAGAGCTGTCCAAGGAGACAGGCATAGATCAGTATGAGCTTCAGTTTACGGAGCGGGAATGGAAGAAAACCAGTATGCAATACTTTATGGAGTAAACAAAAGGTGTAAAGTCAGTACACAAAACTGGCCTTACACCTATTTTTATTGTATAATTGTAAAGTAATTGTGCTTATTTAAATGATTTTTATATATGAAATGGGGGATTGGAATGATTTCAGAAAAGAGCTATGTATTGGGCACAAAGAAGTCCACTATCAGAACGATTTTTGAATTTGGCCGTAAGCGGGCGGCAGAGGTCGGTGAGGAAAATGTCTTCGATTTTTCCATTGGCAATCCGAATGTTCCTGCTCCGGAAAAGGTGAAGGAAGCCATTATAGATATTCTTAACGAGGTGGATTCTGTGGCTCTCCACGGCTATACCGTGGCTCCAGGCGATCCACAGGTAAGAGAAACAATCGCCAGAAGCATAAATCGTCGTTTTGGTACCAGCTTTACCGGAAAGAATCTCTTTATGACTGCCGGTGCAGCTGCGGCTATCACAATTTGCTTTAAGGCACTGACTGAGGATGATGTACATAATGAATTTATCACCTTTGCCCCATATTTTCCTGAGTACAAATGCTTTGTGGAGGCAATGGGCTCTGAGCTGAAGGTGGTGCCTGCTAATACTGCGGATTTCCAGATTCAGTTTGACAAATTTAAGGAGATGCTTACCCCTGATACCAAGGCTGTGATAGTGAACTCTCCGAATAACCCAAGCGGTGTGGTATATTCTGAGGATACAATAAAGAAGCTGGCTGAGATTCTCAGCGAGAAGGAAAAGGAATTTGGTCACCCTATATTTATAATCTCCGATGAGCCATATCGTGAGCTGGTTTATGGCGGTATTACGGTGCCATATATTCCAAAATACTATAAGAATACTTTGGTATGCTACTCCTGGAGTAAGTCCCTGTCCTTGCCAGGAGAGCGTATTGGCTATATAGTGGTGCCTGATGAGGTGGCGGATTTTGAAAGGGTTTACGGCGGCATAGCTGGAGCTGCCAGAGTTCTTACCCATGTAAATGCCTCATCACTGTTTCAGCGGGTGGTGGCCCGTTGTGTGGATGAGCCATCAAACATTGCCGCTTATGAGAGGAACGGAAATCTTCTCTATAATGGACTCGTTGAGGCGGGCTTCACCTGTCAGAAGCCTCAGGGGGCGTTCTATCTTTTCCCAAAGGCTTTGGAGGATGATGATTATGCCTTCTGCGAGCGGGCCAAGAAATACGATTTGTTATTGGTTCCTGGCTCTGATTTCGGTTGTCCGGGCTATTTCCGGGCTGCATATTGTATAAAGCAGGAAACAATCGAAAAATCTATCCCTGCCTTTAAAAAACTGGCAGCAGAATATGGCAAGTAATGTCATGGATTTATGTTTTTGACTTTTAATGACGATAAGCTGGTATAGGATTTAAGTAAGCTAAGGAAGGCACCGGATGTTGCATAATATGCAAAAGGAAGGTGAGCTCATGTCGTTAAGAACCAGTAACACCACTAATGTGGAGGGGGTTAAGGCTGTGTCGGAAGTGTCGAAAAAGACAGCCAGCACCCCGGAGGAATTCCAATCAATTTTATGCGAAAAGATTGGTTCCATTCAGGATACTCTTGAGGAAATGAGGGCCCAAAGGGAAGCAATCAATACAGTAAAGGCTGAAGGTATGGTTACCGAAGTGGTCCGCCGCTACATGCCTGATGGCAGTATCATGATTACCCAATATGTAGGCGGTAAGATTAAGGATCGTTATAGGAAACCACCTCATTTGGAGCTGGTGCCGGATCCAAATTCTCCGGTTCCCAAGTCGGAGGATGGCAGGTCTCTTACAGCTCAGCAGAATATGGTAATGAAGCCAAAGTATAGCTTGGCGGAAGACCTGTTTAATATGTTGTAAAAATTAATGGCTAACGTAAAAATACGTTAGCCATTATGTTTTTTAAAAAAATACAAAAATAAATGCAGGATTTATAGCTATGACATAGAATAAAAGATGATGAAGGGTGAAGTGTAAAAAGAGTCGGTTCACCTTCATGCCAGTGCAGGGGAGATTTATGTGGATGTAAAGCTTTCCTGCACCTATTTTGGGTAGAGAAAGAGAGGTAGTCCGGAAATGAAGAAAGTGCTTATGCTGGCTGGGGATTTTGCCGAGGATTATGAGGTAATGGTTCCGTTTCAGGCGCTAGGTGTAGCAGGGGTTCAGGTTGATGTGGTTTGTCCAGGCAAAAAGAGTGGTGAAGCTATCAAAACAGCTATTCATGACTTTGAAGGCGATCAGACCTATTCTGAGAAGCCAGGTCATCTGTTTATTCTGAACGCCACCTTTGATGACGTCTCCGCTGAGGATTATGATGGTCTGTATCTGACTGGCGGACGGGCACCGGAATATATCCGTTTGGACCCAAAGGTAATCAGTATTACCAAGTATTTTATGAATAACAATAAACCAGTGGCAGCTATTTGCCATGGGATTCAGGTACTCACTGCCGCTGATGTGGTGAAGGGGCGCACCTTGACAGCTTATCCTGCCGTAGGCCCTGATGTGACCATGGCTGGTGGAAATTTCCAAAATGTTGATGTAGACAAAGCAGTTGTGGATGGCAATTTGGTAACTTCTCCTGCATGGCCTGGAAATACAGCAATTTGCAAGGAGTTCTTAAAGATATTGGGATAAATATCTGATGGTACTTGTTTGGTACAGTAAATTCTGGTCCGTTTGACAAAAGTCAGGCGGACCTTTTCTTATGGGGTTAATGGTTTGCCTCGAAATCATAAAGGTAGTAAAATTACCTTTGTAAATGATATATAGAAACAATACAATGGGAAGGTTGGTTCATAGTTCAATGAAAAAGATAGTGATTGCCACCAAAAATAAGGGAAAGGTCAGAGAAATGCAGAATGCCTTTATAGATTTACCAGTGGAGCTGGTTTCTTTGGCTGAGATAGATGGTGAAATTCCAGATGCAGTGGAAGACGGGGATACCTTTAAGGAAAATTCTTTGAAAAAGGCCAGACATTATCAGAAAATGACTGGTATGGCCTGCCTGGCGGATGATTCTGGTTTGGAGGTTGATGCTTTAGGGGGAGCTCCTGGAGTTTATTCTGCCCGTTATTCCGGTGAGAATGCTGATGATACCTCCAATAATGCCAAGCTGGTGGCAGAGCTGAAAAGGCTGGGCTTGACCAGCTCTCCGGCAGACTATCAGTGTGCTTTGACCTTTGCCGATACTGATGGAAATATTTTGCAGGCCCAGGGCTTCTGTGGTGGTGAAATTAGGTTAGAGGCAAAGGGAAATGGCGGTTTTGGTTATGACCCATATTTTTATGTGGGGGATAAGTCCATGGCGGAGCTGACTTTGGAGGAAAAGCAGGCCATCAGTCATCGTGGAGAGGCCTTGCGGAAAATGGCAGTGCTGTTAAAGGAGTATTTGCAATGAGAGTAGGTGTAATGAGTGACAGCCATGGCAACACCATGGCTGTAGACAGGGCTATAGAGCTGGCAGGGGAAGTGGATTGCTGGCTTCATGCAGGAGATCTTATTGAAGATGCTGAATATCTGGCCATGGTGACGGATAAGAAGGTTATTAATGTGGCTGGAAACTGTGATTGGCCAAGCTCTGGAACTGATGATGAGATCTTGGTAGAGATTGGCTCCCATAAGATTTTTCTGACCCATGGACATATTTATGGGGTAAAGCGGGATATTTCACTGCTTCGCCAGGCGGCTGTCAGTAAGGGAGCAGATATTGCCGTATATGGTCATACCCATGTGGCGGTGATAGATGATGGTGAGGATTGTTTGGTGATAAATCCCGGTAGTGTATCCCATCCCAGAGACGGAAAGGCCCAGTCCTTTATGGTGCTGAATATAGAAGGGGACAGGGTAAAGGTGGAGCATTTCCACCTGTGATTTAATCCGTGCTACAGGTGATATTTACTGCCTTATTTTTTGACTATGATTACACTTTTTCGTCAATGCCGATGATACGACCGTCCAACACCTTTACCAGTCCCCGGTCAGTGAGCTTTAACTCAGGAATTACTGGAAGGCTAAGGAAGGCCAGGGTAAGGAACGGGTCATATTCTCTGTCCACACCCAGACTGAATGCCAGCTTTTCCATTTTTTCCGCTTGCTTTGCAGCATCGGTGGCGGATTTATCTGTCATCAGGCCACCAACTGGCAGAGGGAGTATTTCTTCAACTTTACCATCTACTGCTATGGCAATACCACCGCCACAGCTTTCCAGACTCCTGGAGGCAATAAGCATATCCTCGTCGTTGGTGCCGATTACAATAAGGTTATGGCTGTCGTGTCCAATGGTTTGGGCAATGGCTCCTTTTTTTAATCCGAAGCCCTTTACCAGTCCAATACCCCGTTTGCCGGTGTTATGATGGCGTTCAAATACGGCCAGCTTAAGTATGTCTTCATCCGGGGAAGCAGTTGCCATTCCATCCTTTACAGGCAACTCTTGCCAAAGGTGATGGGTAAGCAGCTGTTTAGGAATAAGACCAATTACGTTGGCCATATTTCCCTTTATTGGCAGGGCAAATTGTTCAAGACTTAATTCAGGAAGATTTACAGATTTACTCAAACGGGTTGGCACTGGAGGAATTTCAATGGTATCCCAGATTTCCTTTATACATTTGCCATCTTTGGCTACCAATTTGCCACCTGTATAAACCTCATCTGGCTGCCAGTTCTCCAAATCTGGGAATATCAGCAAATCTGCTCTGCGGCCAGGAGCAATTACACCAGTGTCGCGAATACCAAAATAGGTCGCAGGATTTACTGTGGCCATTTGCAGGGCTTGCCATACGGGGAGTCCCAGCTTAATAGCTTCGCGTACCATAGCATTTACGCCACCTTCATTCATCAGGTCACCTGGGTGACGGTCATCGGCACAGAAGCAGCAAAAACGGCTGTTATGGTCGTTGATTACAGGGAGCAGTGCCTCCAAATTGTGGGCGGCAGAGCCTTCCCTTATCATGAGATACATACCTGCAGCCAAACGATCTTCCGCTTCCTCCACAGTTACACATTCATGGTCTGAGTCCACACCGGCAGCGGCATATCCCATAAGCTCCTTGCCCTTCAGCATAGGGGCGTGGCCATCCACAAAGTGGTGGGGTCCAATCATATTCAGCTTATCCCAGACAGTTTTAGACTCGTTGAGTACACCGGGAACATCCATCAGCTCACCTAACCCCAGAACGCGACTATCTTTTAGGAAAGGTCTTAATACCTTGGCATTAAGAACAGCTCCCGCATCCTCAAGTGGAGTGGCAGGGACACAGGATGGCAGCATGAATTTTATTTGTAAAGGAAGATCTTCGGAAGCATCCAGCATATATTGAATACCAGTTTCTCCACCCACATTGGCAATTTCGTGGGGATCAGCCACTACAGTGGTGGTGCCCATGGGAACTACAGCTTGGGCAAACCCAAAGGGAGTCAGCATAGAGCTTTCAATATGAACGTGAGAATCAATAAAACCGGGAGTAATGTACCTCCCCTGAAGGTCAATTTCCTTCTCTCCTACATATTGGCCAAGGCCGGCAATATACCCATCCTGCACCGCAATATCAGTTTTTATAAACTTGCCGGTAAAACCAGCGAATACATGAGCATTTTTTAGTACAAGCTGGGCCTTTACTTTTCCGGCACCTACCTGCATAAGCCTCTTTTTATCCATGTTTATCTCCTGCAATAATATAAATTTTACCAGTTTTCGGTATCGTCAAAGCTGGCTTTCATGCCATCAACATACAAATTCAGATTTTCCTGCTGACTTTCTGTAAGATAGCTGCTGTCGGAAAGGTACCAGTCAATCAGCTTCCAGTTTCCCTTGTCAGTGGTGGCAATAACAGCTGTAAAGTTGATATTTTTAGGTAAATCCTTGAAATACTTGTGGGCATCCATAAATGTAACATGTCTGGAGTCCCAAGCATTGTTCTTGATGGCCCAGGCAATCTGTCCAGCGGTATAATAAGCCCTGTCCTCACCACGGGTCATGATGGTTTTATCTTCTAATGCGCGTTCAAATTCCAGCTTGGTCACATCAAATTGTGGGGGAGCGAAAACACTCCAGTAGTCACCATTTTTGTCTGCCACCAGCAGCTGATTGGTGTTGATATCATCATTTGTAAAACCCACACGGTTTTGGGAGGTATTTAAAATAAAGCTGTAGAGGTCATATAAAGAAGCTTCACTGGCTTCTGCAGCGAAATCATCTTGCATTATTGTCTGCATGCGCTGGCGGGACATAAGAACGCCACCAACACTGAAGGTGGGTACATTATCCAACAGATTCACAGCAAATTTTTCTGCTCGTATATTATCCTGTGGTACTTTTTCATTGTAGTACCAGCGGGAGGCTTCTTTTGCATATTCGGCAGCCAGACAGCTTGTAGCATAAATATCATAATCCTTGTATGATTTTGGAGTATATGTGCCAGGCTCCAGTGCCATTTTCACATTAATAAAGCCCTGGGTAAGAGCTATATTTCCTGCTGAAATAGTGAAAATCCCCTTGCCAACGCTTTCAGGATGTTTTTTATCTATTATATATACTTTTCTTAGGCCATCGTCATGCTTTTTGATGGCTTTTTTTAATAGGTCGGGGTTGTTTTTTATAAGCGGTGCCTGAATATTGTCAGTAATAAAGGCACTTTCTTCCATGTCAGGATATCTTTTTTTGAGAACCTTTAAATCCCTTTCAGCATTGTTAAGTTCTTCTCTGGATGTAGGGATATGCTTGTATTCATTGGCAGCTACCTGAGCTGTCACACAGCAAAAAGAAATAAGTGCGGCCATTATTGCGCACGTAACAAGAATTTTTTGGGTGCTAATTATATTCATTATGATACACTTTCCTTCATTTGAGTAAAATATCAAGGATAAGTATATTACCTGACATGGCTCTGCGTCAAACAATATCAATTTTGATGTATAAATCGCATAAAAATGTACTTTTTGTATAAAACGGGGACGAAACACCTAAGCCAAGAAAATTAAGCAAAAAAATTTTTATAATTAATTGCTGTGTTTGGGATACATAATAGCAATAATAAATTTTTGGATGAAATATTGAATAAAATATAGGTTAATGATATCATAAAGATGATAGGTTAAAAAATAATAGGAAAGGAAGATATAAAGAAAATGGGTATTAAACAAAAGTTTTTCATGCTTTCTGGTATAGCAGGTGTAATAATGGCCGTTGTATCTATTATTGGTTATTTTACAGCATCTACCTCACTGGAAAAGACTATGGAAGAAGAGATTATAGCTGAAATAGGAAGACAGTCAGCTCAGGCTGACGCTTGGCTTAATGCCAAGGGGCAAGTAGTTATATCTGGTGCTAATGTGTTTAAACAGATTCCGGCTGATAGTACAGATATAATGAAGCGTCATGAATTGGTAGGGCAAATTGCCGATGATAAGGAAGTCCTTGATGATATTCATGCAATGGATGACGGATTTGCTATGGCATGGCATGACGGGGACTTAACTGGACAGGGAGAATGGACTAAGCGTCCATGGTATGTAGATGCAAAAAAGGCAGGTCACATTATTTATACTGATCCATACAAGGACGTCAGTAGTGGAAGTATGGTTGTGACTATTGCCGTTCCTTATGATCGTAAGGGTGCTGTCGGTGGCGTATTTAGTGAAGATGTTAAGATAGATACCTTGGCTGAGCAGGCTAAGGCCATTAAATTCCGCGGCGAGGGCAAGGGCATGTTGATAAACCCTGAGAGTGGTATTATTATTGCCTCTGCCAATGAAGAAGAAAACCTGTCTAAAACAGATGATAATCCGATTCTTAAGGCCTTTGCCACCGAGATTAAAAATAATGATAAAGGCTTTTTTGTAACTGACGCTGGTGGCGAAGAGAAGGTAGTTGCTTATGCTACTATTCCTACTTCTGGCTGGAAGGCAGTAGTATCAGCTCCAACCAGCTTCGTATTTAGTCAGCTTCGCACTATGAAAATAGTTTATGGTATTCTTACTATAGTTGGTATTTTATTGATAGTATTTGCTTGCTTGAAATTCTCTACTCGTATTGTCAGGGTCGTAGAGCGTTTGGCTGACCGTGTAAATGATATGTCCAACGGTGTACTGGATCAGCGTCCGCTTTATGTGGATTCTGAGGATGAGCTGGGACAGCTTTCCGGTGATGTGAACCGCATGAATGAAAATTTAAAGAAGCTTATTGGTGGTGTCAAGAAATCTGCTGAATTATTGGCTGCTTCCAGTGAAGAATTGACGGCCAGTGCCCATCAGGCAGCCCAGGCGGCTACCAACGTGGCAGAAACAGTTACTGAGGTAGCAGAGGGCATGGAAAAGCAGCTGGTAAATGTTGATGGCACCAGAAATAACGTAGATAATGTATCTGTAGATATTGATAACATGACTGCTGAGGCCCAGGAGGTTGCAGCAGATACTGCAGAAACAGCCAATGCAGCTCGTCAGGGCGAGGCATTGATGAAGCATGCTACTGAGCGTATGCAGGGAATTGAGAAATCTGTTCGACAGCTGGAGGGCGTTGTCCAGAAGCTGGGTGATAATTCCCAGCAGATAGGCCAGATAGTTGAAACCATTGCCAGCATTGCTGATCAGACAAATCTGCTGGCTCTTAATGCGGCAATTGAAGCAGCCCGTGCGGGCGATGCTGGACGTGGCTTCTCCGTTGTTGCCGAGGAAGTAAGAAAGCTGGCTGAACAGTCTTCAGCAGCTGCGGAGGAAATAAAGGAGCGTATAGGTTCCGTCCAGAATGATACGACAGCGGCTGTTACTGCTATGCAACAGGGCTCTGTTGAGGTTCAGCAGGGTGCTGAGGCTGTGCAGGGTGTAGGCGTTCAGTTTACCAAGATTATGGAAATGGTGACAAGCATTGAGCAGAAGATGCACTCTATCAGTAAGTCAGCTGCTACCGTTGCTTCTGGAACCAGAAGTATAGTAGAGGCTGTTAATAATATTGATGATGTAAGTCGCACTACCAGTGACCATACGCAGACAATTTCTGCAGCTGCTGAGGAACAGTCAGCATCCTCCGAGGAAATTGCTTCTGCCTCCCAGGCATTGGCATCTCTGGCAACTGACCTTTCTCAGGAAACCGGCAAGTTTAAAATTTAACTTTTAAATGCAATCCGCATCCATTCATAGTGGGTGCGGATTTTTTGTGCTTGTCGAGGGAGTGTAAGCAGTTAAAGCAGAAGGATTTTTCAAATAATATGTCGAAGTAAAAACTGGATTATGTCGATATGTTTATTTACGGATAAAGGAAGGAGGTTCTTTTTATGCAAAGAAAAGTCGTTACGTTGTTGTTGGGGATGGTGTTGCTGCTTTACAGCATCGGGGCACAGGCGGCAGTTCCACCATCAGGTTTGCCTCATTCTCAGGCCACTATCTCCATGATGAAATATCTGAATGATGATCCTGAGCTGATGAGGCTGATGGAAAAATCCATCGCAAAGGCCCGTGTAATTAATCCGGACCACAACACCAATCCGATTCAAAGTGTGGATGAATTATATACATTTTTGGATTGGGCCGTGACCTGTATGCCGTGGAATGTGCTTTCGGATGCCTCTTATCCTACACTATATAGCCATATAGATCAGAGCGTTGATTATTTCTGGTTTATAGTGGATCAGCCACTGGAGGAGCTGGAGAACAAGGGATATTACTATCCTTCCCTTCAGTACCATGAGCCTATAGCTACCTGGTGCCGGGAGTATTCCCAGGAATGGGGTAAATTCCTCTCCACAAAGGAGAGCTGGAATGACAGCTATTATCAGAGAATAAAGCAGGATCCTTCCATGAATATGCAGTATGGTTGGTATGCAGATCATAATGTATGGAACAGCTTTAACGACTGGTTTGCCCGCCATTTGGTAGATCCATCTGTTCGTCCGATTGCGGATAGCCAGGTGGTTGCTCCGGCAGATTCCACCCCGCAGGGGATTTGGCAGATAGACGAAACAGGTAATCTTATACAAAAAGAAGGGGTTGCCATTAAGTCCGCTAACTTTACATCTATCCCTCAATTGCTGGGACCTGGCTCCGCTTATGGCGATGCATTTAAGGGTGGTACCTTAACCCATACTTTCCTTGATGTAAATGACTATCATCGGTATCATTTCCCTGTTAGCGGAAAAATTGTTGAGCTACGCAAAATCCCGGGAACTAACGCTGCCGGCGGAGTTACCGAATGGGATCCAAAGCTGTCCCGCTATCGTTTGATTGATGACATTCCAGGGTGGCAAATGATTGAGACCCGTGATTGCGTTGTTATTGATACAGATGAGTACGGTCTTGTGGCTGTTTTGCCTATTGGAATGTCTCAGATCTGTTCCTGCAATTGGGAAGAAAATCTGGCTGTGGGGGATGTTGTCAAGAAGGGGGATCCTATGGGGTATTTTCTCTTTGGTGGCAGCGATATTGTTATGGTATTCCAATCCTGTGTGGATGTTAGCCTCACCTGCCCACAGAAAGAATCAGGGGATGGGTATAAGCATGTTCTGATGGGTGAGTCTTATGCTTCACTCGTTCCATCAAAGCATTGAAGTGTTTGTTTATGATACTGAAAAGGACCTATGGGGTCTCTACACTACATAACTTTCCCATGGGTCTTTTCTTTTTAATATTAATAAGAAAACAAAATAAATAAAATTGCATAATATTATTAGATAAAGTGTAATATAATTAATAATATTATGCAGAGGTGGTAATTGTGTTTGCAAAATGTTGTGGGGCTACTACTTTGGGGGTGGATGGCCAGATAATAGATGTTGAAGTGGATGTGGCCAATGGCCTTCCGGGAGTGGAGATGATTGGGCTGCCAGATACCATGGTGCGGGAGGTAAAGGAACGGGTAAGGACTGCGGTAAAAAACTCTGGTATAAAAGTGATGCCACAGAAAGTGACAATAAATCTGGCTCCAGCCGGCATAAGAAAGGATAGTCCTGGCCTTGATTTGCCTATTGCCATGGCTATGATGGCTGCTTATGGCATAATAACCCAGGAAAGTATAGAAGGAAATTTGTTTTCTGG
Source organism: Anaerovibrio lipolyticus DSM 3074 (assembly GCF_900141865.1). Classification (GTDB taxonomy): domain Bacteria; phylum Bacillota; class Negativicutes; order Selenomonadales; family Selenomonadaceae; genus Anaerovibrio; species Anaerovibrio lipolyticus. The sequence continues at coordinate 3,291 of NZ_FQYW01000019.1, read as the reverse complement.
GGAGCTTTCACTTGAAGGCCAGGTTAGAGGCGTTGCTGGAATTTTGCCTATGGCCATAAAAACAAAGGAAATGGGATTTAAAGGCTTTTTTGTGGCTGGGGAGAATGTGAATGAGGCCCTGCTGGTGGATGGATTAGCAGTTTATCGGGTGGAAACGCTGCAGGGGTTAATTGATTACCTAAACGGGAAGGCGGTCTGGGAACAATCAATACCTACGGAGGATGAACAGGAAGCAAAAGAGGAAGTAGAGGAGGATTTTGCTGATGTTCAGGGCCAGTTTGTAGCCAAACGTGCCTTTGAGATAGCTGCAGCAGGGGGACACAACATTTTGCTTGTGGGGAGTCCCGGAGCGGGAAAGCTATCACACCCCCATAGACTGTCTAATTTTTAAAATATGCTAAAAGCTTAGTAAAATAAGGTCTTCTGGACGACAGGAAGATAAAATGGCCGATAAAAATGAATTAGACACTTTTTGAAAGGATTTCTGACAAGTCCTAGAGGAAATTGTTAAACTTCAGCATGAGATTCAGTGTCTTCCTCGCCTCCTGAAGTTCTTGTTGTAGTCTTACAACTTCTTTATGATTATCGATTGATTCATGGTCGCTCTTTTTAAGAGTATCATCTGCATGTATCTGATTAAGCTTTTCTATCCTTAGCCATTTATTCAGCGTACTGTAACCTATAAAGGATACTCTTGGCGAACGCGTTACATCTCTTGAAAGAAAGATAGCCTTGTTGCAGGAGCAATATGATAATCTTAAAAAATATATAGAAAAATAATAAGAAACACCCTTTGGCTTATAATAATTAAGCCAAGGGGTGTTTCCTTACAATTCGCTTTATAAGTCTCCTTAACAGATGCTAGCTACACTCCATATATTCCTTTTCAGACTAGGAGGCAACTTTTGGATATTAGTGTCTAAAAACGAAACTATTATGTGAGTTGCTTGCTATTATTAAATGTTTAATTTGCATTATATTTCTGACCTATGGAAACAATACAGGCCAGGCCTGCCATCATAGCAGCATCAGATAACTTAATGGACTGTTGGGCCATTTCAAAATCGGTTTGACTTTGATTCTGAATATAACGCGCCATATACATTATAAACGCATCCCGCTGATCCAATGCTTTCCCTATACTTTCTTTTCCTTTTTGTAATTTGTCTCTATCGTCACTATCGAAGGAGGCTGGCGCAGATATAGCACTCAAATTGTTTTTTGCCGTAGCAATAGCATCTTTTTCAGCGGCCATTTTGTTAATCATTCCTACAAAATCGCCAGCAGCAGCAACATCTTTTCTAGCTTGCATGGCATCGTCCGCCGGTTGCAAGGCCCCCATTACTTGATTATACAGTATTTTATAATCAGCAGCTGTTTGTTTTTTTCCTTCAGCTGCCTTCTTTTCTGCACTATTTACATCAGTTTTTTTATTAACTTCTTGCTCTTGGGTTACATTAGTACTGGTTGCTTGCTTTGAATGATTATCTTTTGGCATAAACACTCCAATGAGGAAAAGTACAGCAAATACACCGCAGATTACTTTCCATTTTGAATGTCTTTCCCTATTTACATAGCACAGAATAATCCCAATAGGTGTTAGAAATATTAAACATACCCACATAAACCAACTTTTTTGCCAGAATTTCAAGTCTTCTTGCTTATTGGGTTCATTATTCCAACCATTTGGACTATTTGTGTTCTGTTGGTAAGTATTAGAAATTGGTTGATTATTTGATGGTACAGATTGAGGGGCATTTGGCACTGGAGTATCAACATTTGCCCCACAGTTAGAACAAAACTTAGTTCCATCAGGTAAATTCGCTCCACATTTTGGACAAAACATTTTTTCCACCTCTTTTAATCATAAAATATAAAACGACCAATAACCTTATACTTGTGTATTTCTAGATAAGCAATTTTTTTCCTGCTATAAAGTGAAAGTTTTTTCTATGTTAGCCATAGAAATAAAAACGCTCTGGATTTTATAAAATCCGGGGCTTGTTTTTTATCTTAATCGTGTTTACGGTAACTTAAAAGCACCTTTGATAATATAATCTCTGCCTCACAAGCTCCAAGTAAATTCATGTTATGGATTACAAACCTTACATGGACGATAACCAGCATCTACAGCTTCTTGGCGTGAACCTATTGGTATAAAATTACTTGTTTTTTTTATGGTACGACAACTTGCATAATGAAAAATCATTGAACGTGGATTAGCAAGATAATTTGCAGCCATAGCCGGTGCAGCCATAGCAATTAATACTGCTATTAGTGTTGCAATACTGAGTTTCTTCATTGTGATACCTCCTCGTTATTTTAACAATTTATGACGGGCAGACTCTTTCTTTTCGCTACTAATGTTTTCGCCATATTTTTCGTATCAATGGATCCTATATCCTAGTTACATATTCTAGCTAATAATTATTAATTCCTGCTTCCATCAGATATTAATAAACAGATTTTCAAATAATAGGAGACTCACTAACATATTGATTATTTAAAATTAAAAAAAGCTACTCAAATTATGTAATGAATTCAAGTAGCTTGTATCACAACACTATTTCAACATACTATACACTTTTTACCGAAGATAGCATTGTATCATAGCGAGGAATGATAGGGAATTACTCAGTGATGTTTAAAACATTATTTGAATTTTTAGGCTAGCGAAATCTTCCATTGTCCAGGCACTTATACAGAAGAAGGCAACCGTCTCCATACCATAACAAAGATTTTATAGGCTTAGCTTAGATATGAACTTATATATTTCGTTTGAATAAAAGTTATTACTTTCTTCGTTAAATGAAAAGCCTTTCGTGGAATATAAAGTAATAAACTTCCAATAAAGCCACCTTATCGGAAGGCATAAAAATTCATCCCCCGGAAATAGCATTACTGCTGCTTTCGGGGGAGTTGTTATTTTTAGGGAAATTTAGGATTGGGCGGCTACAGTGAATAGCTTCCTGTATAATTCAAAGTGTAGACAACAGATAAGTCAAACTTAACAAAAAGAGATACCTCAGCTAAACTGTCATTACTGACCCTGAGAAGTTAGTAATAAACAGAAAAGAGAGGTATCTACAAAATGAAGTCTACACAAAACAAGAAGATCGAGCAAGTAAAAGAAACATCTATGATCGTCGGCATCGATGTCGGCAGTGAAAAACACTACTTCAGGGCTTTCAACTGGAGGGGGATCGAATTCACCAGAAAGCCTATCCCGTTCTCCAATTCTATGGCGGGATTTGACATGTTTCATTCGGCTGTGGCAGAGCTGATGGAAAA
>NZ_FQYW01000018.1 GCF_900141865.1 Anaerovibrio lipolyticus DSM 3074 | reverse complement strand
GCCAGTTGTACAGCTGGGTAGCTGCGTTCGGAAGGGATAAACGCTGAAAGCATCTAAGCGTGAAACCCGCCTTGAGATGAGATCTCTCACAGAGTAATCTGGTAAGACTCCTTATAGACGATGAGGTAGATAGGCTGGAAGTGGAAGCGTGGTGACATGTGAAGCGGACCAGTACTAATAAGTCGAGGGCTTAACTTAAAAAGCACTTACTAAGATGGTTCTTGTTTCTGTTTAGTTTTGGAGGCACATTTAAAAATGTCTTCAAAAAATTTGTATATCCGGTGATGATGGCTATGTGGTCCCACCTGTTCCCATTCCGAACACAGTAGTTAAGCACATAAACGCCGAAAGTACTTGGCTGGAGACGGCCTGGGAGGATAGGAAGTTGCCGGTTAAAAAAGAGGATTGTCTTTTGACAGTCCTCTTTTTTTATTGTTTTCAGGCCGCCTCGGCGTTTATGTGCGACTATAGATTTTTAGCCGAAGTACTTGGCTGGGGGTGAACATGCCGGTGGCATGTTCACCGGAAATAGTTCGACTGTATATCGAACTATTTCCGCGACCGGCCTGGTACATTTGGAAGTTGCCGATTATATTATTAGCTTGCATAACCAAAATACTTGTGTTATCATCAACCTTGGACAAGGGATGGCATCCGTTTGGAGTCATACTCCTTAATTTGCTTCAATTTTTATAAATACTTTTTCGCTTAGATCCTTGGGACTGAGACGGATGGCACCAGCGGCCGTGAGGCTTGCTGTTATTTGTGTTTATATGCCTTCTTATCCTTTGCGATGAGGAGGCTTTTTTAATTAGGCATTTTATTGCTCCCTTGTTTGGATTTTTTATTGGGAGGTGCTTTTTTTGAAAACAGCATTGAAGAAGGCTTGCGATTTTCTTGTAGGCAATATGAGTTTATTAGTTTTTTTGATTGGGGTTTTTGCAGTATGGCGTCCTGAAGCCCTGACTTGGGTAGGGCCACACATTCCTGTTTTGTTGGGAATCATAATGTTTGGCATGGGTATGACCCTGACGGTGGACGATTTTAAAAACATTCTCAGGAATCCAAAGGGAATTTTTATTGGAGTGTGTGCACAGTTTCTAATTATGCCAGCCGTAGCATTCGGATTGGTAAAGGCCTTTGGCTTACCACCGGAAATTGCTATTGGCGTTATATTGGTAGGAACCTGTCCTGGAGGAACAGCATCCAATGTAATTGCTTATTTGGCTAAGGGCGATGTGGCCTTGTCTGTATCCATGTCGGCAACGTCTACTATATTAGCTCCATTGGTTACACCGATTCTTACATATTTATTGGCAGATGCAGTAATTGATGTGTCAGTGTCCTCCATGATGATGTCCATTGTAAAAATGGTACTGCTGCCTGTTTTATTGGGCTTGGGGGTTCATCATTTCTTTGAGAATTTTTCACGAAAAATTAATCCTTTTATGCCAATGCTTTCGGCGGTTACAGTGGTTTTAACCGTTGGTGGCGTGGTATCTCTTAGCGCAGCCAAGCTGCTGGATGTGGGGCTTATGATGTTTGCAGTGGTTATTTGCCATAATTCCTTGGGATTGTTGTTAGGCTATATTTTGGCCAAGCTATTTAAATTGGATGAAAAGAGAAGTCGGACTGTTTCCATCGAGGTTGGGATGCAAAATTCCGGTATGGCCGCCTCCCTGGCTGTTCTCTATTTTGATCCAGTGGCTGCTATTCCAGGAGCTATTTTCAGCGTATGGCATAACGTATCGGGAGCTATGCTGGCCAATTATTTTGCTAAGCACAGTGAAGAAGACAACAATGATGAATTAATTGATAATAGTATAAAGTGTATTTAAAAATGTGGTATGTGAGGTAAGAAAGCAATGAAGATTTTAAGAACTCAGGATGAAATAAAGCAGTATTCTCTGGAAATGAAAAAAGCAGGAAAGGTAATAGGTCTTGTGCCTACCATGGGGGCTCTCCATGAGGGACACCTTACTCTTATGCGTACAGCACGTCAGTCTGTTGATGTGGTTATTGCTTCGGTTTTTGTAAATCCGGTTCAATTTGGTCCTAATGAGGATTTCGATGCTTATCCTCGTCAATTTGAAGAGGACTGTAAAAAATTGGAAGAGACTGGTGTGGATGCCGTATTTCATCCAGAGCCAAGTGAAATGTACCCTGAGGGATTTTGCACTTATGTAAATGTGGAGGGCGATTTTACCAAAAAGCTGTGCGGCGGCCAGCGCCCAGGACATTTTCGTGGTGTAGCTACCGTAGTTACCAAGCTCATTAATCTTGCCCGGGCTGATAAGGCTTACTTCGGTCAGAAGGATGCACAGCAGGTTTGCGTAATTCGTCGCTTCGTAGAGGATTTGGCTATTCCTGTGGAAATCAACATGGTTCCTATAGTTCGGGAGGAAAGTGGTTTGGCCCGCAGCTCCCGTAATGTATATCTGTCCAAAGAGGAAAAGACGGCTGCCCTGGTATTGTCCCGGAGTCTGAACATGGCAAAAAAGGCCTTTGACGATGGTGAAAGAAATGTTGGCAAGCTCAAGCAGATTATCGTAGATGAAATTAATGGTGAGCCAATGGCAGTTATCGATTATGTGGAAATATATTCCTTCCCGGCTTTGGAAGAAATTGATGAAGTAAAGGGTGAGTCCATTATGGCAATCGCTGTCAAGATTGGTAAGACACGCCTTATTGATAATGTGATTTTGGAGGGCTAAAAAATGATGCTTCACATGTTAAAATCTAAACTTCATTGCGCAACTGTTACTGAAGCGAATCTTCAGTATATGGGCAGTATAACTATTGATGCTGATTTAATGAAGGCAGCGGGAATATATGAAAATGAGCGGGTGCAGGTGGTAAACAACAATAACGGCTCCAGGCTGGAAACCTATGTTATTTCCGGGAAGGCGGGATCCGGAGTTATATGTCTTAATGGTTCAGCAGCCCGCTGGGCCCAGCCCGGAGATGTGGTTATAATTATGGCCTACGCTTTTATGGAAGAAAAGGAAGCAGTTCAGTATAGACCAACTGTAGTCATGCTGGATGGAGATAATAAGGTTAAAGAAACCCGAAATTATGAATGTCATGGGGAACTATATATAAATAACTGATAGGCGGCCTCCGTTATTATTCTGTTTTAGGATAATGACGGAGGATTTTTATTCTGGTTAGAAAAACAGAAAGTGTCAGAATATTGATTTTAATGTAAATAAAATATAAAATTATGTACAAAGGTGGTGATTCGTTATGGATCAAACGTCTGAGAAAAAAGCATTTATTCTTACTATTGATGATGATGAAATTAATAATATGCTGCTGGGAGCTATCCTGGAAGAGGAATATGAGGTTGTATCTATTTTAAGTGGTGAGAAGGCCATTGAATTTTTAAAAGGACGAAAGCCTGATTTAATTCTTCTGGACTTAAATATGCCTGGTATGAATGGTTTTCAGGTGCTGGAGTATCTGAAACAGGATAAGGACTTAAAGGAAATTCCGGTTATTATGTTGACGGCTGAGATGGATCAGGAAACAGAGGTTAAGGGAATTCAATCTGGGGCTTTTGATTTTTTGCATAAGCCGTATATCCCGACACTTATATTGACACATGTTCATCGGACTTTGGAATTAATATCCCTGCAAAAGCGTATGCAGGAGCGTATCAATATACAAATTCAGACTACTATGAATCAGCTGGCCTCCACAAAAAGACTGTTTAAGCAGATGGTTTTTGCTTTGGCAAAGACCATTGATGCCAAGGACCCGTACACTAATGGGCATTCTCAGCGTGTAGCGGATTACTCCAGGGAAATTGCCTTTAGGGCTGGGAAATCGAAAACCTATCAGAGAAAGATTTTTTTTATAGCACTTCTACACGATATCGGTAAAATTGGGGTGTCAGGTCAGGTTCTAAATAAGCCTGATAAGCTGACTCCCAGTGAATATTCTTCAATTAAGGTTCATCCTATCATAGGTTCCTCGATTTTATCATCGGTTCAGGAGATGGAGGAATTGCAGGTTGGTGCCCGCAGTCATCATGAGCGTTACGATGGTACCGGGTATCCGGATGGGTTGGCAGGCCAGGCCATTCCAGAAAAGGCTAGGATTATTGCGGTGGCTGATGTGTATGATGCGATGACTTCAAAGCGCAGTTATCGTGATATATTGCCCCAGGAAGTTGTGAGAGAGGAATTGGTAAAGGCCAAAGGCACTCAGTTGGACCCCAAATTTACGGATATAATGCTTCAAATGATTGACGAGGATGTGGAATATAGAATGCATGAGTAGGGGGGCTTTTGCAATGGAACCTAAACAGCGCTCGATGTTTGAATGGGCAATGCTTTTGGGACTGTTTTTCTTTATTACTGCCCTGGGAGCTTCCCTTTGGTACTTTTCCAATGATAAGGATATAAAAAAGCCCGTCGTAGGTATAGTATTGCTGGGGGACAGAAATGAGGAAGGGTGGAATGCACCGCAGTACAGGGGAATGAAAAAGGCCTGTGATGCCATGGGGGTGGAGCTGCTGGTAAGCGATAACAACAGTGGCCTCGATGGCAAGTGTGCAGATGCAGTACGGAAAATGGTAGAAAATGGTGCCGGAATGGTATTTCTTACCAGCTATTCCTATACGACAGACGGCAAAACCTTGATACGGGAATTTCCCCAGGTAGCCTTTGGTACTAATTCTGCAGAGTGCCGGGGGCGGAATATGACATCTTATTTTATCCGTATGTATCAAGGGCGGTATTTGACAGGAGCCCTGGCGGGAATGCGTACCAAGAGCAATGTTATTGGCTACGTGGCAGCTATGCCAAATTCTGAAGTGAATCGGGGAATTAATGCCTTTACTCTGGGGGTTCAGAGAACTAACCCAAATGCCAGGGTAGTGGTTATGTATACAGGAAGCTGGGAAAATGAGGAAGTAGAGGAAGAACACACCTACAGGCTTATTACCCAGGAAAAGGCCGATGTAATAACCTACCATCAGGATGAACCAATGGCCGCCACTGTGGCGGAAAAAATGGGAGTAGATTATATTGGCTATTATGAGGATCTGCAAAATGGCTCAGAACATGATTTAACTTCGATTATGTGTAATTGGGACCGTTACTATGAGGATATAGTAAGGTATTATCTCAAGGGCGAAATGAATTTTGTGGACAATAGATGGGTAGGCATGGAGGCTGATCTGGTAGAGCTCAGTCAGCTTTCTGATGCCGTGACTTATGAACAGCGTACTGTATTGAAACAATTGAAAAAGGAAATGTTGGCTGGTCGTTTTGTCTTTGCTGGTGAGATATTTGATAATAAGGGGAAACGCCGCTGTCAGCCTAATGAGGTTATCAGGGACGAGTATCTGTTGCAGCACATGGATTGGCTGGTGAAGGGAGTGGACGTCCTTGAATAGTAAAATCAGTAAATTGGGACTGTCCCAAAAGGCTTTTATCGAGATAATTATCCTGACCATAATTTTGTTTATTACCGGCAATATTCTCCAGAATCAAATAAGCCGTAAGTTAAATGATGCTGCTGAGGAATCCGTATCTCAAATGACGGCGGATATGGCCCAGCTGGCAGATGAGCGGTTTATGCGCTATATTAGCACACTGAAGGCAGCTTCCATTTATTTGGAGCAGCATGAGGAGCAGAAAAATAATATTTTGGAGGCCATTAATCAGGAAAATGTATACGGCAGAGCCGGGGTTATGGATTACGAGGGAAACGTAACTGGAGCTGTAGTCAGCAAGCATGATTTTCCCAAGCTGCTCAGGGCTTTTCAGGGAAATAACGTGGTGGATTACCACACTGACGGAGGCATAATTGTGGCTGTTCCTGTTTATTATGGGGATAACGTAAGGTATGTTCTCTATCAGATTTTTCCGAGGGGAAATTTAACCAAGGTTTTTGGACTGGCAGATTATAACCCATATAGCCGTATAATGATCCAATATAAGGATGGTAGTTTGGCCGTTCCTTATGAGAACTTTTCCACAAAGGATCACGAATTTTGGGATGATCAGGATATAAAGGCTGGTATGGTGGAGGTTCATTCCAGGCTGGAAACAAGCAAGGCTGCAGCTGTTTATACAGAAGGAAGCAAAGGGAAATATTATGTTTTTGGTGCAGACCTTCCACAAACAGATTTTTCCTTGGTGGGATATATTCCTTGGTCTGCAGTAGCAGGAAGAATCAATAGTGTGTATCAGATGGTGCAGTGGGTGTTTACTTTGATGCTGCTGTTGTTTGCCTGTGTCAGCATTTATCTGTTTATGGCCCAGACCAAGGTGGCGGAGAATGAAGCCCTTAAAAAGGCCAGACAGGCGGCAGATGATGCCAATCGGGCTAAAAGCCAGTTCCTGGCCAATATGAGTCATGAAATAAGAACACCTTTAAATGCCATTAACGGCATGGATGAGATGATTCTAAGGCGTAGCAGGGACATGGATATACGGCGTTATGCCAGCAATATTCATTCTGCCTCCACAGCGCTTTTGGGAATTATTAATGAAATTCTGGATTTTTCCAAAATTGAATCCGGCCGTATGGAGCTGGTAACAGATAAATACAGCTTACGGGTTCTCCTTAAGGAGGTAGTGACTCTGGTGGGGTTCAGGGCCAAGGCAAAACAGTTGGAGTTTATCATAAATGTGGATGCCGACTTGCCTAATGAGCTGTATGGTGATGTGGGGCGTATACGCCAGATACTTATTAATGTCATTAACAACGCCATAAAATATACGGATGAAGGTACTGTAACCTTTGATGTAGGTGGTGATATCGTAGAGGATATACTTAACCTTAAGCTGGTGGTAACAGATACTGGTATTGGTATTAAGCCAGAGGATATGGAAAAGCTGTTCAAGGATTTTGAACGTCTTGATATTCAGAAAAACTGCAAGGTGGAGGGCACGGGCCTTGGTTTGGCCATTACCCATAGGCTCCTTACCATGATGGGGGGAACTGTTAACGTAAGCAGTATCTACGGAGAGGGGAGTACCTTTACCATTGAACTGCCTCAGAAGATTATGGGGGCAGAGGTTATTGGAGATTTTGATGCAGATCAGGATATAGAGGAAGAACTGGAGGACGTGGTGGCCACCAGCTTTACTGCTCCGGAGGCATCCATTCTCATAGTTGATGACAACGAAATGAATTGCTTCGTGGCGACCTGTATGCTGTCTGATACCAAGGCAAAATTGACAGTGGCCCACAGTGGAAGTGAGGCATTGGAATTTCTGAAGAAAGAATCCTTCCATTTGGTTATGACAGATTATATGATGCCGGGAATGGATGGTATTGCAACTCTCAATGAGGCCAAGAAAATCAAAGGCACTGAAAATACAAGGTTTGTTATTCTGACGGCTACTGCCCTGGCAGGTGTTCGTGAAAAATTCCTGGCAGAGGGCTTTGATGATTATCTTAGCAAGCCTATGACGGGTAAGCAGCTTGAGACTGTGGTAAAGCGCAATCTTCCTGCTGAATTGGTGCATCCGGTGGAGGAATCTGAAGCGAAAGGCGTTGAGGAAGTTAAGACACTGGATGAACCTAAAACAGTGGAGAATGGGGCTCTTGCTGATAAAAGGGGTGAAATTGTCCATGACAGCACTTTTGTAGATAGGAGAATGCCTAGAATTGATATGTCCGTGGGTTTAAAATTCTGCAATAACAGTGATAAGCTGTATAAGCGGGTTCTTGAAATGTTCAGCAAACTCTCTGAAGCCAATATCGAGGATATGGAAAAATCCTTTGGGGCGGAGAAATGGGATGCCTACAGGATTAAGGTTCATGCCCTGAAGTCAGGCTCCTTGAATATTGGTTGTGATCTCCTCCATGAAATGGCTAAGGAACAGGAACAGGCCGGTAAGGACTATATTTCCGAGGAATCCACTGAGGCTCAGCGCATGAAGGCAGTGGAATACATGAAGCAGCATCATGAGGAAATAATGGCCATGTATCGGCAGGTGGCTCAAATGGCCAGGGATATGACAGAAGAATAGTACCCGGATAAAAGAAAAACAGGGTTTGGAATACTTTTTAGGTTTCCCAAACCCTGTTTTGATTTGCAATGATTGTTATGAAAGCTATATTTGTCTTCCGGCACCTGGGCCGTCGTTGGCAGTAGCCACCTGGGCCTCGCTGAAGGTTTTCATATCATTAACTATATGAATAGCAGCATCTGCAAGACGCATTCCTATGCAGGCCGTTATGCCTGGTATTTTCACTGCCATGTGGTACAACGGTGGTTCAATCGGTAAGAGAAAGGGCTGAATTTCCGGTACCAATTGAGCTGCATAGCCAGCCAAGGCGGTTACTGCCCTATCTCCAAGAATTATCATGGTGCGGTTGTGGGTGGCGGCAATTATGGCCCCAAGAACAGCGGAGGCTATCAGCTGCATTTCCCCAGATAGCTGAGTCATGAAGGTACCTGGTTGGAGCTTTAGATTGCCCTGGGTGTCGCACAGCATATTTGCCATGGCATCTATTAATGCAGTGTCGTTATCTATAAGGGAAAGTCCCATGATTTGGCTTCCCAGAGAGATATTTTCCCCCTGCAGCCGACCAAATTCAAAGGCATCCATCTGGGTCCTTTCTCCTGTGAGATAGGCTGCAATAGCTTCGGCTCCTGTTTGAGTGGTAAAGCTATGAATAAAAGCAGCTTGGTCCTTATCTAATGCAGCTTCCTTTTTCATGCCAATGAAAAGCATTGTTTTGGATATATCATTTGGCAGCTCGTTGGAGGTTATACCACTTAGCTGGGCGGCTATCTGTTCAATTACCCCCAAGCTGTAGATAGGCTTTGATAAATTGTCCAGCCGCATCTGACAGCGTTCAATGGCCTCCTTATCCAGGTCCGGCATGGTACGAGTATAATAATCAAAGGTTTTATCAGTCAGGGTAATGGCTATGTTGGGAATAACATCCTTTTCGATGGTATCTGCCATTAACTCTTTGGCGGGCAGGTCCTTTTGAATATTTTTAAAGGCTCTTATGGCGGCATCTAAAATGTCAGCTACAAGGGATGAACCAATGGCCTCTCCCAGCTTAATGTTTAAAGCCATAATTGGGGTAAAATCCAGTTCTTTAAGGATTAAGTGCTGTCCCTGTTCTCCCGCTTTGTGGGAAGGAACAAGATAATCCTTGAGAACAGGAGCCAATCTTAAAGCTATTAGGGCAGCGGCACTGGAATTAAAGCCGTCCAGTATGGTAAGGGAATGGGAAGCTGCGGCACCCAGCATAAGTCCAGCAATGGCCCCTAGCTCAAAGCCTCCCACTTTGGCCAGCACATCTATAGGATCATTGGCATCCGGCTGGTTTACAGCCAGTATTTTTTCCACAGTGGCCAGCTTTGTCTTGAACCGTTCATCGGAGATATTGGTGCCTCTGCCGGTGGTGTTGGCAGGGGATTCCTCAAGGAGAGCAGCGGTAATAGCTGCACTGGAGGTGGTGTTGGATATGCCCATTTCACCGGGCAGAAATATGGTTATCCCCTGTTGTTGGTGGAGCTGTTTTGCCAGAGAATATCCGTAATATAAGGATTTTATTGCCTGTTCTCTGGTCATGGCCGGCCCCTGGGAGGAGTTATTGGTGCCGGAGGCAATATGGAAATCTATAAGCCCTGGGAGCTCCTTGGCTTTTTCACTGTTTATGCCCAGATCTGCCACACAGAGATGAGCTCCTGTGAAGTCGGCAAAAACATTGGCAGCAGCACCGTGGGAAATAAGGTAATTGGCCACCATGTGCAGCGTGGTTTCCGGCGGGTAGGCACTGACATTTTCCTTTGCAACACCATGGTCGGCACAGCAGATGGTGACAGCCTTTACAGGCGTGTCCTCAAATGAAGCAGAGCCCGTAGCACCGGCATACTTTTTCAATAAAAAGCGAAGGGCACCAAAATCATCCCTTTTTATGGTGGAAGTGGCAAGAATTCTTTCCACTTCATCTATACTGTCAGTATCCTTGGGAGGTATTTGAGCTATGAGAGCTTTAAAATCCTCTTCCTTCATTACGGGTAAATTCGTCATATAGCCTTGGCCTCCTGAGGGACCTGTTTGATGCTAAGGCCAATACGGCCCCTTGCTTCGTCCACGCTAATGACCAGAACGGTGACAATATCACCAACAGCCACCACATCCAAAGGATGCTTGACGTGCTTGTTGCTTAATTCGGAAATATGTACAAGACCAGCGGTTTTTATGCCAATATCTACAAAGGCACCAAAGTCGGTTATATTGCGGACAGTACCACGCATAATGGTACCTACCTTAATATCAGACAGCTTTACAATGGCTTTTCTGGTAAGAGGCACTGGCAGATCTTCACGAGGATCACGGCCAGGCTTGGACAAAGCATCCAAAATATCCTTAACAGTTGGTACACCGGCATTTAAGTCCTTGGCCAGCTTTTCAGGATTAGCAATTTTTATTTTGGCCTGGAGCATTTCCAGCTGCTTTTTGTCATTTAAAATATCCACATCGGCCCCTAATTTTGCCAAAATATTTTTGGCCAGCTCATAGGATTCAGGATGTACAGGGGTATTGTCCAAAGGCATTTTGCCCCCGCCGATACGCAGGAAGCCGGCACACTGGGTGTAGGCGGCATTGCCCAGACGGGCTACCTTTAGCAGCTCTTTACGGGAGCTGAAAGGACCATTTTCATTTCTGTAGGTTACTATATTCTTGGCAATAGTGGCATTTATGCCTGCCACATGCTTCAAAAGGGCTGGGGAAGCAGTATTCAGTTCTACACCAACGTGGTTTACCGCTGATTCAATGGTCTGATCCAGAGTATTGGCCAGTTCCTTTTGATTTACGTCATGCTGATACTGGCCGACGCCAATGGCCTTTGGATCGATTTTTACCAGCTCTGCCAATGGATCCTGCACTCTGCGGGCAATGGACACTGCACCGCGGATAGTAACATCATACTCAGGCAGTTCCTCCTTTGCCAGTGGGGAAGCAGAATATACGGAGGCCCCAGCTTCGCTGGTAACTATGTAGTGAGTATCAAGTCCGTTATCCTTTATGAGCTTGGCGGCAAATTCCTCTGTTTCAAAGGAGGCAGTACCGTTGCCAATGGAAATGAGATTGACCTTGTATTTTTTGATAAGAGCCAGTGCTTTTTTTGCAGATTCAGCGGCACCTTTTTCACCATGGGTAATATAAAGAACTCCATGGTCGAGGACATGTCCAGTTGGATCTACAATAGCCATTTTGCAGCCAGTACGGTAGCCAGGATCCAGTCCCATTACGGTAAAGCCTGCCAGTGGTGCCTGCAGTAACAGTTGGCGTAGGTTAGTTCCAAAAATATCAATAGCCTGTTTTTCTGCAGTTTCGGTAAGCTGATTTCTGATTTCTCTTTCAAGGGATGGCTGAATGAGACGCTTCCAGCTATCAGCCACAGTGTCTTTCAAAAGGCTTTGGAAAATGGAGTTACCTTTTATGAAACGCTTGCCAATGATAGAGAGAATTTTTTCTTCATCATCCTCCATTTTTACCTTCAGGCATTCCAGCTTTTCGCCACGGTTAATAGCCAAAATACGATGAGATGGCAGGGTGCGCACCAGTTCCTTATATTCCTTGTACATCAGGAATACTTTGCCCTCATCGGTGTTTTCTTTTTCCTCGTCCAAGGTGGTGGTAATAAAGGCGTTATTCCAAAGGAATTTACGCAGCTCCTGACGAAGCTGGGCATCCTCGGAAATCATTTCCGCAATAATATCCTGAGCTCCAGCCAAGGCATCCTGGGCAGTCTCCACTTCCAGTTCTGGATTGATGTATTCTGCAGCCACTTCCTCAGGAGTACCCACAGCAAGATTTTGCAGAATAATAGTGCTTGCCAGTGGCTCTAAGCCCTTTTCCTTGGCTTTTTGGGCTCTGGTGCGCTTCTTCTGCTTATATGGAAGATAAATATCCTCCAGCTCCTGCAGCTTAGTGGTTTTTTCGATGGCCAGCTGCAGCTCAGGGGTTAGTTTTCCCTGTTCCTCTATCTTGTTGATGATTTCCTCCTGGCGTTTTACAAAATTGCGGAGGTAGGCGAGTCGTTCGGAAATAATTCTAACCTTCTCCTCGTCCAGTTCCCCGGTTTTTTCCTTGCGGTAGCGGGAAATAAAAGGAATGGTGTTGCCCTCGTCTAAAAGCTCTGTAACAGCATCAACCTGAAATACTTTTATTTTTAATTCGTCAGCAATAATTTTACTGATATTTTCTGTTTTCATCTCAATTTATTCCTCCATCGTGTAAGCAATCGACAAATAATTATATCACATTATTTCCTTTTAAGAAAAATGAAACTATTATCCTATATTTTTATTGACATAAATGTTAAATATATGTAAAATACTCAATGGATAGTAATTATCCATTAATAATTGGGAGAAAGTAGTTACGTTTTACAACTAAATTTGGAGGAAGAAGAATATGATGATGGACATGCAAAGTGTAGCAGATATACTTCGCAGTCATGGCTTTAAGGTAACTCCGCAGCGTCTTGCTGTATATGATGCGTTGCAGAATACAACTGAGCATCCTAATGCGGAAATGCTTTATAATATGCTTTTGCCAAGTTATCCGGCCATGAGTCTGGCAACTGTATATAAGACCATGGAGATATTTGATCAGATTGGTTTGGCTCAGGTACTGAATATTGGTGAGGACAGTTATCGTTACGATGCCAGAATGGAAAATCATCCACATGTGCGCTGCAACACATGTGGCCGTGTAGATGACATTATGGAGTTTGAGGATGAGGCCATTATGGAACAGGTAGCAAAGCTGTCCGATTACAAGCTGACAGGCAGACAGCTGTATTTTTATGGTGAGTGTCCTAAATGTCAGGGAAAAAAGAAAAAATATAATTAAGGTAAATTGGGGCAGGACTGGACAAGGAGTCAGTCCTGTCCTTTTCTTTTGACCTTTTTGACCATTTTTGTTATGGTATATAGGGTTCTAAACAAAATCTAATAATATTTACAGAATTTTTTCAGCAGGGCTTCTTATACTTGGCTTATAGGAGGAAAGATGCAGGTTTCGGTTTTGGCCAGCGGCAGTAAAGGAAATTGTACCTTCATTGAAATGGAGGGAAGCAGACTTTTAGTGGACGCTGGTATCAGCGCCAGGCGCATTAAGCAGGAACTCAGTAATATTGGTCAGGCCATTGAGAAATTGGATGGGGTCTTTATCACCCATGAGCATAGTGACCATATTAATGGGCTTGCCACTTTGACAAAAAAATATGGTATACCGGTGTACAGCCGTCCGGAAACCTTTAGGGCCATGAACTGCTACAGGGATATTCCCCAGGAGTGTATTAATCCAATTATGGATCGGGTCAGAATAAACAAGCTGACTGTAAAGGCCTTTGGAATTCCTCATGATGCGGCTGACCCTGTGGGGTACTCCATAACTGGCAGTGTAAAATGTGTGGTAGCTACTGATATGGGCTTTGTGGACAGCAATCTGCGCAGAGAGCTGGAATCAGCCAGAGTAATGATATTGGAAGCAAACCATGATGTGGATATGCTGAAAAACGGCGAATATCCCTGGCCACTGAAACGGCGTATTTTAAGCAATCGGGGCCACCTGTCTAACATTGATACGGCCTGGACACTGGTGCATTTAAAGCAAAAACCGCAAAAGGTCTTGCTGGCACATCTAAGTGAATCCAACAACCTGCCGGAATTGGCAATGAAAACTGTGCGGCAGATTCTTGACCAGCAGGGAGTTAAGAACATGGAGCTCATACTTACTGCTCAGGATAGATGTGTCAGTGTGGATTTTTGATATATTTTTGTATTTTGGAGGGAGAGAAAATGATTACAAAGAAGAGAATTTTTAAGTCTTGTCTGCCGGTTGTAATGGGTCTCCTGGTAGCGGGATCGGTAATGCTGGGGGGATGCGGCAAGAATAATGTGGCCGAAGGAATTCCAGCCTCCAGTCCAAGCTATAATACCAATGTATCCGATGCCAGAAACACACCTGTGGTCAGGGCAGCCAAGAATGTGGGGCCTGCCGTGGTGGGTATTACCAATAAAGCCGTTGCCAGAGATTTCTTTTTTAACCTTCGCGACGTCGAGGGCTATGGTTCCGGTGTTATCTTCCGCAAGGATGGCTATATTGTAACCAATAATCATGTAATCGATGGGGCAAAGGAGATCATAGTATCCCTTTCTGATGGACGCAGTCTTAATGGCAAGCTGATTGGGGCGGATGAAATCACTGATTTGGCCGTGGTTAAGGTGGATGCAGATGATTTGCCGGCAGCAGATTTCGGCGACTCCGATGACATTATGGTGGGAGAGCCTGCCATTGCCATTGGCAATCCAATGGGGCTGGAATTTCAGGGTAGTGTCACCACCGGCGTAATAAGTGCCGTAAATCGTGTTCTTAACAAAGGCGAAAGCAATATGAAGCTCATTCAGACAGATGCGGCCATCAATCCGGGTAATTCCGGCGGTGCACTGGTAAATGCCGATGGCAAGGTCATTGGTATTAATTCCCAGAAAATCGTCACAAATGCTGTAGAAGGTATGGGATTTGCCATTCCAATTAATACTGTACGTTCTGTGGTTGAGGAGCTTATTTCCCAGGGACATGTTACCAGACCATATCTTGGGGTAAGTGTTTTTGACAAGGAGTCCGCAGCCCGTCAGGGTTATATTTTAAATGTGGATAAGGGCGTATATGTATTTAATGTATCCTTGGATGGACCTGCCGGACGTGCCGGTTTCCGTCGCGGTGATATAATTTTGGCTGTAGGTGGCACAGAGGTTAATACTGTGGGTGAACTGCGGGCAGCCATTACTGCTCATAAAGTGGGTGAAACGGTAGAGGTTAAATATGATTCCAATGGAACCACAAAGACTGTAAATGTAACTTTGGATGCCCAGCCTGTTGAGGGTTAAGCAGAATGAAGATTAATATAGTTACCGCCGGCAAAATAAAGGAAAAATACCTGACCGAGGGAATAAACGAATTTTTGAAGCGTCTGGGTCCCTTTGCCAATGTGAAAATCATAGAGATAAGTGAAGAAAAAATGAAGGATAATCCTTCAGAGGCTGAAAAGCAGCAGACTCTGACCTGGGAGGGACAACGTCTTTTAAAGCAGGTGCCTGAGGGCAGTTATCTTATAGTATTGGATGTATATGGCAAGGAGCTTTCTTCTGAGGAGCTGGCTGCCAAAATTGACAGCCTGGGCCTGTCGGGAAAGAGCAATATAACATTCCTTATAGGAGGAGCCTTTGGCTTGTCTTCTGAAGTAAGGTCAGCTGCAGATATGCTTCTTAGCTTTTCAAAAATGACCTTCACCCATCAGATGGTACGTCTGCTGCTGGTTGAGCAGATATACAGGGCATTTAAAATAAATCGTGGAGAAAAGTACCACTGGTGATGGAACAACAAAAAAATGGGGCTGCCTGGGGCAGTCCCATTTTTGGTATTTACGATTTACTCAATGGTAACGGAAGGTCTGTCTATAATGGAGGACAGCACAACAATAGTTTGTGTTTTGATTACACCGGTTTGTTCCTTGATGCGTGTCAGAAGATTTTCCAAAGTAGTTGTATTCTGGGTGATTATTTTTAAGGAATAATCAAAGTCACCAGTGATGTAGAAGCATTCCTTGATGTCCGACTCACCAACCACAAAATTTTTAAAGCTGTCACCATGGCTAGGATTATCAAAGCTCAGGTAAACCAAAGCCATAAGTTGCTTGTCCACAAGCTCAGGATTTAAAATAGCGGTATACTGCTTAATGACACCAGAAGCCTCCAGCTTTTTTAAGCGTTCACTGATAGCCGGCATGGATAGGGAAATCTCCGAACTCAAAACTGAAATTGTGACACGGGCATTTTCTTGTAGGCGCTTAAGAATCTTCTTATCAATATCATCCATTTTTAACACCACCATTCTGCTTACATTATACCAGTGAAAGGATACAAAAGTAAACTTTTATCTTCAAAATCATAAAATAATTCTTTAAAAAGAAAATATTCTGACATTTTATTTTGTTTAAGTGAAATTTTTGCATTTACTTTGTATTGGTGTAAAATAGTAAGTTAGAATAGTATAAATTTGGGGTAGTGTAATGAAAAATAAACAGACAAAGATTCTTATAAATATTAATAGACTCACCTTGTTTCTGATGTTTCTGTTTGTGGTTACCATTGGCAGATATTTTATTTTACAGGTAATCCAGCACGATGAAATGGAAGAAAAGATTATGAATATAGCCCGGGATAACGTGGTGCGCCAATCTCCCAGAGGGAAGATACTTGATCGAAATGGCAGGGAGCTGGCCATCAGCCGCATAGCCAAGCTGCTGGTCATACGGCCGGATAAAGTTGGCAGTGAGGAGGATATTCAGGTTTTATCAGCGGAGTTGAGTCCAATAATTAATATTCCTGCGGAAACTATTGCCAACCGCATACGTGAGGGCGGTGCCTACTATGCCGTTAAGCATGGATTGGAAAGTGATGAGGAAGCGGCAATAAATCAGCTAAAAAAAGACAAGGGATATGAATGCCTCTGGATGGATGATGAGGTTAAAAGATATTATCCAAACGATATGTTGGCCGCAAATATAATCGGATTTATCGGTATGGAAGATAAGGGCCTTGAAGGACTGGAATACTCCATGGACAGCATAGTAAAGGGGGATGTCCAGGAGGAGGATGTACTTACGGACATGAGGGGCCGTACCATTTTTGATTCCATTTTCTCCCTTTCTCAGAAGCGTTATAAGGGAGATAACTGCAAGACAGTTACCTTAACAATAGATGCCACTATGCAGTTTATTGTGGAGCAGGTTCTGGATAAAGCAATGATTGAGAACAAGCCTCAAAATGTTACTGCCATTGTTATGGATCCTAAAACAGGTGAAATTCTGGCCATGGCTTCCAGACCAAGTTATAATCCGAATAAATTTGGTGATTATAGCATGGAGGCAATAAAAAATCGTGCTGTGTCGGATATTTATGAGCCAGGATCCACCTTTAAGTCAGTTGTGGCCGGTGCTGCCTTGGAGGAAGGCGTGGTAACACCTAATCAGACTTTCTACGATCCGGGGCGTATTAACGTATCGGACAAGCATATTCAGAACTGGAATGGTGAGAGTTTTGGTACCGTAACCTTTACGGATATTGTTAAGAATTCCATTAACACCTGCTTTGCCATGATAGGTCAGATACTTACCGGTGAAAAGCTCAACGAATATGCCAAAAAATTTGGTTTTGGTGAGCCTACAGGTGTAGAGCTGCCGGGTGAGGCTACTGGTATGCTCTTTGAAAGTGATAAGATGGTGGATTCCGATATTGCGACCATGTCCATTGGCCAGAGTATTGCGGTGACACCTATTCAGCTGTGTACAGCCATGTCTGCCATTGCCAACGACGGTGTGCTTTTAAAGCCTCATATCGTAAAAAATATCACCAATGCTGATGGCTCCCTTTATAAAGAAAATGGCCGCGAGGAAGTGCGTCGCGTACTGAGTTCTGCCACTGACAAAACTCTCATGGGACTGCTGGAACAGGTAGTTGCCACCGGTGGCGGTCAAAAGGCTCAGGTTAAGGGCTATCGGGTGGCGGGAAAAACCGGTACAGCCCAGAAAATTAACAAGGACACTGCCGGCTACATGGAAGGCCGTTATATTGCGTCATTCTGTGGTTTTGCTCCTGTGGAAGATCCTCAGCTTGTGGTTCTGGTTATAATTGATGACCCTACAGCCGGTTCTTTCTACGGTGGTCAGATTGCTGCACCGGTGGCAGGGGAAATCTTTGCCCAGCTGCTTCGTTATAAACACATTGAACCATCATCTGACCCATTTGAGGATATGGATAAGAAGCACAAGGAACAGGAATCACAGCCAGCTGTCAAGACCGCTCCGCCGGGAAAACAGATAATGCCTGATCTCAATGGTATGAGTATTCGTGAGGTTTCCCAAAAACTGGGAGAGCTGGGAATTGGGATGAATATTCAGGGTACGGGCCTTTCCACAGGCCAGAGTATACCAGCAAATACAGTAGTGGATCCAGGTACAAGCGTAACGGTTTATTTTAAGCCATAATGATATTTATCTAATATCAATATACATAGGAAAGGAACATTATTATGAAAGCTAAGCTCTTTGTTACAGATATGGATGGTACCCTCTTAAACAGCCAGCGCAAGGTAACCAATGGTGTAAAGGCTGCCGTTAAGAAGGCTGTGGATGCTGGGGTTATTTTTACTGTAGCCACTGGAAGAATGCATATTTCTGCCCTGCCCCATGTGAAGGCTTTGGGAGTAAATGTGCCAATTATTACATATAATGGTGCCCTTGTAAAAACTGTGGATGGGGAGGAAGTATTTGCCTCCTATCTGGATCGTAAGCTGGTGGAAGAGCTGGTGGAATTTGCCGAGTCGAGAAAGCTTTATAT
Organism: Anaerovibrio lipolyticus DSM 3074; assembly: GCF_900141865.1. GTDB lineage: Bacteria > Bacillota > Negativicutes > Selenomonadales > Selenomonadaceae > Anaerovibrio > Anaerovibrio lipolyticus. The sequence goes on along the minus strand of NZ_FQYW01000018.1, from coordinate 49,217 downwards.
TCAGATTTACAGCAATGAAAAGCTCTATTATAGAGAGGAAAATGATAAATCAGCATATTATCGCTGTGCTGCCGGTGTTAATGGTAATCCTGTGGGGAACGAGCTGGAAAAATTCATGGACAATGTGCCAAAGCTTTTGATTATGGTGGATACCCCGGAGGAAGGGGATAAAGTGGTTGATGCAATTTCGGAGCAGTTTGGTGGCCGTATAGAGGCTGTTAAGTCTACGCCAGTTTATATTGAGCTTATAAAACCGGGAGTAAATAAGGCAACAGCCATTGCTCGGCTGGCGGAGAAATACAACATACCTATGGATTCGGTGCTTGCTATTGGTGATTCCAACAATGATTTGACCATGATTCAGGCAGCAGGCTTTGGGGTAGCCATGGGCAATGCCAACGAAAACGTGAAGAAAATTGCAGAATATGAGGTGGCTGACTGTGACCATGACGGTGTTGCAGAAGCTATCGAAAGATTTTGTCTGGACTAACAGGCTGATTTTTAGAAGGAGGCTGTTATGGATAGAGATGAAAGAATGGATTTTATTATCGTAACGGGTATGTCCGGGGCGGGAAAAACCCAGGCGTGTCGCTATATGGAGGATATTGGGTATTTCGTAATAGATAATCTGCCTCCGGTGTTTATTCCAAAATTTGCCGAGCTGTGCCGTCATTCTGATGGTCATGTAAACAAGGTGGTGCTGGTAGTTGATACCAGAAGTAGGGAATTCTTTGATACATTTATCCATGTACTGGAAAATATGGACAGGGATAATCAGCCCTATGTAATGCTGTTTATGGATGCATCCGATGCTGCCATTATTCGCCGTTACAAGGAAACTCGACGTCGTCATCCTATGGCCCCTAGCTCCAGAATTCCCGAGGGAGTTGCCAAGGAGCGTGAGCGGTTGGCCCCTATCAGAAATAAGGCTACCTACATCATTGATACTTCAGATCTGAAAAAGATTGAGCTTAAGGAAAAAATACTGAATATATTTGCCAGCAAGCCAGGGGATAAGCTCAGCACCAATGTAATGTCCTTTGGATTTAAGTTTGGTATGCCTCTGGATGCAGATTTGGTATTTGATGTGCGTTTTTTGCCAAACCCCTTTTATGTGGAATCAATGCGCCATAAGAGCGGTGCTGTGCCGGAGGTGGCCCAGTATATCGAGCAGTATCCTGTTACCAAGGAGTTTGAGAAGCATCTTGATAATATGATAGATTTTCTAATGCCCCAGTATGAAAAAGAGGGGAAGACTCAGCTGGTAATAGCTGTGGGGTGTACCGGGGGAATGCACCGTTCTGTGTTTATTGCCAAGCATATATATGACAGACTGAAGGATAAGGGGTATTTGGTGAATTTAGAACACCGTGACCTGATGAAAAATGATGTTTGGGAACACGTTCGTGAGGAATGTTAAGGAGTAACAAACAATGAATTTTTTGAAATGGTTGTATCCAGGCATGAGATTCAAGCGCTGGCTGCTGCTGTTTGCCGCCGGTGTTATGCTGGCCAGTCTGGGCATAGCAATTATGTTCAACTATAAATATATAGACAGTATAGAGGAGTCCATATTCTGGGCTGTTTATACCTTTTCCGGGGAATACACCTATACTGCCACGGCGGTTATGGGATCTGTGATGGTAGTCATAGGCTTTTTGATTATGGCTATGGCGGCCCGCTTTATTATCCAGTCGGTTATTGATGTGGTGTATCCATCCTCTTCGGAGAAGCTGGTGGATTTGATTTATGAGAAACGAATGCTGGGCAAGGGACCTGCTGTTACCGTTGTGGGTGGCGGTCACGGACTCAGCGTGCTTTTGCGTGGCATAAAGGAGGTTACCACCAATGTTACAGCAGTGGTGACCGTGGCTGATGACGGTGGGTCCTCTGGCAGGCTTCGTGAGGAGCTGGGGATTATTCCGCCAGGGGATTTGCGAAATTGTCTGGTGGCCTTGGCTGATACGGAGCCTTTGATGGAAAAGCTGTTTCAGCACCGTTTCGGAGGCAGCAGCTCATTGTCTGGCCATAGCTTTGGCAATCTGTTTATTGCCGCTATGGCAGAGGTTACAGGTGATGTGGAAACTGCCCTGACAGAATCCTCCAAGGTTCTGGCTGTAAAGGGACGGGTGCTCCCTGCCAGTAAGGAGCATGTACGGCTGGATGCTATCATGGAGGATGGCACCATCGTCTGTGGTGAATCCCATATTCCGGAGGTTCATAAGCGGATTCATCGTGTTAAGCTGTTCCCTGAGCATGTGGAGGCAGTACAGTCCTCTTTGGATGCCATACGGGATGCCAATGCAATCGTTCTTGGGCCTGGCAGCTTGTACACCAGTATTATGCCTAATCTTTTGGTGGAGGGCATAGGTGATGCAATTTGCCGTAGCAAGGCAATTAAGATTTACATTTGCAATGTCATGACCCAGCCCGGGGAAACCGATGGTTATACCGCCTCCATGCATGTAAAGGCTATCTTGGATCACGCGGGGCGGCAGGCCATAGATTATGTTATTGTAAATTCCACTCCGGTACCTGAGGACTTGGCTCAAAAATATGCGGAAAAGGGTGCCTATCCGGTGGAGGTGGATGATGATGCACTTAATGCTCTGGGGGTAGGCCTTATTAAGGCAGACCTTATAAGTGGCAAGGATGTAATTCATCATGATTCCCGCAAGCTGGCCAGTAGTGTTATGCGGGCAGTTTATGGCATAAAGGCTGGCCTTGATGAAATAAGGAAGCATTAACAGAAATTATATTAGAAGTTTGGTGAGAAATATATGCCATCTTTTGCAGCTGATGTGAAAAATGAGCTGGCCCACAAACTGGATAAAAAATTATGCTGCCAGACTGCGGAGCTGGCAGCACTTTTGCGTATGGGTGCATCCATGACCCTGGGCCCTAACATGAGTCTGGGACTTAATTACGTTACTGAAAATGCGGCGGTGGCCAGAAAGACTCTGAGCTTGCTGAAGGCCACCAGCAATGTGCAGACGGAGGTAACTGTAACCAGGAGCAAGCGGCTTAAAAAGAATAACCGCTATATGGTGCGCGTGGTTCCATCGCCATTGGTTCGGCCACTAATGGAAAAGCTGGGAATGCTGGGTGAGACAGAGGGCTCCCTGGGCCGGGATAAGGCCCTATTGAAGAAGGTGTGCTGTCGTCACGCATATCTTCGTGGGGCCTTTATGGGTGGTGGCAGTATTAACAAGCCTGAAGCAGAGTGCCATCTGGAAATGGTCACTTCAAACTACGGCTTTGCTGACACCATTGCAGGAGTCCTTAAGCGCATGGGCTTTCCTGCCGGCTTTACGGACCGGAAAAACCATTACCTCATTTATATGAAAGATGGAGAGGCTATAATGGATTTCTTGTCCATTATAGGTGCCACTAAATCTTTGGATGATTTCGAGGGAGGCCGTAATCTTAAGGAAGTACGCAACCAGGTAAATCGTCTGGTTAACTGTGAAACTGCTAATCTGCAGAAAACCGTGGATGCAGCAATTTATCAAAATGAGTGTATAAAATATTTAAGGGATGAGGGAAAGCTGGAAGGCCTCACCAAGGCCCTTAGAAAGACAGCCCAATGCAGGCAGGATAATCCCGATGCCACCTTGGCAGAACTGGCAGAAATGCTGCTTGTGACCAAGTCCTGTGTAAATCATCGGCTGAGAAAGCTGGTGGCCCTGGCAGAGGAACTGCGGGGGAAAAATAAAGAAAAAGGTGAAGATGATTGAAAAAGTATATGAGGTTTATTAAGATAGCACTGTTGGTTGTTGTCCTTGGGGCAATATTGCTTTTTGCCGGGATTCAGTATCTTTTGTCTCAGCCGGCTCCGGAGGGATTTCCAATTTTGGAGTACCACATGGTACAGGAAGCTAATCCGGACAAGGCATATGAATACAACGTACCACCGGCAGAATTTGAGGCACAGCTTGATTATCTGGAGCAGCAGGGCTACACTACCATTTCCATAAGGGACTATCTGAGAGCAAAAAAGGGGCTGCAGCAGCTGCCGGACAAGCCGGTGATTCTCACCTTTGATGATGGCTACGAGACCAATTACACGGAGCTTCTGCCAATTTTGGAAAAGCGGGGGCTTAAGGCTACCATTTTTATGGTGGGAAATGATATTGGCAAGGAAAATTATATGTCCTGGGATCAGTTAAAGGACATCCAGCATCGTGGTGTGGAAATAGGCAGTCATACTGCTAACCATTTGCCGTTGACCAGTATGAGCCTTGCTGAAGCCAGGGACGAGGTTAAGCTTTCCAAGCTCTTAATGGAGTGGAATGGGATGGATACCATCTATACCTTGTCCTATCCTAATGGCAAATATGACAAGGAGCTGCTGGATATGCTGAAGGAGGAGGAGTATCTGGCGGCAGTAACTGGGGATGCAGGGCTTAATACCTTTGAAACAAATCCCTATCTTCTTCAGCGTATCAACATTCCACATCCATTGTTTGGCTTGACGGAATTTAAATGGCGCCTGTTAAAGGGAAGAATTATGACCCAGTTGGGAATAAACCAGCATTAAAATTTGCATATATAGACAAAAAAAGGTAAAATAACTTAAGACTTTGTTTAAGGTGAGGAGGTTACCTAATATGAAGCACATTCAGACTGTAAATGAGCCTACTTTGCAGGCTACCAAGACTTCTGGCGGCTGTGGCGAGTGCCAGGCATCCTGCCAGTCCGCATGCAAGACTTCTTGTACTGTCGGCAATCAGGTTTGTGAAAGCAAGAAATAATTATTTAGTGAGAAGGGCTCCCCGGGAGGGAGCTTTTTTCTTGTGTTTTTAGGAGAGTACTGTTTTATTATGAATAATGAAATGAGCACAAAAATCCATAAATTCGTCCAGAACGGCATGTATATTCTGCTGGATGTGAATAGTGGTGCTGTCCATGTAATAGATAAAATGATTTATGATATCATGGATATTTTTAATGGCAAAAATGATAATGAGGTTATAAATAACCTTAAAACCCAGTATACGGAAAATGATTTGAAGGAAGCTTTGGATGAACTTCATATTCTTATGGACAAGAACCAGCTGTTTGCTCCCGATATTGATGTTCCGCCTACCTTCAAGGCCAAGGGCCTGGTTAAGTCCCTGTGCCTGATGACTGCCCATGACTGTAATATGCGCTGCAAATATTGCTTTGGTGATACCGGCGAGTACGGCGGTGAGCGTCAGCTCATGAACAACAAGGTGGGCCGTGGGGCAGTTGATTATATCGTTGAACATAGCGGCCCTAGAAAACATTGTGAAATCGACTTCTTCGGCGGTGAACCTCTCATTAATATGCCTTTGGTGAAGGAGGTTACCGAGTATGTAAGAAAGCGTGAAAAGGAAACTGGCAAGGAATTCAAGCTGACCTTGACGACCAATGGTTTGGCCCTTAATGATGACAATATTAAGTGGCTCAATGATAATAATATCAGCCTGGTACTAAGCACCGATGGCCGTCGTGAGACCCATGACAATATGCGCCCTGACTGTGGCGGTCAGCCAACCTATGACAAGGTAATGAAGAATTTCAGGAAGTGCGTGGATTCCCGTAATGGCGAAAATTACTACATGCGAGGTACATATACTGCAGAGAACCTTGATTTTACCAAGGATGTTGAGGCTATGGCGGATGCAGGCTTTGATATTTTGTCCATGGAGCCGGTGGTGCTGAAGGATTCTCCGTATGGTCTTACTGAGGAGATGCTTCCGGCGATTTTCGCTGAGTACGACAGACTTACTGATTTCTATCTGAAGCGTCATCGTGAAGGAAAGGGCTTCTTCTTCTTCCATTTTAATATGGACCTTTCCAATGGTCCATGCGTGGCTAAGCGTCTGGCTGGCTGTGGCGCTGGTCATGAATACTATGCAGTGGCTGCCAATGGCGACCTTTATCCATGTCATCAGTTTGTGGGCCGCAATAAGTATAAATTGGGTAATGTATTTGATGACCTTGATGAGGGTGCTGAGGATATCACCAGATATTTCCGTGAATCCCATGTTATGAACAAGGAACGCTGTAAGACCTGCTGGGCAAAGTATTTCTGCTCAGGTGGTTGTCATGCCAATGCAGATCTGTTCCATGATGACATAAGAAAGCCTTATGAAGTGGGCTGTGAAATTCAGAAGAAGCGCCTTGAATGTGCCATCGCTGTACAGGCAGTTTTGTCCATGGAAAAGATAGGAAAAAAGGATTATAAGCCTGCCAGCGTTAATTGCTGATAAAGGTGCTAAAATTATTACTTTATAGTGATTGTAAGCTTACTTTAGTATGATACATATTATTTATGCTATAGTTATTGAAGCTTATGAATTTGCGTTGACAAGGTATCTTGAATTGGTGTAATATTAACTTACTTGAAAGATAAGGGACACTAGGATATATGATTGCCATCTGTCTGCCGTTCAGGTAGATGGGTGTCTTTTTCTGACGTGTTCTCAAATTATTTTATCTATATATTTTTAGGGGGTATTTTACAAATGGCAGTAAAAGTAGCTATTAATGGTTTTGGCCGTATTGGTCGTCTGGCATTCCGTCAGATGTTCGACGCAGAGGGTTATGAGGTTGTTGCAATCAACGACTTGACCAGCCCTAAGATGCTGGCTCATCTTCTGAAGTACGATTCTTCCCAGGGTCGTTACAAGTACGCTGACAAGGTAACTGCTGGCGAGGATTCCATCACTGTTAACGGCAAAGAAATCAAGAACTATGCTTGCGCTAACGCAGCAGAGATTCCTTGGGGCAAGCATGATGTAGATGTTGTTCTGGAGTGCACTGGTTTCTACACTTCCAAGGAGAAGGCTTCTGCACATCTGACTGCAGGTGCTAAGAAGGTTGTTATTTCTGCTCCAGCAGGTAAGGACCTCCCTACTATCGTTTACAATGTAAACCACAAGGTACTCACCAAGGAAGATAAGGTTATTTCCGCAGCTTCCTGCACCACTAACTGCTTAGCTCCTATGGCTAAGGCTCTGAACGATCTGGCTCCAATCCAGTCCGGTATCATGGCTACCATTCATGCTTACACTGGTGACCAGATGACTCTTGATGGTCCACAGCGTAAGGGTGACCTCCGTCGTTCCCGTGCTGCAGCTGTTAACATCGTTCCTAACTCCACTGGTGCTGCAAAGGCTATTGGCCTTGTTATTCCTGAGCTGGACGGCAAGCTCATCGGTGCTGCACAGCGCGTTCCTACCCCTACTGGTTCCACTACTCTCCTCTACGCTGTAGTTAAGGGTAATGTAACTGTAGAGCAGGTTAACGAGGCTATGAAGAAGCAGGCTACTGAGTCCTTCGGTTACAACGAGGACGAGATCGTATCCAGCGATATCGTTGGTATGCGTTATGGTTCCCTCTTCGATGCTACCCAGACTATGGTTAGCAAGGTTGCAGACGGCCTGACTCAGGTTCAGGTTGTTTCCTGGTATGATAACGAGAACTCCTACACCAGCCAGATGGTTCGTACCATTAAGTACTTCGCTGAGTTAGGCTGATAACTCGTCATCAAAAAACAATAGTTTAAAAGATCCATTGAGGTCCGGCCTTTGTTTGGGCCGGACCTATTTTATTGACGGAGGTTTTTATTAATATGGGTATGAATAAGAAAACCATTAAAGATGTAGATCTTAAGGGTAAGAAGGTATTTTGCCGCGTAGATTATAACGTACCATTTGATGAGAATATGAATATCACCAACGATACTCGTATTCAGGCTACCAAGGAAACTGTTAAGTACATGCTGGAGCAGGGTGCAGCAGTTATTTTGGCATGCCACATTGGCCGTCCTACCGAGGCTCGTGAGGACAAGTTCTCCACCAAGCACATCGTTAAGCGCGTATCCGAGGTTATGGGCGTAGATGTTAAGTGGGCTCCTGACTGTGTAGGTCCTGAGGCTGAAAAGGCTGCAGCTGACCTTAAGCCAGGTGAGATTCTCCTCTTAGAGAACCTCCGTTATCATAAGGAAGAGAAGAAGAACGACCCTGCCTTTGCAAAGCAGCTTGCTTCCCTTGCTGACATTGCCGTAAACGATGCATTCGGTGTTTCCCATCGTGCTCATGCAGCTAATGTTGGTATTGCACAGTATCTTGAGTCCGTTGCAGGCTTCCTCATGGAAAAGGAAATTAAGTTCATTGGTCAGACACTTGAGGCTCCAAAGCGTCCATTCGTTGCTATCATCGGTGGTGCTAAGGTTTCTGACAAGATCGGCGTTATCTCCAACATGATTGACAAGGTTGATACCATCATCATTGGTGGCGGTATGGCTCACACCTTCGATGCAGCACAGGGTTTGCCAATCGGTAACTCTATCTGCGAGAAGGATAAGTTTGAGGAGGCACTTGCACAGCTTAAAAAGGCTAAGGAGAAGGGCGTAAAGGTTGTTCTTCCTGTAGACCTTACTATTGCTGATGATTTCTCTGCTACTGCCAATACCAAGATTGTGGATGTTGACAAGGTTCCAGAGGGCTGGGAGGCTTTGGATTCCGGTCCAAAGACCTGCGATGAGTATGTAAAAGCTCTTGATGGTGCAAAAACTGTTGTTTGGAATGGCCCAATGGGTGTATTTGAGTTCGATGCATTTGCAAAGGGTACCCTGGCTGTTGCTGAGGCTGTTGCCAAGGCTACCGAGAATGGTGCAACCTCCATTGTTGGTGGCGGTGACTCCATTGCAGCTCTGAAGAAGACTGGCCTTTCTGACAAGATTTCCCACATTTCCACAGGTGGCGGTGCTACTCTCGAGTTCTTAGAGGGTAAGGAGCTGCCAGGCATTGCAGCCATCGCAGACGCATAAATGCTTGTCTTTGAACATGCCTTCCCCTTTTGGGAAGGTGCCCCGCAGGGGCGGATGAGGTATTCATTTTATAGTTTTGTGGCTATATTGTAACGTTTTTTTAAAAATATATAGATAATTTGAGGAGGATATAATTATTATGGCACGTAGACCTATTATTGCTGGTAACTGGAAGATGAACAACACTATCGCTGAGGGCGTTAAGCTGGTTAAGGAGCTGGCTCCATTGGTAGCTGACGTTGAGGCTGTAGATGTAGTAGCTTGCCCAACTGCAACTGCTCTGGCAGCTGTAGCTGATGCTTGCAAGGGTACCAAGATTCATGTTGGTGCACAGAATGTTCATTGGGAGCCAAAAGGTGCTTTCACTGGTGAAATCTCCACTGGCATGCTGAAGGAAATCGGCGTAGAGTATGTTGTACTTGGTCATTCCGAGCGTCGTGACTACTTCGGTGAAACTGATGAGGGCGTTAACAAGCGTGCTCGCGCTGCTTATGCCGCTGGCATTACTCCTATCATCTGCTGTGGTGAGTCCCTGGAAATCCGTGAGGCTGGTACTTACATCGATCATGTTGTAAAGCAGATCAAGGCAGCTCTTGATGGCTTCTCCGCTGACGAGGTTGCTAAGCTGGTTATCGCTTATGAGCCAATCTGGGCTATCGGTACTGGCAAGACTGCTACCTTCGAGCAGGCTGAGGAGGTTTGCAAGGCTATCCGTGAGGCTGTAGCTGAGGTATTTGGTCAGAGCGCTGCAGATGCTATCCGCATTCAGTATGGCGGTTCTGTAAAGCCTGCTACCATTAAGGATCTCATGGCTCAGCCAAACGTTGACGGTGCTTTGGTTGGTGGTGCTTCCCTGAAGGCTGCTGACTTCTCCGCAATTGTAAAGTTCTAATTTAGAGGTTGATAAAATAATGGCAAAATTAAAAAATGCACCTGTTGCATTAATTATCATGGATGGCTATGGAAACGGCAAAACCTGTGATCCAAATAATGCTATCCAGATAGCTAAGACTCCTGTTATTGATAGTCTCAGACAGAATTTCCCATCCACCCATATTCAGGCCTCCGGCGAGTTCGTTGGTCTCCCTAATGGACAGATGGGTAACTCTGAGGTTGGTCATACCAACATCGGTGCCGGTCGTATTATTTATCAGGCACTGACCCGTATCACCAAGGCTATCAAGGATGGTGATTTCTTCAAGAATGAGGCTCTGGTAAGTGTTGCTGATCAGGCTAAGGCCAATGGCGGCGCTCTCCATCTCATGGGTCTCGTTTCCCCAGGCGGTGTACACAGCCATAGTGAGCATCTCTATGGTCTCTTACAGTTCGCTAAGAACCAGGGCTTCAAGGATGTATATGTTCATGCATTCCTTGATGGCCGTGATGTTGATCCTTCCTCCGCAGCTGAATATGTTGCAGAGCTGGAGTCTAAGATTGCTGAAATCGGTTGTGGTAAGATTGCTTCCATGTCCGGTCGTTATTATGCAATGGACCGCGACAACCGCTGGGATCGTGTACAGAAGGCTTATGAGGCCATTGCGTTGGGCAAGGGCGTGACTGCTGATGATGCAGTGGCAGGCGTTAAGGCATCTTATGCAAATGAGGTAACTGATGAGTTCGTAGTTCCTGCTGTTGTAGGTGACTACAAGGGAATGAAGGATGGAGATGGTGTTGTATTCTTCAACTTCCGTCCTGACCGCGCCCGTGAGCTGACTCATGCATTTACTGATGTTGAGTTTAGCGGTTTTGAGCGCAAGGCTCTGAAGCTCTCCTTTGTTACCATGACTCAGTACGAGGAAGGCCTTAATGTAAAGGTTGCATATCCGCCTGAATCCATCACCAACACCCTTGGTGAGGTTATTTCCAAGAATGGTATGACCCAGCTGCGTATTGCAGAAACTGAGAAGTATGCCCACGTAACCTTCTTCTTCAACGGTGGTGTTGAGGAGCCTTATAAGGGTGAGGACCGCATTCTGGTTCCTTCTCCAAAGGTTGCAACCTATGATTTGCAGCCTGAAATGAGTGCTATTGAGGTTACTGACAAGGTTGTGGAGGCTATTAAGTCCGGCAAGTATGATTTCATCATTCTGAATTATGCTAACGGCGATATGGTTGGCCACACCGGCGTTATTGAGGCAGCTGTAAAGGCTGTTGAGACTGTTGATACCTGTGTTGGCCGCTTTGTTGAGGCTATTCGCGAGGTTGGCGGTGAGGTATGCATCACTGCTGACCACGGTAATGCAGATCAGATGGTTGATCCTGAGACTGGTGCACCTTTCACCGCTCATACAACCAACCCTGTACCATTCATCGTTGTATCTGACCGTGTAGGCTGGATTGCCAGCGATGGTGCTCTCTGTGATATTGCTCCAACACTGCTTACCCTGGCAGGCATGGAGATTCCTGCAGAGATGACTGGTACTCCAATGGTTAAGCTGAAGTAATAAGGCTGCCATTTAGATGTGTTTGAAGGTGTATAGTGGCCCGGACCTGGCTTTAGGGCCACTTGGCACTGAGTATTATATTATTAGCGAAGAGAGGAATACAAAATGATTTATTATGATAAGCATGTTGAAGACATGACTTGCATTGCAAAAGAAGTAAACCATGGTCCAGCTCCAATTCCTGAAGAGGGCAAATGGGTACAGTCTAAGGAAATTAAGGATATCAGCGGTCTGACTCACGGTATCGGCTGGTGTGCTCCTCAGCAGGGTGGCTGCAAGCTGACTCTGAATGTTAAGGATGGTATCATCGAAGAGGCTCTCATTGAGACCATCGGCTGCTCTGGTATGACTCATTCCGCAGCTATGGCTGCTGAGATTCTCCCAGGCAAGACTATTCTGGAAGCTCTCAACACTGACCTGGTTTGCGATGCTATCAACACTGCTATGCGCGAGCTGTTCCTGCAGATCGTTTATGGCCGTACTCAGACTGCATTCTCTGATAATGGTTTGCCAGTTGGCGCAGGTCTGGATGACCTTGGTAAGGGTCTCCGCAGCCAGGTAGGTACTCTGTACTCCACCAAGCTGAAGGGTGCTCGTTACCTCGAATTAGCTGAAGGTTATGTTACCAAGATGGCAGTTGACAGTGAAGACCGCGTAATCGGTTATGAAGTTGTTCACCTCGGCAAGGCTATGGAAGCTATTGCTAATGGTACTGATGCTAACGAAGCAATCAAGAAGAACACCTCCACTAAGGGCCGTTACGCAGATGCTGCCCGTTACATCGATCCTCGTAAGGAATAATTTGAGATAACGAACAGGAAGGACTGAAAATAAAATGGCATTATTTGAAGGCTATGAGCGCCGTATTGACGGTATTAATGAAGTTTGCAAGAAATATGGTATTGCTTCCATTGAAGCTGCTGCTGATATTTGTAAGGAAAAGGGTTTTGACCCAGCTGCTATCGTAACTGATCTGCAGCCAATCTGCTTCGAGAACGCTAAGTGGGCTTACACTCTTGGTGCTGCTATTGCTATCAAGAAGGGTGTAAAGACTGCTGCTGATGCTGCAAGAGCTATCGGCGAGGGTATTCAGGCATTCTGCGTACCTGGTTCCGTTGCTGACCATCGTAAGGTAGGTCTCGGCCATGGTAATCTGGCTGCTATGCTCCTCACTGAGGATGCAGAGTGCTTCGCATTTCTGGCTGGTCACGAGTCCTTTGCTGCTGCTGAGGGTGCTATCGGTATTGCTCAGACTGCAAACAAGGTTCGTAAGAACCCTCTCCGCGTAATCCTTAATGGTCTTGGTAAGGATGCTGCTCAGATTATCTCCCGTATCAACGGCTTCACCTATGTTCAGACTCAGTATGACTACAAGACTGGCAAGGTTAACGTTGTTAAGGAAGTTAAGTACTCTGACGGCCCTCGTGCAGCTGTTAAGTGCTATGGTGCTGATTCCGTTCCAGAGGGTGTTGCTATCATGCATCTGGAAAAGGTTGATATCTCTATTACTGGTAACTCCACTAACCCTACCCGTTTCCAGCATCCAGTAGCTGGTACCTACAAGAAGGAGTGCACCGAGCAGGGTAAGAAGTACTTCTCCGTTGCTTCCGGTGGCGGTACTGGCCGTACTCTGCATCCAGATAACATGGCTGCAGGTCCTGCTTCCTATGGTATGACTGATACTCTCGGCCGTATGCATTCTGATGCACAGTTCGCTGGTTCTTCTTCCGTACCTGCTCATGTTGACATGATGGGCCTCATTGGTGCTGGTAACAACCCAATGGTTGGTATGTCTGTTGCTGTTGCTGTTGCTGTTGCAGAGGCAATGAACAAGTAAGATTTGCTTACATAAATAAAATTAGGGCTTCCGCTTTGCGGAGGCCCTTTTTGTGTATATTATAACGCCATTGTTCAAATTTTTCTTCTTTTAGAAGAAAAATCTTCCAATTAGCGTTTCAACGAGCTGGGAGATATGCTCACTAGCTGTTGTAGTTTGTTTTCCCCCACCTAAAGAGGAAGGGGACATCTTAAAGCTCGTTATATTAAGGGCAGGAACTGCCTTTTTAAATTCTATACAAGGGTAGAAAACTACTGCCATTTTTCTAAAATAAAAAGCTCAAGGCAAATGCCTTGAGCTGAATTTTCTGGTGACGCGTAGGGGATTCGAACCCCTGAAGCCGCCGTGAGAGGGCGGAGTCTTAACCACTTGACCAACGCGCCGTTGACAAGGAATATAATACCTCTTTTAAAGGAACTTGTCAAATATTTTTTTTTAAAGTTTTAAGCGTAATTTTCTGCTTATGAAATTAGCCCTGAACCTTGGTAAGACCAAGATTTAAACGCTTCATGGATTCTTCACGGCCTAAGAGATAGAGCAGCTCAGTTACACCACCTGGTGTTACCTTCTGGCCGGAAAGAGCAATTCTGGCAGGCCACATAAAGGTGCCCATTTTGATACCGCTTTCAGCAACGCCTGGCTGCAGTACCTCATCAATACCCTCAGGAGTCCAGGTCTGAACCTTTTCAAGAACCTCAATAACTACTGGGAGAATTTCAGCAGCCTTTTCCGGAGTTACCTTGTTGCGTTTGTTATTATAGAGATCCACATCGTAATCTGGCAAATCCTTGAAGAAGCCAATCTGTTCAGGAATCTCATTGAAACGGCTAACTCTGGTCTTAAGGAGAGAAGCAAGATAAGTCCACTTGTCACCTAAAGACTCTGCAATAATGCCACCAAAGGCACTGGATTTCTTGGCAAAGTCCTCATCGCTCATGGCCTTGAAATACTCGCCGTTAACCCAGTCCAGCTTGTTGTAGTCAAATACAGCAGGGGATTTGCTGAGGCCCTCTAAAGAGAAGCGTTCAATCAGCTCATCCATAGTGAAGATTTCCTGCTCGGATTTAGGGGACCAGCCCAAAAGTGCCACATAGTTGGTAATGGCCTCCGGGAGATAGCCCATATCCACCAGCTGGCTGAAGCCAGTGGCACCGTGACGCTTGGAGAGCTTGGAAATGGAGCCGTCCTCGTTCTTGCCCATTACAGGTGGCAGATGGATGAATACTGGTGGCTCCCATCCCAGGAACTGATATAACAGTACGTGCTTAGGGGTGGAGGTAATAAATTCAGTACCACGGAAAATATGGCTGATGTCCATAAGATGGTCATCGATAACGTTGGCAAAATTATATGTAGGCATGCCATCACGCTTCAATATAACCTGATCCTCCAAAGTGTCACAGGCGATGGTAATATTTCCGTGAACCACATCGTGGAATGTAACCTCACCGGTAAGAGGCATCTTCTGACGGATTACATAAGGTCTGCCCTCGGCCAGATACTGGTCAATAACAGACTGCTCCAAATCGCGGCAGGCACGGTTATAGCCACCGAAGCTCTTGGCATCGCCGGCTTCCTGAGCTGCATGCTGCTCCTCGCTGCAATCATTGCAGAAGCAACGGTATGCATGGCCCTTTTCAATAAGCTCCTCGGCGTACTTCTTGTAAATATCCAGACGCTGGCTCTGGATATATGGACCGCAGTCACCGCCGATATCAGGCCCCTCATTTGGGATGATGTTGGCTGCCTTTAAGGTATTCTGAATGAATTCCACTGCATCAGCCACATAACGCTTTTGGTCAGTGTCCTCGATGCGAAGCAGAAAATCACCATTCTGGGACTTGGAAAAAAGATAACCATATAGTGCGGTACGAAGATTACCGATATGCATGTAGCCGGTTGGGCTTGGAGCAAAGCGGGTACGAACGCGATTTGACAAAATAACTCCTCCTAAAAAAAGAGATTGCTGGTGAGCAATCTGTTAAATACACTAAGTGATACTGGCAGAGAGGGTGGGATTCGAACCCACGGAGGCTATTAACCTCACTTGATTTCGAGTCAAGCACCTTCGACCACTCGGACACCTCTCCATAGCATTAAATTATATAGATGAATCCATCTGCATAACAGAGATATTATACACTAAAATGGGTCTAAAATAAAGAAAAAGGGCTTAAATAAGCCCTAAAGTCTTTCCAAGGAAAATCCAGCCGAAAAGAGTGAAGCAGGATAGTCCAGAGGTCATTATTATGCAGTTGCCAGCCAGTTCATAATCGCTTTCCATTTGCTGGGCCATGGTAAAGCCCACCACAGCACATGGTGCTGCAAAAACAGTCATAAGGGATACCAGCTCAATATTTCGATATCCCATCCATACAGCAATGGGCAGAATAATTGCCGGAGCAATTACAAGTCTTCCCAGTGTACACAGCATGATGGACAGATGGTCCTTCTTTATGCTGGAAATGGTAAAGGATGCGCCCAAAAGAATTAAAGCCAGTGGGGTTGTGGCACTGCCTATTTGGAAAATGGGCTTTAAAACGGCATTGGGTACCACAAGATGGCATAGATTAAAGATGATACCAACAACACAGCCCAATATCATAGGGTTGTGGGCTATCCCCAGAAGTACAGGCTTCAGTTTTATCTCGTTGCCTCGGAAGGTTTCAAAGATGGTTACGGCCAAAATGTTGTATAGTGGTATAACCACCGTAATGAGCATAGCGGTAATGGCAATATTGTCCTGGCCATAAATATTGGCTGCCACAGGAATACCTATAATAATAAAATTACTGCGGTAAATGGAATGAATCATGGCCCCACGCCGTTTATTATCCGTGACGAAATAACAAACAACAACACTGGCTACTGCTACGGTAGCAAGAATGGCTATCAGGGTAAAAAGCAGCAGCTGAGGCTGAAAGGCAATACTGAAATCTGCCTGGTACATATTTTTAAACAAGAGGCAGAAAAAGAGAATCTTAAACACCAGCTTGTTCACATGGGCGATTTCATCCTTGGTGAGCAGCTGCATTTTTTTTGTCAGCATTCCCACACCTATAAGAATGGCTATAGGAAGGACTGCCTCCAGAGATACTATAAAATTACTGTACATTAATTATCCCAGCTTTACTTCATAATTGCCCCATCAAAACCGGTGAGTGTGGCGAAGTAATCATCCAGAGTTTCGGCACGGCGAATCATTTCCACGCTGCCGTCTTCACGCAATAAAAGCTCTGCGCTTCTCAGCTTGCCGTTGTAGTTAAAGCCCATGGAATGGTCATGAGCACCGGTGTCGTGAATAACGATACGATCACCCATATCAATCTTTGGCAGCTGACGGTCAATGGCGAACTTGTCGTTGTTTTCGCACAGGGAACCGGTTACATCGTATACATGGTCCTTAGGGGCGTGTTCCTTGCCCACAACAGTAATATGATGATAAGCACCATAAAGGGCAGGACGCATGAGATTAGCCATGCAGGAATCAAGACCAATGTAATTTTTGTAGGTGTGCTTTTCATGGATAGCTGTGGAAACCAGATAGCCGTAAGGCCCGGTAATTGCACGGCCGGATTCAAAGCAGATGGCACACTGGCCAAGTCCTGCTGGTACCATGATTTCATCATAGAGCTTATGAATGGCCTCGCCTACTTCCTCCAGATTTACTTCCTCCTGTGAAGGCTCATACGGGATGCCGATACCACCGCCAAGATTTACAAACTCCAGGGTGATGCCCAGCGTTTCCTTGATTTCCTTGGCAAGATTAAACATGATGGAGGCTGTAAGGGCAAATCCTTCAGTTCTCAGCTCATTGGAAATAACCATACAGTGGAGCCCAAAGCGCTTTACACCACGGTCCTGAGCCATTTTATAGGCCTTGAGAATCTGATCATGGGTAAGACCGTACTTGGCTTCCATTGGCTTGCCGATAATATCGTTGCCGGCAATAAGATTACCAGGGTTGTAGCGGAAGGACATAATCTTTGGCATCCCCGCATGCTTTTCCAGATACTCGATGTGGGTAATGTCGTCAAGGTTGATTACAGCTCCCAGATCAATGGCCTTCTGAAATTCGTCTGCAGGGGTATCATTGGAGGTGAGCATTATTTTTTCACCAGTGATGCCAGCGGCCTCTGAAAGACAAAGTTCAGCCAGGGAGCTGCAGTCAGAGCCGGCACCTTCCTCTGCCAGAATCTGCATGAGTCTTGGATTTGGAGTGGCCTTTACAGCAAAATGCTCCCTGAATTCAGGAGCCCAGCTGAATGCTTTAAAAAGACGGCGGATGTTTGCCCTGATAGCCTTTTCATCATAGATATGAAATGGTGTAGGGTACTTTGCGATAATTTCTTCCAGCCGCTGCTGGGAAATTGGGAAAACCTTTTCTTTCATAAACAAGCCCTCCATATTTTAATTTGGTAGTTATAGCTAATTGATAAGCACTATTAATTACATAGATAGTATAAATTGTCATAGATAATATGTCAATTATATATTTTTTGTTATATTACAAAAAATAACCTTAATTTTGTGGTATAGCTTAAATATGGTAAAATATTATGATAGACATGTACATAATTGCAGTAAGTACAGAAGGAGATGAATTTATGAACCGGCTCTTTATGATTTTTCGTCTGATACGCAAAGACATTGTTGTAATGCTCTTTGCTCTTATAAATCGTCGTACCCCAAAGGTATTTCGTTTGGCCATATTGGCGGCTATTTTATATTTCGTCAGTCCCGTGGATATTGTTCCGGATGCCATCCCCGCCGCTGGTCTTGTGGATGATGCGGTAATTGTGCCGGCTATATTGGCGGGGCTGCGCCAGCTGTTGCCTCCGGAGGTGCTGGAGGATTGTGAGCACAGTGCCGGTCATTATGGAAAGTTTCTGCCCATGGTGGTGGTAATAGCTACCATATTGCTTCTTTTGTGGACTTTCCTTGTGGTATACGGAATTTACAAGTTGCTTTTCACTTGATTTATCCAATAAATATTTAGACAGAATTTATTCGAGAGGTTTTTACAGTGCGTTTATATATAGCAGAGAAGCCCAGCATGGGTGCTGAAATTGCCAAATGTCTTCCAGGGCCAATGCACCGGGGAGATGGCTTTATTGAAACCCAGGGGGGCGTTGTTACTTGGGGCTTTGGCCATATTTTAAGGCAGGCTGAACCCCAGGAGTATGATGAAAAATATAAAAGCTGGCGGGCAGAGGATCTGCCAATCGTTCCTACGGAATGGAAATTGTTGGTGGATGCCTCCTGTGCCAAGCAGTTTAATATTATAAAGGGCCTCATAGATAAGGCTGATGAAATAGTTCACGCAGGTGACCCGGACCGGGAGGGACAGCTGTTAATAGATGAAGTGCTGGATTTTGTGGGCAACACTAAGCCTGTAAGACGAATTCTTCTCAATGCCCTTGATGAAAAGAGTATTAAGGAAGCTAACAGTTCCCTTAGAGAAAACAGTGAGTTTTTCAATCTCAAGCAGTCAGCTCTGGCCAGAGCACGGGCAGACTGGCTTATTGGCATGAATTTATCCAGAGCCTATACCCTGGCAGCCCAGAGGGCAGGCCACAGGCGTCTTGTACTTCCCGTGGGACGGGTTAAGACACCTACCCTTGCTTTGGTGGTGCGCAGGGAACGGGAAATAGAAAACTTTAAACCAGTGGACTATTACACCATAAAGGGTAAGTTTCACCATGAAAATGGAGATTTTTACGCTACGTGGAAGCCAAAGGAGATTCAGGCTGGTCTGGATTCTGAGGGGAGACTGGTGGACAAGGCCGTGGCGGATGCCAAGATGGCGGAATTTCTCGAAGCCCCAACAGATGGTGTTATATCTGCCTACACCAAGAGCAAAAAGCAGGAGCAGCAGCGGCTGCCATTTTCCCTGTCATCACTCCAGGTGTTGGCTGGAAAACGGTTTGGCTACGACCCACAGCAGGTATTGGATACAGCCCAGAAGTTATACGAGCGAAAGCTCACCACATATCCCCGTTCTGACTGTGAGTATTTGCCAACCAACCAGTTCAAGGATAATGGGGCCATTTTAAAGCATTTGCAAAATTTCGGTGATGAACAGCTGGCCAAGTGGGCGGCTGCAGCAGATGGCTCAATCAAGAGCCGTGCCTGGAATGACAAGAAAATCTCTGCTCATCACGCTATTATTCCTACCCGTGTTCCAGCCGGGGCAGAAAAGCTGACCCCAATGGAGCGAAATATTTATTTTTTGGTGGCTCAGGCATATATTGCCCAGTTCTATCCTGTGCATACATATAATCAGACAAAAATAGAGATCGATTACAAGGATGAGCTTTTTACAGCCAGCGGTAGAGTAGAGCTGGATTTGGGCTGGAAGGCTCTTTATACATCCCAGACAAAGGATAAGCATGAAGAAAATGGTGATAACGGAGATAATAACGAGGAAGATGACAGTGCTTCCTTGCCTATGATGAAGAAAAAGGATGGGGTAGCTTATCTTGAAGGTGAAATGAGCCAGAAGGCCACTAAGCCTCCAATGAGATTTACCACATCTACTCTGTTGGCGGCCATGAAGGATATTCATAAATTCGTAAAGGACCCCGAATCCAAGAAGAAGCTGAAGGATGTGTATGGCATCGGCACAGAGGCCACCAGGGCTACCATTATCGATGATCTTATCCGCCGTAAGTTTATGAACCAGACCGGAAAGAAAAAATATCTTCAGCCTACTCAGTCAGCCTATATGCTCATTGATGCTATGCCGGAGGAGCTGTCATATCCGGATTTTACAGCCATTTGGGAGGATAAATTGCATTCCATGGCTGATGGTGACGGCTCATTAAGTGATTTCATTGAAAATCAGGTGAAATTTACCACAGAGCTCTGTCAAAAGGCCTATGGAGCCAAATTACAGGTGGCCTCCACCACAGAGGGGGGAGAAGCTGCCAATGTGTGCCCGCGGTGCAAAAGTGGTGTGCTTTTGAAGCGCCACGGAAAAAACGGTGATTTTTGGGGCTGCTCAGCCTTTCCAAAGTGTCGTATGACCTGTGACGACAAGGATGGAAAGCCGGATCTGGAGGGGGCAAAAGCCCGTATTCAGAGCCGTAGTTTTGGTGGGGGCTCCAATTTCTCAAATGGTAACCGCAGAATTGTCACGGCAGCGGCAAGTATTGACGAAAGCCCTTTTGGTAATCCGTATATTAGCGAGGAGGAGATGGCAGCCTTTAATCAGGAATTTCAGCTAATGGATTCCTTTACGGCTTCTTCCTTCAGTGGCTACAATGAAACAATACCTTCCTTTGGTAATCCACGCAACAATGGCAATCAGGGCGGTTGGAGCAAGGATGAGCCAAAGGCTTCGGCGGCACCTATGGAGCATTTAAGTTCAGAAGATAAAAAGGCTGATTCCAAATATCTCTGTCCGAAGTGTCGTGAGGGCAGTTTGCGGCGCATCAAGGGGCGTAACGGAAATTTCTGGGGATGCAGCAATTATCCACGTTGTACAGCCACCTTTGATGACGAAAAAAATATGCCTGTTTTCAATTAACATAGGAGGAAATTTTCTTGGATATAACAGAGGTTATAATTAAACTTATAATCATAGTAATTTTGGTTGCCCTTAATGGATTTTTTGTGGCTGCAGAATTTGCCATTGTAAAAATGCGAATGTCCCGCTTAAACTCCATGATAGAGGCAGGTAACCGTCGGGCTGTATATGCCAAGCCTTTGGTGGAGCATGTTGATGTCTCTCTATCCGTAACCCAGCTGGGGATTACCTTGGCTTCCCTGGGCCTTGGACTTTTGGGAGAGCCTACCATCAGTCATGTGTTGAAGCCGGTATTTGAAATTATTGGACTTAGTGGAGCATTGTCCACCACCATTTCCTTTATTATTGCCTTTTCACTGGTAACGGCAGCCACCATTATTATTGGTGAGCTGATTCCAAAAAATGTGGCAATCCAGCAGGTGGAAAGGGTAATGCTGGCAGTGGCCATTCCCCTCATGTTCTTCCAGAAAATTATGTACCCATCTGTATGGGTGTTGAACAAGGTTGCTGTGTTTGTGGCCGGCATTTTTGGGGTTGATATATCCAACAACGGCGATGAAGTGGCCCATACAGAGGATGAAATCAGACGTCTTATGGAGGAAAGCCATAAGCAGGGCTACATAGATAAAACAGAGCTGGATTTTGTGGACAATGTATTTGATTTTGCAGACCGCAATGTACGTGAAATTATGATTCCACGCACTGATATGGTATGTCTTTACTTGGAGGACAGCTTTGAGGAGAATATCAAGGTAGCCATGGAGGAGCACCTTACCCGTTATCCGGTGTGCGGTGAGGACAAGGATGATATTGTGGGATTTTTGCATATTAAGGATTTGATGCAGTCCTTATACAAACGTCGTCGTCCTATTCTGAGAAAGCTGGTACGACGTACTCTGGTTGTGCCGGAAACCATGAAAATCAGTATGCTGTTGAAGATGATGCAGAAGCAGCGTTCACAGCTGGCCATTGTGGTGGATGAATACGGCGGCACTGCAGGCATGGTTACCATTGAGGATGTCATTGAGGAAATTGTAGGTGAAATTCAGGACGAATTTGACCAGGAACGCCCTTCCATTGAAAAGCGTTCTGACCTTATTTACTCCATTGATGCCATGCTGTTATTGGAGGAAGTCAGCGATATTTTCGAAATGGAAATTGAGGCGGATAACATTGATACTATTGGTGGCTGGCTCTATAACAATGTTCAGTCGCCTCCTATGATTGGCATGAAGGCATCCTGTGACTGCGTGGATTTCTTTGTGGAGGAAATCGATAATTTGCGCATTACCAGAATATTGCTTCAGTTGAAGAAGCCGTTGGTGGAGGACCATCCGGAAATCACCGCCGAGGAGGAAATATAACTTGGTTTTGACAGTGGAAGACCTGGGCAAGAGCTACGGCGAAAAAGTCTTGTTCAGCCATGTAAATCTCAATGTAAATGAAAATGATAAAATCGGTATAGTGGGCGTAAACGGCACTGGAAAGTCAACATTTCTGAAGACGGTGGCGGGGAAGCTCACAGCGGATACAGGAAATATGGTGACCATGAGAAACCTCCGTATCAGCTTTTTGGAGCAGTCCAAGGAATTTGATATGGAAAACACTGTGCTCATGGAGGTATTCAAGGATGATAGCCCATTAATGAGTGCCCTTAGGGATTATGAGGCAGCTCTTGCAAAGACTGAGGCCGGGGATCTTTCCCCAGAGGTGCAGCAGGCACTGGTTAATGCCTCTGCCAAAATAGACAGTGTTAATGGCTGGAATATGGAAAGTGAAGCCAAAACCATTTTGAATCATTTGGGCATTCACGATTTTGAGGCCAAGGTGGGGAGCTTATCCTCAGGCCAGCAAAAGCGCATGGCTTTGGCCACGGCCTTGATTCAGCCTTGTGATCTGCTGATTTTGGACGAGCCTACCAACCATCTGGACAGTGAAACCATTGGCTGGCTGGAGGACTATCTTGCCCACTGGAAGGGCTCACTTCTGACAGTAACCCATGACCGTTACTTCCTTGACAGGGTTACCAACGGCATATTGGAATTTGACAAGGGGCGAACCTATAGCTATGATGGCAACTATTCCCAGTTTTTGGAATTAAAGGCAGCCCGTATCGAACAGGAGGAAGCAGGAGAGCGTAAGCGTCAGAACTTCCTTCGCAACGAGCTGGCATGGATTCGCCGTGGAGCACAGGCCCGCAGTACAAAGCAGAAGGCCCGTATTCAGCGTTATGAACAGGTAAGGGACCAGAAGGTGGACCTTAACCGCAATCAGGTGGAAATCGGGCTGGCAGGCAGCCGTCTGGGACGAAAAATTATTGAGCTGGAAAATGTCACCTACGAATGGGAGGGCAAAACCTATATCAATGATTTTACCTATACCGTCCTAAGAAATGACAGAATTGGTATTTTAGGTGGAAATGGTACGGGAAAATCCACCCTTCTTAACATAATTGCGGGGCGTCTTCAGCCTACAAAGGGAGTAGTGGACATTGGCCAGACCGTTAAATTGGGGTATTTTGCCCAAACAAATGTGGAAATGGACGGAAGGCTCAGGGCTAAGGAATACATCCAGGAGGCTGCCCATTATATTACCATGGCCGACGGCACCAAGCTGTCAGCAGGCCAGCTGATGGAAAAATTTCTATTTCCTCCAGACCTTCAATGGACGGAGATTTCCCGTCTGTCAGGAGGCGAAAAGCGCCGTCTGTACCTTTTGCGCATTTTAATGGAGGAGCCTAATGTACTGCTTTTGGATGAGCCTACCAATGATTTGGATTTGGACACCATGGCGGTACTGGAGAATTTTATAGAGGACTTTAACGGCGCTATCATTTTTGTTTCCCATGACCGTTTCTTTACTGACCGCATGGCCCAAAAGGTCTTTGTATTTGATGATGATGCCCATGTTCAGATTTTCATGGGCGGCTATTCCGATTACAAGGCAAAGGCTGATGCAGAGCAGGCAGAAAAGATGCATCTCCAGCGTCAGGCGGAAAGGGCAAAGACCACTGCAGAGCCAGCCATGGAAAAGGCCAAGCCAAAAAGCAAGAGCAAGGGCCTGAGCTATAATGAGGCCAGAGAGTACGGAGAAATTGAGGCGGTAATTGCCAGCAAAGAAAGTGAGCTTAAGGTAGTGGAAATGCAGATGTCAATGAACGGCTCGGATTATGATATGCTGCGGGAGCTTACTGGGGAGCAGGAGCGGATTACCGCTGAGCTGGACAAGCTCATGGACCGCTGGGCCTACCTTGAGGAAAAGGCTCAGGAGTCATAAAACAAGAATTTTTACTTAAATATGGATTTTTATCTTTAAAATAAGGAGTTTTGGGTAATGAAATTTACTATGGCACATAGCAGTATTGCAGTTAAGGACGTGGAGCGTTCCGTGGATTTTTATAAAAAGGCTGTGGGACTTAAGGTGAAAAGCGTGAAGGATTTGCCACATATTAATCTCACCTACATGGTGGATGAGGAGGAGTCCGGTTATGAATTGGAAATTACTCTGAAAAAGGACCATGAGGGGAATTATAATTTAGGTGAAAATCCTGTTCATCTGGCCTTTTGGGTGGATGATTACAAGGGAGCCCTGGCAATGCATCAGGAGATGGGCTGCGTATTGAGAGTAGTGGAGCCGGCGGGTATTCATTTTATCCAGGACCCGGACGGCTATGTAACGGAAATAATGCCAAATCCTTAACCTTCCCCTGGAGGGGAAGGTCAGACTGTAGACAAATAGGACTGTCTGCGAAGCAGACGGATGAGGTGTTTTGTATAGTTTTTAGGGGGCATGCAGGGTGGCGTTTAATGAGGTTTTATACAAGGAAATAATGGAGGAGCTGGATATCAGTAAGGAGTTTATTACTGATGTGGCCGGGGCCTTTCGCTGGGATTTGGAGCAGGGGCTTAAGAAAAGCGAATATTCTTCTCTGCCTATGCTGCCTTCCTTTATTGGCTTGCCTGCTGGCAATGAAAAGGGAGAATATCTGGCTGTGGATTTTGGGGGCACCAATGTGCGGGCTTCTGTTGTACGCCTTATGGGAAATAGCACCTTTGAAGTCCTGCGCTGGGTTGAAAAGCCTCTGGTAACTGCTGAATATAATTTAATCAACAGCTCTGCATCCTCTGATGACCTCTTTGATTTTTTGGCAGAAGCAGTGGGAGAAGCTGTTGAAGGAGATAGGGAAAAGCCATACTTTTTGGGGCATACCTTTTCCTTTGGTACGGAGCAAAAGGATATTAATCGTGCAAGGCTCATAAAATGGGCCAAGGAATTTGCCGTACCAGGGGTTGAAGGCGAAGATATCAATGCTTTGCTGGAAAAGGCCCTTATTCGTAAAGGATTTGGCAATATAAAGCCTGTGGCTATTCTCAATGACACTGTGGCTGTGCTTTTGGCATCAGCCTACAACTATCCTGATACCCGCATAGGCTGCATTTATGCTACTGGCTATAATACTTGCTATATGGAGGTTATGCCAGATGTAGGAAGGCCGGCCTGTATTATTAATATGGAGTCCGGGGCCTTTTCCAAGATGATTCCGAGCAAATGGGATCTGGAGCTGGATAGGGCGTCAGAGCAGCCGGGGCGGCAGCGCTTGGAGAAAATGGTATCGGGAAAATATATTGGGGAGCTGTTCAGCAGGCTTACAAAAGAACTGTTGGATTTATCCCAAAAGCCCAGCTTTTCCACTGTGGATATGTCCGCCATAATGGAGAACTCATCCGAGTCTGTTAAAATATTTGTTGATACCCTGGGTAATGTGGCTGAGGATGAAGAAATTATTGAAAAGTTGCGTAATCTGGCCAAGGCCATTACCATTCGTTCTGCCCGAATTGTTGCTGCCAGCTGGGCCGGCACTTTATGGCATATCGCTGGCAGCGGCAGGGTGGAGCCCCAGCATATAGCTGTGGATGGTTCCTTGTTTCAGCACATGCCCTATGTTCAGGAGAATGTGAGACGGGCCCTTTATGAAATAATGGGAGCTGAAGCGGGAGGCTTGGAGCCGGTTCTTGTGAAGGATGGCTCCAGCATCGGTGCCGCTATCGCCGCAGCTGTTGCAACCTGTCATTAATAGTGATAAGCTATTATACAAGTATTACTTTTTACCTATGTGTTATGGTAAAAAAATATGGATAAAGCAAGTTTATCTATGTACTTGGGAGAGATAACATGAAGTTTTCCAATAAAATTGTGGTGGCGGTTATAGTTGGCCTAATGTCCTTTTCCGGGGTGGTCGTGGCAGAGGATATTAATACTGAGGCTATTGGTAACGCCATTGGAAATATAACTAACGAGATTGATACTGAAAAACCACTTCAGACTGAGCCACTGAATAAGGTCAGAATTAGCTGGGAAACCATTCCGGGGGCAGTAAGCTATCGTCTGGTTATAACAGATGGGGACTCCGCCAGCAAAGATGCGGAGGTAAAGCATTTTAATCTCATACCAAATAATGGTTATGAGTTGGATACTGCCAATATGTTTAAAGCCAAGGATTATTATTGGCGGGTGTGTCCTTTGGATTATGACGGCAATGTCATGGGAGCTTACAGCGACCCTAAGCCCCTTGTTGGTGAGGAGGTAAATCCAAAAGCTCCGTTGGCTACTGCGGAGTTTGAGAAAATGGCATATATGCCTCTGTATCCGGTGTTTTCCTGGATTCCTGTTGATGGCAGCGGTGGCTATGAAATCAGGGTCAGCCGTGAAAATAAATTTTCTCCTGGACGGTATGAAGTGGTTCGGGTAATGACCACCAAGAATAATGTTTACTATGAAGAAGGTGGCTACACCTGGCCAGGTCATTATATGTGGCAGGTCCGTTCACAGAACAAGGCGGGAGAGCCAAATACTGAATGGTCTGAACCAAAATATTTTGATGTGGAGAGCCATGTGAGGGTAGCAGCTCTGGGTGACAGTATTACCCATGGTGGTGGCGTATGTAATGTTCCTCCTGGTTATGCTATGTACAGCTGGGAATATTATTGCCAGGTTCCTGTTAAGAATTTAGGACGAAGTGGTGACAGTGTTCAGGATATGGCCCAGCGCTTTGACCAGGATGTGATGGCTTTTACTCCGGGGATGCTGATAATAATGGGGGGCGTAAATAACTTCCGAGCCGGCGAGGACGGCTGGGATACCATTGCTGCCATGGAGCAGATATTGGCAGAATGCCAGTACCACAATGTGATTCCCGTTTTTGTAACCGCGACTCCTATAAATCCTAGTTTAATGTCAAAGGTACCTACCATTGAACCGGCGGCCTGGAACTGGAAGGAGCAGCAGCAGCTTCTGAATCAGTGGATAAAGAATCAGCCATATCATGTGGATGTGACTCCGGCCCTCACTGATGCCAACGGAAATCTGAAAGCAGAGCTCACTACTGATGGCCTTCATCCGGACCATCTGGGCAAAAAAATAATAGGGGAGATCATCAGCAACTATCTGCTGACCACCTTTCCAAATTACAATTTAACAGCAAAATAAAAAAAGCTGTCTCACGAAATAATTGTGAGGCAGCTTTTGCGTTAAAGGAGAACCATCATAATGGAGCCGATGAACATGGCGATGCTCATGCCCTTTAGCAGATTGGACATAAACCAATCCTGATTTCCTCTGGCCAGCTTTAAGACTACATGAAATTCATATATGAGGAAGGAGGCCGTAAAAAAACATAGGGGCAAATCACCATCGGAAAGGCCAAAAAGAAATAAGACCAAAGACAGGGCTATGCCGGCTTTTTCGCCATTACTGAAGGCGGGCTCAACTTTATTGTTATTTTCCTCTATAGGTATTTTTGAACGCATTCCGGGCATATTAAACGGTCCTTTCAATCATCCAGGCACCGCCTCCAATGAGACGGAGAATGGTATTATGACGGGATAGCAG
The DNA here is from genome assembly GCF_900141865.1 of Anaerovibrio lipolyticus DSM 3074. Lineage (GTDB taxonomy): Bacteria > Bacillota > Negativicutes > Selenomonadales > Selenomonadaceae > Anaerovibrio > Anaerovibrio lipolyticus. Next base: position 21,714 of record NZ_FQYW01000018.1, on the reverse strand, counting down.
TGTGGAACGGTGGCCTACACTGACCACAGACATCTCTGGTAATTGGGCTTTTAGGGTATCGTAGGAATGAGCCTCCATATCCTCGTCCATGGCGGAGGTTGATTCATCCAGGAATACCATTTGTGGCTTAAAGAGCAATATACGGATAAAGGCGATGCGCTGCTGCTCACCCAATGACAGAATACGGCTCCAGTCGTCCACGTCGTCCAAACGGCTTGTTAAATCTGCCAATCCAAAATCCTTAAGATATGCTCCCAGGTCTGTGGAGTCATTTTCTGGAACATTTTGTGGGTAATAAATGGCCTGACGCAGGGTACCCAATGGCAGATAAGGACGCTGTGGCAGGAACATCAGACGCCAGTCATCCGGCCTTGCAATGGTTCCGCTGCCGTAAGGCCAAAGATTTGCCAGGGCTCTTAAAAGAGTGCTTTTGCCAGAGCCGGAGGGCCCGCTTATTAGGGCGTATTCCCCAGGGGTAAATTCCAGATTAAGGCTTTCGATGATTTTTTTGCCTTCTGGAAGAAGTATATCAATATTGGAAAGGGTTACCTTGTTATCAGCTTCGTTAACTGTGGTGAATTTGGATTCCAGCTCGTCCACTTCCTCCATGTGGGCGGTAAAGTCACCAAGACGGCGGATAACTGCTGCGTATTGGGCAATGGAATCGTAGGCTGTAACAAAATAGCTTAGGGCATCCTGTACCCGACCAAAGGCACTGATGGTCTGCATAAGGCCGCCTAGCTGCATTTCCCCAGAAAAATATTTTGGGGCTGCCATAATAAGGGGATAAATAATGGCCAGCTGGGCATAACCGTTAATGTAGAAGTTCAGTAGCTTGGTACGCTTCATAAGGCCCCAGAAGTTTTTAACCACCATTTTAAAGCGGTCTCCAAAGCCATTGAGCTCTGGGGATTCACCGCGATAAAAGGCGATGCTTTCACTGTTTTCCCGGACACGTATCATATTGAAACGGAAATCTGCCTCGTAGCGTTGCTGGTCATAGTTCAGCTTTATCAGCTTGCGGCCAACTATATGGGCCAGCCAGGTACCTGCAATGGAGTACAGTAGTGATAGCCATACCATGTAACCAGGAATGGAAATGGCTGTTTCGCCAAGGGTCAGGTCCAGGGAACCGGAAAGGCTCCACAATACAAAGATAAAGGCTGCTAATATGGTGAGCTGCTTCAGAAAACCTAGTGAAAGGCTCAGGGTCAGGGTAATAAAGGAATTGATATCCTCGGAAATACGCTGGTCCGGGTTATCCATATCTGACTTTAAAACTTGGAGCTTATAATAGACCTGTTTGGCCATCCAGCTATTTAAATAATTGTTTGTCATCCATGTACGCCATTTTATTTGCAGCATTTGCTGTAGATAGATGGCATAAACTGCAGCGATTATGTATATGAATGCTATAAGGGTAAAGTGCCTCACCAGGGGCCAGAAGTTATCAAGATCATAATTCTGCAGGGCATTATAAAAATCATTATTCCATTGATTCAGCATTACCAGGAGATAAACCTGGGCCAGATTTAGAATGATGATGACTGCCAGCATGCCCCGTGCCCACCATCGTTCTTCAGATTTCCAATAAGAGCGCATCATACTCCAGATGCTTTTTGCAATATCCTTTTTCGTCATTAGGAGTCTCCTTTTTATAAAAATAACTTTTATAATTATAACGCTATTGTTCAAATTTTTCTTCTTTAAGAAGAAAAATCTTCCAATAAAGGGTATTGTATGAAAACTGTGATATTTTGCCTCAACCCCAGTTTGGTGTATAATATCTTAATAGATTTTACATTGTCTTAAATTCTGTTGAAGGGATTTATTATGCTATTGCCTATTCTAATTGCAGTTATAGTGCTGGCCCTTATGGTTCTGGTGCTGGAAAAAAATATTAAAAGCCGCATGGCATTTTATGCCTTTTGTGGTTCCCTGTTGCTGGCTACTTCTATTGTGGGGTATGGCTATTATTCAAGTACCTCTAACTCATACGAGGAGCTGGATGAGTCGACTATACGACATATTACAGCCCAGCAGCTGGCCTTTGGTGAATGGTATACCAATTACAAGAAAAAGCTGGATGCCATTGATTATTGTTGGGTATCCTATCATCGTATAATGAAGGATTTTCAAAATGAGGATATTTCCCTGCGAGAGGCATATAACCGCCTTACTCAGCTGGAATCCAACGTGGTCAGCCTCCATAATGAGATTTATCAGATGACACCGCCCATTAGCTTGGATGATGCCAACTATGATTTGACGTCATCCATTTTGAAAAAGACTAAGGCTTATTCTGATGGTCAGCTAAAGACAATACGGGCCACCAAGATGATGGCAGATCCGGAAAAAATGCTTACGGAACAGCATGATGTACAGATGGGTTATTTAAAGGATGCCATGCTTGTAAATTCTCCTGATATGCTCTTTACTGCCGGTGAGATTAATTCTCTCAGAAAAAATCTTACTATACCGGAGGTGAACTGATTGCAGCCATATAAGACCACCTCGGATTTTGGAACATCATATTATGAAATCCAAAAATCAAAATTTTATACATATACAGCCCATGTGGAGAATGAGGCAGCAGCCAGAGAGTTTGTGCAGGGTATCAAGAAAAAACATTTTGATGCCAGACACAATTGCTCCGCATGGATTTTGGGCACTGACAGCAGCCAGCAAAAATCCAACGATGACGGGGAGCCGGGAGGAACTGCGGGAAATCCTATATTGGAAGCTATAAAACAGCATGGCCTCACCAATGTGGTGGTAGTGGTAACCCGTTATTTTGGTGGAATTAAGCTGGGAGCTGGCGGCCTTATCAGGGCCTATAATCATTCAGCCTCATTGGGGTTGGAGGCCACACCTCAGGTGGAGGTAAAGCCCTTTTGCATGGTTTCGGTGGAGATGGATTATACTTTGTTGGGCACTGTGGAAAATTGGGTACGAACCAATAATCTTCGCTCCGGGGAAACGGAGTATACAGACAAGGTGACCGTGAAGCTGTTAATTGAGCCCGATGATGTAGAAAATATACAGTCATCCTTGGTGGATTTAACTGCAGGCAGGTGTGACATTAATGTAGCCACCCCTGAATATTTGGAAGTTCCGGTGAAAAAGTAGTTTGACAGCATAATATATATCTGAATTCTGTGAAAATGATAGGAAAAAACGTTTATTTTTTCAACAAAACTACTTTTTTGCAGGATTTTTTTTTTATATGAAGAAATAATTACAGTACAAGTAATATATTTTTATTTTTCAGTAGTGTAGTTTTTCAGGTAACGGCTACGTAGGGAAATATATACAATGGCTGAGCCTGGAGCTGAATTAAGCGCAGGAGTGAGTATTATGAGTAAGACAACATGTGTGGCCATGATACTGGCAGGTGGTCAGGGAAGCCGCCTGGGGGCACTAACTAAAAAAATTGCCAAACCAGCTGTACCGTTTGGCGGTAAGTATCGAATTATTGATTTCCCACTTTCAAATTGTGCCAATTCCGGCATAGACAAGGTTGGCGTACTGACACAGTATCGCCCATTGGAGCTTCATAATTATCTGGGTACTGGTGATGCCTGGGACTTGGATAAGTCAGATGGTGGTGTTTTTATTCTGCCACCTTATGCAAGGGACAAGGGGGCAGACTGGTACAAGGGTACAGCAGATGCCATTTATCAGAACCTGAATTTTATTGACATGGTGGACCCGGAATATGTGCTGGTGCTTTCCGGCGATCATATTTATACCATGGACTATGCCAAAATGTTGGCAGCCCACAGGGCCAACAAAGCCGATGCCACCATCGGCGTATTTGAGGTGCCTTGGGATGAAGCACCACGCTTTGGCATTATGAATACCGATGAAAAGGACGGCCGTATTGTAGAATTTGAGGAGAAACCAGCAAAACCAAAGAGCAATCTGGCTTCCATGGGTATTTATATTTTCAACCGGGATTTCTTGGATAAATACCTTAGAGAAGACGCTACTGACGATAACTCCTCCCACGATTTTGGCAAAAATATTATTCCTAAGATGTTGAATGATAAGGCCAGGATGTATTCCTATGCCTTTGAGGGTTACTGGAAGGATGTAGGAACTATTGAGAGTCTGTGGCAGGCCAATATGGATCTTTTGCAGGATGAACCTCCATTCTCCTTTACCAGTGCATGGACAATTTATTCCAACAATCCATCCTTGCCACCTCATTATTTAGGCAAGGAAGCCAAAGTCACCTGTTCTATGCTGAATGAAGGCTCCATGATTATGGGGGAAGTTGATCATTCGGTATTGTTCTCCGGCGTTAAAATCGGTAAGGGAGCCAAGGTTACAAATTCAGTAATTATGCCATTTACCGTTATTGAGGAAAATGCAGTAATTGACCATGCCATTGTTGCACAGAACTGCATAATTTCCGCCGGGGCTCACGTTGCTGGTTCAGAGGGGGCTATTGCCGTGGTTCCGGAAGGTGAAACCGTTGCGGCAGAGCAGGCAAGTGTGGGACAGCAGGTAAGCTGATTTACGAAAACGAGAAATGGAGCTGATCATATTGGGTAATGTAATGGGGATTATAAGACTCGATGGTGCCAACAGTATGCTGAAGGAGCTTTGTGAACACCGTCCGGTGGCCGCGCTTCCTATTGCGGGCCGCTATCGTATATTGGATTTTGCCATGTCCAGCTTGGTAAATTCTGGTATTGGTCATGTAGGTGTTCTGGTATCAAAAAAGGCAAGACCTGTTTTTGACCATCTGCGCTCTGGTAAGGATTGGGATTTGGCACGTCATCGTGATGGCTTGGCTTATCTCCCTAATGACGGCGAAAATGGTAATAATAGCGCACTCGCCGGACTATATCAAAATATAGATTTTGTTATGCGCAGTTCGTCAGAGTACGTGTTTTTGGTACAGGCTGATACGGTGTATAACATTGATTTTAGACATGTTCTTCTGTTCCATCAGAATACTGGGGCAGATATCACCATGGTATATTGCAAGGCTCGGGAGGATTTGCCGGGAGAGGCAGCTTCCATGCAGGTTGCTGAAAATGGCAAGGTGACTGACATCGCCAAGCGTATGACCTCCACCAAGGGTTCCAACGACTTCATGGGTATCTACCTCATGCGAAAGGATACTTTGGTGAAGCTGGTTACCTCTACCTTCGAACGTGGAGGCAACAGTATGCTGGTGGATGGTATTATACGTCATATGGATGATTTCAGCATTTATGGCTACGAGCACAAGGGCTTTTCCACCAGAATAAATTCCACTATGGCCTACTTTAACGCCAACAAGGCCATATTAAATCCTGATATTTGGAATGAGCTTTTTATGAGTGAACATCCTATCCACACCAAGAAAAAGGATGCGGCTCCGGTGCAGTACAAGAATACTGCCAAGGTTACCAATTCCCTCATCGGCAATGGCTGTGAGATTTATGGTGAGGTTGAGGACAGTATCCTCTTTAGAGGAGTACGGGTGGCTGAAGGCGTAAAGATTAAGGATTGCATTATTATGGAGCAGTGCCAGATAGAGCAGTATGCAATGCTCAGGGATGTAATCTGCGACAAGAATGTTGTCGTTTCTGAGGATCAGTGGTTAAAAGGTGCTGAGAATTATCCTTTGATTATTGCTAAGAGCACCGTTATTTAATAATTGATTTCAGGCCGCTGATGATAAGGGGTATCCTGTCGTCAGGGGCCTGTTTGGCTTTTTTTTATTATATGGGAGTGATTATATGGCATTTATTGAAAGAGATATTGATGAAATCAAGGATGAACTTAAAGAACGCTTTATACTTACATCCAAGATATTGTATGGACGTGAGCTTTCGGAGCTTTCCCAGAATGAGGTATACAATGCTGTTGCAGCAGTGGTAAAGCAGTACACCACTGAAAATTGGATTAAGACCAACAAACAGTATGCTATTAATGACAATAAACAGATTTATTATTTTTCCATTGAATTCCTGCTGGGCAGACTTCTTAACACCAATTTGATTAATCTGGATTTGAAGAATGCCCTGAAAATTGTATTGAAGGAGCTGGATGTTAAGCTGGACGATATCTACAACGAGGAGCCAGATGCAGGCCTGGGTAATGGTGGTCTGGGCAGACTGGCCGCTTGCTTTATCGATTCCATGGCTTCTCTGTCCTTGCCAGCCCATGGTTGCGGCCTTCGCTATCAGTATGGCCTTTTTGAACAGAAAATAATCAATGGAACCCAGATTGAGATTCCGGATAACTGGCTTCGCGATGGTTACGCCTGGGAATTCAGAAAGCCTAACAAGGCTGTAAATGTCCGTATTGGTGGTCATGCCTATATGAAGGAAGTTCCTGGCGAGGAAAATTTACAGCTGGTGTATGAAGGCTATACTGATATTATGGCTGTTCCGTATGATGTGCCTGTTATCGGTTACAAGAATACCACCGTTAATACTCTGCGCCTCTGGAACGCAGAGGTTAATATGGACTTTTCAGACTATGGCACATTGACTCAGGAGGAGATAAACCAGCGTCAGGAGTATCGTCGTTGGGTAAACCGTATTACTGAGTACCTCTATCCTGACGATAGACTTTCCGATGGTAAGAAACTCCGTTTGCTGCAGGAGTATTTCTTTGTGTCTGCCGGTGTACAGAGTATTATCCGTCACTTTATGCGGACCCACGACAATGTTTATGATCTTTCTGACAAGATTGGTATTCATATTAATGATACCCATCCAGCCACCGCTGTACCGGAAATGATGCGTATTTTGGTGGATGACTATGGACTTGAGTGGGAAGATGCATGGGATATTACCACCCAGACCTGTGCATATACCAACCACACCATTTTGCCGGAAGCACTGGAGAAATGGGATGTGGGCCTCTTTAAGGAAATGTTGCCTCGTATCTACATGATAGTGGAGGAAATTAACCGTCGCTTCCTGGAGGGGATTCGCAAGAAATATCCTGGTGATGAGGCACTGGTTCGTGAACTGTCCATCATTGAAAATGGTCAGGTTCACATGGCCCGTTTGGCAGTGGTTGGCTCTTACAGCGTTAATGGCGTGGCCAAAATTCATTCAGATATCTTAAAGACCAGTACCTTGAAATATTTCTATAAGGTATTCCCTAGAAAATTCAATAATAAGACCAATGGTATCACCCATCGTCGTTGGCTTATCAGTGCAAACAATGATTTGGCACATCTCATAGATGATAAGCTGACCCGTGAGTGGCGCCAAAATATTAAGCTTTTAAAGAAAATTAATAATTATGTGGATGATCCTGATTTCCTGAAGGCTATCAAGAAGGTAAAGAGGGCAAGAAAACGGGATTTGGCAAAGTATGTATTGTCCCATAACAAGGTTCGTGTAAAGATTGATTCCATCTTTGACATTCAGGTTAAGCGAATTCACTCCTACAAGCGTCAGCTTATGAATATACTGCATATTATGTATCAGTATAACCGCTTGAAGAATGACCCTGATTACGATATGCCTGTACCGGTGGTATACTTCTTCGGTGGCAAGGCTGCGCCTGGTTACTACACAGCCAAGGAGACAATCCGTCTTATCAATGCAGTGGCTGACAAGATTAATAATGATGAGAGTATTAACGGTAAGATTAAGGTAATATTTCTGGAGAACTTCGGAGTGTCCTTGGGTGAGATGGTATATCCGGCAGCTGATGTCAGTGAGCAGATTTCCACAGCCTCCAAGGAAGCATCCGGTACAGGCAACATGAAATTTATGATGAATGGTGCCATAACTCTGGGAACCATGGACGGTGCCAATGTAGAAATTCATGAGCAGGTGGGCGACGATAATTGCGTAATCTTCGGGCTAAGAGCTGATGAGGTTATTTCCTACTATGAAAATGGAAATTATAACGCGTGGGATGAATACAATACCAATGAAAATGTCCGCACTGTTATGAATCAGCTTACTGATGGTACCTATGGTAATTTCCGGACATTATTTGATTATCTGATTAACAGTAATGATGAGTTCTTCATCTTGAAGGACTTTAACGCATATATTGAAGCTCATGAGGAAATCGTCCGTCGTTATCAGGATCAGGATGCATGGCTTAGATCCTCTGCTGTCAATATTGCAAATTCTGGTATTTTCTCCTCAGACCGTACCATTACTGAGTATGCTGAGGATATTTGGGATATTGAGCCTGTAGAGATTAAGTAAGAGGGGATATACATGGAGACATCAGAGTTAAGCGAGTATGATTTGTTCTTGTTCCATCAGGGGACTAATTACCGTGCCTATGAAATGTTAGGTGCCCATATAATGGAGCAGAACGGTAAAAAAGGTGTACGATTTACAGTTTGGGCACCTCATGCCAAGGAAGTTTCAGTTGTGGGTGATTTCAATAACTGGGACACAAGAGTAAATAAAATGTCCAAACTGGGGGATGGAGAGATATGGAATCTCTTTATCCCCGATGTCGGGCCTGGTACTGTGTACAAATATGCTATTTTGCCACAGCATGAGGGACCACATATTATGAAGGCTGATCCCTATGGCTTTTTTGCCGAGAAAAAGCCTGAGACAGCTTCTATTGTTTATGAATTGGGAAACTACAAATGGAAGGACAGCAAGTGGGCTAAATTCAAGGAGGACCACCCTTCCTACACCCGTCCAATGCTCACCTATGAGGTTCATCTAGGTTCCTGGAGACGTACTCCTGATGGGGAGTATCTTTCCTATATGGATATGGCTGACCAGCTGGTGGACTATGTAAAGAGCATGAACTACACCCATATTGAATTGATGCCGCTTTGCGAGCATCCGTTTGACGGTTCATGGGGGTATCAGGCTACAGGATATTATGCCGTTACCAGTCGCTATGGCACTCCTGATGAGTTCCGTTATCTGGTGGATAAGGCTCATCAGGCTGGTATCGGCATCATTATGGACTGGGTTCCTGGCCATTTCTGTAAGGACAATCAGGGACTTCGTGATTTTGACGGCCAGAATTTGTACGAATCCGACAATATACAGCGTGCTGATAATGCAGGCTGGGGTACTGTAAACTTTGACTATGGCCGTACTGAGGTACAGAGCTTTTTGATTTCCAATGCCATGTTCTGGATGGATCAGTATCATATTGATGGTTTGCGCATTGATGCTGTGGCAAACATGCTGTATCTAAATTACGGTCGTCAGGATGGCGACTGGGTGCCTAATAAATTTGGCGGCGATGGTAATCTGGAGGCCATTGATTTTCTGCACAAGCTAAATGAGGCAGTATTCAAGAATTACCCTCAGGCATTGATGATTGCTGAGGAATCCACCTCATGGCCAAATATTTCCAAGCCGGTTTACATGGGGGGCATGGGCTTTAATTATAAGTGGAATATGGGCTGGATGAATGATATTCTGCGCTATATCAGCCTGGATCCTATTTATCGTAAGTGGCATCATGACAAGCTGACCTTTTCTCTGATGTATGCTTTCAGTGAAAACTTTGTGTTGCCGTTGTCACATGACGAAGTGGTTCATGGCAAGTGTTCACTTATAAGTAAAATGCCAGGTGATTATTGGCAGAAATTTGCCGGTCTCCGCGCCTTCTTCGGCTATTGGATGGCTCATCCCGGAAAGAAGCTGCTCTTTATGGGAGGAGAGTTCGGTCAGTTTATTGAATGGAACTTTGATGACAGTCTCGATTGGCATCTGGTGGAGCAGTATGAAAAGCATACCCAGATGTTGGAGTATTCAAGAGCCCTTAATAAATTCTACGTTGACCATAAGGCATTCTGGGAGGTGGATTTTGACTGGAGAGGCTTTGAGTGGATTGATTGTGACAATGCTGATGACAGTTTGGTATCATTTATTCGTAAGGCTGAGGATGGCTCTTTCATTATTGCCATTTCCAACTTTACTCCGGAGGTGCGCCATGGCTATCGTTTCGGCGTTCCTGCAGCCGGCGTTTATCGGGAAATATTCAATAGTGATGCAGAGGAATTTGGTGGTTCCAATGTACTGAATGATTATGATATTGTCTCCGAGGATATGGAATGGCAGGGAAAGGCAAATTCCATTCTGGTTACGGTGCCACCGTTGGCAACCATTTATTTGGAATTACAGTCCCCCAGTGACGATGGGGTGAAGAAAAAGACAACCGCCAAAAAGACTACAGCAAAAAAGACAACAGTAAAGGCCAAGGCAACTTCTGCGGCTAAGACCCGGACAACTGCAAAAGCTAAAAAAGATGAACCAGAAAAAGCAGAATCCACGGCCAAGAAAACTACTGTAAAGAAAGCGTCTACTACTAAGAAGACAACAACTACAAAGAAAACTGCCACGGCAAAAAAGACTACGGCAACTAAAACGGCTGCTGCCAAAGCCGAGGCAGAAGAGGAAACTAAGCCTAAGACAACAAGGACCAGAAAAACTGCTGTAAAGGCTAAGGAGGATGGGGCAAAGGAAGTAAAGCCTAAAACTACCCGGGGAAGAAAGCCAAAAGCTGAAACTGCCCAGGAAGCTGAAACCAAACCTAAGCCCCGGACCCGCAAAGCCACAACTGCAAAGGCTAAAGAAGACGGTTCAAAAACCGCTGCAAAAAAGGAAGAAGTAAGTGAGAAGCCCAAGAAAACAACCAGGGGTCGTAAGAAGACCGAGGAATAGAGAGAGGTGCAAGCTATGAAAGTTTTGTATGTAGTTTCTGAAGCAGTTCCTTTTATTAAGACTGGCGGATTGGCTGATGTGGCCGGTTCTTTGCCAAAATACCTTAAGGCTGAGGGCATTGATGCCAGAGTTATTTTACCTAAGTACAGCTCCATTTCTGAGGAATATCGCAACGCGATGGAGCATGTGGGTGATATTACAGTACCAGTATCCTGGCGTGAAAAGTATGCCGGGGTGGACAAGCTGGAATATGAGGGGGTTACCTATTATTTTGTAGATAACCAGGAGTATTTCTATCGGGATGGCCTTTATGGCTACTTTGATGATGCTGAGAGATTTTCCTTTTTCTCCCGTGCTGTACTGAATTTATTGCCAGCCATGGATTTCTGGCCAGATGTCATCAACAGCAATGACTGGCACGCAGCACTTGTAAATGTGTTCCTGAAGCTGGAGCATCAGGGAGATAGCCGGTACGAAAATATTAAGACTGTATTCTCCATCCACAATCTTAAGTATCAGGGCGTTTTCGACAAGAATATTATGGGAGATGTACTGGGCCTTGATTGGCAATATTTCAATAACGGTGATTTGGAGTTCAATGATTGTGTGAACTTTATGAAGGGCGGTATTGTTTATGCGGATAAAATCAGTACCGTAAGCCGTACTTACGCTGAGGAAATTCAATATGAATTCTTTGGGGAACATCTGGATGGTCTGCTTCGTTCCCGTTGTGAGGATTTGCGGGGCATTATCAATGGCATCGATAATTCTGTATACGATCCGATGACTGATAAACATCTCTATGAGAATTTTGATATCCATTCCCTGGATAAGAAACTTACCAACAAGGAAAAACTTCAGGAACAGCTGGGGCTTCCTGTAAGCCGCAACACTCCGATGTTGGCCATGGTTTCCCGTTTGGTGGAGAACAAGGGTATTGAGCTGATTATCAGAATTTTAGATGAGCTCCTGACCCATGAGGACTGCCAGTTCGTTATTTTGGGTACTGGCGATAAGGGTTATGAGGATTGGTTCCGGGAGCTTCAGTGGCGTTTCCCTACCAAAGTGTCCGTAAATATTTACTTCTCCAATGATTTGGCCCAGAAGATCTATGGTAGTGCGGACTTCTTCCTTATGCCATCTATTTTTGAACCATGTGGTATTGGCCAGATGATAGCTCTTCGCTATGGTACTGTACCAATTGTCCGTGAGACAGGTGGGCTCAAGGATACGGTAAGACCATTTAATAAGTATGATAACACTGGTAACGGATATACCTTTGCCAATATAAATGCCCATGATTTGATGTATTGCGTTAAGCGAGCCCTTACCGAATACGATAATATTCGGATTTGGAACATGCTACAGCATAATGCCATCAGCTCTAATTTCGATTGGAAAAAGTCGGCAAGTGAATATATTGATATGTACAAGCAGCTTTTAGCCTAGTGCTTATGCTGTAAGGGGGTCATTATGTGGCTGCGCTATTAAACGTTATTCACGACTCGCAAAATGAATTTTACCGTTTCCCTGTTGGGGCGGCTGCCACCGAAAGCAAGGTGCGGCTGAGATTAAAGGTGGAAACAGACAAGGACACTGAGGTCAGCGGTATAAAAATCCGTATATGGGAGGACCGGGTAGGGGAAACCCTTTATAGTATGGCCCGTATGGAGGATGGGGAATACTATGAGGGATATGTTAATATGCCTAAAAAGGGAACCCTGCTTTGGTACTATTTCATAATCAGCGTTAATGGTCAGGTTTGTTTTTACAGCAACAATGATGAAATGATGGGGGGCGTGGGACAGCTTGCTGATTATCCTCACGCAGCCTATCAGATTACTGTCTACAATAAGGAAGCAAAAACTCCTGACTGGTTTAAGCACTCCGTAATGTATCAGATTTTCCCTGACCGGTTCTATCGTAAGGGAAATGAAATGGTGGAGAAGCCAAATGCTCTCTATCATGCATCCTGGAAGGATAAACCAAGGTATTACAAGGACCCGGATAATGGGGAAATAATCGCCTATGATTTCTTTGGGGGAAATTTTGCCGGCATCAGGGAAAAGCTTCCTTACTTAAAAGATTTAGGGATATCAGTGGTGTATCTCAACCCAATATTCGAATCTGCCAGCAACCATCATTATGATACTGGTAATTACATGAAAACGGATCCTATCCTGGGGACAAACGAGGAATTTGCCCAGCTTTGTGCCGAGGGTAAAAAAATTGGTATACGGTTCATCCTGGATGGTGTGTTCAGCCATACCGGCGAGGACAGTATATATTTCAACAAGTATGGGAATTATGATTCGGTGGGTGCTTGTCAGAGTAAGGATTCACCTTATTACAGCTGGTACAGCTTTATTGATTATCCAGATAAATATGAGAGCTGGTGGGGCTTTACCAATCTCCCAAATGTGAGGGAGGAGACCCCTGCCTATATGGATTACATTATTCATAAAGAGGATAGTGTACTTCATTATTGGAATAAGCAGGGAATCAGCGGTTGGCGTCTGGATGTTATAGATGAGCTTCCGGAAAAATTTTCTCAAGCCTTCTATAAGGAGCTGAAAAATACCGATCCGGATTCGGTACTTATCGGTGAGGTATGGGAGGATGCATCCAACAAGGTGGCCTATGGCGTGAACCGGCATTATCTTTGTGGCTATGAGATTGATTCTGCTATGAATTATCCTTTCCGCAGGATAGTAATAGACTTCCTTTTGGGGTATGTGGATGGCCATCAGATTTGCCGAAGGATAATGAGTCTTAAGGAAAATTATCCGGCGCAGAACTTTTATGCAATGATGAACCTTTTGGGAAGCCATGATCGGGAGCGTATACTGACCATATTTGGTGAAGCACCTTCCTGTGAGGGCGTCCCGGAGAGAATTCAGGCAAAGTATAAGCTGGATGATGAAAGACTAAAGCTGGGTAAGAGTCGTCTGAAAATAGCTGCGGCATGGCAGATGACATTCCCTGGAGTACCGTGTATATATTATGGCGATGAGATTGGTATGGAAGGCTATAAGGATCCTTTCTGCCGTCTCCCTTACGATTGGGATAATGGGGATGAGGACCTGCGCCAGTGGTACAAAAAGCTCATTCATCTCAGAAATGAAAATGTGGCCCTGCAGACAGGAAAATTCCTACCAATTTATTCCGATGGTGATATCTTCGGTTATGCAAGGGTTATTGATGATGGCAAGGATGTATTTGGCGAACCGGCGGAAAATGACGTTTTCATTGTTCTTATGAACCGTGGTAATGAAATGCGGACGGTCTATGTGGATGTTCGTGATCTGTGGGCCGGCAGCTTTATAAATGTCTTTGGTGATGGCAGGGAGCTCAACGTTATTCGTGAAGTTCTCCATGTTTCCATGAAGCCGTGCAGCGTCAAAATATATCGGTGTGTGAAGAATGAGGAACAGCATATCAGGGAGTGCGGTGTGTTGATGCACCCGACCAGCTTCCCGTCAAAATATGGTGTGGGAGATTTTGGTGCCTCGGCGTATGAATTCGTGGATTTTTTGGCAGAGGCCAATCAGAAAATATGGCAGCTTTTGCCATTGACTCCTGTGGATGACTGCAATTCTCCGTATGCATCCCCATCAGCCTTTGCTGGCAACACTATGCTAATATCTATGGAAAAGCTGGTGGATATGGGGCTGCTCACTGATGAGGATATTAAGGTACCTGAAAAGGGAGCCACAAATAAAACGGATTATGAATTTGCCCGTCAAGTTAAAGGAAAGCTCCTGGCCAAGGCTGCGGATAATTTCTTTACCAAGGGTAATGCCGATGATATGGCCGTGTTTGAGGGCTTTTGCAGTCAGGAGGCCTATTGGCTTAATGATTATGCGTTATTTAAAGCTATTTCTAAGCAACAGCTGGAAGCTGGCTGGATAGAGTGGCCAGAGGACCTGAAAAAGCGGAGGCCTGAGGCTTTGGAAAAGGCTAGAAATGAGCTGGCTCAGGAAATCGGCAGGGAATGCTTCTACCAATATTTGTTTTCCACGCAGTGGCAGGAGCTTAAGATTTATGCCAATGGAAAAGGTGTAAAGATTCTGGGAGATATGCCAATATTTGTATCTCAAAACAGTGCCGATGTGTGGGCTAACCAAAAACTCTTTAAGCTAGGTGAGGATGGCAGGCCACTGAAGGTAGCAGGAGTACCACCTGATTACTTCAGTAAGACTGGTCAGCTGTGGGGCAACCCACAATACGACTGGGATGAAATGGCCAAGGATGGCTACCGCTGGTGGATAAGCCGTTTGGGCCGTATGCTTGAGCAGGTAAACATGGTTCGTATTGATCACTTCCGTGGTTTTGAGGCGTATTGGGAGATAGACGGCGATGCGGAAACCGCTATTGATGGTGAGTGGGTCAAGGGCCCGGGAATGGAGTTCTTCGGGAAATTAAAGGATTCTTTGGGCGAACTGCCAATAGTGGCAGAGGATCTGGGGATTATCACCGATGAGGTTGAGATACTTCGTGAAAGATGCGGCTATCCAGGAATGAAGGTATTGCAGTTTGAACTCCATTTTAATGCTTTCCACAGAATTAATTTCGTGGAACCTGAAAATAGTCTGGTTTATACGGGAACTCACGATAATAACACAGTGGTGGGTTGGCTGGAAAATGATATAGATACTGAAACCAGAGCTGCAGTGGCAAAGCTTTTAGGTAAAGAAGGGGCAGACAGCCAAACACTCTGTCAGGCTTTGGTGGAACATGCTTACGCTTCCAGAGCCCGTACAGCCATCGTACCGGTGTGGGATATTTTGGCATTGGACGGCGATAACCGCATGAATTTGCCTGGAACCTCAGGAGGGAATTGGAGCTGGAGAGTGCTTCCAGGAGCCTTAACATCAGAAAAGGCCAAATGGTTGGCCGGTCTGGTGGAAAAATATAATCGGTAGTTATGTTCTAAAACTGTTGACAATATTGATATAGTATGTTAGTATAGCACTGTTGTGTGATGTTGTTGCATGACTCAAAAGTGCCGAAGTGGCGGAATTGGCAGACGCAGCAGACTCAAAATCTGCCGTATGCAAATACGTGCCGGTTCGAGTCCGGCCTTCGGCACCACAGTAAAATCAAGGCTTCCGAGATTTCGGAAGCCTTTTTGCTTTACCCATAATTTTCCCAATGATTGCCAAATGATTGCCACAAAGATTTTTAGTTACAAAAATAAATGAGCCCATCCCTATTTCATGGGTAAAAAATATAGAAAAGTGGGGAATGGGAGATAATACATTTTTAGTGTATAAAAATAAAAAAATCGTGCAGCCAAAACCTAAATTTTAGGCATGGCCACACGATTTTTTTTACGAGTGTTCCTTGCGGATTTCCAGTATCAGGGCATCCAGCTTGTCGCAGAACTTGTCCATGGTAGTCTGGAACCTTATCAGAAGATAAAAGGTAATGACTATCGGAAAGCCTACGGTGCTTACTGCCGATAAAATCTTTTCTTCCATATGTACTCCTTTCGTTGATAAGAAAGCCCCCCTGCAGGCCGCCAGGCAAGCAGAGGGGCAATCATCAGGACCTATCAGGCCAACTTAGTGACAACGGTTTCCTTCAGATAAACATCATGGACACCGGTAACCTTTATTATAAATGATTGGGATTATCGTGTCAGGATACAGAACAAAATATATAAAATGTATTTATTCTGAGTATGTATGGGCGGGGCGTTTCCGTTACCCAACTGGGTCTATTATTATAATTAGATTAAAAGCTCGCTATTTGGCCCATATATTCCGATATACCCAGTAAGAAATGGTATAATGAGGTTGGCTGGAACGTATACTATTGGTCAGCCAGAACCAAAGGGGTGATTTTACATGGCGATAAATTGGGCTCTTGTATTAATATTAGGATTGTTTATCGGCTTGACCGGTTCGTTGGTAATTATGGGCGGAAAGATGCTGTATCGCCTGTTTGTAGGGTTATATGAGGAAATTCATCAATATTAAGGTTTCATGATCTGGGGCTGCTTCGGCAGTCCCTTTTTATTTTGGGCAATAAAAAAGGACTCAATTGAGCCCTTGAATTTATTTAATCCTATCTGAAATATCAGTAACATACCAGTCGTTATTTGAATTCACAGTGTGATCAAACCTGGCAGCCGTTTTATAATTTTCACTGGTTACAGAATGATTAAAGCTCTTATAATATACCCCCATACTGCCGTCCTTATGACCAAAGGATATAGTATATCCATTCTTCAACAAAGATTCATCACCGGCAGAAGCTATTGCTAACTTTTGTCTTGTACTCTCGATTCCAGCAGCAGTTAAATCAATCCCTGCCATCTTTAACTGTTCACCATATTATCTCACCATTGATGGCCGCCATGAGTGGCATGAGAAGGCTTTGAAAAGATTTAAGGATGCGGACCTTGTATTTATGGACCCGGACAATGGCCTGCTGGTTAAGTCTGTGGGCAAAGGTTCAGCCAGAAGTATTAAGTATGTTTTTTACGAAGAAGTAAAGGATTTTATAGACTCAGGAAAGAGTGTTCTGGTTTATAACCACAGATGTAGAAAGCCGGCAAAGAAGTATTTTGATGATATTAAAGATAGGCTGTATGATAATGTCAAAATCAATATGGGCCTGATACAAACCATAACCTTTTCTAAGGGAACTACACGAGATTACATTGCTATTCCTGCCAGCAAGAAACATTGTGATATGTTCGGGGATGCCTTTGATGATATGAGGGAAAGTATGTGGGGAAAATTAGGCGTTTGCAGATAAGTAGTAGCCCTATCGTAGTCCCCGCAGGGCGGAAGCCATAAGAGGGGGCGGCTGTGGGGGCGACGCAAGCGAAGCGCCGCTAGTACCTTTAGGTACTTCCTTTTATCCCCATTATTTTTAAAATTTTTATAACACTTCTATTCACCCATGGATATAAAGGACAAAGAAAAACAAACAACCACACAGAAAGGGGAGCTTAAAAATGACTGAGATGAAGAAGAACAACGCAATGAACATGGATGAAATGGACAAGGTGGCTGGCGGCATGCTTCATGATACTCCAAATGATGTATTAGAGCCTCTACAGCCTAAAATCCTTAAGGACGTTCTTCCACCACAAGATAATACCAAGGTTCCAAGCCCAAAGCTGGGTGAAAAGGACCCTACTATTATCGGTGACCCTACTGAAAGTATGATTAAGTAATTTTAATCCATCAAAAAATGCTTAGATGAAAACGGGGCCTTCTCAATTTGAGATAGGCTCCATTTTTGCAGGAAAACCAAATTTTTTGCAGAAAAATAAAAAAAGAGAAACACTTTTATCCTCTCATGGATATAAAGGACAAGAGCAAATAATAAAATTTAAATATAAGGGGGAAAATACCATGGCAAAGGAAAACGTAGGAAAGTTTTATGATAAGTTAGCCCAGGATGCATCTCTGGCTGAAAAGCTCAATGCTTTGGACAAGAAGTTTGATGAGTCCAATGAGGCTTCTTTAGATGATGCTGCTATGCGTGAAAAGGCTGCTGCAGCTATTGTTCTTCCACTGGCTGAGGAAATTGGCCTCCCATTTACCATTGAGGAATTGAAGGAATATGAGGAAGAGCAGCTGAGAGAAATGACCCTTTCCGATGATGAGCTGGATCAGGTGGCCGGCGGCTCCCTGAAAGATGGCGGGGATAAATCTACAAGCAAAAGGGTAGATTGTAATCATGCGGCTTGTGCCTATATCGGTGTAGGGATAGGACTCAAAAAAAAGAACGGAAAAACGGCCTTCTGTATAATCATCGGTGGTTCCAGCGGTCCGATTGCAGGATGAGGCAAAAACTAACAACAATCTTTATACTATGAGAGCGGTTCATTCATTATGGACTGCTCTTTTTTTGCAGGAAAACCAAATTTTTTGCAGAAAAATAAAAAAAGAGAAACACTTTTATCCTCTCATGGATATAAAGGACAAGAGCAAATAATAAAATTTAAATATAAGGGGGAAAATACCATGGCAAAGGAAAATGTAGGAAAGTTTTATGAGAAGTTGGCCCAGGACGCAGCTTTGGCTGAAAAGCTCAATGCTCTTGATAAGGATTTCGCTGAGAAGAACGTGACTTCTTCAAATGATGCTGCTATGCGCGAAAAGGCAGCGGAGGCTATCGTTCTCCCACTGGCTGAGGAAGTTGGCCTGCCATTTACCCTTGAGGAATTAAAGGAATACGAGCAGGAGCAACTGAAGAACATGACTCTTTCCGAGGATGAGCTGGATCAGGTAGCTGGGGGGGATTGGTATCAATATGACTATAACAAACGGAATCGAAAAGGAAAAAAGGGCGGTACTGCCGCCGCCTGTGCCTTCATCGGCGTTGGAGTGGGGAAGGTCAAGAGTGGTAAAAAGACAGCATTTTGTATCTTTGTTGGTATCTCCAACGGGCCTATCGCCGACAGCAATTAAAAAATGGACGATGAGGAAAGAACAATCAAACGAAAAACTATAAAGAGGAGGACGACACCATGGCAAAAGAAAATGTAGGAAAGTTTTATGATAAGCTGGCCCAGGACGCAGCTTTGGCTGAAAAGCTCAATGCTCTGGATAAGGATTTCGCAGAGAAGAAAGGGGCTTCTTCAGATGATGCTGCTATGCGTGAAAAGGCAGTTGAGGCTGTTATTATTCCGCTGGCAAAGGAAGTAGGTCTGCCATTTACCCTTGAGGAATTAAAGGAATATGAGCAGGAGCAGATGAATAACATGACTCTTTCCGATGATGAGCTGGATCATGTGGCTGGTGGTGCCGCAAGATTAAAATGGAAAACAAGAAGATGAACATTGACGAGATGGATAAGGTATCAGGCGGCAACGCTGGGAACATTGGTCAGGGGGATTTGGATATCTTAACTCCTAAAGACATTGATATCAAGATCACGAAGCCAAATAATGATGGCAAGGTTCCTAGCCCAAAGCTGGGTGAAAAAGACCCTACTATTATCGGCGATCCTACCCAGGGGATGATTAAGTAATTTTAATCCATCAAAAACACTTAGATGAAAACGGAGCCTATCTCTCAATGAGAAGACTCCATTTTTGCAGGAAAACCACATTTTTTGCAGAAAGGTAAAAGAGATAACACTTTTGTCATCTCATGGATACCTTCTTTGTAGTAAGGAAATGGCGATTGCCAGGGCCGAGCTCCACTATTGGAGGGAATCACAGTCATGAATTTTCAGATTGCCATGAAAAGTGTATTTGTTATATATCTGCTCTGCCTTTTTCCCTTTTGCAGAGCAGAGGCAGCCAATCATTTTCGGGATGTTCCTGCAGATCATTGGTCTTATGATGTTTTGCAGGAACTGCATTCACGCGGTATTGTTCTGGGCTTCGGTGACAATAGTTACCGAGGATACCGTAATATGACTCGCTACGAAATGGCACAAATTACAGCAAGAGCTATGGCTTGCGCAACTGATAAAAGGGACAAGGATTTGATTGACCGTCTATGTGCTGAATTTCAAGAGGAATTGAAAGATTTAGGTGTACGGGTCAAGGAACTGGAAAAAAATGTTGATGCCGTAAAATGGACGGGGAGGGCAAATTATCTATTCACAAGTGATCAAACAGAAGGAAGAAGAACCAGGGAAAAATCAATTTTTTCTTTTCGCATGGAGCCTACTGCCAAAATAAACAAGCACTGGAAGGTCAATGGCCGCTTGGATATGTCTTTGAATATAAACCGTAATTCTGCAGGCACAGTTCAAATGAACCGTGTATGGGCAGAAGGAAAATATGGAAACACTGTTATTCGGTTAGGCAAAGTACCTCTTTCTACCAATGAGAACGGCATTGTCCTGGAAAGCTCTTTTACTGGATTCACGGTGCAGACCGGTAAGAGTTGGAAGGTGTTGCTTCTGGGAGGAAGGTTGAATATGTCAAAAACTGGCGCCTACCGCGTCGGTATGGGATATTCCAGGGAACTGAGAGCAATGGGGATGACCAAGGAGGCAGCGGAAGTGCGGGCTATGGCTCGTGACCCCGCCACCATTTTTGGAGTAAATCTTCAATACAAGACAAATAAAAAAATTTTTGGTGGTTTGGGTTATTACCATCTAAGCTCTAAGGCTTATAATTTTATTGCTGATATGGAAAACGAAAGCAAAGCTGGCGTTAACATTGGTTCCGTAAATCTAGGTTATCGCTTCTCTCCCAAATGTGTACTGACGGGAGCCTATGCCAAGGCCTATTACAGCAAGGACCCGGATATGATTGAAGGTTTTGGAAATATGCAGGATTACTCCTGGGAGGTGGAGCTTTCTTATGGAAACTATCGTAAGGCCAGTAAAAAGGGCGAGTGGAAAGCATATTTGGCTTACAGTAATTACGGGTATATTTCTTCCGTAATCCCCGCCAGCAGCAATATCGATGACATGTACGATGACGACATGGGTATTGCCAACTGGGGAGAACGGGGCTGGGAAATCGGCGGATCATGGGCACTGGAGAAAAATGTAGGCTTGGTGGCCAGTTACTTTTGGGGCAGCTCCATTACATCCCACCGGCACATGAAATCTGTGCTGGCACGGTTGGAAATGTTTTTTTAACGAGTGAAAAATGTTGCAGGTATAAGGACAAGAATAAACAACGCTCAATGCTCTGGATTAGGATTTTGCTGAGAATAACGTGACTTTATGAATTGCTCTATTTTTGCAGGAAAACCAAATTTTTTGCAGAAAAGTAAAAAAGAGATAACACTTTTATCCTCTCATGGATATAAAGAACAAGAAACAACAAAAACCTATAACAAAAGGAGGAGTTAACTATGACAGAATTAAACAATGACAAGATTCAGGCATTTCGGGATGCGATTGACGGCGAGAAACTGGCGCAGGTGATTCAGGAGATGCCCGAGGAACGAATCGAAAAGGCGTTCCAAAACAAGGACATCCAAAAATTGGCGGACAAGATTGGCGAGGATGTGGAACTCTTCGAGGCGGTCATGGGCGTCTATGACACGGAGAAGTCCTACGCGGCGGCTGTCGCGGCTGTGCCGGGCAATTACACGAAGGAGGAGTTCGATGAATTTCGCACGGTTTACGCCAATCTTGTCCTGAAGGG
>NZ_FQYW01000028.1 GCF_900141865.1 Anaerovibrio lipolyticus DSM 3074 | reverse complement strand
CTTAGTAGCTCGGTGTTAGAAATGTCTTCCCGTTCGACTTGCATGTGTTAAGCACGCCGCCAGCGTTCGTCCTGAGCCAGGATCAAACTCTCCAAAAAATATTTTGAAGAACCTGAATGGCTCTTAAAGTTTCTAGAATTACCTTTTAATAAAGGAATTTCATAGTTTTGCACAAACTATTATGTATGTTTACTGTTTATAAAAACAGTACCATCATCTGGCTTGAATCATGTGTGCATGATTCTTGTTGCATTGTTTAGTTTTCAAAGAACACTCTGCTTTCTCAGAAGCATTTGCTTCGTGAGTCAGCTTCTATATAATATCGCGAAGATGCTTTAATGTCAAGCACTTTTTGATATTTTTATTTTTGTTGCTCGCTTCACTTTTCAAAGTGTTTAGCGGCGACAACATCGATAATATTACTATCTTTTACCGACCTTGTCAACTCTTTTTTACCCAAGTATTTAAATTCATATTCAAATTGCTGTCTGAAAGGTGTACTGTGGAGTTCATCAGCTCCACCGTTAAGCCCTCATTGTAGGCTGTTACGAGGTTCACTGCAGTATTATCCTGGCGTATACGCCACATATTTTTTAATGGCATCCCCAAAGCATGGCAAAGCAATGTTCTTATTACACCGCCATGGGCAGCAATAACTAATGTCTTATCCGGATTTTCCTTAATCAGAGCTTCCATTTTGCCAGCTGCCCGTTTCTGAACCTGTGAAAAGCCTTCCCCCTCTGGGCAGGTCAATAGATCAGGCCTGTTAAATAACAAATCATGCTCCTTTGGCCACTGGGCATGAATCTCATCATAAGTAAGCCCCTCCCATTTGCCAAAGCTGATTTCACAGAATTCAGGACAAGTTTCCACTGGTAGAGAAAATGCTGCACCAATAGCCTCAGCCGTTTCTTTAGCGCGGATCAGAGGGCTTGAGTATATAGCATCAACCTTTTCTATAGGGAAATTATCCGCCAGCATGGCCGCTTGCTTTCTTCCCTCTTCACTAAGTTCGATATCCGCCTGCCCCTGGTATTTTCCCAATTTATTCCACACTGTCTGTCCATGTCTTACCAATATCAGTTTTGTCATGTAGTCACCTTCCTACCTTTTCCCCCAATACCTGCCTGATTGCCGTTACCAGCCTTTTATTTTCATCCATCAGTCTGACAGCAAATCGGACATGATAATCATCCATACCCGGATAATTGCAGCAATCCCTTACCAGAATCCCCTTGTCACCCATAGCCTTTACAAATTCGGTGCTGGTCATACCAGTTCCCTCGACACTCACCAATATAAAGTTTACCGAAGGCTTATATACCCTCAGGCCCTCTATGGATGATAGGGTCCTATGCAAATAATCAATACATCCCGATATAATCTGTCTGGAATCCATCTGGTAGGTTTTATCCTTTAAAGCCGCCACTCCCGCCATTTGAGCCAGAAGATTAACATTCCATGGGTCCCTGCCAGGCTCCATTTTTCCCATAAGTTCACTGTTGGCCACGCCAAATCCCAAGCGCAATCCTGGAATAGCAAAGAACTTTGTCATGGAACGTAGTACCAAAAGATTTGTGTATTTTCCTACCAAGTCCATCACAGTATATTCTTTATCACTGGACAAAAAGTCCAAAAAGGATTCATCCACCAAAACATCTGTCCTGGACTTTGCTGCCGCTGCAATTATCTTTTCAAGAGCATCTCTGGGTATCAGCTCGCCAGTTGGGTTGTTGGGATTGCCCAATACCACGGCATCTACCTTGGGCAAATGCTCCATCAAAGCTGACCTGTCCAAGATGAATTCATGCTCCTTAGCCATATAGAGTCTTTCAATATGGCAATTTGCCGCCATGGCCGCCCTTTCATATTCGCTAAAGGAAGGCACAGGAATCAAAACATTTTTAGGACTGCGACAATGGAAATAAATATACATTAATTCCACAGCACCGTTCCCCAAAATTAACCTATCCGCATCAACACCATAATGCACAGAAATAGCCTGCTTCAGCAATGTCCCTGCAGGATCAGGGTAGTGAACCAGGCTCTCCATATTGTCTATTATTGATTTTTTTATACTATCTGATAATCCCAGTGGGTTAATATTAGCGCTGAAATCCACAATCTCAAGATTGCGGACCCCAGCGCTATACACATTACCACCATGTTCAAAAGGCTTCATGCTTGAAAAAACATCCTTACAAATTATCTCTGTCTGATAATCCAGCCACCTGGTATCAGACGTTCAGTTTCAAAATATTCCATGTGTGGGAACTTCGCCTCCACAGCCTTGGAAATGTCCAGAACCTTGCGCATGGACTCATCAGGCTTAAAGAGAATTCCCAGCATTGTACCGCTGTGAGCCACATTTACTCCAAGAGCCCCCTGACTCTGGGCAAATTCAATAATCTCCTCCAGCTGTGGCTTCTCCACGATCTTCTGGTTGGCACGGGCACTCATAGTAGCCACTCTGGCTATATTTCCCGGAGAAAAATCCTTTTTCAGAGAATCCACTGCTTCCAACAACTCTGCAGGGCTGTTTTCATTGCCATGGTTTTCAGAATAGTCGGAATGTAACTCAACTGTGTTTACTGTTCCGCCAGTATCAAACATAGCGATTATCATCTTTGGCACCGGTTTATAGCTCTCAATGAGCTTGCCGGTCATGTAGTCCATCTGAACCACCCCGGGATAGAATACGCCATCAGTCGGCTCAATACCAGCTGCCAGCTCTGCCACTTCCTCTGGCTCCAGCTCATCGTCAATTGCAGTTGCCACAGCCTGTATAACTGCTACAATATCCGCTGTGCTGGCTGCCATCCCCTTGCCGGTAGGAAGCTGTGACTCCAAAGCCAAACCAAGTGGAAACTCCGTAAATCCCATATACCCCACCGTGTTTTTCAGCGCTGCACGAGCTTTCTTGCCCAAACCAGTCTTCGCAGAGGTTCTTTCTGTTACTAATGCTCTAGAATATAGACCTATTGGACATGTAACCAAAAATGGTTGCCCATCTCTCCAACCCTGGGCAATTTCGCCACAGGATCCAGGTACTAATACTTCTAATAACATATATATCTCCCCCTCTTAAAAAGGTATTTTACATGTAAATGCAATCATAACAAGCAACTCGCACAGGGTGCATACTGCACCATAAACGTCACCGGTGACTCCCCCTATTTTTTTAGTCACAAAATTGCAAAAACACGTTGTAAACAAAAGTGAAACGAGAACTGCTACTAGTGCGTTGATTCCCCATGGGATAACCAACGCCAGTCCATATAAGAAAACCACCCCCAAGGTTCTCTTATTAGTATATTCGCTAAAGGCCTTTCCCATTCCTTCTTTTCTCGCATAAGGATAAATAGTTATGGTAAAAACCATCATCATTCTGGATATAATAGGCATTACGAAAAGTGCTGCCGGCAAGGCTTCCACGGGCACATCAGAAACGGCTCCATACTGAAACAGCATCAAAAGCACGAAAGCCACTACTCCAAAAGCACCAGTACAGCTATCCTTCATAATCTCCAGCATTCGTTCCCTATCCCTGCCGGAAAATATACCATCCACCGTATCCATAAAACCATCACAGTGAATACCGCCTGTCATAATAACCGGCATTGCCACAAACAATACATTTAAAAGATGATGCGGCAAAATTACGCCAAGCTGTGGAAGTAAATCAGTAGCCAGCCAAGCCACCAAAGCATATATGCATCCCAGCACTGCCCCCACTAAGGGGAAGTAACGGACGCTTTTGCCAAAGCCTTCTTCCGTCCAAATCGTCTGCTTAACAACACATATACGGGTCAAAAATTGCAACCCGATAAGAAATGCCTGCATTTACAGCACTCCCATACTACAAATCACAAAAATTATATGACATATTATCAAAAACAAAATCGTATCCGTATACATCAGACGAATTGTCTTCATAATATGGTCAAATCCTATCTCTTCAATGGGGTCACCCATATATTCCCGAAAATGTACCTTGCCAAAGTAGGAATTGAAGCCCCCCAAACGTATATGAAGGGCGCCAGCCACAGTGGCTTCAGCCCATCCCCCATTAGGGCTAGGGTGCTTGGAAGCATCCCTTCTGAGAATTTTCCAGGCTTTTTTGCCGTCATAGCCCAATATAAATGCCGATACCACAAACAACAGGCCTGTTATTCTTGCGGGAATATAGCCTAAAACATCATCCGCTCTGGCTGCCACCCGACCAAAATAGATATATCTGTCGTTCTTGTAGCCCACCATGGAATCCATGGTATTAACCGCCCTATAAAGGAAGGCCAACGGCACACCTCCTATAGCAAAATAAAAGAGTGGCGCAATAATGCCATCTACCGTGTTTTCCGCTATAGTTTCAATAGTAGCCCTGGAAACCTCCCCCGGTGTCAGATCTTCCGTATCCCTTCCTACAATCCAGCCCACCTTGTATCTGGCGTTATCCAAGTCATCTGCAACCAGATAGCCATAAAGCTCCTTGCCGGCTGCCGCCAAGCTTTTCGGTGAAATTGTAAAGCTAAGAAAAAAAGCTTCTATAAGGGTTACAACGTATATATTATCTAACATTTTTACTAAATTCATTATACCATTTACTACAGCAAAGGTGAATAGCAAAACCAAAACAACCAGTATTCCTCCAAGCACCAGCTTTTTCTTGTCACTATCCTCTTTACCGTAGAGCATCCCCTCAATTCCCGCTATAAGGTTGCCAATAAGCACCACAGGATGTAGCTTGCTTCTGGGATCCCCCATAACCGCATCAATAAAGAATGCCAATATAGCCGTTATCATTAATTATTCTCACCCATTATTTCCATCAGTTTATCCATGTCCAAATGCTGCTCTACTATATCTGCCAGCCGTTCATAGCTTTGCTGCTTTTCTGCCATGACATTTCTGGTGTTTTCCAGTGACTCCAAGCCCTTGGTAATACGCACAGCATTCAAAACGCTTCGTCTAAATTCGTCATTATCAAAAACACCATGAATGTAGGTGCCAAAAACATTGCCCTTGGCACAGGCAGTACCCTCAATGCTGTTGCATTCCGTGCGGCTCCGTTCTTCTATCACAAATGGATGACTGTCGGATTCCCTTGTAAAATCCGTCTGCCCCATGTGAATTTCGTAGCCTGCCAAATTGCCGGCACTGATGCTTTGACCCATAAAGCCAAGATTATTGCAATCTGCCTTCACCTGGGAGGTGAGCTTCTTTTCGGCAAAAAGGGTGGTCATCCCCAGAAGGCCCAGACCATTTACTTCGTCATTATCCGACTCAGTATGATGAGGGTCCATAATCCTTTCACCCAACATCTGATAGCCACCGCAAATGCCAATAACAGCCTTCCCCGCCTCAGCATGCTTCTTTATCAGCTGACCAATACCGGATTTTTCCAAGTACAGCATATCCTCAGTAGTATTCTTGCTTCCCGGAAGCATTACAATATCCGGAGTACCAAAATCTGCGGC
Organism: Anaerovibrio lipolyticus DSM 3074; assembly: GCF_900141865.1. Taxonomy (GTDB): domain Bacteria; phylum Bacillota; class Negativicutes; order Selenomonadales; family Selenomonadaceae; genus Anaerovibrio; species Anaerovibrio lipolyticus. The sequence continues at coordinate 21,241 of NZ_FQYW01000028.1, read as the reverse complement.
ATCCTGAACATAGTATAATGAAACATCCCCTTCATTGGACAGAGCATCAAAATCTGTAAAATTGGAAATTTTTGGTGTCTGAATTACGGCAATTTTAATATCTCCATCAGTAGGCACAGCCTGCTTATCCTGAAGGGAAACTGAATCCTCGTCATCAATTCCCATCTTCTCAATATGAGGCACTACACCCAGAACCGGCTTGCCAGTCTTTTTCTCCAAAAACTCCAGGGCAGGAGTAAGAAGACTTACATCACCACGGAACTTATTAATAACAAGCCCCTTCACCAGATCCCGTTCATCCTCATCTAATAGCTCCAAGGTTCCCACCAGAGAAGCTAACGCACCGCCTCTGTCAATGTCTGCAATTAAAAGAACAGGGGCATTCAAATACTTTGCCACCCGCATATTCACAATATCATTAGCCTTCAGATTGACTTCGGCGGGACTGCCTGCACCCTCAATAACAATGGTATCATAATCCCTGTCAAGGCGACCCAAAGCCTCCTTTACTGCCTCAAAGGCCTTCAAAGAATAGCCCTGATGATATTCCTTGGCGGACATATTGCCCACTGGCTTACCCATAATAACCACCTGGGAACAGGAGTTGCCCGTTGGCTTTAAGAGTACAGGATTCATATCCACCATAGGCTCCATACCCGCAGCCTCAGCTTGAGCCACCTGAGCACGGCCCATTTCGTCACCATCTCTGGTAACATAAGAATTCAGGGCCATATTCTGGGCCTTGAAAGGCACCACCCGCTTGCCCTGTCTATAAAAAATACGGCAAAGTGCCGTAGTCAATATACTTTTTCCTACATGGGATGAGGTTCCCATGCACATAATCTTCTTTGCCATTACTATCCCCTTATATAAAAATCAAACTATATACTTTCAGCAATCTTCTTTATATCCACCGGAATTCCGGACACCACCAAGAAAACCTTTTCTGCCACCTCTGCCAGCATCTGATTGGCAAGGCCAGCCAAATCCCTGTACTCTCTGGCCAGACGATTATTTGGAACAATTCCCGAGCCCACCTCATTGGTAACAATAACCACGGTGGCATCAGATTCCAAAATGGCCGTTATAAACTGCTTCAGCCTTTTGGTAACGATTTTGTAATTGCCATCAAAATCATCTATATCTTTAACGGTGCTTAAAATATTACTTACATATATGGTCATGCAATCGAACAAAAACATATCATATGACTTGCCCTGCTCACGGATAACCTCATGGGCACTGTAGGGCGACTCAAAGGTTTCCCACTCTGCAGGACGGCGTTCACGATGCAGCTTAACCCGATATTCCATTTCTTCATCGCATATTTTGGAGGTGGCGATATAGCCAACCTTCTTACCATACTTTGCCACATAGCGCTCTGCAAAGGAGCTTTTGCCACTTCTGGCACCACCGGTAACTAAAATAATCTTGCCCATCTTTATACCTTATTTCTTCCTTTTATACTCAACGCATTTTTCAATAAAGCTGTCCGCTGCCTGAGGATAGCCTGCAAAATGCAAATGCAGATAAGAGCCCAGCACATTTCCGTTGCTGTAGCCGCCAAAATATTGGGAGCCATTTCTGGAACGGGTAAACTTAAAGGCACGCTTAGCCTCTGTATTTCCATCCTCTGCATCCTCAGTGGAAAAATGAAATTCGTGTCCCTTTATCACATCGCCCTTTTTACCTAAAATTCCATCTGTCTGCAACTCCGCTGAAACATACCCCACCATCTGCAGTCGGCTGTTCATCTTTACGCGGCATGGGAGAATATCGCACATAGGAAATACCCTGCCTTCAAAATCCTCCATGGCCCTGCTCAAAAACATAAACCCGCCACACTCAGCGTATATTGGCATACCATCATGGGCTGCACCTTTTATACCTTCTATCAAAGCCTTGTTGGCACTGAGTTTTTCAGCAAACATTTCCGGAAAACCACCGCCAAAAATCAAACCATCCACCTGGGGAAGCTCATCATCACTAAGTGGACTGAATTCGATGATTTCCGCTCCCTTTTTCTCCAAAACACGGATGCTTTCGGGATAATAAAAGGAAAACGCTTCATCTCTGGCAATACCAATACGCACCTTAGATTTGCCATTATCATTGATTTCCTTGTCCTGAACCTTCATGGCACCGGCACTTTTGCCAATACGAATAATCTCATCCACATCAATCTGGGAGGCCATAGCCTCCCCCATACGGTTAATAATCTCCTGCTCCTGATTTTCCTCCACAGGCAGAAGCCCCAAATGACGTTCCGGCATAACGAGGCTATCATTACGGCGAACTGCACCAAGCACAGGAATATCAAGCTCCTCCAAAGCATCACGTATTATTTTTTCATGGTTATCGGACCCAAGCCGATTGAGAATAACCCCCGCCAGCTTAACATCCTTGTCGTACATCTTAAAGCCCAAGGCCAAAGCTGCAGCCGAAGCTCCCATGGATTTACAGTCAAGCACCAAAACAACTGGTGCATCAAGGCTTTTAGCGATTTCTGCCGTGGAGCTGATACCCTTTCTGCCACCATCGTAAAGGCCCATAACACCCTCTATTACTGCCAGCTCAGCCTTGGAGGCAGAATTGGCGAAAACCTCTACCATTGTATCCATGGGCATCAGCCAGGAATCAAGATTGTGAGAAGGCTGGCCGCTGGCCAGCTTGTGATATCCCGGGTCTATATAGTCTGGTCCAACCTTATAGGGCTGAACCTTCACGCCCTTTTGTCTAAAAGCCGCCAAAAGCCCGGTGACAATGGTGGTCTTGCCGGAACCGCTCTTGGTAGCTGCTATTACAACTCTTGGAATAAGGCATTCCATTTATAACGCCCCTTAAACTTTATTACACACGCTCATTATCAATGATATACATAATGGCATTAATAACAGATGCTGCTATCGGGCTGCCCCCCTTGGTACCCTCCACAGTCACATAAGGCACCAGAGTATTCTTGGCAAGAGCCTCCTTGGAATCCGCTGCACCCACGAAGCCCACAGGAATACCAACGATCAGGGCCGGACGCAGATGTTCTTCCTCCACCATGCGCAGTACCTCAAAAAGGGCCGTAGGTGCATTGCCCACAGCAATAATTGCCCCGTCCAAATCCTTGCCAAAGCTCTGCATTGCCGCCATGGAACGGGTAATCCCCTTCTCCTTGGCCTCCTTGGCGATCTCAGGATCAGCCACGCGACAAAACACCTCGCCGCCAAAGGTAGCCAGCTTGCGCTTATTAATACCAGTACGCACCATTTCCACATCAGTGTAAATATTGCATCCCTTCTTTATTGCTTCCTTGCCGGCTGCAATGGCCTCTGGATGCAATCTAATGATAGGAGCATACTCCACATCTCCTGCTGCGTGAATCATACGGGAATAAACCTTGGTCTCCTCCTCATTAAGATTAAGCCCCTCCAAGTGTGGTGCGATTATTTCCATACTCTTATTTTCTATTTCCATAGGTTTCTTGATAAAATCCATTCCAAAACCTCCATCAAACAATATAAACATTCTTTTCGGTTATTATTGCAACTGTCTAAATTATAACATATAAGCTACATATTACAAATGCCGACAGCCCAAGTCTGCCAACTATTGTAAAAGATTCCACATTGGGACTTACATCCAGATGTTATTCATATTTCTTGTGCTATAATATATTGTGTTGTAAAGGTTACAGCCTTGCAATAATAATATTTTTTATATAAGGAGATTTTTATGAGAAAGAACTTATTACTGGTATCATTATTCGTAGTAGTATGTATGATTTGCACTGCATGCTCCCTGACCCGTGAAAAGGCCGATGTTGGTATCAAGAATCTGGCCACTGCCATGCTGCAGCTTGATGCAAAGGCTTTGAACAAGTATGACGATTCCATTAATGTGGAAGAAGACTTTATGAATGCCTTTGTACCTTCCTTCCAGCGCAGCTCCGGTGATTTGCTCACCAAGGATCAGGCCAGAAAAATCGGCAAGGAAATGGTAGCCAAGCTGGCTCAGCTTGAAGTGAAATCCTCCACCATCGTTTCTGAAAAGGACGACGAGGCTGATGTAAAGATTACCTTTGAAAAGTATGACAGCAATGTACTGGTGGCTGATCCAACTGCTGAGGAAAGCAAGAAGCTCCAGGGGGCTGTTGGCTCCAAGGCTGCTCTCCAGGAGGCTTTGACAGATATTTTTGTAAACCGCTTACAGAGTGCGCCAAAGTCCGGCACTGCAGATATCACTGTAAAATGCAAGTACAACAAGGAAAAGAAGGTCTGGATGCCTACAGATATGGAAAAGTTCGCTGAGGACCTCTACTCCAAGGCTTGGGAAATCAAAGACTAATTATCTCAGCTACACTAAAAGCCTCTCACTACCAATGTGGGAGGCTTTTTTAGTGGTTCATTTTTTCGATTTTGAAAAGGATCTTAGATACTCCTTCTGCTCTGCAGTCAGGCGCCGGCTTTCCACTGCCTTTTGAATGGTTTTACGGTGGGTCCAGTCCTCCAGGCTGTGCTCCTCAATGTAGCCAACGGTGGCTTCATACTGCTTGGCCAGTGCTGTAGCAAAATACCATGCCACCATCATGCGCACATAGTATTCCTCAGAATGAATTTTCGACACTTTGGCCAGATAATCCGGTTTAAATGCGTCATCCAAATAGAAGCTCATAAGCATTTCAATACCAAAGCGAATAGTATAGGTTTCCGGACTGTTGAGCCACTTATCAATATAAGGAAGCAATTCATTCAAGTTCTTTTTAAAAATCTTTGGCGATATAAGGTCACAGGTGGCCCAATTGTCCACATAGGGCAAAAATGCTTCCAGCTCCCGAATCACTGCATCAAAATCCTTCATATTGGAAATGAGAAATCCATGCAGATTGTTTTCCTCAATGTATTTATGAGGCAGGTCCCCCATAAATTCCCGGGCTTCCTCAGAAGGTATTTCCTTTGCCAGCTTTCTAAGGTCCGGCACCCGCACCCCAATGATTCGTTCCTTATCAATCCCCGGCACCAGCTTGGCATGAAAATCCCGGTATTTCAAATCCTGTAAAGAAAACAGCCTTTCTTGAATGTTCATATATGCTCCTCAATAGCCTTTTTATGCTAGCTGTTCTGACTCATAAGGCAAAGTCATATTATAATTTCTCGATAGGCCAAGCGCTGTAGCCTTCATATCCATAGGAAGCGTCTATGCCCTTCATGTATACTTGTCGGTCGTTTATTTTGTCCGTCAAGGCTTCTTGTAAAAGGGACTTTATTTCCTTGCTTCGTACAGGACTTCTTTCCATTGCGAAAAGGTAATCTTCCTTGTCAACTCGGCTCCAGTCAACTACCTTGCCCAGTTCCTTCTTCAATATACAGTCCAGCCATATTCGTGTACTGCGGCCGTTTCCCTCACGAAACGGATGGGCCACATTCATTTCCACATACTTTTCAATTATGTGATCGAAGGAATCTTGGGGCATTTTATCAATATTACTCAGGGCTTCGCTCAAATACAGAACCGGTGCAAAACGAAAATTTCCCTTTGCTATGTTAACAGTTCGCATTATACCAGCAAAATCATACACATCCTGAAAAAGATATTTATGTATAGCCTGCAAGCCCTCAAATGTACCTACTGAAAAGGAGTCCAGCAGCTTGTTATCATAAAGCTCAAGGGCCCTCTTTTTAGTCAGGCGTTCTTCTGTATGGGCCAACTCTATGGAATCATATATACCAAGTTTATTTTCCAAAACATTTGACACAGACTTCTTCATCTCCATTCCCACTGACCCGCAAAAAATTATTTCTTCGTATGCGCCTTAATAAATTCCATCACGACATCGAAGCTATCGGACACATTGGTGTATTCCACCTTAGGACGGTCAATTATTACCAGAGGCAGATTCAGCTCTTTTACTGCTGCGAACTTTGTGTCTGCACCACCAAGAGTGCCACTGTTTTTGGTGACAACCACATCAGCATTATACTTGATGAACAGCTCCTTGTTCAGCTCCTTAGAAAATGGCCCCTGCATTGCTATTATATGATTCGGTGAAAATCCCAGTTCACGGGCCTCCCGCACCACCTCAGACTCCGGCAATATACGACATATCACATCGCAGTCCTTTAATGCAGCCGCCTTTGCAAAAACAGGAAGACTTCTGCTGCCAGTGGTGAGAAATACGTGCCTGCCCAATTCTCCTGCCTTCTCTGCTGCTGCCTCAACGCTTTCCACATAATATGCCTTGTCATAATCCAGCTGACTTGATGCCCGCTCATATCTGATATACGGCACATCACACTTTTCACAGGCCCTCATAGCATTGGTAGAAATATTGGCTGCATAGGGATGGCTGGCATCCACAAAGCACTCAACCTCATTCTGGCGAAAATACTCCACAAATCCAGCCTCATCCATAGCCTTGTTGTTAACCTTTATTCCCTTATAGCGGTTCAAAAGCTCCTCACCGTACTCACTGACAACAGAAGCTGTAACCTCATAGCCGTGCTCCAAAATAAAGCCAGCCAGTTCCCGTCCGTCCTGAGTACCCGCAGCTATGAAAATCATACCTTGTAACCTCTTGGAGTTATCATGTAGCCATCCTTGACATAGGTGTGGCTGTTGCCAATGATTACTATGGAGAACATACCAATTTCTTCTTCGGTAAAATGCTCAAGATCGGAAATAACACAATTCTCCTGCTCACGGCTGGCACTGGTAACAATACCAACAGGAGTCTTTGGATCACGGCACTTTAGGAGAATTTCCTGAATGGTATCGATGTAATCTGGGCGGGCCTTGCTCTTTGGATTATAAAGGGCAATAACAAAATCCCCCTCCCCGGCCAATTTGGCACGCTTCTGAATGAGCTCCCATGGAGTCATCCAGTCACTGAGGGATATTACTGCAAAATCGTGCATCAGTGGCGCACCTAAAATAGAGGCCGCAGCATTTACTGCAGATACACCAGCCACAGTGCCGCCATACTCTGGACGGTCACCTTCCGGATACTGAAGCACCAGCTCCAGCACAAGACCAGCCATACCATATACACCAGCATCACCACTGGATACCACCACAGTATTCTTGCCGGAAGCTGCGGACTCCACAGCCATCTTGCAGCGATCAACCTCCTGCATCATGCCTGTGCCAATAACCTCTTTTTCCTCCAGCATTGGCTTTATTAAATCAATATATGTGGTATAGCCGGCAACTACTTCTGCAGCCTCTATTGCCTTCTTGGCCTTTGGAGTCATATCCTCCATGCTGCCAGGACCAATTCCGATTACTGTTATTTTTCCCATATTAACGCCACCGTCACTTTCTCATATTTTGTCTTCAGAAGAGCCTCAACACCGTGATTAACGCAGCAATAGGCCGCAGCCTCTGCCACATTTCCCACGCCAATAGTTTTTCTCACAAATTCCGACTCTGCCAAATTATAATAATCTATCTGTTCCTTCAGCTTACTGTTATCCCAGAAGGTAATCTTCTTATTTAGGGTCCTTGCAATCTCCAAAAGTCCCTGTTCATCCGCCTTAAAGGTGGTGCTTGCCATTTCATCAATACGTTCAACGCTCCAGCCTATCCGCTTACAGGCTTCCTCAAGGGCTCCACGAATAAGGTCAGCCCCTACTCCCCGACGACAACCAATACCGGCCACCAGCCGCCTTGGTCTAAGGTACAGTACCCACTCATTAACAGGAAATTGCTGGGCAGAAACCACCACCCGATAAACTCCCTGTTCCATTACCAGCCTGGAAATTTCATCCCTGGTACAAACCTTTACCAAAATGCCATTGTTTTTCATCTTTTTGCGGTATTCATCAAAGCATGGAATATTTTCGTCTAAAAGATATTCCAGCTGTGCATCACCCAAAATCGCATTATTTAAATGGAGAATGTTCTTCTTAGGATAAGGAACCAGTCCCATGCGGGATGCCAACAGATCTGGCGCCAGCTTGTTATTCACATCCGTAGCTGTGGTAATAACAGGATTGCTTTCCAAGATTTCCGCCAGCTCCAAAGTAAGCTCATTACCGCCCCCAATATGTCCGGACAGCAGACTAATGACATTTCTGGCCTGTTCATCCATTACAACAACTGCGGGATCCGTCAGCTTGCTCTCCAATAGTGGTGCAATGGTACGCACCACAATGCCGGTGGCCATGATAAAAATCAAGGCACCATATCTGGAAAATTCTTCTTTTACAATATTCGCAAGGCGGCTGTAATAAATAACCTCCTGCTGTTCCTTAATACCCTCATGGGCGTAAATATCCACAGTAGCCTTAACATTATCTCTAATGCGCCGGGCTACCTTCAATCCATTTTCTGATGTAGTAAAGATGGCATATCTCATACGCTGGCTTCCCTAAATCCGTGACTGAATTCCGGAGCATAAAGTCTTGAAAGCTCATAGTCACTGCCCAATACATGACTTACAACTATCATGGAGGTGCGGTCCACACCCTTGCCCTCAATTTCCTGGCATATGGTCTCCAAAGTACCGCGGAAAATACGCTGCTCCGGCCAGCTTGCCCGCTGAACAATGGCAATAGGAGTAGTAGGCTCATAACCGCCCTCAATAAGCTCCTTCACCACATCCCCCAGCATGGAAATACTGAGGAAAATGCACATGGTTGCCTTGTGGGCAGCCAAAGAACGGAGCTTCTCCCGCTCTGGAACTGGGGTGCGACCTTCATTTCTGGTAATAATAACGGTCTGGGTTACCCCTGGCAAGGTGTACTCCTGCTTAAGAGCTGCTGCAGTGGCCAAAAAGCTGCTGACACCTGGAACCACCTGATATTCAATGCCTTTTTTGTTAAGGGCATCCATTTGCTCCTGAATAGCACCATAAATGGCAGGGTCTCCAGTATGAAGTCTTACCACCTTTTTGTCAGCTGCAACAGATTTTTCGATGACCTCCAGCACCTCGGGAAGGGACATGGATGCGGAATTATGAATTTCACAGCCCTCCTTGGCATAGCCCAACAAAGCCTTTGGTACCAAGGAGCCCGCATAAATTATTACATCAGCTTCCTCCAGAAGTCTTTTTCCCTTTACTGTAATAAGCTCAGGATCGCCAGGGCCAGCACCCACTATATTTACCATTGCCATTATTTAGCTCCTCTCTTTTTCTCACATGTGACGATATAAATCGGATTATTGGCCTTGGCCATATCATAACGTCCCACCTGCTCCAGCTGGCTTACCTGGACCTGAATGGCCTCATAGGTATAATCCTCACGCTTTCTCATATATTCCAGGCACTGGGCTATGGTCTGTATAGTGATACAGTTCATTACGATGCGCCCGCCTGTATTTAGCTTTTTGTCTACTGCATCAAGAATACTTGGCAAATTGCTGCCACTACCCCCGATAATAACTGCATCCAGCATTGGAAGATCTTCAAATCCAGCAGGAGCGTAGGCCTCAATGACTTTTAAGTTATATACCCCAAATTTTTGGGAATTTTGTTTTATCAGCTCAATACCGTCGGGATTTCGCTCAATGGCATATACCATACCATCCTTGGCCTGAAAAGCCGCTTCTATGGAAATAGAACCAGTACCAGCTCCCACATCACAAACCACACTATCTGGCTTTATGCGTGCCTTGGCAATGGTCAAAATCCTGACCTCCTGTTTTGTCATGGGCACCTTACCACGAATAAATTCCTCATCCGGGATTCCCAATGGTATCATTTTGCCTTCACCACCAATACACAATTTAAATATACCGTTTCCAGCTTTGCTGCTTCACCGATCGTGGTAATAATAATTTTTTCATCAGGATATGACAGGCGGTTGCATATTGCCACCATGGCCCCCGCAGGCCACCCCATTTTCTTCAGCATGGCAGGGATAGTTCTGGAATTGTTATTTTTATCTGTCAAAAAGCCTATAATCTTGCCGGGACAATACACCAGCTTCTCTTTGGAAGCGCTACGGCCATGCATGCTAATAAGCTCCGCCTCCTGCCATGGCATGCCCAGTTTGGCAAAGGCCACCTGCATGGAGCTGAGACCCGGAATAACCTTTATTGGCTTATCCTCAAAATTGCGTCGCACTGCATCCAGAATAGAGTAATACCCCGGATCTCCCGAAACCATCACCACCACATCCTGGGTATGAAGCTCTCTGCCTATAAAGTCCATAACAGCATTCATATCTGCACGAATGATAAACTGCTTCTGGCCCTTATCCTTTCCGTACTGCTCCATGGCGCGACTGCCACCCACCAGTACCTTGGCTTCTCCAATAGTCTTTAATGCCGCTGGGATCATGTATTCAGTACTCCCAGGGCCAATGCCCACAATAATTATTTTATGTTCCATCCAAACTCCTCGCCAATCTGTCTTGCTGTATCATCCATTCCCAAAAGTCGTCCCTTCAAAGTAACCATAACGGTGCCCACCTGCATTTTTTCAAATACATACCGCTGAGCCCTTAAACTTGCCCGGGCCGCAATGGTGTCATAGACAGACTCCAGATTATACCTCTCAATAACTGGCAGTGCCTCCTCTGTGGTAACAGCAGAAAGTATCTCCTGTACCCCCTCCGCTGGCATTCCTGCCGCTGCACTATAGGCAGCCATGGTTTCCATACGACCATCTCCCATACGGTTGTGTGTATGAAAAACTCCCGCTGCCACCTTTGCCATTTTTCCGATATGGCCGAATAAAAGGACTCGCTCCAAGCCCATATCTGCCGCTGCCTCCAGCATGTGACCGATAAAATTGGAGGTCTGCACCATGGCCTCTGAAGGAAGTCCCCAGGAGGTTGCTATGCGGTCGCCAATTTTTCCCGGCACAAATATTTGAGTTTTGAAACCAGATGCCAAAGCCACACTGATCTGAGGCACCAAGGAATCCTTAAAGGCCTCCTCGGACATAGGGCGAATAACCCCGGTAGTACCAATGATAGAAATGCCACCCACTACCCCCAGCACTGAGTTAAGGGTTTTCTTGGCAAGCTCCTCACCGGCCGGCACATCCACCCGCACAGAGCAACCGGGAATAACGCCAAAGACCTCCTCCAGTGACTGTCTTATAAGAGCTCTTGGCCCTGGATTTATTGAAGGCTCCCCGGGATGTATTGCCAATCCTGGCTTGGTAATGGTGCCAACACCTTCCCCTGCAATGAGCTTTATGCCATCCAATGACTTATCCATAGTCAAGGTGGTCAATATGGAGGCTCCGTTGGTAATGTCCGGATCATCCCCTGAATCCTTCACAATTTCCACCCTTATACCATCGCCCACGGTTTCAATGGTCTTTACGGGTATATGCAGTTTTGTCCCGTCAAGGGCATTTATTTCCACATAATCAGCAGAGCTGCCCTGCATAAACAGTGCCGCTGCCTTAACCCCGGCCGCCACACAGGCCCCGGTGGTATATCCGCCCCTAAGTTCCTTGGCCATTTTTTCTCCTTAATAACACGATAACTTTCAGTTATATTCTATTATAACGCAACACAGCCCAAAGAAAAAGGACCTGCGATAGCAAGTCCCATTATAAAAATTTACGCATTAGCTGTAAATAGTCTTTATTCACCTTCAAGCCTATCCAATTCTGACATGATGTCGGAAAATGCGTCATCAATTACACAACCGCTTATTTTATTTTGCTATTCACCCTATATTAGCCCGCATCCAGTCTACTATTCTCTTCACACTATCGGGTGTAGAAGCTGTATACACGCTCTCTCCTATATTTTTAGGGTCATTCTTGTTACTTACTCCTTTGATTCTATACTTCCAATTTTCAGGTCCTAATTCAGAAATAATATATGTATCCTTTGAAATTAGTACACCAGATAAAACTCGCTTAACAACAACATACCGGTAAGGTAACTTTTTATATGATTCATGTGGCACAACATATACATCGACAGCACCTTCTTTAGCTACCCATACATCTGCCGCCTTGGCCTCTTCATTTCTATATCGAGCCGTAACACTTTTTACGCCGAACCATTTGGCACTATTATCCCAAAATGGCTCAACGGCACAATCAGTTTTCCCATTAACAGCAGTCCTTATTACTAACCTGTCATCAATAATGTTACTACTTATCTCATGTGCTGAACCAGACTTCATCCCCATATTGGCAAGACTATCCAATGAAATATAGGTCACCCATTTCCCCTTAGTTTTTCCTATGAGCCAATAACCTGTACCAGCATCGTCTTTAAGCGAAATAATTTCGTAAAAAGTCATTTTAGGTGATTCCGTGTGAACTTCACGCACCTTGTATGTAGAGCCATTTGGATTGCCGATGTATGGTATAAATGATAAATAGTCTTCACCCGTTTTTTTGGAATAAAGATGTAAATTTCCCTGTCCATCAGTTTTGTAGGTGACTTTCTCACCATCATCATCAAAAGTATAATTTACATGATTTGTATTATTTACTTCATCATGACTGCCATAAGATGTGAACACAGTATTTCCGGCCAAACACGTAGCAGAAAAACAGAAAAGTATACACAATGCAACAGTATAAAACCCTATTGTTTTTTTCAAAATAACCACCCCATAAAATTATATTTGGTAAACATGAATTCTCTTCAGCAAAAAGCCAAACCCATAATGACATTAAATGGATTCATCTAATCCCAAACCGCTTCCTTATCCAAAATTAGCTTTAATGGCATATAATTATAATCCATCTTCGCTGTTTGCAACATGCTCAAATTGATTAATAAAATACTTCTTCATCTAATTGGATTTTTTCTTTTTTTGCATACTCATATAATTCTTTCTTACAACTATCAGTGAGATATTTTAACGGAACTTCATCTTCCACAAATAAATAACCACCAATCTGTTCGTATTCATCCTTTGATATGCTTAAATTAGTAACATACACAATATTTTCTATCTTGCCAGGAAAGTCTGGGCCACATTTAAATATAATTCCATCATCAATCATACGCTGTTTGCAAAAAAATAATGAAAACGCCTTCCCGTCCCTTGATTTTTCGCTACAAAGTTGTTCCAAAAAACCACTTCCTGTGTATACTTCAAATGAAACATATTGACTATCAAATGAGTTTTTCCGTAAGGTATATTTTGCACTCAACTTACCATCTTTTATTATAGACGGTATATTCTCAATCGGCGTAACATGCCGTAAAACAATCTTTTCATCTTTCATAAACTACTGCAATCTCCTTATCAATATTGTCCTACATCAAACGGATTCATCCGATACTCTGCCGAATGTGCTAACGGGTCTTGATAACTCAATATTGTTTCCGCGTTTCCTCGCATGGACAAGTAATTCTCGCTACCAAAAACATTAGACAGAGTCATTCCGTTCATGTGCATATTTGCATCATAAATATCAACACCACCTAGTGCGTTTGGTATAGTCGTCTGATGCAAATTCGTTCCATGGTATATATCCTCCCCACCATGTACATTAGGATGGGTTGACTGAACAATCTTGCCGTTTACAATCGTGTCTTGACCTCCATTAACATTCTGCAACTGCATAACCATATTACCGTTCTTCACAGTTAGCTCTTTAGGTTGGTAATGATCAACCACTGTACCATTTTTTAAAATATCGGTTCCACCATCCCCAGAAGGAATACCGCTGTAGTACCCCTCACCAAAAGCGGAGTCGAACTGTGTGAACATATTACTCATTCTGAATCCCTCCTGTATTTAGTCATAATGGTACTTAATTCTTTCAACTGCAAATCAATATCCCCGATTTCCCGTTTTTTACCGCTTTGCTCCTGCTCTTTTGCTTTCAGTTCTGCACCAATTCGCTGCTGAAGGTCATTTAATATACTTTCATAAGCATATTCGGAGTTAGCAATAATCTTTTCACTTTGTTTTTGAATATGTTGATGAATTTCATTTCTTAATCCCGATACGCTGATGTCGATTTGCGTAGTAATCGCAGGAATAACTTCATCCTTTGCCCGTGAAAGACGTGACTCCAGCATTGATTTCTGCAAAAGAGGAAACGCTGCCATACTGATAAACGGCAGTAAAACGGGTGTTCCTAACAGCAACATCAATCCTGCGCCACCGGCTGCGACAGCACCAGCCTTGACATTAGTATCGGAAATGTCAACTACAGATACGTCAAAGAACAACGCACTTGTCTTTAATTCACTACCTGCTGTTTCCACCTGTATTCTTTGATTGAAGTGATATGTCAACCCCCTTGAAATTTCCTGTTGCATCGTCCGCAAAAGCTGGTCAACATGAGGTGAATAGCTCGCAACCCAATTTTCCATTTCACGCTGAACCATGCGGGAAATGCGGCTTTCTATATATTCTTTGAAGTCAGAGCCTTTATAGAAATTCACATTATCCGTAACAGTTTCCGTCAACCGACGCTGGAAAAAAGCCAATGACTTATCTGCTATAGCGATAATATTCTGGGTTTCTTTTTCCACAAATTTCGCTATATTATTCTTTCGCAACTCCTCATCCCTTAACATGTCCTGCAATTGGTTTTGAGTTTGTTTAAGTACATCAACATCAGACGAGCGAAGACTACGCTCATTCTCCAAATAGTTTATAAGTTTTTCCAAAACGCTCATCAATTGTATGGAATAGGATTGAATCTTTCGTTCCTCAACTTTTCCAGAAAAAATAACCTCTTTCATCTTATTGATGACGTTATTAATACCGGAGGCCTCTTTTAATACCTCATCATCATTTTCTATTCCTTCCACAGCCATAAGTGCCGACAGAGGGAACAGATTAAATTCTGCCAGTTCGGCCTCTTCCGTGTCCATTTTGAACGCCTCACGAAGACGCCGTTGAAGAGCGCCGATTAAGTCCCCATCCTCTTCCTCATCAACATCATCATATTTGTTGGCTAGAAACAGTATGTGATCTACCCCCAAAGGTAAAAGATGCTGGTCAATGAAATCTTTTTCACTTTTCTTTAACGGTGAATTTGCATCCAAAAGAAATAAAATTGCATTTGCCTTTGGAATGAACCGATAGGTAACTTCACATCTTTGCTCGTTTATATCGGATACACCTGGCGTGTCCACAATGACCACATTCTGCCGAAGAATATCTGCCGGATAACCAATTTTTATATATTTCACTTTTTCAGCTATAGCTTGAGGATTTTGTGCTGAAAACTTTTTCAGAAACTGTTCACTTACTTCGCCGGCTTCCTCGCTTCCATCATGCATTACAACACTAAGTGTTGGTACAGGCGAATACATAATCGCATTTATCGTTGCAGTCTCCGGCAGCACATCAGTAGGAAGAATTTTCTCTCCCAATAATGCATTTACAAAAGTGGATTTTCCACGTTTAAATTCCCCCAAAACAACAATGGTGAAGAAATCATTCTGAATATCTGAAGCCAAATCATTTAACGCCTCAGCTTTTCCGCTTAGCCCAACGCACTCCATGGTCTTCAGTTTTTCTATATCTCCCAAAATCCTTTGCTTTCGTGTATCCATCACGCCATCACCTCATCAAGCTCCCGACGGAGCCGCTCAACTACAGCTTTCTTTTCTTTTAATTTTGCCATTATTTTAGCTGCGTCGCCTTCGGATTCTTCTTTCAGTTGGATGATAGAATTAAGACTCTGCTCCATGTCATTCAACCTTGCATCAATCGCACTTTGAAGTTTCTTGCAGTTGCGAGATACATAATCATTATATCGAGAAACTACATTTCGATTAAACGTCTCATATTTACTGTCAAAATTTGTCCGCAACTGTTGTTGCATATCCGCCCTACGTTTGGTATTTTCTTGACTGTTCGCAATAATGCCTATTGCTGCAACCCCTAAAGCAAGCCAGCCAAAACCAAGAGCACACGCCACAGCACCTGCCGCAATATCACCGCCGGTAATGCCTTTTGCCGATGATAGCTCTACACCTGTTGTGATGTCGGAGGAAAAGTCAAAATGTGCCGGCAACTTGACATTTACAGTGCTTTTCAAATCTATATCAGACCAAATTGCCTTTACCTCTGCCAAAGCCTTGTTCCATTCTGCTTGCATCCAGTTATTTTGTTGCCGAATAGTATCCTCCATGAAAGCCTTTTGTATCGGAGTAGTTGCCACGTCAATTTTGTGTTTTATCTTTTCAGGCGAATCGCCCAAATCACATTCATTAAATGCATCCGTTGTTGCTTGGCGCATATCCATAAAAGCCTGCCGGCTGGCGTTGGTAATTTCCGCCTCCTTTGCCAATAAACGAGTTTTCATGGATTCCATAATGAATCGAGATGCCGATTGAGCCCTTCTAACCTTAGGCTGCATTTGGGCCAACTGTTCTTTCAGTTCATCCGTTGAATGGTCAGCAGCATCATATTGTGCGTTAATTTGACTATCTATGTCATTTAAATAGCTTTGTGCCTTTCTGACATACTTTTCAAGCTTT
Organism: Anaerovibrio lipolyticus DSM 3074; assembly: GCF_900141865.1. Classification (GTDB taxonomy): domain Bacteria; phylum Bacillota; class Negativicutes; order Selenomonadales; family Selenomonadaceae; genus Anaerovibrio; species Anaerovibrio lipolyticus. The sequence continues at coordinate 4,874 of NZ_FQYW01000028.1, read as the reverse complement.
ACATTGCCACGTTCATCGTCCAGAAACTTACCAATTGCTTCCTCAAAGGTTGGAAATCCTGTCTGCTCGATAGATTTTGGCAGAAACTTTGCCGCACTCATCGGCAGTTTTTCACCACCTTCCTTACGTCGCCACGTAAGTGCCTGTTTGCTGGACACTAAAAAAACCTTTAGTTCATGTGACACTACCTTAGCTAAATTATCTGATACATATTTTATAACGCGTTCCTGTTCATCCTCTGTTTTGCATTGATCCTTACCATTGATGACAACAAAAATATCATTGACCTGATTGCCTATAATTTGCTCCCGCAAAAATTCCATCTCCGATTTTGTCAGAGCCTGCGTTGCCATCAAAACCAAAATCGCAGCATCAGCTTTTTTCAAGTAATTATATGTTATATCAACCCGCCCCACGTTGAGATCGTTGGTTCCAGGAGTATCTACCACTTCCACATTGTTTTTGCATAACGAAAGCGGGTAACGGATTTCCACAAAGTCTATATCATCTAGTTTCTCCTGATGTTTGACCAAGGATTTCAGTTTGTCCTTTAGACCGTCAAGGCTGAGGACATCACCTTCGGATTGTGCTTTTATGTCATTAAATTCACTTTCCGAAATTGTTTTGGATTCTCCGGACTTGTAGTGAACAATATATTCGGAGGTTTCCCCATATATTATCTTGCTGATAACAGCAGTCGTAGGAGATTTGCTGACCGGAAGCATTCGGCGTCCCAATAGAGCATTGACAAAGGTGCTTTTCCCACGAGAAAATTCACCTACCACCACAAGGTTAAAGTGTTCATCATTAAGCCTGTAAAAATCTGCCTTTATTGCCTCTTCCTTGTTCTTCAGATTGAAGTCAGACAGCACTACTCTAATTGAACTTAATATCTTTTGTAAACGGTCACGTTTTGAAAAGTAATTGGTTAGTTCAAGCATACAATTGCCCCATTTCATTACATCTTATAATCAATTAATAATGAAAAAACAAATTATTCGTCTTTCATAGCGACAAATATACCATCATTGCCGATAGAAACTAACCTATCTTTTCCATTTTCAATTAAATATTTTTTGATTCCAAGAGCCTTTTCTTCATGTTGCTTCAATGCTTCAAAAAGTTTTTTTTCATCAAATTTCAACAACAATTCAATAATATTTTTTGCAAGTCCTAAATAGATTCCCAATGGCTTAATATACACTATGTCATATAATTTATCTAAATAAGATAAACTCCCATTTTGTTCCTTATTATTTTCACGACCTATTAACTCTATTAAATCATAGAAAGGTTGATAATAGGACTCAAATAAGTCTTTTAATCCAAGCTTTATATCAGTACCTTTATTATCATCAACAGGATCTACTAAGTACCCCCTCAAGATTTGTTCTTTTCCTTTAAAATAAGCCTGTACTACATTACGAGAGCACGGAATTACACCATTAATTGTTCTTAAATATTGCGTCTGTTCTTTTCCACGACTAATTGCTTCTCTGTCAAGTCCCCCAGTTCGTCCTTTTGATTCAAAAATACACCACCGTTCTTGCCCACAATTAGTTTTAATTCTACCGAAAAAATCTGGTTTGCCACCCGCATTAGATTCAATACGGTATGAATTATGATATACATCCACATGCATCAGCCATAATACATCAAAATATCGCTCTGAAATTAATTTTGTTATTGCCATTCCTAAGAAATAAGTCATCGCTCCTTTTTCTGATGGGTCAAGTTTGTTAAAAATTGAGCTGGCTTGAAAAAATGAATCTGATGCCCCCTCACATTCTTGCACGGTCATCAGTATAGATGATATTCGAAATAATTTTTCGATACATGAAATGTTCTGAGCATCTTGGCATGACTTTCCAACCGTTATTGCCCCCCTAATAATATCAGCCATAGAACAATCCATTTCGAGAGTGCTATTATCTAAGTATCCCTCTCTGTCTACTAATATGGTTCCCATAATCGCGTTTCCTCCTACATTCAAATATTACAGTATATCCTAATACTACATGCCCGTATATCGATATACTTCTGTCCACCCTCGCCCATAAGCATTGTAAAAATCGATTTCTCCGCCTTGGTCGCCAGTTACCCAATCTCCACCAACAGGATTATTTACCCCTCGAGCTTCAACGGTTTTTCCGTCACCTATATATATTGCTACGTGATATTGAGGATTACAAAGTATGTCTCCCCTCTGTAAACTGTTTTTTACGTCAGACCATTCATATCTTGTAAACCCTCCGGTAACCTGCAAGTCTGGCCAAATCGTATCTGCATCTCCTGTTTCCTGTTGACCACTATAAAGATTCCAATAGGCTGGATTATTTTGCCATGCTGCAATTATACCGACCCCTGCATGATTAAGCGCATGATATACCAATGACGAACAATCATAATCTGGTCCTTCCCGCGATCCAGTATAGGGGTGGCTGCTGGTTGCATTCTCCACACCTTGGGAATATCCATGAGAGGAATCTTCCGCAATTTTTGTTGCCCATTGAACAGCGTTTTCCATTTTGTTGTTTACATTTTCTTCTGACATTACCTTGTTTTCAACTTCCATGCTATCTGCCGGTGCATCCACAATCTGCTCATCTATTTCTACTGTATGACAAGAATTAACCACCGTATACATAAATAAAACAAGTATAACAAAAAATAGTCTTATCATGAAAGCTCTCCTTTGGTAATGTGTTTTACCTCAATTCTCTTCCATGATCCCAGTTACTATAAATGACTTTTCCGCTCGGAAATTTATGGATAAATTTACCATGATGTCTACCATGTGAAAAACTACCTTCATCAACTTGAATTATTTTACCGCCACTATACCAAGTAACTGTTCCTCTTCCATCAGCAAACTTGTATTTTCCATCTGTGACATATCCACCACTCCAAGTTATACTCTCATTATTTCCTGGTTCAGGATTCCAAAGAAAAACTCCATTAGCATCACTAAGCCAGTGTACTCCGATTGGAACCACTGTAGATTCTGAATCATCTTTTGAACCTTGACTATTAGCTTCCAATTTATTTTTTCGATCACTATTTGCATCAGAAGTGGCAGAAATCGATTGAACTGTTGGTGACTGACTGTCATTTTTGGTTTTATTATTCCCAGAAGTTAATATAATAAATATCCCTATAATTAATACTAAAAAAATTCCTACCACAGCCGACATATTATATTTTTTTGTAGTTGTTTCGCTTTTATCAGTTTCATTGCTCTTTTTTAGAGACTTCTGTTTGATTACATCTTGTTTCTTTTCAACAATCTTTTTCTTTTCTATAATTTCATTCTTCTTTTGTTCTATTTCATGTAACAAGTACCCAACCAAAGGGTATTCTGCTTCAATTGCTTTGTTTAACCAAAATTCAGCCTTATCATATATCTTTTTTTCTACATATTTTTTCGCCAGCACATATTGAGCAAAAGAATTATTCTTAACAGCAGCCTTCTCATAAGCATACATTGCCTGTGACTCATGCTGTACCAACACAAGCCCAAATTCATGTAAGATGCCTAGCAAAGCAAGAGCAGATGCATTATTTGTCGATTCTTGGCAATAATCCTTTAACGGCTGTGCTATAAGAGCGAGTGCATCTTCTACTCTTGACAGTACAGAACGATTTTCTACATATTTTTTATAGTCCTTTTCCTCGTTAGGCTTATTCTTCTCTTCTGCTGCCTTCAATTTAAGCAGAATATCATATAACCATTCGTTAAGTTCATCAATAAGAGAGTTAACCTTATACGCATCACGGTTAGGCAATATTACATCACGAACAATATCGTCAAAGGCAGAAAAATTACTTTCTGCCAAAAGTGCCTCATTACCTTCAATCTTCCCCTGGAAAGCATACTCAGCAGATATTCCTATAACCGCCTGAACCTTATCCTTCAACTTTACACAGATGTTTTGAAGGAAGGATTCCGGGTCATCTCCCTCTTCCTCATCAAGTAAATCCATCTTGTTCACAATAACGATAGGCTTTAATCGAGGGGTAAGCTTCTCTATTCCTTGGTATTCGGTATCGGTTGCCGCTTTCTCCGAAGAAATCATCCACAGCACAGTGTCAGCCTGCTCAACAAAACGCTTTGTTGCTTCTGTATGTGCCTCCTTCAATGCATTTAGACCTGGGCTATCTATTACCGTCATATCCTTTAGCACAGGAATTGGTAATGCCCGCTCAACATAGTCAATTTCTTCATGGAATGTATTTGCTTCATCATTCGATTCAGCCGTTAATCTTTCCCACTCATCTGGTTCATATTCACGACAGCTACCATCTCTGTTAAAGACTGTGACTTTTTCCGCATCACCGTAACACAATTTTGTAATGACAGCGGTTGTAGGCAATGCACCAACTACCGCAATTTGTTTGCCAACTAAAGCATTGATAAATGTACTTTTCCCTGTAGAAAATTCGCCCATAACCATAATAAAGAGCGGTTTTCTCATGTGTTCAATATATAAATCAAGCTTATCTGTATCCTCCTGAAACAGTTTAGTTATAACCAGTTCCTTCTTCGCCTGCCGTATATTTTCTATAATGTTGTTTACAGAAAACTGTATCATCAATAATCCTCCTCGTATAATAAGTTTTGTAAGCAAGATATCCGCCTTGTCTACAAAGCTTATTTTTCTTTTACAACTGAATATTATTTACTAAACTGGATTTCCTGATGCTACAATAATCACAGAGATTATGTGGCAAGGTTACGTCTTATCCCTCCAGCAGCATCAACAGATGACTGCTTAAATAGCTTGACGCCTGCCTTAATCGTCAAAATCTGCTTACACAGGTGTTGCAGCCCTAGGCGAGAGAACTACCAGCAAGTACACCTCTCATAGGTGACT
>NZ_FQYW01000017.1 GCF_900141865.1 Anaerovibrio lipolyticus DSM 3074 | reverse complement strand
TCCCAATTTCTGAACAAGGCGTTGGACCTTCTTATGATTGACTAAAAAGCCCTCTTGGCGGAGCTTGCCATAAATTCGACGATAACCGAAGTCCTTGTCGCTCTGCCGAATTGCTTTGATTTTTGCCTCTAATTCGGCATCCGGATTTTCCCGGTCAAATCGCTTCTGCCAATACATATAGGTGGCTTTTGGAAGTTTAATAGCTGCAAGGATATCTTTTAATTTGAATGATCCTCGGAGACTGTGGGCGATCCTTGCTTTCGCTTCTGCGCCTCTTGCTCCAGGCGCAATCTCCTCAGTTCTTTTAAATAGGCTACCTCAATGCGTAGCTTGAGATTTTCTTCTTCTAGCTGCTTAAGTCTCTCATCTTGATTAATATTACATTCAGGTGTAATGCTGGTTTTGTCTGGCACCTTTGGCCGCCTGCCTTTCCGTTGCGGTTTGAGACCTTCTATACCAACAGCACGATAGCGTCGAACCCAGTTTACTAAAATCCCGTCAGATTTTAATTTTAGTCTAAGTGCTAATTCGTGGTAAGAAATCTCTGTACTTAAATATAACTCTACAGCATGTAACTTGAATTGGAAAGGATATGTTTCGTTTTTTCTTGACCGTTTAAGCCCTTCTTCTCCCTTTACTCGATATTGTCCGACCCAATGTCGAATGCGTTTTGTGCTAGGTATGCCATATTTATGGGCTAAAGCAAGGTATCCAATATCTCCTCTCAAATATTCCTGAACTATCTTCAATTTGAAATCAGCAGTATATTTTGCCATAAAAAGACCCCCATAAGTTAGATTACTTAGTCTAACTTATGGGGGTCTCTACACCTTGGAGGGCATTTTATTGTGTATACTTGCTTTTCTGATTAATTTGTTTGCAGGAGTTCTGGATGTCGTACAAGCCAACCTGTCAGCGCACTAAAGCCATCAGATTCTTTCTTGTATGGATTTTCTCCGTTAAAAGTATGGGTTTCCATGGTGGTGGTCTGAACAATTGTGGACTGATAGGTTAATTCCTCAATTTTTCCCACATTATCATTGTTAATCCAATGATATGGAGAAACAATGTGATCTAAAGGTGTCAGCATTGAGGGGAGGAGAGAATAGTATTTAAAACCCCTTGGGGCGATAAGTTCAAATATGGTTGGCAAAATATTCATGTGACTTGCAATGACATTGCCTGATAATATGGACTCATCAAAATCTCTGTGATACATTGCAAAGGAGGTACAAATGGTTTCTCTAAAGGAAAAGTCTCTGCGCTCTGTAACTGTAGCTGGAGGTATAGGAAGACTTGAATGATCACCGGTGACAATTACAAGACTGTCCGGATAGGTATCGATTATGTCATCTACAAATTTTTGTAGTGCCTTATCGGCATACCAGTATGTACCAGCGGCCTTATGCTCTCTTTTGCTAAGTTTATCTGCAATATCAGACATAACAGTTTTTGCGTCAAACCCCAGTTTTTTTAGTGGCATTTTGTAGGGACCGTGATTTGAAGTTGTGTAAATGTAATGGAATGTAGGTTCATCTATGTCTTTTAAAAGCTCAGCGGTTTTTTCGAGGAAGATATGATCATAAATGCCTACCCAAGTTTTAGGGGAATCTTTTGGGCAGAATTCTGTGGCCCCCATTACCTTGTCAAAGCCTACAGCAGGTGCAAATTTGTGAAAACTTCCATAGGTAGGATTGCCTCCATACCAATAAATGGATTTATAGCCTAGTTTTTTTAACTGAATTGGTAAAGCTGCCGGCGTTGCTCCAGCCCAAAAATTCTCCCGCTCATTCAATTCCAGTCTGGCATCAAAAATGCCGGACATAAGACTTACAATAGAGGGCCTTGAAAGGGGGCCGGCAGGGATGAAATTATCTACGGAAACGGTGTGAGGATTTTTGCGGAATTTTTTCCCCCCATCCATTATGTGCAGCTTTTCGTATGGTTTATCAAGAAGATATTGAGTATAGCTTTCACCAACAATAAGAAAGATGTTTTTTGGTTTTTTTATGCGTGGCCCCTGGGCCGTTCGGCAAAAGGCCTCAATAGGGGAACTAAGTTCTTTCCATTTTAGATTTTTGTATTTTTCTGGCATAATAGAATCAATAAGAGGCTCATCATCTTCATCGGTATGAGTTAGGAGAGCGTCCAATGGATTATGCCAAACATTTTCAAGGGCGCATAGGTCGTCGATGCAAGCTCTGGAAAGGAAAATATCTTTTTTTACGACACTTGGAATTTCATCCCATTCTGGCTTATCATCATGATTAAAGGTACCACCATAACGGCAGTAATAGAAAAAAAGAATGGTTCCAATAAAACAACAGGAATTAAATGTATAATATGAAACAGTACCCTCCTCAAAGATAGATGGTATCATAGGGATATTTAATAATAGGATAATAGCTCCATATAATAAGGCTCCAACAGGCAGATAGCTTAATAATAGAATGGCACCATGATATTGTTTAAAGAACACATCCAGCAGATTATGTTTTTCTGCGTTTCGTCCAAGCCATAGAAGTTTGTTGTATGTATCGTTAAACTGGCGGTAGAAAATCATCTTGCCTATAAAGGCTGTGTATAAAACTAAGGCATAAATCAATAGTCCGGTCAGTCGTAAAGAGTCACCTATCTGGAACCAAGTATTATTGAAGACTCCAGGTATGGTTACAAAGATCATGGATAGAAGCAGTACGTACGCATTAAAGTCCATGCCCCACCAGAAACCATAACGATAGCAATGATATAGAGCTACCTCTTTACCTTTAAAACTAGGATATGGTTTATACACTAAAATAAAAATGGTACGAAAAATGGCGCATAAAATAGGTGCCAATAAGAATATGTGGTAATCTTGCTGCAGCCCTTGCCAAAAATAATTCATTTGTTTCCTTCCCCTTGACTCTAAAAAAAATAATAGTAAAATCTATTTAGTATGTGAGTAAAAAACTCACGCCTTATTATAACAAAAAATAGTTGTTTTTGTTAGTCCAATATGGATTAGTAGTTGGATGTGAAAGGACTAAGTATGGCATACTATATTATGAAATTTGTTAGTTGGTTGGCTTGTCTTTTTTCTATGGAAAGCTGTAATGGCTTTGGAAAAGTGCTGGGGAAACTCACTTGGATTGTAGTGCCTAAAAAGAGAAAGTTCATGGCCTACGATAACATTATCCGTTGTCTGGGGGTGGATGCCGGGGAGGCAGAGAGAATTGCCAAAGCCTCTTGGGTACAGTTTGGACCCATGCTAATGGAGGTGCTTCGTTACCCTGAGCTTATTAAGGGTGATTACATAAAAAAATATGTTACTATTGATGGCCTGGAGTATTTGCAGGAGGCCATTGATAAGAAGCAGGGTGCTGTAATTGCCACATCCCACAGTGATAGCTGGGAGCTTATGGGGGCTGCACTGGCCCAGTATGGAGTACCACTTGTAGGTGTTGCCAGAAAGCAGAAGGATAGTGCCATGGATCGGTTTATAAATGAGTACCGTACTCTTGTGGGAATGCACATTACATACACCAGTGGAGTAAGGGAAATGTTTAAGATGATAAAGGAAGGTTGGATGATTGGTCTGATTACAGATCAGGATCCAAGCTTACGAGATGGAATAATCCTTAATTTCTTTAATAGAAAGACTAATTGCTTTGTTGGTCCTGCCACTATTGCTCGTTCCCAAAAGGCTCCAATTTTTCATGGGCAGATAACTCATCGTTCTGATGGGGGACATCATATTACTATTTACCCGCCAATATATGTGGATCAAACAAAGGATAAAAAAGCTGATATTGAAAAAGCAACCCAGCAAGTGATGAATCTTTTGGAGAGCCACATTCGGGAATATCCTGAGGACTGGTTTTGGCTTCATGACCGTTGGAAATCTGTGCGGAATATAGGACTGGACTAGGATTTTTGCACTATTGCCTATTATTTTGTATAATTGAAAATGAAGTATTGTGTCATTGAAAATAATGTATGATGTCAAGGAGGGCTGAATTTGATAAAACAGACTACCCTTAACTCCGAAATTAGTTATGTGGGAGTGGGGTTGCACTCTGGTGTAGATGTACATATGACCTTACAGCCGACGGAGGCGGATACGGGGATCGTATTTGTGAGAAACGACCTGGAGGGTTCACCTCAGGTGGAGGCCAAGGCGGTAAATGTTACCTCTACTCTCAGGGCTACTACGATTGAAGATAATGGCATCAAGATGTTCACTATTGAGCATCTCATGTCTGCATTTAATGCAATGAAAATAGATAATTGTCGTGTGCTTATTGACTCTGAGGAGCCACCGGTGGCTGACGGAAGTTCAAAGGTTTTTTGCGAGCTCATTGCTCAGGCCGGCGTAAAGGAGCTGGAGGCTCCACGCCATGAAATAATTATTGATAAGCTGTATCGGGTGGATGATGGTGACAAGTTTATTCTGGCTGTGCCTTATGATGGTTTCAGGGTAAGCTTCACCTCCATTAATCCTCATCCTCTTATTGGCATTCAGTATGGTGACTATGAGATTACCACTGAGGAGTATATCAAAGAGGTAGGGGCTGCCAGAACTATTGCCTATGAGGCAGAGGTGGAGGCCTTACGTAAAATGGGCTTGGGATTAGGCGGTACCATGGAAAATGTTATCGTCTATAATGATGAGGGCTGGATGAATAAACTGAGATACCCGGATGAGCTGGTTCGCCACAAGATTTTGGATATTGTGGGAGATCTCAGACTGGCTGGCTTCATCAGGGGGCATTTTATCGCCGTTAAATCAGGCCATGCCTTGAATACCACCATGTCAAAGCATTTGGCTGAGAAATTTTGCAAGTAAGATATTTTAGTAATAAACTTATTTAGAATTGGAAAGAGGAAGAAGGTATTAATATGGTATTGGAAATCGATGAAATCAAGAAAATTTTGCCACATCGCGCACCATTTTTATTGGTTGACCGTATTATTGAGATTGATCCATTTAAGTCTGCCACCGGCATTAAGAATGTAACCTATAATGAGCCACAGTTCCGTGGTCATTTCCCTCATCAGGCTATTATGCCAGGGGTGCTCATTCTGGAGGCTATGGCCCAGGTGGGTGGTATTGCTATGCTTTATCCTGAGGAAAATCGCGGAAAGATTGCTCTTTTCGGCGGCATGGATAATATTAAGTTCAAGAAGCCTGTTGTGCCTGGAGACCAGCTTGTGATGAAGGCTGAGCTGATGAAGGTTCATGGTGACTACGGCAGACTTCACGCTGAATCCTTTGTAGATGGCGTTTTTGCCGCTCAGGGTGATTTCACTTTTGCTCTGCAGCAGCCAGCAAATGAGTAATTTAGAAGAAAAATAGAGAAAAACAGAGAAAAGATTTAGTATTTGCCCGAAATTCGTTTAAAACGAGTGAAAATCACATGTAGCAATATGGGGCTGTTCCATGACTTATACACTATAGCAGTGAGTTTGGACTGTTTTAGGCCCTGGGGGCATACTAAAGGAGTGTAATTTTTTATGACAGATAATAATAATTCTGTTGCTGATATACATAAGTTTTCCGTGGTTCATCCCAACGCAAAGCTGGGAAAAAATGTAAAAATTGGGCCATTTACGGTTATTGGTGAACATGTAGAGATTGGTGACGGCACAGAGATAGGCCCTAACGTTGTTATTACGGGCTGGACAAAGATTGGTCAGGATTGCCATATTTTCCAGGGTGCCTCCATTGGCGAGGAGCCACAGGACCTTAAATTTAAAGGGGAGCGCAGCTTTGTGGAGATTGGTAATCGTACCAAAATCCACGAGTTCTGCACCATTCACCGCGCCTGTGGTGAGGATGAGGTTACCCGTATTGGTGATGATTGTCTGCTGATGGCCTATGTGCATGTGGCTCATAACTGTGTTTTAGGCAACAATATTGTCATGGCTAATGCCGCTATGGTGGCTGGTCATGTAATCGTAGAGGACAGGGCTGTTATCGGTGGTATGGCTGGCGTGCATCAGTTTGTGCGTATCGGCCGTAATGCTATGGTCAGTGGCATGTCCCGTAATATTCATGATATTGTTCCATTTACTATTGTGGATGGTTCCCCTGCAAGGGCCTGTGGTCTTAACAGCGTGGGGATGTCCAGAGCGGGCATTAGCGCTGAGAACCGCAGCAAGATAAAGCAGGCTTATAAATTCCTATATCGCTCAGGACTTCGTTTGCCGGAGGCTATTGAGGCCATTGAGGAGCAGGTTGACTCCTGTGAAGAAATTGAGCATTTGTTAAACTTCCTCAGAAATGCGGATCGTGGTATTTGCCGTCCGAATGTCAAGCACAGCTCCAAGGCTGGGGACGATTCTGAGGGATAATATCGGAGGATGGGTATGGAAAAGATTGGTCTTTTGGCTGGTGTGGGCAGATTGCCGGTGGAATGTGCAATGGCTGCTAAGGCTATGGGCTATGAGGTATATTGTGTGGGTCTGGTTCCTGGAGTGGATGAGGAGCTTAAAAGCTGTACTGCAGGCTATAAGGATATAAATGTGGCTCAGCTGCAGGCTATCATTGACTATCTGAAGGAAAATGGAGTTCAGAAGGTAACTATGATTGGTAAGGTTACCAAGGAGATTCTATACAGTGGACAGCACGTTCAGCCTGATTTGAGAATGCTCTCTTTGATATTTACTTTGCCTGACCGCAAGGATGATACTTTGATGCTGGCCTTTATTAAAGAGTTGGCCAAGGATAATCTGGAGGCTTTTGATCAGACAGCTCTTATAAAGTCCTTGATGCCGGAGGTGGGGGTTCTTACCAAAAGACAGCCTACTGATGAGGAAATCAAGGACATGAAGTTCGGTATGGAGATGGCCCGGGAAATCGGCCGTCTGGATGTGGGGCAGACTGCTGTGGTAAAACAGCTGGGTGTTATGGCCTTGGAAGCAATCGAAGGTACAGATGCCTGCATTCGCCGTGGTGGTGAGTTGGCCCGAGGTGGTGCTGTGGTGGCCAAGGTGGCAAAGCCAAATCAGGATTTGCGCTTTGATGTTCCAGCCGTGGGCACTACTACTCTTGAAAGTATGATTTCTGTGGGAGCCAAGGCTTTGGTTATTGAAGCCGGCAGAACCTTGCTGGTGGACAGGGCAAAGGTTATTGAAATGGCGGATGCCAATGACATTGCCATCGCTGTTATGGAATAAAATATTGTGCGGAATATTTTAGGGACTGGAAGATTTCGGTCCCTTTTGTGTTGTATGTAAGAATAAAATATGCGATAATATATTGTAATGCTTTTTTAATGGATTTTTATGCGCAAATTTAGGGAGGGGGGCTACAATGAAAATAATGTTTTCTGCGGGAGAACCCTCTGGGGATGTGCATGGGGAGAGTCTTGCCAGGGCTGTTTTGGAAAAATGTCCTGAGGCTGAGCTTATTGGCTTCGGTGGTCCTAAGATGGCGGCGGCAGGTGTTCGTATATGCTCTGATATGCGTGAATACAGTATTATGGGGGTTTGGGAGGTCATAAAAAACCTTCGCAGGATATTCGCTCTTTTGGATAAGCTGGAGGCTTTCATGAAGGCGGAGAGGCCAGACATTCTGGTGCTGATAGATTATCCTGATTTTAACTGGCGTTTGGCAAAAAAAGCCAAGGCTATGGGAATACCGGTATTTTCTTACATCCCACCGTCGGCTTGGGCATGGCGTAAGGGTCGTGCCAAGAAATGTGCCGCCATTGCCGATGAATTTGCGGCTATATTCCCCTTTGAATTGCCTGTATATGAGGCGGCAGGAGCCAATATTTCCTTCAATGGCAATCCACTGGTGGATACGGTTAAGCCGAGTATGACCAAGGCGGAGGCCAGAGAGTATTTTGGAGTAGCCGAGGGAAAAAATCCCGTAATTCTGTTGCCGGGATCCCGCAAGCAGGAGATTAATATGCTGTTGCCGGCTATGCTTAGTGCAGCAGAGCTTTTAAAGCAGGAAAATGACAGCCTGGAGTTTTATTTGCCGGTGGCACCGGGGATAGACAAGGGGCTGATTACAGATATTGCCTCCCAATATAAGGTGAATATTCATTACACTGAGGATAAGAATTATGATTTGATGATTATTGGGGAGTTTGCCATTGCTGCTTCTGGTACTGTAGTTATGGAGGCGGCTCTATTAGGGCTTCCATGCGTATGCCTTTATAAAATGGCAGCCTTGAACTATGCCATTGGCAAGCTGTTGGTGGATATTGAATTCTTTACTTTGCCCAATATTTTAGTGGGGCGTCAGGTGCAAAGAGAGCTTTTGCAGGATGAGGTTACCGGGGAGAGAATTTTTGATGAAGCAAGGAAATATTATGCTGAAGAAGGCTTCCGTGACAAGGTTCTTGATGGGCTGAAGGAGGCTGTGTCCAAGCTGGGGAAGCCCGGTGCGGCAGTCAGAGTAGCAGAGAAAATTTTAGCGGCGGCAGAGAGATATGGTAAAAGCCGCCTGGAGGTTAGTTAGTAAATGAAGAATTATAAGCGTTTGCTTATGTATATAAAGCCATATACCAGAAGACTGGTGGCGGCAGTATTTTGTATTATTATGGCTGCAGGAGCCAATCTGTATCTTCCATGGATTATCAAGGACATGATTGATAAGGTGCTCATGGAAAGGGATATGTACATGCTGAACCTTATTGCCCTTGGTATTTTGGTAGTAATGTTCATTAGAGGTGTGTTTTACTACGGCCAAAGCTATTTGGTTTCTTATGTTGGTGAGAAGGTTATTATCGATGTGCGCAGCATTTTGTTCCGCAAGTTCCAGAAAATGCCTCTTTCCTACTATGATAAGCAGCAGACTGGTACTGTAATGAGCTATATTACCAACGATGTATCGGCCATGCAAAGTGCCATTGTTAATAACCTGATTGAGATGGTTACAGAGGCCTCCATACTGGTGGGTTCCCTGGTAATGATGGTTTATTTGGATTGGCGTCTCAGCTTGTTGACTTTGATGACCATTCCTTTAGTTGGTTATGCCATGAAGATTTTTGGCCGGAAGCTGAAATCCTCCGGTTCTCTTATTCAGGAGCGTATGGCGGATATTACTTCCATGCTTCAGGAAAGTATAGCGGCCATTCGAGTGGTAAAATCCTTTGTTCGTGAAGCCTATGAGATTAAGCGCTTTGATCATCAGAATGTGCTGAATTTTCAGGCGGCCATGAAGAATGTTAAGCTCATGAGCTTACTTACCCCAACTGTGGAGTTTTTGGCGGCTGTGGCTGTAACCTTCATCGTGTGGTTCGGTGGCTATGAGGTTGTTAATGGAACCATTACCGCCGGTGAGCTGGTGGCATTCCTTACCTATGCCGTTAATTTGGCAAATCCTGTAAAGCGTCTTAGCCGTGTTTATGGTGCAATTCAGAAGGCTATGGCGGCAGCTGAGCGTGTATTTGGCGTTATGGATATGGACGAGCAGATTAAGGATGGTCCTGATTCCAAGGTTCTTCCTAAAATAGAGGGCAAGGTGGTATTTGATAATGTTACCTTCTCCTATAAGGAAGGGCAGGCGGCTCTTTCCAATGTGAGTCTTACTGCAGAGCCTGGTCAGATGATTGCCTTGGTGGGACCAAGCGGCAGCGGTAAATCCACTATTGCTAATTTGATACCTAGATTTTATGATATAGATTCCGGCTCCATTTCCATTGATGGTTATGATGTGCGGGAGGTTACCACTGATTCTCTTCGTGAGCAGATTGGTCTGGTACCACAGGAAACCATGCTTTTTAGCACTACAGTGATGGAAAATATCCGTTATGGACGATTAGACGCCACCGACGAGGAAATCATCGAGGCTTCCAAGGCTGCCAATGCTGATGAGTTTATTCAGGAGTTGCCTGAGGGCTATAATACCAAAATCGGTGAGCGCGGATTGAATCTGTCAGGTGGTCAACGCCAGCGTTTGGCCATTGCCAGAGCCATTTTGAAAAATCCACGGGTTCTGATTTTGGACGAGGCCACCTCTGCCCTTGATACAGAAAGTGAGAAAATCGTACAGGATGCTTTGGACAAGCTGATGGTGGGGAGAACCTCCTTCGTTATTGCCCATCGCCTGTCTACTATATTTAATGCAGACCAGATTTTTGTTGTGGAAAATGGCCATGTTATTGAGCATGGTACCCATGAGGAGCTGCTGGCCAAGGATGGTCTTTACAGTAATCTTTACAACATTCAGTTCCGCAACAGTAATGCATAACTATTGGTAATTTTGAGGAGAAAACTATTCTATGCTCCATTTAGTGTACAATATTGTAGGTGTACTGGTGGTCATTTTGATGATACCGGTATTCTGCATACGGGGAGTCCGGGAAAAGGGATTCGTGGAACGAATCAAACAGCAGCTGGGATTTTTGCCCAAGCATGCCCTTGATAAGGTTGCCCGCAAAAATTGTATATGGGTTCATGCCGCCTCCGTTGGGGAGATTGTGGCGGCCAGCCCACTGATAAAGGAATTTCACAAGGAATTTCCTCAGAGTCCTATACTTGTATCTGTATTTACAAACAGTGGCTATGAAATGGCTAACCGCATCATTAAGGATGCGGACAGCATAATTCACTTTCCGTTTGATTTACCATGGCTCTCGGCCAATCTTTTGTATAGAGTTCGTCCACGGGTTTTTATGCCGGTGGAAACGGAGCTGTGGCCAAATTTTCTTAGGGCCTGCAAAAAGCTGGATATTCCGGTGCTCATGGTAAATGGCCGCATCAGTGATAAGAGTACAAAACGCTATCGCTATATGATGGGCCTTTGGGATGAAATCCTCAGCTCCATAAAGGTATTTGCCATGCAGTCCAATGTGGACGCAGAAAATATTCTAAAGCTGGGGGCTGACCCGGATTTGGTAACCGTTACCGGAAATACCAAGTTTGACCAAACTTACACTGATGTCAGTCCAGAGGAAAAGCATAATTTGCTGTTAGAGCTGGGGCTCAAGGATAATCAGGGGGTATTTTTGGCAGGCTCCACCCATAAGGGGGAAGAGGAGCATGTGTTAAAGGCCTTTAATGAAATACGCCGTATTTATCCTAAGGCGAAGCTGGTAATAGCTCCCCGAGCCATTCTTCGTACAAACGCCATATTGGCACTTTGTGATGAGTATTGCTTTAAGGCTGTAACCAGAACTCAGCTGCAGGAGAATTTTACCACTGATCATGATGTGGTTATTCTTAACACCATTGGTGAGTTGGGAAAGATGTACAGCGTAGGTGATGTTATTTTTGTTGGTGGTACCTTGATTCCTCACGGTGGTCATAACATACTGGAGCCTGCGGCCCACGGAAAGGCTATTATTGTGGGAGAAAATATGCAGAATTTCAAGGATACTCATCTACTTTTTAAGAACCGCAATGCTGTAATTACTGTTAAGTCTGGGGATGATTTGGCGGTGGAGGCCTTGCACCTCTTTAGGGATGATGAGGAGCGCCATCGCATGGAAGCAGAAACCTTGGCCATATGTAAGGAAAACAAGGGTGCAGCCCATAGAACGGCTGTGATTCTCAATGATCTCCTTACCAAGGTGGAAATGAACAAGGTCAAGGCCACTGATAAATTGGAAAACTTCCAGACCTATTTCATGCAGATTATCCATAATAAGGAGCCACA
Source organism: Anaerovibrio lipolyticus DSM 3074 (assembly GCF_900141865.1). Classification (GTDB taxonomy): domain Bacteria; phylum Bacillota; class Negativicutes; order Selenomonadales; family Selenomonadaceae; genus Anaerovibrio; species Anaerovibrio lipolyticus. The sequence continues at coordinate 69,485 of NZ_FQYW01000017.1, read as the reverse complement.
GGGCTTTTTTACCCGTTGTGTAATGGCAATTCTGTTTATCCTTTCCAAGGTTTACAGTATGCTTGTAAACTTAAAGCTGGACAGCTATAAGTTTGGAATTTTAAAGACAAACAAGCTGGGCTGCTTTGTAATCAGCTTGGGTAATATTACTGTAGGTGGTACTGGTAAGACCCCTACGGCCCAGCGCCTGGCCAAATATATCCGTGATATGGGCTATAAGGTAGTTATTCTTAACCGGGGCTATCGTGCCAAGTGGCAGGGAGAGGTTGGTCTGGTATCTGATGGCAATCATATTTATATGGAGGCTGATCAGGCCGGTGATGAAGCCTATATGTTGGCCAAGCATTTGCCGGAGGTGCCAGTGTTGATTGGTCGTGACCGTTATAAAACCGGTCAGTACGCCATAGAGCATTTTGGGGCTGAAGTGGCTATTCTTGATGATGGCTTCCAGCATTGGAAGCTGGCCCGTGACCTTGATGTGGTGCTTATTGACTCCGTAAATCTTTTTGGTAATGGGCATGTATTGCCAAGGGGCACTCTCCGTGAGCCTATTACTCATTTGGAGCGTGCAGATGTATGTCTTATGACCAAGGTGGACCAAGGTCTGCCAGGGTTTAAGAAATATATTAGGGACCAAATTGCCAAGTATGGCAGCAATCCTACTGTAGTGGAAAGTATTCATCATCCTCAGTCCTGCATTGAGCTGTGTGATTGGAAGCGCAATGTGGCCAGTGAGGGAATGTCCATTTCTGCTATTAAGGATAAGAAGGTGGTGGCCCTTTCGGCAATTGGTAATCCTGCTTCCTTTGAGCAGACTGTGGCCAGTGCTGGTGCGGAAATCATTGAGAGCTTCCGTTTCCCAGACCATCATGAATACACCCAGGAGGAAATGGTGGATGCTATGGAGCAGGCTGTCCGTCAGGGGGCTGAGGCTATTGTAACCACTGAAAAGGATGCTGTTAAGCTGCCAATGGAATTTTTGGCGGCGGTGCCTGATGAAAAGCAGATTCCTGTACTTATCCTCACTGTTGAGGTTGTACTTCAGAATGGCAAGGATGAATTTGAAGAGATGCTGCGGAGAAAAATTGCTGAAAAGCTGGGGCAGCATAAGTCTAATTGATAAAGAGAGGCTGATATGTCAATGAATACACTTTGTGTTATTCCGGCTCGTTTTGCATCTACCCGTCTTCCAGGGAAACCTTTGGCGGATATATGTGGAAAGCCTATGATTTCCAGAGTTTATGAGCAGGCAGCCAAGGCAAAGCGCCTTACAGGTGTTATTGCGGCTGTAGATGATGAGCGGGTATATGATGCTGTGGTAAAAAATGGTGGTAAGGCCATGATGACAGCCAAGGACCATCCAACGGGCACCGACCGTTTGGCAGAGGTGGCAGCAGCCCACCCCGAGGCAGAGCTTATTATCAATGTTCAGGGTGATGAGCCAATGATAGAGCCTGCCCTTATTGACGAATTGGCAGCAGCCTTTGATGATGATCCGGATTTGCAGATGGCCACAGTAAAGTCGCCAATGACAAATCCAGAGGATATAAAAAATCCCAACAACGTAAAGGTTGTTACTGATAAAAATGGTTATGCACTGTATTTTTCCAGAAGTGTCCTGCCTTATCCAAGGGAGAATACGGGGGTAACGGTGTATAAGCACATCGGCATTTATGCCTACAAGCGGGACTTTCTGCTGAATTATGCCAAGATGGAGCCAACTTCTCTGGAAACTACTGAATCTCTGGAGCAGCTTCGGGCTTTGGAAAATGGTTATAAAATTAAGGTTATCAAAACTGACTTCCATTTCGTTGGAGTGGATACAAGGGCAGATCTGGAAGCAGTCAATAAAGCATATAAACAGCGTTTAAATGGGCAAAATGCCTAAGGAAGAAGGGTGGTAGCATTATGAATACTGTTCAGGTGGGTAATTTTGAAATTGGTAATGGCAAACCGCTGGCTCTGTTGGCTGGCCCATGTGTTTTGGAGGAGATGGACCGTTGTCTGCTGATTGGCCGCACAATCAAGGAAATCTGTGGCAAGCTGGGGATTCCGTACGTTTTCAAGGCTTCCTTTGACAAGGCCAACCGTTCTTCCTTTAACGGTTTCAGAGGTCCTGGTTTGAAGAAGGGACTTGAAATGCTGCAGCACATCAAGGATGAATTGCAGGTACCTATCGTTACGGATATTCACACCGAGGAGCAGGTGAAGCCTGTGGCCAAGGTGGCAGATATAATTCAGATTCCGGCGTTTCTGTGCCGTCAGACTGATTTGCTTTATGCTGCTGCCAAAAGCGGTGCTGTTGTAAATGTAAAGAAGGGGCAGTTTATGGCCCCGGCAGATATGCGCAATGTGGTGGACAAACTCCATGAGGGTGGCTGCTCCCAGATTATGCTGACAGAGCGCGGTGCCACCTTCGGCTACAACAATTTGGTTGTGGATATGCGCGCCTTCCCTATTATGCGGTCCTTTGGTTACCCTGTAGTTTTTGATGGTACCCATAGCGTTCAACTGCCAGGTGGTGCCGGTACCTGTTCAGCAGGCAACCGTGAATATGTGCCAAATCTGGTACGGGCTGCTGTCGGTGCAGGTGTGGATGCTCTCTTTATGGAGGTACATGATAATCCAGAGGAGGCTCTCTGTGATGGTCCTAATATGATTTATCTGGACAAGCTGGAGGAGCTTTTGAAGGATGCTATTGCGATTCATGATATTGTAAGAAAACAGTTGTAATTTTGTGAGGCTTTTATTAAATGATTAAGGATTCTGCAATTGAGACACTTCGTATTGAGGCGGACTCAGTATTGAAGCTGATTGATCATGTTGACGAGGAATTTGTCCAGGCAGTTCAGTGTATACTGGAGTGCAAGGCAAGGGTTATTGTTACGGGCATGGGTAAGTCCGGTCATGTGGGCAGAAAGATTGCTGCCAGCTTGGCCAGCACAGGAACTCCAGCCTTTTTCATGCATCCAGCTGAGGCATTCCATGGCGATTTGGGAATGGTTACAGCTGATGATGTGGTTATAGCTATTTCCAACAGCGGTGAAAGCACTGAGGTGGTAAATATTCTGCCGGTGGTAAAGCGCATTGGTGCTAAGATTATCGCCATGTCAGGCCGTAGGGAATCTGCTCTGGGGAGGAATGCTGATTTCTTTATTGATGTCAGCGTTGAAAAGGAGGCCTGTCCTTTGGGATTGGCTCCTACTGCCAGTACCACTGCAACCCTGGCCATGGGGGATGCCATTACGGTGGCACTGCTGGAGGCCAGAAACTTCACCAGACAGGACTTTGCCCTGTTTCATCCGGGTGGTTCCTTGGGACGCCGTTTGCTTTTGACTGTGGAAAATGTTATGCATAGTGGTGAGGACAATCCTATTATTCACTACAGTGCCACCGCCAAGGAAGCCCTCTTTATGATGACTGACAAGGGCCTTGGTGCAACATCTGTGGTGGATGATGATGGTAATTTTATTGGATTGGTAACAGATGGTGATATTCGTCGCTGTCTGGCCAAGGGCAGTCAGTTTTTGGATGAGCCGGTGGAGGAGCTTATGACCAAGAATCCTCATACCATTACCCAGGAGAAGCTGGCGGCATCAGCCTTAAGTATTATGGAAAAGCATAAGCCACGGCCAATTACGGTTTTGCCGGTGGTAAGTGCTGATAATAAACCCGTCGGTATTGTGCATTTGACAGACCTTTTGCGTCAGGGAGTTGTATAATATGAAAACTAAAAAAGGTGCTTCTGAAATTGCCAAGAAAATTAAGCTGATTATTTTTGATGTGGATGGAACCCTTACGGATGGATGTATCTATATGGGACCTGACGGGGAGGCCATGAAGGCTTTTTCTGCCCGGGATGGTATGGGTATTGCACTGGCTCACAAGTGTGATATTAAGAGTGCCATTATCACCGGCCGCAGCTCCAGAATTATGACCAAGCGTGCCAATGAGCTGAAGCTTGATGCCCTTTATCAGGGCTGCGTTGATAAGCGTGGTGCTTATGAAGAGATTAAGCTGAAATTCTCCCTTAAGGATGAGGAAATTGCCTATGTGGGAGACGATATCAATGATATTCCTCTTATTCAGCAGGCAGGTCTTGGCTGTTGCGTAGGAGATGCTGTGGCAGAGGTTAAGGATTTGGCCCAGGTGGTGGCTGAATACCCTGGCGGCAAAGGGGCAGTTCGGGAAATCCTTGAGTTTATCTTAAAGGAGCAGGGGAAATGGGATTCCCTTGTGGGCACTTTTACTGGGAAAAAAGCAGTTGACGGTGTAAGACAGTAAATAAAAGTATTCTTTGTAATAGGGATAGGAGATTTGGATTTTTATGGTATACAAGCTTCTTATGTTTCTGAGCTGGGTGTCCTGCAGAACTCCTTATAGCTGGTTGTTGGCAGCGGGCAAGGGATTGGGCATTCTGTATTACAAGTTAATAAAGAAACAGAGAAATCTGGCGATAAAGCAGATGCGGGAGTCTTTAAAAATATCTCAGGAAGAGGCTGAAAAGCTGGTTCGTGAGTCCTTCATCAATATGGGCCGTAATTTCTTTGAAGTGCTGTATATGCCTGCCCTTAACAAGGATAATTTTAAAGAGCATATTGAAATTGACCATCTGGAAAGGATGGAGGCGGCCTTGGCAGAAAAGCACGGTGTTGTGGTGCTTACAGGTCATGTGGGCAATTGGGAGTGGCTGTCCGCCGCTTTTACCATGAATGATATGCCTGTAAGTGCAATTGCCAAGCAGCAGCCTAATATGGATTATACAAACGCCCTAAATGATTTGCGGGCAACTATTAACGTAGAGATATTTTCCCGTGGTACCAGTGAGCTTCTGGCAGCAGCCAAGGCACTGAAAAAAGGGAGAATACTAGGATTTTTGGCAGATCAGGATGCTGGTCCTGGTGGTGCCTTTATTGAATTTTTGGGTAAGACGGCTTCAACTCCCATGGGGGCTGCGGTTTTTGCAAAAAAATTTAATTCTCCGATTTTGCCAGCCTTTATATTACGCCAGCCCGATGGCCATCACAAGGTTGTGATTGGTGAGGTGCTTCGTTATGAAGACACTGGGGACAGCGATAAGGATTTGTTTGATTTAACCTATAAAATGACTAAAATTCTTGAGAAAATTATTATTGAAAATCCAACTCAGTGGCTCTGGTTCCAGAAACGCTGGAACACAGCTCCTGAACAGCAGGTGCATAAGCATCATATAGTAAAATCAGAGGTAACTGACAATGAATAAAAAAGGAAAGGCCTTGGCAGGTATATTTGCAGTTTTGTTGGTAGGCCTTATTGTATGGGCTGTAAATGGTATACCAGAGCCACCTGATGTGGTAGACACGCCATCACAGCGTATAGTTAATTTTGATGGCAATACTATCAGCGAGGAAAAAAATGGTAAAATCATTTGGACAGTAACTGCCGAAAATATAGAAATGGATATTGATACCAAGGATGCTTCTCTTATCAACGTGAAGGCTGTATATAATTTTGAGGACGGCCGCACTGTTGAATTGAAGGCTCCAAAGGCTATATATAAGGAAAAGGATCATCATTTGGAAATTACCGATGGTGTTGAAGGAAAATCCAGTGATGGCGGAAAGTTCTCCTGTAAGGAAGTGGAGTGGCTGTCCGATAAGGATATGCTGGCCATGAAGGGAGACGCAAAGATTGAGTACGAAAAGGAACATATAAAGGCTTCTGGCGACCGCATAGAGAGTACTAACGGTTTTACCAAGTTCAAGGCCATTGGAAAAGCCCATCTGGAAAAGGGTAAAAAGGAATAGGAGAATAAGCTATGAGAATGAGATTGAACATAAAAAAAGCAATTGTTATGGCTGGTATTGCTACCATGGCGGTTTCAGGCACTATTTATGCAGCAGATAATAACGAGCCGGCAACCCTTGATGCAGAGGAAGTAGAATATGATATGGCAAGTGGTCTGGCCTCTGCCAAGGGTAATGTGGTAATGACCAAGGGTAATGCCACTGTTACAGGTAATTATGCAGAGTATAATTCCAAGACCCAGGAAGGCAAGGTAAGGGGCAATGTGGTGGCCACAAAGGAAGACATGCGGGTAACTGCTGATTTGGTAACCACTGATGGTCCTGACCACATGATTGCCGTAGGCTCTGTAAACGGCACCAAGGCTGACAAGCATTTTATGGGGCCTAAGGTGGAATACTTCCAAAAGGATGAGTATGTGTTGATTCCAAGTGGTGGCAGCATCACTTCAGCGGATGGGACCTTTAGAGCTGATCTGATTCGCGGATTTATGAAGGAAGATCACATCGTAGGTAATGGTAATGCATATATGGTAAGCCCTAAGAATAACATGGAGGCCGGTGGCGACCAGGTGGATTATTGGGGCAAGGAAAAGGGCAAGGCTATTATAACTGGCAACGCCTGGGCTGTTCAGGATAACAATACACTGAAGAGCAAAAAACTGACCGTATATTTGGCTGATGACGGCAAGACATCTGTGAAGTAACTGGGAGGTCTATTGAGTTGCATATTGAGGCCAGAAATTTAGTTAAAACATTTAAAAAAAGAAATGTGGTGGATGGTGTTTCCCTTAAGGTAAGTACGGGGGAAATCGTAGGCTTGCTGGGGCCAAATGGTGCTGGTAAAACCACCACTTTCTATATGATTGTTGGTTTGGAGCGACCAACCTCCGGAGAGGTTTTTTTATCTGATTTTCCCATTGGTGATATGCCAATGTACAAGCGTTCCCGTCTGGGAATCAGCTATTTGGCCCAGGAGGCATCAATTTTCCGTAATATGACCGTTGAGGAAAATATTATGTCCATTCTGGAGGGCACCATCAAGGATAAGGCCACCCGTCAGAAGAAGGTTAAGGAGCTGCTGGAGGAATTCCATGTATCTCATGTTATTGACAGATTGGGTACAGAGCTTTCCGGCGGTGAGCGTCGCCGCGTGGAGATTGCCCGTTGTCTGGCGTTGGAGCCACAGTTTATTCTGCTGGATGAGCCCTTTGCCGGTGTAGATCCATTGGCAGTAGCGGATATTCAGGGAATTATAAAATATCTTCAGGAGCGTGGAATGGGAATTCTCATTACTGACCATAATGTAAGAGAAACTCTGCACATCGTTGACAGGGCATATATCCTTAATAACGGTAAGATTCTCCTGGAGGGTGACAGCAACACTATTGCAAACAGTGAGCTGGCCAAGAAATTCTATCTTGGTAATGATTTCACATTATAATAGAGGTAAGAAGATGCAGATTAGAATATTAGATAAATACATATTTAAAGAGGTTTTTAAGACCTTTATATTTGGTATATGTGCATTTTCTGCCGTATTTATCGGTTCCGGAACCTTGTTCCGAATTGCACAGTATATCACTGAATATGGTGCCTCACTGGCATCAGTGGCCAAGATTTTTGTGCTGAGTCTTCCAGGCGTTGTCATCTGGACTTTTCCAATGTCCATGTTGCTGTCCGGCCTGTTGACCATTGGCCGTTTGTCCGGCAATAGCGAAATAACAGCCATGAAGTCATGCGGTATCAGCTTTTATCGCATTGCGGCACCAGCCATTGTTTTAGGCGCATTTGTAAGTGTATTTGCTGTTTATTTCAGTGAATACATAGTGCCATGGTCCAATGAAGCGTATAGTAATGTGCTCAATTATGAGATTAAGGGAAATTTGGCACCCCAGTCTCAGGAGCATATCATTATCAAGGACATAAAGAACGGCAATATTGAAAATCTTATCTATGCCCGTCAGTATGACGCTACCACCAATCAGATGCTGGGCATAACCATGCAATCCTTTGAGAAGGGTGAGCTGAGTCATGTGGAAAATGCGGAGTACGCTGATTGGAAGGACAATCAGTGGACCATGCATGAAGGCATTATTTATGATGTATCCCAGGGAGAGTCCCGCCATACCATGCATTTTGATACCCAAGTGCTTCCCGTAAATGAAAGTCCAAAGGAAATTATCCGTGAGCAGAAGAAGCCAGAGGAAATGTCCATGGCAGAGCTGACGGCCCAGATAAAAATTATGAAAAGCCAGTATGTTAATACTGCAAAGCTGGAAACGGAGCTTTATCAGCGTGTTACTATACCAATGGCCAGCCTTATATTTACTTTGGTGGCGGTTCCGTTGGGTATGCAGCCAAATCGCAACAGTTCATCTCGTGGCTTTGTTATAAGTATAGTAATAATCTTTATTTACTATAGCTTAATGACCATGGCCGGGGCCATTGCCCAAGGGGGAACTGTTCCACCGATTATAGCTGTATGGCTGCCTAATATAGTAGGCCTTATTGCAGGTGGCTGGCTTATGCACAGGGCTTCCAAGTGATGAAAACTATGTAGTCATTAAATGATGCTTCTGTTGTTTGTATTTTTTGAAGGGATGTGACTTCGCCGTGTATGGTCTGTTTTTGATTATGGTTCTGGTTGTAGTGGGCGGAGCCATAGCCTTTATTGGCGATAGATTAGGGTCCAAGGTTGGCAAGAAAAAGCTGACTATTTTTGGGCTTAGACCGAAGCATACATCTGTTTTGGTAACAATTCTTACAGGTATCAGCATTACCACCATGACCTTGGCAGTAATGACCACTGTGTCTGACAATGTTCGTACTGCTCTTTTCGGTATGGAACAGCTTCGCCAGACCATGGCGGAAACGGAAAACCGTCTGGCTTATGCTTCCAAGGAACTGGAAAATTCCAAAGCAGAGCAGGCCAAGACTGATGCGACCTTGGCTCAGACCCGCAAGGATTTGGATCAGCTTATGGAACAACGTCGTGAGCTGGAACAGAGAGCAGATGAGCTGCAAAGGGGCAATGATGCTTTGGAGGCAGCCAAGGCGGAACTGATGGCAGAAAATAATAATTTGGCCTCCCAAAATCAGGGCTTGGCAGATGATAATGCCAAGCTGGTTAACGATAATAAGCAGCTTGAGGACAGAAATGACTATCTGACTACAGGCATTCAGATTATGCGCGAAGGGGATATTACCTTCCGCGCCGGAGAAGTTTTGTCCGGTGGAGTAGTTAAGTGTGGTCGTAGCACCGAGGACACCATGAATGATCTGAGCGTGCTTACAGATATGGCAAGAGAGAATATTGCCCATCGTTTGGGTGATAAGGCTACGGAGCAGGAAAAGCAGATATGGATTTTGCAGTCTGATTATGAACAGGCAGCCCAGATTATTTCTGAAAGTCAGGATGATATGATTGTGCGTATTGTATCCATTGGCAATCTAGTTCGTGGTGAGGATGTTCGCACAGTGCTGCAGCTTTATCGTAATAAGCGGGTATTTAATGACGGTGAGCTGATTGCTACCAAGAGACTCCATGTCAACGTTAATAACGAGGAGGAAGTGGATGCAGAAATAACCAGCTTCCTTCAGGAGGTTAACGGCATTGCTACCCAAAAGGGTGTATTGCCTGATCCTATTTCCGGTAATGTGGGTATTATCGAAGGTGAAGAAATTTATAATACCATTAATGACCTTAGGGCAGCCCGTGGGAATGCAACAATCTATGCCTACGCCAAGGGGGCCTGTGAGGTATTCGGCCCACTGCGGGTAAGATTGAAGATTATAGCCTCCGGGGTCATAGGGGCATTTTAAACATTATGATAATTAACTATAAATTATAAGTATAAGGTAGAGGCTGATTGTCTTGAGCATTAAGTTTCAGAGCGTTAAAAAGCGATTTTTTGCTTACTTACACAGCGAGAAAACATCCGTTGTTTGAGCGAAGCGAGTTCGGATTTTTCTTGCTGCTAATTATTATGCAAAAAATAGCTTTAGCGATGAAACTGAGCGAAAGACAACAGCTTCTACCTTTATTTCATTAGGAGTAATTGTCTTGAATATGGAAATATTAGGGAAAAGTATATTGGCAGTTGATCCGGGACGGGATAAATGTGGTGTGGCCGCCTTGTCAACAGATGGTACAGTCCTTTATCAGCGGGTGGTGGATACGGCGTCCCTGCCCAATATTATTGGCAATTTGAAGAGAGACTATGAAGCTGATATACTTGTAATTGGTAATGGTACTACCTCCGGTGAGGCACAGGCCCGTATAAAAAATGAGTGCCCGGAGCTTCACCTGGAGGAGGTCGATGAGTACTATACCACACAGCTGGCCCGTGGTGAATATTGGAAGGTAAAGCCCCCAAAGGGGTGGAGAAGGCTGATACCTACAAGTATGCAGGTGCCACCAGAGCCAGTGGACGACTTCGTGGCGGTAATTTTAGCCAGAAGATTTCTGGAAGAACATAAATAATAAAGAGAATGGGAAAAGAAACAAGAGAAGGGGAGAAAGAAATGGCTGATGCTTCAAAGAGACCGGAATGGAATGATTATTTTCTTGATATTTCAAAGGCAGTAGGAAAACGCTCCACCTGCCTTAGACGCAAATATGGGGCAATTATCGTTAAGGATAAAATTATCATCAGCACAGGATATAATGGCGCACCTAGAGGTGAGGCCAACTGTATTGATACGGGCCTTTGTGAGCGTCAGCGCCTGGGGATCAAGCCAGGACAGAATTATGAGCTGTGCGTGGCGGTTCACGCAGAGCAGAATGCCATTATTAATGGTGATCCTGAGAAAATGAAGGGTGCCACAGCCTATATTGTGGGCTACAATGCAGACGGAACCCTGGCCAGCGGCAAGCCATGTCTGCTCTGCAGGCGTATGCTTAGAAATGCCATGCTGGATAAGGTAATTTATTTGGAGTCAGACGGCTCTACAGTGGAAGTGGCACCAAAGGATATAAAGTAAGCCAATAGATGGGCATACTAGTGGAACAATTAGGGCATGAGCCGTTAAGAAGCTCTTTTGTCCGTTCCTTTGTATTAGTGGAAAAAATCATTTGTTTGAGCGAAGCGAGTTATGATTTTTTTCACTATATAAATCGGACAAAAAGCTTTAGGCTCATGACCGACGTTACACTAGTATGCCCATCTATTTTTCCTTTATACCTGCTTTTAATCTTGTTGACAGAGCGTATTTAGTGCAGTAAAATTGGTATGTTCTAAAGAAAGCAGGTGACTTTTTATGCCAAATTTCGTTTGGGCATTACTTATAGCTTTGGTGGTATCACTGGTGATTACCCCGGCTGTTATATTATTTGCAGATAAAACTGGTGCTATGGATGCACCTGATGCCAGAAAAGTACATAAAAAACCTATTCCCCGTATTGGAGGTTTAGGTATTTATATTGCCTTTATGGCAGGTGTGCTGGCTACGTTACAGTTGGATATGCTGCCTGAGGATGTTCAGTCAGGTGTTATTGGCCTTTTGATTGGTGCAACCCTGATTGTTATCCTTGGTTTAGTGGACGATTATAAGAATCTTCCCCCTAAGGTGAAGCTGCTGGGGCAGATTGTTGCTGCGGGAGTGCTGGTTGCCTTTGGGGTACAGATTGATTTCATAGCAGATCCCTTTGGTGATTATTTCTATCTGGAATACTTTGCCATTCCTGCAACCCTTTTTTGGATTGTGGGTCTGACCAATACTGTTAATCTTATTGATGGTTTGGATGGTTTGGCCGCAGGTGTGGCCACTATTGCTTCCATTACGATACTTTTGGTGGCTATTCAGAATGCCTTTGTGCTGGTGACTATTATTACGGCAGCATTGGCCGGAGCAGCTATTGGATTCCTTTGGTATAATTTTAACCCGGCAAAGATTTTTATGGGAGATACAGGCAGTATGCTCCTGGGTTTTGTGTTGGCGGGAATTTCTGTAATTGGTGCGGTTAAGAGCGCGGCGACCATCGCCCTTATTGTGCCTATTTTGGCCTTGGGTGTGCCAATTCTTGATACATCATTCGCTATTATCCGCCGTTATCGCGGTGGTGTTCCTATTTTTAAGCCAGACAAGGGACATTTGCATCATCGTCTTTTGGATATGGGCTTTAACCAGCGTCAGGCTGTGCTGTTGATGTATGTTATCAGCGCCATGCTGGGACTTAGTGCTGTTCTTCTTAATGAAGTGTCCGGTGGTATTGCTGTTGCCATTGTAGTGGCTGTTATACTGCTGGTATTTTTCGGTGCCAAAAAACTTGGTATTCTTAGAATGAAGAATCCTTGATACTTAATAATATATTCGTAATTATCTCATGTGTGGAAGGGGATTAAGATGGGGAAAAAGATTAAAGTAATGACTGTGTTTGGTACCCGTCCAGAGGCAATTAAAATGGCTCCTGTAGTGCTGGAGCTGGCCAAACATCCTGAGGAGATTAAGCCAGTAGTGGCTGTTACTGCCCAGCATCGTGATATGCTGGATCAGGTATTAAATCTTTTTCATATTAAACCAGATTATGATCTGGATATTATGGCCGCTGGCCAGACATTGTTTGATATTACATCCAGGGCTATGATGGGTCTGGATAAGGTATTGCAGAAGGAAAAGCCTGATATTGTGCTGGTGCATGGTGATACCACCACCACCTTTGCCGGGGCTTTGGCTGCATATTATCATCAGACTGCTGTTGGCCATGTGGAGGCAGGTCTGAGAACTCACAACAAGTATTCACCATTCCCAGAGGAAATGAACCGCAAGCTCACTGGCTCCATCGCCGATATGCATTTTGCTCCTACTAACACCTCTGAGAGCAACCTTTTGGCAGAATCCATCAATAAGGAAGGCATTTTTGTTACAGGTAACACTGTTATTGATGCTCTTCATAAAACTGTTCGGGAGGATTTTGTATTTGAAAACGAAAACCTTCAGAATATTGACTACAAAAATAAACGGATAATTTTGGTTACTACTCACCGCCGTGAGAATCTGGGTGAACCAATGCGCAACGTATACAAGGCTCTGCGTCAGCTCACTGAGGAATTTGAGGATGTGGAGATTGTCTTCCCTGTTCATAAGAACCCGAAGGTGCGTGAGGTAGTTAAGGAAGAACTTGGCGGACACGATAAGGTTTATCTCATTGATCCGTTGGACTATGAGCCTTTTGCCAACCTTATGCACAGAGCTTATATGATTCTCACTGACTCCGGTGGAGTTCAGGAGGAGGCACCAGCTTTAGGCAAGCCGGTTCTGGTACTCCGTGATACCACAGAACGCCCTGAGGCGGTGGAGGCAGGTACTGTCAAGCTCATTGGTACTGATGAAAAGGTTGTATATGAGGAAGCCAAGAAGCTGTTGACTGATAAAAACGAGTACAACAGTATGGCAGAGGCATGCAACCCTTATGGTGATGGCCAGGCATCCCGCCGTATTGTGGAGGCTATTCTCCATAAATATGGAAAGGGCCATGCAAAGCCAGACAGCTTTGTGGCCAAATAATTTTATAAATTTTAGGACTGCGTTATTCGTAGTCCTTTTTTTTATTTGTTACAATGTGGGTCCTGTCATGGAATAGGCCATTCATTTTCTTCGCTAGTGCCACATCAATTTATTTATCGGCTTAAAGATGGTATGGACGGACTTCGTAACCGTCCGCCACATCACAGTGGCTTCGATGAGTTTATTACGGATGTGTCATTTTGAGCTTCGCATGCTTCATGTCCTTATTCCATGCCACCCACAGTTATTGCACATAAGGACAGGGGTGCTTACTGGAGCAATTAGGTCATGAGTCGTTAAGAAACGCTTTTGTCCGCACATCTATTTTAGTGACAAAAATCATCTGTTTGAGAGAAGCGAGTTATGATTTTTTTCACTATTTAATTAGGACAAAAAGTTTTAGGCCCATGACCGTCGCGACAGAAAACAGCCCTTCCCATTTGCATAAAAGTATAAATAGAAATTATGAAAACATTAGCATGAAATTATTTTCATAAATTTAACAGAATTGTTTCACAATGGAGGAATATTTGCTATAATTTCAAGTGTTGTTGATATTTCAAGGGGCAGAGGAAGGTGAAACACTTGAAGGCGGCGAATAATAACAAAGATAAGCATAAAGAGAAAGAAGCCAGTGGCTTGGCTCAGGCTTTGAAGGCCTTCGGTGTTTTAGGGGGCGTAGGAATTTTCTTTGCTGTAGTCATCGGAATCTGTATTTTTATAGGGGCTATGGTAGATGATTTTCTGGGTCTTGAATACGGTGGAAAGCTGACGGGAATTGTTCTTGGATTCCCCATTGCCTTTTATCTGACCTACAAACAGCTTAAAGGAATTATTTAGGTTACAACGCAGTTCAAGTTCATAGCGTGTTGAAACGCTAATAATGAATATTTTGCTTATAGCAAAATATGAACAACTGCGTTATAATTATTCTGTATCGGATTTTTTCTGGTGCAGAGAATACTATATTCAACGAAGACGGGTAAATATAAAACTTGTCGGAGGAGGAATATGCGGGAAGTTATATTGACTAACATCATCAAGATGTTAAAAATACTGGGAGTGTTGACTGCCATGGTGGCGGTTTCGCTTTCGGTATATCAGCAGATGGTCCTGCTTTGTGGCTTGGCAGCCGGTTATCTCATGGGCTTTGCCTGGTATGGTGTCATGCTGGGAAGACTGTGGCGCAGTGCAGATATGACTGTGGCACAGGCGAAAAGCACCATGGCAATGGGACTTATTTTACGGTTGGTGCTGCTTTTGGTGGTATTTGGCACGGCTATCCAGATTTCGGTGGAACAGTTTGCAGCTGTGTTTGCAGGCTTCGCCATTGTTTATTTATTGGGGATGGTGCTGCTGGTACAGACCAATTACAACAGGTATCTGTAGGTTAATATAAATTCTCATGTTGTGTCCGGCATGGGCCGGATACATTAGAAGGGGGTATAGGTTATGCATGAAATCGGTGTTCGCGAAACAGTGCAGTTTGCCGGCCTGACCTTCAATTGGGAGACACTGGTGATGACCTGGATAAGTATGGCCATTGTTTTATTAATAGCTATACTTGCCACCAGGAACCTCAAAATGGTACCAACTGGTGCCCAGAACATTGTTGAGGGACTCATCGTGTGGCTTAGGGAACAGACGCTTACCAGTCTTGGGCCAAAGGGAGAATTCCTTTGTCCATTGATTGTAACATTGTTCCTTTTCCTGATTGTAGCCAATTGGCTTGGTCTGGTGCCTACTATGGCATCGCCGACAAATGATCTGAACACCACCTTGGGCCTGGCACTTTTCATTATCGTTATGGTACACACTTTGGGCGTGTACATGAAGGGAATGCATTATATTAAGCATTTCTTCCAGCCGTTCCCAATTTTTGTTATCATTAACGTTATTGAGGAAATCGCCAAGCCAATCACACTGGCCTTCCGTCTATTTGGTAACATTCTGGCAGGTGAGATTCTCATCATTATTTTGCTTATGCTGGCTAAATGGGCAATTCTCCCATCTGTAGCATGGCTGGCTTTCAGTTTGTTTATCGGCGGAGTACAGGCATTTATCTTCACCAGCCTTTCCTTGGCTTATTTGGCCAATGCAGTAAAGGACAGTGAGGAGTAAGAACGTTTTCTCGTTATGTTATCATGACGAAAACAGAAAAAATCGTTATTTATTTTAAGGAGGATTATCTAATGGAACATTCAGTTATGGTAGCGGCAGCTATGATCGGTGTAGGTATTATTATGGGTTTGGCAGCAGTTGGTGCAGCTTTAGGTGATGCACTGGTAACCAGTAAGTTTATTGAGGGCTTGACCCGTCAGCCAGAGGCAAAGAACGCACTCTTCACTAACACCCTGATCTCCGTAGGTCTGATCGAGGCAATGTGTATTATCGCCACCGTTATTGCCCTGATTATTCTCTACGCTAATCCACTCATCAAGTAATTTAACGCTACCGATGAGGCTATTAAGTAGAGGGGGCAATAGAATTGATTGATATTAACGCAACATTAATTGCGCAGATGCTGAACTTCTTGGTTCTTGTTGTTCTTCTCCGTATTTTTGCGTACAAGCCTATTGTTAAGATGTTAAAAGAGCGTGAGGAAAGAATCGCCGGCAGCATTAAGAAGGCTGACGACGATGCTGCAGCTGCTGAAGCTACCCTGAAGCAGTATCAGGAACAGCTGGCAGGTGCCCGTGTAAAGGCTCAGGAGATCATTGACAAGGCAGAAAAGCGCACTCGTGAAGATCATGAGGCCAGCATGCAGACAACAAAAGCTGAAATCGATCAGATGAAGCATGCTGCCCAGCAGGAAATTCAGAGGGAACGCGCTCTGGCAGTTGAAAAGCTCAAGGGACAGGTTGCTGCACTTTCCATTGCCGCAGCTGAGAAAATCGTTTCCAAAAATATTGATGCTGCTGAGAATGAAGCACTTATCAAGGAGTTTATCGACCAGCTCGATAAGGACAAGATTGGTGATTTGCCATGTTAAATATACAGCTTGCCCGTAAATACGGGGTTGCAATCTTTGAGATTGCCAAAGAGGAAAATCAGCTTGAAAAATACGGCAAGGAGCTTGCTCAGGTGAGCCACGACCTTTTTTCACAGGCTGATCTTAAGGGCTTCCTGACCAACCCGCAGGTACAGCCTCAAGCCAAGAAGGACCTTATTACCAAGCTTTTGCAGGGTGAGGTTTCTGACTTGATGTTTAAGTTTTTGCTGCTTCTGGTGGACAAGCGTCGTATTGTGCTGCTGGAAGCCATTAACGAGTGCTATCAGGAAATGTCCAACAAAGCACAGGGCATTGTAATCGCTGATGTAACCAGTGCATTTGATTTGAAGTCAGAACTCAAGGCAAGTCTTGGCAGCAAATTGGAAGAGGTGACCGGCAAAAAGGTACAGCTTCGCATGCACGAGGACAAGGGAATCATTGGCGGCGTAGTTGTAAAAATCGGTGACAGACGCATCGACGGCAGTGTAACCGGTCGTTTGCAGGCACTGAAGGCTGAATTGATGGCAAGTAATTGAGAAAATGGGGTGACAGCGAAGTATGAAAATGAATCCGGAAGAAATAACAGCCATTATCAAGGATCAAATCAAGAACTACAATGTTGATTTGAATGTTGATGATGTAGGCACTGTTATCGAAATCGGTGATGGTATCGCCCACGTACATGGCCTCAGCAAGGCTATGGCCGGTGAGCTACTTGATTTCGGTAACGATATATATGGTCTTGTTCTTAATCTGGAGCAGGACAACGTTGGTGCAGTTATTCTTGGTGGCGATACTGCCATCAAGGAAGGCGATATGGTAAAACGTACCGGCACCATCATGCAGGTTCCTGTAGGCGAAGCCATGGTTGGCCGTGTAGTTGATGCACTGGGTCGCCCTGTTGATGGCAAGGGACCTATCAACACAACTGAATATCGTCCAGTAGAGTATAAGGCTCCTGGTATCGCTGACAGAAAGTCAGTACATGAGCCACTCCAGACTGGTCTGAAGGCAATTGATGCTCTGGTACCAATTGGCCGTGGTCAGCGTGAGCTGATTATCGGTGACCGTGGTACTGGTAAGACTGCTATTGCTGTAGATACTATTCTGAACCAGAAGGGCCAGAACTGTATCTGCGTATATGTGGCAATTGGTCAGAAGGCATCCACCGTTGCCCGTGTAGTTAAGACATTGGAAGATGCCGGTGCTATGGAATACACCATCGTAGTTGTTGCTACAGCTTCTGATAGTGCTCCGCTTCAGTACCTGGCTCCTTACTCCGGCGTAGCTATGGCCGAGTATTTCATGTACAAGGGCGGTCACTGCCTCTGCGTATATGATGACCTTACCAAGCATGCGGCTGCATATCGTGCCATGTCTCTGCTGCTACGTCGTCCACCAGGACGTGAGGCATATCCAGGTGATGTATTCTACTTACATTCCCGTCTGTTGGAGCGTGCTGCCAAGCTCTCCGATAATTTAGGTGCTGGTTCCATTACCGCTCTGCCGATTATCGAGACTCTGGCAGGTGACGTTTCTGCATATATTCCTACCAACGTAATCTCCATCACCGATGGTCAGATTATGCTGGAGACTGATGCGTTCTATTCTGGTATCCGTCCTGCCATCAGCGTAGGTCTGTCTGTATCCCGTGTAGGTGGTAGTGCTCAGATCAAGGCTATGAAACAGGTCGCTGGTACCATGCGTCTGGATCTGGCTCAGTATCGTGAGTTGGCTGCATTCGCACAGTTCGCTTCCGATTTGGATAAGGCTACCAAGGCTCAGTTGGACCGTGGTGCCCGTATGGTTGAGACTTTGAAGCAGGCTCAGTATTCTCCACTGGCTGTAGAGGAACAGGTTGTAGTAATCTTCTCCGCAGTTCGTGGCTTCTTGACCGATATTCCAGTGGACAAGGTAGTTACCTTCCAGGGTGACCTTTTGAAGTTTATGCACAACGAGCATGAGGCTGTTCTTCAGAAGATTGCAGATCAGAAAAAGCTGGATGATGCTTTAGAGGCTGAGATTTCCAAGGCTATTGAGGAATTTAAGGAAACTGTAACCTACAAAATGGCATAAGGCAGCGAGGTGATTTTATTTGGCTAGTTTACAGGACATACGCCGTCGTATCAAGAGCGTAAAGAGTATACAGCAAATCACAAATGCCATGAACATGGTAGCAACCTCCCGCCTTCGTCAGGCTAAAGAGGCTGCTGTTGCCAATAAGCCTTATGCAGATAAAATGGCTCAGGTCGTATCTGATGTTGCCGCCAATGTGACTGACTTCAGTCATCCACTTCTGGAGGTTTATCCGGGAGGAAAGCGCCTTATTCTGGTAATCGCTTCCGATAAGGGACTTGCTGGAGCATATTCCAGTAATGCCATCAAGGAGGCCGTTGCCCAGGTGGCTGATAAGGGCAATACTCAGCTTATAACTGTGGGCCGTAAAGCAAGAGATTATTTTTCCAACCGTAGCTATGATGTTTCCGGTGAATATATTGGCATCAGCGAACGTCCTAAGTTCGAAAATGCCAAGGATATAGCGGAGGATATCATTGAGCGTTTCAAGTCCGGTGAAATTGAGGAAGTGTACATGGTTTATACCAGATTCATTTCTGCAATTAACTGTGTTCCTGAAACTGTTAAGCTGCTTCCTTTTGGCAATCTTGCCACTAAGGAGGGCGAAGAGAAGAAAATTCGTTCAGAATACATCTATGAGCCTAATGCAGCTGAGGTGCTGGGGTATCTTCTGCCACAGTACCTTGTTACCACCATTTATGCGGCGCTTTTACAGGCAGCAGCCAGTGAGCTCAGCTCCCGCATGAATGCCATGAGTAACGCTACGGATAATGCTCAGGAGCTTATCGCAAAACTTGATTTGCACTATAATAAAGTTCGTCAGGCCGGCATAACCCGCGAGATCACAGAGATCGTGGGCGGTGCTGAGGCACTTAAATAAGGGGGTTTACCATTGGCAAAAGGTAAAGTCGTACAGGTAATCGGACCTGTCGTAGATATTGAATTTCCCGCAGGTGAACTGCCAGAGATTCTTAATGCAATTACAATCCAGGGTAAAGCCGGCGACGTGGAAATAGATCTGGTGGTAGAGGTTATGCAGCATTTGGGTGACAGTGTTACCCGTTGTATCGCCATGAGCTCTACTGATGGTCTTACCCGTGGCATGGAAGCTGTAGATACTGGATCTCCTATTAAGGTTCCAGTGGGTGATGCTTGCCTTGGCCGTGTATTTAACGTATTGGGTCAGACAGTTGACAATAATCCGGCACCAGTTGGCAACAAGGAGTTCTGGCCAATTCATCGTCCAGCTCCTAAATTTGATGAGCAGGAAACTGCAACCCAGATTCTGGAGACCGGTATCAAGGTCGTTGACCTTATTGCTCCATATTCCCGCGGTGGTAAAATCGGCTTGTTCGGTGGTGCCGGCGTAGGTAAGACAGTTCTTATCATGGAGCTGATTCATAACATTGCAACCCAGCATGGTGGTTATTCCGTATTTGCTGGTGTAGGTGAGCGTACCCGTGAGGGTAACGATTTGTGGTCTGAGATGACCGAGTCTGGCGTTATTGACAAGACTGCTCTTGTTTATGGCCAGATGAATGAGCCACCTGGAGCCCGTATGCGTGTAGGTCTTACCGGCCTTACCATGGCGGAGTATTTCCGTGATGTTCAGGGTCAGGACGTGCTTCTCTTTATTGATAACATTTTCCGTTTCATTCAGGCTGGTTCTGAGGTATCCGCACTGCTGGGACGTATGCCATCTGCAGTAGGTTATCAGCCAACTCTGACTACGGATATCGGTGCCCTTCAGGAGCGTATTACCTCCACCAACAAGGGTTCCATTACTTCTGTACAGGCTGTATATGTACCAGCCGATGACTTGACAGACCCTGCACCAGCCGGCACCTTTACCCATCTGGATGCAACCACAGTTCTGTCCCGTCAGATTGCTGAGCTGGGTATTTATCCAGCAGTGGACCCACTGGATTCCACTTCCCGTATTCTGGATCCAAATGTTATTGGCTCCGAGCATTACGAGGTTGCCCGTGGCGTTCAGGCAGTTCTCCAGAAGTACAAGGAATTGCAGGATATCATCGCAATTCTTGGTATGGAAGAACTTTCCGATGATGATAAGCTGACAGTAGCCCGTGCCCGTAAGATTCAGAGATTCCTGTCCCAGCCATTTGCTGTAGCAGAAATCTTTACTGGCACACCTGGTAAGTATGTTCCACTTCGTGATACCATCCGTGGTTTCAAGGAGATTTTGGAGGGTAAATATGATGAACTGCCAGAGGCTGCTTTCTATATGGTAGGCGGTATCGAAGAGGTTCTGGAGAAGGCAGAGAAGATGAAAAAGGAGGGATAATCCATGGCTACAATAAAGCTAGAGATTGTATCTCCGGATAAGGTTGTTTATTCTGCTGATATTGATATGCTGATTGTCCGTTCCACTGATGGCGAGCTTGGTATTCTGCCTCATCATGCTCCGCTGGTAACAGGCCTTGTGCCTCATGCCATGCGGGTGAAAATGGAAGGCACCGAGAAGCTGGTGGCGGTAGGCGGTGGCTTTATGGAGGTTCAGCCAGAAAAGATTTCTGTGCTGGCGTCCGTGGCAGAGCTTCCTGAGGACATTGATGCAGATCGTGCCCCGTAAGTCCATGGAACGTGCCAAGCAGCGTATTGAGGCTTATAAGGCCGGTGGCGCAGCTCGGGAGGATATCAATCTCCTTCGTGCTGAGGCTTCACTGCAGCGTGCGTTGGCTCGTCTTAAGGCTCTGGGAACCAAAGGCGAAATTTAATAAAAATGAAAAAAAGACTGGTTTTCGGACCAGTCTTTTTTACATATAAAAAATCGGCTCTCCGAAGAAAGCCGATTTGAATTGACGTTATAACGCCATTGTTCAAATTTTTCTTCTTTAGAAGAAAAATCTTCCAATTAGCGTTTCAACGAGCTGGGAGATATACTCACCAGCTGTTGTAGTTTGTTTTCCCCCACCTAAAGAGGAAGGGGACATCTTAAAGCTCGTTATTATGCAAAATATTGCATGTATACGCTGAGGCCTAAGAGGCCAACGGAAGCAAAGAGTGTGCCCATGCTTACACCAACTAAAATTCTGTGAACCTTGTCGGTGAAGTTGCCGTGACGGTTAATGTAAACAACAACCATACCAATCATAAGGCAGGTGTACATAGCCACGCCGATCTGATCAAGGGTCTGCCAGCCCAAGGCCATAACAAACATGGTAAGGGCAATCATGATGAGAAGAAGTAAATCCCTGGAAGCCTTTGGCTTCATATTGGACTTGCTGTTTGCTCCATCAGCAGATGGGGATAAATTCTTCTGAATTTTCTTATATTGAGTAGACATCTATAAACCACCATTCTCCTTTTTATTCTAATACATTATTGTACAGACAATGAGATTATATCATAATTAACAACTTGAAAAAAGTCACCAAACAAAATATTACAATATATAGGACAGAATTGAGGTTTGATTGTAACTTTTAGGTCGGAAAATTTGCAGAGAAAAATCACTAATGCTAAAATAGGTGTATATGTATAGTTTTAGAATCGTTTTACTTTTGAACTAACTTATTATGATAGATTGGAGAGTGAAAGCTTTATGATTAGGGAACGTCGCAGTCGTGAAAAGCTGGAAGCATATTACCATAGATTTATCGAAACAGGAGAAATAGATCCTAATGTACATCCTTGGGTGGCCAAGTCCTGGGAAAAAAGTGCTGCCTTAAAGGTGCCATCGGATAAAATGTCCACAGCCAAGCACCTTTCTGAGGCTGAGCTGAAGGAGGCTCAAAAGCTCCATGGCCCAGCTATAAAGTATTTGGAGGATATCAGTGGCAATGTTCGGGAATTCTTCCAGAAATACAATATCAGTCTGCTTATATTGGATGCAAACTGTACCGTGTTAAAGAGTTATTCAATGCCATTTTATCAGATGACCCCAGGTGAAATTGAGGGGGTTCGGGTGGGCATTGAGGAGGTTGGCACTTCCTCCATTAGTATTGCTTATGAACACAGGGCACCATTTTGGCTCTTTGGCCCTGAGATGTGGGCAGCAGAATGCCAGCAAAGCGATGCCTGCTCAGCACCTATAATTGTGGATAATGAGCTGCAGTATATCATTTCTTTGGTGGCGGTGGAACAGACTGATATGCCTCAGGATGCTATTATTGCCATGCTTCTTACCATTAAAGAATCCTTGGAGGTTTATCTCCATCAGTTTACCCGCATCAAGGCCCAGGAGGCTATATTGGATGCAACTCCTTTCGCGGTATATCATGTTATGGCGGGAGATGAGGTGGCCTATGCCAATAAGCTGGGCATGAGCCGTCTTATGGGTATTGGCGCCCAGCCTCAGGATAATAATGAGGTGAAGACAAACCTTAACGAGGTTATAATGAATTACCGCCACACCCCTATATATCGCGGATTTAAAGGTGTGCCTTCCTACAATAAAGAGGTTACCTGGATTACTCAGGCCAAGACCTACGAGGATATTACCACCGTAGTGCCTTTGGATTACAATGGAGATGAAACTGTTCACAGTGTAGTAGCAGTGTCCATGCCTATTGAGGATTTGCGTACTTTGGTGGCTCATGCGGCAGGCTTTACAGCAAAATACAGTCTGAATTCCTTGGTAAGTGCCGGCACCAACTTTAGCTCCATTAAGGATAAGGCTTTGCGCATCGCCAGAAATAAGCATCACATGTTGATTCAGGGTGAAGCGGGAACAGGAAAGCAGCGTATGGCCCATGGTATTCATCAGGCCAGCCCTCGGGCAGCAGGACCACTCATTACCATTCATTGTGGTGATACAACTCCGGAAATTCTGGAACAGGAGCTCTTTGGTGTAGCCCTTAATTCGGAAATCAGCCATCCTGGTAAATTGGAGCTGGCTTCCGGTGGTACTCTCTTTATTGATGAAATAGAGAAAATGCCTAAAAATATTGCCATAGAGCTGGCAGCAGCCCTCAATACCTCTCAGTCCAACCGTGTAGGTGAGGATGTGGACCGCTCTATCGATGTGCGCATTGTGGGGGCATGTGACAGCGATTTGAAGCGTCTTACTGAAAGAGGCTTGTTTGCAAGAGAATTATATGATATCATTTCGAGAAGTGTGATTCGTATACCGTCCCTGAGAAACCGTCGGGAGGATATACGGGATTTGGCAGTTCATATTGTAAATGAGCTGGCCAGTCAGCATCAGATGCCGCAAAAGACCATTGCGGAGGAAACTGTGAATATCCTTACCAATTATGATTGGCCGGGGAATATCAAGCAGCTTCAGGGGGTGCTGGAGGTGGCCTTCTTCAAGACCACAGATGGTGTTATCAGACCTGAGGACATTAACCTTATGGGTGATGTGAAGCCTGATAATAAGTGGAAGGAAGACAAGGATATTTTCGTAAAGGCGTGGAAGGCCGCGGGGGGCAATGTATCCCGTATGGCAAATCTCCTTCACGTAAGCCGTGTTACCCTGTACCGCTATCTAAAAAAGTATGGCTTTGAGAAAAAGTAATTTTGAATAGGAGCGATAAGTTTGCGTTTACGTAGAAAGCCTTGGGTTGACCAGGCTATTCATGATTTTGATGATTTTGTGTTCCCTAAGGATAATCCAGCCTCTGAGGAGCAGAAGGGGAAATGGCATGAGGTATTTGGTCGCCAGGCCAACCTTCATGTGGAGCTGGGTACCGGCAAGGGAGACTTTATAAGTCAGATGGCTCTCCGTCATCCTGATATAAATTTCATTGGCATTGAGGCACAGCAGGATGTGCTTTACATGGCTGCAAAAAAAATTCGGGAGCTGGGTATTACCAATGTGAAGCTCCTGGTATTTGATATTAATAATATTGAGACGATTTTTTCTGAAGGCGAGGTAGATCAGTTCTACATCAATTTCTGTGATCCTTGGCCAAAGGCAAGACATGCCAAGCGCCGCCTTACCCATGTGGGCTTTTTGAAGCGCTATTCCAAGCTGCTTAAGCACCCGGGGAAGCTGGTGTTTAAGACGGATAATCGCCCCCTCTTTGATTTCTCACTGGAGCAGTTTGAGGAGGCCGGCCTTCAGGTGGATGATGTGTCCTTTGACCTTCATGCGGAAAATAGACCAGATAATATTATGACTGAGTATGAGCGTAAATTTAGTGGATTTGGTGAAAAAATTAATCGTTGTGAGGTAACCTTCCCTTGAGTAAAGTAGAGCCACTGACACCGCGCAGACAGGGCGTCAAATTATGGAAAAACAACCATGAAGCCATTATGACTCTGGTGATAATATTGCTTATTGCAGGACTTTTTAATGTGTTCAGTTCAACCTTTGTTATGGCTGAAAGGGACTATGGGAGTCCTTATGCATTTTTGCTAAGGCACGCTGTCAGCATGATTTTGGGGCTGCTTTTATGCTATGTGGGAGCCAGGGTGGATTATCACAAATGGCGTTCTTTGATAATGCCAGTAACCGTTATATTGATGGCTTGCCTTTTAGTGGTGCTGCTCTTTACGGATCCTGTTAATGGTGCCCGCCGCTGGATTCCCCTCCCGGGCTTTTCCTTCCAGCCTGCGGAATTTGCCAAGCTGGTAAGTATTATGCTGGCTGGTTATTATATTTCCTTTAGAAATGGACAGGGCAAGGAAGTAAATCTCTTCAATCGGCAGCTGGGGGTGGTGGGAGCCATGGCCCTGCTGGTTTATGTTGAGCCGGATATGGGTACTGCCTGTATTGTTATGGGTATCCCTATATTGATGCTTGTGGTGGGGGGCCTGCATTTCAGCAAGCTAAAATGGTTGCTTTTGGGTGGACTGATATTGGTGGGCTTTATGATTTACATGCAGCCATACCGATTGGAGCGCCTGATGGTTACCTATGATCCATGGCCCTATGCCCAGGATCAGGGTTATCAGACGGTAAGGTCTCTGATGTCCATTGGTTCCGGAGGCCTTTTTGGTATGGGCATTGGTCAGGGGCTCAGTAAATATGATTATTTGCCGGAGGCCCATACGGACTTTGCCTTTGCGGTGTTTAGCCAGGAAATGGGCTTTTTTGTGGTTTTGGCTATTTTGATAGTATATATGCTGTTTTGTCGTTATGCGGCAGCTATTGCCATGCAGGCCCAGGATATGTATGGTCAGATGCTGGCTGTAGGGGTATTGCTCCTCATTGGAGGGCAGGCTGTGGCCAATCTCATTATGGTTAGTGGCATGATTCCGGTTGTTGGTGTACCATTGCCATTTATCAGTTATGGTGGTACATCTTTGGTTATGTCCCTTTTTGCCATAGGAATTCTGGTTAACATCAGCAGACAGACAACCATGATAAAGGAAAAGGAGCTTATTCGGGAGGCCCTGAGAAGGGAGCCTAAGCTGATAAGACGAACTGGGCCGCACCTCAGACGAGTGAAATAATTTTTGTATGACAGATGATAGAAGGTAGATGTTGCATGAAAAGGCAGAAGCGTATTGCGTTGGTTAATGATATTACGGGCTTTGGCAGATGTTCCGTTACCGTGGAGCTGCCACTGATTTCCGCCATGAAGATTCAGGCCTGTCCGTTGCCCACGGCTATATTATCTGTACATACTGGCTTCGAAAATCCCTTTATTGATGATTATACCCAGCGCATGACTCCTTATATGGATAGCTGGGCTCAGCATAAAATTGAATTCGATGGTATCTGCACTGGCTTTTTGGGAAGTCTGGATCAGATTAATCTGGTGGAGGATTTTATCCATCGTTTCAAGGGTGATAATACCCAGGTTATGGTGGACCCGGTAATGGGGGACTATGGACGGCTTTATTCATCATACACTCCTGAGATGTGCCGGGAAATGCGCCGGCTTTTAAAATGGGCCGATTTGGTAACTCCTAATCTCACAGAGGCCTGTCAGCTGCTGGATGTAGAATATCCGGAAAATGGCAGAATCTGTGAGGATGAACTGGCCAAAATGGCCAAGGCCCTTTCTGACCGTGGTCCTAAGCAGGTAGTAATCACAGGACTAAGTGATGATACCCATATAAAGAACTATCTTTTTGAAAAGGATGGTCTTCAGGGCATTATAAAGAAGGACAAGGTGGGGGATGATCGCTCCGGCACCGGCGATGCCTTTGCCGCCATTGTGGCGGGAAGTCTTGTGAATGGGGAATCTTTGGAGGAAGCGGTAATAAAGGCTGCTGATTTTATTAATAAGGTTCTGGAATACACCTGTGAGCTGGATTTGCCATGGAATTATGGATTGGCTTTTGAAGAATTTTTGACTGAGCTAAAATAAGTGTGATATACGGGGTGGCAGTATGATAGTTTATGCAACTCATGCCGGCGGCAGATATTTGCAAGTGGCCGACAGTTTAAAGGAACAGCCAGAGGGCAAGCGGGGAATATATATAAATCTCACAAATAAATGTAATTGTGCCTGTACCTTTTGTCTGCGGAATATGAAGGAAATGGCAGAGCAGAGCTCTCTTTGGCTAAAGGAAGAGCCTTCTGTCCCTGAGGTTAAGTCGCTTCTGGATGAGCTGCCTTGGGATATGGTATCGGAAATTGTTTTCTGCGGCTTTGGTGAGCCCACCTGCCGAATTGATGCAGTGGTGGAGCTTTTAAAGTATGTTAAGGACACACATCCTGAAGTTAAAACCCGTCTTAATACCAACGGCCTTTCTGATTTGATGTATGGGCGCAGCACAGCCGGTGATTTTGCCGGGGGAATTTTGGATACGGTTTCTATCAGCCTGAATGCTTCCAATAAGGAACGTTACTTGGAGCTGACCCGTGCCAAGTATGGTATTGAGTCCTTTGATGCCATGCTGAAATTTGCTGTGGACTGCAAGGAATATGTGCCCAATGTGGTAATGACCGTGGTGGAAAAGGTGGAAAATCAGCAGGAAATTGATCTTTGCCAGAAGATTTGTGATGACCGGGGGCTGAAGCTTCGGGTTCGTATATATGAGGACAGCTAAGAAATGAAACAACTTATTATGATTAGGGGTGGCGGTGAGCTGGCCACAGGCATTGCTCATCGACTGTATAACTGTGGCTATAAGGTGCTGATGCTGGAGCAGCAGTATCCTTCGGCCATTCGTAGAAATATTGTATTTTCTGAGGCCATTTATGACGGTGAGACCACCGTGGAAAGGGTTACCTGTTATAAAGCTGACGACGCCAAGGAGGCCAGCAAAATGCTTAAAGAGGGCAAGCTGGTTATCATGGTGGACCCGGGGTTGGAATCCCTGAAGGTGTTTAAGCCAAAGGTACTGGTAGATGCTATTTATGCTAAGCGCAATCTTGGCACCAATAAGGATATGGCCCCGTTGACTATTGGTATTGGTCCTGGATTTGTGGCAGGTCAGGATGTGACCTGTGTTATTGAAACTGCCAGAGGACACAATCTGGGGCGTATTCTTCACGATGGTATTGCACTGCCGGAGAAGGATATAGCTGAGGCCAGGGCTATTATGAGGGCATCCCACTCTATTAATTCTCCATGCGACGGTTATCTGGAGGCAGGCCATCCTACAGCTTATATTATCGATAAGGATGAGCTTATTGGCCGCCTTCATGTGGATGGTGGTCATGTATTGGAGATAAGAACCCCTATTGCCGGTGTACTCAGAGGTATGCTTCACGATAATTGCCCTGTGCGTACTGGACTTAAAATTGCGGAGATTGATCCCAGCACCAAGCCGGCCAACTGTATGAGTATTTCAGCCAAGACAAGATGTGTATCTGGTTCTGTCCTGGAGGTAATAGTGGGATGGGAGCATACCCATGTGAAGAAGTCACGGTTGTTACCATGGAAGAATAAATAGAGGATGATAAAATGGCTTATATTGTAACTAAGCTGCTGACCACCGAAAAGAGTACAGAATTCTTTTTGATAGGCAGTTTTTCGGACATGAAACAGGCAGCGGCTGCTGCAACGGATGAATACAAGGAGTACAACAAGCAGGCCTCCTTTATGAATCTGGAAATGATTAATGAATGGCTCAGTACCCGTGGCGAATATTCCTTCCGTAAGGATAGGAACAACCGCCTTCAGCTGGACATCAGTATAGCTGAGGAAAATCAGATCATTCAAAAGGATCATCAGCGTATTTTCACCTGTACCGATGCGGATTCGGAGTTCGTAAAGCTCAGTGGAGCCTTGGTTTCTGATGGTGAGAAAAAGGCTGAGATTTAAAAACTCAAAAAATATTTGACAAATATCATATATTGAGGTAATATATTCATGTTGGTTATTTAAGACCGACCATGACTCAGTAGCTCAGCTGGATTAGAGTACTTGACTACGAATCAAGGGGTCGGGGGTTCGAGTCCCTCCTGGGTCACCATTGCATATTAAGCGCAGAGCATTAGCTTTGCGCTTTTATTTTGTGCTGTTTTGTGTTATACTTAGAAAGCTGTTAAAAAGTGAATTGGATTCATTAATTGTGAATCTAAGGAGGTAATGTAATGGCAGGACATCCAGAGTCATTAGATAATACAGAGATGCAGGAAAATCGTGGCGAAAAGCTGGGCCGTCGTGAGCAGAAAAAGATTAAGGCCCGTAATGATATATTAAATGCAGCGGTGATTCAATTTAGTGAAAGGGGCTTTCAGGCCACCTCCATTGCAGACATTATGAATGCGGCGGATATGGGACTGGGAACCTTTTATAACTATTTTAATTCCAAGGAGGATATTCTCATTAGTCTGCTGAACCGCTTTGCAGGTACTATGTCCGAGGAGCTCCATGGATTGATGAAGACCAGTCCTGGCTATAAGGTAATTCTTAAGGAAATGGTAATGCTTACGGCAAGGCTGGTGGGAGAGAACAGATATCTTTTGCCTTTGCTTTTTACCGGGGCCATGACTCAGTCAAATCCACGGGGTGGGCACAAGATTGATATGCCGGCACCGGAATTTATGGGAAAGTTTCTTGATCTTCTGAAGGCCGGGCAGGCCAGTGGGGAGTTCAGAAATGATATTTCTCCGGAAATTATGGCGGAAATGTTTCACTCCATGTTTCAGGCGGCGGCCTTTAGTCATATACCAGTAACATTTGAGAAGAACATTGAAATGAAGCTGACCTTGCTTTTGGCGGGAATCTGCAGTAAAGAATAATATTGTGTGTGATTATTTTATATAGGGTTATATTTAGGTGATTTTAAGATGATTAGTGTTACAAAGCTGTTGTTTAAGAGAGAGTATTATGGGGATTCTTTAAGATATACAAAGAGTGCCCATGCTCAGAAAAATGGTGCCGGTGAGGGCATGGGGCCTGTTGTAGTGTGGAATTCCACCAAGACCTGCAATTTAAAATGCCGTCATTGTTACATGAGCTCCGACAACAAGAAGTATCAGAATGAGCTTACCACTGAGGAGGCCAAGAACTTTATCGATGATTTGGCTGACTTCAAGGTGCCTGTGCTGCTTTTCTCAGGTGGGGAGCCATTGATTCGCCCTGATTTTTTTGAGTTGGCAGAATATGCCCAGAAGAAGGGAGTTCGCCCTACCCTCTCCACCAACGGTACCATTATAACCCGTGAGGTGGCCCAGCGTATTAAGGATATTGGCGTGGGATATGTGGGGATTTCCCTGGATGGTTTAAAGGATGTAAATGACAAGTTCCGGGGCGTTGACGGCGCTTATGAGAAGGCCATGCAGGGCATTCAGAACTGCGTGGCTGTAGGCCAACGTGTAGGCCTTCGCTTTACCATTAATCATCATAATATTCAGGAGCTGGATAATATTTTCGACTTTATTGAGCGTGAAAATATTAACCGTGTATGCTTCTATCATCTTGTTTATTCCGGCCGTGGCAATGCCATGATGGATGAGGATGTTACTCCTGAGGAATCCCGTCGGGCTATGGATATTATTATCCGTCGTACCAAGGATTTTGAGGAGAGGGGACTTGAGAAGGAAATTCTCACTGTAGATAACCACTGTGATGGCGTTTACATGTACTTAAAGGCGTTGTCCGCAGGAGATGATAAGCTGGCCACTCAGATAAAGGAATTTATTTCCATGAACGGTGGTAACCGCTCTGGCATTGCCTTTGGCGAGGTGGATCCATTCGGCTATGTTCATCCTGATCAGTTTACCCAGCATCACACCTTTGGCAATGTTCGGGATAAGAAGTTCAGTGAAATTTGGACCGACACCAGTCATCCGATAATGGCAGGTCTGAAGGATAGGAAGCATCTCTTAAAGGGGCGTTGCAGCAAGTGTAAATTCCTTGAGAACTGCAATGGCAATTTCAGAACCCGTGCAGAGGCCCGTACCGGGGATTTTTGGGAGTCTGATCCTGCCTGCTATCTTACTGATGAAGAAATTGGCCTTGCCGGAGGTAATAAATAATGATAGTTTCTTGGAACGTAACAAATGCCTGCAATATGTTTTGTGACCACTGCTACCGCGAGGCGGGCTGCAAGGCGGAGGAGGAGCTTTCCACTGAGGAGGCCAAGACCTTGCTGGAGCAGATTGCCAGAGCAGGCTTTAAGATAATGATATTTTCCGGCGGTGAGCCTCTTATCCGCCCAGATATTTTAGAGCTGGTTTCTTATGCTACCTCTCTTGGACTTCGCAGTGTATTTGGTACCAATGGTACTCTGATTACTCTGGAAATGGCCCAGAAGCTAAAGGCTGCAGGCGCTATGGGCATGGGAATTTCCCTTGATTCCATGGATAAGAAGAAGCACAATGAGTTCCGTAAGTTTGATGGGGCCTGGGAAGGTGCTGTTCGGGGTATGAGAAACTGCCGCGCTGTGGGCCTGCCATTCCAGATTCATACCACTGTAATGGACTGGAATAACCATGAGCTGGAGGCAATTACGGATTTCGCTGTGGCAGAGGGGGCTGTGGCCCACCATTTCTTCTTCCTTGTGCCAGCGGGCCGGGCCAAGACAATTGAGGCTGAGTCCCTGCGGGCAGAGCAGTATGAGGAAACCCTTACCCGTATCATGAAAAAGCAAACTGAGGTGGATATTGAATTGAAGCCTACCTGTGCCCCACAGTTTATGCGCATTGCCGCTCAGATGGGAATAAAGACCCGCTTCCGTCGGGGATGTCTGGCAGGTACTGCATATTGTATTATCAGCCCACGGGGTAAGGTTCAGCCATGTGCATACCTTAACATGGAGCTGGGGGATGTACGGGAGACTCCATTTGATGAGATTTGGAAGAATAATGAGGTGCTGAATACCTTGCGTACCCTTGAATATAAGGGGGGCTGTGGTGAATGTGAGTTCAAGAGAGCCTGCGGTGGTTGCCGGGCAAGGGCAGCATATTACCATGACGGGGACTATATGGCAGAGGAGCCATGGTGTCTGTATCATGGACGTAAAGGGTAAAAAGAAAACTAATCATTTTTATCAAGTATTACAATATCATAGAAACGGGGCAGAAGCAGATTGTTTTTCACACGGTCACGCTGCTAAAACTTTTTCTTGCTCTATTAAATAGCGAAAAAAGTCGAAACTCGCTACGCTCAGACATCGACTTTTTCCACTAAGACGTAGTATACCAAGAAAAAGCTTTCTTCACGCAGCGATGCCGTACGTTCAAGACCATCTACCTCTGCCCCTTTTAGAAATTCCGCTAATAAAAGGGCAGAGGCTGTTGACTGAAGCATTAGGGCGAAGGGCGTTAATGAACTCTTTTTTGCCATACTGGAATTAGCAGGAAAAATCAATTGTCTGAGCGAGTCCTGAAAGGACGACGCGAGTTTTGATTTTTCATGCTATGTACTTAATAGGCAAAAAAAGTTCTAGCCCTGAGGCCCGAGCTGAAGTCAACAGTTTCTGACCTTTTTATAAAAAATGGCAGGAGCTAGTGGCTGTAAAATGTTTTTCTATTTTTTAGAAGAAAAAAATTAACAATTGCGTTATAATGGAATGTAATATTGATATATGCTTGAAAACTGGTGATTTTATGATAAAGATTATTTTTTCGGATATGGATGGGACACTGTTAGATGAAAATGGGGAGCTGCCCGAGGAATTTCCGGAGGTTATGGCAGAGCTGAAGAAGCGTGGCGTTATCTTTGCCCCTTCCAGCGGCCGCCAGTATTTTGCCCTTTTGGAGCAAATGGGGGAATACAAAAACGAGTTTATGTTTCTGGCGGAAAATGGTGCCTTTAACATATACAAGGAAAATGAGATTTGTTCCTCAGTCCTTGATATGGATTTGGTACATCGTGTAATCGCCGAAGCGGATAAGCATCATTTCTTTGCCATTCTTTGCGGCAAGAAAAATGCTTATGTGAGAAAGGAATGGGAGCCATATATCCATGAGGCCCGCCGTTTCTTTACCCACAGTATTTTTGTAGACAGCTTTGATGATGTGGATGATGAATTTGTCAAAATTGCCTTTGCAGATTGTGAGGGACTTGATGCAGAGCACAATCTTATGCCGGTATTAACACAGTTTGAGCCGGAGCAGCAGGTGTCACTTAGCAGCAACTACTGGGTGGATATACTCAACCCGGGCATCAACAAGGGCTGGGCCATAAAACACATTCAGGAAAGATTCGGTTTTAAGCCTGAGGAATGCGCCGCCTTTGGCGACTACATGAATGATTATGAAATGATGCAGTCGGTACATTACAGCTATGCCATGGAAAATGCCTATCCTGAGCTGAAAAAGGTGGCAAGGTTTACTACCAAGAGTAATGTAGAACACGGCGTTATATATCAGATAAAGGAATTTATTAAGCAGGGTTTGATTTAGGAGAGTTTAGATAAATAGATATTTGGGTATTTTAGTGGTAGAGGAGAAACGTGTATGAAATTTGACTATCATATGCATTTTGAAAAAGGCGATTATGATGTTGACTGGGCCAAGGGTTTTTTTGAGGCAGCAGCCGAAAGGGGCTTGGATGAAATCGGCATCTCCGAGCACAGCCACACCTTTCCGGAGTTTAAGCAGTTGTATTATGATGATTTGATTTTGGATGATTCCTTTGTGGGAAAATTCCAGCAGCAGTGGCTGAAGTCCAATAAGTTCAAGCACACCTTGGATGACTATTTTGAATTCATGGAAAAGCTAAAGTCTGCCGGTTATAATGCCAAGACTGGAATTGAGGTGTGCAATTTCCGGAATCAGGAGCAGGTGGCAGAGATTTTAAAGGAGTACGATTTTGATTACATTATCGGTTCTATTCACTTTATCCGTGGCTGGGCCTATGATTCTGAGGAAATTATGGCGGAATGGAACCATCACACTTTGGATGATATTTACGAGGCTTATACCCAGGAAATTGAGCACATGGTGACCAGTGGCCTTTATGATGTGCTGGGACATCCATATAATATCCGTCTTTACCGCATGATTCCTTACTTTGATGCCACTCCATATCTGGAAAGGGCAGTGGCGGCATTAAAGAAGGCCAATATGTGCGTTGATGTAAATACTGGTACAGTGTACCGGTATCCGATTGCGGAAATAACCCCGTACTACAAGTTTATGAAGCTGGCCGCCAAGGCTGATTTGCCAATAATAACCAGCTCCGATGCCCACAAGCCAGAGGACTGCGGCAGCTACATAGACGAAGCCATTGACTATGTAAAACGCTATGGATATACCCAGGGAGTAACCTTTGATAAGCGCAAGCGGACACTGGTTGATTTGGGATAAAATTAAAAAGCTGTTGCACATGGAGAGCATATCGCCTCCTTGTGCAGCAGCTTTTTGCGTTTCGTTTAAGTGTTTAGGGCTTAAATTCATATTTTGCTTTAATCCAATATTTAGTTCAAAACAGGTGGGGCAGGGATATTCATCTCCACGGTCTGCTTAATAAGGGCCTTGTCACTCATATCCTTGGAGCTGTGGTTTTTCCACACCCGCTGGAGGGTGGTAACGAAGGCACCAGGAGAAATGGAGCTTTCCAGCTGCTCCTGAACCTTTTTCTGGAGCATTTCATGGAAAGGCTGGTCCAAGGTTATGGTACGCTGGGCCAGAAGAATCTGCAAATTTGTATCCACCAGATAAAGGTGCATAACGGGATCATCCAAGTCGGCGATGCATGGCTTCATGCCCGGTGGCAGCAGATGGATGCCCAGAGGGGAATCTCCCCAGCCCTCTTTAAAGATGCCGTCAATTTTATAGAGGAAGAACACAATGCCCTCATCCTCAAACAGTCCCAGCTCCATGGCACCGGTGCGGAAGGCTTCGGTGGCAATCACATCTGTATGGCTCAGCTGCAGAATGAACATGGCACCGTTGGAATCAATCTGAAACAGTCCGCCGTCACCCTGATTATGGATAGGCAGCGGAAATTTTTCCCCCACCTGAAAATTTGTATAATTCATGGCTATACCCCCTATATTACTGAAAAGAAGTTTATCATATCCGGGAATATCCCACAAGGTTACGTTGGTTATCTGTAAAAAATTACCATTTTATGATAAAATATATACTGCTGAAGTATTTGTATCTCTTTATTCGTTTTTGAATTTAAGGGGATGATGAAGGAGTGATATATTATGATACGCCGATTCATAGCCAGCTTAGTTTTTATGTGCAGCCTCATGATGATGTTTGCTGTGGGTTATGCTGCCAATGATAGTGCAGAATGGTATTGGATTTCCTCCGATGATAAATACAGTAAGTTTTATGCCCCCGGTAAGGTGCAGGTGCTGCGCTCCTTTGGAAATATTGCGGTACAGATAAGTGCCTGGACCAAGACCACCTACAGTCCTGCGGGGGCTCAGGAGACACTTAATAATTACGGTATTAAGGATATTACCCCTGGGCAGCTGGCCTACAGTCTGGCTGAGGTGGAGGTTAATCCCCAGAACCGTACACTGGCCTATTTGAACGAGTCCTTTTACGATAAGGATGACAACAAGCTGTGGGAGAAGGTGTACAGCCCGGTTCGCCCAAAGGAAATGAATTCCCAGGAGTTTGATGAGGATTTCTATTGTTATATTGTGGACAGCATTTTCAGCCAGGGAGAAAATGAGCGCCGTAAGGCAGATGATCGTTGGCTCCAATTGTGGCAGGATGCCCCTAATGGCGGCGGTGTGGTTTACAGTATGGCAGATACATCCACCATGCGTCTGAAGGGTCAGAATATTATTTTTTGGGAATGGCAGGAGAAAAAGTCTTCTGCCAGCGAGGTGGAAAGTATTATCTTCCAGAAAAAGGCCGTAAATATTCCAATGTATACGGAAAAAGTGATTCGGGTTATGACCTGGAATGCCACCACTGGCTGGAAGGATATAACCAACACCACTGATGGTATGTACCATGTGATTGAGGCTGGTACCAACAGTGAAAAGGCCCTTAAAGCTCTCAAGGCTTATGAGGGCGGGCATGAAAGCTGGGTAAAGCGTTATAGCTTGGACAATGAATGACCGGCTTTCATAAATAGTTTTTGAGGTGATTTCGTGCCAATAAAGATACCGAATAACCTTCCAGCAACGAAGATTCTGGAGGGGGAAAATATTTTCGTTATGGATTCTGACCGTGCATACAGTCAGGATATACGACCACTGAAGTTATTGATTTTAAATCTTATGCCCATAAAGCAGGTGACGGAGACTCAGCTGCTGCGCCTGTTGGGTAACACCCCGCTTCAGGTGGAGGTGGATTTTATCTATACCGAGTCATACATGCCTACTCATACCACAACGGATTATTTAACTGAGTTTTATGGTACCTTTGCAGAGGTTCGTCATAAAAAATACGATGGATTTATTATAACCGGTGCCCCGGTGGAGCAGATGCCCTTTGAGGATGTGGCCTACTGGGAGGAGGTTGCGGAAATCATGGAGTGGAGCAAGTCCCATGCCTATTCCACCTTCCATATTTGCTGGGGAGCCCAGGCCGGGTTATATTACCATTATGGTATAAAAAAATATGATGTGGCACCGAAGATTTTCGGGGTATATAAGCATCACCTTTGTGTGGAGAATGAACGACTTTTCCGTGGCTTTGACGATGAGTTCTATGTTCCTCATTCCCGTCATACGGAGGTACGCAAGAAAGATATTGAACGGATTCCTGAGTTGACCATTATGGCTGAGTCCGACGAGGAGGCCGGAGTTTATGCCATTGCCAATCTGGATAAGCGTCAGTTCTTTATCACGGGCCATGCGGAGTATGATCCGTTGTCTTTGAAGGCAGAGTATGACCGGGATATGGCTGCGGGAATGCCAAATGTGAATGTACCATTAAATTATTATCCCGATGATGACCCTACCAAGCCACCTATTGTAAGATGGCGTTCGGTGGCCAATCTGCTTTTTGCCAACTGGCTTAACTATTATGTATATCAGGAGACTCCATATGAACTGGATACCCTTACTCCGTCGGATGACAGGGTTTAAGGGGGGCATTTTTTCATAAGCTTTTCATTTTGACGAGTTAAAGTAAACTTTTGAAGATGTATATATGGAGGCATATTTTGTTATGAAAAAGTCTGTAGTTATCTTATTTGCAATTCTGTGTACCTTGTGGACAGCTGTGGCTAGTGCCAGCCCACATATGGATGAATCAATATTTAAGTGGGTCCAGTCTTCTGCAAGGTGCGATTATTTCTTTAATATGCAGCAGATTTGCTATGGTAAGGATGATAAGGGAAATATCGATTTCAACAAGTTGGTCGTACCAGTAATAAAAATATACGACTATCTTATGATTGACGATGTTGTTTCTAAGCGCCGCTGGAACGGTAACTCCGTGGAGGGATTTAGCGATTTGGTAGGTGCTGCAGAGTATTATGAAATTAATCTTCAGGATATGACTGTTTATTTTAAGCAACAGGATTTCCTTGATTCCACCTTTACTGCATTGGCAGGAAATAGACCTGACCGCACCGTAAAGCTGGATACCCTCTCAGAAAAGAGCTTTGACCGTATGTTTTACAACAGAATCATTGATTATGCCATGCGCAATAGGGTGAAGTTGGCTCTACGGAGCAACAAGAATGCTGAAAGTGAGCTTTTGGCCAAAATGCAGGCAGAACAGGATGAATACAGGGCTCAAAACAAGGCTACTGATTCCCGGGACAATGAGGAACTGAACGAAGAGGATGCTGCCAAGGTTAAGGCAGCTGTTGAGGCTCAGAATAAAGATAATAAAAAGGAAAAAAGTAGGAAGGTCAAGAAAGAAGACGATGAGTAAGACATAGTCGGATGTTTTGTGTGACTGACCAAATGAGGGATGATGAGTATGTCAAATGAATTTACTTTTGTGGTGGAGAAGAAATGCCCTGTCTGCGGCAAGGAAACAAGAGTTGTAAAGGTTAAATCCAGACTGATGATTTCTCGTACAGATGATGATTATTGCAACCATTATCGGGATTTTAATCCTTATTATTACACTATCTGGGTGTGCGAGCATTGCGGCTTTGCTGCAGATGAAAAGCATTTTTTGATGCCGCTGCCTGAAAGGCATCGTGATTTAATGGCAAAATTCCTGCACGACAGGCGGGTGCGGTTTATCTTTTCACCAGAAAGAGGTTTGCCTGAGGCTATTGCTTCCTATCAGCTGGCTATTTATTGTGCTGAGGCTATTCAGGCGCCAGCATCCCGGGTTGGTGGTCTGTCGCTGCGTTTGGCTTGGGTGTTCCGCACCATGGGTATTAAGGATCAGGAGATGGAATGGACACGAAAGGCTGTACAGTTATATGAGCGTGCGCTTATGACAGAGCGCTTCCCAGTTGAGAGCCTCTCCGATAATATGGTGATGTATCTTTTGGCAACGATGTTTAATCGTCTTGGTGATCGGGAGCATTGTACCCAGTATTTGGGCAGAATGATTAATGACAAAGAGCTTAAGATAAGTGACAACAAGCTTTATAATGATGCCCGCAAGCTGTGGCAGGACATTCGTGCTGAAGAGGCTGAGCTGCAGAATGCCATGGAAGCTTCTGCAAAAAAGTAATTTGATAATTAAGGGATGACCAATAATGGATTTACCTGTAGCTATAATAGAAGCTGCACAGAATATTGACTGGGGTCAGGTTTCGGAAGTTATAGAGGACTACGGCCCGGTGGTTCAGGTGATACAGCATACCTGGAGTCATCAGTCACTGATGGACATTATGAATGGCAGTATTTCTGTACCAGATTCTGTTATTAATGATGCTTTGGAGCATCGTTTAAGCAACGGCGACTATAATGTAAAAGCTATGACGGTTGCTTCCCATGAAAACGGGAAGATAGATATTAAAGCAGATACCAAAAAACTGGGACGTATTGAGGTTTCCGGTACTATTGAGGAAATGGTCCATAATATGGATGATTCTCATGTTACCTTCAAGGTGAAGGAAAGAGCCCTGAAGGATCACGGCTTGGCCTCGTGGTTTATTTCGCGTATGTCCCTGTCAATGGTGCAGAATATCTTTGGCAAGATTGAAGTGGAGGATATTCCAACCACCATTAAGGGCAATCAGGTGACTGTGGATTTAAAGCCAGTACTGGAAAATACAGAGCTGGCCACTACAGAGCTTAGGGGCCATCGCCTGTTGGATTTGTTTAGAGTTGAGTCAGCCACTCCCCACGAAGGGTATATTACCGTTAAGACCAAGGTGGATGTACCTGACGATGTTAAGGAAATGGCGTTAAATGTTTTGCGTTGATAAGAGTGTTTAATGTAGAGAGAATATGAAAAAATTATTTGTGTTATTTATATGCCTTATATGTCTGTTTGGGGCAACAGACACTACGGATGCCAAGAAGGTAAATAACAGCACATCCAAGGGCAAAATCGTATTTATTCCACATGATAACAGACCAGTATCAGATGAGATGGCGGCTGATACCATCAGAAAGCTGGGCTATGAGGTGATAGTACCTCCCGATGACCTTTTGGGCAATAAGGATAATATGGGGAACCCAGAAAATCTTTGGATGTGGCTGGAAAAAAATACAACAGTAAAGAGAAGCCCAAGTAAACTTGAGCAGAAGCGTTTTCATACCGGCGGTAAGATTTGGGGTCTGGATCCTGAAATTAAGGCCATTGTAATTTCTGCTGACAGCATGATCTACGGTAGTTTGGTCAGCTCCAGAAAGCACGATATTACAGAACGAAAGCTGAAGGAAAGAGTGGCAAATTTTGCCGATTATAAGTATCGCCATGATGATGCCAAGCTTTACGTATTTTCTTCTGTAATGAGAACACCTACCTCTGGGGAAAATTCCGGTTCCCAGGAGCCAGAGTATTACAAGGCCTACGGCTATGACATTTTCCGCTATACGGCCCTAAAGGACAAGGCTGATGCCAAGGGCCTCACCTCCAGGGAGAAGAAGGAACTGGAATTTCTGATGGAGCTCATTCCTTCTGCTTATCTTAGGGATTGGGATAATCGTCGTGGCAAGAACTATCGCGTAAATGAAGGACTGATAGATTTGGCCGCTAAGGGCAAATTTGAATGTCTTGCTTTGGGAAGGGATGATAATGCAGCCTGGTCACAGACCCACATGGAGGCACGTCATCTCAGGGATTACACCCAGAAGAAGAGCGCTGAAACGGTACAGAACATTGCTGGCATAGATGAGCTGGGACTGCTGCTTTTGACCAGAGCGGTGAATGCAATTGAGAAAAAGCAGCCAGTTGTTACAGCTGATTATAATTGGGGCAGTGGCAAATATCTTATTCCTGCCTATTCAGATGAACCTGTGGATACCACGGTGCGTGCCCAGGTACAGCTATTGGGCGGCCAATATGTGGATAACGGGAAAAATGTGGACTTGCTGTTGATGGTGAACACAAACCCTACAGGAGCAAATCTGGGTGCCAACTGGTACAGCAACAATAAAAAGATTCGTCCTGATGTGAAAACCTTTGTCTCCTATATGGAGCGGGCCATTAATCGGGGAGAACCAGTGGGGGTTGCGGACGTTTCCTTTGTAAATGGCTCTGATAATTCCCTTATGGAGGAATTACGGGATAAGGATATGCTTTATAAGCTCCAGTCCTATTCTGGTTGGAATACCCCAACCAACAGTATTGGCTATGCCCTGGCTCAGGGCGTACTGGCCAAGGATATGAAAAAGGCGGATAAGGATGAGCTCCTTACCATTCGTTATTTGGATGATTGGCTGTATCAGGCAAATATTCGTCAGATGGTAAGCCGTCAGCTTTCATGGTTTAAGGAGGGCGGCGTGTATTCTGAGTTGGGATCAGACAAGGCACAGGTGGAGCTGAGAGCTACTTCCCTCATGCATACCTTTGCCGTGGACAACCTGCCTGCAAGCAAAAGTGATTTTATCAAGAAAATAAGGGTATCCTGCCCATGGAACAGACTCTTTGAGGCTAAAATCAGCCCTGAAAAATAATAAAGACATATTAGATAATACAAAAGCCAGCGACCT
Source organism: Anaerovibrio lipolyticus DSM 3074 (assembly GCF_900141865.1). Lineage (GTDB taxonomy): Bacteria > Bacillota > Negativicutes > Selenomonadales > Selenomonadaceae > Anaerovibrio > Anaerovibrio lipolyticus. The sequence goes on along the minus strand of NZ_FQYW01000017.1, from coordinate 28,868 downwards.
TCGCTAAGATGAAGGAAGCTGGCTTATTTTGTTATAGCTTTATATGGTCTTTATATTACTTATTTGCTTTCTGGAATTTCTCCATGAAGTCTGCCAATTTTTCGCAGCCCTCATAAGGCATGGCATTGTAGATGGAGGTGCGCATACCACCTACGCTGCGGTGACCCTTTACACCACTAAGGCCATTTTCAAGAGCTTCAGCTACGAATTTTTTCTCCAGCTCTTCACTAGGAAGTCTGAAGGTTACGTTCATAAAGGAGCGGCTATCCTTATCTGCGTGGCCCTTGTAGAAGCCGTCACTGCTATCGATTACACCGTATACCAGATCTGCCTTTTTCTTGTTGACCTTGGCAAGAGCCTCAAGACCGCCCTGGGCCTTAATCCATTTTGCAGTCTTGCCCACCATGTAAATACAGAAGGCTGGTGGAGTGTTATAAAGTGAGTTCTTGTTGTAGAAGGTGTCATAGCGCAGCATGCTAGGCAGAGCCTCAGGACTCTTTTCCAGCATGGACTTTCTGGCTACCACTAATACAACACCTGCAGGTCCAAGATTTTTCTGAACGCCGGCATAGATGAAGCTGAACTTTTTAAAGTCCAGTGGACGGGAAAGAATGTCAGAGGACATATCGGCAATCAAAGGTACATCTCCGGTTTCAGGAATATAGTGGTACTCAGTGCCGTAGATGGTGTTGTTGTAGCAGAGATGGAGATAAGCTGCATCGTCACTCATTTTTATCTCATCCTGGGTAGGAATGTGCTTATAATCTACATCCTTACTGGAGGCAGCAGAATAGCCCACACCTAAAATCTGTGCTTCCTTGAACGCCTTGGAAGCGAAGCTGCCGGATTGAACGTAATTGCCACGTTTTTCCTTTGTGGCAAAATTCATAGGAATCATGGCGAACTGTAGGCTGGCTCCACCCTGGATGAACAATACTTCATAGTCATCACCTAAGCCCATCAGATCCTTGATATCTGCCTTGGCCTGATTATGAACCTCGTCATAGGCCTTGGCACGGTGGCTGATTTCCAATATGGACATGCCGGTATTCTGAAAATTTAAAAACTCTGCCTGAGCTTCCTTTAAAACCTCCAAGGGTAACATTGAAGGGCCAGGATTAAAGTTATAGATACGATTTGCTTCCATGGGACAACCTCCTAAAAAGTATAAGAATTTTTAAAACGTCTATTTTTTAATTTTACATCAGAGTTTGGAAAAGGGTCAAGAAAGATTAAAACTTTGTTACAAAAAGTTTTGCTCCAGAATACACTTGATTTTTTAGTGTAAATAAAATAAGATGTAAGACAGAGTGAAATCAGTATATATTTTATCTTAATATTACAGGAGGCTTACCATGAAAGTATTAATTGCAGACGGCGTATCTCAGATGGCCGTTGATATTCTTAAGGACGATTTTGAATGTGTTATTAAGGATAAGCTGCCGGCTGAGGAACTTTTACAGATTATTCCGGAGTTTGACGCTCTGATTGTACGCTCTGCCTCCAAGGTTACTGCAGAGGTTATCGATGCGGCAACTAATCTGAAGATTATAGGACGTGCAGGTGTAGGTGTGGATAACATTGATGTTCCAGCAGCAACTGCCAGAGGTATTATCGTTATTAACTCTCCAGGTGGTAATACCAATGCAGCAACCGAGCATACATGTGCTATGATGTTGTCTATGGCCCGTAATATTCCAATAGCCAATGAGACACTGCAGAAGGGCGAGTGGAATCGCAAGCAGTATACTGGCGTGGAGCTTAAGGATAAGACTTTGGGCGTTATCGGTATGGGACGTATCGGCAGCGGTGTGGCCAAGCGTGCACTGGCCTTTGAGATGAAGGTTATTGGCTACGATCCTTACATAAATGAAGAACGTGCCAAGGATATGGGCATTGAGGTAGGTACCTTTGAGGATGTCATTGCCAAGTCCGATTTTATTACTGTGCACATGCCTCTTACGGATTCCACACGTGGAATGATTAATAAAGAGGTAATGTATAAGATGAAGAAGGGGGTTCGCCTCATTAACTGTGCCCGTGGTGGCATTATTGTTGAGGAAGACCTTAGGGATGCTGTTCTTGACGGTCAGGTGGCCGGAGCAGCAGTGGATGTTTTTACCAGTGAACCAATTCCAGCAGATCATCCACTTTTGGGCGTAAAGAATATCTTTGTCACTCCTCATCTTGGGGCTTCCACTGTTGAGGCTCAGGTGGGTGTGGCTGTGGATGTGGCCCAGGGAATTAAAGCAGCTCTTCATGGTGATCCGGTTATGACAGCCGTTAATATGGCTCCGGTATCCAAGTCTGTAATGCAGGTGATTGCACCTTATTTCGATTTAGCAGAGCGTCTGGGGTGTGCAGCCCGTGCTTTGGTAGAGGGCGGCATCAAGAAGCTGGATGTTACATATAATGGCGAAATTGCTGATGTAAGCACCCGTATGATTACAACAGCTGTCTTAAAGGGAATTTTGAGTGCTGAGTTGGATGATGTGGTAAACTTTGTCAATGCTCCTGGTTTGGCAAAGGAGCGCAATATTAAAGTCAGCGAGGTTAAGAACAAGAATACGGAGCGTTTTGCCAATACTGTTACAGTTACTGTTACTGCCAGCAAGAATCAGGCTGTCAGCATTCAGGGTACTCTCTTTGGTGACAAGGCACGTATTGTACAGATTAATGATAATAGAGTGGATGTGGCTCCTCGTCGTTGTCTGCTTTTATGCCCTCATAATAACCGTCCTGGCGTTATCGGACAGGTGGGTTCTATTATGGGCGCAGCTGGTGTTAATATCTCTGGCATGCAGGTTTCTACCACCTCCAAGGAGGACGTAAATCTGATGATTCTTACCCTGGACAGCGAAGTACCGGCTGATGTACTTAAGCTCATCACCTCTATGGAAGAAATATACGATGCAAAGATGATTATGTTTAAGTAAAAAGGATAGTTGAATTTTTACAGGGGTTAAGGAACTTAGCCCCTGTTTTTTATTGCCATGCACCCTGAAACTAAGCTATAATTATACTAGGTATGTGTACTCATAATTGTTGTTTTCTACATTTAGGGATGACAGGTGATAAATATGAAAATAGAAGGCTTAGGAACTAGAGGAACAATGCCTGCCATGGGTAGCAGCTCCAACAGAAAAGCCAATGCCATGGAGTCTGATTTTTCCTCTGAGTTCGAGGATCAGCGAAGCAGTGCTTCCCATGAACAGCTACAGCGTCTTCTTGATCAGATTGATGAGCAGGGTGCCAAACTTACCAAGACCCCAACCTATGATGAGCTTATTGAATATCGCAGCCTCATCAAAAATTTCGTGGGCACTGTGGTAAGCCAGATGTATGATGTAAGCACTCAGTCCGGTTGGGACCGCATGGGCCGTCAGAAGGTGTACACCACAGTACGAAAGATTGATACTGAGCTGGAAAACATGGCGGAGAAAATTCGTCTGGGCCAGTCGGATCAGCTTGATGTGGTGGCTAGTCATGATGCTATTCGTGGTATGCTGGTAGATTTATATATGTAATGAATATTTCTTGGGATAATATTACAGGTCACAAATCAAATATTGAGCGTTTGAAAACCCTTTGCAGGGAAGATATGGTGCCCCATTCCATGTTGTTTTGCGGCATTGATGGTATAGGTAAGAAGCTGGCTGCCCAGGCTATGGCAGCCACTCTTTTATGCCATCAACCGGTGGATGGCAGTGCCTGTGGTCAGTGTCCTTCCTGTAAGGCTCTTATGGCGGGAACCCATCCTGATTTTTTCACTGTGGAGCCGGAGGTCAAAAACGGCAATGGCACTATAGTTATTGATTTAATCCGTGAAATGCAGGGGAAGATTGCCAGAGTGCCTATCATGTCCAAGGTTCGGGCGGTGATTATCGACGATGCCCAGACCATGAATGATGCGGCGGCTAATAGCCTTTTAAAGACTATCGAGGAGCCTGGAGGGCAGATTTATTTTATTTTGGTCACCAATTCTATAATGGCTCTTCTGGATACCATCATTTCCCGATGTATGCGGGAGGAATTTGCGGGATTAAGTCCTGAGGATATAAGCTCTGTACTGGTAAAACAGGGGATCCCGTTGCATCAGGCCAACTATTTGTCCACCTTTGCCGATGGCAGTATCCGTCAGGCTATGCTCCTCAATGATGAGGAAGGTGCTTCACTGCAGAAATCTGCAGTGGATTTTTTCGGGGCTTGTGCCAGTGGCGATCTGGATATGGAAAAGGTTTGGAATGAAGGTAAAAGCCTTGGTGCTATGGGGAAAAAAGACAAACTAAAGCTCAGACAATGGTTTGGCTTTTTGGCTATGGTTGTTCGTGATCAGCTGGTGCTTTATAGTGGCAGTGAGGTTACCCTTTACAATCAGACAGATATTTCAAGAATTAACATATTGACAGGACAGCTTACACAGAATCAGCTGATTGCCATATTGAAGCTGGTGCGGGAGTATCAGGGCAGACTTAGATACAGTGTCAATCCACAGCTGATGGTGGAAAGCTTTATTATAAAGGTTAAAACATTATTGGAGGATTAAGGTGCAGACAGTAGTAGGTGTTCGCTTTAAGCGGGCTGGAAAGATATATTATTTTAGTCCAGGAAAGCTGGAGATTGAAACAAATGATGATGTTATTGTGGAGACTGCCAGAGGTGTTGAGTACGGCACAGCTGTAATCGGACCAAGGGAGGTGCCGGACAGTGATGTGGTATTGCCTCTGAAGGAAGTGCTGCGCAAGGCCACCGAGGCAGACAAGAATAAGGTTATTGACAATGGCCAGAAGGAGCAGGAGGCCTTTGGTATCTGTGAGGAGAAAATCAAAGCCCATGGCCTTCCTATGAAGCTGGTGCAGGTGGAGTATACCTTTGATGTAAATAAGATAATTTTCTACTTTACAGCTGATGGACGTATCGATTTCAGGGAGCTGGTAAAGGATTTGGCTGCAGTGTTCCGCACACGTATTGAGCTCCGACAGATTGGAGTAAGGGATGAGGCCAAGCTCATGGGGGGTATCGGCTGCTGTGGTCGTTCCCTTTGCTGTCATACCTTCTTGGGAGAATTTGAGCCTGTATCCATACGTATGGCCAAGGAACAGAATTTGTCACTTAACCCTACAAAAATTTCCGGTATTTGTGGTCGCCTTATGTGCTGTCTGAAGTATGAAAATGAGTGCTACTGTGGCAAGTCTCAGAAGCGGGTTAAGGTTAAGCCACCAACTCAGGGTAGCAAGGTGGTTACAGCTGAAGGTGAGGGCAAGGTTATTAATCTCAACCAGCAACGCCGTACGGCCACCATCCTGCTGGATAACAGCAAGACTATTGTGGCCTCCTGGGAGGATGTAATCGAGAAGGACGAAGATGATATTTAATGAAGAGGGCCTTGGCGATATGGAAATAGAGCTGGGGCCTGATGAACGCTTGGATGATTTACTTTTGGGTGGCAGGAAAATAATCCAAAATACTAAGGAATTCTGCTTTTCTATTGATGCAGTGCTCCTTGCTCATTATCCCAAGTACCATAAAAACTGGCGGGTATTTGATTTGGGCACTGGTACTGGGGTGATGCCTCTTTTAATAGCCGATGAGGTTAAGGAGGTTCACGGCGTGGAGCTGAATCCAGTCATGGCAGAGCTGGCCCAGCGTAATGTAAAGCTGAATCATCTGGAGAACAAGATTACCGTCAGTCAAGGGGACTATCGCAAAATCAGAGAGCTTTATCCGCCGGAGTCCTTTGACTGTGTTATCGCAAATCCGCCATACCGACCGCTTAATCAGGGCACTTTAAGTGCTGAGGATGGTGTGGCCAGAGCACGGCATGAGATAACAGCTACCCTTGATGATGTGGTGAAGGCTGCCAGATATCTTTTGAGATTTCGCGGAAAGTTTGCCATGGTTCATCTGCCGGAGCGGCTAGGGGAAATCATTGTGGCCATGCACGAAAATCAGATAGAGGTGAAGCGGCTGCAGCTGGTACAGCCTAAGCCCGGCAAGCCTTCAAATCTTATGCTTATTGAGGGCATCGTGGGGGCAGTGCCGGGAGGCATGAAGGCAGAGCTTCCTCTTATGGTCCATAAGGAAGATGGCGGATACACTGATGAAATATTACGAATTTACAACATTAAACGGGATTAGGATAAAGGAATGACACATTTATGTCAGAGGAATGTAATAACAAAATAGGTATGCTGTATTTGTCGGCAACTCCTATTGGCAATTTGGAGGATATGACCTACAGAAGTGTGCGGATATTGGGGGAGGCGGACCTTATTGCCGCTGAGGATACACGGCATTCACGCAAGCTGCTGTCCCACTTTGATATCCATACCCCCTTGACCAGCTATCATGAACATAACAAGCTGGAAAAAGGTCCTGAATTGGTGGAGAAAATGCTGGCGGGGGATACCATAGTGTGTATCAGTGATGCAGGATTGCCAGGGATTTCTGACCCAGGAGCTCATTTGGCTATGCTGGCTATTGAAGCGGGTATTAATGTGAGCCCACTGCCGGGAGCCAATGCCGCATTGTCTGCCCTTATATGCTCCGGCCTTGATACCACCGCCTTTACCTTTTATGGCTTTTTGCCAAGGACCGGCAAAAAACGGCGGGAGTTGTTGGAACGTATTAACCAGAGTCCTGAGACTCTGATTTTTTATGAGGCGCCTCACCATTTAAAGGGAACCCTCAGTGATTTGATTAAGGCTTTGGGTCCTCAGCGTAGGGCTGTAACGGCCAGAGAGCTTACTAAGACCTTTGAGGAATTCAATCGACGAACCTTGGGGGAACTGGCAGGGTATTATGATGAACATGACCCTAAGGGTGAGTTCGTCATTATTATAGAAGGCTTCGACGCAGAAAATGAAGTCGCAGCTGAGCCGGAACAACAGCTTTCACCAGTGGAAATGGTGGCCAGGCTGGAGGCGGAAGGCATGGGACATAAGGACGCCATGCGGGAAACAGCAAAGAAGCTAGGTATCAGTCGCCGTGATGTTTATCAGGCACTGCTGAATACCTCATCCACCGCTCTTACAGAACCAGCTTCTCATTGTAGCGGTCCCCCTTCCCCGGAGGGGAAGGCTTAATAATTATAGGAGGAATTATTTCATGAGTAACAAGAGTTTTTATATAACTACCCCAATTTATTATCCAAGTGCCAAGCTGCATATTGGCCACGCATATTGCACCACTATTGCTGACGCTGTGGCACGTTTTCATCGTTTGGCCGGTGAAGATGTGTTCTTCCTTACAGGCAGCGACGAGCATGGCCAGAAAATCCAGGAAAAAGCAGAGGCAGAGGGAATTAAGCCTATTGAATACACTGATAAAATTGTGGCCGGCTTTCAGAATCTCTGGAAGCTGCTGAATATTTCCAATGATGATTTTATCCGTACCACCCAGCCTCGCCATGAGAAGGTGGTTCAGGAGATATTCCGTCGTGTTTATGCCAAGGGGGATATTTACAAGGGTTCTTACAAGGGACTGTACTGTACTCCATGTGAGAGCTTTTGGACAGAGCTTCAGCTGGATGAAAATGGCTGTTGCCCAGATTGCGGACGCCCTGTTAAGGAAGTGGCTGAGGAGGCCTACTTCTTTAAGATGTCCAGATATGCAGATAAGATTTTAAAGCACATTGAGGATAATCCTGACTTTATACAGCCAGTATCCCGTCGTAATGAGATGATTAATTTTATTAAGCAGGGGCTGGATGATCTTTGTATTTCCCGTACATCCTTTGACTGGGGGATTCCTGTGCCAATTGATGAGAAGCACGTTATTTATGTATGGTTTGATGCACTTACAAATTACCTGACACCTATTGGCTTTCTTGATGATCCGGAGAAATTTGAAAAATTCTGGCCAGCCAATATTCATCTTGTAGGCAAGGAAATCGTCCGCTTCCATTCTATTATTTGGCCTTGTATCCTTATGGCATTGGATTTACCATTGCCTAAGCAGATTTATGGCCATGGTTGGCTGGTTGTGGACGGCACAAAAATGTCCAAGTCCTTGGGCAATGTGATTGACCCTATTGAGCTGATTGAAAAATACGGTCCTGATGCTATCCGTTACTTCCTGCTCCGTGAAATCAATTTGGGACAGGATGGTAACTTCTCTGAGCTGGCGTTGGTACAGCGTATAAATGCCGATTTGGCAAATGATTTGGGCAATCTGCTCCACCGCAGCCTTAACATGGTTGGTAAGTTCCAGAATGGTGAGGTATTGGCCCCACAGGGCAAGTCTGAAATTGATGAGTCCCTTATTAGTGATGCCATGGATGCAGTAAAGGCCTTTGAGGAAGGCATGGCTGACATGAAAATCAGCAATGCAGTAAAGGCTGTATGGTCATTTATTGGCAGAGCCAATAAATATATTGATGAGACAGCTCCATGGGCTTTGGCGAAGGATGAATCCAAAAAGCAGGAGCTGGCCAATGTTATGTACAATCTCATTGAGTCTATGCGTATTATCAGCGTAATGATTGCTCCGTATATGCCTGTAACTGCTGAAAAGGTTTGGCAGCAGCTGAATATTCCTGGTGACTTCAAGGATGTACGTCTGGATGACATTAAGACTTGGGGCGGCACACCTGCGGGAATGCATATCGGTGAGGCTCAGCAGCTGTTCCCACGTATTGAGCTTGATGCGGAGGACAAGGCTCAGGCCCAGACTCCTAAGAAGGAAAAGCAGTCAAAGAAGGAAAAGGCAGAGAAAAAGCAGGAAGCTCCTGCTGATGGCTTCATTACCATCGATGATTTTGGCAAGGTGAAGCTGCAGGTGGTGGAAATTGTTGAGGCAGAGCCGGTACCAAAGGCTGATAAACTCCTGAAGCTAATCGTAGACACTGGTACTGAAAAGAGACAGGTGGTATCAGGTATTGCCAAGCATTATGAGATAAGTGAACTTATTGGCAAAAGGGTTATTCTCGTGATGAATTTAAAGCCTGCCAAGCTCCGTGGGGTAGAATCCCAGGGAATGATTCTTGCTGCAACCAAGGGCGATGAGCTGGAGGTTGTTACTGTTGATATGCCTGTAGGCAGTATTGTTCGATAAATAATTTTTATAGGGTTGCTGCTTTTTGGTGGCAACCCTTATTTATATAGTAGAGATTAATTAAAATGTGGGAACTAAAGTAAATAGGAAATAACATGAAAAAATGTTGTAACTAAAGTAAAATATAACGAGCTTTAAGATGTCCCCTTATTCTTTAAGTTGGGGAAACAAACTGCAACAGCTGGCGGGTATATCTCCCAGCTCGTTGCGACGCGAAGCTAGTCCTGTAAGGGAAACGCTAATTGGAAGATTTTTCTTATAAAGAAGAAAAATTTGAACAATGGCGTTATAAAGTTAAATTATTAAGCTTATTAGGAGAAATATATAAGGATGAAGGAAAATTATATAATTGATACACATTCACACATAAATAGTGAAAAATTTGACCAGGATAGAGGAAAAATTATTACCAACGCAAAAGAGAATGGAGTTGGAGGAATCATAAATATGGGGGATACTATGGAATCCTCCAAATGCGTTCTGCAGTTGGCTCAGGAGTATGATATTTGCTATGCAGGAGTGGGGGTTCACCCCGAGGAAGCCTTTGAGATGCAAAAGGATGATTTTGATAAGTTGGCAATTTGGACAAAAAATAATAAAGTTGTATGTATTGGCGAGATTGGATTGGATTATTATTGGGAAAAGGATGGGGACAAAAGAGCTCTGCAAAAACGTATTTTTATTCAGCAGCTGGACCTGGCCAGACAGCTGCATTTACCGGTGTGTGTACACAATCGTGATGCCCACGGTGATACCATGGAAATTCTAAAAAAAGAAGGCAAGGGAATCCGTGGAGTGATGCATTGCTTTTCAGGAAGCCTGGAAATAGCCAGAGAGCTGGTTAAAATGGACTGGTATATTGGGGTAGATGGACCGTTGACCTTCAAAAATGCCGCCAAGCTTCCGGAAATTGTAAAAGAAATTCCTCTGGAAAAAATTTTGGTGGAAACTGACTGTCCTTATATGGCACCTTCGCCCATGCGTGGAAAGAGGAATGAACCGGCTTTTGTAAGGTATGTTGCGGAAAAATTGGCTGAATTGAAGGGCATTGATTATCAGACTGTTGCAAGGCAAACTACAATTAATGCAAAGGCACTGTACACAAGGCTGAAATAGGTCTAAAAGGGCAAAAATATACTAATGTGGGAGACGGCTGTCATTTTGCAGCCGTTTTTTCATATTTTTTTCATATTTGGAGTATAATATTACCCCAAAAGTGGTGATTGTGAATTTTAAAAATTTGACAAGGCTATTTTTTGCTGATATACTTACAAACATGTTTTTAAAACAAAGGGAGGAATTTAATGAATTATGATAAGTTCCATGTCCGATGTATCCGGGATATCCGGTTCCTGATTTGCATTGGCTTACTGGCTGTGATGACAATGGTAACAGGCTTTGTGTCTCACAGGCATGTAACAATTTCAGTGGATGGTCAGCGTATCGAGCTGAGCACTCCATATCACGTTGTGGACAATATCCTTACTCAGGCTGGTGTTACCAGAAATGAAAAGGATATATACAAAGTAACTGCTGATGAAAATGGTGACGAGGTCATCCACATCAGAAGAGCTGTACCAGTTGTTGTCGAATACAAGGGCGAGCAGAAAGAATTGATTACTGCCAATGCCACTGTGGATGACATTATGATAGAGCTTGGTTATGTAGGTAACAGATATAAGATTGATAAGCCCGGAGAAACAGACGTTGTAGCTGGTATGCACATCAAGGTAACTGATGTACCAGTTGTTCCGGTAAATGTAGTAAATACCCCACAGGGGTCCATGACTTATAAGAGTCATATGAAGATGGAAGCTACAGCATATATTCCAAGTGACGGTGGCGGCAGCGGTATAACTGCTACTGGCATGGTTGCACAGCATGGAGTTATCGCTGTTGATCCAAATGTGATACCGCTGGGAAGTCGCGTGTTTATTCCAGGTTATGGAATGGCAGTAGCCGCAGATACTGGCGGAGCTATCCGAGGCAATAGAATAGACTTGTGCATGAATACTTACCGTGAGGCAATAAACTTTGGCCGTGGTGTAGTAGAGGTGTACATATTGAACTAAAACCGGAGATTGTTTCCTGAATGGAGGCAATAGAAAGCGGGGATTAGTAAGGGTAACAACGGCCTTTACTATTCCCCGCTTTCTATTTGTGTAAACAGTTGATTTTCGTAATAATTCTTTGTAAGAATACAATATTGATAAAAAGTTTTATTTGTTTTAAAATATAGATTATCGATTGAATTGTGCGTTTATATAAATGGGGTTTCTATATGGCGTTAAGAGTAGAGATAGATAATCTTCAAAAAGCGACAGAAAAATTAATAAAGCGGCTTTTTACTGAAGGCGTTGTTGATGCCATAGCGGACGTATTGGATGAAAATGTTATCGGCTTTAGCCCTTCTGGGCATTATTACTCTCGTGGCAGCTGGGAGGTAAAGCGCTTTCTTCAGGGAGAGTATGAGCGCCTTGCTCCATGTAATATCAGTAAGATTCGCAGCCGCCAGTTTGTCAGGGAAGGGCAGCTTTCAATAGAGTCACATGTTATTATGACCAGCCTCCAGCAACGAAAGCTGCTGCTTTTAAATATTACTACCATGTACCGGATGGTGCCTGATGGTTTCATGATTAATGGCGTCAATATGGCTCTGGATTATGATAGGGAGAGAACATACAAGGTATTGACTGAGAGAGCCGTGAGTGATTTGGATTTTCTGGCATCCTATGATGGCGCCACGGGGCTTTTGAATCGTGAGGCCTTTTGCAGTCGGGCAGCAGACATGATGACAGATTATCCAGATAAGTCATTTGATATTCTCCGTATAAATATTGAGCGCTTTAAGGTAATTAATGAAGTGTTTGGTGAGCAGCAGGGGGATAAGCTGCTTAATTATATTGCGGGATTTTTAAAAAGTATTGATTTGGAGCTGTGTCTTTCTGCCAGGCTGTATGCGGATAATTTTGTGATGTGCTTTGAGGCAGTAGAAGGGGAAGCAGAGCGGCTCATCTATACTATGCAGATTGTGGCTAACAGCTTTGAAATATCTCACCATACTGTGCTGACCTTTGGACTTTATCATGTGGATGACAAGAGCATTCCTGTAAAGACAATGATAGAGCGTGCTAATATGGCCCTAAATCAGGCAAAGGGCAATCATGTAACCCCTTATTTTGTTTATGATAACAAGATGCGTGACCAAATGCTGCTGGAGCAGCAAATAGTCAATGAATTTGATGCGGCTCTGGAGCATGGAGGGTTTAAGCTGTTCCTTCAGCCCAAATATGATTTGGAAACTGAGCAGATTATGGGCTCTGAGGCATTGGTACGCTGGATTAAGGCTGATGGCTCTTACGTGTTGCCATCTTTGTTTATCCCGGTTTTGGAAAAGAATGGTTCTGTTTACGCTGTGGACCGTTTTATTTGGGAAGAAACCTGTAAGTGCCTTAGAAGATGGATTGATGCAGGGAAAAATGTAAAGCCTGTATCTGTAAATGTTTCCCGCATAGATTTATATGACCCGGAGCTAGTAAATGTGTTGGTAGGACTTACAGCGAAGTATAAAATCCCTAAGTATTTATTGGAGCTGGAAATAACAGAGTCAGCATATACCGATGATCCGAGAATGATTATGGGGGTTACGGAAAAACTCCAAAGTGAGGGATTCCTGATTCTTATGGATGACTTTGGCAGTGGATATTCATCACTGAATATGCTGAAGGATATACATATTGATATACTGAAGCTGGATATGGAATTTCTAAGAAGTACGGACCAGACAGGCAGGGGGGGCAATATTCTCAGTGCTATGGTGCAGATGGCCCGTAGCTTAAATATCCATACCATTGCAGAAGGGGTTGAAACAAGGGATCAGGCGAATTTCCTTAAATCAATAGGATGCAATTGGGTGCAGGGGTACTTTTTCTCTCAACCGATTACAGTGGAAGAATTTGAAAAGCTTATTTAAAGTATAAAAAAACAGGGGCCATAACAGTCCCTGTTATTTTTATGCTTAATGAGTTAAAGCAATGCCTTTAACTGTTCAACTTTTCGTTGGTGTGCCTTAATGGCAAAGTCCATTCTGGCATTTTCCTCATCGGAGAATTTACCACTTTCAAGGGATTTGCGGATGCGATCCGCTCTGTCCTCGATATCCTTTATTTCGTCCTCCAGAGGTTTCTTCTCCTTAAGGGCAATGCCGTAAACGGTGTGAATGTTGTCGATGATATGCTGTGCATAGCCCCTTTCGGCAGAAACATCCTCCAGAAAGTTGGCTACCTCATAAAGTATGTCATAGGGACTGGCGGCCTGCTGAATCATTTCCAACATTTTCATTTTTATATCTTCCTGCATGCCATGGGCCATATCGATAAGCTGCTGATTGTTATTTTCCTCCATAATAGTCACCTCTGAGGTAATTAAATCACATGATGATGTATACAGCAAGAGGTTATTTATTTCCAATCTGAAAATATGTTATAATACTGATTGTCATTTGTCACATATTTATCCACAGAAAAAAGTGAAAAGTTGACAAAAGCATAGCTGTAATACAGGGTTATCCACTGAGTTATTCACAAAATAGGTTATCTTGTGAATAAGTTATTAACAATATCCACAGGAAAATGGATATGGAAAAATGTTCAATATTAGGAGTTGTGTTTATGGAAAGCAAGAATCTTAAACGAGGTTTGAAGAACCGGCACCTGCAAATGATGGCACTGGGGAGTGCTATCGGTACAGGGCTTTTTTACGGTTCAGCCTCAACTATTGCCCTGACTGGACCGTCAGTAATGCTGGCATACCTGGTTAGTGGCATAGTTATTTATTTCATTATGCGAATGCTGGGAGAAATGTCAGTGCATGAGCCAGTGGCAGGTTCCTTCAGCTATTATGCCACTAAATACTGGGGGGGCTTTCCTGGATTTTTGGCAGGCTGGAATTATTGGTATTGCTATATCATGGTAAGTATGGCAGAGATTACTGCCGTTGGTATATATGTGAATTACTGGTGGCCAGATGTGCCCCAGTGGTTATCGGCACTTATTTGTCTTATTGTTATTACTGCAATTAATCTGGTCAATGTAAGTGCTTACGGCGAAACTGAATTTTGGATGGCACTTGTAAAAGTAGTTGCTATTCTCAGTATGTTTTTTTTGGGAGCATATTTAATTATTACCAATCCATTGGGCTATCCAGCCAATATTAGTAATTTGTGGAACTATGGTGGCTTCATGCCAAACGGCGTTTGGGGTTTGGCTATGGCCTGTGTAGTGGTTATGTTTTCCTATGGCGGAATTGAGCTTTTGGGGATTACAGCCGGCGAGGCAGAGGATCCTGACCGCTCCATTCCCAAGGCAATTAATCAGGTTATCTGGAGAATCTTGATATTCTATGTGGGCACCATGTTTGTGCTGATGTGCCTCTGGCCTTGGAATCAGGTGGGCATGGAATCATCACCCTTTGTACAGATTTTCGACAATGTGGGGATTCCTGCGGCAGCTCATATTTTGAACTTTGTGGTATTGTCAGCGGCGGTTTCAGTTTATAACTCTGCTATTTACAGTAATGCCCGTATGCTTTATGGATTGGCAGAAAAGGGAGACGCACCTAAGGTGTTTATGATGCTGTCTGCCCGTGGAGTGCCAATAGTGGGAACCTTGGTATCATCATGTATTACCTTGATTATTGTGGTTATGAATTATTTATTCCCAAGCCAGATTTTTATGTATCTTTTTGCAGTGGTGGTCATTTCAGCAGTAATCAACTGGGTATGCATTACTTTGACTCACATGAAATTCAGAAAGTATTGCGAGGAAAATGGTGTCCATTCCAAGTTTAAATCCATTCTTTATCCGTTGACCAATTATGTGAGCCTTGCCTTTTTGGTAGGCGTAATCGTAATGATGACACAGATTCCAGATATGAGACTGGCAGTTATTGCCCTTCCTATCTGGCTGTGCATTCTTTATGCAGGATATCGCTTTAAGGTGAGCCGTCATAACAAGAGTAATGTGGAATAATTAAAATCATATTATGGGTATACAAGGGGAATATACGATGTCAGAGAATTTATCAATTTATAACAGAATTAAGGAAGCACTGCTGCCTGATGGCACATTGCCTGAAGATTTTGTATTGCGTCAGATGCCGGAGCAGGGCCTTCGTTTTGCAGATGGTGCCATAGATGGAACAGTGCGTTATCATATGGGCCCTACCAAGAATCCAGATATCAGTGCGCTGACTCTGGTGCTGGAAATGGCTTCCCAGGAACGGTTTAAGGATTCGGCAAATGCACTGATTACTCATTTCCAGAATGGTGGTGTGATGCTGCCAGTAATGGATGCTCTTCAGGATTGGGTGTTTGATCACCCGGAAAAGCTATCTCCGGAGGCATTGGGACGCTTTTGTATGACTCTTTTGGTACAGAGCGAGGATGTGGAATCCGTAAAGTTTGCCATTACCATTTTGGAGCTTCTGGATCGAGAGGAAACCCAGGAGCTGAAGGATATTCTTTTGGTATTGGCAGCTTCTGAGGAGCTGACCCTGTTCTGTCTGTTCCTGTTAAGCTCCTTTGAGGATGGCAATGCCTTGATTTATTCCGTGGCAAAGCGTCTTAAAGGATGGGGCAGAATTCATGCAGTAAGTATGCTGAAGCCAGAAAACGATGAGATGGCTCAGTGGCTGTTAAATGAGGGCTGGAGAAATGAGATTATGCCGGAATATTCTGCCATCGTGGCCATTAAAAGAGGCGGTCTCCTGGATAGACTGGTAGGAGATAATGCAACCAAGGAGGATTTCCAGTTGGCTGGTGAGCTGATTGGTGCATCTTTGGAGGATAATCCGGTTCCTGGTTTAAACAAATACAAAAAATCCAATGAGCTTTTGGGTGCATATTTAAAGCTTGCTGATAAATATGCTGAGGACCTGGAAGATTACAGCAATATTTTTGATATCCGTGATTTTCTGGAGAAGGGGGAGCTGGCAGAAAAAGACAATCTCTTAAAGAGTGCCGGTTCTATCCTTGATTCTAAGGAATGTATTGATTGCGTTGAAGCATCTATGGATGGCGGCGAGGGCTTCTATCTTGGTAAGGCTCTTGGCCTTGATTATGCTGCTCGCGCAATGGATACTCTGCGCCATGAATGGCAGACTAAGTATGATATTATTGATCTGCTGTTGCCTGAAAAACAGTATGTTGATGAGATAATTGAGCTTTTTGAGGATGAACTTCCTTTGGAGGATATGGCCTCCGGTCCTGAAAATGAAATGGGCAATGACGAGAGATTTGCTGATTATGGCATTCTTTCCTATGTTATTCAGGGCTTACAGTCAGTACCGGGCAAGGGCGAAAGGCTCATTTGTGCGGGCCTTTATTCTCCGGTTATTGGTACCAGAAATATTGCCTTGAATACTGTCGATAAGTGGAGGAAGTCTGATTTCCAGCTCACAACGACCATGGAAAACACCTTGATGAAGCTAAAAAGCTCCGAGGTAAACGAACAGACCAAAAAGAGATTGGAAAAATTCTGATAAAGAGATTGAAACCTCAATGACCATGGAGTATAATTACATAGTGTTGCTGACATAGCACAGTTGGTAGTGCATCGGATTCGTAACCCGAAGGTCGCCAGTTCGATCCTGGCTGTCAGCACCAGAATATTATGCCCCTGCCGTTTTGGCAGGGGCTTTTTTTTACAATTTTTTTTAGCATAAATTAAAGAAAATGCAGGAGTTATTCTTTTAAATGGAGAATAAGAAAAAAAGTATAGCTATTACTTTTTTGAGGATAACCTGAGGGGTGCATTGAAGTGCGTCGTGGACATAAATTGTTTTTTAAATATATTACGCTAAAGAATATTTTTTGTCTTATTACCATATTATCCTGCCTGCTGGGGGCATTTAAAAGTATGCCGATTACACCGGCGGTGGCCAATAATGAAAAAATCGTCCGTATAGGTTATTATGAAAATCCGCCATTCCAGATTGGGGCGACGGTTGATATGACTAAGGACGGCTATGCCTATGATTATTTGCAGCGTCTGAAATTATACAACAACTGGAAATATGAATATGTATACGGCTCTTATGGCAAGCTATATGGCAAGCTGCTAAACGGGGAAATAGACCTGTTGGCTGGGTTGGCCTACACGCCGGAGCGGGCTTCCATCATTAACTATCCCCGGGATGCCATGGGGAATACCAAGTATTATTTCCTAAAGCTGTCCTCCAACAGCCAGATTACTTCGGAGCTTTCCACCATAAATGGCAAGAGAATTGGTGTCCTAAAAGGGGCACAGGTTGGTGTGGTAAATCAGTATCTGGCGGAGCATAATCTAAGTGCCCAGCTGATAGAGTTCGGTGATATAAAGGAACGGGACGAGGCCATTATTGACGGACAAATTGATATTATGATGGCTGAAAGTGACGGTACCTTCCCAGATGTGGGGATTGAAGTGTTTGCCGACGTGGGCTCCAGTGCTTATTATCTGGTGGCAAATAAGGCACGGCCGGATATTTTGGAGGATTTAAACAAATCCCAGGAGCTGATGAATCGGGAAAATCCCCATTTTCTAAATGACCTGTCCAGAAAATGGTTCAAAAAATCCGTTCTGACTACCACCCTGCTGCCGAATGAGCGAAAATGGCTGGCGGAGCATGATACCTTTAAGGTTGGGTATTTAACGACGTTTCTTCCGTACAGTGCCAAAGATAAAAGTGGTAATGTTGTAGGTGTTATTACGGATATTGTGCCGGAGATATTCAGAGTTCTTGGGGATGCGGACATTAAGATTGAATATATTGGTTATTCTACAGCCGAGGAATTAATAAATGCCCTGCACAATCAGGAAGTGGATGTGGTTTTTCCAGGTTTGTCCAATGCCTGGATTTCTGAGCAGCATGATATTATCACCAGTGAGCCGGTGGTAAATTCCAATTTTAATATTTTATATGCCGGAGCCTACCCTGATATGAGCCGGGCCCGGATTGCCATATCCCGCCGCAATGGTATCATGGATCCATTCAGAAAATTATTTTATCCTAAGAATGAAGTCCTGTATTTTGATGATATTGATGACTGTATGGATGCCGTTAAACGGGGCGAGGCAGATGTTATTATCGTCAGTGAGCTCAGAACAGAGTATCTGCTGCGGCGGAAGGAAAGCTACAAGGATTTAAATACAGCTCAGCTGACTAATGATGTGGATCTTGGCTTTGCCGGGCTTACTACAAATCCGGAAATTATTCGGCTCATAAACCATGGACTTAGTCTGATAGATGATGATTTTGCCCTGACCCATGCTTACAGCTACATGCCAAAGCATGAGGTATCTTTACTAAATTTCTTCAAAAATAATATATGGGTTCCGTTATTGGGACTGATGTTGTTCTTTTCGGTGATTTTCTACTTTGTTATACGGGAAAATCGGAAGAACAGGGAACATCTTGCAGAATCTGAGGCTCATCGTATGGAATTGTCTGACAAGGTGGAGGAGATTTCCGTTCTTAATAATGAATTACAGGATCGGCAGGCCCGCCTTGAGGAGTACGCTTCTGAGACGGAGACTCATCTGATGGAAACCAAGGCTTTAAATGCTCTGCTACAGGAGCAGCAGACCAAGCTGGAGGAATCCATAGAGGCGGCTGAGGCAGCCAATAAAGCCAAGTCTACCTTCCTGTTCAACATGAGCCACGATATCCGTACTCCGTTAAATGCCATAATAGGCTTCACGGAGCTGGGGGAACGGGATCCGGACAATATAGCCAAAAATACTGAATATCGGCAAAAGATAAAAAATGCCAGCCATCAATTATTGGATATTTTGAACAGTATTTTGGAAATGGCCCGGATTGAAAACAAAAATATGTTCATTGAAGAGGAAATAACTGATGCCAATGAGCTGTTTGATTCCTGCCTGATAATGTTTGAGGGTGATATGAGGAAGAAGAATCTCACCCTGACATCATCCTTTGATATACAGCACCGATTTTTGTACATTGATGGTACTCACATGTCAGAGGTGGTAATGAATGTTATCAGCAATGCGGTGAAATATACCCCAGATGGGGGGAATATCTATGTTACGGTTAAGGAGTTGCCGGGAGATACCGATGGGGAGTGTATTTTGGAAATCCGGGTACAGGATACTGGTATTGGTATGTCCAAGGAATTCGTCACCCATATCTTTGAACAATTCTCCCGGGATCGTAACAGTACCCAGAGCGGTATCCAGGGCACGGGCCTTGGCATGGCCATAGTTAAGTCCCTTGTGGATAAAATGAAGGGCACTATTAAGGTCAATAGTGAGCTGGGAGTGGGTACAGAAATTATTATTTCTACACCACACCGTATAGGTGAGCTGCCGTCGTCGGAAGAAAATGACCAAAACGATGAGGAAAAGGCTGACTTTAGCGGAAAGCGTATTCTCATGGCAGAGGACAACGACCTTAACGCAGAAATTGCCACCTTTGTTTTGGAGGACGCCGGCTTTGAGGTGGAAAGGGCAGTGGATGGTATTGAATGCTTCAATATGCTGATGAAGCACGATATAGGGTATTATGACCTGATTCTTATGGATATTCAGATGCCAAATCTGGATGGCTACGGTGCCACTGAGAAAATACGGCGACTGGCGGATGGTGCCCGTTCGAAGATTCCAATAGTGGCCCTGACGGCCAATGCTTTCAAGGAGGATCAGGAAAAGGCCTTTGCCGTGGGAATGAATGCTCATTTGGCAAAACCTATTGATGTGGAAAAGACCCTTGCCACACTGCAGGAAATATTAGGATAAGGATGGAAGCTTTTCAGAAAAAATTCATATTGGAAAAGGAATTTTTATATTAGTGTAGAAATAAATCCATATATATCCTGTAACATTAGATTTTTTAGCTGCGGATATAGTTAAAAGGACGAATGAATATATAGGGGGTGTCATGAATGAGTTTTAAGGATATTGGTGTAAAGTACAAGTTGGCCCTAATTGGGGCGCTGGCCTTTGTGGCTACAGTATTCGTAGGAATATTGGGATATGTGTATTTACGTTCTGCTCAGGAAGATATGGAAGCACTCTATAGAGAGCATACCATGGGTATCTTCTATTGCGCGCGTGTGAGAAATGATACTCGTGTAATGCAGGTTCAGGCATCGTTGATGCCTTTTACCATCGACCCTACCAGAAGGCAGGATCGCATGACCAAGTATAACAGCAATATTGAAGAGTCGGAACAGTGCATGCAGGAATATGAGCGTCTGAACTCAAATCACCCACAGCGTGCCTCCATGGCGGCCAAGGTGCGGAGCGACTATGAGAACTTTAAAGCAAGGTCTTCCGAATTGATGAAAATGCAGGTTACCGATGAGGCGAGCCGCCGGGCAGTTATGGACTATTATGAAAAAGAAGTTATGCCATTGGCAGTCAGCATGAGTAACGATTTAGGTGAAGTTCAGAAGCTGAACATGGAAAAGGCCGAGGAAGCTCTGGTAAAAGGAGAAGATGGAGTCAAGGCAGCCATTCGCAACATGATTATTACCTGCGTGGTTATTATCGTTGTCCTGACGATTTTCATTGCCTTTATTACTTCTCAGATTACCGGACCATTGAATTTGGTTATTCGGGTTTGTGATAAGTTATCCAATGGTGATTTCCGCAATGATGGCCTTATCGGTGAAGTAGAACGTGGTGATGAATTCGGCCACATGGAAGTTGCAGTTCGTGATATGCGTAACACGGTTAATAATCTTATACAGAAGGTTATTGGTTCCACGGAGCAGCTGGCAGCTTCCTCCCAGGAGCTTACTGCTACAGCCCATCAGTGTGCGTTGGCCTCCGAGCAGGTGGCTCAGCGTGTCAGCAGTTCGGCCAGTGCTGTTATTGAGCAGCAGAGCGATGTTGAAATGGCCATGGAATCCATTGATAATACAATGCACTCCATTGATAATCTTAATCATACGGCCAGTGATGTGACAGCAAACGTATTGGATTCCCACAAGCAGGCTCAGGAAGGCAGCGATGCCATTGAGGATGCAGTAAATAAGATTGTCAGCGTGGAAGAAATAGTTAACAGCTCCTCTATGACTGTAGATAAGCTGGGCAAGCGTTCTCAGGAAATTGGCCAGATTGTAGAGGCTATCTCCGGTATTGCCGATCAGACCAACCTGCTGGCTCTTAATGCAGCAATTGAGGCTGCCAGAGCAGGTGAGCATGGTCGTGGCTTTGCCGTTGTAGCTGATGAAGTTCGTAAGCTGGCTGAGGAATCACAAAATTCTGCCAAGCGTATTGCAGACCTTATCAGTGCTATTCAGAGTGATACCATCGATGCCGTTGATTCCATGCAAAAGGGTAACATTGCTGTTAAAGAAGGTACCGCTTCTGTTGGTCAGCTTAAAGAATCCTTTAATAGAATTTTGGAGGCTTCGGACGCTGTAGCTGAAAAGGCTAAGGGCATGAGTGATGACCTGAAGGTTGTTTCCGGCGATACGGAAAATGTTCGTACCCGTTCCAACAAGATTTCTGAAAACAGCCGTCAGGTAGCAACGGATATGGAAAGTGTTTCGGCAGCAGCTCAGGAACAGTCTGCTGCGGCTGAAGAAATTGCTTCCGCAAGTGAGGCTCTGTCCCAGTTGGCACACAGCTTACAGACTGCTGTAGGTAAATTTAAGGCATAGACCATTATCCAGTATTAAACAAAATAACAAGCAAAATAAGAAGCTCCCCTGCAACGCCTTTGATGGTGTTACAGGGGAGCTTTTCGTGTGGCAGGAACACAACTACATGGGCGAAATTTCTGGCAAGATCTTCGCTATGCCATACTTTCATATTTTGTGTAAGAGACGGCGGATTGTTTTGCTAGATTAAGAGTGAGTTGAATGCTCATCTCTGTTTGGGCGGCTGGGGAGCTTTCTATGCTAAATGCTCCCTCCATTAGGTTTACAAGGTGTTTGGTTATGGATATTCGCTGATCCATACTTAGTTTATCCATGCGTTCCTTGTCGGCGGTAAAATTAACCTTTAGCTCATAATCAGCACATAATCGGGAAGAAACACCAAGCTCACCTTTATTTTCCAACCGTCGATGAGCAAAGCCCTTTTGAGTAACCGATACGGATATTTTGCCTCCCATAGGGCTCACATCGTAGGCAAGACTGATTAGATTTAGCAGCATTCGCTGGATTCGATTTTCGTCACAATATACATAGGAATTATCCAGCTGGCTTGAATCAACCTGAAAATCCAGATTCTTATCCTGCATTTGAATAACAAAGATGTTTTTGACCTGCTGGAGACTATAGTGAATGTCTGTGGCTCTTGGATACAATACCAGATGGTTGGAGGTTATTTGCTCTACCAACCCCATTTCTCTCACAAGGTTGAGGAAATAGTGGCTTACGGAATCTGTATGGCGAAGGGCCTGCCATAGACTGTCCAACCTGTCCTGGGGACAATTGCCCTTTATGGTCTCATATTCCTTGCCAGTATTTCTGGCCAACCTCACATAGCTCATTATGGATTGCATCATCAGCCCAATATCGTGGGTCATGCCAATAAGGAAGGAATTTCTTACCTGGCTGGTATGCTGTTCTTCCTGTACCTTAATATTTAGCTGATATTCTCGTTGTCGCATGATAGTAAAGATATCACCCATAAAGACAAGGATAAGGATGATAATTACAATCTGAATAATACTGCTGGTATTAAGCACCTCATGGATGGCGGCATACCCACTTTGGCGCAGGAGAGGCAGCTTGGTTACCATCATTTGCCGCAGCCATAAGGAGGAAGTGAAGAAATTTAAGAACAATAACACGGTGCACATGGAAAAGGACTTGCCAAAATGGTCATGTTTATCATGTTTAAAGATGTACCAGTAATAGATAAGCCCTATAATGCTCCACACCGCCAACAGTAAATACGACTCTGTATTCAGGGTGGTGCCAATCAGCAGGTTTGGAATTATCGGGCAGAAGAAGAAAAATATGGAGATAATAAAACCGGTGATACCAAGGAATTTTCCAGCTGAATCCTTACTTACTGTGGCCTCCCGGTAGCGACAAAGGGAAACATAGGCATAAGCGATGGAACCGCTTATGGTAATGGCATCCACCAGCCACACAATGGCTGTACGGCCCAGCAGGGGAATAAGCAGTGATACTATCATAATTGAGATAATAGCATTGCGGGGAGTGCCATCCTTGGTTTCTTCGGCTATTGCCGCTGGCAGGAGATTATCCTGAGCCATGGCCTGCAGCAAATAGGAGGCTCCCCGATACAGACCGATAATCCCGGTAAGAATACCGGCGAGGATGGCTGCTGTCAAAATGCCTAAACCCGTGCTTCCCAAAAGGGATTTCACACTGTAAAACAAAGGTAATGCTTTGAGCCCCTCCAGATTGCCCAGGTTGTTGATATACTCATTCCATCCGTGATATTCCGGCGGAATGCCCATAACGGCAATTGCGATTGGTAAGCAATAAGCCAATACAGTGGACACAACGGTTGCAATAATAAGAGGAAACATGTATTGGGTTGGGAAGTGGAACTGCTGGCTGCCATGGGTTATGGATTCGTAGCCAAAGAACATCCATGGTGCTACCATCAATATACTCAGCAACTGCAAAAATGGCGTACCGCCTACATCAGGGGCAAAGGCAGGATAAAAGCTGGCGTGCTGTGGACTCATGGCCAGTACCCCACAGAATAGGATGACAATTCCACCAATTAATATAAAGGCAAGTATGGTGTTGGCGGCCTGTTTTATCCCTCCTCCAAAGGCGGAAAATAAACCAAAGAGAATAATGACTCCCCAGGTAGCAATGATTTCACCACCATAAACGTCAAAACCGGCCACTTGGTAGTGAAAACCCCATTGAAGCACATCCCCAATGGTAAAGCGAACCAGTACAATTACGGCAGTGGCATTGGCCCACATAATTGACAGATATGTAATGATAAGGGCCCAGCCAGCAAGAAAAGCATGGTCATGACCCATAATTTCCCGGGTATAGGCGAAAAAACCACCGCTATCCTGCATTTTTCCAGCCAACATACAGAAATTGGACCCAATAATCAGCATAATCAGGCCACCAAGAATAATGGCCAATATACTTCCTACTGGGCCTGCGTTGGGCAGAAAAAGATTGCCGGGCAGCATGAAAGCTCCCCAACCGACAGCACAGCCGAAGGACAGGCCCCACACATTAAGGAGTGTGAGCAGGTGTCCCTTGTTGGTTTCCTGTGGCGTATTCATAAGCACATCTCCTTTGCTACGATAGGAAGGGTGAATTTTACAACGATATCCTTGCCAGGCTGTTCCGAGGCAGAGTCAACTTCTATAGTGCCTCCCATGGACTGTACAATGCTGCGGGAAATATATAGGCCGCTCATGTCGCTATAATCCGGGTGATAATCCTCCGTCAAGCTTTTTACTATGATTGGTGGGATGTTAATACCGGTGTCGTGAACATGAAATTCATAATCTCCGTAGAGGGCTCGTTCCCCTTCCGGCATGGATGAAACTTCCACTAAAGTTACCATAACCCCACCATTAGCTGAGCAATACTCATAGGCATTGCTCAGTAAATTGATTAACAGGCGTTTTAGCTGGATTCGGTCGCAGAACACCATCGGGTGCTGTAAATCTACAGGATAAACTTCAAAAAAGAGGTTTTTTTCCTGCATTTGCAGGGAAAACAGGTCTTTCATCTGTTGGAGCAGTTCCCGCAAATCCACCGTGACGGAGTCGATAGGTATCTTATCCATGTGCGTATTGTGCATAATACTGCCTTTTTTAAGCATATTATCGATTAGTCCTACCAGAAGCTGACTGTGGGTATCCAGTTTACCCAAACAATCCGTCAGGCGGTCAGGGATTCGCCGTTGACAATTTTCTTCTGGACATCCGGCACAGATTGTGCAATTTTCCAAAGCAAGATGGACTGATGTTTGAGCTGCTTCCATAGGAATGCGAATATCGTGGGAAAGATTGCCCAAGAAGGTATTTTTGGCCTGATTGATTTCATGCTGATGCTGAAAGGTCTGAAACAGCTTTTTTTCACGCCTCTTTATGGTGATAAATATATCTGCCATCAGCAGTAAAATAAATAAAATCATCAGCATTTGCATCATGCTGTCCTTTACTAAGCTGTCAGCGGCCAATTCACTGTAGGAAATAGACTCCCATTCGGAAGGAATAATACTTATCCAGCCCTCCAGCCTTTGACGGAGCCATAAACTGCTGGAGAAAAAGTTAAGGAAAAGAATCATAATAAACATGGAGGTACTGTTACCAAAGCGGTGCTGTTCGTCGTTTTTGAATACATACCAGTAGTAAACAAATCCAAAAAGACTCCAGCCTGATAACATAAGATAGGATTCTGTTTCCAATGAGCCACCCAGCAGCAGTCCAGGAATAAGAGGGAAGAAGAAAAACATGGCGGAAACAGCCACGCCAATTCCACCTAGCCATTTACCACGCTGATCATTCTCCCGCCGGGCGGTGATATAGGAGCACAAGGAAGCATAGCCATAGGCTATTGCACCTGCAACAGTAATAACATCGCATAACCAAACTACCGATACCCGCCCCAGGAAAGGAATCAGCATGGAAATTAACATAACGAAAATAATTCCATTTTGTGGGGTGCCATCTTTGGCCTCTTTGCTGAACCATTCCGGCAATATTTTATGGGTCCCATAATATTGGATAATTGTACCTGTAATGCGGTATAGACCCAAAAGGCTGGTGGATATGGCTGCAAGAATGGAAAGAAACAGTATAACGAGACCTTCCTGCCCGAAAACATTGTATACGCTGTTAAATACCGGCAGCCCTTTTATACCGTCCAATGAATTTTTCTGGGCAATGTAACTGGTCCAGGAGGAAAATTCCGCTGGAATAGCCATAACCGCCATGGCGGCCAGTAAAACATAGATAATACCGCCGGCCACTATTGAGGCTGCCATAATAGGAAATAGCCTACGGGTGGAAAAATTAAAAAGGCTCCTTGTATGGGTGACGGCCTCAAAACCAAAGAACATCCATGGCGCCAGCATGACCATGCTAAAGATCTGCATAGCCGGGGAGGTTACATTCTGGAAAGGCGGGTAAAAAACATCAGTAGGCGTGTAGATGTATAGGGCAACAAATAACATTACCACCGTAGCAAAAAACAGCACTGCCAGGCAGGTGTTTATAATTTTGCGGAGGATATCGCCGTAGCAGGAAAAGAGACCAAATACGAAAAATACCATCCATGTGAAAAGAATCTCACCGAAGTTTATGTCAAATCCGGCAACGGTATACATATATCCCCAGGCGAGAACATCCCCAAACAGAAATCGTGATAATAAAATGGTGGCGGTGGCATTTGCCCACATGATAGACAGGTAGGCGATAATTAAAATCCACCCAGCCAAAAAGGCATGATCATATCCCAATATGTTGCGTGTATAGGCCACGATTCCACCATCGTCATTATATCGATTGACCAGCTGGGAAAAATTGTAGGCAATAATGAGAAGAAGTACAGTGGAAAGCCCCATGGAAATGACGGTGCCCAATGGACCTGCCGTAGGTATAAAAAGATTGGCCGGTACCATAAAAGCACCCCAGCCTACGGCACAGCCAAGGGACAATCCCCAGATATTCAATGCTGACAAATGTCTTTTGTTATCCATAGTCCTGCTCCTTTATCTGGCAATCTTATGTATAGCTTCTGGTATGCTGGAAAGAGGCAATTGTTGCTGTACTGCCCCCATACTAAAGGCAACCTTTGGCATACCGTAAACTGTGCAGGTGGCCGCATCCTGCCCAATGGTAGGTGAGCCTTTTTTGCGCATTTTTAAAAGGCCTGCTGCGCCATCCTTACCTATACCCGTTAGGATAACTCCCATAGCCTTATTTCCAGCTACGTCAGCTACGCTGTCAAAGAGTATATCCACGGCAGGGCATACACTGTGTACTGGTGGCCCGGCTTTGCACTCGATAACATAATTACTTCCTTGACGAATAATTGACATGTGCTTGCCACCTGGGGCAATATACACATGGTTGGGTTTTACCACATCTCCGTTAGCAGCCTCTTTTATGGTCAGGGCACATACCCCATTAAGACGTTCCGAAAACAGCCGTGAAAACATAGGGGGGATATGCTGCACAATGACGATACCCGGTAGTGGGGGCTTTAGGGCGGGGAGAATGGCGGACAAAGCCTCCGTTCCCCCGGTGGAGGCTCCAATGGCAATAAGATCGATGGTGCCATGCCCAGCTGGTATGCTGATAACAGGCTCACCTGATGGTGTAGAGGAGCTTTGCGAAGGTGAACTCTGGCGTGCTGGCGCAGGTGGCGCAATTTTTGTTGCCGTGACAACACCAGCCTGCTTTTGAGGTAATCTGACAGAGGCACTGTTGTCCTGCAGGGCTTTTATGATACCATCAAAAAAAGGCTGGGTGGGCTCACCGAAACTAGGCTTTTTAAAATAAGCAGAAGCTCCAAGGAATTTGGCTGTCTGGGAAACATTATTTGATATGCCATAAACTATAATAGGAACATTTGGGTGTTGTTTAACCAGCATAGGCAGAAACTTATCCTGATTTATCATCATAGCGCCCAAAGCCAGATTTAAGATAATAGCTGTTGGCTTAAAGGCGGACAGCTTCTTTTGAGCCTCTGCCGGCTGGGTGGCACTGTCAATAATACTGCCGGCTGGCAGTAGGTCGCTTAGCTTCTGAACCAAGGCATTCTGAAAAGATATGGAATTGTCTATCACAAATACTCGCAGATTGCCCATAAAATTCTCCTTATTCTTTAAGTAATATTAAGTTTATACTTCTATATTGGTCAGTAAAATCCTTTTTAAAAACAATATTTTTTGCTATGAATTCTTAGTAAATCAAATCTGAAAGATAAATATGGACTTTAGATTTCGTGTGAGGATGATGAAAGCATATATACTATTATCATGCTGTGCAGTAATGAATATTTTTATAGGTAGGAAAATGGGTAAATGACTCCTTTAATGATTAATAAAATGATAACCTGTTCAGATGAAGTTATCTGTCAACATCGGACAAAATGAAAAAAATATAAAAAAGTGTTGACAAGTATATCTGAAAACAGTAGAATATGTTTTGTCAGTCAGCGAGACACCGAGGCGGTGGGATTGCTGATAACTACATAAAAAGTGCGGAAATAGCTCAGTTGGTAGAGCATCACCTTGCCAAGGTGGGGGTCGCGAGTTCGAGTCTCGTTTTCCGCTCCATATAATGATTGCGATTCTCGCATTGGTTAAACAGTGCGAGATTTTCTATCAGTAGATAAAGGGCCTATAGCTCAGTTGGTTAGAGCAACCGGCTCATAACCG
Organism: Anaerovibrio lipolyticus DSM 3074; assembly: GCF_900141865.1. Lineage (GTDB taxonomy): Bacteria > Bacillota > Negativicutes > Selenomonadales > Selenomonadaceae > Anaerovibrio > Anaerovibrio lipolyticus. The sequence goes on along the minus strand of NZ_FQYW01000017.1, from coordinate 447 downwards.
GTCGGTCCCAGGTTCAAGTCCTGGTGGGCCCACCATTTCACTGATTAGCAACAAACCTTTTTAACATGACTCAGTAGCTCAGCTGGATTAGAGTACTTGACTACGAATCAAGGGGTCGGGGGTTCGAGTCCCTCCTGGGTCACCATATTATATTGGGTAGGTGCCCGAGTGGTTAAAGGGAACGGACTGTAAATCCGTCGCCGTAGGCTACGATGGTTCGAATCCATCCCTGCCCACCATTTTCTTTTTAATCAACTTCAAGACTTTTATAAAATGTTTTAAAAAGTGCTTGACAAGAGAGATTATAAAAGATATACTAAACAAGCTGACTCACGAAGCAAATGCTTCTGAGACAACTTGAACACGAAGTAATTTTTGGTCGTAGCGAGGCGCGACGCAGCAAAACGACGAAGACGTACATAAACTGGTACGTCGAGGAATTTTGCA
>NZ_FQYW01000015.1:85640-90624 GCF_900141865.1 Anaerovibrio lipolyticus DSM 3074 | reverse complement strand
GAATTATCTCCGGAGGGCATGACCCTGATGAATAGCTAAGCTGGCACCCTGGTTATGGATAGGCAGAACGAAGGAAGTGAGGACTCCCCTTGTTGGGATGATCCTGTTGGACATGAGAGGTGAGCTGCCATATAGGGATGGGTATTACATCGAGGCCATTTAAAATAGTTTAGTGATGACGTTTTATTTGGTATACCCATTAACACTATATATCTGCCCTGTATGAGGTGAAGATCACTCCATAACCTTAGCTTCATTCATTATGAGGACTCAAAGAAGTATTGATTTTACTGAAGAAAACACTTGACTATATGGAGAGGGAATAAGAATAATTATGAAAGGATGATGTAAGCTGTCTCTAAATTCAATAAGAGATAGGTTGGGCAAAGCATGCTTTGTGTGTTTGTTGAGTTTTTGCTTCAGTTTGTTCATGTTTTGGCAGCCTGCTCCTTCAATGGCTGCAGGGTCAGTCATTTATCAAAATACAGAAATCAATCGTATTTTGGACGAAAACTATCAGCAAGTGCAGGAAAATGGTTATGCAAAGCTATCCCTGCCACCTGCATTGCATGGCCTTAAAGATAGTGATTTTTCACCAAATTCCCTTAAAGCTGCCAGGGCGGAGCTCCATTATTTGAGGGAACTACAGCCATGAAATTTCAGACTGCCATAAAAAGTGTGTTCGTTATATATCTGCTCTGCCTTTTTTCTATTGGCAGAGCAGAGGCATCCAATCATTTTCGGGATGTTCCTGCAGATTATTGGGCCTACGATGTTCTGGATGAATTGCATTCACATGGTATTGTTCAAGGCTTCGGTGACAATAGTTACCGAGGAGACCGTAATTTGACTCGCTACGAAATGGCACAAATTACAGCAAGAGCTATGGCTTGCGCAACTGATAAAAGGGACAAGGAATTGATTGACCGTCTATGTGCTGAATTTCAAGAGGAATTGAAAGATTTAGGTGTACGGGTCAAATATGTCAAAAACTGGCGCCTACCGTGCCAGTATGGGATATTTCAGGGAACTGAGAGCAATGGGGATGCCCAAGGAGGCAGCGGAAGTGCGGGTTATGGCTCGTGATCCAGCCACCATTTTTGGAGTAAATCTTCAGTACAAAACTAATAAAAAAATTTTTGGCGGTTTGGGCTATTACCACCTAAACTCCAAGGCGTATAATTTTATCACCGATATGGAAAATGAAAGCAAAGCTGGTGTTAACATTGGTTCCGTAAATCTAGGTTATCGTTTCTCTCCAAAATGTGTACTGACGGGAGCCTATGCCAAGGCCTATTACAGCAAGGACCCGGATGCCATTGAATATTTTGGAAATATGCAGGATTACTCCTGGGAGGTGGAGCTTTCTTATGGCAACTATCGTAAAGCCAGTAAGAAGGGCGAGTGGAAAGCATATTTGGCTTACAGTAATTACGGATATATTTCTTCCGTAATACCCGCCAGCAGCAGTATTGATGATATGTATGATGACGATACGGGCATTGCCAACTGGGGAGAACGTGGCTGGGAAATCGGCGGATCATGGGCATTAGATAAAAATGTAGGCTTGGTGGCCAGTTACTTTTGGGGAAGCTCCATTACATCCCATCGACGCATGAAATCTGTGTTGGCACGGTTGGAAATGTTTTTTTAAAAAATCAAGAAGGGTCGAAATATGAGAGCAAAGCGAAAAAATAGATATATTGGTTTAAAATTCAATATGTTGTCTAACATTACTCATTCTATTGGAGTGAAGAAAGTATTACCAGCGTTTTTGGCCATGCTGGCACTAGTCGGTTCAGAGGTACATGCAGAGCCTCCTGTTCCTGCGGATATTTTGCCAGGGGCTGCTAATCCAGGTGTGCAGCTGGAGCAAGCCCGTGAGGCCATGGAACGTGAGCGCATTGCTGAACAGATTAAGGAAGATGAAGCCACTCGCAACGAACAGGTGGAGGGTGTGCCGGAAAATGAGCCTAAATCTGCTGACGTTGAAATGAAATTTGATTTGAAAAAAATTGAAACTGACCCTTCAATGGTTTTAAAACAGGAAGAAATTGATAATGTCACTTCCCCTTATGTAGGCAAATCCATAACCGTTAAAGATTTATATAAAATCATTGATGATATCAATAATTTATACATCAAGAAAGAATATATGACCTGTCGGGCCTTTTTGCCACCTCAGACCATCCATGAGGGGGTTGTTCATATAAACCTGGTGGAGGGCCGTACAGGCAATGTTACTGTGGAGGGCAACAAATCCACCAACACCGGCTATATAACAAGCTGGTTCCCGTTGAAGGAGGGAGAGATTGCCAATACTGGTACATTGAACCGCTCCTTGCAGCGTTTTAATCGTACCAATGATGTGGCTCTCAGAATTAAAATGCAGGCTGGTAAAAAGGAAGGGACTACAGATTATGTTCTCTATGCCTTTGAACCCAAGCTGCATAATTTTACCCTCTATAGTGACAACAACGGTTATGAAACCAGTGGCCGTTACCGCTATGGCTTCTTCTATAACTGGCGCAGTGTCACTGGAAGACGTGACAGCTTGCGTCTAAGCTATTTGCACAGCTCCGGCTCAAATGCCTATAGTATTGGTTATACCTCTCCTTTGGGCACCAGTGGCCTGAAGCTGGATTTGGATTACACTGGCAATAAGAATGAAGTAGTAAGCGGCGATTTAAAGCCTCTTGGCATTGAGGGCGATGCCAAAGCCTATAGTGTTGGATTGCGATTCCCATTGGCAGTAACCAATACAAATCGATGTGAGCTGGGTCTTACCTATCTCAGCCAGAAATCCAAGACTACCTTGGGACATGGAAGGATTCCTTGGATTGACGACAAACTCACCCGCTACAATTTATATGTAGCCTTTACAAATTATGGTAAAGATTCCGTATTTTATCATCGATATGGCCTGATGCGTTCCAACAAAACGAATATGTACGGTGTCAAAGAAAATGTAAATCTTTACCAGATAAATATGTACTGGCGTAAAGGACTGCCAAATAAACATGCCTTTGTGACCCGATTCAGTGGTCAATTTGGTGACAAGTCATATATGAGTACCACCAACCGTTTTTATGTAGGTGGTATGAATACAGTACGAGGCTATGAGGAAAGCTTTATAAGCGGCGACAAGGGCTTTGCTCTGGGCCTGGAATACCATTTCCCTATTAATGGGGATAAACTCCATGGTTTTACCTTCCTTGATTATGGCTGGGTAGACGGCGGTTATGCTATTCCAGGGGCTAATACTCTTATGAGTACAGGTGTTGGCGTTATTTGGGAGAATAATAATGACTTTAATGCCAGCCTGCTGTTAGGTGTGCCACTGAAAAGAGATGTAGGTGGCAAGAAAACAGACAGTGTAAGATTGCAGTTTAGTATCAGCAAGACTTTTTAATCTAAATTTACATAATAGTTAACTTAAAAAAGGATTTTGAAATTTTTTGTAGAAGTAACCACTTAAGAAAATTTAAACTACCTCATATTGTAGTTTTGCATCTGGAGGAGGCGGTTATCGGAAAATACAAATAATTTCATATTGTCCGTTTATTAATTGTTCAATGTACAGGAGGAATTTGTTTATGAGAAAATTTAATTTGCACAAATTATTTTTAGCTTTCGTTATGGTTTTAGGGTTAACCTTCATGGGGTCCTCTACTGCAGATGCTAAGGATTTGTCCTTGGTTAATAATACTGGTTATACCATCGTGGTATTAAATTGTTCACCTACCATCAGCAACCAGTGGTATGAGGATGTACTGGGTAATTCTGTTTGGGAAAATGGTACTACCGTTATTTTGGATTTTGACCGTTGGGCATTGTGTGATACCTGGGATTTCAAGGTTCATTACAGCAATGGCTATACCGAGGATTGGCGTGGCGTTAATGTAAATAGTGTCAATACCATTATTTTACAGCCTAATGGTGTAAATACTTACCTTTAATTACAGGGTATATTATAAATTATGCTTGGCGAAACAGCCTCTCATTTTAGGGAGGCTGTTTTTTTATGTGCGCCCAGCATGGGCGCACTCTAATGGGTGAAAGTCCCTAGCCAGCCCAAATAGCGAGAATGGCATGCGGACGACTGCATGGACACGCAGATTTTTTCAGTGTATTAAACGAAATTCCAATTTATTAAAAAAATCTATAACACTTTTATCCTCTCATGGATATAAATGATAAAAGAAAAACAAACACAGGGGGGATAAAAATGAATGATGAGAAGTTGACAAAACGGCTGGAAGATTTTGATTTTTCTCTCCTGCATCCAGTGAGGGAGACTTTAAGGAATCAGTTATTATTCATGTACCGTCGGGATAATGCCATGAAAGGTATTATGACGGGGAAGATGACAGATGATGAGCTGGATATGGTGGCTGCAGCCGGCAATCCTGCATTGGAAAAAAATAAAAATATAGATAACAAGAACAAATAAAAAATACAACTAATGGGAGGGAAAATACCATGGCAAAGGAAAACGTAGGAAAGTTTTATGAGAAGTTGGCCCAGGACGCAGCCTTGGCTGAAAAGCTAAATGCTCTTGATAAGGATTTCGCTGAGAAGAATGTGACTTCTTCAAATGATGCTGCTATGCGCGAAAAGGCAGCGGAGGCTATCGTTCTTCCACTGGCTGAGGAAGTTGGCCTGCCATTTACCATTGAGGAATTGAAGGAATACGAGCAGGAGCAACTGAAGAACATGACTCTTTCCGAGGATGAGCTGGATCAGGTGGCTGGGGGGGATTGGTATCAATATGACTATAACAAACGGAATCGAAAGGGAAAAAAGGGCGGTACGGCGGCCGCCTGTGCCTTCATCGGCGTTGGAGTGGGGAAAGTCAAGAGCGGTAACAAGACAGCATTTTGCATCTTTGTTGGTATCTCCAACGGGCCTATCGCCGACAGCAATTAAAAAATGGACGATGAGGAAAGAACAATCAAACGAAAAACTATAAAGAGGAGGACGA
>NZ_FQYW01000015.1:21341-85625 GCF_900141865.1 Anaerovibrio lipolyticus DSM 3074 | reverse complement strand
CTCGTGGACAAGCTCCCCATGAGCGCCGATGCAAAGAAACGTACAAAGCTGATCGTAAACACGGTAAGCGCCGTGGGCAATATCGCGGTCGGCACGGTCATGTGCGCCACCGGCGTTGGTGCCGGGGCGGGAGCGATCGCCATTGCCAGCGGGGCCGTGGACCTCGGAAATGCCGTTCACGGTGCGGCTACTTTGAATAAGAAGTAAATAAACAGCAAGGACCAAAAAGGAGGAATTTCAAATGGAAAACAAGAAGATGAACATTGACGAGATGGATAAGGTATCAGGCGGCAACGCTGGGAACGTTGGTCAGGGAGATTTGGATATCTTAACTCCTAAAGACATTGATATCACGAAGCCAAATAATGATGGAAAGGTTCCTAGCCCAAAGCTGGGTGGAAAGGACCCTACTATTATCGGTGACCCTACTGAAAGTATGATTAAGTAATTTTAATCCATCAAAAAAACTTAGATGAAAACGGAGCCTATCTCAATGTGAGAAGGCTCCGTTTTTGCAGGAAAACCAAATTTTTTGCAAAAAAGTAAAAAAGAGATAACACTTTTATCCTCTCATGGATATAACGAGATCAATAAGTTCTTCATCTCGTTGAAACGCTAATTGGAAGATTTTTCTTCTGGAGAAGAAAAATTTGAACAATGGCGTTATAAAGAACAAGAGTAAACAACAATATTTAAAGACTAGGGAGGAGGAGGAATACATCATGGCAAAGGAAAACGTAGGAAAGTTTTATGAGAAGCTGGCCCAGGACGCAGCTTTGGCTGAAAAGCTCAATGCTCTGGACAAGGAGTTTGCGGAGAAGAACGGGGCTTCTTCAGATGATGCTGCTATGCGTGAAAAGGCAGTTGATGCCATTATTATTCCACTGGCAAAGGAAGTAGGTCTGCCATTTACCCTTGAGGAATTAAAGGAATATGAGCAGGAGCAACTGAAGGAAATGAATCTTTCCGAGGATGAGCTGGATCAGGTGGCTGGTGGCCGTCGTACAGAAGAATCTACAAAGGTGAAATCAGGTCCTGGTGGTATAAACGCTTGTGCTTTTTTGGGCGTTGGCTTTGGCAAAACCGAAAAGAACGGTAAAATAGCTGTCTGCATTCTTCTCGGTGGTTCCGACGGCCCAGTTGCCGGATGAGGCAAAACTAAATAGCAATCTTTATACTACGAGAGCAGTTCATTCATTATGGACTGCTCCATTTTTGCAGGAAAACCAAATTTTTTGCAGAAAGGTAAAAGAGATAACACTTTTATCCTCTCATGGATATAAAGGACAAGAGCAAATAACAAATATTAAATATAAGGGGGGATACATCATGGCAAAGGAAAACGTAGGAAAGTTTTATGATAAGTTGGCCCAGGACGCAGCTTTGGCTGAAAAGCTCAATGCTCTGGACAAGGATTTTGCAGAGAAGAACGGGACTGCTGCAGATGATACTGCAATGCGTGAAAAGGCAGTAGCAGCTATCGTTATTCCACTGGCTGAGGAAGTTGGTCTGCCATTTACCCTTGAGGAATTAAAGGAATATGAGCAGGAACAGCTAAAGGAAATGAATCTTTCCGAGGACGAGCTTGATCAGGTGGCCGGTGGTAGAATGAAAGGTGGTGGTATTAATGGTAATGGTGAAAGTTCCAAATCAGGCGCGTACTGTGCTTTTCTTGGTGTTGGATTTGGTAAGACTACGAGAAAAGGGAACACGGCCTATTGCTTCATATTAGGTGGTTCCGATGGCCCGATTGGAGGCAGAAGCGAATAACGAGCTTTAGGCTATGAGAGCAGTTCATTATGGACTGCTCCATTTTTGCAGGAAAACCAAATTTTTTACAGAAAAATAAAAAAGAGATAACACTTTTATTCTTACATGGATATAACGAGATCAATAAGTTCTTCATCTCGTTGAAACGCTAATTGGAAGATTTTTCTTCTGGAGAAGAAAAAATTGAACAATGGCGTTATAAAGGACAAAGAGTAAACAACAATATTTAAATACTAAGGAGGGATACATCATGGCAAAGGAAAACGTAGGAAAGTTTTATGATAAGCTGGCCCAGGACGCAGCTTTGGCTGAAAAGCTCAATGCTCTGGACAAGAAATTTGCAGAGAAGAACGGGGCTTCTTCAGATGATGCTGCTATGCGTGAAAAGGCAGTTGAGGCTATTGTTATTCCACTTGCAAAGGAAGTTGGCCTGCCATTTACCCTTGAGGAATTGAAGGAATATGAGCAGGACCAGATGAAGAACATGACTCTTTCCGATGATGAGCTGGATCAGGTGGCTGGTGGTAAAAGGTCAAGTCCTAACTCTGATAAAAGTGATAGGTCCGGAGGCGGCGCGTACTGTGCTTTTCTTGGTGTAGGATTTGGTAAGACAGAGAGAAAAGGGAACACGGCCTATTGCTTCATATTAGGTGGTTCCGATGGCCCAATTGGAGGCGGAAGTGAATAACGAGCTTTAGTCTACGAGAGCAGTTCATTATGAGCTGCTCTTTTATTGTGCCATTAGTTATATAAACGAGAAAATATTACTATTTTTAAAAAAATAACGCTTTATTATTTTAAGTAATGGTAAATAGTTGTCACATTGTTGAGGAAGTGTTTGGCATATTGGTTTAATTGCGTATATAAATTATTAAGGTATATTAAATTAGTTATATTATGTATGTTAAATGTATACTAGACAATAAATATTAAGCTGTTATAATAGGCACTGTTGGAAATTTAGGTCTTTCGGGCCATAGGTGGTGAAATGTATGAGCAAGTTTAAAAATACGTTTTCTCTTTTGAATGCCCACTAGAATATTCTTTTTATTAGGGGTAATAAAAGATTATGCAAGTGGGTGAGTTTTATGAATTTTTCAAGGAACCTTCAAAGGCTCCGATTAATTAAAAAGGAGAGTGCGGCTGATGTGGCAGCGGATCTGGGTATAAGTGAGGCGACTTATAATTCCTGGGAGTCAGGGGAAAAAGAGCCAGAATTAAATGAGCTGTGTTCATTGGCGGAGTATTTTATGATTACTGTAGATAATATGCTGGATGCGGCTTTTGATTATACGAATTATCTGCGCTTGGTGAAGGCGAAGGGGTTGCTGAATTAAGCGTTTGTTTTATTATTTATTTGTGTTATTTTATGATATAATCTAAGCAAGAAAAGAGAGGTGCAGTAATGGCCAAATCTTATGATGAACTGACCATACAGGACAATTTTATTTTCCAAAAGATAATGCGTAACAAACGCATTTGCAAGCAGACCCTTGAACGGCTACTGAATATAGATATCAAGGATATTTCCTATCCTGAGGAAGAAAAGACCATTGATGTTCGTCTGGACAGCAAGAGTATCCGCATGGATGTGTATGTCAATGACGACAAGGGGACTATTTACAATATCGAGATGCAGACCAGCAAGGATATGGAAGAACTGGTAAAGCGCACCAGATATTACCAGGCCTTGATAGACATTGACCTGTTGGAAAAGGGGCAGGACTACGAAAATCTGAATAATACATTTATTATTTTCATCTGTACCTTCGAGGTATTTAGTGGCAAGCTCCATAAGTATACCTTTAGAAATTTATGCATGGAAAATCATGGCATTGAGCTTGAGGACGGCACCACAAAAATGTTCCTCAGTACCAAGGGCGAGGCTGATGATATAGCCGGTCCGCTAAAGATTTTCCTTGATTACATGGATGGCCATGCACCAGCTGACGATTTTACCAAGGAAATTGACAGCGAGGTAGTAGTGGCGAAGAACCGCGAAGAATGGAGGCGAGAGTATATGACTTTGGCTTTGGAAATAGAGAAAGAGAAAAAGAAGGCTGTTGAGGAAAGAAATTTTGCGGCTGCAATCGAAATGCTGAAGGATAATTTGCCGGTAGAAAAGGTTGCAAAATATACCTCCCTGACTATTGACCAGATTAAGGAAATCGGTAAGAAAAATGCGCTTCTGTGATATGTAGAGGCGGGAATAAGAATTTATCAAAATAAGGCGTGCTGCGGCACGCCTTTTACTATGCTCTTTTCTTCTCATGGTATTTCTCTTTTATTTTCCGTTTGGTTTCCACGATTTTAATGGCCCGTTCTGCTATAAAATGCTCCAGGGCCTGGGTGAAGGCAACGGGATTTACGGCAATATCATCCATGCGGGCGCATGGGGCGGTCATGTCTGAGCATTTATATCCCAGCATGGTGGTATGGCCATACCACTGGTCAGAGCCAAGGAAGAAGATATATCCTTCATCCAGTATTTGAAACTGGCATTTAAGGCCGCCGTTTCCATCGTCCTCTGTTTCCAGCCGAGGCTTTTTCATCCGCCCCAAGGTTTCATAATCGAATATGCCAAGGGGTACATTACCCAGCATAATATAGCGGGAGTGCAGCCAGCCGTTCCTTTTGTCGGCCTTTTCTTCAAGGCTTTGTTTGAAAATGTTTATACCATTGGGGTCAGTCAGCAGATTGTAGAGGTTATGGAAGTGTACCAGATACTTTTCCATATCCAGCGGTGTGTCGAAAATCTTTAAATTGCGCATGGCCATTGTGTAGTCTTTGGCCCGTGGGCGGTAGAGAACCATGAGGAAAGCTCCTTTCTTTTGGTTGAATTTGGAATATATGTTTGATATAATGATAGCAGAATTAATGTTCGTATTCAAGGGGGCGGGGTGGCTGGTGCTTCGCTTCTGGGAATCGGATATAAAAAAGAATATGGATGGCATAATTGCTGAAATAATGAAATATTTACCATAAGTCTTGGCCAAAGCCAGGGCTTAGCATCTGGTGGAGCAGGATAACCACCAGAGCAGCAAATAGGCAAACTTGGGCGACTCTTTTTCAGATATTTTTCTGATAAAAATAAAAGGGCAACGATTATTCTTCGTTGCCCTTTCCCGTTCTTATGCTATTACTCACCTTGTTTTGCCATAAAACTTATCCATTCATCATGCATTCGCTCCAAATCTTGATAATCTAAGCAAAACTGCATGATTTTTTCTGCATTCCCGCATTTTTTCTTATTATATATAGTTTTCGCCCGTTTTTGAATTTTATCCTTGTTTTTTCTTATATACTCCAATTCTTCCTGAACCAAATCTTTATATTTTTTGTCTATCTCGTGATCAACATCATATAGGAGCAACTCACTATCGGGTACTGGTATCATGTTGGCAATTCGTATTGTGCCTTTTAATTGAGCATTTTTTCTCTCTCCTGACGAAACAATACGCAGAATCAAAAAGGAATCTTTTCTGATTTGCCTTTCTCCATTAATTTGCTCATAGTCGCTTTCTTTTGGTGAAGACAATGGCACAAAATACTTGTAGTTACCAATTTCCATGACTATTCCTATGTATTTCCTTGAATTAAGTCGTGAGTCTTCCTTGTTAGAATAAACATGTTTATTCTAACTATGGAGGTAATCTATATACCCATCGGTGACGCTATATAATCTCATAAAACTTCTCCCAGACAAAACAAAAGCGGAGAATAATCTCCGCCCTTGTCAAACCCTCCACTTCATGGCAGGAGCTCTCCAGTAGTTAAACCCGACACTTTATGGCAGCCGCTCTCCAGTAGTTAAACCCTCCACTTCATGGCAGGAGCTCTCCAATATCTTCTTATCCAAATTATAAGATAGGATATTAGAAGTGTCAATGCTTTTCTCGCTTCGGCAATTATTGTTCGTGGTATGCAGATATATGTGTCAGGGCTTTTTCATTCCCCGCATATATACTATAATCAGAAAAGGGATAAGCAAGAAAGTAGGGGTATAATTTATGGGTAAAACACTGGATATAAATAAGGCTTTGAATAAAGCCAATAAGTACATAGAAAAGCAAAACTTTGATAAGGCCCTGCCAATTCTTGAAGAACTGCTTAAAAAGGTGGAGGAATCAGAGCCATATAAAGACGATGATTATACAGAATACCATTCCTTTCATGAAAAGCTGGAGGGGCTTTTGTATGAGGAATTTGAAAAGCCCATAAAGGAAGTGTTCCTGATGTAGATATGTAAAGGAAGTCAAGCGGGCCCCGGCGAAAGCTGGGGCTTTTAGTATGTAAGGGGACAGCATAGAAAACTATTGGTGATTTCTTGCATTTGCAGATAAACTGTAATATAATGACACACAAATCTATATTGAGCTTATCAATCTCCCCGGGGATTGTGTGAAGAAGCGTTATTATCCGTTCTGTAGGGTTGTTGCGGAAGCAACAGTGGAGTGGATAATAGCGCTTTGTGTTTTATTGGAGGTATTTTAATGGAATTTAAGATTAGTAGGGAATTATTGGCCGATGAAAAATTAATCAGGGAAGAAGTCTTTATGGCTGAGCAGGGCTTCAAAAATGAGTTTGATGAAACAGACGGCAAGGCCTTTCATCTGGTTATGTATGACAATAATATTCCTGTTGGCTGTTGCCGCTTCTTTCTCCGGGGATAATGAAGGGGAATATATACTGGGGCGGCTGGCTGTACGGAAACAATATCGTGGTAAAGCTATGGGACAAAGGATTATGGAAAAGGCCATGGATTATATGCGCACCATAGGAGTAAAGCGGATTACTTTATCTTCACAGGTTCAGGCCAAAGGCTTTTATGAAACTTTTGGATTTATTGCTGAAGGTGAAGAATACTTGGATGAGCATTGCCCACATATTCACATGGTAAAGGAGCTGGCTAAATGAGTGGGTTGGCATTTTGGGGCCCTTTTGCCCTAACGGTATTATCAAATGTTTTGTATCACAATATAGCCAAATGGACACCTGTTTCACTTAGTCCAATGCTGGGGCTTGGTGTAACCTACTTCGTAAGTTTTGTCCTTTGCGTGATAGGATATTATTTCACTGGCGGGGGTATCAGAAATGATATTCAGGATCTGAACTGGGTAAGTTTTGCATGGGGAGCGGTATTAGTAGGGATTGAAGTAGGCTATTTGTTGCTTTACAGGGCTGGATGGGAAATCAGCCTTGCTCCGCTTATGGTTAATGTTACAGGGGCATTAATACTTATCGCCATGGGTGTTGGCCTATATAATGAGAGCCTTACAATAAAACAGGGGATAGGAATAATATTCTGTCTGATTGGCTTTTTCCTTGTTCGTGTGTAAGGGGTACGAAGGTGACCGGCCTGACGGCACTAGCGGCGCTGCGCTTGCGTCGCCACACTCTTAAAAAAAAGGCCGCCTTGATTGAAGTGAGCCGCTTACGGTGTCAGACCTCCCATACGTGCGGTCAGCCACCTCCAGCGTCTGAAACACCGACTCGAGAAGTTGCCCCGGACGGCAGAGTATACCCCAGCAGCATTGGCCCCAGGTCTTTCCCTGTCATGCCTACATCACGGATTCCGGCTATGCCATGAAAAGCCCTGATAGTATCTGAAGAAAGCTGGGAGCATACCCAGCCGCCGGAATGTGGGCCAGTGCCTACTATTGGGCCAGTATGGCGGTCGCTGTCCTTCCGTTCCCTTCCGCTTCACTCCAGTCCACTGCATTCCAGCCCCCGCCTATGGTGGCCTTCCGCTTGGGCGGAAGCCATTTAAAGAGGGTTCCCCAGAGCATGGCCACGCAATAAAGTACGGCTTCCCTGGGCCCCCACGAGGCCCCGAAGCCGGGGACGAACCAAGACCTTACAATACATGACTTTATAGTATAAGGTTTTTGCTTCCTGTTGTTCGTCTATATTCTTCTGTACATTCCAGTATTTGTTGCCACAATACATAGGGCTTTTCTGCTGTACATTTTGGTGCATAATACCATTTTGTACAGTTTTTTATTTGCTATATATGACTTAATTGTACAGTGAAATAAAGCCAATTTTCAGCACATTTTTTGATACAATGTAGTCATACTTTTGGTGCCAGCTCCAGGTGTGGGCCCATGAGTATGGGCAGGAGTCACCTTCTGGGCATCCGTTTTTGTATCGGGGAAGGAGCCTCCAGCCTCATAAACTCTGACAGGTGAGCGTCCGATAACCACATCTTATCGAAAGCTGACCTGTCTTTCCAGCCAGCTCTCCCTCACGGGACCCACCCGCCAGCCGTGGCTGCAGCTGCACACAGATTTTAAAATAGAGCGCATCAGCCCCCACGGCGTACGCCCACCCCAAAAAAATAGCACCTTGCTTTTGCAAAGTGCTATAACTTTACGGATTCATTTTATTGCAACAGCCGCCAAGGTTTCTCTGTTCTTTTTAAAAGTACCCACTTGGATTAGCTTCTTTCCATCTGGGACATTAATAATTTGTCCTTCAAAAAGGCGTTCATTCTCTGGGGCCATGTATAAAACCTTTGTATGGCCATAGAAATATTCACCTGTACTAAATTGATTGTCAGCAATTGCGGCGATGGCAGTGTTTGAAGTTATTACTTCATCTATCTTCATACTTTTTGTATTTATTTCTGCACTGATTTCCTCTGCTTGTAGCATAGTCAATCCTGATAATTCATCAGTTTCTTTGTCTGATTGTATTGTTTGTGCCGCTATATAAAACGATATTATACCAGCAATAATTGCCAGTAAAAACAATCCAGCCATAGAAATCAAAAGCCATTGTAGTATTTTGGTTCCTTTGTCGGGATTTTGATAGTTATATGGCTTGTTAGTGCGGAAATTAAAGCCACAATTAGGGCAAAAATTACTTCCTTGTTCAACTTGCTTGTTGCAGACTGGACAATTCATAACAAACCTCCTTGTAGTGGACACTAAATATTTCTCTTACTTATCCTAATTATAGCATTAATCATATCCTTTGTCTTTTCATCAAGGCTTGGATATTCCTTGATAATTCTGGACAGCCGTTTATCTGGTTTGGGAGTTTCCATTGGAGCCGGGGAATATTTTTAATTAGTGTGGATAAGTATTGCCAAAAAATTTTATAACACTTTTCAACCTCCGGGGATATAAAGGATAAAGAAAAACGACACTCAAAGATTTTAAGGAGGGAAATAAAATGGAAAAGAAATTCATGAACAAGATGGACGACATGGAACTTGACATGGTGGTCGGCGGCGCGAGGGTATATCTTGTCACAAAAATAAGGAACCATTTGGGTATTGTCGATTATCATGTCGCTCAGGGTAATTATGATGGAGATATGAAAGATTTGGATAAGTTGGCTGAGGCAGGTAAGATAGATGAACTTAGGAAAAAAGCCAAGATGAGAGACAATGGCATGCTCAGACCAGGCGTCGGTTTAGATTTTATTAAGAACATGAGGGAGGAAGGCAAACATGTCATCATAATAGAAGGACGATATGATTGACAAGGTGGTCGGCGGTACCAATACGACCCTCAAAAACAGGATGGTAATTTAACAAAGTAATAATCTCAGGGCTGTTCTTAACTCAGAGAATGGCCCTTTTAATTTGGCAAAAGAAAAAAGCCAGTCCTGAAGACCGGCCCTTCCCCCGTGAAGCTGTAAGGCCCCACGGGAATAGTGTAAGTAAGTATTTTAATACGTTGGTTATTCTACCACAAGATAGTTATCTGGGCAAATGATACTGTCCTTCTGGTAGTTTAAACAAATCTACAGTATCAAGTGAGTCCCGAACCTTATCCAGCATTTTGGTAAGTGTCATCATCTCATTTTCCAGCCCACGGATTTCGATTAAGCTGTCATGAATCCGTTCCCCCAGAGCATAATATTCTTCGAAATCTACCAATATTCACCCCTCCTGTAATGTTCTCTATATGTGGACATTATATAATACTGTCCAACAGAAAAGAACTGGCCAAAAGACCAGTTCTTTTCCTGCTGGTGTATCACCAGCAAAGGAGTAATATTGTGTGCATATATAATGGTAGGAAGTTTTTAAGGGAAAAGCCGGCATGGAGGACCGGCTTTAGTATTTGCTGGAGTGGGCCAGCAAATGGAATGGTATGAATAAATTTTAGCATGAATAGTTACAATAGGCAACTACTCTTGTAAATAAGCAAAAAAAGAGCCGGTCATACAGACCGGCAAAGGAAGGAACGACTACAAAAATGTAGCACATAAAAGGAAAACGTTATACGGAAAGTAATATGATAACCTAATTTTAACATGAATAGTTACGATGGGCAATTACTTGTGTAGATAAGCAAGAAAAAAGAAGCCGCTTGACGGCCTCTTTCCAGCCAGCTTGGAGGGCTTGGCTGCTTGTTGGTTTAAAACCAACCATAATAGAATCTGGATTCCAGATAATCAATATCCGAGGCATTGAAGCTGTCATCCTTGGTGGTCATAAGGATAATATGATTCCACCAGCCCTTGTCCGTAAGGTGCTGACGGGTTCTTCGCTCAAGGTCCCTGGCCTGTCCCACATATACCTGTTCATCAGACAGGAGAAGGTAAACCCCGTACCGCTTGCAGTCCGCCTTTTCAATAAGGTCATCAATGGACTGGCGGGGGGATGAGAACATGGCCCCGATCTGCCAGGAGGTGTCCTCAATATACATGACACCGCTTAAGTCCCCGTCATATAAAAGCATTTGAATAGTTTTTGCTGTGGTGAGCATAGGCTTTATGATGATGATTGTTTAGCGTATTGCATAGACGGCAAACAGGTCTCCCAAGGTGACGCGTGGCTGCACGCGGAGCAGGTGGTTGGCAAACACCTGAAGCGCGCGGATTGGGATTGGTAAAAACGAAACGAAGAAAAGATAAAAAAGGAGCGATTAAAATGACGAAACTTGAAAAAGCTAAGCTTAATGATGAGGAACTGAAGCAGGTTGCAGGTGGAAGTGCCTACGACTTGGCGGATGACAGCCGATTTTTGAACTCGTTGAACGGTTCGACGGGCCGTTATGGCCCATGGAAGATACATAACTCCAAGGATCGACTTTTAGCGATTGAAAATGCATGGGCAAAACTGGGAATAGGCATTATTTGCCCTGGCGACCCTACGGATTATGATACGAAAATTCAATATGTGCTCATTGACGGCAATAATATCACGCCAATCACCCAGGAACAGGCGCGCCAGCACGCCATGGAGGTTACCGGACATCACATGACATATAAAGAATGGCACTGGTAAAGCGATGCGAAAAAGGGAACAAATCGGTGGGCATGATGGAACTAAAAAAAGAAAAGGGACCGGTTGAGTATAACAAAAGAGGCTCATTGCAATTTTCTCAATGCAACGAGCCTTTTTATTGTAAGCCTTCCTCTAAATCCCCTTAGCAGGTAAGGCATTATTTTTTCTGCGTCATGCTGACTTTTGCTCCGTGGTATTTTTTTGTACCGTGGTCTCAACAGTATCCTTTACACCTCTGAAAATATCTATCAATTCCTTGATTCTTTGGATGGAATTTTTACGCGGGCCATGGAGTCTGATTCTGATACGGCCACCGGCTACCTGATCCATTTCCATTTCGTTAAGTTCAACCTTCGTTTTCATAAGTCATATCTCCTTTCTGTATGTAGGTCTTTGCCTTTGTTTTATCTTTTGTGACTATACATACGGATGAATGAAAAAACGATTACAGGTAAATTATGATATTCTTTATTTTAAGTTTAAGGATAGTTTATATTTGCTTTCTATAATAAAACCATCAAAAGAAAGGAAGCGATTTTATGAGCAAGAAAACTATTTTAGCCGGTGTTATGAGTATTATGATGTTAAGTACAGTTCCTGCCTTTGCAGCTACTAACCATTCTACTGATTCGGTCAGTCACCAACAAATCAGTCAGGATGCTGATGGTAAGCAGCAGGGACAACCACCACAGATGAAGAAAGGCGAACAACCCCCTGAACCTCCAAAGGATGAAAATGGTAATCCGCTGCCTCCACCTGATAACAAGGAAATACATGGGCAAAATGGAGCCAATAACAACGGACACAGACCTCCTGAGCCTCCAAAGGATAAAGACGGCAAACCACTTCCACCTCCTGACGGGGTCGGCCACGGGAAACAAAATACAGTTGATAATTCCCAAAAAAGCAACAGCTAACTATCATTAATGTAATATTTAATATGCCCCTCCGTTTTGGGAGGGGCATATTGGCCTTAAGATTGAAATCAGTTTACAAGCAGGCAATAATATTTTATTATGTTAGAAAACATTACTGGAGGCGATGTTGGTATGAGAAAAAATTTTGGGGCCAAACCGTGGGTATACCCACAGCCGGTTTTTATTGTTGCTACCTATGATAATGAAGGTAATCCCAATGCCATGAACGCAGCTTGGGGCGGTATCCATGATGATGATGAAATATTTATCTGTATGGGGGCCAACCATAAGACCTCAGATAATCTTGAGGCAAGAAAGGCCTTTACGGTCAGCATTGGCGATGTATCTCATATGGTAGAGTGTGATTATGTTGGTATTGAAAGTGGCCTTAAGGTACCAGATAAATTCAAAAAAGCTGGATTTACCGCAACCAAGAGTGAGTTTGTAGACGCACCTATTATTAATGAGTTGCCGATGGCCTTTGAGTGCGAGGTGTTGCACTATGACAGAGAGGCTTGCCGGTTGGTAGGAAAAATAAAAAATGTCAGCATTGACGAGCGGGTATTGACCTCTGATGATAAGGTTGATGTAGCCAAGCTGGCACCGATTATCTTCGATGGAGTTAACCACACTTACTTACAGATAAATGAAAAACCAGTAGGTAAGGCTTTTCATGATGGTGCAAAATTAAAATAAGTATAGCACTTTGATTGAGTTGAATGACCCTCCATTTTTGGAGGGTCGTATTAGCGAGAAAATTGACGGAGCAATTGCTCTCATCATGGCTCTTGACCGGGCTATTCGTTGCGGAAATGTGAATGGGGAGAGCGTGTATGAGAGCCGGGGATTACTGGTGTTTTAGGGCTGAATCATTCCCGTCTGGATAAGGATGCCGAGAATGTCCGGGCAGCCAATATCCGAGATAAACTTCCCGTTTCTCAATTCGTAAAAGTTCATGCAACGAACTTTGAAGGATTTATTCGTGGCGGGATGCCCCATGAAATTTCCATCATGTGTTCCCGTGCAAGTCCAGCAAACCGCAATTTTATCCTGTTCTGCAACGCAATCCTCCAAGTGCCATTGAACATCGGAAAATGCCGAGCGCATCATGTAAACGATGGCGAGATAGCCTTTCGAGCCTTTGAGCGGCTCCGGCTGTGTCGGAGCATAGAAGATGGCATCCTCGGCAATAAGTTCTGCCGCCAGTGCTTCATCTGCGGTGTTAATCATGGTTTCAAATTTACCAATCAATTCTCGTACAGTTGTCATAAAAAACATCCCTTTCAATGGAGTTGTATACACGATTTATTTCCACACATGGCCTTGCTTTTTCTCCGATAGTACGGGAATATGTGACTACCGAAAGGGAAATTTAAACCTGCCGGGATGAAATATGTGTCGCCTTGCTGATATGTCTTGGTTTCGCCATTGGCTGTAAATAAACATTTTCCGCTTACCACTACAGTCCATTGCGCGGCATGAGAATGTTCCGGGAAGGGGACTTCTTTTTCGTCACTCACAAAATATACTGTTCCCGTTGAAGTGTGGTCTACATGAACAGAAAGACCATCGATTCCATAATCTCTCACGGGCACTTTGTCGATAATATCCGGAAATATAGCACTCACTTTAAAATCCTCCTCTTTTTGTAGGGAATTTGATGGGAGCGTGATACTCATGGGAATTTTCAGTTGGCTTTTCCGCTCACGGGACAAGCCCCAAAACAGCTACGTTGAATGACCCTCCATTTTTGGAGGGTCGTATTAGTAGTAGGTTTCATGCGGTCCCAGAGCCCCTTAATATAAAATTACTACCCCAAACGTCCTGTTTCTTGGGCAAAATTATAGCATGATGTAGCAGTTCTTACCAACGATTTTTTTCTGCAAATCCGGTTCCCCGGCAAGGTAGGTAATATTGGCATACTGCTTTTCTGTGAGCCTTATTGCCATTACTGTTCCAGTTGACGGCAGGTATTCTTTTACTCTGTCATAGTGCTTTTGTGCTGATTTTCTGTTTGGGTGATACGCATAATGCCATAAGCCCTATCAACGATTCGACTGTTTTTATCCATTCAAATTGAAGGTTAAATAATGATTTAATTATGCGGGAGGTGGTCTCCTCTTATCCTGGCTTTATTTTTATTTATGGTATTCTTTATTTTATGTTTAGGAATAGTTTATGTTTGCTCCCTATAATAAAACCATCAAAAGAAAGGAAGCGATTTTATGAACAAGAAAACTATTTTAGCCGGTGTTATGAGTATTATGATGTTAAGTACAGTTCCTGCCTTTGCAGCTACTTCACAACCCCACGATAATACACCGGCACCTCACATTTCAGCGGAAGCTCAACACATTGACCATGATAAAAAGGTAGTAAAGCCACCTAAAGATAAAGAACCAAAGCCATTACCTCCAAAGCATGATGAACATAATAAACCAGATAAGAAATAATATCTGACTTTAAATATATAAAAAGTCCTGAGTAGAATCTAAAATTAAGAATTCACTCAGGGCTTTTACTGTTTTCATCTCCTGCCTATTTATTAGAAAGAGCAACACGCAGGGGCTGTAGAAGACTATTCAGCTACACATTCCATGGCTTTATCATAGAGGGCTTCATAAAAGCTGCCCTTGTTGATTGTCCGATAATGAAAATCAAAGGGCTCACTTATTGTTGGTGCCCAGCCAGTTACATTTCCATTTTCATCATAACCGGTTCCGGAAAGCATTACATATTGTTTGATGCCGTTCTTATCTCTGAAGGCGAACTTGGCCATACCATATTTATTATCCAACGTGGTTGTTTTTATCCAACATATCACATTATCCCCGGCAAATTTAAGTTGTACCCTTTGAACTGTGGAAACATCAATTTCATAATCAACTTCGTCAGTTGAAGTCACCCATTCCCATTGGGCAGCCTGACAAAATGAAATATTTGCATTCAAACACGCAAAAGACAACAGCGCGGCCAGAATAAGGGATAACGCTAACCTATAATTTTTCATATGTCTATTCCCCTGTCTTCAAAAGCAATGTATTCTGCGTTTTGGCTTATCCTTCCACCATCTTCAGGAGTCTGGCAAAGCAGTCATCTGCCGCGGGGACTGCACGGTCCAGGACCGCCTGTCCTCTCGCCTCGGCATCCGCTGCGAAGGCCTTGTCCTTCAGGGAACCAGTGTTGATTTTTATGTTCAGCCAGGCACCGAGAATGCCGGCTTTCAGGGACAGTGCCGCCACGCCGAGGTCGCTGGCACAGTTCGTGTTGAAGCCGTCCATCATGGAGGAAATCAATTCAACAGCCTCCCCCATCAGCTCCATCATCTCCAGTGGTGTCCTGGTGCAGGCCTTCAGTCCTTCCTGGATTGCCAGGCTTCTGGCCGCCTTTTCTTCGTCCGTCGCCTTCGGGAGGGCGTAGGCATCGCTTACCAGAAGAAACGCGTCCGTGTCCCGCTCCATCACGTCCGCCAGCTTTTCACGGAGCATCCCGCACTTCGCCTCGATTTCCTTCACATGCTCCTCGTATTCAGCGTATTTCTTTCTGTTCTGTGTCATTCCGCTGACCATCGCTGTCAGCGCAGCTCCAAGGCAGCCGTAAAGTGCCGCGCATGAACCGCCGCCGGGAGCAGGATCGCAGGAGGCTACCCGCTCCGTGAAGGCCAGAACGCTCAGTTCTGATAATTTCATTGTTTACTCTCCAAGCATATCAATCAGATGATACTCCATCACCTGGTTCTTGTAATCGAAATTCTCGAGCTTCAGGTAGAATTCCGCGCAGTCCAGAAGTGCCTTAGCCGGCGCAAGCCCCACCAGTTCGCTTCCGACGATATGTGTTCCGTAGCGCTCCGCCATGGCGCGAATCATCTCGTAGACCACCGGAAGGGAAGTGACTTCATAGTTTACCATATTCATGGAGACCTGGGCGATGCCTCTGTCCTCGAGCATAAAGCCCATGGCCTTGCAGGCCTTGAAGCCGCCGGAGGACTCGCGGATTACCTTTGCGATATTCTTCGCAATCTGCACATCGGAGGTCGCCAGGTTCACGTTGAAGGCGACCAGCGGCGGACGCGCGCCGATGGCGGTAATGCCAGCGGTGGGGTGTATCTTCCGCCCACCGAAATCCGGTGCCCACTCAGGCTGCAGCAGCTTCTCGGGCATGCCTTCGAACTGTCCCTTTCTGCAGGTTGCCAGATTCCTGCGCTCCGGTACCGTTGCGGAATCCTCATACAGGAAGGACGGGATCTTCAGTTCATCCCACATTCTCTTTCCGAGGCGCTTTGACATCTCAACGCACTCCTCCACGGTCACGTCCATGGTAGGTACGAAGGGAATGACGTCGGTGGCACCCATGCGGGAGTGCTCGCCCACATGGTGGTTCATGTCGATCAGCTCCATTGCCTTCTTCGCTAGACGGAACGCCACCTCTTCCACTGCTTCGGGAGAGCCAAGCAGCGTGAAGACGCTGCGGTTGTGGTTTCCGTCGGTCTGTGCGTCAAAAAGGATGCAACCCGGCACGCTCTTTGCCACTTCGATTAGTGTGTTGTAGCCAGCTTCATTCTTCTCTTTGCTCAGACTGAAATTCGGGATACACTCAACAAGTTTTGCCATAATTCTGTACTCCTCTTAACAGTTTTATTCTGTTCTTCCGTCAACCTGCGAAGTCCTGCACGAAGAACTTGATGAACGCAATGGTCTGCGGCTGATAGATGATATCCACCAGGAACGCACCGACGATTGGGACAATCATGAAGGCCTTTCTGGACATGCCATATTTGTCCTTGACCGCCGTCATATTCACGAGTGCGGATGGCGTAGCACCGAGGCCGTGGCCCAGAAGGCCCGCGCACATGACTGCTGCATCGTAGTTTTTTCCTAGGATTGGGAAAACGACGAAGATGGAAAGGAGCACCAGTACCACCACCTGCGTAACGACGATGAGAAGGACCGGTCCAATCAGGTCAAGCAGCTGATACAGGTTCAGACTCATCAGTGCCATGGAAAGATACAGGTTCAGCATAATATCGCCAGTGCCATCCACCAGTGGGAATTTGAAATGATACCAGTGGAACTGCTCGTTCAGGTTGCGGACAAGCATAGCGACGAACATTGCGCCGACATAAGACGGGAAGCTCATTCCGATAAGCTTGCCAATCCAGCCGGAAATCTCGGTTCCAAGCGCCATGCAGAACAGGATCGAGGTCACGTTCTGCAGGACATCCAGGCTTGTAAGCTTCTCGCCGTGTCCTGCGTTGATCTCTTCGACGGAAGTGTCCAGAGTCTCGGAATTGTCCGGGGTCAGGTGGTTCTTCTCAATCAGCATATGGGCCACCGGTCCGCCCGCCAGAACGCCGAATATCAGGCCGAGGGTCGCAGCTGCCGCGCCGACGGTGATACCTGCCGGATAGCCCATATCGGTAAAGGTAGAACCGTAGGAGCCTGCCGCTCCGTGTCCGCCTATCATGGAGATGGCGCCTGCCAGGAGTGCGTAGGGATATTTAAGGCCTGTGACATTGGCGAGGCCGATGCTGATGCAGTTCTGGATGATGGATACGACGCCAGCGATTAGCCAGTAGACTATCAGCAGTATGCCACCCTTCTTCAAAAGGGAAAGGGACGCGCCAAGGCCGACGGTGGTGAAGAACGCCACCATGAACGGACTCTGGAAGGTCGTGTCGAACTTGAACGCGAACGCGCCGCTCTGATGTCCGGCAAAGGTGATGAACATGAACAGGAAGCCACCCACCACAGGAGCCGGAATGCAGTACTTCGTGAGGAAGTTCACCTTCTTCCGGATCCAGAAGCCAATCAGGAGCAGGATAGCTGCCAGTGCCGTCGTCATGACCATCGAACAGCTGATATTCAATGTACCATCAACAGTTTCAAAAGACATAAGTTCCCCCCTTTTTCTTTCTGACAGGAGCGGTCTCAGAAACTCGCAGTGCCCGAGTTGCCGCTATTTTTTAAAGTCAGTTCCTTACCAATGAGGTTCTTGGTTGCAGGGATGCTAAAATATTAATGTCATTATATCATCACGCCATATCTTTTTTCTACAATAAAAATGCCCTGCCATAGCAGAGCGCCTATCATATTAACTTCGGAACGGACAACATCAGAAGATAAATATTAAGTGTTACGCTGAAATCGGCGTGGTCCAAATAACAGTACACAAATATGACTTGCTATGCAAAAACGAAAAATATGGTTCTTCTTGTGAAGAAATGGAAGCTCATGCAGCTGCACATATTTGCAAAAATTATAAGGTGCCATTCTTAGGAATTCGTATTATATCAAATACAGAAATTCACAATGAAGATTTTGACCCAGCTGCCGGAACATCTTGTCAACAATATGTTCTTGAAGTAGTAAGGTCTTATGCAAAAAATAAAGGAATAAGGACAGATGCATAAAACTAAAGCCCTATTCAGCTGGCATTAATTTGCCTCCCGAATAGGGCTTAAATTTTACATTTTTTGCTCTCAACCAAACTTAACGGCGATGCTATACTATTTCTGTAACAATTTTTGATTGAGCATCAGGGTTAGTCATAGCTTGTAATTGTTCCTCATCCTCCTGTTTGAGTCCCTTTATAGTTTCAGTGGAAATCACTGTCGGATTTTTTTCCGGACGGGTTGCAGGGGTTTTACTCTGGGATATTATTTTTCCCTCTTTTCTCACAGTTGTAAGGGTGGAACCATCAGATAACACCTGCGTAGTCACCGTTGTTTTATCATCAACCTTTATGGTGTCATCATAGTTAGCTGGTTTATACTCTCTCATATTCTGCAATATCCTGGAAAAATCGTCACTTACAGGTATGCCCTTATTGCTCTTTTTCTTGTCCTGTGCCTGCTGCCAAAGGACATTATTGTTGCCTAATTCATTATTAATTTTCACCCAAAACACTCCTTTTCACCAGTTTTCATATCTTTGATGCTTGTTCAATTTGGCAATCCTGTTCATTTCTTCCCCAGAAAGAGAAAAATCAAATACGGCGATATTTTCTGCAATATGGTTCGGGTTTGCTGAACCCGGAACTGCCACATACCCGGCCTGTATCTGCCAGCGAAGAATAATCTGGGCCGGAGTTCTTCCATGGGCATGTGCAATGGCGGCTATCGTTTCATTTTCAAAATTCTCTTTCCAAATCCGATTACAGGCATCTCATACCCGCTGTTTAACTTGACTGACATAGCAGAAATCTCCTTTAACGTCAACGGCAAGGCTTCTTTGGACTCTTTCAATACAGCTGTATTCCTTGTTTCTCCACCCTTTCCTTCAGATGTTCCGGTGCCACAGGCTGTTCCAAACAGCAGCATTATAGCTGATAACAAAACTGCCATAACTTTTTTCATTATTACCATCCGCCTTTCTGAAGTGGTTGGTTGATAGATATATATTGTGAGGTAAAGAAATCATATTGTTGACAAAAAATCGAAAATATTTTTCCAATAGGTTTCACTGTCCGTTGTCATGGAATCACCATGTCCCGCACCTTCTATAATAATTTTTTTCTTTTTGCTCCTGCAGGAATCATATAATCTATCCATCATACTTGGTGGAATAAGCTTGTCATCGGCACCATGTATAAACAATACTGGGGCCTTTACACGGTCTATAACATTTATAGGTGCCGCATCAGAAATCTTAACCCCCGTCTTTAACCCGCTTACCACATCAACACATGGCATAATAGGATATTCCGGCAGATCAAAAATAACACCTAATTGGTTGGAAAACATTTCATAAGCGCTTGTATAACCACAATCCTCGATAACAGCAGTAATTCCTGTTATATCATCTCTGGCAGCTGCCATCAAAACTGTGGCTGCTCCCATAGATACACCATGAAGCACTATCTGGGCATCAGGGTATTGGGCTTTGATCCTGTTCGCCCAAATAGCTATTTCCTCACCTTCCTTAACACCCATTGTAATATATTGCCCCTCGCTTTTGCCGGAGGCACAAAGATCTGGCGTCAATACCTGATAACCATGCTCAAGATATACTTCCGCATAATCCCCGGTATATCGTTGGTCCCTGCCATAGCCATGAACCAAAATTGCCCAACGCCTGCCAGGATTGTCAGGAATATAATGCGTTGCCGCCAAATGCCTGCCATCAGATGAAGTGGCGGACCATTCTTCATTTCTATACTTCGACTGAGCTGGAATGGTTCGAGCTTTGTCATGTATATTCAGACAAGCTGCAGGCGGTGCCAATGGGTCAGTGTCGTTGCCGCGTTTTAAAGCAAAATTAACAAAATACGACCCTATTGCATACCCCAGGACCATAATTATTGCTATGAGCCCAACGATAAGGGAAGCTATCACGCCTTTTTTTTTCATATACATCAACTCACTTTATTATTTAAAATGAACATTTAAACGAAAATAGACATCACATACGATCATTATACCATAAAGAAAATCCAGCATGGTATCATTATTCTTCGTAGTTCCAACGGCTGTACATTTTTATAACGGGGCTGTCGCACTAATAAAAAAATTCCTTTTACTAGCGGGAGAGAAACCAAATTTTTTGCAGAAAAGTAAAAAAGAAGATAACAATTTTATCCTCTCGTGGATATAATAAACAAGAAGAATTTTAATCACAAAAACCAACATAGGGGGGAAAAATTATGGCTATTGAAAATGTAAAAGTGTTCTTTGAAAAGGCATTAGAGAGCGAGGAGTTTGCAAAAAAACTAAAAGAAGCAGATAATATTTATTGCGAAAAAAATCCTATACCACCGAAATCTACTACAGATATTGACATAAAGGACTACAATGATAAATATTTTGCAGAGGTACTTCAGCCATTGGCTAAAGCAGAGAATTTACCCTTCACTTTAGAAGAATATCACCTTGCAGGACAAACACTTACTGATGAGGAACTGGATAAAGTTGCTGGTGGATGGTCTATTGGAGGGTTCGTAAAAGGAATAGCTCTAACTGTTTTTAAACCAATTGCTATACCAGTGAAGATAATATCGGCCGTTAATGATATTGGTGTCATGGTACAAAAGGGCTGTAATTCCGCTCAAATTGCTTATTTCGTATACAAAAATGTAATGCCACTAGGTGATGATTTTGCAAAAGCAACCGTTGATGCTGCAGTAGGTATGCTCAGAAAGGCCGGAAGACATGAACAGGCTGATGGCTTGTTGAAAGAATTTAATAAGCTAAGCTATAGGTCTTAAGCGAAACCCAAAATGGAGGATTATTCAACAAAAAATGTAAACGAGGCCGCCAGCTCAAAGGGAAACTCCCAAGGGCCAGCGGCCTTTATTTAGGATTGAGGTAACAATGAAGTCTTACTTAATGGTCATTACCGCCATGCTCATATGGGGCTCCAGCGGCGTATTCAGACGCTATATCCCCGTTCCATCTGATTTCTTGGCCTTTCTTCGGGGCGTTTTGGGAAGCCTTTTTATGCTGTGTCTAACTACTACCGGCATGGTATTAGTTTCCGGAATAACAGAAACGGAATCCGTGGATGTAAACCAGCTAAAGGGCGTAATTTTTGGCTTAAGTGCAGGGCTTTTATTTTGCCCCAAAATTGAAACAGGGGTCGGTTTCCGACCCTCCGTTGCTGATGGCACTGGAAGAAGCTATACAATCCCTGATGAAAAGCACAACCGCTTCTACGTGCCCTTTATTTACGTTTATATACGTTTTACTTGAGTGTGTATTTCCTTTTCTGTTCTTTATATCCCTGAGCAGGGGAAAGTGTTATAAATTAGCAAGAAATAATGGAATTATAACACTTTTGTCATCTCATGGATATAAAAGATAAAAGAAAAACAAACACAGGGGGATAAAAATGAATGATGAGAAGTTGACAAAACGGCTGGAAGATTTTGATTTTTCTCTCCTGCACCCAGTGAGGGAGACTTTAAGGAATCAGTTATTATTCATGCACCGTCGGGATAATGCCATGAAAGGTATTATGACGGGGAAGATGACAGATGATGAGCTGGATATGGTGGCTGCAGCCGGCAATCCTGCATTGGAAAAAAATAAAAATATAGATAATAAGAAGAAATAAAAAATACAATTAAAGGGGGAAATTTATGGCTAAAGAAGCGACTCTAACAAGGAACTGGATAAGGTATCAGGCGGCAACGCTGGGAACATTGGTCAGGGAGATTTGGATATCTTAACTCCTAAAGACATTGATATCAAGATCAAAAAGCCAAATAATGATAGCAAGTTTCCTACCCCAGAGCTGGGTGGAAAGGACCCTACTATTATCGGTGACCCTACTGAAAGTATGATTAAGTAATTTTAATCCATCAAAAAATGCTTAGATGAAAACGGGGCCTTCTCAATTTGAGAAGGCTCCGTTTTTGTGAGTGTGTGAAAGTTTTTCTTTGAAACGCGCCTTTATGTTTCCGTATAGTAAGCATATTGGGCGTGGATATCCTGCAACAGCCTTTTAAAATCACTGTAACGGTACAACCCATCTTCATTCGCTTCAATACCAGTCAGTTTTATAGGATAGCGCAGCGGAGGATTATTCAAATCCAGTACCTCACAATGGCGTATTTGGCGGTCACTTTGGTAAATAATATATGGATTGATATACAGCTCCCCATCCTTGCCCCGCCGTTTCTCAAGGACAATCTTGCAGCCAATAGGGGCCTTGTCTGTAATAGCACCCGGAACATGGTAATCTCCGGCTCCCAGCACTGTCATGAGCATAATAATATTGGTATCATGACCGCAAAAAAATGAAAACCGTTTATCTTCGTTACTGAGATCAGAATCCATTTTCTCCAGTAATGAATGAATATATCTCAATGATAGGGCTGGATTTTCGCAAATCATGGATATACCCCTTGTAGAGATATCTCCTATATTTTTCCAGTCCTGTTTTGTAAGGCCCGTACCCCAATCGGCCTTGTTGTTATCCGGCTCTTCATAATATTGCATTATTAATGCATCTGTGGCCTTGTAGGCATCACGCCAGGAGCCCTTAAATCCGGGAACATTTTTATTTTTGCCACCTAACACAAAATGAACATCCCTTGGGTCTAAATGTTCAATGCCCTTTTCCCTGGCATATTCAGAATGGGAGAAATCCATTACCTTTTCAAAACTGGCCAACATGGCTTCTCCATTGGTCAAATAGCGGGGCATATTCTGTTCCGTATAGGATACACCCAACTCGTACAGACGTGGAGTATCAAGCTCTAAGGGAAAGAAAAATACCGGGTCCGGTTCATCAATCCCCTTGGTGTGTACCACCTGAACATTGGCTACTGGCAACATCCCGCTGGAAAAATATTTGGCCGTGGCAATGGTCCGCTGAAAGGAATTGGCATAAAAGGAAATTTCCCCCTCCTGTGGCACCCAGTCCACAGGCATAAAGCCCTCATCCTCCAGGTAACAGCGATAATACTGTCCAAAGGCAGTTTCGTTTATGGCCCCTTTTAGGGTCAGATGCCCCGGCTGAATGGACCATTGCTGCCACTGATGGCTTGTCATCTTTTCCGCAATAGAGCCCTTTCCTGACAACGGAGTTCTCAGATTATGGCGACTCATCATCACCACCTGTTCCAGCTGATACCCCTTGTCAGTAAGAAACGAGCTGGCATTGGCTGGAATAAAGCACACCAAAACCAGTATCCACGAAAACGTCAATGCTACAACTGATTTTATATAGTTTTTCATACGGCTTTCCATTGATAACATACTACCCCCTCCTTCTAAATCACAATGTTGGTACAGCCTAATAATAATATTTATCCAAACAAAAATCAAAATCTCTCGTCAATGATTCGGATACAATCTTCAATACTCGCTGGGCGGAGCAATAATGCCCCTGGTAGGTATTGCCGGAGATAAAACCCCGATTCCCATGGCTGTACTCATGATAACAGGTTATAGTTTTGCTATTTGGTGCTACTACAAATTGATTGGCCCAGCCCATCATGCAGAATAAAATATTAAAATACATGGGATTCACACTAAGAAGCTAGTGTGAACCTTTTTGCAGAAAAATAAAAAAAGAGAAATATTTTTATTGATATTCCTGTTATTCATATTTTTTTTCATTTTCTTCGATGACTTTGAGAATGGCCTCCTTGTGGCCTCTTACAGCTTCAAAGGGCCTGAACTGGGCGGCTCTCTTTATCAGGGGGAGAGGCGGATGCTTCCTTGATACGGGGCGGGGGAGGTCGATAATATCAGCATAGGGATGTTTTTCCTTGTCCATGGTTCTTTCTCTGCTCCTTCATCAGCTGTATTGCATCTTGTCGTTTCTTTTGGGCCTCCAGCTTTTTGATGGCCTGGCTGGCAATGAAATAATTGAGGGCATAAATAAAATCCTGCCGGGTTACCGGCACATTGTCCTTTCTACAGAGGGGCTGGGACATATCATTTCTTTTGAGGCCCACCAGTTTGCTTTGGCCATACCACTGGTCATTACCAAGGAAAAAGATGAAGCCCTCGTCTATCAGGTCAAATTGACACTTCAGCCCGCCCTGGGGATCTGTTTCGATTTCCAGATGGGGCTTTTTTATTGGGTCCAATGTTTTGCTGTCATAAATCCCCAGGGGGATATTACCCAGGCAGATATAACGGGAGTGAAGCCACCCGCTTTTGGTGTCCTTGAGTTCGTCACTGTGGGAGAAAGTTGTATATACTTGCTCTTGACTTGTGATGATGTTGTGGAGGTTGTGGTAGTCGATAAGATAATCGTCCATTTCGTTAAAGCTGTCGAAAAGCTGTATCTGGCGCATGGCGGTCTGAAAATCAGCAGCCCGGGGGCGGAACAAAATCATGGGAAAGCTCCTTTCTGGTGTTGTAATTAGAATATATGTTTGATATAATAATAGCAGAATAATCGTTCTGTTACAAGGGGGGAGCTGGAGAATCTGGATATGGAACGGTAGGAGACAATATGTAATGCTTTCCGGAACCGGTTATCATTATTTTTTTAAAATTTCTATAACACTTTTATCCTCTCATGGATATAAAGGACAAGAAGAATTTAAATCAAAAAAACTAACACAGGGGGGATAAAAATGGATGATGAGAAGTTGACAAAAGGCTGGAAGATTTTGATTTTTATCTCCTGCATCCAGTGAGGGAGACTTTAAGGAATCAGTTATTGTTCATGCACCGTCGGGATAATGCCATGCGAGGTATTATGACGGGGAGGATGACAGATGATGAGCTGGATATGGTGGTTGCAGCTGGTAATCCTGCACTGGAAAAAAATAAAAATATAGAAAACAAGAACAAATAAAAAAGACCGTAAATAGAAATTGCCCTGGCTTTTTAGCCAGGGCACATATTCTGAAGATGAATTGGACCAGGTTTGTGGCGGAACGGCAGTACAGCGTTGGGGAACGCGTCATAATAATATCACCAATAACAACTCTGGTTGTAGCGTTATTGGTGTAAGCATTAATAATTTAAATGCAAATAAACAAACTGTTTTTTGTGCGATAATGGGTGGCCAGATAAAGGGCATAGCTAAATAATAGATTTAAAATTTGGGGTAATTCACCATGAATAAGGAAAACAGTATGGTACAATGTGGGCTTTGCCCGCATAAATGCAATTTAAATCCAAATAAGACAGGACTATGTGGTACCAGAAAAAATATTGATGGTAACATAAAATCGATTTCCTATGGGCAGGTCACCTCTTTGGCCGTTGATCCCATTGAAAAGAAGCCATTGTATCATTTTTATCCCGGGACAACAATATTATCTGTAGGTGGCTTTGGGTGTAATATGAAATGTCCCTTCTGTCAAAATTATTCCATATCACAGCAGGGAATAGAGGTATCTCAGGGCTATGTTTCCCCGGAGGAAATGGTGGAATTTGCCCGCAAAGCCACTTTGAAAGCTGGAAGCATAGGGGTGGCCTTTACCTATAACGAGCCATTCCTCAGCTATGAGTATTTATTGGATGTGGCACCGTTGTTGAAAGCAGAGGGGCAGAAGGTGGTTCTGGTGACCAATGGGCAAATATGTCAGGAGCCATTGCAGGCAATCCTTCCTTATATAGATGCTATGAATATTGATTTAAAGGCGTTTTCTGAAGATGGATACAAATGGATGGGGGGAGATTTTAAAACGACCAAGGATACCATACGGCTGTCGTTGGAGGCCGGTGTTCATGTGGAAGTGACAACCCTTGTTATTCCTGGCATCAATGATGATTCTGATATGATGCGTTCAGAGGCTATGTGGATTTCCCGGTTGCGGAAGGATATACCACTTCACTTGTCCCGCTATTTTCCGCGTTACAAGCTGCAAACAGAGGCCACTCCGGTGGCGACATTATATAGGCTGCAGGAAATAAGTCAGGAATATCTGGATTATGTTTACTTGGGGAATGTGTAAAAAAAGAGCCCTGCCTGTTTTTTGGAGGATAACAAGCAGGGGAGAATGAGATGAATTGTGTAATTTTATATGACATCCTTACATACGACCCACAGAAGAATGTATTACATTTTTTTTCAATTTTTTTTTATTATTAGCAATGCTGTTGAACCAAAGTATACAACAGCATATTTTTATGCAAAAAAAGAAGCCGTGTGTAGTCGGCTTCTTTGAGAGGGACGGGCTGGAGAGGACCCGTCAAAAAGGAAAAAAGTAAGCACGGACTAAATCTATCATCCACGATAAAAGGTAGTCCGAATCGTTTTACATCTATACATACGGATGAAAATCAAATCCATTACAAAAACTTTTTATTTTTTTTCAAAAATTTTTTTTGTAATACTTATCTATACGGTTCGTATGTATGGGCAGAAGACAAAAACATGGGTACACGTCTTCATGGCCCACGCCGTAAGCCGTGCCAGTTTATCAGAGATATTATTGATTTGATCAGGGACATCTCTCAGCCTAAGAAGGAGAACCCACAGCAGACCCCACAGCAGCAACCACATAATGCTGCATGAAAAGTAGAACCGTACATACAATAAAACCGCACATTTATTTCTATCGTTATTATTGACTACCCGGAACAAAAGGGGGATTGTACATGATGGCAAATTTGGAGCTCGGCTTAATCTCATTGTTGTTTATCGGCCTGACTGGTGCGTTGGGGATTATGGCAGGAAAAATGTTATTCCGCCTTTTGGTAGGGTTATATGAGGAAATTCATCAATATTAAAACATCAGAATCGGATGGTTTGGAGCTGCTTCGGCAGCTCCTTTTGTTTTATTTAATAAATTGCTTCATGCCTTGTGGCCTCCTATTTGCTGGTTTCTTTCAATAGTCATGGCTCCCTCCTGAAGGTTGGCACCTTTTAAAATGGCGTTTTTGCCAAATTTATTCTTGATATTCAAAAGGACGTGCTGGAGGTCTTTTTCTTTGGTATCGGCCTTTTTTTCCAGCTCCAGCTTCTTGGCTTCAGCCTCGTAGTCAGTAAAGAGGTCAAGCTGCTGGGGCTTATCTTTTTCCCGTTTTAGTACACTTTCACTGAGTACGTGGTTGGCGGTAACATTTACCCGTCGGATAAAAAGGTTGGGGTCTGTAATTTTATCAAACAGTTCCAGCGCTGCATCCAGTATCAGGCGGGTTGATGATGTGTGCTTTTCAAGGCTCATGGAACCATGGGCCGGAGTGGGAACCCTGCGACCATAGTGGTCAATATGGGTGCTACCCTTGTAATTATGTTCTGTAACATTGGAAATGTCATAACCAATATCCAGCACTATTTGGTCAGTAAGCAGTCCCTTTTCCACCAGCTCCAGCACAAGAAGATCAGTCATTTCCCATACGATGAGCCGTCCCTTTTCATGAGAGTAGGCACTTTGAAGCACCTGACCGCTGCTTATGCTGTTGAATGAAGGCTGGTATTTCCTTATGGCCTCTATTGTACAGGGCTCATAGCCCCAGGCGTGGTCAATAAGGAGCTGGGCATTTATGCCAAAAAGGCGGTACAACAAATCCTCGTTGTAATATTCGTTTTCCTGTCCCAGGGAGCATCGGGCAATATCCCCCATGGTGTAAAGACCATGTTCTTTGAGTTTTTTTGCATAGCCGTGGCCAACACGCCAAAAATCAGTTATAGGGGTGTGGGTCCATAGCTGGCGGCGGTAACTCATTTCATCCAGCTCTGCAATTCTGACTCCATCCTCGTCCTCTGGAATTTTCTTGGCCACAATGTCCATGGCCACCTTGGCCAGATAGAGATTTGTGCCGATACCGGCAGTGGCGGTTATACCAGTGCTGTCCTTGATATCCCTGATAATGCGCAGTGCCAGCTCATGGCCTGTCATTTTGTAGGTGGCAAGGTAAGGCGTTGCATCAATAAATACCTCGTCTACGCTGTAGCTGTGAATATCATCTGCTGATACGTATTTAATATAAACGCCAAAAATAATTGCACTGTATTCCACATAACGGGCCATGCGGGGCATGGCTACAATGTAATCAATAGCGAGGGAAGGATCCTTTTCCAGTGCTTTTGAATCAACGGAGCTGCCGGTGAATTTATGTCCAGGGGCGGCTGCCTTGCGAAGGTAATTGATTTCCTTAACCTTCTGCTGAACCTCAAAAAGCCGGGGCCTTCCCGATATTCCATGGGCTTTAAGGGAAGGGGTTACGGCCAGACAGATGGTTTTGCCACTGCGGCTTTCATCTGCCACAACCAAGTTGGTGGTGAGAGGATCAAGCTCCCGCTCCTTACACTCTACAGAGGCGTAGAAGGATTTCAAATCTATGGCTATATAGCATTTGTCAGTCATGGCTCTCACATCCTGACGTGGAATAAAATTAGAACATGAAGGGATTTATTTTTTTGCATAAAAATGGTCGGGATGACAGGATTCGAACCTGCGACACCTTCGTCCCGAACGAAGTGCGCTACCAAACTGCGCTACATCCCGACAATTATATGGATAACTGCTTATTATGATACTCCTTATTGGCAGGTTATTTCAATAAAAAAAGAAAAATTTACTATTTCTATGCTAAATTGATAAAAATATTCTATAACGAGGTGAAACTATCTACCACCTCGTTGCGACGCGAAGCTAGTCCTGAAAGGGAAACGCTAAGTGGTAGATTTTTCTTATGGGGAAGAAAAATTTGAACAACTGCGTTATAATATTTATATATTGTAAATATTTAATTAAAATGCATGCCGATGATATGCTTTTGGCACGTTAAGGGTATCAGAAGACAGAGTCTTTATTTGCGACATTATAGGGGGCTTGGAGTATATGAAAACAATAGGCATCATGGGTGGCATGGGGCCAATGGCCACTGTGGACTTAATGAAGAAAATTATTTTGGCTACGCCGGCTAAGGTGGATCAGGAGCATATTCCTATGCTGGTGGACAATAATTGCAGGATTCCGGATCGTACCAGGGCCATTAAGGGCTTGGGAGCATCCCCAGTTCCGGAAATGCTGAAAAGTGCCAAGCGGCTTATGATGGGCGGAGCGGATTTTATCATTATGGCCTGCAACACAGCCCATTATTTTTTGCCGGAGCTTTTACCTCATATTACAATTCCAGTGTTGTCCATTATTGATGTGGCAGTTGCTGCCATTATGGAAAAGGGGTATAAAAGTGTGGGGCTGCTGGCCACCAGTGGTACCATCAGTACCGGATTATACCAGAAGGCATTGGAGGCCAAAGGCCTTAAGTGTATTGCCCCTTCAGCAGAAAGGCAGCATATTGTTGATGACATGATTTATGATGGCGTAAAGGCCAATAATCAGAATTACGATACAAACGATATTAAGAATTTGCTTGCGGAAATGAAGGAGCAGGGGGCAGAGGCCTTTATCCTCGGCTGTACTGAGGTGCCGGTGGCTGTGACCATGTACAATCTGGAAGGCGTATTCGTTGATTCCACCGACGAGCTGGCCAAGGCAGCAGTGAAGTTTGCCCGGGAAGATTAAAGCTATACCAGCTTAATTGTCTGATGGTTCAGCATTGAAGGGAAATAAAAGCAGAGTCAATTCGGCTCTGCTTTTTTAGTACCAGCTATTAAAAGCTACTTGCAATAATATGTATAATGGGTGTATTATTAAGAGGTCTTAGGTTACATATCTTTAAAATTTTTCAGTTATTGTACATAAGAAATAATTCATTATACAAATTAATTCAAAACAATAGAAATTCCCTATGTACAAATTATTGATTATATGATAAAGTTAGGGTAATTTAAGAAATCGTCAAACAAATATTTTCGGTTAGAGGAGGTAATGTTGTGGATACAACGACCATTGCAGTGGTGATATTTGTAGCTGCATACGCACTGATTATTTCAGAAAAAGTCCATCGTACCATCGTTGGTATCGTTGGCGCTATGTTGATGATCCTCTGTGGAATTTTGTCCCAGGAGGTGGCAATTCATCACATAGATTTTAATACCTTGGGTTTGCTCATTGGTATGATGACTATCGTAAATATTACGGCGGAAACGGGCTTGTTTAACTTCCTGGCCATTTGGGCGGCCCAGAGGGTTAAGGCTAACCCTATGAAGCTGCTTCTGGCACTGGCCCTGTTGACAGCTGTATGCTCCGCACTTTTGGATAATGTAACAACAGTTTTGTTGACAGTTCCAGTAACCTTCAGCATTACTTCCCAGTTGAAGGTTGATGTAAAGCCTTTCCTGATTGCCCAGATTTTGGCATCTAACATTGGTGGTACTGCAACTCTGGTAGGTGACCCACCAAATATCATGATTGGTTCTGCCGTTGGCTTGAGCTTCATGGATTTCATCATTCACTTGACGCTTCCGGCAATTATAATTTTTGCTGTAACTGTATTCCTGCTGGAGATGATTTATGGCAAGTCCCTCCACACTACGCCTGAGCTTCAGGAGCAGGTAATGAAGCTGAATGCCGCAAAGCAGATTAGCAACAAGCCTCTTATGAAAAAGTGTCTGGTGGTATTGGCATTGACCATGAGCCTTTTCGTTGCCCATAGTGCCTTGGGTCTTGAGTCTGCAACTGCCGCTCTTTCTGGTGCCGGTCTTCTCTTATTGATTACCTTTACAAGAGATGAGGAAATGATTGCAAAGGTTCTCAGCAAGGTTGAGTGGACTGCAATTTTCTTCTTCGCAGGCCTGTTCATTTTGGTTGGCGGCTTGGTTGAAACCGGCGTTATCAAGTGGTTGGCTGAGGAAGGTATTAAGATTACCCACGGTTCTGTAGAGGGAACTGCCATCCTGATTCTCTGGATGTCTGCTCTTGCCTCTGCCTTCGTTGATAATATCCCATTTGTAGCAACCATGATTCCGCTAATCAAGGACATGGGTGCCATGGGCCTCAGCAATCTGGAGCCTATGTGGTGGTCACTGGCTCTGGGGGCATGCCTTGGTGGTAACGGTACTCTCATCGGTGCCAGTGCCAACGTAGTAGTTGCTTCCATGGCAGCTCAGCATGGCAGACAGATTTCCTTCATCGGCTTTATGAAGATAGCTTTCCCGTTGATGATTCTTTCCATCATCATCAGTACAGCTTATGTATATCTCCGTTACCTCATGTAATGGGATACAATTAAATTAGGTTAATGCGCTTAATATAAAAAGAGGACTGCGGCTAGAGTGGTTTCGAGACACCATGCCGCAGTCTTCTTTTTTTATGAAATCTTAGTGAATCAAATTAATTATTTCTTTTCGTAGATTTGGAAGCCGTCACGTCCGGCGTCCTTTACCTTATAGAGGGCGCGGTCAGCATGGCGGAACAGGTAATCGTAGCTGGTGCCCCTTTCCTTGGTGATGGCGATGCCGATGCTGCCGGTCACATTAGCTGCGTGTCCCCCCACCATCATGTCCTTTATGCTGGTCAGAAGCCATTGTGTCTGCTTTCTGATGTCCATTACTGTGGACTCTGGCGGTAAGGTTACCATCATCATGAATTCGTCACCGCCAAAACGTCCTAGTGCTGTAAGATCAGTGCAGACGGTTTTCAGAATTTTGGCAAAGCTAATAAGGAGCTCGTCTCCCATTTGATGTCCGTAGGTATCATTGAATTCTTTAAAGTGGTCCAAGTCAATAATGAGTAGGGCAATGGATTCACCCTCCTGCTGCCTGTCCAGCAGCTCCTGACAGCGCAGGGCAATTCCTCTTTTGTTGAGCAGGCCGGTCAGAGGGTCTGTTTCTGCTTCCTGCTTGTAGGCATCCCTGTCTTTTCTCAGGACTTTTACTTCATAGAGGGCCCTCTCCAGTTCTTCATTTTTTTCAGAAAGGATAATATTACGTTTTCTTGTTTGGCGGTTATTATGGATAATAAAGCCAATGAGCAGCAAGATTATCAATGTGAATAATATGGCTGTTGCCAAATGGATTGGATATTCCTGTAGCAAAAAGCCAAGATTAATAACTGGAGTACTATTTTTCTTAATAATTTGGTTAACTTCATCAGGTGAAAGACGTTGGATGGCTGTGTTCAGCACATGGGTCAGCATTTCCGGAGTTGTCTCTGCGGCTATCAGACTGATACCGATATGGCAGCTATATTTATCGTTGATTTTTAGATTTGGTCTGGTAATGAGATTGTTGTGCTGTTGCAGATAAAGATTTGGTACCATGGCAATAGTGTATTGATGCTTTTCCACTGCCTCAAGACATTCCTCCACTGTTTCCAATATGATGACATCCCATTCCGGGAATTGTTTCTTTAAATATTCGCTGAGTCCTGGAGTCTTGGCAGGTGCCACCATGGTTTTTGGGGTGCCAATAAAGGTGTTGTCCTCATGTACTATTGCAGAATATTCTACGTAAAGAAAGTTATTGGTGTAGTTTAGTGGATTTTCGTAATTGGCACCGGAATATACGCAAGGCATAATATCTGCCTGGCCATTTTTCAACATTTCTCTGGCTTCATGGGAATTATTGGCTATTATTAACTCGAATGTTAGTCCGCTGTCATTGCCTAAAATTTCAATAATATCTCCGAATATTCCTCCACCACTTTTTACAAAAGGAGAATAATCTCCTGGCAGTACGATTCTGATAGGAGGAGCGGTCTCTGTAAATTTGCGTTCACTTTCGGCATAGACCGCAATGCTGTGAATGGCAGGGTCAATATAAGTCTGCTCAAGCCTGGTGGCAAAGGAAGGATTTTTCAACTCCGTGTCGAGGATGGCACTGTTCAGCTCACGTATAAGTTCCTGCTTGGTAGGCAGGGCCATAAACTGGCACTGGGTTATGACAATAATTCCCAACTCAATCTCATTTCCCAAAAGATCAGAACCGTCATCCATGGCAGCCTGTATTTCGCCCCGATGAAGGGCCTCTATCATATTTTGTCCGTTGGCGTAGGTGACATAGTTTACATTTTGCCAGCCTTGGGTCTGTACATAATGGCGGATGTAGCTGGTATTGTTTTCTACAGTTACATAACCTATGGTTACACCATTCATGGTGGAATTATCCAGCACATTGAGATTACTGCCCGGGAGAGTAAAGAGACTCAGCATACCATATACGGAATAGCCCTCACTATATATTTTCGTCGGATAAAGGGAGCCATTTCGCTGTACTGGGGCCAGCAAATCCAGGGTACCTTCCTGTAGCATCCGTTGTCCCTCCGGGGGCTGTACCGGAATATATTCATATCCCAAATGAGTGCGTTTTGAAAGCTCCCTAAGGTATGCTTTCATGTGTCGTTCCAGCAGCTCCCTGCTCTGGGGATTGGTATCCTGCTTTATATCCAGTACACCTACCCGTACTGGCCCCTTGCCCCCAATGTAATCTTCTGCATTAAGGGGCTGATGGACTAAAAGAAGCAGAAAAGACAGGCAGATAGACAAAATGAATTTAAATTGAAATATTCTAAACATATCTCTATCCTCAATAAATAGACTCGAAATGAATATCAACTCGTAAATATTGTCTGAATATTTGTTTATCTACATAATATATTAATAAATCGGCTTGTGTCCATTGTTTTTACAACAATTTTGTCCTTAAAAACTTCTTAAAAATTACTCTCAAAAATACTAATATGAAAAAAGTACTTTATCTTTTTTATCTCGAATTATTTACCAAAAAGTATACACATTTTATCAACAAACTGTTGATAAGTGTACAGATGTTATTGTATAATATGTACTCAGTGGACAATGTTATTATATATGTCCATGGGACATGAATTGTGATTTACAGTTTTGAAATTGTGATTTACAGTGTACATTATATATGAGGGGGAGTTTTCCTTGCAGATGAATGGGGCCCAGGCTATTTTGGAGAGTCTGAAAAGAGAAAATGTGGATTTGGTATTTGGTTATCCCGGTGGTGCAGTGCTGGATTTATATGATGCGGTTTATCAGGCAAGGTTTCCTCACATTTTAACCCGCCACGAGCAGGGGGCCGTTCATGCTGCGGATGGCTATGCACGGGCAACAGGCAAAGTGGGGGTAGTATTTGCCACCTCTGGTCCTGGTGCTACCAATCTTATTACTGGTATTGCCACAGCCAATATGGATTCTGTACCTTTGGTGTGTTTCACAGGACAGGTGACCAATCCCCTTATTGGCAAGGACTCCTTTCAGGAGGCGGATATAGTAGGTATTACTACACCTATTACCAAGCATAATTATTTGGTAAAGAGGGCCTCGGAGCTGCCAAGGGTGATTAAGGAAGCATTTTTTATAGCCAGAACAGGCCGTCCGGGACCTGTGGTTATTGATATCGCCAAGGATGTATTTACTACCGTGTTGGACTATGAATATCCACAAAAGGTGAAGCTCCGTGGCTACAAGGGGGATTTCACCGGGGATGAGGGACAGATTCGTGATGTTGTTGAGGCCCTTGGCGAAGCAAAGCGTCCCGTTTTTTTCATCGGCGGTGGTGTAACCCTTTCCAATCAGACCGAGGTTATGCGGGAAATTGTTAAAAATACCGGTATTCCGGTGGTAAGCTCCCTTATGGGGCTGGGCTGTATTCCCGCAAAGCAGGAGGGCTTCCTTGGTATGGTGGGGATGCACGGCTCCTATGCTGCCAACATGGCTGTACAAAAGAGTGATTTGCTCATTGGTATCGGTGTGCGTTTTGACGACCGTGTTACGGGAAAAATCGATGCCTTTGCCCCTAATGCTAAAATTGTTCATTTTGAGGTGGACAAGGCGGAAATCAACAAAAATATTTTTTCTCATTATCCTGTAATTGGGGATTTGCGCTGGTCCTTGCCGATTTTCAATGAGCAGCTTCAAGGCTCAGGTGAGGATTATCTCGACCGCTTTGCCAAATGGCACAAGCAAGTGGTGGATATGGACAGGGAATGTCCCTTCAGCTACAAGACAAATGACAAGGTTATTATGCCTCAGCAGCTTATTGATACAGTAAGCGGTATGGTGGATGAAAATACCATCGTGGTTACCGATGTGGGACAGCACCAGATGTGGGCGGCTCAGTTCTTCAACAGCCGCAATCCTCGCCAGTTTATTACCTCCGGCGGTCTTGGTACCATGGGATACGGACTGCCTGCGGCACTGGGGGCAAAGCTGGGATGTCCTGATAAAAGGGTGGTGCTTTTCACCGGCGATGGTTCCGTAATGATGAACTGTCAGGAGATGTCCACGGCTGCTGATAACAATATTGATATAAAGGTTGTGCTTCTTCATAATAGAGTGCTGGGCATGGTTACCCAGTGGCAGCGCATGTTCTACGGCAAGAGATATTCCCAGACCTTGCTGGGTGGCAAGACGGACTATGTTAAATTGGCCCAGGCCATGGGCATGGAGGCCTGCCGTATTGAAAAGCCGCAGGAATTAGAGGCTTCTCTGGAGAAGGCCCTTAATGTGAAGGGACCAATGCTGATTGACGTGATGCTGCCGGCCAATGAGGATGTATTGCCAATGGTGGCTCCCGGGGCTCAGCTGGACAATATGGTTTTGGGAGGTGCCGAAGCATGAAAAAGTATATTTTAGCCGTTCTGGTAGACAACAAGCCTGGCGTACTGACCCATGTATCGGGGCTTATCAGCCGTCGTGCATTTAATATTGAAAGTATTTCTGCGGGCTACACTGAGGATGAGGACGTTACCCGTATTAATATAGAGGTTTCCGTGGAGGATGACCGGGAGCTGGAGCAGGTGGTGAACCAGCTGGGTAAGCTCATTGATGTTATCAAAATTGTTAATTTGGGCTTGGTGGATTCCATTGTCCGTGAGCTGGTGCTGCTGAAGGTTCGTGCCACCAAGGGTTCCCTGGCGGATATCCGCAACATAGTGGATATTTTCCGTGGCAATATTGTGGATGTGAGTCCTGAGAATGTGGTTATTGAGCTAACGGGTTCCCAAAGTAAAATAAATGCCATCTGTGAAATGCTGGAGGATTTTGAGATAATTGAAATCGCCAGAACAGGTGCCATAGCCCTTAGCCGCGGTCCAATTCCAATAAAAAATATGTAGGTGTTGACATTGCCCACAAAAATGGTATACTAATCCTAACGGATAATTATTATCCGTTAACTAAACCGGTTTATTCGTGTGTGTTTTTATATAATGTAAGGAGGTTTTTTCATGGAATTAAAAGGTAGCAAGACAGAGCAGAATTTGTGGGCAGCATTTGCCGGTGAGTCCCAGGCTCATACCAAGTATCAGTATTTTGCATCTCAGGCAAAGAAGGACGGTTTCGTTCAGATTCAGAACATCTTCACTGAGACCTCCAAGAACGAGAAGGAGCATGCAAAAATCTGGTTCAAGCTGGTAAATGGCGGCAAGATCGGTTCCACCGCTGAAAATCTCAAGGCAGCAGCTGCTGGTGAGAATGAGGAGTGGACTTCCATGTATCCAGAGTTCGCCAAGGTTGCCCGTGAGGAAGGATTTGATAAGATTGCTGCTCTCTTTGAGGCTGTGGCTGCCATTGAAAAGGAGCATGAGGAACGCTATAAGATTCTCCTTTTGAATGTGGAGCAGGATAAGGTATTCAAGAAGAATGAAAAGGTTATCTGGCAGTGCTCCAACTGCGGTTATGTTTGCACTGGTGAGGCTGCTCCTGAGGAGTGCCCTGTTTGCGCTCATCCAAAGGCTCACTTCCAGGTTCTGCCAACTAACTACAAATAAGTTATATTGTGTAGTAAGTAATTGATAGGGGCAGTGGACTGGTGTCTTTCACGTCGTCACGGCACTAAAACTTTTTATTACTGTTATATAGTGTAAAAAATCATAACTCGCTTCGCTCAAACAAATGATTTTTTCCACTAATATTAAGGTAAGCAATAAAAAGTTTCTTAACGCACCGTGACTGATTGTTCAAGCCACCAGACCACTGCCCCATATATTTACAAACACAAAAAATCCCAGCTTGAGCTGGGATTTTTACGTTGCAGAAAATTATTTCTTTTCTTCCTTTTTCTTTTTGGCTTCTTCGCGGGCCTTTGCCTTCTCGGCGGCGTTCTTTGCCTTGGCCTCAGCCTTTTCGCGCTCATTCTTTTCCTGCTTGCTCTTGGAATAATCAACGCTCATGCTGGCCATCTTGTGCTTGAAGGCCATAATTGGATGCTTAAACATCATGCCGGTGCTGGAAGCACTCATAATCTCGTTGAACATCTTGTTGTTCTTGTCACCGAAGCACTGAATCTCACAGCGGTCACAAATAGGCTTGGTGATGCCGTAAGGACAACGGTTCATTTTGGTCATAACGGTGGCCAGAAGAGCTGTACACTTTGGACACAGCTTCTCGCCCTTGGTACCGTGATTTTTGTTGCAATAAACTCCAAAGGACTTCTTGATGCTTTCCTTTTCCTTTGGGATGTTGTTTTTTATTTCAACTGGTTTTTTCTTTGGTAAAAATCTGTCAAACATACCCATAAAATGCGAACTCCCCTTGTGTGAAAAATAGACATAACCATATACGATTTTAATAGTATTCTTCATTAAATGCAAGTCGTAATAAAAATACTTTGCATTGAAATACTGTTTAAGTTACAATTACACTAAGGATTAGTGGGAGGTTTTGTAAACGTGAACATCGATTTATCTATGGATGTGGATGATGGTCAGGGAGAACGCCTGCTTCGTGATGCCTTTAAGCAGAGTATCGAATCAATGGAAGGCAGTAAAGGCCAGATATTTGAGATATACGAAAACACCAAGGAGGACGTAGAGTCCACCAGAAAAATGCTGTTGGAGCTGAAGGAGCAGACCCGTAAGCTCCAGGACGAAGTGGATGAGCTGGTGCGTCAGGAGCAGAAGGAAAAGCAGAAGCTGGTTCAGGTCAGCGGTAACTTTTCCAATTATTCCGAGGACCGTATTCGTGCCAGCTACGAGGCTGTTAAAACTGTACAGGTAAAGCTGGCCATTGCCAAGGAAAAGGAATATCAGACCCGCCGTCAGCGTGATCGTCTGGAGCTGCGTCTTTACAGTATGGAGAAGACTCTGCACATGGCGGAGACACTGGCCACCAAGCTGGGTTCTGTTATTGGTTATCTCACTTCACAGCTCAGTGATGTGGTAACCCAGATGGAAATCGTATCCAAAAATAAGTTTCTGGGAATGCAGATTATCAAGGCACAGGAAAATGAGCGCCTTAGGGTTTCCCGTGAGATACATGATGGTCCTGCCCAGGAAATGGTTAATCTCATATATCAGGCTTCTGTGGCTGAGCGTCTGGTGGATACCCGTCCAAATGAAGCTAAGGCAAATTTGCAGGAGCTGCGACGTCAAATTCGTACCTGTCTGGCGGATGTCCGTCAGATTATCTTTGACATGCGTCCAATGACCCTTGATGATTTGGGACTGATTCCGGCCCTTAGACAGCTTACCAAAAAGCTGGGTGAGCGGGAGGTACTGAACGCAGATTTGCAGATTGACGGCAAGGAGTACAAGTTTGATAACCATGTGGAGGTAACCATTTTCCGCATTGTGCAGGAGGCCCTGAACAATGTTCATCGCCATGCTGGTACGGACCATGCCTCTGTGCGGATGCTGTATACAGCGGATCATCTGGCCATTATGGTTTCCGATCAGGGCAAGGGCTTTGATGTGGACGAGCTGGCAGAGGAGCGCCGTAATCCATCTGGGGATGGTCACTTTGGCGTTATTGGCATGGAGGAGCGGGCCCGTATTATCGGTGCAACTATTTCCATTGCCTTTGAGCTAGGAAAGGGCACCAGAGTGAATATCAAGATGCCATATCCACAGCCAAGATGATTTAGGATTTTTATTTTATGTTTGAAGATACTAAGTTGGATAATAACTGGAAACTTAAT
The DNA here is from genome assembly GCF_900141865.1 of Anaerovibrio lipolyticus DSM 3074. Lineage (GTDB taxonomy): Bacteria > Bacillota > Negativicutes > Selenomonadales > Selenomonadaceae > Anaerovibrio > Anaerovibrio lipolyticus. The sequence continues at coordinate 46,542 of NZ_FQYW01000015.1, read as the reverse complement.
CAAAATGAGGCGCCGATTTCTGAAGCAATGGACAAATATGCCAGGGACGGCGCCCTTGCTTTTCATACCCCGGGGCATAAGCAGGGGCTGGGAGCCCATTCCCTTCTGAAGCGTCTTATTACCGAGGAGGGGCTGAAGCAGGAGGTTTCCCTTATGGAGGAGCTGGATGATCTCCATGAGCCCTCCGGGTGCATAAAACAGGCGGAGGCTCTGGCGGCAGAGCTTTGGGGCGCAAGGGATACCATGTTTATGATAAACGGCACCACTGGGGCTATTCATGCCATGATTTTGGGGACCTTACAGCCCGGTGACAAGGTGCTGGTTCCCCGTAATGCCCATCGCTCCATTATTGGGGGGATAATTCTGGCAGGGGCGAAGCCCGTGTATATTGTTCCGGAGATTATGGAAGCCTTGGGAATAGCCGGGGCCTTGTCAGTTGATGCAGTTCGTAAGGCAGTGGCGGAAAATCCGGATGCCAGGGCCTTAATTGCGGTATATCCCACCTACTACGGCATGGCGGGGAATTTGCAGGCAATAGCAGATATTCTCCATGACCATAATATGCTGCTTTTGGTGGATGAGGCTCATGGTGCCCATCTTAAATTTGCCAGTCATATAGAGGGGATGCCACGGCAGGCCCTGGATTTGGGAGCGGATGTGGTGGCCCAGAGCACTCACAAGGTGTTGGGCAGCATGACCCAGACCTCCATGCTTCATATTGGAAGTCACCGGGTATCCCGTGAGAGAATCCGTGAAGGTGCGGCATTGCTGCAGTCCACATCTCCTAACCAGCTGTTGTTGGCTTCCTTGGATATTGCCAGACTTCAAATGGCCACAGAGGGAAGAAAAAGACTGGAAAGGGCAGTGGAGCTTGGTAACTGGCTGCGGCAGGAGATTAACAAAATCCATGGCCTTTACTGTGTAGGGGATGAAATACTGGACTTATCAGAAACCGTGAGGCTTGATAAAACCAGAATAACAGTTAATTTAACGGGAATAGGGCTGGCAGGGCCAGAGGCAGAGCTTATTTTGCGCCACCAATACAAGGTTCAGTGCGAGCTTTCAGATAACAACAATTTGCTGTTTATTATTTCTATGGCAGATACAGAGGAAACTGCCCACCGCCTTTTGGAGGTGTTGAAGCTCCTTGTGGCAGAGCATGGCAGGGAAAAGGCAGAAAAACCGGTGGTGCCAGTGGATTTATTTACCGCAAATGAGGTGGCAGTTACCCCACGGGAGGCCTTTTACAGAGCTCGTGAAAGGGTAAAATTTGCAGAAGCAGCTGGCTGTATCGCTGCAGAGACAGTTACCTTCTATCCCCCGGGAGTTCCCGTATTGTGCCCTGGGGAAAGGATTACAGCGGAGCTTATTGAGGCTATACGGAAGCAGAGGTCAGCAGGCATGAGAGTGGTTGGTCCTGCGGACAGCTCCTTGGAATATATTCAAATTGTTAAGCCTTCCCCTTGAGGGGAGGGGGGACCGTCGAAGACGGTGGATGAGGTGTAATAGATGGCAAAGGGAAAGCTTATTACAATAGAGGCCGGGGATGGCTCCGGCAAGGCAACCCAAACCAGGGCTCTGATGGAGCATCTTGTAAAGGATGGCTATCGGGTAGTAAAGGTGGAATATCCTGATTATAAATCAGATTCCTCAGCCTTGGTGAAAATGTATCTGGGGGGCGAATTCGGTGAACATGCCGAGGATGTGGATGCCTATGGTGCCTCCACCTTCTTCGCTGTGGACCGTTATGCTTCCTTCCATTTAAATTGGAAGCAGGCCTATGAGGAGGGGGCCATTATTTTGGCAGACCGCTACACCACCTCTAACATGGTGCATCAGGCGGTGAAGCTGACTGACCCCATAGAACGGGAGGAATTTCTCACCTGGCTGTGGGATTTTGAATTTGGTAAGCTGAAGCTGCCGGTGCCAGATGTGGTGGTATATCTGGATATGGATCCGGAGGTCAGCGATCGTTTGATTAATGAACGGGCAGCCCATAATGCGGATCGTAAAAAGGATATTCACGAAAAGGACACGAATTATCTCCATAGATGCCATGATGCCTATAACTGGGTGGCTGCCAAATACGGCTGGAAAAAAGTCGTTTGCAGTAAGGATGGCCAGCCACGTAGCATCGAGGAAATTCATAAGGATGTTTATAGTGCTGTTAGAAGATATTTGTAGAGGCAGTGGACTGATTTTCTTGAACATTGAGTGACGAGCGTTAAGAAACTTTTTATTGCTTTACCTTGATTATAGTGGGAAAAATCATTTGTTTGAGCGAGCCGTTTTATGGCGAAGCGAGTTATGATTTTTGCCACTATATAAAAGCAAGAAAAAGTTTTAGCGATGGAACGGCGTGAAAGAAAACAGTTCACTGCCAATATAGAAATAGAGGTAGCAATGATAAAAGAAGTTTTAGTAGTAGAAGGCAAGATGGACGTGGTGGCCATCAACAAAGCCGTTGAGGCCGATTGCATCATCACTGAGGGCTTTAACCTAAAGCCGGCTTGCCTTGATTCCATAGAAAAAGCATACAAAAAGCGGGGCATTATCATTCTCACTGACCCGGACAGTGCCGGGGAGCGTATCCGTACCTATGTTACCCGCCGTTGCCCCAATGCCAAGCATGCCTTTGTGCCGGTGGAGGATGCCACTGCCAACAACGATATTGGCATTGAACAGGCCTCTCCGGAGGCTATACGCAAGGCCTTGGAAAAGGTGCGCACGCTAAATTGGGAGCCCAGCAATGAATTTACTGGGGCAGACCTCATAAAAGCCGGTATCAGCGGCGGTGATGGTGCCAGCGAGCGACGGGCCAGAATGGGAGCCCGCCTTGGTATTGGCTATGCCAACGCCAAGACATTTTTAAAAAGACTGAACCACTATGGCGTCACCAGAGAAGAATTTGAGGCGGCACTGGCTGAGGAGGAAGATAATTAATGAGTTTTAACTTGGATAAGGACTTGGATAAAGAAATACATGGAGGGAAAAAGCTGAATTTAAATGGCCTTAAGACCACCATTGCTACCCCAAGTGTTACCCGTCATATCATGAAAGCCTTTAATCTCCACGCCAGTAAGCGTTTGGGCCAGAACTTTTTGGTGGATGCCAATATTGTTCGTGGTATTGTGGATGCCGTCGGGGCAAAGCCGGGGGATAAGATTTTGGAAATCGGTCCTGGAATTGGAACCCTGACCCAGGGACTGGCAGAATCCGGGGCGGATGTTACAGCCGTGGAGCTGGATAAAAAGCTGCCCGCCGTGTTGGCGGAAACTCTGGCTGGCTATGATAATGTCCGCATAGTGCCGGGAGATATTTTGAAGGTAAATATCCCTGAGATTATGGGGGATGGTCCCTTTAAGGTGGCGGCAAATCTGCCCTACTATATCACCACCCCAATTTTGATGGAGCTTTTGGAAAAGCATCTGCCTATCAGCATTTTGGTTACCATGGTGCAGAAGGAAGTGGCTCTGCGCATGATTGCCAAGCCGGGCAGTAAGACTTATGGTGCCCTGTCGGTGGCAGTGCAGTATTACACCAAGCCGCATATCGCCTTTGATGTGCCACCACGGTCCTTTATACCAGCTCCAGAGGTGGATTCCGTGGTTATCGTCTGCGATGTGCGGGAAAAGCCAGCGGTGGAGGTAAAGGATGAAAAGATGTTCTTTAAGGTTGTAAAGGCAGCCTTTGGCCAGCGCCGCAAGACCATTGCCAATGCCATGAAAGGGGCGGGCTTCACCAAAGACGCCATTGAGGTGGCCTTCACTAAGAGTGGTATCGACAGCGGCCGCCGTGGTGAGACTTTCACTCTAAAGGAATTCGCAGCCCTGGCAGATGCACTGGTGGTAAGTAATTTAGTCTAATTGCATGGAATGGTACTGATGCTTTCACCACGTCCTGGCACTAAAACTTTTTCTTGCTTTTATATAGTGGTAAAAATCATAACTCACTTCGTTCAGACAGATGATTTTTTCCACTATAATCAAGGTAGAGCAAGAAAAAGCTTCTTAACGTACCGTGACTAAATGTTCAATCTACCAGCACCAGCCCACACTCAGGATAAAATGTAATATACTAAATATTTCGCGGGGAGGTATACTATGGGGACGTATTTTACGTCGGTACTTAGTGAATTCAAACCGAAGGTGCTGAATGAACTTAGTATTCGTTACGTAAACTAGTGAGCGAGAGCGTTCACCATGTATACCTCACCGCAAGATTAAAAATATGTTGTGTAATTATATTTAGGAGGGATTTTCTATGAGCGCATTTGAATACGCACCACAGGGAGTATGCTCCCGTCTTATGAAATTCGACATCGAGGACAACAAAATCCATAACCTCAAGGTAGTAGGCGGCTGCAACGGCAACCTTCAGGGTATTGGCAAGCTGGTTGAGGGGATGGACATTGATGAAGTTATCAGCAGGGTGGAAGGCATCCGCTGCGGCGCCCGCCCAACCTCCTGCCCGGATCAGCTGTCCAAGGCTCTGAAGCAGGCAAAGGAGCAGCTGTAATATGATTTATGACTGTCATTCCCATACGGAATTTTCCTCCGACTCGGAAATGAAGGCGGAGGATGCCATTGAGGCTGCCCGCAAATTGGGCATAGGCCTCATCTTTACGGAGCATTACGATTTTGATTACAAAGAGTCCAAGCATTATAAAGAGATGGACTTCCTTTTTGATGCCAAGAAATACTGGGAAACTTACGAAGCCCTGAGATGCGACTCCCTTATGCTGGGGGTTGAGGTGGGATTAACCCCGGGAAGTATTGAGGCCAACAGAAAATTTATCAATGAGGTGCCCTTTGATCAGGTAATTGGCTCCATTCACGCCATCGACAAGCTGGACATTTACTATCCTGAGTATTATGAAGGAAAGAAGAAGGAGCAGGCCTACGGCCACTATCTGGAAACCATGGCGGATATGGTGAAGGCCAATCCGTATATTGATGTGCTGGGACACATTGATTACATCAGCCGGTATTCACCTTATGATGACAAGGAAATCGGCTATAAGGAATATCATGACCTGGTGGATCTGGTGCTGATGAATGTGCTGGATACGGGAACGGTTATGGAGCTGAACACCCGCCGTCTTGACAGCAAGGCAGTGGCGGAGTCTTTGCTGATGATTTATGCCCGATACAAGGAGCTGGGAGGACAGTATGTGACCATCGGTTCCGATGCCCATAAGGCGGAAAATGTGGGCATGAATTTTAAAATGGCCAAGGATTTGGTGGAGTTTATCGGCTTAAAGCCAGTGCATTTTACAGAGAGAAAAATAGAGTATAGTAATTAATAGAGTGCAGGGGTTGCCATCTGTAGCTGGGCTACGGCACTAAATTTTTCTGAGCTATAGTAAATAGCTGAAAAAGTCAAAACTAACTCTGCATTATACTCAACCACTTGACTTTTTAAGCTAAAATTAAGGAATGCTCATAAAAATTATTAACGTACCGCATCCCAATGCTCCATCTGGCAGTCCCTGCACTTATTGAATTAGTATTGGCGCAGGTGGCTGTTGGGGCGTGAACCACAATAGTTTCCTGCGCCAGTTATTTATTTAGAGGATAAGTATTTTACTTGTTCTCTTTTTTTATGTTTGGTAAAATGAAATGATGTGGTAAAATCCACACTATATGATTTTGAAAAGAGGACTATTTAAATGCGCATTAAACGCAAGCGACGTAGGGATTATACCCGTGTATATATATTGGCGGCTGTGGTTTGCACCTTTTTGGTGGCGGCTTTGGCCCATTATTTTTTGGACAGCAAGGATGCTCCAGTTCAGCCCGCAGTTTCCGAGGCAGGCATTGAGACCAATGACGATGTACTTCATATTATGATTATGGGTGTAGATAGGCGCAGTGACGATACGGGCCGCAGCGACACCCTGATGGTGCTGACGGTGAACAAGAAAACCGGCAAGGCTGAGCTCATGTCGGTGCCTCGAGATACCAGAGTGAAAATTGAGGGCCACGGCTACGATAAGATAAATCATGCCTATGCCTACGGGGGACATAAGCTCACCCGCAAAACCGTGGAAAGTCTGTTGGGCATTCCTATGAATTACTACGTACTCATAGATTTAAGCTCCTTTGAAAATATAATCGATGCCCTTGATGGCATTGATATTGACGTGGAAAAGCGGATGTATTATGAGGACCCTTGGGATGACAACGGTGGCCTTGTGATTGACCTATATCCAGGAATACAGCACATGACAGGGGAGAAGGCTATCCAATATGTACGTTTCCGTGATGGTGAGGGTGATATTGGCCGCATCAACCGTCAGCAGCATTTTATGAAGGCGGTTATGACCAAGATGCTGCATCCTTCCACCTTGCCGAAGCTGCCAAAGATTATTGAGGTTATCAGCAAGACTCTGGAAACGGATATGCCACTTTCAGAAATGCTTTCCCTTTCCCAGCTTCTTCCACAGGTTCGTGAGCAGGGCATGGAATCGGAGATGATTCCAGGTACACCAGCCTTCCTTGACGATGTAAGCTACTGGTTGCCGGATATCATGGGACTTCGTGAGATGGTAGCTGAGGAAATGGGCAAGGAGCTGGATGATAATGCCCGTCAAACTGCCGAGGCAGAGAAGAAAAAATACGAGGAGTCCCTGCCAAAGGGTATTGTAAGTCTTACAGAGGGTACTGTGACCAAGAAGGGGAAGGATGACAAGGGCAAGGATAACAAGGAAAGCAAGTCGGAAATTCCAGAATCCGAAAAAACAGATAAAAAGCCTGCCAAAAAGGCAGAGGGCCCAGGACAGATTGCGGTGCTGGTCATAAATGACAGCGGTGTCAACGGCGCCGGTGCCAGAATGGTAAATAAGCTCATGGCTCAGGGCTTTAATGTCACTGGTGTAGATACGGGGCATAAGAGCGATCGTGAGCATACCATTATCGTTACTGATGAATCCAATGTAACCTGGTTCTACGGCATGCCATTCCCTTGTACCATTATGAATGGTGCTGACCCTATGGAGGCCGTTGTCTACGTGGGCAAGGATTTTGAGTGATTTTTGATTTATTTTTGAGTGTAACAAAGAAAGGAACGCAGGATAAGCGTGGGAACAATAAAGGTTGCAGGCCTGTCCAAGGCCTTTGGTATAGACGAATTATTTAATGATGTAAGCTTCGAAATAAAGCGGGGCGAGCGTGTGGGCTTTGTGGGAGCCAATGGTGCCGGCAAGTCCACCCTTATGAAGTGCCTTCTGGGCAAGGATGAATACGACAAGGGAACCATTTCCATGGACCCGGTGGACACCATAGGATATGTGGAGCAGCAGGCGGATATGGAGGTTAAGGGTACCCTCTATGAGGAGCTGAAAAGTGCCTTTTCTGATGTCATGGCCCTGGCTGCCACCAAGGAAGCCCTGGAGGCGGAGCTGGCCAATACCCATGATGAGGAAAAGCTGGACCAGTATGGACGCATTGTGGAACGTTTTGAGCACATGGGGGGCTATGATTTTGAAAGTAGCATCCGTCGCACTGCTTTTGGCCTTGGATTCACTGAGGAGGACTTTGACCGCAGGGTGGAGCATTTTTCTGGTGGACAACGTACCCGTGTGTGTCTTGCCAAGGCGTTATTGAGAGAGCCGGATTTTCTCTTTTTGGACGAGCCTACCAACCATCTTGACATTGAGATGATAGAGTGGCTGGAGGGATTTTTGCAGAGCTACACCGGCGGCGTGCTGATTATTTCCCATGACCGTTTCTTTTTGGATAAGGTAACTAACCGAATCTTTGAAATCGAGAACAAGGGCTTGACTGCTTATGAAGGTAATTACTCCTACTATATGAAGGTGAAGGAGCAGCGTCGGGCGGCCCAGCTGACAGCCTACGAAAAGCAGCAGGAATACATAAAAAAGACGGAGGATTATATCCGCAAGTATAAGGCGGGTATAAAATCCAAGCAGGCCCGTGGACGTCAGAGTCAGCTTAATCGTCTGGAACGCATCGTTAAACCAGCGGAAACGGCGGCCTTTAATTATTTCGCCTTTAATGCTCCGGCAGAGTGTGCCCAGCGGGTGGCTGAGCTGGAGGATATTTCCTATAAATTCCCGGATAAAACCCTTTTTGAACACGTTGATGTGCTTATCAGAAAGGGGGATGGTGTAGCCATTGTGGGGCCTAACGGAGCGGGCAAGACTACCCTCCTTCGCCTTTTGGTGGGAGAGCTGGAATCTCCCACGGGACGACTGAAAATTGGCTCCAGAGTAAAGATTGGCTATTTTTCCCAGCAGCATGAGGGGCTTCACATGGAGCGCACAGTGCTGGATGAAATGCTTTATGAATACGGCCTTGATGAGGAACAGGCCAGAAGATATTTGGGGGCATTTTTGTTCCGTGGGGATGATGTATTCCGTATTATCGGGGAGCTTTCCGGTGGTGAGCAGTCCCGTCTTGCCTTCTTGAAGCTGATGCTGACGGGGGCAAACTTTTTGGTACTGGACGAGCCTACCAACCATCTTGATATTCCTGCCAAGGAGGCTGTGGAGGAGGCCCTGTCCACCTTCCCGGGAACCTATATTACTGTGTCCCATGACCGTTATTTCCTCGATAAGGTGGCCAACTGTGTGTTGGAGCTTTCTGATGGGAAGCTGACAGAATATGATGGCAATTACAGCTATTATCGGGAAAAGAAGGAAGAAGAGGCCAAGGAAGCGGCGGAGCTGGCTGAGGAGCAGGCGGCAAAGGACCGTATAGCCAGTGAAAAGGCCAAGGCAGAAACCAGAGCCCAGGCAGAGGCAGAAAGAGCAAAGGCCCAAGAAAAGGCCAAGGCTGATGCCAAAAAGGGCGCTATCCAGAGCATGAGTGACGATAAGCGGGCCCAGATGATACATCGGGCAGAGGCCCAGATTGCTACTATTGAGATGGATTTGAAGAATTTGGAGCTGACTATGAACAGCCCGCAGATTCAGGCGGATCCGGAGCAGAGTGTGGAAATCGCCCAGGAGTATGAGGCAAAGACCAAGGAGTTGGATGAGTGGTACGAGAAGTGGGAACAACTCACTGAAGCGTAATACAATTAAGCCTTCCCCTTGAGGGGAAGGTGGTCACGCAGTGACCGGATGAGGTGTTTTGTATGGAAGAATTGCAGGGTTCGGTTGAAAATATAATATTTGCCAGTTCTGACGGGCGCTTTAGTGTGTTTCGCCTGCGTCCTGATGGCCAGCGGGGTGTGGTCACTGTTACGGTGCAGATGGAACCTCCTTTGCAGGGGCAGCAGCTGGAGCTGAAGGGCTACTGGGTGGAGCATCCTCGCTTTGGTCAGCAGTTTAAGGCTGAGCACATGATGGTAGCGGCTCCCACCTCCTTAGAGGGCATAGAGCGATTTTTGGCCAGTGGTGCTATTGATGGGGTGGGCCCTGTTAATGCCAAGCGGATAGTGGCCCATTTTGGCGGTGATGCCCTGGAAATCATTGAAAAGGCTCCGAATCGCCTTAAGGAGGTCAGCGGCATAGGTGCCAAGACTGCCAAGAAAATTCATGATTCCTATATGGAAAAGGCTGAGCTTCGCCAGATAATGATTTGGCTGGAGCAGCATAATGTATCGGGGATTTATGCGGGCAAGATATATGCCCAATATGGCTCCTTTTCTGTGGAAGTAATGGAGTCCAACCCTTATCGTCTGGCACGGGAAATTGATGGTGTGGGATTTGCCACCTCTGATGCTATTGCAGCGGGGATTGGAATGCAGCCGGATGATCCGATTCGTGTTTCAGCGGCTCTGGAATTTCAGCTTCAGCGCATCTCGCTGTCCGGTCATTGCTGTGTGCCGGAAAATCTTTTGGTGGATGAAGTGGAAAAGGCTCTTGGTGTACATCGCGATACCATTTGGGAAGTGCTGAAGCAGGATTTGGCCACGGGAGTTTTAAACCAGGAGGTAGTGGGTGATAATATTCTGGTTTATCCCGAATACCTCTATCAGGCAGAGGTGGAAACAGCAGAGCATTTGCTGTTTTTACAGAAGAAGGCCAAGCCTATAAATGTGGGTAATTCCTTGAAGCTGGTGGAAAAATGGGAACTAAATACGGGTATTACTCTTGCTGATAGACAAAAAGAGGCTATACAAGGGGTGCTTGAACATGGTATCTTTGTATTGACAGGTGGTCCGGGTACAGGAAAGACTACTGTTATCCGGGGCATGATAGATATGCTGGAGGCTCAGGGAATGGAGATTATTCTGGGGGCTCCCACAGGCCGGGCAGCAAAGCGGTTAAGCGAGGCCACTGGGCGAAAGGCTTCTACCATTCATCGCATGCTGGAGGCCCAGGGGGGAGAATCCTCTGAGGGCTCAATGTTCGGTAGGGATATTGATGATCAGCTGGAGGCAGATGCCATTATTTTGGACGAGGTTTCCATGATGGATATTGTGCTGATGCGCCATTTTTTGGAGGCGGTGCCTGCGGGATGCCATGTTATCCTTGTGGGTGATGTGGACCAGCTTCCTGCTGTGGGGCCTGGCTCCGTATTGAAGGATATTCTTCGAAGTGGTGTTGTATCCAGCGTGTGTCTTACGGAGGTTTTCCGTCAGAGTGAAGCATCCAGCATAGTTATGAATGCCCATGCTATTAACGCGGGGCGGGTGCCAAGATTTTCCGATGCTTCTGATAATCCAAGTGCGGATTTTGAATTTATTGAGCTTAATAATCCCGAGGCGGTGGAGTACCAGATTGTGAATCTGTGCCGAGATATATTGCCTAAGCAGGGTTATTCACCCTTTGAGGATATACAGGTGCTGTCACCGATGCACCGTCAGGCCTGTGGGGTGGAGAATCTAAATAAGAGACTTCAGGCGGCTCTCAATCCTCCTGCATCCTATAAGCCGGAATTTGTCAGCAGTATCCGCAGCTTCCGTTTGGGAGATAAGGTGATGCAGACCAAAAATAATTACGATAAGGGCGTTTTCAATGGCGACATCGGTTTCATTGAGGAAATGAATGAGAGCAGTGTTACTGCCAGTTTTGGGGATGATTTGAAAGCGGTTTATGAGAAGGCGGAGCTAAGTGAGCTGCAGCTGGCCTATTGCATGAGTGTGCATAAGAGCCAGGGCAGTGAGTATCCTGTGGTAATTTTGCCACTGGTGCCGGGACATAGAATTATGCTCCAGAGAAATTTACTGTATACGGCTATTACCAGGGCCAAGAAGAAGGTTATTCTCATTGGGACTAAGGCGGCTTTAAACACTGCCGTGGCCAATGACAGGACCAGACGGCGGTATACGCTGTTGGCGGAGCGTCTGGCCCATTCGCTGTAAGCCTTCCCCTTTGGGGAAGGTGTCTGCGTAGCAGACGGATGAGGTAAGAAAAAATGGGGAAGGCAAAGTGAGAAAGCTATGATTGAAGCCATATTAAATTTTCTTTTTCCACCGAAATGCCCGGCTTGCAGGGGATATGTGAAGCACAACGGCCAGTGGTGCGATGATTGCCTTAATAAAATACTTCAGCCCCGTCAGCTGCCACTGGAGGGTAAAATGGGGAAGATTTTTGATGGCGGTGTAATGAGCTTCAGTGAATATGAGGATCCGGTGAAAAAGCTCATTGCTGATGCCAAATTCGAGAAAAAGAAGCATGCGGTGAAGGCTCTGCAATTTTTCGTGGACAGGGGCCTTGAAAAGCTGGATTTGCATGACATTGACATTGTGGTGCCGGTGCCCCTTCACAAGAATAAAATTAAACAGCGTGGCTTTAATCAAAGCGTATTGTTTTTTGAGGAGGCCATGAAAAACTCAGATTTGGAAATCTGGGAGGTGCTGCGACGGGTACATGAAACCCGACCCCAGTTTGGGCTTAAGTTCGCCGAGCGAAAGAAAAATATCAAGGGTGCCTTTGCAGTGGCGGATAAAAAGCACCGTCATCTGGTGAAGGGAAAGAGGGTACTCTTGGTGGATGATATTTTCACTACTGGTGCAACCTTTGCTGAATGCGGAAAGGTTTTGCGGGAGGCAGGAGCAAGCCAGATTTTCGGACTGGTGATTTCATCCGGACATAGGTAAGTTAATTATGATGGGCAGGGGGCCGGTAGATTGAACATTGAGTGACAGTTCGTTAAGAAACTTTTTGTTGCTTTACCTTGATTGTAGTAGGAAAAATCATTTGTTTGAACGAGTCCTATAAGGACGAAGTGAGTTATGATTTTTTCTGCTACATAATAGCAAGAAAAAGTTTTAGAACTGGAACGGCGTTCAAGATGCCAGCCTCCTGCCCATTTTTCACCTGTATTGAACAGACTAATTTTTTGTGCATTAAAATCATTACGATAAATATTTTGCCTATGGCAAAATTTGAACAATTACGTTATAATTAAAATGTTCACTAAAAATGACGATACAAATATTGGAAGGTAATATAGAAAAGCTAATCAGGAGTGAGTTACTATGAATAAGTTAAAGAATTGTCCAGAGTGTGGAAAGCTCTATTTAGAGGTTGGTCAGAAGATGTGTCCTGCTTGCTATGATATTGAGCTGGAGCAGGAGCAGATTGTACATACCTATGTGCGTGACCATGATAAATGCAGCATTACCCAGATTGTTGAGGATACCGGTGTAAAGGAGAAGGTCGTTCTTCGTATGCTGAAAAATGGTCGCTTCATAAATTCCGGCGGTGCAGTTATTACTTATCCATGCGAAAAGTGCGGTGCAGAAATTTATACTGGTCGTTTTTGCGAAAAGTGTTCCCAGGATTTGCTGGATCAAGCTGCAAAGCTGGAAGCAAAGAAGTCTGCCGCTGCAGCACAGAGGGTTGACCGTAGCCATACCATGTACAATGCGGGCAAGGATTTCCGTTCCTAAGCTGTTTTATTTTATATAGTAGAAAAAGATATTTTTAAAAACAGGATTTAAGGATCCTGTTTTTTTTTTCGATAAAAGATTAGAACCCATAGAGAGGCTAGAACTGCTTTTATGTTTAAGTATCGCGTAGGGTTTGAATTTAGAAAAAGGACGGTGAGAAACCATGATTATAAATAACAATCTTCAAGGAATTGCAAGCGTTTATGCGAACCATCGCAGCACCAACAAGGTTGCTCACACCGAGCGGGAAGAGGTCAGAAGTGATGAGATTCACATTTCCTCCAAGGCTCAGAATGCCAGCGAGATGCTGAAGAAGCTTAACGCAATGAGTGATGTCCGTTCTGACCGTGTGGCAGAGCTGGAGAACATGATTGCAGCCGGCAATTATCATGTGAGCTCTTATGACTTGGCATCAAGTATGTTGAGCTGTCGTTTCTAATAGGACGGCTTTGCCAGAGAGGTGGGATGCATCGAAATGTGGCAGGATTTAGCACAGATTATAGCCACACTGATAAATGAGTATCAGAAGCTCCAGAAGCTGGGCGAGGAAAAGCGCGCAGTGCTGGCGGCAGTGGATCTGAAATCCTTGGAGAAGATTGTTCTTCAGGAGCAGACTATCATTGAACAAATCAATAAAGCAGAAACAAAGCGTCAAGACGTGATAAACCAGCTGGCGAAGCAATACGTTAACATACAGCCTAGTATGGCAATGAGGGATGTTTGGAGACAATGCAGTGACGACAAGATGCGTGATGTACTGGAGCGTACCCATAAAACACTGGAAGACGTTGTAAAAAGGGTCCAGGCGCTTCAGGAGAATAATGAGATTATGATATCAGCAGCTTTGAACGTCATCAACTTCAAGCTCAATCAGCTTGGGGGCACCACCGTGGAACCATCCTATGGACAGTCAGGACAGGAAAAGGTTTCCCATGAAAAGAATTTGGACCTTGAGGTGTAAGTATGAAGGATATAATCGATATTCTTCGCCAGCAGCTTATTTTATTGGGCAGATTATTGGAGCTGGCAAAAGCACAGAAAGAAAAACTGGTTCACACTGATGCAGAGGCAGCAAGGAAGCTGTCTGCTGATATGGAACCGATAATGATAGATATAAGCAGCCTGGACAAACGCAAGGACGGGATTATGGCTGAGCTTCATACCCATAACCTTTTGGAATGGCTGGGAAAACAGCCGGAATCATCGGATAAAGTGATGCTCCAGACGCTGTTGGATAAACAGGAAGAAATATTGCAGGAGTTAAAGGGAATCAACTCCAGAAATATGCAGTTTTTAGATAGACACTCAAAATTTATCGACTATAGCATCAATGTAATGACCCAGACCAGTGCGGGGGTGACCTACGGAACACCGGGCGATAACGGTGGGATGCCTGTTCAGGGGAGAAAGATGTTTGATACCGGAGTCTGATGACTCAAGGAAAAACATTTTAGACAGGAGAGAGATTTATGTTAAGTACATTTCATGGCCTCAATACCATGGTAAGTGGTATTCAGAACAACAGAGTAGGCTTGAATACAGTAGGTCACAACATCAGCAATTCAAGTACAGAGGGCTATTCCCGCCAGCAGGTTAATTCCGTGGCAACCCGTTCCCAGACTATCTGGTCCTATTCCAGAGCCAATCAGATTGGTTCTGGTGTAGGGGTTTACGGTATTTCCCGTGCCAGAGATATTTATGCAGACCGTCAGTATTGGAAGGAAAACACCAATGACGGCTATTACAATGCCAAGGCCAAGAATTATTCCAAGCTGGAGACTATTTTCAACGATTCTGATGACAATGCCCTTCAGGATTCCATGGAGAAATTCTATCAGGCATGGGTGGACTGCTCCACTACAGCAAGTACCGCCTCCAGCCGCCAGAATGTTATCAATGCCGGTTATAATTTCGCTGAGACACTGAATGCCACCGCAACCCAGGTTCAGTCCCAGATTGAATCCGTATACGGCGAGATTCTTCTCAGCGTAGATAATGTAAATAGTATTTTGGACAGAGTTACCGTTCTCAATGGCCAGATTTTGGAGCAGGAAGCTGACGGCTCCAGCTCCAACGACCTTCGCGACCAGCGTGATTTGCTGGTGGACCAGCTGTCCCGTATCATGCATATCAGTGTAAATGAAACTCCTAATGGCATGTACAATCTGGTGTGCAACGGCACTACCCTGGTAAACGGCACCAGCAAGGTGACCATTACCGCCTCTGAGCCATTGAATAATAAGGTATATGGTGTCAGCGACTACACCCTTTTGATTAAGGAATCCGATGTACAGTTCAATCCTGGCAACGGTGAGCTGTACGGCCAGATACAGGCTGTATACGAGGATAAGGAGTATATTGATAAATTGGCCAATATGGCAGCTTTCTTGCTGAGTACCCTTAATAAGCAGCATAAAGCGGGATATACTCTGGAAACTGAGACTGGTGTACAGGGTAAAAATTTCTATGGTACTGCTGGTGCGGATTATCAGTGGGTTACCACTTCGGATGATGCTTATTTAACCAAGGATGGAACTGCACTACGTGGAATTAATATTATTAAGGAACTGACTATAAATCAGGATTTGACCGCCACCGATGGCCATAAAAAGCTGGCAACCCGCTCCAGGGGGGATGATGGCAATATAAACGGTGTAGCGGATGGCTCCAATGCGGTATGGATTAGTACACTGTTTAACTGTGTAAAGAAGAATACCAGCTCTACAGTAAATGGTGATACCCGCTCCATTGGCGATGAGTCCTTCTACAGCTACTACAACACCAGCATGACCACCTTGGGCGGCGCTACCGAAAACATGAATAACAAGGTAGAGTTCCAGAGTGATCTTATGACCCAGATAGAAAATCTCAGGGAATCCACCTCCGGTGTAAACTGGGATGAAGAGCTTACCAATATGATTACTTTCCAGCAGGGCTATGCAGCCTGCTCCCGTTGTCTCACCACCATGGATGAGATGCTGGACAGACTTATCAACAGCACAGGCGTAGTAGGTCGCTAATAATTGACAGATGACCTCACCCGCCCTGCGGGCACCCTCCCCAGAGGGGATGGCAAAAAAGAAAGGTAAGGTATAGATTATGCGTATAAGCAGCACAATGATGACCAACAATTACTTGAAGCAGCTTAATGGTTCCTACGAGCGGTATACCAAGCTGTTTGAGCAGAGCGATGGCAAGAAGCTCCATCGTGCCTCTGACGATGCAGTAGGTTATTCCAAATATTTAAGATATAAAAATTCCCTCACCAATGTGGAGCAGTTCCAGGAGGACATTACCACGGCAGTTTCCTGGATGAAGAACAGCGATGCGGCATTGGTTAATGTAACTGAGAGAATGAAGGAGTTTAAGGGAAAGGTTGTGGCCGCCGGCAACTCCACCAACAACGAAAATGATATGAAGGATATTGCCAAGGAGCTGTTGGCCAGTGTCCAGGAGGTTGTATCAGACATGAATGCCCAGATAGGTGACCGCTATCTGTTCTCCGGCCAGTCCGATACCACCATGCCGTTTAGTATATCTTCCGAAAAGAAGAGCCGGGGTGAAACCAAGACTCTTAGCGATAATCAGGCAAAATTCTTTAATACCGTCAATGACGAGCACTCTGTCACCCAAATGCTTAAATTGGTTGATTCAACCAATGAAAATAATGTGTTTTATTTGAACGTTAAAGATGGCAAGGTTTATACTAAAGACTTTGTAGAAAATGGCTACAAGGATAAAGTAGCTGAGGGCAGGACCGTTGCTGATGGTGATGAGTCAGCTACTATTGCTGCTTGGGACGCTACTTCTGGTTCAGAAAAGGTAAGTAAATATTTTGACGAGTATGGTGTTATTAATTCAGATGGTGAGAGCTACAATGTAGATATAACTGTTGGCGGTGAAACAGTAAATTTAAAATTTGCCACCACTAAGCAGTATATAGTGTCCTATGAGGGCGACGCCAAATATATTTCCATGGTAAAGAAAACTGGTGGCGTGGACAAGGCTACTGATACGGTAAACCAGACTGGGCAGGATGTTTTCGGCAGTGATATTTTCGATGCTGAAAATACTCCGGGTTCCGGTACAGCCATGTTAAATGAGTTGTTGTATGCCGTAGCTAAAATTGATTCAGCTGATAACCATTGGGCTGCTGAAGATGGCCTTACCATCAGCGATGCGGCTCATTCCCAGGTACTGGGAGCCCAGACTACCATGGCGGCCCGGCAGCAGGCCTACAGTGCAGCCTCGGATATGCTGGTGACTCAGGATGAGTCCATCACCAGCGACATCACAGATGTGTCCAGCACCGATGTGGCCAAGCTGGCTACTCAGCTTATGGAGTATCAGACCATCTACAGTTTGTCCCTGTCAGTAGGGTCCAAGATTCTGCCTGGTACATTGGCAGATTACCTGTAATTAATTTTTCTGCTTAAAATCACGAACATATATTAAAGAGGTGAGTACCATGCTGGCAGAGATGAAATATTTGAATATTAGTCATGAGCTGCCTCAGATCAGTATTCATCAGGAGCAGCCCCGGGCCATAAAAAATACCTTTCGCCCGGCAGAGCTTCACCGAAACTATGACCCACCGCTGGCGGATGTGGCCGCTACCCTGGTGGAGATAGATATTGATACCTACAATTCCCGCACGGCTTATGGCTTTTTGAATCACGATGATTTTGCCAGGAAGTATGGCGGAGAAGGGTTCCAGTCAGTACAGGCCAATACCTCAAGGCTGACCCAGTCGGCTTGGAATTTTGCCAAGAACGGTGCCCATCCCCATAGCAATCTTATCGGCAATGAAGCCAAGTCGCGGCTGAGAGGCGAGATATTGCAGTGGCCCCAGTGGGAGGCAGTAAAGATTCCAGACCCGGAAATTACCGTGCACCCATCTGAGATAAAGGGCAGGATGGATCCGGGCAGCGATACTACCAGTATCAAGGCCACGGCAACCCCGGAGATAGAGAACCGTCCCGGCTCTGCTCAGACCACCTTGGCAAGAAAGGGCTATGTAAACCAATGGATTTCCGTTGGACGTTATGATATGCGAGTTTAGCCTTCCCCTCTGGGGAAGGTGGCACGCGTAGCGTGACGGATGAGGTACATCCAGTATTAATAATGGAGGCTATGAATGAGAAAGATTAATACTACCAGATTTGGTGAAATTGAAGTTGAAGAAAAGTCTATTGTTACCTTTGAACATGGTATACCTGCCTTTGAGGACGAGAGGGAATTTGCAATTCTCCCTTACGACGAGGAGAGCCCGTACCTGTTTTTACAGTCAGCAGCCACACCGGAGCTGGCCTTTCTCATGACAGATCCATTTGTATTTTTTCCGGATTATACATTTGAACTGGATGATGCCAATATGGAGGCACTGGGAGTTACCAATGATGCAGATGTGCTGGTTTGTTCCCTTATTACCATACCGTCAACAGGCGTGAAAAATATGACCACAAATTTGTTGGCACCTATAGTTATAAATCAGTCCAATATGAAGGCAAGACAGGTTGTGCTGGAAAAAACAAATTATACTACGAAGCATAGGCTGTTCCCGGAAAAGGAGGAATAGAGTATGCTGGTTCTTACACGACACCCGAAGCAACAGATTATGATCGGGGATGACATAGTTATCAATATTGTCGAGGTAAATGGCGACAATGTGCGATTAGCCATCGACGCCCCTCGCAGTGTTAAGGTCTATAGAGGAGAAATCTATAAGGTCATCAAGGATGAAAATCGCAAGGCAGCGGCTCCGGCAGACAATATAGATTTGTCCAAGGCGTTACCAAAATAAAGGATTATAATATTTTTTCTACGGAGGGATTTAAAGTGGTAGGAAGCATTTCAGACATGACAGCTGCGGCAGTAGTTGTTTCAGCAATGGACAATGGGGCTAGCCAGAAGAGAACAGCAGAGCCAGTGGAAAACAAGGTGGCTCCTGTTGATATAAAAGTAGATGAGGCCGGCACTATTGATAGGATTGCTGCAAGCCAGGACGCAGGTCAAGCAGACAACGAAGAAAAAGAGCAGGATCCAAAGCAGCAAGCATTGGATAATATTAATGAGGAATTTGTCAGCGAAATGACAAAGGAACTCAACGAGCTTATGAGTAAGCTCAACTGTGATCTGGAATTCCAGTATCACAAGGAAGTAAATGTAATGTCAGTTAAGATGATTGACAAGAAGACAAATGAGGTTATTAAGGAATACCCACCTGAAGAAATGGTAGAGGGTATGATAAAGGCTCAGGAATGGCTGGGCGCTTTCCTCGATCGTAACGCGTAAAAGGGGGTCCTTAAAATGGGCGTAAATGGAATTTATGGCTTGTCAGGCTCTGGGCTGGACATTGAATCCTTGGTAAAGATGGGCATGTCCAGCAAAAACAAGCAGTATGACAAGATGGAACAGCAGGAGATTGCAAATACCTGGCTGAAAGAAGCGTACAATGGCGTATATAATGATTTGACTACATATAAGTATGGCACCTTGTCTACCTATAAAATGCAGTCAAACATGAACGCCATGCAGGCAACCAGCTCCAACAGCAGTGTAGTAACTGCCACTGCCAATGGTGCCGCTGCGGCTATGAATCATGTTGTTACGGTAGATTCTGTGGCCAGCAATGCTTATCTTTTGACGACACAGGATTCCTCTGGTAATAATTTAGGGGTTACCAGAGCCAATACCAGTGCATCGGCCAGCAACAACCTGGCGGATGTGCTGTTTAAGAGCTACAGTGTAGCTACGGCTACCGAGGATGGCAGTAATTGGAACTTTACCTACAATATTACCCGGGCTGATGGCACTACTGATACTGTAAATGGCAGTGATGTGGCTATTTCTTTGAAGATAAAGGATACAGCAGGCAGTGATACTGAATACACTCTCAGCTACACCTATGATGAGCTCTTCACTGGTTATAAGAGTGGTGAGTATACCGGCTATACCGGTGATGGCAGTGCTGTATTCAGCGGCGGAAAGACCTTGAACGATTTTGCCAGTGCTTTTGCCAAGACCGGGGCCAATATTCAGGGTGGCTATGATACTGCAAATGACACCTTCAGTCTGTATAACAAGACCAGCGGCAAGAGCAATATCATTGACATTACTGTTGAGAATGACAATACAGCAACACTGTTCAATCATTTGAACCTTGGTACTTACAACGCTTCTACTGGTGTTCTCAGTGACCGTATTAGTTTTGCCACCCCAACTGCCATGAAGACTACCATGGAGTCTGTTGACCTTACTACCAGCATTACCAACAGCTCTCAGTCAGTGAGCATGAAGGATGTATTGGGATTAACAGCTACATCTGTAGATAATGGTGATGGCTCTTATACTATCACAGTTAAAGACCATAGTGGCAGCGAGCTGGGTACATTTACCAAGAATGCAGATGGTACTTATACTGGGGCTGATGAAACAGCCTTCTCCATGAATCTCAGCAATGGCACGGATAGTGCTACTGTTAGCTTTACTTTGGGAGAGCTGTTTAATCTGGACGATATTGGTTCCAAGAGCAGTCTGGGGGGCAATGCCGGATTAGATGAGCTGGCTTCCAAGATTAATGCAACTGGGTTAGGCATCACTGCAGCTTATGATGCAATAAAGGATAGCTTCTCCCTGTCCAATCCAAGCGGTCAGGCGAATCTCACTGCTGATGGTACTGGTACAAATCAGGGTGTCGCTCAGCAGATGATTGATAGCTTGAATCTGGCTACCAGTCCTAGCCTTACCTATTTGACTGTCGATAATAGCAGTAATCTGGCAGATGTGTTTGGATTGCATACCAATATGTATCACCCTCTAGGTGATGGTACTTTCCAGTTAAAGGTTTTGACGAATGGCTCTGAGGTTCAGGTTGGAGCAACTCAGACTGGTTCTAATCCTGATTTTACGCAAACCGCTGGGCAGGCAGTTAAGAAAGCGGAGTCCTTGTTTACCTTTGAATTGAGTGATGGGGACAATTCTGCTACCATTACCTTGAATTATGGTGATCTAGTTGACTATTCGGCTCTTGGCTACAATAACGGAAATAATATCCGGGTTACAAAGCAGGATGGCTCAACAGCTACGGTTGGACCGTATGAAACTGTAACCGTTAGAAATCCGACAAATTCTCTCAGCGTATTGGCAGATAAGATTAATGCTGCCGGCTTGAATATAGAGGCTAGCTATGCAAATGGTACATTTAGCCTTTTAAATCCGAATGGCAATATTACTATTACCAATGCTGACGGTTCGGTAGTGGATGTGTCAGGCAAGCTGAACCTTAGTGCGGCTGACCCAAGCACTATGGCCTATAAGACCTCCACTGGTATTACCCGTGTCAACCAGTACAGCACGGATGATACCTTGGCCGCTGCTGTAGGTTTTACCGCAGTAAAGAACACGGATGGTTCACTGACAGTAAAAAAGAGTGATGGCAGCTCTGAAACTGTGGCTGCTACCGATACTGCCCTTAGCTTTAAGGTGAGCGATGGCAGCAATGAGACAGAGGTGGCATTGACCTATGCTGATTTGTTTGATACCAGCGGCTCCGGCACATTGAAGGGCAGTGGTGATTTCAGTACTCTGGTTGATAAGATTAACACAGCGGCTACATCTGCCGGTGTCAGTGTGACAGCAGCTTATGATTCGTCTACTGGAAAATTTAGCTTGACCAATAATGCTGGTGATGCTACGCTTACGGGCGTTGATAGTTTGGCTAGTGCTTTAGTATCAAAGATGGGCTTTGCGGAAAGCGAAGAAACCAAGCAGGCAAAGGAAGAAGCCGGGCAGGCTCACCAGTGGGCTGGTACAAATGCCAGCGTTACCATTGATGGCAAGACATACGACAATGATACCAACAAGCTTACTGTGGCCGGTGTTACCTACACCTTCCTGGATACCACTGCGGCAGGCTCTAAGGCTACCATCAGTGTAAGTCAGGATACGGACAAGATTGTAGACTATGTAAAGAACTTCGTGGAGGACTACAACAAGCTGTTGGATTCCCTTAACGAAAAGCTGTCCGAAAAGAAGTATTCTGACTATAAGCCTCTCAGCAAACGCCAGGAGGAAGAGATGACCGAGAAGCAGATAGAGAAGTGGACTGAAAAAGCCAAGTCTGGTCTGCTTTACCATAACAGTGAAATCCAGTCTCTGGTAAGTGCTATGCGTGAGGCTATCTACACCAAGGTGGATGCAGTGGACAGTGAGTACAATACCTTGTCTTCCATCGGTATTACTACCACCAACACCAAGGGGCATCTTACCTTGGATACTGATAAGCTGAAGAAAGCCTTGGCAGCTGACCCGGACTGCGTATATCAGCTCTTTGCTTCAGACCAGGACAGCACCTATATTGCCGGGACTACCAACAAGAACAAGATTACCAGTGCACAGAGCAAGCTGGATTATGCCAATACTGGTGTGGCCAACCGCCTGTACAATGTGATGACCAATCACATGTCCAAGATTTCCGATATAGCCGGCACCTCCAAGGATACTGATGATCAGAGTTATCTGGGCAAGCTGATTACCAATATGCAGACCAAGATGAGCAGCTTCAAGACCCTGATGACTTCCTATGAAAACAAGCTGTATAAGCGCTATGATGCCATGGAGGTGGCTTTGTCCAAACTCAATATGCAGCTTGGCTATATTAGTGGTTCGTTTTCCTGATAGTTAGGAGATTTGTATTATGATGAATAACGCTGCAGAAGCATATAAACGCCAGCAGGTAATGACTGCTACCCCAGAGGCCCTTACCCTGATGCTTTATGACGGGTGCCTTCGCTTTATGAAGGAAGGTTTGGAGGCCATGGAACAGAAAAAATGGGAGCAGTGTAATACTTCTCTCCAGAAGGCCGAGAATATCATCAATGAGTTCCGGGTTACCTTGGATATGAAATATGAGATAGCCCATCAGCTGATGCCGCTGTACGATTACGTATACAATTCTCTGGTGGAGGCCAATATGAGGAGCAAGCCGGAGAAGGTTACGGAGTGCATGGATATCATCAAGGAGCTGCGTTCTGCCTGGGCTCAGGCCATGATAAAAGCCAGAAAGGAAAAAGGAGCATCTTGATATGGATGGCAAGCATCAATTGACAGAACAGGAGCTATGGGAGAAATATCTGGCGGTCACCAGGGAATTGATGAAGTTTATCGATGAAGAAGACATTGATACCTTCCTTGAACTGGTAGACCAGCGCCAGCAGCTGATGGAGATGCTTCAGGCTCTCCCAGACCATGAATATGCCCGCTCGCTGGAGGGAGTGGCCCTGCGCAAGCAGATAGAGCCCATGGATATGCAGATAATGCACAAGGCCCGTTCCTGGCTGAACCGGTCAAAACGCAACAATATGACTGTAAGGGGCTATGACTCCTTTGGTCTAGCCACGGGCAATATGTTCAACCGAGAATATTAATGTTAGCTGTCAGGCTGGCAGCTCAACTGTCAGCCTGCTCCTATAAAATATTTTTAATTCTAGTGGCAAGGAAGCCGCTATAGACAAAACAAGGAGGAATTTATTATGGCTATGGTTGTAAAGAACAACATGTCCGCAATTAACACCCTGAACACTCTGAACAAGAACACCAATGCTCTTAAGAAGAGTCTGGAAAAAGTTTCTTCCGGTATGAAGATCAACAGCGCAGCTGATGACGCTTCCGGTTATGCTATTTCCGAGAGAATGCGTGTTCAGATTCGTTCCCTAGATCAGGCAAATCAGAACGCTCAGAACGGCGGCTCTATGATGAAGGTTGCTGAAGGTGCTGTAAGCTCCACTGTTGAAATCCTGAAGACCTTGAAGGAAAAGGCAGTAAGTGCAGCAAACGATACCAACACTGATGCAGACCGTGCTACTATTCAGAAGGAGCTTGACCAGTCTATTGACCAGATTAATGATAACGCAAACGTTACCTTCAATGGCCAGTATCTGGTAGATGGTTCCCACAACAAGAAGACCAATCAGACCACTACTGCTATGACTAACCAGAGCTTAAGCACTGGTACTGCTGCAACTACTAAGCTGACAGAGCTGGCAGCCCGTAATGGTGATAAGCTGAACATTCACAGCACTGACACCGTAACCGTTTCCTGGGTTAAGGACGGCAAGACCTATACCTCTTCCATGGAGGTTGGTTCTGCAAGTACCCTTGATGGTGTTATTACTACCTTAACTTCTGGGGCACTTAAGGTTACCAGCAACAGCTCCAACATTGGTTTGGATGGTAACAGCAACACTGTTTACACCGCTTCTGGTGAAAGCGGAATAACTATTGCAGCTAATGCCAGCGGTATTTCAGGCCAGATTGCCGGCTTTACTATGTACATCACTGATAATCAGGGTAATGTAAACAAGTCCGCCAATGCTTCTCTGGATGCATTCGACGAGTCTATCCGTGCTCAGAACAAGTCTGAGGACAACTCCATTGTTCTCCAGATAGGCACCAAGGCAGCTCAGTCCATCAATGTTGGCTTGACTGACATGAAGGCAACCGCTCTTGGTCTCCAGGGTATGGATGGTTCTACCCTTTCCGTAGGTAATCAGGAGAAGGCTAATGCAGCTATCAATGCTCTTGATGCAGCAATTCAGAAGGCTCTTGATCAGCAGACCTCCATCGGTGCCGCTGAGTCCCGTCTCGAGTACACTCAGGCTAACCTGACCACTGCAAGCGAGAATGTAACTAGTGCAGAGTCCGTAATCCGTGATGCTGATATGGCTAAGGAAATGACCGAATACACCAAGAACAACGTTCTTCTCCAGGCTGCACAGTCCATGCTCTCTCAGGCTAACCAGAGCAGCTCCAATGTACTCAGCCTGCTCCAGTAATTGGTCAGTAAGATTACAAGTTAACCAAAACAACCATAGATTTGGGCTGGTCTTCGGATCAGTCCTTTTCTTTTTGAAAAAATTGAAAAAAAATTTAAGTAATCTAAAATCATGCCCGATATTATTGTCAGATAAGTTAATAACAGGCAAGGATGCCTGAAAATGTTAAAAATCAAGGAGGAATTTATCATGGCTATGGTTGTAAAGAACAACATGTCCGCAATTAACACTCTGAACACTCTGAACAAGAACACCAACGCTCTCAAGAAGAGTCTGGAAAAGGTTTCTTCCGGTATGAAGATCAACAGCGCAGCTGATGATGCATCCGGTTATGCTATTTCCGAGAGAATGCGCGTTCAGATTCGCTCTTTGGATCAGGCAAATCAGAATGCTCAGAACGGCGGCTCTATGATGAAGGTTGCTGAAGGTGCTGTAAGCTCCACTGTTGAAATCCTGAAGACTTTGAAGGAAAAGGCAGTAAACGCAGCAAACGACACCAACACTGATGCAGACCGCGCTACTATCCAGAAGGAAATGGATCAGTCTATTGACCAGAT
>NZ_FQYW01000015.1:0-19791 GCF_900141865.1 Anaerovibrio lipolyticus DSM 3074 | reverse complement strand
AAGAACAATGTTCTTCTCCAGGCTGCACAGTCCATGCTGTCTCAGGCTAACCAGAGCAGCTCCAACGTACTCAGCCTGCTCCAGTAATTCTTGGCTAGTAGAGTCGCAAACTAAAACAACCATAAAATTTGGGCCGTTCCTCGGGACGGTCCTTTTTTTCTTGCGCAGAAAAGGAAAATACGGTATTCATGCAGTATAATATAAGTATAAAATAGGATTGGAGCCGAATGACATGAAGATTTCTGCGGTATATATAGCCAAAAATGAGGCAAAAAATATAGCTTGTTCACTGGACTCTATCAAGGATGCTGTGGACGAGCTGATTTTGGTTGATACAGGTTCTACAGATGATACGGTAAATATATTTAAATCCTATGGTGGCCAGGTATTCTTTCAGGAGTGGCGGGATGATTTTTCGGCACCCAGAAATATGGCCTTGTCAAAGGCTACAGGGGATTGGGTTATTATTCTGGATGCAGATGAAAACTTTTCTGAGGCTACACGGCAAAATATAAAGGCGGTGCTGGAAACAGTAGCACCAGATACCAAAGGCCTATTAATTAACATGATAAATTACGACCGGGATACGGGAGAGACTTTGGATGAGTTCTATGCTTTGCGTATTGTGCGAAATATACAGGAGCTCAATTATAAAGGTAGAATTCATGAGAGTCTTCATGCTGGTGATGGGACCGTTCCTGCTCTGCAGCGAGTGGACAAGAATTTGCTGACTATTGATCATACCGGCTATACTGCCAGTATTTCCCTGGAAAAAGTAAAAAGAAATCTTCGGCTGATGCAGGCTGCTGTTGCGGATGGGGAGCCGGAGGAAAGGTACTATACATATTTGTATGAATCCTATGCAGCCTTGGGGGAGATGGATAAGGCTGTTCATTATGCCCAGCTGGATGTGGCCAGAGGGCGACAAAGCATCACCTATGCCAGCCGGAGCTATCGGGGATTGATGAAATATTATGCTAATGGGGATAGCTTGGAAAACAGATTATATCGTTGTCAGCTGGCAAAACAAGCTGTTGGAGATTTCCCGGAGCTGCCTGATTTTCATGCAGAGTATGGTGAAAGCCTATATCAGCTCAACCATTTTCAGGAAGCAAGTGCAGAGATGAAAAAGGCCATATCGTTGTATAAGAACTATGATGGGTTAGAACCGTGTCTTTTGTTACCAGAAATGATACCATTGATGGAAAAACGCCAACAGGAGATGGAAAAAATGGCAGTTAATCATCCAAATATAAAAATAACCGCCTGTGTCATCGTAAAAAATGAAGAACAGAACATCGGGGCATGGTTAAATAATGTCAGTGTTTTTGCAGATGAAATCATCATTAATGATACAGGCTCGGAAGACAAAACCAAGGAAATAATAGCAGAATTTAGTGAGAATAACCCTAATGTAGATATTGTACTAATTGAATCAGTGTGGCAGGATGATTTTTCTTTTTCAAAAAATCAATGTCTGGCAGAGGCCACTGGGGATTGGGTTGTATTTACTGATGCAGATGAGCTGTTTGTAAATCCTGAAACTGTCAAGAGTTATATATATAGCGTTGATAGTGAAAAGGAGTTACAGATAGTTTTTGTGCCTATGGCCAATGTGGACAAGAATGATAATAACAGCATGATCAACTGTTTTAATTCCTTAAGATTGTTCCGCAATTTGGAGGGAATTCATTATGAGGGACGAATTCATGAAAGTCTTGTATTAAATAATAAAGATATGGCTTCGTTAAAGAATAGGATAGCCCCTCAGGCTCTGCTGATAAATCATACGGGCTATTCCACCAATATCACCTGTGCAAAAGCACGTAGAAACTTGCAGCTTCTTTTATTGGACGTTGAAGAAGGGCAGGATATTAGAAAGCTGTATTATTATTTGGCCCAAAGCTACTATACACTGAAGGAATACCAAAGGGCATTGGATAATGCCCTGCTGGCCATTCAGTCTGACTATCAACCAATGGGACAGCAGGGGGATATTTATTGGCTGGCACTCAATGCCATGGAAAAATTGGACTATAAAATTGAGGATAAGCTGGTCTTGGTTTACACCGGCATAAACCTTTTTCCAAAAGTTCCGGATTTCTATGTTAGAAAGGGAATAATATTATTTGAAGAAAAAAAATATCATGAGGCAATAAAGTGGTTTGTAAAGGCAGATAAGGTAATATCAGAGTACAATAGCCATATAAACCATGAAAATTCAAGTAATTTCATGTCTGTTATGCATGAATTTTATGCGACCTGGGGACGTTGTTTGTACAAAACAGGCCATAGCCAGCCAGCAGAGGATAAATATAAGCAAGCATTAACTATCAACCCGTGGTATGACAAAGCTATTTGCTATTGGGCAGATATTTATCAGGGGCGTTTAGCCGATGCTTTTTTGATAGAGTTGTCAGCAATATATGACAATATTGAGAATAGCAGTGAAATATTAAGCAGTATATTTGGAACAAACGGATTTCCGGATTTGGCCGCTCATTTTTATGGTGGTGACTACTATAATTTATTAAAAGAAAAGGATTATGAGAAAATATATAATAAGTCTATGAAGGAGATAGCAGATATCATACCATCACTATCTGTATGCCTGCTGGAGGATTATAATGAGGGCTATGTGAGCTTATTACCGGAGAAGCTGCAGACTATTATAAAGTATTTTCACAATATGCCCTTATCCTGCGATATAGCGGATTGCTTTGAAGCCTATAATACTATTTTACTGGAGGTAGTATCCTTTGCCACAAAGGATGTTGCGCAAAAATATTTAGCCATGCTGGAAGTATTTTCCGAAACTGTCGCTGAGAAGGAAGAAAAAATGGTGGAGGTTGCTGATAAGCTGATGACTATTCAAAAATATGAGGTCGCCAATGCTCTTTATCAGCAGCTATCGCCTGAGTCGTCATTAAGAAACAAACGGTACTGGCAAAGGGCTGGTATATGCCTTTATGGATTGGGAAAGTACCAAAAGGCAATGGAATGTTTGGAACAAGCTGAAAAAAATATACAAACTGATACATATAAGAGTTGGTGCCAGGAGGCGATGAAAAATGGCATTTAAAATATCAGCCTGTGTTATTGTAAAAAATGAAGAAAAAAATTTACCGCGTTGGCTAAAATGTAATGGAAGCCTAGCTGATGAGATAATTGTGGTGGATACGGGCTCTACTGATAATACCGTGAAGCTGGCCGAAGAAGCGGGAGCCAAGTTATTTTATTTTAAGTGGATAAATGATTTTGCGGCAGCGAAAAACTATGCCATAGAGCAGGCTACCGGCGATTGGATCATGTTTCTTGATGCTGACGAAAGCTTTACTCAGGAGACACAAAAGAAATTGCGGCAGGAGCTGGAGCGGTTTGATAAGGATAAGTCGGTGGCGGCCTTGTTGTGCCGTTTGCTGGATGTGAATGAGGATGATGATTATAAGATAGTCAATACATTTTTATTGCCAAGAATATTCCGCAGGAGTCCATATATAAGATATAAGGGAGCTATTCATGAACAACTGGAAAATCGTCGGGGCAACAAGCGGATGGTATTTGCCAGTGAAGTGGAGATAATGCATACGGGCTATTCCAGCAGTGTTGTCCGGTCGAAGGTTGACAGGAATTTACCTATGATGCTGGAGGAATTGGACAAGGCTCAAACCGACAAGGAAAAAAGACGTTTATACCCATATCTTATGGATGCTTACAATACCTTACAGGACAATGAAAAGGTGCTTTATTATGGGCAAAAATGTATTGACAATAACCTTCGGATGCTGGCAGCACCTGCACATTTTTATGAAGTAATGACCATGTCCATGTATAATGCGGGTAAAACAGCTGAGGAAATTTTTGAAAAGCTTGAGGAAGCAGAGGAAAAATTTCCCGAGGAGCCTTTTTTCAAATTCGTGCGGGGAATGGTTTTTGAACGGGAGGGAGACCACATCGCCTCAGAACAGTCCATACTAAAAGGCTTGGAAATGCGTAAGCCATTGATGGAAAAAATGGCCAAAGGAATTGGAGCTCCGGATACCTCCAGAGGCTTTTTGCCTTATGCCTACGAGCGTTTAGGCATTATATATGCATTAAAAAACGAAAAACAAAAGGCAGCAGATAATTTTTATATGGCCTTAAAGCAGCATAAATACCAAAGGGGTGCCTTGCGGGGATTATGCCGTATAATGGCTGGAAATGACGATGTTGAGCTTATTGAATTGTTGAACACAATATATGACCGGGAGCTGGACGGAAGCTTTATCCTTGATACGTTGAAGGGAGCTGGCAGTCAGGGCCTTATGGCATATTACAGCAAAGGCCTGACGGGAACAGAATTGGCCTATGCCTACATGGCAGGAAAGAAATATAACAGTGCAGCCGTAAAGCTGGGGCAAAAATACAAAGCATTAAGTCAGTTGGGAGTTCTTAGTGCATATAATATGGATGAATTCCCTAAGGATGGTTATCTTGCGACACTGCTGTCAAAGAAATACCGTGACAGTCTCATGGAAGGAAAAAAGGATAATAGTGATATTTTAAAAAGGCTAAAGGATTATCGTATACGGTGTGCATTAGATAAGATTAGTTTTACAGAGGATAAAATGCCGCTGGTAAGCATAATGATTCCTACATATAATCGGCCGGAGTTCTTTGAACGCACTCTTATGAGTGCAATAAATCAAAGCTACCCCAATGTGGAAATATTGGTAAATGATAACAGTACCAATGATGATACGCAGGCATTAATGGAAAAATACGCCGGGGCGGTGAATCTTCATTATTTCAGAAATAAAGAGGCCAGAACCAAGGCTGAGAACTTTGCCCCATTTGAGAAGCAGGCCAAGGGGCAATATCTTCAGTGGTGTATGGACGATGACTTGTTGGTGGCAGACAAGCTGTCAAAGATGGTTCCAATATTGCGGGATAATCCTGCAGTTACTCTTGTATCATCGATTCGTGGGACTGTGGATGAGAAGGATGAACTAATAAAGCCGGATAGTATGAATAATATCCCTATTCCAGAAGGACAGGACTATGGTTATTATTACGGAGAAGATATGGCAGGGCAGATACTTTTATCTACCCAAAATCTAATAGGGGAACCTTCGGCAGTATTATTTAGGCGGGAGGATCTAGTACATCATTATTGGAAGGCTGAGGCCAAGGGGTATAAGACGATCTCTGATGTGGCTATGTGGTGTGAGCTGATGGAAAAGGGAAATTGCCTAATTTTTAAAAAGCCTCTCAGTTTCTATCGTCGTCATGGTGCCCAGGAAGGACAGCGGCCAGAGATTATTCTGCTAAGCCGCTTGGAATGGATGCAGCTTATAACTTCATATTATGAGCAGGGGAAGTTTATAACGAGTCAGGAAAGTTATAAAAGAGCATTAATGACACTGTATAATGAATATAAGAATAGTTTTCGTCATAATGAGTATTTGCGTCAAGCAGATAATTTTGTGCCATACAGCGAGGCAATGGAATTAATTACAAGGCTGGTATGATATATGAACATAAAGCAGGGACAAGCATTAAAGGATAGCATAAATGCGCTGATAAATGCGGGTAATTATGAGGAAGCATGCAATCAAGCCCAAAAATTGATGCGGGAAGCAGAAAAAAAGCGTTGGCAGGAGCTCATAACCTTTGCATTGTCAATACAGATGGCGTATGTTATTGAAAATGATAATATGAGTAAGGCTGAAAAATTGGCCAAAAAGCTGGCAAAACAGCCAACTACCGGCTATGGCTTATTTTTGCAGGCGAGGTTGCTGTTAAAGCAGGAAAAAAGAAGAGAAGCCTTGGAAATGGGGCAGAAGGCATTGGCCTTTGCCAATGCCCATAAAGATACCAGCCCTCGGGAAATATTTGATAAAATATATAATCTTTTAGGGATATTGTATAGTAATTACGGTTTTCATCAGCAGGCTCTGGATTGTGATTGGCAGGCTATGGAAACAGCGGTAACATTGGATTTAAAGGCCACAAATTATAGTAATTACTTGTTTAATCTTCATTTTGTGCATAATAGTCCAGAGAAATATTATGCAGCTCATATTGGCTATAATGAATTATTTAAGGATTTAACATGGTTTAACCATGAAAATAAATACCAGATGGAGGCCATCAAAAGAAAGCCTGTAGGAAAAATCCGTATAGGATATATTTCTCCTGATTTAAGGTACCATGTGGTGTTGCGTTTTTGTTGGGTAATGCTGGCCCATTACGACAAGGAAAGGTTTGAGGTATATTGCTATCACAAGAATCCCAATGAGGACAAGTACAGCGAAGAAATAAAGGACATGACTGATAACTGGCGCAATATCAGCGGCATGAGTGCAGACCAGGCAGCCAAGGTTATTTATGATGACAAAATAGATATATTGGTAGATTTGGCGGGGCATACCAAGGATAATCCTTTGCCGATTCTTGCCTACAAGCCGGCTCCCATCCAGGTTAGTGGTATTGGTTATTTTGCCACCACTGGGTTAAAGGCCGTGGATTATTTTATTTCAGATAAATATTTAGCTTCGGAACCGGAGTGCTTTGTGGAAGACATTATTGCTCTTGAGCATTCTCATTTTTGTTATGCGCCCCTTTATGAGGCATCAGAGACGGGAAAGGCTCCATGTCTGGAGAACGGATATATAACCTTCGGTAGCTTTAATGCAATCCGCAAAATAAATGATGAAGTGCTGGAACTTTGGGCGGAGATTTTAAAGGCTGTACCAGACTCACATTTACTATTAAAGGGAACCGTTTTTGATGATGAGTACGGCTATGAGCTGTTTTGCCAGCGACTGGCAAAATATGGTGTAGACATAACGTCAAGTGAGTGGCAGGAGCGCATTGAGCTAAGGGGCTTTTCTCAGGACTATCTGCGGGAATATCTGGATATGGATATTGCCTTGGATACTTTTCCATACCCAGGTGGTGGTACTACCTGTGATGCCCTATATATGGGTGTGCCGGTTATTACCCTTAGTGGAAACAGCCATGGTGAGCGGTTTGGGAAAAGCCTGCTATTTAATATAGGTTTGTCGGAATTCGTAGTTGATTCCAAGCAGGCTTATTTCGATTTGGCGGTGGCTTTAGCAGGGGATAAAGATATAATTAACAATCTGCATATTGGCCTTCGTAATATGATGGAAAAGTCCCCATTGATGGATTGGGCATTATATATGAAGGAGCTGGAAGCTACTTATAAGGAGATTTGGAGCAAATATGTAGACAGGCTGCCAGCTATGGAGTATCCATCAGCAAGGGAGGCGTTAAATCACAGCTTCGACAGCTATAAGGGAAAGGATTATGAAAAGGCTGAGGCTTGGTGTCGCTTGGCTATAGGCCAGGATACTGAAAAAAAGTATTTGGTTGAAGCCACCAGTCTGCTTAGTGATATTTTGCAGGGAAAGCTGGATTATGTGGCGGCTTGGCAGGAAAGCAAACATGCCCTTGATATGCTTGAACAAGAAGCTGATAAGGGCACAAATGAATTTCAGCGTCGCTTGTGGATGCATTATGCTTCCCGAAGCTATGATTTGGGCTATATGGATGAAGCTGTTGCTGGATATGACAAGGCTGAACAGTATGTGGATAATGTATATGGAAAATTTGGCATAAAGGGTTCGGCGTTGATGGGGATTCTAAGCCGTAGTGACGACTGTGAGGTTGTAAGACAGCGGCTAACGAAAATAGATGAGTTAATGGAGAAGGTGAGTGCGAAGTGCCCTGATAAAGTACTAAAGAAGGATGAGACGGAAAAGATACATTTAGCCTATATATCTCCGGATTTTCGTCAGCATGTTATGTTTTCCTTCTATTACACTATGCTACATGGTTACAATCATGAAAAATTTAGAGTCACTTGTATAAGCATCACGGAGAAATGCGACGGATATACAGAGCATTTAAAAGGTTTGGTAGACAACTGGATAGATGTTTCAGAAATGGACTGGCCGGAAATAATAGAAAGGCTCAGGAAAGAAAAGATAGATATATTAGTGGACTTGGCGGGGCACAGTGCCAATAGTGGCATTCCAGTGTTTTGCAATCGAGTAGCTAAGATTCAAATTTCTGGCTTAGGATGGATGGAAAGTACTGGCCTAAGCTGCGTAGATTATCTTATTACGGATAAATATATTGACCCGGATTTGAGCAATATAACTGAAAAGCCATTGTATCTCACCAGTCAATTTTGCTACACCGGCCGTAATGATGTGCGTGTGCCTCAGGGAGCACCATGCATGGAAAAGGGGTATGTAACATTTGGAGTGTTTAATAATTATCATAAGATAACAGACGAAATATTGCTGGCCTGGAAAGAAATAATGGCCAGGGTTCCTAATTCCAGATTGCTGTTAAAATCTCAGTTGTTGGTAAGTAAATCTGTCTGTGATGTTGTTTGGGACAGACTGCACAGATTGGAATTGGATATAGAACGTATTACCTTGGAGCCGGCTACCAATACTTATATGAATCGTTATTTGGATGTGGATATCGCCCTTGATACTTATCCATACCCAGGGGGGGAACCACCTGTGATGCACTATATATGGGGGTACCAGTGGTGAGCCTTTACGGAGCTCGTCGAGGCTCCCGTTTTGGTCTTAGCATTTTAAGTAACACTGGTTTGGGGGAACTGGCAGTAAGCAGCCTTGATGAATATATTGACAGAGCTGTGGGCTTATCCGGTGATGTTGAAGTATTGGATATATTGCATAAAAACTTACGGAAAATGATTACCTCTTCACCAATAATGGACAGCAAAAAGTACATAAAGGAACTGGAAGAGGCATATATTACAATTCTTGCAGGAAAATAAGGATTTAAGTGGAAGTAATATAGGGTAAAGAAATTTCCATAATTACAAATAAGGGAGGGCCAATAAATGGGTAGCTTTAAGAATAAAATCAACAATAAGAAAAAGAAGAAAATGGAAGCAGAAGCCTTAAACGAGCTGATTGACCTGAAAAAAGAAAATGAAGGAGCAGTATGCGGCTGAGGAATATGTGGAAGCTATGGACACCATGGCTGAAATCGCCCGTCACAAAAAAATGGACCCGGAGATTATGCTTATGGGGGCCACTTGCTACTTTATGACAGGAGATTATGAGCGGGCAACTAATTGGATAAATAATACTTTGTCCTATGACCCGCAAAATGTAGGGGCCAGAATTTTGTTGGGTCGACTTTGCATTCGTAAGGACGATGCGGAGCAGGGACTCAAGGTCTTGAACTTCGTTGCGGAGAATCAAAAGGCAGCCATGTCTGACAAGGATAAAGAGGATTTAGAAAAAATTCTGGAATATTACATCGACAATATGAGAGAGGGAATGTCCAAATATCCATCATTGATGGCATATTATGAGGCACATTGCAGCAAGAATGAAAAGAATGAAAAAGAAGTAAAAAATGCGGGTGATGGTAAGGATAAGGCCAAGGCTGCTGTAGATCGTCTTAAGGCCTTGTTGAAGAAGAGTAAAGGTAATAGTGTGGAATCGTCTCCTGCCCAAGCTGAATCAAAAGAGCTGGAAGCTAAACCAATAGTTAGTGAAGCACAGAATGTAAGTGTTGAGACACCGGATTATTTCATCGATAAAGTTATGTCCAGCAGTATATCCCTGCGTGAAAAGGTGCAAGGTCTTAATAATTTTGCCTCAGGATTGTATCTAAATGGTGATTATGATGGGGCACTTAAACTCTTAAAGAAAGCTTTGGAAATAGATAACCATGATCCATTTGTATTAAGAAATATTGCCTATGTTTGTGTTGCCATGAAGGATAAAGAAAAAGCCTTGGAATTTGTCAAGGCACTGCCAATGATGGACTTTAGTTTAATAAAGTCTATAAAGGAGCTTGGAAATGAATGATGGGTTTAAAGACCAGTATAGTAATATTAAATTACAATACAATAGACTATATTCAGTCTTGCGTTGAGAGTATCAGGGCTTTTACCGAAGAGGGGCATTACGAAATAATTATTGTGGATAATGGCTCTAAAGACGGTTCAGTGGAGTGGCTAAAGGAACAATCAGACCTTAAGTGTATTTTCAACGAAGAAAATGTGGGATTCCCCAAGGGGTGTAACCAGGGTATGACCATTGCCACTGGTACGGAGATAATGCTCTTAAACAGCGATGTTATAGTTACGCCTCGTTGGCATGAGCAGATGATAAAAGCCCTATATAGCAGCGATGATGTTGGAGCGGTAAGCTGTATAACCAATTCCTGTTCAAATCATCAACAGATACCTGTGCCCTATAAAACAGTAGACATCGATGAACTACTGGATTTTGCTGAAAAACACAATCATAGCAATCCTGCATTGTGGACCATGCATTTTACGTTGGTTGGTTTTTGTTATATGTTTAGGCGAAGTATTTATGATGAGCTTGGTGATTTGGATGAGAGATTTACACCGGGAAACTATGAAGATGACGACTACAGTTTTCGTATTATGAAGGCTGGCAATAAGCTTCTCCTTTGCCGTGACACCTTTATTCATCATTATGGAAGTGGTTCCTTTGTTAAGAAAAGAACTCCAGCCGAAGAAAGGGAGCACATTAAAAAGTACAATGCACTGCTGGAAAAGAATTTTGGTTATTTCCAGCAAAAATGGCATGTGCGTGATAATTTGTATAAATCTATCGGTCCAAGTGTAGTGGCTTTAAATGACTATATCAAACCAAACCAAAGAGTTCTTATTATTGCAAGAAGCAGGCTGATGTATATTTGTTTTTTGCTTTCCCAGGGGAAAAATCTAAGGGTAGATTATCTTACGGATAATACTTTGGATTATGATTTGATGCATCACCATTGCAATATCATATTATGTGATGATTTGGTAGATGGTGTAAATAAGCTTAATAGTAAATACAGTGGGATATTGATTTCTAACACTATAAGTGACTATTCCAATATGGCCAGGCTCAGGAATATAATATCCAAGTACGGTGATGGGGCTGTAATCGAGGAAAATTCTATTGCTAAGAGGGGTATAAAATGATACATAGGTTTTCTTTGCCGCGGGGCAATGGAACGCGGGTACAAAAGCATTGTGTGGGAACAGAAATGGAGTGGACACTAACAACCGCCGGTGATGGTTCCTATGTAAGTGATGCTAACTTTGAGTTTGGCAGCACTAAGTGTCATGTTTTAATTGGTAGATACTGTTCTATCGGTCATAGAATTGTTTTTGAGATGGGCTTAAATCATAACTATAATTATGTAACTACATACCCTTTTGAAGATTTTGACATAAATGATACCCTAAATATAAATCATTTTGACGATGCGAATAAAAATCAGATTATAATTGGCAATGATGTGTGGATTGGTTGTGATGTAACAATAATGGGGGGAGTCCGTATTGGCAATGGGGCGGTTATTGGTGCCGGGACCGTGGTGGCCAAAGATATTCCGCCTTACTCTATTGTAGTGGGCAATCCAGCTCGGGTAATTAAATATAGATTTGAACAGGATGTTATCCAGCGTTTGCAGAGAATCAAATGGTGGTATTGGCCTGTGGATAAGATTAAGGCGGCTTATCCTTTAATGAAGAATATAGACCGATTTTTGGAATTATATGATGATTGCTTTGGTGACGATACTGTTGATGAAACTGTGCAGGCGTTACGCGATTTGAAGGAAGACGGTTATTGTATTTATTATATGGTGGCTGATTTTAATATGGCGGATGGAGTGTGGCGCAGTGTTTTGACGGAATATTTGAATACCTTTCAGGAAGACAGCAAGGTGTTGCTGGTCGTGGAAACCGGTCGTCAGCCTGACGAGGCATTAATGATCGAAATGGCAAAAATGGTGGAGGATAAGGGTGATAAAGCACCAATAGTAGTAACACACAATGCTGATAATATAAGTAAAGCCTTGCTGCGGTTGGTAGATACCTACATTACCACCAAGGATGAAGCTTCGTCGGTTGTGGTGGATTTGCTGTGGGATATGGATGTGAAAATCGTCTACGGATTGGATTATGGCGGGAAGATTTTTAAAAAAACAGAGTGAAAGAAATAGACGTTGACCCGTCTCGAGAAGATATGCGAAGGAAATTATAAGGGTAATAACTCCCGGCTTGATGAATTATAGGCAGCTTTCTTGATGGCTAAACTTCCCTATTTAAAGTATGTTTGAAAATGGAAAAGGCAATATTAGGAGAATAAAGAACATGGGCGTATCGAATCTGAAAATTAAGAAATTTGGTCCTATAAAAGAGGCTGACATAGATGTAAAAGATTTTTTGGTTTTGACTGGACCGCAGGCAGCAGGGAAGAGTATAGTTGCGAAACTTGTATATTACTTTACTTCATTGAAAGAAATAGTATATGCAAAACAACTGCTAAATTATCCTCAACACCCGTATAAGTTAAAACAACAGGTTATAGATAATATGAAAACTAAAATGTTTTTGATGTTTGGTGATGATTATTTTATTGCTGACACCGAAATTGCTTTTACTTATGAAAATTGTGAATCTGTCAGATTGGTATATTGTAATAATGGTCATTTCAGTGTTGAGTTTTCCACACGAATAAATAATTATTTGCATATTCATGATAAAGAATTCACTGCTCCTGGTACTCATGATATTAATGTCAAGGATAAATGGAAAAATGAATTAAATGAGGTGTTTGGTGCATTCATTGCAGTATATATACCAGCGGGTAGAAGTATGACATCATCTTTAGGAAAGTATTTTTATTATTGGTATGCAATGATGGATGATGAACAAAAAAATATGCTGGATTATTCCATAAAAGGGTACATTGAAGAGATAATGCGTATAGATCCTCTACTGGATAAAGGAATTGTAGGGCTACACAATAAATATAGAGATAAATTACCAGCATTGCTGGAGCGTCTTGCTACTATAATGTTAAACAATGCCCACGATTTAATTAAGGGTAAATATTATTTTCGTTCGGGTGTAGAAAAGCTTCAATTAGATAGTGGCGAGGAGATAGACATGCAGCAGGCTTCTTCTGGGCAACAAGAAGTAGTTGGAATTGTCAATATATTGATGTATTATGTTGTGACCCAGAGGAATGTATTATTTATCATCGAGGAGCCGGAGGCACATCTTTTTCCTGATGGCCAGAGGTTGATAACTAGATTAATGGCTATTGCACATAATGCGGGTAACAAAGTAATTTTTACAACCCATAGCCCATATATTTTGGGGGAGGTAAATAACTTATTTTATGCCCATTATCTGTATAAGAAAGGTCTTCTTGATTTAAATAATATATTAATTAGCGACTATGGAGTGTCGGAACATAATCTATTGGCTATAGATAAATCTACAGCGTATTTTGTCAAGGATGGAATCGCTGAAATGTGTATCAATGAAGAATCTTTGATGATTGACCAGGATAAAATAGATGGGGCTTCAATTATGATAAATGGCTTGTTTGATGTGATGGTGGAGTTGGAGAGAAAAAATGGCGAAGATTAGTAATTATGCAGAATTGTGTGCATATTCTCATGTTACTGTTAGACATTCAAAGATTAAAGTTGAGGAAAACGGGAAGAAGTATATTTTGAAGAATCCCAATGGATTAGCTGTAGATAAATACCACGTAGACGGTGATATATATAATTCTGGTGACTCTGCTCGAGCAGATTTTTTGTTAGTTGAGGGAAAAAATCGTAAAGCTTTCATTGTTGAATTGAAGGGGAAGAATGCAAAGCATGCTATAGAACAGCTACAATCGACAGAAAAAGATTTATCCGAGGCATTACATAAAGCTGATGGGTGGAATGTGTATCTGCGATTAGTGTATATCTCCCGCGGTGCAAAGCTTTATAGGAATGAGCTACGTGATAAAATGAGAAAAATACATAATCTAAAGGTTGCTGACGGTGGAGTGATGGAATACGATGTCATATGATACCATCGTGATAGTGTTAAATCGCATTATAATCGTAATTGACTGTTTGAAGAAATGAGATGAGAAAAATCATAAAAGATATGTTTTTTAAAAAAGAAAAAGATGATGAAGAAAGTTTGCAGGCTAAATTTAGGAGATGTGAGTACGTCGATGAATTATACTAGATGCCATTCAGAATTGTTTGTATTTGATAAGATTGCTGAACGTGCAAAAGAAATCATGCAATGTAATGGTATAAGTTGTAGCACCGATGGGAGTAGTGAAAAAGTAATACTGGAGTATATAAATGCTTGCAATAAGATAATTATTCCAGGGAAGCGAAAAGTTATTCTTTCAGAGGAATTAAGAGAAAAAATACAAAAAAGGCATTTTTGTGTCGGTTCAAGAATTGTGGATAAGGATAAATCAGAAGAGATAGTTAAACTTATAGAAAGATTTCAAGAACTATTTGAACGTGGTGAAAAAGTTGAATATCATTTAAGTCGTCAAGCATTTCGGGGGGAAAAGATTGATCTTTTATTGAACTCATGGAATATTAAGCACCTTCATTTAAGTATGTTATTATCAAATGCCAAATCTTCTATGCGTAAAAATAGGTCGGAATGGTTGCTTTTTTGTATAGTAACAGAATTACAGGCGTACTTCATGGACGTTTTACCGCATCCTAACAAAGAACAGTTTATGGCATACCATTTTTTAAAAATTGCTCATAGAAATAAATGGATGAATTATATTGGTTATAGCGAATGTAGGGAAGTGTTGCCTGAAACGATAAATATTGAAATAAAAAATGACGAAGACATATATAATTTATATGAAAGCCATGTTAATTCTGGGTTCAAAATAAATGGCATCGTCTATTCACCATATATGGGTATAGCATCTTCTGGTGATACGATGGAAGGTAGCTTGAAGATAAATAAACTAAGAAAGTTTATAAGAGAAAAATTGAGAATAAATAATCTTATAGTGAGGGATATTAATTTTATAAAAGCACAATCCTTTGAATCGATAATTTATGGGTATATATTTGGAAAAGAAAGTGAAGAATATAAAATAGAATGCAAGGAATTTGATAATATATTAGGTCGTTTAATTTAGCAGATATTGTTAAAGATGGCTATATCTAAGTAGGTTTTATGCAGAATTAATGGCTTGATGTTGTCTCTCACAAGATTAACAATGAAATGCAGGTTTTGGTGGAACCTAACTGGCTGAAGTGAAATATGAAGAAACAAAAAAGATTTCAAAATGAAGGGGAGAACATAGTGGAATTTTATATTAAAGAAATGGAATTATATAATTTCAGAAAGTTTGGTGGGATAAGTTTTGCTTTGAATCCTCGTATGAATGTATTTGTCGGGAAGAATGCTTCTGGAAAAACAACGGTGTTAGAGGCTGCTACGATAATAGCAGGTGCATATCTTTCATCGTTTAAAAAATATGTACCAAGTCGGTTCGTTCAGAATATAGCGGATAAAGATGTGTACTTAAAAAATAGCAATGTAGTAGGTGGCAGAAAAGATCTTAAGCAATATATGGTAGCTGTTCCTTCGTCACATTCAGCCAAGCAATTTCCATGTAAAGTGGGAGCAAAGATAGCTTGGCTTGGGGAAAGTGCGGAGTGCCAGAGAATTTTAGAAAAAGCTGGCGGACGTACCAAGTTTTACAGTGATAACCCATTTCGGGATGATGTGCAGAAATGGGAAGAAGCAATAAAAAGAGTCGATAGCTCGTCTCAAAAATATATTTTTCCAATAGTGCTTTACATGAGTTCGGCACGGCTATGGAATGAGAATCGAAATCAACAGAATTTGGAAGCTCTCCCAAGTAGGTTGGATGCTTATCAAAGATGTTTGGATGGGAAACGAAGCAGTCAAATGGCTTTTTCATATTTAAGATTAATGCAAAATATTGCCCTCGAAGAAAATGATGGAAAGCAGTTTGGTGCATACAAAGAGATTATGGCAGCAATAAAGTATGCATTGAAAGATGAGCTTGAAAAAGGACAATATGTTAGATTTATGTCACGTTATGGAGAACTGGTCATTGAAAATGCTGATGGAACTATTTTACATTTTGACTCATTGAGTGATGGCTATAGAAATGTAATAAAGATTGTGGTTGATGTAGCAGCTCGTATGTGTATATTAAATCCACAGTTAGGTGAGGATGTATTAAAACAAACACCAGGAATTGTTATTATAGATGAATTAGATTTGAGTTTGCACCCAACGTGGCAACGCCGTATAGTAGGAATACTGAAAACGTTATTTCCAAAAGTGCAATTTATATGTGCTACGCATTCGCCTTTTATTATTCAATCATTGGATGAAGGAGAATTGCGTGTGCTGGACGGTGATTTGGCAGAAAAGTATACGGGAAGAAGCATTGAAGATATTGCAGAAGATATCATGTTCGTGGATATGCCGCAGTATAGTGAAAAGAAAAAAGCAATGCTGAATGCGGCGCAGGATTATTTGACTGCTTTAAATAATGCTGATTCAGAGGAGAAAATAACAGAACTTCAGGAAAAATTGGAGAACTTACAGGCTTTGTATGGTGATAATCCGGCATATTATGCTGTTCTTCGTATGGAAAAAATGAAGAAAGAGGCTGATAATAATGCGTCCGGTAGATAAAGGTGCAGCACCTAAAAAAATATACAATAAATATCAAGATGCACAGAGAGATTTGATTGAGCGATTGGGAGCATATTGTTCATACTGTGAGCTGCCAATTCAGAATGCCCCAGAGGTCGAGCATAAAGAGGCAAAAGCCAAAGGCGGAGAGGTACTGCAATGGGAGATTTTTTTACTTTCCTGCAAGTATTGTAATACACGTAAAAATGATAAAGTTGCAGCTGGAGAGAAAGAAAAGTATTTTTGGCCTGATGAAGACAATACGATGAAATTGTTTGATTATACGGGCGGCCAGGTGGTGTTAAATGATAAGTTTTTGGACAGTTCATCAAACGAGACTAGAGAAAAGGCTGAAGCACTGTTGCAACTGCTTCATTTGGATAATATTCCCACCCCAAAACAGCGTGATCGTAGATATGAAGAAAGGCTGGGGGCATGGTTTATGGCACAAAAATATCGAAAGGACTGGGATTTACATGAGACATCTGTGGATTTGAGTAAGTTTTCCGATTGTATAGGGGACATAGCCAAGTTAGCAGGCTTTTTCACATTGTGGATACAGGTATTTTGTGATTGCCCACAGGTGTGTCAGGCTATTGTGGACAAATTTCCGGGGACTAGAAGTGAGTTTTTGAAAGAGTATTTGCCGGATAATAAGTAGTAGGGGCTTTGCTGTGGGACATGGAGGCGAAAATCGTCTATGGATTGGACTATGGCGGGAAGATTTTTAAAATAAGATGATGAAGAAAGTTTGCAGGCTAAATTTAGGAGACAATGATATGGGTGAAAAAATTCTTGTTACTCGTTCTTCTCTCCCTCCGTTGGAGGAGTATGTTGATGAAATCAGAGATATATGGTATACACATTGGCTTACCAATATGGGGGTAAAACACAAAACTTTTGAGAGAATGCTCAAGGAGTACATGCATGTATCTGATATAGAGCTATTGGTTAATGGGCATATGGCATTGGAGATGACTCTTCAGGCTATGCACCTTAAAGGTGAAGTTATTACTACACCATTTACCTTTGCATCCACCACTCATGCTATAGTTCGCAACGGTCTTGAGCCTGTATTTTGTGATATAGATCCTGATGACTATACGATTGATGATACGAAAATTGAGAGTCTCATTACGGATAGAACGTGTGCCATTATGCCTGTTCATGTGTATGGGCATGTCTGCCATGTTGAGGCTATTGAAAATATTGCCCAAAAACATGGGCTGAAGGTGATATATGATGCGGCACATACCTTTGGTGAGACATATAAAGGCCGGAGTGTGGCTGATTACGGGGATGCTTCGTGCCTTAGCTTCCATGCCACTAAGGTTTTTAATAGTATTGAAGGTGGAGCTGTTTGTTATCATGACACTAAGCTTGGTGAAGCAATATATAACTTAAAAAATTTCGGAATCCAGGGGCCTGAGAGTGTGGAGTCAGTTGGGGCTAATGCAAAAATGAACGAGTTTGCTGCAGCAATGGGAATTTGCAATTTGCGTCATGTAGATAAAGAAATAGCAAAGCGGAAAATGATTTTTGAGCTGTACAAAGAAAGACTTGGAGGACTGAAGGGATTAAAACTTAGCCCATGTCAGAAGGATGTCGTTAATAACTACGCGTATTTTCCAGTTGTATTCGAAGAAAAGGAATTCGGTGCAGCTCGCAAAGAGGTTTTTGAGGAACTTGAAAAAGGAAATATTTTGGCTCGCAAATATTTTTATCCGCTTACTAATACTTTTGAATGTTTTGAAGGTAAATATAATGCTGATGAAACACCTGTAGCAAAGCATATCGCAGAGCGTGTATTGACTCTGCCACTTTATGCGGAGTTAAAGATTTCAGATGCAGAAAAAATATGTGA
Source organism: Anaerovibrio lipolyticus DSM 3074 (assembly GCF_900141865.1). GTDB lineage: Bacteria > Bacillota > Negativicutes > Selenomonadales > Selenomonadaceae > Anaerovibrio > Anaerovibrio lipolyticus. The sequence continues at coordinate 1,372 of NZ_FQYW01000015.1, read as the reverse complement.
TATCATACGGAAGTGTTACAAAGGTTAAGGCTTTGCGGGTTTTGATTATAAAAGAAATGGGTGATGTGCATGAGAAAAATAGTTGTATTTGGTGCTACCGGAGATTTGGGTCGTTATTTTATTGATTGGTTGTTATGTCATAATGCAGATTATGATATTTATGCAGTTGGTCATAGAAAAGAATTTCATGTCTTTGATCATGCGAATAATGTTTTATACTATTCTGTAGATATTACATCTAAGGAAGCCTTTTCATGTTTGCCACATGATGTTTATGCAATTGTTGATTTTGCAGGGATGATGCCGGCTAGAATGAAAGGTTATGATCCACAGAAGTATATTGATGTTAATATCACGGGCATGCTAAATATTCTTGAGTATGGACGGCAAAATAATATTGATCGAATTTTTTTTATGCAGAGTTTTGGTGATATTAAAGATTATGGGGAAAGCGATATATTGTTGACGGCACATATGCCACGAAAATTTAATTTTGCGTCCGATCATACTGTGTATGTTCTAACAAAGAATTTTGCAGTGGATCTTTTAAAAAATTATCATCAAATGTATGGTATCAAGAATTTTATTTTTAGGTTACCGACGATATATTTGTACTCTAAACAAGATAGATATTATGTTGATGGGGTAGAACACCGTATAGGGTATCGCCTTTTGATGGATAAGGCTGCATCAGGAGATACCATAGAGGTTTGGGGTGATGGCTCTAGAGTAAAAGATATGATTTATGTAAAGGATTTTTGCCAAATGTTACATAAGGCTTTAGAGTCAGATCGTGATGGAGGATATTATAATGTTGGAACAGGGGAAGGGACTAGTCTTCTTGATCAAATTAAAGGCATAATACAAGTCTTTGGAAATAATAATCCAATTAAACTGCGTCCTGATAAGCCCAATGCTCCACAATATATTATGGATATAACACCGGCTAAAATAGAGTTGAACTATAAACCACAGTATGACTATATTGCTATGTTAAAGGACATTAAAGAGGAAATATTAGCGTCGGCGTAATTTAACCACCTACGGGTCGGTCGTCATAGCCATTTCAGAGTCAGTCTAAAATGACCAATACAACAGTCAGCTTTGTTGACCAATAACCCAGCTTAGGCTGTTAGTTAGCCTTATCTAAACACTATTTATCTTCATGGTTCAGATTGTCAACCTGAACATTTACTACTTTGAGCTTTCGACCACGGTAACTTTTTCCCTTAAGGTTAAAGACTATGGCGTTATCAAATATCCGGTCCAGTGAGCAGAGAAGAGCATCTTCCTCCTCAAAGCATTCCTTCCACTGGGATGGCTGCTTATTACTTGTAAATACCGTATTGAACATACCCTCTTTGTTATACCG
>NZ_FQYW01000029.1 GCF_900141865.1 Anaerovibrio lipolyticus DSM 3074 | reverse complement strand
ATTGTACAAACTCGGTTTCTGTAGTTTGGGGCTGAGTAATGTATTCCCTGATTTTTCGCAGCCAATAGTAATAGGCGTGCCAACTGATATTTCTGTCTTCACAGAATTCAGCTACCGTCATGCCGGATTCCTTGCACTCTTTAATTATTGACTGCCATTGAGCCATGCGGACCCTGGTTCGTATTTCTAACGAATTATCCGCCAAAGAAAACACCTCCAATTTGAAGTTTTCCCGAAACACGAAGACATTCGGCAAAACTTTAATTTGTTAGTGTTATTATCCCACGAGAATGGGCTGGCGGGAAGACGACTTAAACTTTGACGCTTACTTCGCAACCTCAAAAACTTTCTTTTATTGCCATATTTTTTTTGCTGTAGTAGGATGGTATTAGCGTAAAGCATTACACTTTAATAATTTGAGGAGTATTATGGTGTCAGAGATAAAAATTCCAAAACTAAATATAAAATATGACTGTGAGCTTCCTAATAAACAGCTAGTGCTGGTGGGCGGTGGCAGACAGCCTTCAAAGGATTGGCTGCAAAAGGCGGTCAAGGGCAGAACCCTTTGGTGTATAGACCACGGGGTTGATATATGCCACGAGCTGGGCATCGTGCCGGAGATGTTACTTGGAGACTTTGACAGCTGTAATAATACCAGCCTCCAATGGGCCAAAGACCATGGCACCATCATCGAAACATTTGATGTCCACAAGGATTTCACAGATACCCAGGCCGCACTAAAGCTGGCTCGGGAAAAGGATGCTTTCTGTATTCTCACGGGGGCTCTTGGGAAGCGTTTTGACCATACCTACAGCACTATATTTTCCTTTGGCAACTCAGCCATAAGGGGATGTATAGCTGATGAGCAGGAAGCTATATGCTTTCTTCATGACAATGAAACCATTACAATTTCCGCTGATACTTTCCCAAAGGCCATATCCTTATTGCCCATCAGTGAAAAGGTCACCGGAGTAACCACAAAGGGCCTTTATTGGGAGCTTAACGAGGAAGAGCTTTCCCAAATAAAGCCCTATGCCGTCAGCAATGTGTTGGCTGAAAAACATGGAACCAACAGCTTCACCATAGGCATTGCCGAAGGTACACTGGCAGTCTATATCTGCCGGCAGGAAAATCAAATGTAAAATGAGACTTATTCAGTTAGAGCTTCAACCTTCTACTGAACAAGTCTCATTTTTTATGTCATATACAGTTTATTGCCATGACTGTCAGCATAATTATTTCCCAGGTGCCTTCAAATCATAGTCCACATAACAGATATGGGTTTCCATAAATTCATCGAGACCATGCTCACCATCGTCGCCGCCAAGACCGGACTGGCGTACACCCTGATGGAAGCCCTGGAATGCCTCAAAGTGTTCTCTGTTGACATAGGTTTCACCAAACTTAATCTCATTCAGGGCACGCATTACGACATCGAAATCCTGGGTATAAATAGAGGATGTCAAGCCAAATACGCAGTCATTGGCCTTTTCAATGGCTTCATCCAATGTCTTGAAGGTAGAAATCGGCAATACCGGACCAAAGATTTCCTCCTTCATAATGGTCATATCATGGGTGCAATCGGTGACAACGGTCGGCTCATAATAGAAGCCCTTGCCATCAACAGTAGCCTTTTTACCACCACAACGAACCTTTGCGCCTTCCTTGATGGCACTCTGTACCAGCTCGTCCACATGCTCCTGCTGAGCCTTATTGACCATTGGTCCAAGGTCAAAGTCACCACCCAACCCAGGTCCATAGGTAGCCTTCTGGAAACGGGCAATTATCTTTTCGATGAACTTATCGGCTATGCCCTCCTGTACATAAATGCGCTCAGCAGCATTGCAGACCTGTCCTGAATTGATGATTCGTGAATTATATACATGCTCAACGGTCTCATCCAGCTTGCAGTCGTTCATGACAATAACCGGAGCCTTGCCACCAAGCTCCAAGGAAACCTTTGTAACGTTGTCGGCGGCCTTTTTCATAATCTTTTTGCCAGCGCCCGTGCTGCCAGTCATGGATATCAGTGAAACCTTTGGATTACCGGAAAGGGCATCGCCAACGACGCTGCCGGAACCACTAACAACATTTATTACCCCTTTTGGCAGGGAGCTTTTTGCAACAAGCTTTGCAAATTCGTAGCACCCATTAGGAGAATCACTGGATGGCTTGAGCACTACTGTATCTCCGGCAATCAATGCAGGAGCTACCTTGCGGCCAATCAGGAAAAGCGGGAAGTTCCATGGCATTATACCAGCAACAACGCCTATAGGCATCTTGTACAGGAATATATTTTCGTTTGGTCTGTCAGATGGAATAATTTCCCCTTTGATATGGCGGGCCATAGCAGCAAAATACTGAATATAATCCCCCAGCCAGCCGGCTTCGTCCATGGACTGGGCCAATGGCTTGCCCATTTCCTCAGTATTTGTCCGGGCAAACAGCTCCCGATTTTCACGTACCAGCCCTGCCAGCTCCATAAGATAATTTGCCCTCTGGATTGCCGGAAGCTTACCCCATGATTTTTGCGCCTCAAATGCCGCATCCACAGCCGCGTCCACATCAGCCTTGGTGGCTTTAGGCACCTGAGAGATGACTTCTTCCGTTGCCGGGTTAATAACATCCAACATCTCCCGATCCCCATTTGGAACAAATTCACCATTAATAAAGAGCTCATACTGTTTCATGTTTTTTACCTCCCTCGTTAAATATCAACTATAATTATTTTAACATTCTGAATTGTCTAAATCAATAGCAAATAATATTAATAAGTATGAAACAATATGAGTTTTTATGCTAAAAAATCAAAATTTGACTCCACCACATTCACCCTTTTAGGTTTGCAATGTGCATATTGAATAAAAAATCCCCATATATAGGCATTGGATACGAAACGGGAACAGCCTATGTATGGGGAATTTAAACTGATTTAATTATTTAACTTTTACATTATATCACAAAATAGAGCGTTTGCGGAAGGCTTCATACAAAAGAATCGCCGCTGCCGCCGAAACATTTAAGGATTCAGCCTTGCCAGTCATTGGGATATACACTTTTTGGTCAGCTTCCTCCAGCATTTTTTGTGATACACCGTTGCCTTCGTTACCAAAAACGATGGCACATGGGCTTACATAATCGGCCAAATAATGGCGAACAGCAGCATCATCCACAGCTGTGGCAATGAGGGCCACCTCGTTATCCTGACACACATCCCGTAATTCTTCAGGGTTAATTCCGGTCATTACAGGAATATTGAATAAAGAGCCCATGGAGGCCCGTACCACCTTGTCGGCGAAAATATCAGCAGTACCTTCCAAACACACCACGCCAGAACATCCAAGGGCATCAGCGGTACGGATAATATTGCCCGCATTCCCCGGATCCTGGACGCCATCAAGAACAGCAATAAGTGGTGCTGAGGCATCATCATTATTGGACTTAAGAATTTCCTGCCAAGTAAAAATACGGAAGCCCATTACCAAAAGCAGGCCCTGAGGGGTCACCGTATCAGCCGCCTTGTCGTAAAGCTGGTCACTCACCTGATATACGGGACATCCCTTTTCCTGGAGCTGCTCCACCACTGCCACAGCCCGTGGGTTTTCCATGGCAGAATCAGATATAAGAGCAAATTCCATAGGCCAGTCAGACTGTGCAGCCATTTCCACCAGACGAACGCCCTCGGCTACAAAAAGATTTTCTGCTTTACGGTATTTATTTGTATGCAGCTTGGCTGCCAATTTTATCTTTGAATTGGTGAGACTTTCGATACGTTCAAGCTCAATCATCAGATCAGCTCCTTTCCCTCATCTCTATATTATATCACAAGGGGCTTTTTTGCACCAAAATAAAAAGAGCTGTCAATAAAGACAACTCTTAATATTCAATATTACAGGTTTTCCTTAGCAACTGCAACCATCTGAGCAAATGCGTTAGCATCGCTGATAGCAAGGTCAGCCAGCATCTTGCGGTTAACCTCTACACCAGCCTTGGTAAGACCAGCGATAAGACGGCTGTAGGAAATCCCATTAGCACGTGCTGCAGCATTGATACGTGCAATCCAGAGACGACGGAAAACGCCCTTCTTCGCACGACGGTCACGACGAGCGTAGTAGAGAGCCTTCATAACGGTCTCATTTGCCTTCTTAAACTGCTTGCTCTTGGAGCCCTTGTAGCCCTTTGCTAACTTTAAAATCTTATTATGACGTCTATGTGCAGTCACGCCGCTTTTAACTCTTGGCATGTTCTTTTCCTCCTAAATGTATCTATTATTTAATGAATTAAGCGTATGGGAGACACTTAATCTCGCGCTTGTAGTCACCTGCAACCAGCAGAGCCGCCTTACGCATGTTACGCTTACGCTTTGGAGACTTCTTCTCCAGGATATGTCTCTTATAAGCCTTGTTTCTTCTAATTTCGCCAGTACCAGTTACAGTAAAGCGCTTTGCAGCTGCTCTACGAGTTTTCATCTTCTGCATTACTGTTTTCCTCCTTTAGTTTGAGCCTTAGGGGCTAAAATCATAATCATATTTCTACCTTCAAGCTTAGCATCCCGTTCTACGGTTACTGAATCCTTCAGCGCATCTGCAAACTTGCTAAGGATATCCTTACCAAGCTCTGGGTGGGACATTTCACGGCCACGGAACATAATAGTTACCTTAACCTTGTCGCCATCTGCCAGGAAACGCGTAGCATTCTTCAACTTGACGTCAAAATCATGCTGTTCAATGTTTGGACGAAGCTTAACTTCCTTGATGGAAATAACCTTCTGCTTCTTGCGTGCTTCTTTCTCACGCTTCTGCTTTTCATATCTATATTTACCGTAATCCATGATACGGCATACAGGTGGCTTCGCCTTAGGAGCGATCTCCACCAAATCAAGGTGCTGCTCCATAGCCATGTTTAATGCATCCTTTACCTGCATTACACCCAATGACTGGCCTTCTGCGTCAGTCACGCGGATCTCACCGCCACGAACTCGGATTTCTTCGTTGATTCTCTCAGTTTCCTTACTAATAAAAAACACCTCCTGCTTCATATTATTAACTTTCATATACAAAACAAAATGAGGGCGGCATACACCACCCTCAACAAATACAATCTGTATCAGACCCGCTGACCTAATCAGCAAGGTGAGAAGCGGTGGCCTCTGCTTTGTTTGCCTTGAATATATTACCACCGGGAAGCCACCCTGTCAACAGATATTTTATATTTTTTGTAAAACTTATATTAATACTCAGCAGACTTGGTTGCAATCTTCTCCTGAAGCAGTGCAATGAACTCGTCCACCTTCATAGTTCTGGTTTCCTTCTGACCATGACAGCGTACATTTACAGTGCCGTCAGCCACCTCCTGGTCACCTACAACCAAGAGATAAGGAATCTTCTTAACCTGACCCTCACGCATCTTGTAGCCAACCTTCTCGTTGCGGTCGTCCACCTCTACACGATAGCCCATGTCAAACATTTTCTTTTTCAGCTCGAAGGCATAATCCATGTGCTTGTCAGTAATAGGGAGAATCTTGGCCTGTACAGGAGCCAACCAGGTTGGGAAAGCACCGGCATAGTTCTCGATGAGAATACCGATAAAGCGCTCAATAGAACCATATACTACACGGTGAATCATAACAGGACGATGCTTCTGGCCATCCTCACCGACATAAGTCAGATCAAACTTCTCTGGCAGCTGCATATCAAGCTGAATAGTACCGCACTGCCAAGTACGACCAATGGAATCCTTCAGATGGAAGTCAATCTTAGGACCATAGAATGCACCATCACCCTCGTTGACAATATATTCCAGTCCACGATGTTCAAGGGCATTTCTCAAGCCGTTGGTAGCCAGCTCCCACATCTCATCAGAGCCCATGGAATCCTCCGGACGGGTAGAAAGCTCAGCATGATACTCCAAGCCGAAGGTGCTGTACACCTCATCAAAAAGGTCAATAACCTTCTGGATTTCCCCTTCAATCTGCTCAGGCGTCATGAAAATATGGGCATCATCCTGAGTGAAGTTACGAACACGGAAAAGTCCGTGAAGAGCACCAGAAAGCTCATGGCGATGAACAAGGCCAAGCTCACCGGCACGAAGTGGGAGATCACGATAGCTGTGCTGCTGAGTCTTATATACAATCATACCACCTGGGCAGTTCATTGGTTTTACTGCATAATCTTCACCATCAATTTCAGTGAAGTACATATTTTCCTTGTAATGAGCCCAGTGTCCGGAACGCTCCCAAAGCTGCCGGTTCAAAATCATTGGAGTCTTAATCTCCTGATAGCCATAGCGACGATGAACCTCGCGCCAGTAGTTAATCAGCTCGTTGCGAATAACCATGCCGTTTGGATGGAAGAATGGGAAGCCAGGCCCCTCCTCATGAATGCTGAAAAGATCCAGTTCCTTACCCAGCTTACGATGGTCACGCTTGGCAGCCTCTTCCAGCATATGGAGATACGCATCCAGCTCATCCTTCTTTTCAAAGGCAGTACCATATACACGCTGAAGCATCTTGTTCTTAACATCACCGCGCCAGTATGCACCAGCCACGCTCTGGAGCTTAATAGCCTTTACCTTGCCAGTGGAAATAACATGAGGGCCGGCACAGAGATCAGTGAACTCACCCTGAGTGTAAAGGGAAATAGTAGCATCCTCTGGAAGATCGTTAATAAGCTCCACCTTGTAGCCCTCACCAGCAGCCTTGAACATATCAAGAGCCTCCTGACGGCTTACTTCCTTGCGCTCCAGCTTAAGGTTCTCCTTAACGATTTTGTTCATCTCTTTTTCGATGTCCTTAAGGTCTTCCTCGGTGAGGCGCTTTTCCATATCAATATCATAGTAGAAGCCGTTATCAATAGCAGGACCGATAGCCAGCTGAACATTCTCGGACTTATAAAGTCTCTTAATAGCCTGGGCCAAAATATGGGAACCGGTATGGCGCAATGCCCAGCGACCTTCCTCATCCTCAAAGGTCAGGAACTTGATGCTGGCATCCTTGTCAAGAACAGTGGTAATATCCTTGGTCTCTCCATCAATGCTGATAGCCAATACCTTCTTTGCCAAGCTGTTGCTGATGGACTTTACCAGCTCCAGACCGCTGATACCAGCCTCAGCTTCACGAACTGCGCCATCTGGCATAGTCAATTTAATCATGATTTATTCCTCCCAAATAATATAAAATACTCACAGGGAAATAAAGCAAGATGAAAACATACAGGTTTTCATCAGCCCTTATACAAAATCTAAAGCTCATCTTCGTCCTTCAGACTTGATTCTCTAAGATTTTGTAATAAAAAATACCTCTATCCCCAATAGGGACGAGGTATATACTTCGCGGTTCCACCCTGCTTGCCACACCATATGAAACACGATGTGACCAACTTTTGTGATTTTAACGGAATCAGTCCGGCGGTATTTAATCCAAAAACCATGTTTCATACCACAGCTCCGAAGTGGTAACCAAGGACTCAATTATAGGACTTCACAGCAACTGTCCCTCTCTGAATAACGAACTTCCAGGCCATATCTTCTTCATAACCTTTATGATATCTCAAATTACTGTCTAATTATAGTATTCGTTGAGATTACTGTCAAGCATAACTCGTCCTTTTCGCCACTATCTTTGTCACTCGTCGTTTCATTAGCATGTTGCTTAACGGCTGGCTACCTGAACCTTCTGATTATCGTCGGCTATGACTGGTATTTGCAGCTTGCGGCCGGCTCTAAGATCACGATCATTCTTTATATCATTGATTTCCTTAATGGCAACAGTAAGCTCCTGAAGCTGTTCGTTATCAGAGGTATAACGGCTGGCAATAGTTTCAATACTTTCTCCATGCTGTAGGATTACAGTATCGAATTCAGAGGTTCTGAGATAGGAATTAGTCAAATTAAAGGGAGAGAGAACAGCTAGTCCAATAACTATGGTAATAATAATATTTTTCATAATATCTGCTCCTTTACTCTTAAGAAAATCAGTTCTTGGAAAATTAGTTCCAAGAAAATAAGTTCTTAAAACTTTTGTTTGGTGATATGTTAACACAGAATCCATGTTCTGTCAACAAGATACCAAACAAATTTTCGTTGATTTTATTATTCCTTTTTGATACAGTATCCTTATTAATTTTCAGTTTACAAAGGAGGTTCCCATGGTTTTACACGGAGCCGTTATTATTGAACAGGGAGTAAAATTTGCTCTTCTATCTGTAAAGCAGTCCGTTACCCAATACACTGTCCGTTCCACCAGATTCCGCCAGGCCGTTAGACCATTTTTCCCTAACATGCCTATTATTCTCATGTCCCAGGACAAAGATGGTGTCCCCCACTACTATGGACGCAAGGACATTGTGGAATTTTTGAAAACCGTACCTCTGGATCGGATTCCGTGGAAAGTGTATCACATCTATTAACAAAGTACATGAAATAATGGCAAAAAAAATAACCATCCCACTTAAACGGGATGGTTATTTTTTCGTTCTATTTTATTAACAGATTATTACTTGCGGAGCTCTGCGTCAAACTTCTTCTCCACTGCAGCAACAATCTTATTGAAGGACTCATCCACCTCTTCATCGGTGAGGGTCTTGTCGTTGGACTGGAACAGCATGGTAAAGGCCACACTTTTCTTGCCGGCATCAATCTGCTTGCCGGTATAGAGGTCAAAGAGGACAGCTCTCTTGAAGTACTTGCCGCCATTTCCAATAATGGTCTTCTCGATGTCAGAGGCATTTACGTCCTTGTCCACCAAAATTGCCAAATCACGGAAAACAGCCGGATACTTAGGCAGCACATCAAAGTTGAACTTTGCGGAGCTGTACTTCATAAGTGTAGCCACATCCATTTCAAAAATGTATGCTTTCTTGGTAATACCAAAGTTTTCGGCCACCTGTGGATGAAGCTCGCCCACAGCAGCAATAATATCCTTGCCCTTCTTGAAGAGAGCAGTCTTGCCAGGGTGCATTGCGGTATACTCCCCTGCTTCCACCGTATATCTGGTGATGTTTCGTCTGGCCAGCAGCTCCTCCACAACACCCTTGGCATCGTAGAAGTCAATCATATCGTCGCCGGTATTCCAGCCCACTGGGTTGCGGCGTCCGCACATAAAGCCTGCTACCTTAACCACCTCATCAGGAAGCTCAGTAAGAGGCAGTGACTTTGGATAAAATACAGGTGCCACATCGTAGAGGCGAATATCCTCATTTTTACGGGAAAGATTGCGGACAGCATTTTCAATAACGCTGGCCAAGAGGCTGGTACGAACCAGCTGAGCCTCCTCAACAAAAGGATTCATAAGTGGAATAGCATTACGCAGCGGACTGTCAGCCGGAATCAGCATCTTATCCAATACATCAAAATTGCTGAAGCTGAAGGACAGCTCCTCGCTCAGGCCAATGTGGGTCAAGGTAATCTTAATGTGGTCGATAAAGTCCTGCAATGGACTCTGAACGCCCTGAACCATGGTACCCTCAGGGGTAGTTGATTGAATATTGTCAAAGCCGTAAATGCGGGCAACTTCCTCAGAAAGATCCTCCATAAAGGTTACATCATTTCTCCAGGAAGGTACAGACACATGGTAACCACCCTTTCCGTCAGCCTCACACTTGAAATCAAGGCTTTCCAGAATTTTCACCATCATTTCTGCCGGAATATCAGTACCCAAGCGCTTGTTAATCTGCTCTGGAGTAAAGTCTACAGAAACAGGCTCCTTTTCTACTGGATATACATCAACGATGCCCTTGGTAACAGTGCAGGCACCCATGTCCTGCAGTAGCTGGGCTGCTCTATCAAGAGCTCGCATGGTCTGTGTTTCATCCACACCACGCTCAAATCGCCCGGAAGCCTCAGAACGAAGGCCACAAGAACGAGCAGTACGACGGATGCTGGCACCATTAAAGGCAGCAGCTTCCAATACAACAGTAGTAGTATTCTCTGTAACCTCAGACTCCAAGCCACCCATTATACCAGCCAAGCCAGCTGGCTTTTCGCTGTCGGCAATAACCAGCTCCTCCCCCTTGGCAATACGAGAAGAATCATCCAGGGTATGAAGGTTTTCCCCAGCTACAGCCCGACGGGCAGTAAGACTTTTACCAGCTATCTGATCATAATCGTAGGCATGCATAGGCTGACCCAGCTCTACCATTACGAAATTAGTTACATCTACAATATTATTGATGGCACGGATTCCTGCATTTTCCAGACGAACCTGCATCCACTCAGGAGATTCCATAATCTTTACATTTTTTAACACTCTGGCGGAAAAACGGGAACAAAGGTCATTTGCCTCAATACCAATCTTAATCATATCAGCTGTAGATGCCTCATCATCCTCATTAGCCTTAATTTCAGGCCACTTTGGAGTGTTGCCGGTAAGTACCGCAATCTCACGTACCAGGCCAAAAACACTGAAGCAGTCACCACGATTGGCAGTAAGCTCAAATTCAAGGATATCATCATCAAGGCCCAGAGCATCCTTGGCCGGAATACCGATCTCAGTATCAGCAGGCAAAATGTAAATACCATCCTTCTGCTCATCAGTCAAAGTAGTAAGGTCCATTTTAAGCTCATCCGCGGAGCAAAGCATACCATTGGAAGGGACACCACGAAGCTTGCCCTTGGAAATCTTTAGGCCATTTGGCAGCTTGGCCCCAATCATGGCAACAGGAACAATATCACCCTGCTTTACATTCTGGGCACCCGTTACAACCTGAACCAGCTCTGGCTGGCCCACATTCATCTGAGTGATAAACATGTGGTCAGAATCCGGATGACGCTCAATGGACTCAACCTTGCCAGTTACCACCTTCTCCAGGCCCTCACCGGCATGAACCACATTTTCCACGGGAATACCCGCCATAGTCAGCTTGTCAGCCAGCTCATCGGAAGTTTCGTTGAAATCTATATAATCGTGAAGCCATTTAATCGATACCTGCATTTTCTATCCCCTCCCTAATTAAAACTGCTCCAGCAGACGAATATCGTTGTCATAGAACAGACGTAAATCATCGATACCATATTTCAGCATGGTGATACGCTCAACACCCATACCGAAAGCAAAGCCACTTACCTTGGAAGGGTCATAGCCACTCATTTTTAATACATTAGGATGAATCATACCAGCACCAAGGATTTCCAGCCAGCCGGTTCCCTTGCACACACGGCAGCCCTGCCCCTTACACATTACGCAGGAAATATCCACCTCGGTGCTTGGCTCAGTGAATGGGAAGAAGCTAGGACGAAGACGAACCTTAACATCCTTGTTGAAAATCTGACGGAGGAAGTCCTCAAGGGTGCCCTTCAAGTCAGAAAAGCTAATATTCTTGTCAATAACCATACCCTCAATCTGAGTAAACATTGGGGAATGGGTAGCATCATAATCATCGCGACGATATACGCGGCCTGGTGCAATCATGCGGATAGGACTGTTTGGCTCATGGGCCTCCATGGTACGAGCCTGTACCGGAGATGTCTGGGAACGCATAAGAATATCCTCTGTGATATAGAAGGAATCCTGCATATCACGGGCCGGATGATCCTTTGGCAGATTCAGTGCCTCAAAGTTATAATAGTCCTTCTCGATTTCAGGACCCTCCTCCACACTGAAGCCCATACGCATGAAAATATTCTTGATCTGCATAAGGGTTACAGTAAGAGGATGAATATGACCATGGTTGGTTGGACGGCCTGGCAGTGTTACATCAATCTTCTCGCTGGCCAGACGCTTTGCCATTTCCTTGGCCTTAAGCTCCTGATTCTTCTCAGCAATAAGCTGCTCCAGCTGCTGACGTGCCTCATTTACAATCTGACCGATGCGAGGACGATCCTCAGCACTGAGCTGTCCCATACCTCTGAGAATAGAGGTAAGCTCGCCCTTTTTACCAAGATACTTTACACGAATATCATTTAAGTCATTAAGAGTACCAGCTACATCTTTGATAGCCTTGGCTGCTTCCTGGCGCAGCTGTTCAATCTTGCTTTCCATAATTGCCTCCTAAAATACCTCATCCGTCAACTTCGTTGACACCTTCCCCGGAGGGGGAAGGCAAAAAACATAATAAAAGACCCTCACCCAAAAAGGGGCGAAGGTCTAATTCGCGGTACCACCCTAATTTATAACTCATTTACGCCATAACGCTGCTGTGCGCCCCGACTACATCTCTTCACCGGGGAGACTCCAGAGTGAACTTCACCCGGCCTTAGCTGCCCTGTTCTCAGTTATCAGGACTTCCTGTAAGCATATCTCCCGGCTACTCTCTCTTTCCTTGCCTAATGTAGAACATTCTATCACTAACAGATAAATATTGCAAATTAATATTTAGGGCTATTCAGCATCCGGGAACAGATGCTCCTTTAAATTGCCCACCATTTTACTGAGAATCCCCAAAAAAACTTCCCTTTCCTTTTCGTCAATCCCCGTAAATTCAGCTTCAATCCAGTTTTTACGGCATTTATCAATAGCCATAGCTGCCTTTTTTCCCGCTGGGGTAACCATAATATGGTTCTTGCGATGATCCACTACATCCTTTTCCCGGACAATATACCCCAGCCGTGCCAATGAATTCAGCTCTCTGGTAACATAAGCCTTATCCATATTCAGCCGTTTGCCAATATCATCCTGTACAAGTCCCTCATGGAGAAATGATGAATACAACACCGCCCCCATAGTAACTGTTCTGATGGAATATTCCTTCATGCTCTGCTCAAAATATCTCTTCCAATACATAACAAGAGCAGACATTGTCATCTCAATTGATTGGGTTACTGATATTTTAGTCTCCATTATAATCCTCTCACTCAAAATTTTCTCTATTCATGGTACACCGGCCTAAGCTGTATAAAACAGCCTCCATAGGCGATAAATTATCCGTGGTGGTGCCACAGGTCTGGGTGCTGATAATATTACCATAAGGATCAGATATGTCCTCCTGAACTGTTATCTGGTATACCTTTCGAGTCAGCAGCTTTGCCCCAACATTCACCCGACATATACGGTCACATGATGTCCTGATAGCAGCGGCATTCTGAGCTTTCTCATCTGTCTCATCGCCCTCTACCGACTCATCAAACTCATACCCCTCTATCAGCTCAGCAAGCTTTTTCACATATTCTGTATCATTATCAATATCATCAGGGAGATTAACTACAGCAGGCGCCAAATAAGCTCTTCCTTTTACTGGCTTACCGGGTAATGAAAATATCTTGGCCGTTTCATCTACAACGACATGGTTGTGTAAATCTTCATTTTCCGCCTCTAAAGTATCCAGTAAATTACGAATGGAAGAATCCAGATACTCGGACATATTATGGCTAAATTTCAGAGAATTTGGATTGCGCTTGCATTTAATCTCCTCACCTGTCTGTTCATAGCCTGCCTTAATAAACTGCAACAGTCCATGGACAGGATCTCCACTCATGGTATATCTGGTATGCTTTACTACGTTACCATATTCATTGGCAAAGGTTTTATTCCCCACTGCCGGAGCCCCAAATGTCACCACTTGAATACTCTCCGGCGGAATACCCATACATTCCATGCGGGTACCCAGCAATACCGCCACGGCTCCACCTAAACTATGACCAGTAAGAATCAGTTCCTCATTATCCTTGTAGATAATATCCATCAAAGGATCCACCCCCAAAGAACCATCCTCCTTAGGAGTAAAAAATGCGGTCTGGGTATAGTCATTAAAGCCTTTATGAACCAACGGCTGAGCTGACGTGGTCTTCTCAGTTTTGGCATATTGCTCAAATTCCGAAGGAACAGAGCCCCCAAACAGGACCTTCTGAAATCTAAGGTCCACCTCCACATCCTTCATTTTTTCAGTCCCCGGAACAGCAACGATATTAAGGAATTTTCCCGTAAGCTCTCCCGGTTCCTTTGACCTAAGCAAAATGAAGTTGGTAGCAGCCTTCTCATCCTCATGCTTGTAATTGACAATTTCATAGCCAAAATCAGAAATCACATCTCTGATAACCTCGTTCAGCTGACTCTTATAGGCCATCATATCCAGCAAAGCACAGGCATACTGAACCCCGGCTTTTTGAACAGCCTCTGACGCAGCATTGGCCTGCCCAACAGCTACAAAGAGAACCAAAGAAACTGCTATTATGATTTTACTGCCAAAGGACATCACTTTAGATACGCATTTTGAAATCTCCATAGCCAAATCCCCTTACAATCTCCACCTCATCACGGTTATTTACTGCACAAATGTGAGGCAGTGGCATTCCGTTGAAGGTATTGTTCTTTACCATGCTGTAAATTGCCATATCACCAAAGAGAAGTCTGTCCCCAGACTTTAAGGCATTGTCAAAGGAATAGGTCCCAATCGTATCTCCTGCAAGGCAAGTAGGCCCTGCCAAGGTATATGTATGTGGCTTCTCATTAGCCTCTCCACTTCCCATAAGGGGCGGTCTGTATGGCATTTCCAAAACATCCGGCATATGGCAGGCAGCGGAAGTATCAAGAATGGCAATATTTGCCTTTCTTCCGTTGTCTGGTGTGGCCTCAATAATCTCCAATACTGTTGCCACCAAAAAGCCTGCATCAAGGGCCACAGCCTCTCCAGGCTCAATATACACCTTTAAGCTGTATTTTTTCTGTATTCTGTTTATACATTCCTCCAAAAGAGGAATATTATACTCTTCTCTGGTAATGTGATGACCGCCACCAAAGTTCAGCCATTTAAGATGCTTAAAATATTTGCCAAACTTTTTTTCCACAGCCTCAAGGGTTTCTGCCAAAGGCTCCGCCCCCTGCTCACACAGGGTGTGAAAATGAAAGCCACTGATCCCATAAAGGAAATCCTCCTCCGGGGCTTCCTTCAGAGCCTGCTCCAATTCACTGAGCTTGGTGCCCAGGCGGCTATCACCGGAGCATGGATCGTAAATGGCATGCTCCTCCGGCTGGGTGGAATGCTCCGGATTAATCCTTAGGCCATAGGAACGGCCGGCTTTTTTTGCCATTGAAGCAAATTTCTTCAGCTGGCCGATGGAATTAAACACTATGTGATCACATATTTCCAGAATCTCTGAAAAGTCCTTCTCCTTATAGGCAGGAGAAAAAACGTGGTTTTCCCCGGGGAATTCCTCATGGGCCAGCTTGGCCTCATATATGCCACTGGCTGTAGTTCCCTTTAGGTACTTGCTGATAAGGGGATAGAAATGAAACATGGAAAAGGCCTTCTGAGCCAACAAAATACTGCAGCCAGTTCTATCCTGAACCCCCTTAAGAATTTCCAGATTATGCCTTAGCCGTGATTCCTCCACCACATAGCTGGGTGAAGGAACCTCCTGCAGCCATTTAGGCTGATAGACAAAGCTCATCAGTCCACCAATGCAGGGTTATGGCTTTCCTGCCAAGGAAGCCCCCACTTGTTAAGAGCCTCCATAAATGGATCTGGATCAAATTCCTCAATGTTATATACGCCAGGCTTATTCCAAGTGCCGTTCATTACCAGCATGGCACCAATCATGGCTGGTACGCCAGTGGTGTAGGAAATGGCCTGGGAGCCAACCTCCTTGTAGCACTCCTGATGGTCGCATACATTATAAAGATAATAGGTCTTATCCTTTCCGTCCTTCTTCCCCTGGAAAATACAACCGATATTGGTCTTGCCCACAGTACGGGGACCGAGACTGGCCGGGTCTGGCAGAACAGCCTTCAGGAACTGCAACGGAACAATCTGTTTGCCCTCAAATTCAATTGGCTCAATGGAGGTCATACCAACATTTTCAAGGCACTTCAAATGACGGAGATAGCTCTCACCAAAGGTCATAAAGAAGCGGATGCGCTTAATGCCAGGAATATTGATACCAAGGGACTCCAGCTCTTCATGGTGCAAAAGATACATATCCTTCGGTCCCACCTCTGGGAAATCATAAACCCGCTTGATTTCCATAGGCTCAGTTTCAACCCACTTGCCATCCTCCCAGTAGCTGCCCTTGGCAGAAACCTCGCGGATGTTGATTTCTGGATTGAAATTGGTGGCAAATGGATAACCGTGGTCACCAGCATTACAGTCCAGAATATCAATATAGTTAATTTCATCAAATTCATGCTTTAAAGCGTATGCACTGAATACACCAGTTACACCAGGGTCAAAGCCGGAGCCCAAAAGTGCAGTAATACCAGCCTTCTCAAAGCGCTCCCGATACTCCCACTGCCACTTGTACTCAAACTTGGCAGTATCCTCTGGCTCGTAGTTGGCAGTATCCACATAGCTTACCTTGCATTCCAGACAAGCATCCATAATAGTAAGATCCTGATAAGGCAATGCCAAATTCAGTACCACATCAGGCTTAACCTCTTTCATAAGGGCCACAAGCTGCTCAACGCTATTGGCATCCACCTGGGCGGTGGTAATCTTGCATACATTGCCATACTGCTTTTCCAGTACATCCTTCAGCTTGTCACACTTGCTCTTGGTTCGGCTGGCAATGCAGATTTCATTGAATACCTCGTGATTCTGAACACATTTATGAATTGCTACGCTGGCTACACCGCCGCAGCCAATAACTAAAACCTTACCCATTGTTATTTGTTCCTCCTATATATGTACATATTTCTTAATATTATCATAATATTTGCATGAGCAGTTTCCCGTAGCCAGGGACTCAGGACTAAAACTCTTTTTTACTTTCAGTTAAACATCAAGAAAAATCCAAACTCGCTTCGCTCAAACAATGGATATTTTCTCGATGGGAAAGAATGTAAAAAATAGTTTATTAACGTCCTTCGCCCAACGCTACAGTAAACTGTCCCTGCAACTTAACAATTCTAAATCAGAAACTAGACTTGCTCCGGTCCCTTGATAAAAGGCTCCTCCAGCTTTAACAGCATTTCCCGCAGAATTTTTAATGCGGCAGCTGTGGATGCACCACTCTGATCCAAGCCAGGGGACAGCTCCACAATATCACAGCCCACCACATTCAGGCCACAGCCTGCTATAGCCGCCTCCATCAGCTCTTTAAAGGAAACACCGCCATATTCCGGGGTCCCAGTGCCAGGGAAAACTGATGGATCCATTACATCCAAATCAATCGTAAAATATACTGGCTTGCCCTTCAAGGCTGCCAGTGCTTGTGGCATGGCCGTCAAATCAAATTTATGAAGATGGGTGTGCTCCCTTGCCCACTGGAATTCCTCACGCAAACCGCTGCGAATTCCCAGCTGCCAGATACGACCATCCCCCACAATATCCCAGGCCCGCCTAATAACCCCTGCATGGGTCAAATGGGTACCAAGATACTCATCCCTAAGATCAGTATGGGCATCAAAATGCAGAATATGAAGATCTGGATATCTTCTGGCCACAGCTCTGATAGCGCCCAAAGATACTAAATGCTCACCGCCAATCATAAAGGGCAGCTTGTTGGCCTCCAAAATCTCCTCCGCCCGCATTTCAATATCCTTAAGGGCCTTTTCAGCATCGCCAAAGCACAGCTCAAGATCTCCACTGTCAAAGACCTTGGCATCCTCCATGTCCAGATCCTGATACGGGCTGTAGGTCTCCAGCCCGTATGACTCACCACGCATTATCTTGGATGCAAAGCGGGTACCAGGTCTGAAGGATGTGGTACTGTCAAAAGGAGCACCGTAAAGCACAATACGTGCCTCATTAAAAGGGGCCTCGCAGCCCAAAAATGTCTCTATATTAGGACTCAACATCTCTCAGCAACTCCTCTACATAATTTGGCAAAGCAAAAGCACCGGCATGCAAAGCTGTATTATAATATTTCAGCTTTAAGCCCAGCTTTTTCCACCTGTCCCAATTTACCCCTTTCACAGGATGATACTTCTTGGAGGCAAAGCCAAAGAGCCAATGCCCCGACGGATATGTTGGAATATGAACCTGATACACCTTGGAAATAGGAAAGGACATACAGATTCGCTTGTGAGCCCGTTGCATAGCCTCAGCGTCACCCTCATAAAATGGGCTTTCATGCTGATTTACCATTATACCATCATCATGAAGAGCCTTGTAGCAGTTGCCATAGAATTCTCTGGTAAAAAGGCCCTCCCCAGGACCAAAGGGATCCGTGGAATCCACAATAATAATATCGTATTCGTCAGTAACACGACGAATAAATTTCAAACCATCCTCAAAATAGCAGGTAACCCTTGGGTCATCCAGCTTCAAAGCTGTGGTGTGCAGATATTTTTTACTTACATCCACCACTTCCTCATCGATTTCCACCAAATCAATCTTTTCGATAAAATCGTACTTGGTAAGCTCACGGACCGTACCACCGTCACCGCCACCAATAACCAGTACCCTCTTTGGATTTGGATGAACACACATAGCTACATGGGTTATCATCTCATGATAAATGAATTCATCCTTCTCTGTCAGCATCAAATAGCCGTCCAAAACCATAATACGGCCAAATTCCTTGGAATCAAAAATATCGATGCGTTGGAACTCACTTTTGCCACTGTATATCTGCTTGTCAACTTTTATTGAAAGGCTAACATTATCAGTATGTTTTTCTGTATACCATAACTCCATCTGTATCACCTTTATTTCATAACATTTAAGAATCTAATATTCATATCCTCCGGGCCGGTCATGGAACAGCCCTTTTTCTTGGCATAACGAATATACTGGAGGATTTCCTCGGTAATTTTTTCCCCTGGAGCCAAAATAGGAATTCCAGGAGGATAACACATTACAAACTCGCTACAAACCCGTCCTACAGTCTGGTCTATAGGCAGGGATTCTTTTTCGCTATAAAAAGCCTCCTGAGGTCCGCAAATCACCTGTGGATTAATGTATTCCGCCTTCAGCATTTTACGTCCTGTCTGACGGTAATTTCTCCGAATCTCCGCCAAAGCGGATACCAGACGTTCAATATCCTTCAGACGGTCTCCCACAGACACATAGGCCAACAAATTGGCAATATCACCAAACTCAGTCTGTATATCGTACTCATCACGAAGGATATCATAAACCTCTATACCGGCCAGACCAATGGAACGGGTATATACCGACAGCTTGGTGATATCAAAATCAAAGATGGAATCACCATTAATAAGCTCCTTGGAATAAGCATAATAATCACCAATGGTATTAATCTCATCCCTGGCATATTCCACCTGGTCAATGATCTTATCTATCATTTCCGTGCCACGAAGAGCCATATTTCTACGGGAAACATCCAGACTGGCCAGCAAAAGATAAGAAGCAGAGGTGGTCTGGGTCAAATTAATAATCTGATGTACATAACCCTCCGGCACCCGATTTCCAATCAGCAGCATAGAGCTCTGAGTAAGGGAACCGCCTGATTTGTGCATGGAAAGAGCCGCCATATCCGCATCGGCATGCATAGCGGCAACAGGCAGCTTATCACTGAAATACAAATGAGACCCATGGGCTTCATCTGCCAACAGCAGCATACCGTTATCATGGGCCAGCTTTGCAATGGATTTTATATCTGAGCATATACCGTAATAAGTCGGATTGTTTACAAAAACCGCCTTGGCATCAGGATTTTCTCTAATGGCCTGCTCCACATCAGCCACACTCATCCCCAGAGAAATTCCCAGCATGGAATCCATCTGGGGATTTACATACACCGGCACTGCCCCACAAAGAATCATGGCGTTGATAGCACTTCTATGTACATTACGGGGAATAATAATCTTATCCCCCCTCTTGCAGGCAGTCATGACCATGGCCTGAACAGCGGAGGTGGTACCACCTACCATAAAAAAGGCATGGGCAGCACCAAAGGCGTCTGCAGCCAACCGTTCAGCGTCCTTAATAACGGAAACAGGATGACAGAGATTATCCAGCATCTTCATGGAATTTACATCCACGGAAAGACACTGCTCTCCCAAGAATTCCGTCAGCTCCGGATTGCCTCGGCCTCGCTTATGTCCGGGCACATCAAAGGGAACCAGACGGGCCCGTTTCATCTTCTCCAAAGCCTCCAATATAGGGGCTCTATCCTGAGAATAGTATTCCATTAGTTCCTTCTCTCCTTAGAAAACATTTATCCCGCTAAAGATTTCAATCATTTCCTTACGCAGGTTATCATGTATTTCCAGGCGGGTTTTTGGCGGTATTTCATAAATATCCGTATTGAACAGATAATTTTTCAGGTCCAGCTCCTTGATAAGCATCTTAGTATGGAACAAATTGGCCTGATATACATTTACATCCACCGTATCATATTTATCTATAGTTTTCTTATCGATAAAATTCTGAATGGAGGTGATATTGTGGTCCATGAATAATTTTTTACCGGAAAGGTCACGGGTGAAGCCTCGTACGCGATAATCCATAGTAATTATATCCGAATCAAACATTCCGATAAGATAATCCAATGTTTTCAATGGTGTAATCTCACCACAGGTGGCCACATCAATATCAACGCGGAAGGTAGCTATACTAGTCTCTGGATGATATTCCGGATAAGTATGAACCGTAACATGGCTCTTGTCCAGATGAGCCAGAATAGTTTCATTAACAGGCTTAACTACCGTATCTCCCAATGGTTTCTTTTGTCCGGAGGAAACCGCCGCCTCCTCTGCAATCAGCAGAGTTACACTGGCACCCTGGGGATCATAATCCTGTTTGGATACACTAAGAACCTGAGCGCCTATCATTTCCGTTACCTTAAACATAATCTTGGTCAAACGCTCCGAGTTGTACTGGGAATCAATATATTTTATATAATCCTTTTGTTCCCTAGGTGTCTTAGCATAACAAATATCATAGATATTAAAGCTAAGGGATTTGGTCAGGTTGTTAAACCCGTAAATTTTCAGCTTATCTTCCAATCTGATCTCACGCCCCTAATAATAATTTTTTACATAAAAAAACTCAGGTACAGCAGCCTGTGCCCTGTTCACCCTGAGAAAAAACAGCAATTAACCACAAATGAGCCATTGTGCTGCGGAACAGTCGAAAATGCTGCTTCTACAGTTATTGCTGATTTGGGTATTTCTCCCTCTTAAGCATATATTATTGTATATTAAATGGTTCATAAAAGCAAGCATTCTCCCTACTCCATTAACTATAAAAAAGAGGGAGCCGACACAGACTTGTGTCCATGGCTCCCCCTTAAATTATCCAGCATCCACACTGGACTTCTTAGTTATAAATTTGCTATCAGCCAGCACTGGTAGACCAATGGGTATTGGTGTTGGCTTTCCATTTGAATCTCTTATGATATTCCGGAATGTTCTTGTGCTGGACATAGATGGTGTAATTTACATATTTATTGGCTGGAACCTCAATATTCACATCATGGCGAATACCACTGTATGCCCACATTTGCTGGCCATTGTCGGCTGTAAGGGTAAGGTCAAGATCAACCCACTTTACATACCCAGTCATGTCACCGTCATTGGTGAAATGACCCTCAATGGTAGCCTCCCCCGGAGTGTTCAGATATACATGGTCTACACTGTAGCGAATATGCTGCGATGACGGAGTTATTGGCTGCTCTACAGGCTTTGTCAAATAGCCCTGAGCATTTAACCCTGAAGTGGTATCTATTTTTTCCAATACTATACTCTTCCTAGGTCCTTTCCAAACATCATCTTCGTATAACACTATAACATTTCCTACTTTGTCGAAATATGATTTATCGGCATATGCTCTATCAGCAAACATTCCTAAGCCACCAGAGAAATTAAAACCAACATAAGCACTATAATCCCCCTCTTGATAATGAATATCCCAAATTAAAGTGGCTATCAAAGATGGGTCATTTCTTTCTTCTTTTTGACGGTTTAACTCCTCCATTACCCTAGTAAATCGTGAATTGGCCGGCGCCGATATAATTTTCCCCTTCAAATCACCATCATAATATATTTTTATCACAGTCCCTATATCCTCAGGCTTAAATTCAAAAGTGCCATCATTATAATTATGATAACCTGTCGAATATACTTCTGCGATCCGATATGTACCTCGCAAATGTTCTACCTTTAGATACATATCATAAAACTCGTCCCGAGGTATTTCACATTCTTGGCGTGGTTGTTCTATCACAGCCCTAGCCAAATCATCAATAGTATAGGCATAGGCTTCGACAGCAGATACATTCACAAATGCCATCGCCACCAAAATTACTAGCCCCCAACATAGCATCCATACTTTTTTAACCATATTTTTCTCCTTTGCATTTTTCTTCATATTTGTTTAACAGCAGTATTGTTCTGCTATTATTCTGCCTATTTTGATTTAAATTTACTTAAAATATCAGGAGCCAGTACTTCAGACAACGCCAAAAATAGTGCTACCACAAAATCACGCACAAACTGACACAGGATATCTGGCTGAAAAAAATACACGCCACCTACCACTATAGCAATCCCAAGCAAAATTGAACTTATAATTGCAGTATGCCCATATCTATTTTTTGCCCACATAGATTTAACTACAGCCACTATCGTACCATTTCCCTAATACAGTATAACCATGAGAATCATCTCTTTTACAGCTTTGGGAAATGAGTCAGGGATTATTGCTATCACTAAAACAGCAATCCTTATAATATTTGTTATGCACAATTGTTCAATTCCTTTTTCTGCTGTATTTGCCATACCATCACAACCTTTCTTTTTATGTAAAAACGATGTTAAATATAAATTCCTTCCTGGTGACTGAAAAACCATGGTTTTACTGCCACCTCTTTTTACATAAGAATAAAATACTTTTTTCACTCATGTACCCATTTATGAAATGTTGGTCTTGATACTCCCAACATTTTAGCTGCCATTCTTTCTGAAAATTCGCCTTGTTGCCATTTTAATAATATTTGTTCAAACATTGCCGGCTTTTCAATCCTTTTTCTACCAAATTGCACACCTCTGGCCCTAGCGGCTTCTATTCCCTGCTTAGTTCGTTCAATATTCATTTCCCTTTCTCTTTGAGCAACATAAGAAAAAAGCTGTAACACTATATTTGAAATCAGTTTTCCTGTTATATCATTTTTATATTTATTTCTGGTATCAAGTAAAGGCATCTCCAAAACAACTATTGCCACCTCCTTTTCCTCCGTTATTATTCGCCATTCTTTTAAAATTTCACTATAATTTCTTCCTAATCTGTCAATGTTTTGAATTACCAGCACATCTCCCGCCAGCAATTTTGTCATTAGAATCTTATAAGCAGGCCGGAAAAAATCCTTACCACTTTGCTTATCAGCATAGATGTTTTCTTCCGGTATACCAAATTCTGTCATAGCCAATCTTTGCCGATCATCATGCTGACTTGCCGTGGATACTCTTACATAACCATAAACATTACCAGCCATTTTCCTCGCCCCCTTTTTACTATGATAGCAAAGGAAAATTCTGCAGACTGATAAAACAAAATGGTTATCGCCCAATAGGTATATATTATGTTGACATTATATTTATAATAGGCATATAATCATTATAAAAAAGGGGATGATTATTATGCCAGCTGTTAGTACAAATATAAAAATTGACCCTGATGTTAAAGAACAGGCACAAAACTTATTTGAACGCCTGGGAATGAACCTCAGTACCGCAATTAATATTTTTCTGCGTCAAGCCATTCGCGAACAAGCCATCCCTTTTCGTATAACCGATGCACAGCCTACTATTACCTTGCCACCGACACGAGATGATATGAGTGATAAGGAATTCAATGCCATGATGGAACGAGGGTTTTATGATATTGAACAAGGAAAAACCTCAACTCTTCATGAAACCTTTGAAGACTTAAGGAAAGGTATCAATAATGGCTGAATACAATATAAATGTATCTCAGGAAGCAAAGAAACATTTAAAGCAAATATCGGACTATATTGCTACCGAATTAGCTGCTCCCCAGGCGGCACTTGATTTACTGGGCGAATTTGAAACAAAAATAGAATCATTAACTGCCCTTCCCAAAAGAGCCCCACTGTGTCATGAATATCCTGGGCACGACAAGGGAGTTCGCTATATCATTGTCAAAAATTATATAGTCTATTTTGTTGTTGATGACAACACATTAAAAGTAAACATACTAGCTGTAGCTTATGCTAAAAGAAACCAAGCCGCATTTTTAAAAGAATGGGTTCAACAAAGTCAAAAACAATAACAAAGAGCAGAGTCCAGTGGCTCTGCCCTTTTATTTTTCAATGTCTGATTTTAATCATGATTTATAGCTTTCTCTCCGCTGGTTGAGGGAATAATAGTATGCAAAACAAAAAGGGGAGCCTACACTGCCTTATGTCTATGGCTCCCCCTTAAATTATCCAGCATCCACACTGGACTCCTTAGTGAAATGTGCTATCAACCTGCTTTGTTAGACCATTTGGTATTAGTATGAGTTTTCCAGTTATACTTCTTATGATATTCCGGAATACCCGCATTTTTTAAGATATAATTATAGTGCACGATTCCATACGCTGGAACCTTCTGCTCTACATAGTGACGGATACCGACTCCCGCCCACATCTGTTGTTTATTTGTGGCTGTAATGGTAAGGTCAAGATCAACCCACTTTACATAACCAGTAGAATCTCCATCATTGGTAAAATGTCCCTCAATGGTAGCCTGGCCAGGGGAATATAACCGTACATGGTCCACATGATAGCGTATCTTCGCCTTGGCCTCAGCCGACGGAGAAAAGCTCATTACGCATAGTAACGATAGCGCAAAAAATGCCAACAACCCTACAAATAAGCGTTTTTTCATTGGTACCCTCCTTTTAAATCCCAGCCATTATTTCAAAAATTCCATGTCCTGACCGGCTTTGTCCTTGTTGTCATACCACTTCAGCACGCCATCACGAAGAACAAGCTCGCAGCTTCCGTCATCATATACATTAACATCTGTTTCTTTGCCGTTATCATATACGATAGCATCGGTGCACAAGCCGTTGCCAGGACACACAAGAATAGAACTGTCCTTGTCGTATCGGCAAGAATAAGTCCATACCCTGTGCTCAGCTGCACTATTTGCCCAGCTGATGTCTGCAGTATATTTATTGTCTTCCTTGTTAATTACGATAGTGCAACGGCCACAGCCCCATACACCAAGATAACTCTCTGGAGTTATACCTTCGGTCTTGCCAGCATACTCGTAATTGTCAAAACGAATAAAATGCAGGGCACCATCCTGGCCGGACCAAAGATCCTTTTGAAGAGTACCATCCACATCATTCTTTGGGAACATAGCCCAGTTCTTTCCATCAACTTCGTCAAAGGAGTACCATGGGGAATATGTGCCATCTGGATGCTCTTCGCCAATTACCCGTACTGTACCACAGGAAGTTCCTCCTCCCCTGTAGACCAGTTCATAGGTGTAATCTGGATTTACCCTCAAAACTCTTGCATCAAGGGCATCTCCCTCCCGCCATGTACCTATGATTGCCTGAATGCTGGTGTCAACCTTGCTCATATCCACCTCTGCTGAAGCCATTGGAGTTTTTCCGTATACCAATGCAACACAAAGGGCCAGCATCAATACAACCATGTACCTAAGAAATCCACTAACTTTCACGCAAATCCCTCCTCGTATAATAAGTTTTGTAAGCAAGATATCCGCCTTGTCTACAAAGCTTATTTTTCTTTTACAACTGAATATTATTTACTAAACTGGATTTCCTGATGCTACAATAATCACAGAGATTATGTGGCAAGGTTACGTCTTATCCCTCCAGCAGCATCAACAGATGACTGCTTAAATAGCTTGACGCCTGCCTTAATCGTCAAAATCTGCTTACACAGGTGTTGCAGCCCTAGGCGAGAGAACTACCAGCAAGTACACCTCTCATAGGTGACTGCTAATTAGCGAGGGTGCAGTCAGCGGTTAAGATCAGGATGATCCTTTACACATCTTCCATTCTTGGCCG
>NZ_FQYW01000013.1 GCF_900141865.1 Anaerovibrio lipolyticus DSM 3074 | reverse complement strand
ACATCATAAAACATCAAAGAATAACACAAATAATCAACATTCAAGCCTGGTTTAGGTTTTAAAACATGAGCATGATTATTTACCCAACACTTTCCAGATACCCTATAAGCTATTGGGCGTTCTTTAGAGCCAAAATTTCCTCCATCCTCTGCAAGAAGAACCAACTCATCATCAAAAATGTAATCTGATACATAATCCTGAACCCCATTGGCACCATAATACGGATATGGCCCCTCGGTTCGTTCCGACGCTGTAATTGGCACCCTCAAGGAGTCTAATATCTCGCAACATTCTCCTAGTAATATTTTGTCCATCTTTCATCCCTACAAATCTCAATTTATTTAACCCGTGACAATTTGTCACGTTTTTCCCACTTGCTTTTCTTTATTTCAACAACTTTTCCAGCTCATCCATTTCCTTGCTGATTTCCGCTTCCAGTGACCGGATATTTGCCATAATCTCAGATGTTGGTGGATATTCCACCTTCATATATTCGATTTCCTTATATTTGTTAATGGACAGGTCATATTCATTGGCCACTATTTCCTGTTTTGGTACCAAGAAGGATTTTTCGGTACGCTTTCTGTCAGCTTCACCAACTAAATTCTTAAACCGTGCAATAATATCCGAAATATCATTGTCATCAATTGGCTGGCGTTTATCATCCAGGCTAAAGCCATCTGCTGTCATATCATAGAACCAGACCTTATCTGTTCCACCATGACCTGTCTTGGTAAACACAAGAATAGCCGTGGACACCCCGGCATAAGGCTTAAATACGCCAGATGGCATGGAAATAACTGCTTCCAGTCTATTTTCCTCCACTATTGCCTTACGAATAGCCTTATGAGCTTTTGATGAACCAAACAGCACTCCATCCGGAACAATACAGGCGCATCTACCACCTATTTTTAACATCCGCAAAAACAAGGCCAAAAACAGCAGCTCCGTTTTCTTGGTTTTGCATACCTTCAGCAAATCAGCAGATACAGCATCTGCATCAAGGCTCCCCTTAAAAGGAGGATTTGCCAAAATCAGAGAATACTTTTCCTTGTCTTCATTCTGGTCAGATAAGCTGTCACGATACTCGATAAATGGATTATCAATACCATGAGTCATCATGTTCATAGCACCGATACGAAGCATGGTTCTATCCATATCGAAGCCATTAAACATGGTATTCATGTAATGCTCTTTTTTTGCTTTGTTGAAGAATATTTCTTCCTTTTTGGTTTCTTTTAAATATTCTGCAGCAGATACCAAAAAGCCAGAAGTACCACAGGCAGGATCACATATTATATCATCAGCCTTAGGGTCCACCATCTCTACCATCATACGGATAATATGTCTAGGGGTCCTGAACTGGCCATTTCTGCCAGCTGAAGCAATTTTATTCAAGAGGTATTCATAAACATCACCACGAACATCAATAGATTGATTGGCATTCATCAGTTCATAGATTTCATCTAATGAGTCAACCACCTTAGACAGCAGGAGCGGTGTAGGCAATTTGAAAATAGCATCGTCCATATATTTGCTATAAGCACTGTTTTTGTCCCCATGCAAATCTTTGATAAAAGGAAAAACCCATTCCTGCATTACAGTGTACATTCTGCCTGCTGGAAAATCATGGAATACAGACCATTTAAGCTGTTTCCCATTAATAGAGCGTTCCCCTATTTTCACATCATCAGCGAAAATACTCTTATATGGCAGTCCCAACATAGCACTTTCTTTTTCCCGCTTGTTGTCCACATCATCCAAATCCCTGATAAACATCAAGTATGTAATTTGTTCAATAACCTCAAGGGGATTTACCAGTCCACCAGCTGCAAATATATCCCAAAGTCCATCTATCTTGTTTTTTAATTCACCAGTTATCATTCAATTATTCCTCCACATCTGTATATACCTAAAGTATAGCACACCTATACTTTATTTTTTTAAAGATAAATAATTCTTTTTTAGTACTTATGTACGATTTAATGATACAACTTTTTAACTTACTCATCAAGTAATTTAATTTAGTCATTTCCATGTAAAATGACTAAATTGAAACTCGAAATGACATAATTAAATCGCTACAACAAAAACATATTAAAAAACAGCAAATGCCCAAATATAGCATTTGCCGTTTTTATATTATCAACTTAATATCATTTTTCCTTATAAGGCTTATAATCCAGTGGCTTGGTGCAGCCCCATTTTGTGGCCACTTTTTGAAAGTTTTTGCGCTGTACTGTTTTAAACAGCAGCTTTAAAAATAGGCGCAGAGGAAGTGGAAAGATTTCTGGCCCGGTGAATTTACGGCATTCATCAGAAAAGAAATCGCCATTTTGAGCGAAAATCTGCCCCATTTTACGGTAAGGCTCGGTTATTTTATCCCGTTCCTTACCTTCAGCAAAACGTATGCCGAAATTATCCCCCTTTACCAGGGTTCCACCATATTTGCACCCCAGCTGCCCGGCCAATAATCTTAAATAATTCTCACCGCAGCGAAGCTGAGCGCCTTCAGCAAAACCACTCTGTAAAATAAAGGACAATCGGGTATTTTCATCCTTGGGGGCAAGACCTTCCAAAAACTCCATCAACAGCCCCGGAACACATTCCACATACAGAGGCAATGCGATTATGATATTATCATTTTCCTTAAAGGCTTCCCTGATTTTCTCCCAGTCATTACGGACAGAAATCTCATAAACCTCAACGGAACAACCACATTCCCGAAGCCCTGCTGTAAACTTTTCCAATATCTTATCCGTATTGCTGAACTGCTTCACCCGTGGACTGCCATTAATAATCAGTGCATGCATTTTGCTGCCTCCTTTAACTCAGCCACAGGATAAGCTCCCAGGGATTTGCTGTCCAGATTATCAGTACACCTGTCCAGCCACTGCTGCAGATAGTTTCTATTGGCTTCCCCCTGATAAATAATCCCAATATCCGTCCTCTTATCATAACGAAGTATATGCCGCATCTGGTCACCACGAAACTCAAGATAAATACAGAGAATCGGCAGTATCCGATCAAAAACATTCTTCCCCTTATGGTTCAAAAAACCAAGAGCCGTATCAGAAATAACCCATAGCTGGTCTGCAGTAATTATTTTCTGCATTATCCCTGCATAATCGTCATTAATGACACAAGTGCCGGGGTTCTTCAGCCAGCAATGACCACAGCCCATGCAATGGCTTATGTTCATATCAGCTGTATCAATGACATCAAAATCTGTCTTTTTCTGATTAAGAAGCCCTTTTAATATTTCTGACATATTGCTATTTGAAGTCGTGTTTATGATAAGTACCATGGCTCCTCCGCAATGCCATTAAATAATTACCCAAAGATCTGTCCTGGCAAGACTTTCTTTTCCTTATACGGGAACTGGGCTTCAAAGGCTTCCAATTCCTCAGGATTTTCCTCGGCAACCATGTAGCCGGCTGGTGGAGCATATTCCCCTGTAATACCAGATAAATAGCCCGGCTTTAACTCCTTGCAAAGGAAGAAGGAAGCATCCGACCCCTCGGGCAGGCCATGATAGCGGATACCAAAATCACTGGCATAGGCAAAGCCGCTCTTGCCATAAAAATCAATATTTCCTTCAAAGCACATGGCACCACAGCCCAGCTCTGCAGCTTGCTCAAGGCAATAATCAAGCAGCAGCTTTCCATAGCCCTGGCGCTTGTATTCGGGAGCAATAGAGATTGGTCCCATGGCCATTACCGGAATATTTTGCCCATTATCAGCCTTAATAATAGCCCGCATAAATATATTCTGGCCAATGAGTACGCCTCCCTTTTCCATAACAAAGTCCAGCTCTGGCACAAAATCAGCATTATCTCTCAGCTTATGCAGTACATAATGCTCCACGCATCCGGGACGGTACACATTCCAAAATGCTTCACGTACCAGATTTTCTACAGCACGGTAGTCCTGCTCTGTTTCCCGTCGAATTATTATATCTTTATTATTCAATTTTCTCGCTTCTTTCTAAACTAATTTGTCATAATCCAATTATCCAAAAATTCCATCTGCTCCTCGGTGTGGAACCAATGCTCACCCTTCTCCATAACAGTTAGTTGGGCATTGTGCATCTCTGTAAATTCCTCCATGGTTGCCAAGGAAGTCAGCTTATCCTCACTGCCATACAATATTTTGGTTGGCACATTCCAGCTAATGGGATGAGTCCGTACATAGTTCAAATACTCCCAGGACAAATTCTCCCCAAATTCAGTGGAAATAGTCCCCTTGGCCTGCAGCTCAGCCTCGGTCACATTAGCCCATGCCATCATATCCACAATTAATTTTTCCATATCCACAATGGGCGAAATAAAGTACGCCTTCTTTACCAGCCCCTCCAACTCACCGTTCATGCTAAAGAATGCTCCGATGCTGTTGGCGACCAATACTACATCGTCATACTGTTTTTTTAGCTTCTCCACACAGGCCGTTATTTCCCTTCCCGTTTCCCACGGTGAGCTGGTCTTGTAGTCCAGACCTATTACCGCCGCACCAGGAAAAATAGCCTTATAATGGTCAGCCTCTGCTGCACTGCCGCCCTTTCCGTGAATATATAATATTACAGTCATCCAATTCTCTCCTATTGATTATGAGCAAACACCTTTCCAAAAATAATTTACGTACCCTTTCGCTTAATCCTCCAAAGCCTTTAAGGCAGCCTCACGGGCATGAATCAGGGTAGTATCATATACCGGAAGTACACTATCCTCAGCAGATATCAGCATACCGATTTCTGTACAGCCCAGGATAACTCCCTCTGCTCCTTGTTCCTTCATGGAAGATATAATGCGCTGATACTCTTTGCGGGATGATTCCAGAACCTTTCCCAAGCACAGTTCATCAAATATAACATTATTTACAAGCTCAATATCTGCTTCATCAGGTATCATTACCTCCAGACCAGCCTTTCTGAACCGTTCATGCAGAAAATCCTGGGTCATGGAAAACTTGGTCCCCAAGAACCCCACCTTGGTCAAGCCATCCTCTTTTATCTTCTTTGCTGTGGTATCGGCAATATGTAAAATAGGTATGTTAATTTTCTTCTCTATATCCGGCACCAGCTTGTGCATTGTATTAGTGGCAATAACGATAAACTCCGCTCCGGCATTCTCCAAGCGTTTGGCAGCCTTTGATAAAATCTCAGCATTGGCGGCCCAGTTACCGGTGCCCATATTATTTTCCAGAGGGGCAAAGTCCACATTATACATCATAATTTTAGCACTATGATAGCCTCCCAGCTTTTCAGCAACAGTTCTGTTCAATATCTCATAATAAGTAACTGTACTTTCCCAACTCATTCCGCCAAGCAATCCTATAATTTTCATAATCCCCCATCCTTTCTATCCGCCATGCTCACAAGACAATATATAAAATATGATGTATTCACGTGTCAAGGAAAATATGGATATACTCCCCAAATAATGATAAAATAAAGTTTAATCTAAAATATCAATACATAAAGGATGTGCTTTTTTTGGATACCTATCACCCCACACTTATATTTGCCATAATATTTGTTTTAATGCTGATTAATGTTTTTTTTGCCATGGCTGAGACGTCTCTGACCGAAAGTCATAAAAGCCGATTGGAAAAAATGGTTGATGACAATATTCCAGATGCAAAAGCTGCCCTGGAGCTTTTTGAGGCACCAGAGTTGGCTTTTGTGGTGGTTCAGATTGGCATTACTCTTGTAAGCATATTGATGGGTGTTGCCACCAGTGTACTGCTTTCTCCAGTGGTAAGTAAATATATTAGCTTTCTTCCATATCATGATACTGTTGCCTTGGTGGCCAGCATTGTAGTGGTTACCTATTTCACCCTGCTACTTTCCGAGTTTTTACCAAACTCCATTGCTATGCGTCATCCTGAGCAGACACTTATTAATTGCCAGGGCACGTTGCGTACTCTAGTAAAGGTCACCAGACCGATTACAGCCATTCTTGAAGCCTCTGCCAGCTTCTTCCTCAGCTTCTTCGGTATTAATCTGAAATACGAAGATGTGGTCACCGAAGACGAGGTTAAGGATCTTATTGAGCAGGGTACAGAGGACGGAACCTTTGAAAAAACAGAACAGGATTTGGTGGACCGTGTGTTTCATATGAGCGACCAGACTGCATACTCCCTTATGACACCAAGAACCCAGATGATGTGGCTGGATATGAGTGATTCACTGGAGCATAACCTTGACCTGATAAAGAACTCCTCAGAGTACATTATCCCAGTGGGGCGTGACAGCCTGGATGAATTCTGCGGTGTCATTTACACAAAGGATATTTTAAATGCCGCCCTTAATAGCGAACCATTAGAGCTTGAGCCATTTATACGTAAACCAATGTTCATTCCCCGCTCAATGGAAACCTTCCGTGTACTGGAGCAGTTTAAGGAATCAGGTATCCATGAGGCGGTGGTGCTTGACGAATACGGCGGCGTAATTGGATTTATTACCCTACAGGATATTCTTCTGGAGCTTATCGGAGATACCAATAATGTAAATGAACAGGAGCAATTACAAATTGTGCCAAAGGATGATAATGAATGGTACATTGACGGTATGTGCTCCATTGATGACTTCAAGGAAAAATTTGATATTGATGAGCTGCCTGAGGAAGAACAGGACTATTACCAGACCATGGGGGGGCTTCGTCACTTCCCTCTTTGGCTATATTCCTAAAAAGGGGGAAACGGTTGAATGGGATGACTTCACCTTTGAAATAAGCCGTCTGGATAAATATAGAGTTGATAAGATTATCTGTACTCAAAAAGAGGAACAGCCCCAGCCTGAATCTGAGGATTAACTTAATCAATCACTGCACTAAAAAAGGTATGTGCCGAAATGGAAACATTTCACACATACCTCTTTTGTTGTTTTTATTAGATTACTTTAGAATCTGAACTTCTGCAATGAAGTCTGCAATTCCTGAGCCAAATCAGCCAAGGACTGGCTTGCATCAGCTATCTCAGTTGCAGAAGCACTCTGCTCCTCGGAAGCAGCAGAAACGCTTTCCATTTCCTGAGATACTTCATCGCCCTTGCCGGCAATACGTACAGATTTTTCGTTGATATTTTGGGTATCCTCAGATACGGCATGGAGCTCCTCAATCATGTTCTGAGCACGCTCTACTACACCATTGGAGGCTGCATTGATAGCCTGGAAGGTCTCACGCAGCTTTTCAACGGAAGCACTGCCTTCACGAACAGCTCTGCTGCCCTTTTCCATAGATGCAACTGCATCACTTGTATTATCCTGTATTCCCTTAATAAGAGCAGTAATCTGCTGGGCAGCATTCTGTGACTCCTCAGCCAGCTTTCTTACTTCCTCTGCTACAACGGCAAATCCACGGCCCTGCTCGCCTGCACGGGCTGCCTCAATAGCAGCGTTCAGAGCCAACAGATTGGTCTGTCCCGCAATACCGGAAATGGTCTCCACAATCTGACCAATTTCCTGGGAGCTCTGGCCCAGCTTATTGACAGTATCGGCAGATTCTTTAACAATAGCCTCAGCAGACAGAATCTGCTGAACAGCAAATTCAATAGCTCTGGTACCATCCTCTGCCTGATCATTAGCGGACCGGGCTTCGTTGGTAACTGCTCCGGCAACATTACCAAGATTCTCAACTGCCTCATTGGATTTATCTACAGAAGCCTTCATGTCCTGCAGCAATTGCTGCTGTTCAATAACAGCAGAAGCAGATGTGGTTACATTCTGAGCCACCTGGTCGGAGGCCTGGGCGGACTGACCGGCGGAAGCTGTCAGCTCCTCGGAGCTGGCAGCAAGCTGCTCGGAGGAACGGCTAATCTGGCGCATCAGCTTATTGAGGGTAACACAAACATCATCAATAGCTCTTTCCATATCACCAAACTCATCACCGCGATCTACACCATTGTTATCAGTGCGGAAATCACCATCACGCAGCTTACGGCAAATTCCCATCATCTTTTTAAGCGGAGAAGTAATTTCCTTGGTAATCCACATTACAACTACAACCAATATTACCAAAGTAACTAAGCTCAGTATAATCATATTTCGCTGAGCAGCATCACTTTCTTCGTCGTTGATTCTGTCAATTTCTGCTGCGGCCTCGGCTGCCTCATCAGCAAGCTTTGCCAAATCACTGGCTACCTCAGCTGCCAGCTTGGAATTACGATTGTATATAGCCTCACCTTCTGCCTGATTACCGCTCTGGGACTGTCTTACAGAAGCATTGAGGCCTTCCTTGAGCTTTGCCCAATCCTGAGCAGTTTTGGCATATTTTTCGGCAGTATCACCTACACCACCTGAAGCCTTATTAAACGCCTCAAGATTTTCATCTGTGGTCTTAATTGCAGCATCATATTTGCCCTGAAGCTCCTTCATACGAGCCGGATCATCCTTGACGGTGGTCATAATAACCGTCATGGTCTGGGCGGAGCGCATACCCTGACGTGCATTGCCCAGATGCACAAGCCCAGTTACATTCACATTATACAAATGTGTCATGTCATTCTGAGCTTTTTCCAAAGCCGTGAATCCAAAGAAACTTATAATTGCCATTCCAATAGCTGAAATAACAGCCAGAATAAGCAGCTTATAAGCCACTTTGATATTGTTCATAAAATTCATACCATTATCCTCCCTCGTTACAATTATGAATTGACCTGATTCCGCATCAATACATAATTATTAATTCCCATACTATACATGCTATCATATCATGTTTTCAGTGTCATGTTAATAATTATTATACGTTAATAATTAATGGAATAACATTATTTTTTTAAGTATCATAAAAGCCTTTTAAAATATTATAAAAATTATAAATAGAATAAGGAGAAGAACTATAAATAATTCTTCTCCCTACATATTATATCAGTTCATACATATTCTTGGTCTGTTCCAAAATACTGTCACGCCGTTTTTTTGATTCCGCAAAATAGTCGTGAACCGCCTGACGATCCCCGCTTTCT
Source organism: Anaerovibrio lipolyticus DSM 3074 (assembly GCF_900141865.1). GTDB lineage: Bacteria > Bacillota > Negativicutes > Selenomonadales > Selenomonadaceae > Anaerovibrio > Anaerovibrio lipolyticus. The sequence goes on along the minus strand of NZ_FQYW01000013.1, from coordinate 86,691 downwards.
ATGGCCACAATAACCTCTGCCAAAATTCCCTGTAACAGCTTCAAATGATTGGTTATAGCCTCCTGATTAGTCATGCAAATGTCTGCCCACATATCTGCATTAGAGGAAGCTATGCGGGTGGTATCCTTAAATCCGCCTCCCGCCAGCTTAAGGCAGGCTTCCATATCACCATGACTGCGATTCAAAAGCGTTACCAGACCTGCTGCCGCCACATGCGGAATATGACTTATTACAGAAGCACAACGGTCGTGCTGAGCTATATCCAGAGTTTCCAAATCCGCCCCGGTGAGCCTTACCAGCTCACAAATCTTATCCGTAGCCTCCTTCGGTGCTCCGGTATTTTCTACTATTACATAGCACTTATTTTCAAAGAGGTCCTTCTTGGCTGCCGTAACGCCGCTCATCTCACGGCCAGTCATTGGATGCCCCGCAACGTAATAAATATCCGGTGGCAAAATCTTCTGCAGATTTTTCCAAATAAACTGCTTTGTACTTCCGGCATCAGTTATGATAGCACCTGACTTTAAATATGGAAGCATTTTCTCCACCATAGGCACCATCTGCAATACAGGGGTACTAAGGAAGATAACATCTGAATCCCTAACCACTTCTTCAATATCAGAAGAAGCAAAATCAACTGCCCCCATTTCCATGGCCTTATCCATGGATTCCTGAGTACGGCACTGGCCGGTTATGTAAATGTCATCTCCCATTTTATCCTTTAAACAAAGTCCCAAGGAGCCACCAATAAGGCCCACACCAATTATGGCAAGATTTAATCTGGCCATTGATTATTCCTCCCTTAAAATGGCGGACATACGCTTAATTTCAGCCATTACCTTTTTAAATTCCTCCGGAGTCAAGGACTGATCTCCATCGCAAAGAGCCACCTCTGGATGTGGATGTACCTCAATAATAAGGCCATCAGCCCCGGCAGCTATAGCTGCCTTTGCCATCGGACTTACCATGCTGCGACGGCCAGTACCATGGCTTGGATCCACAATAATAGGCAAATGGGATAATTCCTTAACGGCAACCACTGCACTAAGATCCAGAGTATTTCTTGTGTAGGTTTCATAGGTACGAATACCACGCTCACAGAAAATAACATCATCACAGCCTGAGCTCATAACATATTCAGCAGCATTTAACCATTCCTTGATGGTAGCACAAAGACCTCTTTTCAGAAGAACTGGTCTGCCAGCCCGGCCAACCTCCTTCAAAAGCTGGAAATTCTGCATATTACGGGCACCAATCTGAAGCACATCAGTGTACTCTGCCACTTCCTCCACAGTACGTTGGTCCAGTACCTCAGTTACTACCTTCAAGTTGAATTTGTCTGCGGCCTTACGAAGCATCTGCAGGCCATCCTCAGCCATTCCCTGAAAATCATAAGGAGAAGTACGAGGCTTGTAAGCACCACCACGAAGGAACTGGGCTCCGCCTTCAGCAACGGCTTGAGCTGCCTCCATGAGCTGGTCCATACTTTCCACGGCACATGGTCCTGCCATTACCACAGGCTCCGGTCCACCGATTTTTACACCGCCTACATCAATAACAGAATTTTCCTGTTTGAATTCACGGCTTACCAATTTGTATTTCTCAGTTATACGAACAGTTTTTTCTACCCCCGGCAGGGCACAATGCATCTCCAGCTCGCTGATGGCCTTCTTATCACCGATAACACCAACAATAGTACGGGAAGTTCCCGTGGACAAATGATAATCCAGCCCCTCAGACTTTATTTTAGTTTTTACTCTCTCTAAATCCTCTGCTGTTGAACCTGGTGCCATTACAATAATCATAATTTTTTTCCTCCTCAAATAAACAATACTGCAAAATTCGTTAGTTTGAAGAAAATGTACAGGCAGAAAATAAAAAAACTCGCCCCTATAACAGGGACGAGTCATCACTCGCGGTACCACCCTGCTTGCCTTGGCAAGCCACTCTCTTCGGGTACTAACATACCCTAGCCTACGATAACGGGGGCTTCCGACAAGGCCTACTACCAGTTCAGCCTGCAGCTCACGAGTGTATTTCGTCAGTTTCACTTGCTGTGTTGCACCAACCCACAGTTCTCTGGAAAGCTCTGCTGATTACTTCTCTCGCTCAATGCCTTTTCATTATGAACATGCTTTACACTTCATGTGCCTAATTATAGCAATGTGTTCATTTAGTGTCAAGGAAATTATTCAAACAACATTGCAATTTCGTTACAGTTAGGGAATTTAGGGCAATCAATACATTCCTTCCAAATCTTATGCGGAAGCTCGTCCTTGCTGATTACCTTAAAACCGCATTTTTCAAAAAACTTTTCCTGATAGGTCAATGTAAAGACTTGGCTAATCCCCAGCTCTTTACCCTCCTCAATGAGTCTATGGACAATTTCACGGCCAATTCCGCGACGGCTGTGGGCAGGGTCTACTGCCAGCGAACGAATTTCCGCCATAAATTCCCATGTAATATGGAGTCCTCCCACTCCCACAATACCATCTTTTTCGTCAATGGCCACAATCATATCACGCAGAGATTCATAGAGAGCATTGCGTGAGCGGGCCAGCATCAGTCCCTCCTCCGCATAATGATTAACCAGCTCATATATTTCTTCTATATCAATAAACTTTGCCTTACGATAAATCAATTATCTCACTCCAAAACTCTACGCTACTATTTCATTTCATTACTTGGACATACCTCTGCCAATGGACATTCCGCACATAAAGGCTTTCTCGCCTTACATATTTTACGACCATGCCATATAAGCCAATGATGAGCATCTGACCACTTCTCCTTGGGAATTGCCTTCATCAGCCCCTGCTCCACCTCCATAGGCGTCTCTCCCGTTGCCAGCTTAAGACGATTGGATATCCGGAACACATGGGTATCCACTGCAATGGCCGGTCTGTTAAAGGCAACAGAGCTTACCACATTGGCAGTCTTTCGGCCAACTCCGGGGAGTTTTAACAAAGTATCAAAATCCTCCGGAACCTTCCCGTCAAATTCCTCCACCAAAGTCCGACAGGTAGCCATAATATTCTTTGCTTTACTGCGAAAAAGACCACAATCACGAATCTCCCGCTCCAATGCTTCAACCCCCATATCAACTATGGACTGAGCATCAGGTGCCTTGGCAAAAAGACGGGCTGTGGTAATATTTACCCGTTTATCTGTACATTGGGCAGATAATATAACCGCTATTAAAAGCTCAAAGGGATTGCTGTATACCAGCTCCGGCTTGGCTCCAGCATAAATCTGTCCAAGAATCTCTATCTGTTTTTCCTTAATTTTTTTGGTTACTCTCATTTTTTTCACCTAAATGAAGCACTAGTTAGTCAGGCTGCGCAATGGTGCCGGAATACGGCCACCTCTTGCAATAAAGGCCTCAGAGCTCCAGTTATTACGGACCTTAACAATAGGACACCGACCCAGCAGACCACCAAATTCCACACTGTCTCCCACCTTCTTGCCTGGTACCGGAATGACACGGACAGCAGTAGTCTTGTTATTAATCATACCAATTGCCGCCTCATCGGCTATAATACCAGAAATAGTTGCAGCGGTGGTATCACCTTCCACAGCAATCATATCAAGGCCTACAGAGCATACGCAGGTCATGGCTTCCAGCTTTTCAATAGAAAGGGAACCACACTCAATGGCTTCAATCATTCCCTGATCCTCACTTACCGGAATAAATGCTCCAGAGAGGCCACCTACATGGGATGATGCCATAAGTCCACCCTTCTTCACCGCATCATTAAGAAGTGCCAAAGCAGCAGTAGTACCCGGCGCACCACAGCTCTCCAGTCCCATCTCCTCCAACACATTGGCTACAGAATCACCTACAGCAGGAGTTGGTGCCAAAGAAAGGTCAATAATACCAAAAGGGACACCTAAACGACGGGATGCCTCCCGGGCCACCAGCTGACCAACGCGGGTAATCTTAAAAGCTGTCTTCTTGATGGTTTCAGCCACCTCAGTAAAATCTGCCCCCTTGAGATCTTCAAGGGCATGCTTCACCACACCTGGTCCGCTGACACCCACACTGACAACCTTCTCTGCTTCACTGACCCCATGGAAGGCGCCTGCCATAAACGGATTATCCCCAGGGGCATTACAGAATACCACCAGCTTGGCACAGCCCAAAGCATCCTGATCACGGGTAAGCTCCGCAGTACGCTTAATCACTTCACCCATCTGGCGCACGCAATCCATATTAATACCAGCCTTGGTGGAACCAAGATTTACAGATGAGCAAACAACATCTGTGGTGGACAAAGCCTGTGGAATAGAGTCAATAAGAATCTTATCACCCTTGGTAAAGCCCTTCTCCACCAAGGCAGAAAATCCACCTATAAAGTTTACCCCCACCTCTTTTGCCGCCTTATCCAAAACCTCGGCCACAGGAACAAAGGAGTCTGTTTCACAGGCCTCAGCAGCAATAGCTATAGGAGTTACAGAAATACGCTTATGAATAATAGGAATACCATACTTGGCTTCAATATCTTCACCGGTCTTTACCAAAAACTCGGCACTTTTGGTAATCTTGTCATATACATTTTTACAGAACTGATTAATATTGGGATGCGCACAGTCACGGAGAGAAATGCCCATAGTAATTGTACGGACATCCAGCTTGTTCTCCGTAATCATACGGTTTGTTTCTAAAATATTATCAATTGTAATCACAAAACAGCCCTCCAAAATGGCTCAATAATAACTTTCATCTCGAATTCTGCTTCACACCACGCATTTAGACATTATGCATGATATTGAAAATTTCCTGATTCTGAACCTTAATTTCCAGGTTCATTTCATGACCCTTTTCTTTGAGCTCCTTTTGAATTTCGGCCAATTTTACAGAGGAATCGGTAAGCTCAGCCATCATAATCATGTTAAAAAAGCCATCCACGATATTCTGGTTTACGCTGGTAATATTTACCTTCTTCGCAGCCAAGATATTACTTACATTGGCAATAATGCCGACCTGGTCTTTTCCAAAGATGGTTACTACTAATTTCATACTCCTATTCTCTCCCTTTATCCGTTTTTTTTGCTGTAATGGAATATCTTTACAGTATTTTATGATTATACCATAATTATGATTATTTATTAACACTTTTCTAAAACTTATGGTGGGCAAATTTCCATAATTGGAAAAATTTGAACAGCTGCGTTATAATATCTCAGTATTTGATTTGACATATAATTAGGAGGAAACATGATTACCAAAGAACTGATTGAAGAAATAAATACCTTATCCAGAAAACAACGCTCTGTGGGCCTTACCCCTGAAGAAAAGGAACGTCAGACCGAGCTCCGCCAGGCATATTTGGTGAGCTTCAGAGAAAATATGAAATCCGTTTTGGACAATATTGAAATTGTGGATGAGCTTCCAAAAAATATGCAGCACTGATTTAGTAGCGAATGGCATTATTTGGTATTAATTACTGGCAAATTTGTTTGACAAAATTTATCATACAACTTATACTTGAATTGAAGATTGCTTAAGGGGATAAGCAATATATTTCGGGGAATTTAATATTATATTTTTAAGGAGATGTTATAATATGTCAAATCCAGTAAAAATTACTGAAACCGTTCTCCGTGACGCCCATCAGTCACTGTTGGCAACTCGTATGCGTATTGGTCAGATGCTTCCTCAGTTAGAGGCTCTTGACAATATCGGCTACAACGCTCTTGAAGCATGGGGCGGTGCTACTTTTGATAGCTGCCTTCGTTTCCTGAACGAGGATCCATGGGAGCGCCTTGATACTCTTAAGGCTCACCTTAAGAAGACTCCTATTCAGATGTTGCTGCGTGGCCAGAATCTTCTGGGTTACAACCACTATTCAGACGATGTAGTGCGTGCCTTCGTTAACAAGGCTTCTGAGCACGGTGTTGGCGTATTCCGTATTTTCGATGCACTTAATGATGTAACTAATCTCCGCACAGCTATTGATGCTGCTCTGAAAGCAAAAGAGAAGCCACATGTACAGGGCTGTCTCGTTTACACCATCAGCCCATTCCATACTAACCAGACCTTTGTTGATTTGGCACTTGAGCTGAAGAAGATGGGTGTTCATTCCATCTGTATTAAAGATATGTCCGGTCTGTTGAAGCCTTATGTAGCCGAGGATTTGGTTAAGAAGCTGAAAGCACAGGTTGGTCTTCCAATTGAGCTTCACACTCACTACACCTCTGGCTTCGGTTCCATGACTTATTTGAAGGCTATCGAGGCAGGCGTTGATATCATTGACTGCGCACTTTCTCCACTGGCTAACGATACTTCCCAGCCTTGTACTGAGACTATGATTGCTACTCTGGAAGGTCTGGAAAGAGATACCAAGCTTGACCGTCAGGCAATGGAACCTATTGCTAAGCATTTCCTGGGTGTTAAGAAGGAAATTATGAAGGAATTCAACCTCCCTGGCTACTTCGATGTTAATCCAAAAGTATTGGATTTCCAGATTCCAGGCGGTATGCTTTCCAACATGGTTAACCAGCTGAAGGAAATGGGCGCTGCTGACAAGTATCAGGAGCTTCTGGACGAGATGCCTAAGGTTCGTGAAGACCTTGGTTTCCCTCCACTTGTAACTCCTTCTTCCCAGATTGTTGGTACCATGGCTACCATGAACGTTATCATGATGGCTAATGGTCAGCCACGTTACACCATGGTTCCTAACGAGGTTAAGGATTTGGCCCGTGGTAAGTTTGGTAAGACTCCAAAACCAGTTAAGAAGGAAGTTCTTGAGGCCATGAAGATTAAGCCTGAGGACATGATTACTGATTGTGCTGTAGCAGATGCCAAGGAGCCTAAGGTAGCTGACTTCAAGAAGGAGCTGGCTGAAAAGGGTTATCCAAACGCTTCTGATGAAGATGTACTCTCCTATGCTCTGTTCCCACCTGTAGCATTGGAGTTCTTCAAAAACAATAGATAATTTTTTCCAAATAATATAAAATACCCTAAACTAACAAAAAAGACCTGTCGCAAAGCGATAGGTCTTTTTGATTACAAAACAGTTATAGGACATTACCTTTTTTCTTTACCACATCATGATGCGGGTTAGTCATAACCATATCTGCTGCTTTCTTTACGATACAAAGCAGCTCCACCTGATTTCCCTGGGCGAAGGTCTTCAGCTTGCTTAGTACTTCTCCCCTTGAACTGCTGACATACTTTGGTTTCATGGAATTCAATGTAATGGCCTTAATATCAGCCACGCACTGCTCACAGCGACAAACTCCAGGAATACTATCCAAGGTTTTATCCAGGTATTGGTCCACAAAGATTTCCACCACATTCTTAACTTCTACAGCCATCTCCTATCCCCCTTTCACTATTTTGTAAAACCTCTCTTTTCCTCCCTTCATTATTCATCCTATAACTATTACAACTATATATTTTTATATATAGTAATTATACTGCATAGTATATATGAAATTCATCAGACCAAAACTTTTATTTTGGTACTATTTTACCGTATTTATATCTCATTTATACTGCCAATGGCAAGCGTTTCTTTCTATTAGATCAATGGTAGTAAACAGGATAAGCCCCAGCAGGCTAAGTACCACAATTCCCGAATACATTTCCAGATAATTGACCCTAAGCCAGGCATCCATAATAAAATATCCCATTCCGTACTGTGTGCCAAAAGTCTCAGTAAAAAACAATACAGAAATTGCTGTGGCCAGTGCTACCCTAATTGCCGTAATGAACTTCGGCAAAGAAGCAGGCCATAATACTTCAAAGAAAATATCCTTGAAAGAAGCACCCAGTGAATACAAAGGATAATAGGTCTCATTAGGAATAGCTCTAATGCCGTCACGGACAGCCACCACCACCTGAAACACTATAATCAGAAATATCATAAATACCTTGGAAAGCTCCCCTACACCAAACAACAGCATAAGTATTGGCAGCAGGGCAATCTTAGGAATAGGATATGTCAGATAGACAACAGGAGCCAAAAATCGGTCGGTCTGGGGAAAATACCCCATTATTACCCCCAAAGGGAGTCCCACAGCAACTGCCAAAAGCAAGCCTGCTCCAATACGCCACAAGCTGTATAAGCTATGAATGGCTATATATTTCATAAATATATCAGCTAAATTCTCCACCACCAGAACCGGGGATGGAATAATAGGCAGATCCACCAGCTGTGATACCACAAACCACACCAGGGTCAACACCACAGCCGCCAGAAGATACCATAAACTCACTAATTTTCCCATGCCTGATTCCAGTCCTTCTTAATAGAATTTTTCAGCTTTAAGCTCATTTCGAAGAATTCAGGATTCTGACGAATATCCTTGCCACCGAAAAGTGGATTATCAACGATACGGTTTATATTGCCGGAGCTGGCCGACAATATGGCAATTCTCTGACCAAGGTACAGTGCCTCTTCCACATAATGCGTAACAAAAATTGTGGAAACATTATTCTTTTGCCAGAGCTTCAGAAAAATATCCTGCATTTCTTCCCGTGTAATGGCATCAAGAGCAGAGAAAGGCTCATCCATTAGCAGCACATCCGGTTGCAGGGCAAAGACTCTGGCCAATGCCACTCGTTGCTGCTGACCACCACTAAGCTCAGTAGGATAACGATGTCCCAGGCCTTCAATGCCCAGCTGACGCATCAGCTTCTTTAAAACCTTACGGTCCAAAAGCTCCGGCGCCCGCTTTATCTTCATCCCAAGCCTTATATTGTCTATAACCGTACGCCAAGGAAGCAGACCGTAATTCTGGGGCATAAAGCCAATGGTCTGCTTTTTAGGATTAACCTCGTCTCCATTTATTTTGATGGTACCTTCATACTCCGGAATAAGGCCGGCAATAGCCTTCAGCAACGTGGACTTGCCACATCCTGAAGGACCAATCACCGCCAAGGTGCCACCCTCCGGAATTGTGAGATTAATTCCGGATATAGCCGTATAGACATCACTATCAGATTTATAATTCACTGATAAATTTTCAATACTAATCATGTCTGAAACCAACTATCTAACTGATTATTTAAATAAATCTACAACCAGATCCTTGTAGGAGAATTCCTGCTTAATGAGTCCCTTGGAATTCATCCATTTCATGCAATCAACTACATCCTTCTCCTGTGGAAGTCCTGCTTCACGATACTTAGGCAGCTTCAGGGCAGTCTTGGCAATTGCAGGGAAGCCACTCTTTTCAATAATGAGATCCATATATTCATCCTGAGGATGCTCGTTAAGATACTTTACAGCCTTGTTATAAGCACGATAGAAGGCCTGAAGCTCAGCCTTTTTATTATCCACGCATTTAGCAGTGAACATCATAACACCAGGGTTAATGCCCAGCTGCTCGGAGTCGGTAACGAACTTACAGCCATTGGCCACAGCAATACTGCCCATTGGCTCTGGAAGAGTAGCTGCTGCCAGCTTGCCGTTCTGGAGCATTTCCAAACGGGTTGGAATCTGAGGAATAACCACCTTATTAATGCTGTCTTCCTTCATGCTCTGGGATACGGAAATCTGGTCAGTTACATATTCAATAATGGTATTCTTGGAAACTGCCACATCCTTACCTACCAGATCTTTAGGAGATGTTACATTTTCATTTTTGCCGGCAATGAGCTTGTAGTCGCCATCAGTATAAGCTGTAACCTTCACATCAAAGCCACCGCTCTTGGCAAAGGCAACTGCCAAAAGGTCAGAAATGGCACCATCCAGATTACCGCTCTGGAGAGCAGCATCTCTATCCATGGCACTCTTAAACTGCTGAATATTTACCTTAAGGCCCTCTTCAGCAAAATATCCCTTTTCCTGGGCAATAATAATTGGCACAGAATCAATATCCGGCATTACACCAACAGTTATGGCCTGCAACTCCTTATCAGACTGCTTATTACCACAACCAGATACCATTACTGCAAAAACACAAATCAGTGATATTGCCAACAATAAATATTTTTTCAATGTAAAAACCTCCATATTAATATTGATTTAACAACAAATCATTTTCAGGCCAATTCAGTTCTATTATCTGCTAAAAAGGGAAATCCCCTGCTCCACATAATGAACAATAGTATCAATAAGCCCCTTGTTTTCGTTGTAAACCCTCTCAGCCTCTTCCTTGGTCCTTATAGCCTTCTGGCGCATAGCCTCCAATTCATCAAGCTGACGATTAACCTCCTCATAGGTTTCCTTGGCTTCCTGAATAGAGCGGTTTAGCTCCTCCACCTTATTTAAGGCCTGCTCCTCTTCCTTGGCAGATTCCTTGGCGGCCTTTTCATCCTTGGCGTCCTTGCCTGTAAATTTATCAATTACCTTTTCGGCGCCTGACTTATCCTTCTTGGCCTTATCAATCTGCTCATTTTTGCCCTTTAGCTTATCAGCCTCTGATTTTGCTGCCTGCTGCTGGGCTTCCAAATCCTTAATACGCTGATCCAGCTGCTTTTTCTTGGAGCTGAGGTCATTCTGTTTTCCCTCGGCATTTCTGGCCTCACGCTCTGAAAGCTCCTGCTGAGTCTTCAGCTGCGTCTCCCTGCTGGTCTGCTCACTCATATATCCTGAAATAAACAGCCCCGCCAACAAAGCCACTACAAAGGCCAGAATCAGAGTAAAGGCCAGTTTTCCCTTACCGCTCTTTTTGGGTGGTTTAGGCGGTGGGGTCTGCTGATGATGGCCTGCACCGTTATTTAACTGCTGTCTCTGATTTACATTAATTGGTTCCAACCTTCTCACCTGATTATAATTAATCAGCTGAGTTTTTTGGTCTGCCATATCATCTGTCACCCTTGGTATAGGCTGGGTCTTATCAAAATTATCACTCATTTAATTACTCTTCCTTATTACTTAATATGTGAATTTACCTGTCTAGTCAGAAGCTCTGCTTCCTTTTCCAGTGTTTTGGCCTGCTTCAAGGTAGCATCGGCTGTTCTGATGGTAGAAGCATTTTTATCATCCATCCACTTGGCATACCCCTTGGCATACTCAATATGCAAATCGCAAATCTTAATTCTAAGCCTATGAAGTGTACCAGCTGCCGGTGGTACACTCATAGCCTCCAGCTCGTTCTTTCTGGCCTGCCACTCAGGAACCACCTTGTCTTCCATAATATTTTTAAGAGCTTTTCTGGTATCAGCGTTTCCCAATGAACCACCATTAAGGATATTGCTTACCTCCTGTTCCAAGGACATTACCTTAGTATCATGATTAGACATAATTGTAGAGGATTGTTCAAGATACAGTTTAACGTTATCACGGCGGGAATGGTTCACCATTGTAATAAAATCCTTTAAATTGGTGATTTCATATAACTGCCAGCCACCATCATCCTTCTTTACAAATTCTACATCAAGGAGAAATTCCTCGTTGGCTTCTTCCTGGAACACCCGTACCTTGGCAATAGCTGTACCATTATCACTGTCCACAGCCATACTGTCCAGCTTTCTGAAGGTGGTTGCCCCCAGTCCTGACTTTTGCAGCACCATATCCGCATCTATTGTACCCATACCATCAGCACTGTTGCCCTTGGCCCACTGACCATTTTCAACGTAATTATCAATAGCCATCTGCAAGCTCATAATCACAGGAGCCTTAAACATACGGCTAAAGCTGCTTACTGCGTCCTTGGCATCCCCAACAGCCGGTATGCTGGCATCCACCAAGCCTTCCAGCAGTGCATCGCTGCTGGTATCCAACAGATGATCAAAATCAATGTATTTCTTAATCTTCTCTTTGTCGTGATTATCTATACATTCCTGAATCATCTTTATGGTATATTCCGGCGTATTGGTATAATATGCTGCGTACCACCATACACCGCCAATAGCAGCCACTACGACCACTGCCAGAATAGCAAATAGTCTGTACTTTACAGATTGTGCAAAGCTGCTCATACTAGACACTTCCCTTTATATATAATAATTATTCAACTATGATTCCGCCGCCCACAACCTGGTCTCCATTATAGAAAACTACAGATTGTCCAGGCGTTACAGCTCTTTGTGGTTTATCAAAGGTAACCTTTACTCTGCCATTATCAAATGGTGCCACAACCCCCATTCCCTCTCTTGCACCATAACGAATGCGGGCGTTTACCTTAATTGGTTCCTTAAGTTCATCAAAGGCCAGCCAATTCATTTTTTCAGCAATAAGGCTATCCGCAAATACAGCCTGATTATTGCCTACAACCACCTGATTTTTAGCCATATCCAACTTAATTACATAAAGTGGCTCCGGATATGCAATCCCCAATCCCTTGCGCTGACCAATGGTATACAGAGGTACCCCCTCATGATGGCCCAACACATTGCCTTGAAGATCCACAATATCTCCTGGCTTCAAACATTGAGGGCGGAACCTTTTCAACATGGTCTTATAATCATCATCAGGAACGAAGCAAACCTCCTGGCTTTCAGCCTTCTTGGCCACCACAAGGCCATATTTTTCCGCCAATTCCCGGGTTTTAACCTTTGTATACTCACCAAGAGGAAAAAGTATATGCTGTAAAACATCATGCTTTATACGATACAAGGCATAAGACTGATCCTTGTGCTTGTCCACACCGGTATATAGACCATATCTGCCATTTTCATCCCGCTTGATACGGGCGTAATGACCAGTGGCCAAAAAATCAGCCCCCAGCTCCTGGGCTTTATTTAAAAGAGCCCCAAACTTTATCTGGGGATTGCAGGCCACACAAGGATTAGGTGTACGTCCCTGGGCATATTCATCAAGGAAATAATCTATTACCTTGGTTTTAAACATATCCCGGAAATCAGCCACGTAATGCTGAATTCCCAGCTGCTCAGCAACTCTTTGAGCATCCTTTACAGAAACCAGTGCTGCCGCCTCAGCCTCCGGAGAAAGGCAAAAACCGCGTCCTTCATCACTTAGGCGCATGGTAATGCCAATGACCTCATAGCCTTCTTCCTTTAAAAGTGTAGCTACAAGAGAGCTGTCTACACCACCACTCATGGCCACAGCCACTTTTTTCTTCATATAGTAAACCTCCCAGGAAAACTTTCATTCCTTATATACCTATTTTATTATACGCCTATTGCTTAGATTTTTCCATTTTATGAAAAAATATCCCCCACACCATTTATGATTCTTTTTAACTCTGCTAAAATAACCTAAGAACTGTTATCTATATTGGAGATAAATATGATTACGGGTATAATCGCAGAATACAATCCATTTCACAATGGACATCTTTATCAAATAAATAAAATTCGGGAAAAATTGGGAGACGATACCAATATCATTGCCTGTACCAGCGGTGGCATCAGTCAACGGGGGGAATTGCCAATATTGGACAAGTGGCAACGGGCTTTTCTGGCCGTGGAAAATGGTGCCAATCTGGTGTTGGAAATCCCCGCTGTTTTTTCCTGCCGCAGTGCCCAGCATTTTGCCTTTGGAGGTGTTTCTCTTTTACATCAGTTGGGCGTAGTAGACAAGCTTGCTTTCAGCACAGAATATCCTGATATTAATATGCTGTGTAAGGCCGCCTCCATAGATATTTCAGCCCATAAGGACAAGCTCCAGGCTCTATTAAAGCAAGGCGCTTCCTATGCAGTAGCCACAGCACAGATTATAGCTGAACTAACTGACACAGATGCTAATGTTTTGAAAGAACCCAATACTATTTTGGCCATTGAATATTTAAAGGCACTTAAGGCGTTAGGTTCCAGTATAGAGGCTATGCCACTCAAGCGTATTGGCACTGCCCACAATGACACGGAAGCTGTGGGAGGATACGCCAGCGGCACTGCCATACGACAAATGGTAAGTCAGGCAAATAATGATAAATTATCAAAGGTTGTACCCGAAACCACCCTCAGGCTTCTGTCTCAGCTAACCACCAATGATGTGGGATCTTTAGAAAAGCTCTATCCTGCCCTCCAATTAAAAATTTTACACACCCCTCCTGAAAAACTCAGGGAAATTTATTCCGTCAACGAGGGGCTTGAATACAAGCTAACAGACGCCGCCTTTGCGCCAACTCTGACAGAATTTATCAATCAGCTAATTGGCAAACGCTATCAAAGGTCAAGAATCAACCGCCTTATTCACACCATTCTTTTGGACATAAAGAAAGAGCTGATGGATGAGGCAGATAGTACGGGAGTAGCTTACATAAGAGTTCTGGCTTTTGATAATCGTGGCCGAAACATGATAAAGAAAATAAAAAAGACGGCTTCCATACCTGTTATTACCAAAATAACCCAGTACATCAACCGTCGTGATTTTATCGGCAAAAATCTGCCAACACCTCTCCACAGGCAACTATGTTATGATATACAGTACAATAATCTATATCAGCTCTGTCAAAACGTACCAGAGCTAAATAAGGACTTCACCATGTCACCGATTTATATTGACCGTGATTAAAAAATGTCGCCAGATTGTTTCAAAACAGTTCGGCGACATTTTTATTTCAGGCTATTATTTACTTTTCCAGCTCTTCGAATCTAATATTTGTAATTATACGACCAAGGCGGGTACCAGAAATAAAGTTCCAGAACCATTTTATACCTACAGTAATGTCCTCATGGGCGCCCTCCAGTCGTAACAAATGCAGGAACATCCAAATCATCCAGGCCCAGAAGCCACCAATTTTGAGGAAGCCCCAGGAAACTACAGCTTCACAACGGCCAATAGTAGCCATACTGCCATAATCCTTGTAGACAAATTCCCGCAGCTTTTCGCCCTTAATCATGCGAACAATGTTATCAGCTGCAGCCCTGGCCTCCTGATTAGCCACTGGAGCAACCGTTGGCAAAGGCCTGCCATCCTGTACGAAGTGAGCATTATCACCGATGGCAAAAATCTCTGGATAACCTGGAACCTGCAATGTCTTTTCCACTATTACACGACCAGCCCTGTCACACTCAGCGCCAATGGTAGACGCCAAATCATGTGCCCGGACACCGGCTGCCCAGATTACAGTCCTGCTCGGAATAAAAGTACCATCCTTCAAGGTAAGTCCATCCTCGCTGCAATCTGCCACCTGGGTATTCAGCATTACCTCAACCCCCTTCTTCTTCAAAACCTCCAAAGTATATTTTTGAAGTTTTTCAGGCATCATAGGCAAGACTCTGTCAGTGGCCTCTATGAGCTTTATACTAACTTCATCAAAGTTCAGATTCGGATAATCCAGCTTCTGAACAGCCACCAGCTCTGCCAATGCACCAGCTTCCTCCACACCTGTAGGACCACCACCTACACATACAAAGGTAAGCATTTTGCGGCGCTCTTCTTCGCTGTCTTCCTGCTTATTGGCACGTTCAAACATGTGAAGGGCATGATTTCTGATATGAAGGGCCTCTTGAATAGTCTTCATACCATAGGAATATTTCTCCACATTTTCCATGCCGAAAAAGTTATTTGTGGCACCAGCCGCCACAATAAGATAATCATAGGAAATATCTCCGTGGTTTGTATGGAGAATTTTATTTTTACCATCAATGCCAGTGGCCTTGGCCATAAACAGATCCATATTTTTCCGCTTACGGAACATGGCTCTTACAGGGAAGGAAATATCATCTGTGGAAAGCACCGCCGTGGATAACTGGTACAACAATGGCTGAAACAAATGATAATTTGTCCTGTCCACCCATGTAATCTTAACATTTTCATTTTTAAGGGCCTTCATGGCTGCAACGCCACCAAAGCCTGCACCAACTATAACAACATGAGGTATTTTCTCAGTCAATACATATCGCTCCTTTTTTGCTATTACTATTAAGACAAGTTATTATACCACATCTTTGCAATAAATAATATACATATATAAATCATCCCTACAAGACTTTCCGAAAAAAGCCTGTAGGGATATTTATCTTATCCCTTATATGCCTTGCGAAGTATTGCAATTTCATGGGCATAGCCTACATTATCGTTTGGAGTTTCCAAAATAAATGGCAGATTTTTCAGTTGAGGGTGATTAATAATCCTTACAAAAGCCTCCAGGCCAATGGTACCATCACCTATCTTTTCGTGACGGTCCTTGTTGGATCCAAATGGAGTCATACTGTCATTAAGATGAATTGCACGCAGACGATCTATGCCAATTACCCTGTCAAATTCCTTCAGTACCCCATCAAGGTCATTTACGATATCATAGCCTGCACTGTAAACATGGCAGGTATCTAGGCATACTCCAAGCTGTTCCTTTAAATCAACTCTGTCAATAATAGCCTTAAGCTCCTGAAAGCTGCGTCCAACCTCCGTTCCTTTGCCTGACATAGTTTCCAGCAACACCGTTGTGCTCTGTTCCTTTTTAAGAACATTATTGAGCAGTTCACTAATAAGTCCAATAGCCACTTCAACCCCCTGCTGCACATGGCTTCCTGGGTGGAAATTATAGAGATTCCCCGGGGTATATTCCATGCGCACCAGATCATCAGCCATAACATTGTGGGCAAATTCACGAAGCTCTGGCTTTGCGGCACAAGGATTCAATGTATATGGTGCGTGGGCTACCAGCGTACCAATATTATGTTCCTTTTTGTATTCCAAAAACTGTTTTACGTCAGAATCATTAATTTCTTTAGCTTTACCTCCCCGGGGATTTCGGGTGAAAAAAGCAAATACATTGCCATTTATGCTGGTAATTTCCTTGCCCATGGCAAGATAGCCCTTTGATGACGACACATGATTTCCAATATTTAGCATTTCCATATACCTTTTCCTTAAAAAATTTACCGCTAATCTGACCAAATAAGCAAATTAGCGGTAGGTAATCATATATTTAACACTTTAAATAGCCACATCGTCTGTTTCTTCCACCTCATCAGACAATCTGGCTGCATACTCAGGCTGCTCCTCAAAAATAAAGTTTGGAGCCAACTCAAAGCCATTAAAACGGGAAGCGCTGACGCTGGTATAGGAACCCATTTCAGTTACCAGTACCCTGTCCCCTATAGACAGCTTTGGTGCCATAAAGTCACGATAAAGCACGTCTATACCATCACAGCTTGGTCCGCCAAAGGTAGATGCCTTAAGAGGGCCCTTGCCAAAGCAATGCAAAGGATATGTCCAGTGGTCAAACATTATTCCTGAGAAGCATCCATAAATCCCCTCATCAAGAATATACCAAGGATTGCCCCCTCTATTCTTTGTACCAATTACAGAAGTTACCAGATTTACTGCTGTACCACACATAAATCTTCCTGGCTCCATCCATACCTTTGTATCTGGAAAAAGACGATCAAGCTGATGGTTAATAGACTCCATCATTGCTGCCAGGTCCACAGCCAGTCCACCAGCATCAGGGATTGGGAACCCTCCGCCGATATCCAAATCGGTTAAATGCATACCACGGGCCTCAGCCTCATCGAAAAGATTACGAACCAAGAGCAGAGCCTCTTCATAAGCCGCTGTTGAAAGGGACTGGCTGCCTACATGAAAGCATATCCCTCTGGCATTAAGGCCAGCCTTTTCTGCCTGTTCCAAAAGATCCAACGCCTCATCCATTGGTGCTCCAAACTTGGTATTTAAATCCACCAATGCTTTGTTGTTGCGAACCTGTATACGAACCAGTACATCAGCACCTGGAACAGCTTCAGCTATCTTTGAAATCTCGGATTCATCATCGAAGGTAAAGAGATTTACCCCATTATCCACAGATGCCTGCAAGCCCTTAGCATCCTTAACAGGATTGGCGTAAATCATTCGGGAACCATCAACTCCCAGCTCTGCCAGTGCTTCAATTTCACCAGCGGAGGCCACATCAAAATGGGAGCCCATTTCTGCCAGCATCTGCAAAACCTCTGGTGTAGGATTTGCCTTAATAGCATAATACACACCAGCCCGAGGCAAGTGGGTCCGCAGGAAGCGGTAGTTCTCTGCCACCTTATCCAGTGATGTTACCAGAAACGGGGTCTGAATCCGTTCTGCCATTGCGTTCATTTCCTTTTCGGTAAGTCTGAAACTTTTCATATCACATTAACACGACCTTTTCTATAAATATTAAGTATACCTAATATAATGAAATATACTTTCAGAGTGTATTTTATTACATTCAACACCATTCTACAATAAAAAAATTCATATTATTGTATTTTTTTGCATACATTGACAAATTAAAAGGGGACCGTTACCCGATCCCCATTAAAATAATGTATTAATTTACAAAGATTTGGATATAAAAGCCAACAAAGGCAAAGCGATTATTGTTCGCTCAAGGAAAATGACAAATAATCGTTTAATATCGAGGCCCACATTGGATTTTACAATAATACTTCCAACCTCGGTGAGATATATAATCTGCACTAAAGACAAGCCTGCTACCAAAAAGCGGGTCTGTACAGGCAGGTCCGGACTGGTAATAAGGGCCGGAATAAACATATCAATGAAACCCACCAGTGTAGCTGGTGCTATATCAAAGGCCCCCTCGATACCAAGAAAGCTCATATACGCTCCCATAGGATAGGAAATCCACTGCATAATAGAGGTCTCATTAACAAGCAGAGAACCCAAGGTACCCCAGGCAATAACAATTGGAATAAGATCCATAATAATACCAATAGTCATTTTGCCTGCCGCATCCAGCGCATTCATAAAACCAAACTTTTGGGCCCGCTTCATGGCAGCCAACCAGGCCCAGCCAAGCAAAGATGAAGCCTCAGGCACTTCCTCATTGATATTTTTCTCGCCGCAATATTCATCTGGAATATTGGCCAATGGAGGAATACGGACTCCTATCATGGCCAAGAGCAGGCCAATAGCAGTAACAGAGCCATAAAGCAACAAGAAATGATTAGTTACATTCAACGTCTCGGCAATTACCATGCAGAAAGGAATTGATACCAACGAGAAATTTGTCATTATTGAAGCAGCCTCACGCTTGCTGTAATAACCATTCTGGTGCTGATTGCCAGTAATCAATACAGCCGTATTCGATGAAGCCAGCCAGGATGCAATAAGATCCACCGAAGCACGACCCGGAACCTTAAATAGTGGACGAATCAGTGGTCGCAGCAATATGCCCATGAACTCCATAATACCACAATCCGTAAGGAAGGGAAGTACAAAGCTTAGGGTAACAGCAATAGCAATCAAGGTCTGTGCCAATGAAACCATACTGCCCCCCACGTCCTCACTGCGAACTGCCTCAGGGCCAACCTCAAACACAACGCATATAGTTACTGCCAAGGCAATAAGGCGGGTCAGCGCATAGGGCTTAGACACAAACATCAGCGGAAATATCCAGCTGAATCTGCCAGATTTCTGAATCTTCCAGAAGCAGCCCACCAAAGCGCTTACAGCAGAAAATATCACCACTACTGTAAGGAGCCATGGAATATTTTGCCTAATAAGTGCATCCAATGCTTCTGTCAGCACGCTGAGAGCTGTATTATATGTCCCTCCTGTGGTATCCCAAGGATATAAAAACATAAAGCAGCCAAATAATGAACACCCTAAAAATTTAAAAATATCCGAAATTTTATAGCCAGTCTTTGATTTTTCCTGTCCTTCAACTTCCAGTTTTTCAACCATATTCTGTATAAATATCCCTTTCATGTATAAATAAATTGTTGTAATATTTCTATATTCATGAAATTCACGCAAAATTAATTTTTTATCCAATAAATATGTGGTAATGGTGAATTTTCATTCAAAACATCAACGTATAATATAATACATTATGATGGAATTTTATGCAATGGATAATTAGCAAAAAAATCCGCCAGAGGAAGACATTCCCCTGACGGTATCTACAGCTTTTCTTATTCTGTTAGCAAATTATTTTCCTGTCCTGCCACGTACTGGAACAACAGAGGGATATATTATATAGAAGGTTTTTATTCTTCTTCCTCATTATACAGCTCACGTTTAATGGCTGTCACTAATCTTTTGGCTGCCAAGTAACCTGGGATATTCGTGGCCTTCATATCATCATAGGCCATATTGACCTCACACGCAATTTCCTCCAGCAGGTCATTGGGGAGTTCCTCTATATGGTCACAGATGTAATTGGTCACGGATGCAAGCACCATTCCCTTCCTGCTTATGGCATGCCGGAAAGCAAACAGAACGATACCGTTATCCATAAACTTCTCCTTTATAGTGACACTATACCTTCTCCGTTAAGGACTTGGTCAACGCAGTTTTGGCCAGGAAAAGCAGTCCCTCAATTACCAGAGGCAAAACAATTCCGTCACGGATGCGGCACCAGCCAGTTTCGGTTGGAGCCTGCTCACGGATCTTTCCGGAGAACTTGTTTACTGCTTCTTCGATAACCGGGAAGGCCTCATCCACGATGGCCTTGGTTACCTTCTGCTTGAGCTCTTCGGTTACTTCGTCAACCTTAAGGGTCTTAACGATATCATCCCTTACTTCAGTCCACTTACTCATTTCATTACCTCCTTTACTCAGTCCACCTATACACGCCCGGACTCTTTCCGCCATCTCTAACATCAACATGTACGAAGCCGGATTCCGGGTAAATACCAATACCATCAAATCCTATTTCTGTGGCATACCAGGCTAGCTGTTCCGCCGTATTGCAGTGACCGTAATCCGGCACAAGCACGTCTGCGGCATTACCTAAAACGTGCTGCGAATTATCCACGCCGCCTACTTCCCTATTATGGGCAGGACATCTGTAAGCGCAGGACAACTCCAATGGGCCACCTATCATATCACGCAGCTGGTCGAGCGTCTGCAGCAATAATGGATTAATCACGTTGCCGCCACACCCGCAGTGGCATTCAGTTTCAGCCTTACTGAAATACTTGCTCTGATAAGCACCGGAGCTCTCCTGGGAATATCCACTCTGGCAAGCCTCATAGTCAGTAACACCACGGGCCAAGGCACGCGCAAAGTCATCCGTGCTCTCAGCCAGTAAAATAGCGTCATCGCTATTGCTTATAAATGCGAGCTCAACAAGAACCGCAACAGCATTAGTCTGATTAAGAACATAGAGCCCATTCTTGCCAGGCGTTGCCGCCTTTGTGCCCCGGTCCGTAGTTTCCAAGGAAATAACAATCTGGTTCTGGATGCATTCCGCCAGCACACGCCCGTTTATGCTGTGGGAGTGGTACCAGGTTTCTGTGCCTTCGGCATTGACATTACCCGCAGCATTGCAATGTATGCTGATAAAGATATCGGCTCCAGAACTATTTGCCTGACTGCAGATATAAGGCAGGCTGTCGTCCTGAAGATTTCCAACTACTTCCACTCCTGCAGCTGTAAGATACCCGGCCAGAAGGTCAGCTACCTTTTTGGTCACATCGCACTCACGAAGTCCGGTATACTGGTTAACTGCTCCCGGATCCGGACGACCATCAGGTGCGTGGCCCGGATTAATGAATACTTTCATACAATACTTACCTCCTTTTTGGCAATTGAAAAGGCGACCCTTTTCTGAGTCGCCCTTCAAATTATTTGTTTTCTTTTTGCTGCAGGTATTCCTTGTATTTATACCCCGTGATGGCCCCACCTAGCGCACCAGCAATGGTGCAGGCAAGGTTTTCATTATATCCAGTAACGATTGCTATCACGAGAGCAATACCAAGAAACACCGCACACACTATGTCGATTGTGATAAGTTTTTCCATGTATTATCATCCCTCCTTGTTAAGATGATCATCAAGCCGGTGATGAGCAGACCTGACCGAGGAATCAACCTCGGCCAGACGTACTTCCATGGAGTGCTGCCGTTCACCAGCCTCTTTTAGGTCCTGGGCCAGTCCTATCATAGCTTTTTCGATTCCCTGGACAGAAATGTTGACGGGCCTCAGAATCAGGTACATTAAAAAAGAACAGAATGTGCCGGCGCCACCAAGTACCGCAGCCCATGCTGCCGCTGTCTGAATATCCATTCTCGACCTCCGTTTATGCAATCTTTGCAAGCAGGTTCTCGCCTTCCTCGATACTTGCATCAATTTCCTCCTGAGTGAAGTGAAGGTTGAAGAAAGGATGCAGCGGGTTGTCCCGGTACTCATACTGGCGAATAACGGTGGTCACTTCGCCAGTCTGCTGATCCTTCTGCTCCTCCTCAACCCAGTAATGGGTTTCGTCTTTGATACCTGTTTCCACAAGTCCAATATCATACCACATCTGACGGCCCACGTTCAGGGCCTTCCAGTATGGAAGCCATACTTTTGGCTTGTGAATTCTCTTGATAGAATAATAGTCCGACTTCGTGGCCAAATGAAGTTTCTTTGCCATATAATCACTCCTTCTTATGATAAACTAAACCACCGGTCTTTCTGTACGATAGTTGCAAGAATAGGCAGGTTATCCTTTATTGACTCCAGCTGTTTGCGGAGCAACATGGATGAAGTGTTGGTGAAGTGGCGTTCTCCGGAAAGCTCGAAATTAATCTGAACATACTCTGCTGGTTCGTCACCTCCCCCATACCTGGTGCTGCGTATCTCGTAACCCGTAATACAGATCTCCTTGCCAAGTATGTCCCCGATCTTTACTTTCTCAACCCACACATCTCTCTTCTCAACTGGTAAATCAGACCAGCGTTTCATTGTCATCAAACCTCTCTTTACCATCATATTTTGTTACCCATTCTTTCAGCCTGACCAGTTCCAATGCGTTGGATAGGTTGTAACTATTGGCCCATTTCAGCCACCCAGTAATACCACCAATTTTGGACAGTGCTTTTTCTTTTGTTATTATTTCATGGGCTAACTTATAAGGTATTTCTTTTGCATTTTGTTTTTGGCGTTTCGCTGTGCTTTTGCGCACAAGGATTTTTCCTGACGGAAAATGCCGGTATCCCAGAAAATCAACACCCTGACTGGTGTGAAACAAAGATTTCTTGGATAACTTCATGTGAAGTGTATTATTCACAAAATCTTCAGCAGCATCACCCCACTCCCGAAGTTGTGCCTTGTTATTTGAAAAAAGCAGAAAATCATCACAGTACCTTATATAGTCACGAACATGATGTTCATGCTTTAAATACTGATCCAGTTCGTTCATATACAGATTACCCAGCCACTGGCTTGTATAATTGCCAATTGGAACATTGGTCTCACCTGGCATACTGCGTATCAATTCTTCAAAAAAGTTCAGGACATCCTTATCCTTTATCTTTCGTTCGATAATTTTAAGCAAAGTCGCATGATGTATGGAAGGATAGAATTTGGAGACATCACACTGCAAACAGAACCGGTTGCGTCTTACAAACTGCATAGCTTTTGTGCTTCCAGCATGCGGACCTTTATCTTCCCTGCAGGAATAACTATCCTCAATAAACATACCATTCCATATTGGTGCCACTATATTCATAACGGCATGCTGTGCAATCCGATCAGGATAAAACGGCAAAATATAAATCTTACGTTTCTTTGGCTCGTATATTATCTTCTCTCTATATGGTGATGTCTTGTAAGTATGGTTGACAAGCATCTCCTGAAGTTCCAGAAATTTGATATCCTTTTCTTTTTCAAATTCTTTTATTGTTCGCCGCCACACCTTCCTTTTCTTGGCCTTTTTATAGGCCAGCTCAATATTCTCAATAGTGGTTATCTGATCCCACAAATTCCCATGTCTTTTCATAATAACAATATAGCCCCCGAACTTTCATTTAACATTACTAGTTCAGAGCTCTCCCCCGTTGTGTGTTTTGCCATACTGGCACGGCCGGTATATTCAGCCGTAAGGGTTTCAGCCCCGACGTATCCGACGCGCCCCGCCCGCCGTAATTCGCATTCAGTGCCAGCGACCTGTTATTCCATTTCGCAGAACGCGACCCGCAAACCGCAGCATTATTCCAATTACCACCAAGCAGCACACGGTACAACATACCAGCCAGTTATTAACTTGTTTTACGGTCTGGCTTTGCCAGACAAGGGCCCTTCGGGCCGTCGCGCCGGTTTTCGGCCCACGCTTTACGCATAGAAGGCGCCGGATTCTGCATGCAACGGCTCCGACGCGCCCCGCCCGCCGCAATCCGCATTCAGCGCCAGCGACCCGTAAATCCAAACCGCAGAACGCGACCCGCAAACCGCAGCAAGAGCCCAACTACCAACAAGCAGCACACGGTACTCAGCGCCATAAATCTGGCCACCAACATAACGATCATTAGCATCATAACCAGCACCATAAGAGCCAGATGTGGAAGCACTGCCATAATCATCGCCCCACTGCCAATGGTCACCGCACATATCCTCACAACCGATATTGGATATCATACGCTTACCAGCAGTATCCTTATGGCCCCCCTGTTGTCCCAGGGTCCGCACTGCCATATATGTTAGTGCCCTGATTACTTCCAATGGAAGCATTAACAAACTCCCTGCGCCGAATAAGTCTCTGGTGCTGTCTGCTAAGAACCTGGTCAAACTTCAGACAGTGGACCTTTTCTGTGGAAGTTCCGTCTGCCCACTCACCACCATAAACGGATACCAGCTGCAGATCCTCTGGAGTGTTGCTGTAGGAACCAGTCCAGGATAAGCCATAAATGGAAATCCATACATTGTTACCAGGCTCATATACATAACCTTCCGGCGCACCTACTGGGCGGTGCCAGCAGTCCCAAACACTCATTGGCAGAATGTCGCCAGCCTCATATCCATACAGGGCATGGTCACTGCCGCCCGGAGCATCTTCGCCAACATCAACACAGAGACAGTGGAAGCCCCCGACCTTTCTGAAAGGAGTGTCCCCGATTTTCTCCGGTGCAATGCTGTTGGCAGAAATAACGAAGGAAGGCTCCAAACCTTCTGCGTTATAAAGCGCGTAAATGTACAGATCCTTCCCTGCACGGTTAGAAGCCGCAGCATAATTGGCCACACACTTCCAAACAACAGAACCGTCATTGTATGTAGCATCAATGGTGGTTGGCCATGTAGGAGTAAGAGTAGAAGTGGTACCTGCGGTCATGCACTTATAGATGTATGTGTCAGTACCTGCAGTGGCATACACATAATCGTCAAGAGCATACGCGGTATCACGCTCACATAATGTGGCCTTGGTATCCCAAACCTGAGGATCAGTGATATCGAAAAAGACCTGCTCTTCAAGTTTATGACCTTTTCCGTTAATATTCAACCATAAAATTTCCGGACTGGCCAATTTAGTGCGCACCTCATCGGTATCAGCTGACCAAGGAACATCCTCACTGTAGTAGTTCGGGCTGTTGGCATAGGCCACTTCGCCCTCTACAGTTGCCAGCTCTGCCTTGGTGGCAAGTGCATCAATGATAATTTTAAGGGTGCCACAAAACTCATCACCATAAATCTTTTTACCATGAATTTCAGCCCATGCTTTCTCTAGACTACCAATGGAATTTGTTCCATCAGCATAAGGGTTCATATCAGGGTATTCTTTAATACTCATTTTTTTCATCCTTTCTTTTTAAATTGTATGGCGAGGATAAATATCGCCATTTTCATCAATGCCCCAGAAATCAGATGCCTGTGCATATTTGACAGGGACAAGATCCCCATTCTCATCTCTCTCAAATGTATCTTTTTTGCCGGTGGCAGTTAAAACCCAATTACTGCTAAGCGGTGGATACTCACCCAAAGAAGGCTCAATACAACGATATGTATCACCGTTTTCAACCATTACCTGGTTGGCCTTCTCATACTGCTTGTTAGGATCGTAAACAGTAGCAGCACCGCCCACTGTTTCAGCGGCGGCTTCGATATCGGCCAAAATCTCCTCTGCTCTGGTCTTGCTGTTTGCAGCCGCGCCAGCACTGACGGATGCGGCTGTGGCAGAATTGCCGGCGTTGGTTTCACTAATAGCAGCAGCTGAAGCAGAGGTCGTAGCCTCTGCCGCTTTTTTATATAAGTTGGTCATCAGTTCCTCAGGGTTTTCATCAGAGGAAATGGATACTTTGACACTGCGCTCAAGAGCCTCGCCCTGTTCCTGGGCTATCTGAGTCAGCTTGTCAAGAGAAGTCTCAATAGTCTCCGGCCATGCGCCGCCCTGGTTGGTGAGGTCACTCAGCTGGGTTATGTCCGTATCACGGAAAACTACCAGAACCACACCTGCAGCAATAGGTGGGTCATCATTGGTCTTAGGATAAACAACTACACCTGAGCCAGTGTTGACAGTAAAATCATTGCTATCAAGAATAGTCTGTACATCATTCTCCAAGAGTGCCACACAAATTTGCGAGGTATCCGTATAAGAAAAAGGGATACCCCATTGGCGCGTGACTCCGTTGCCTAAATACGAAGCCTTTACGATTTTGTTACTGATCATTTGTTACCACTCCTCCTTGAAATGAAATCAGCCATGGTAATATCTCCCTTGGTTATGGCATCCCAGATATTAATAGCCAGTGTATTAATCTTCATAGGATAGCCCATGAGCAGGGAAGCTGTATCGGCTGTCTGGGTTAATGCCTTCCTGCCTGCTTCCGGATCTCCTCCCTTTTCAACCAGGAACTTGTACCAGGCAGCAGGAGTACCGAAGGTTTTCTCTATAGTGCTTTCAATAGGTGAAAGTTCATAAGAACCATAGGTCCCAGCCATCTTGTTAAGACCGTATGTCATGCCCCCACCGATAATAGGGAACATCATGAATGGGAAGGACAGGGCAGAAACAACACCCTGTTTTATTGCTTTCTCCTCGCGCTTTTTCTTATCATTGCTCCGGTCATTGGAAAGTGTGTAATTCATAATACCCTCTACAGTCATTGGAGCAATGAGCCCAAGAAATACCATACGGGTAAAGAGTCTTGCCGCATCCATCGGCCTTCCGTCTTCCATCTTTATCTGTGAAAGTTTGGCGTCAAACCACACTCTGTTAAACATAGCATTGAAGAATGAATAGAACGGCAACAGCAGTTTCGTACCTTCACCTCCACGCTGGATACCGGATAAACCCGCCTTGCTGGTATCAACACTTGACCGTCTTACCCAGCTGTCAGCAATAGTAGAAGCCTCTGCATCACTCTTACCCTCAGCTATCGCCTTGGTATACATGTGAATCCAGGTAGGATAGTTGACCGCCATATCCGCCAGCATATCACAGCAGAATGCGGCCTTGGCCAGCTTGGTCTTGTCTATACCCAGCACCGTATTATGCTCAAACATGTTATTGCGGAAGTCGGACATATTCTGATCCATGAATGAAGTTTTCTCCCTCATCATGGTAGAACGGGCATTAACAAAATCCATCTTCTCCAGGGGATTACCAAGGTAAAACTCTGTCATGCCTTTGATAACATTGCCCGCGCCCATCTGCCATACCGCAGTAATAACATTCTGAGGAAGGTCTATTACCAGAGCCTTTGCCCTGAATCCCAGCATTGCCACTGACATTCTGGTACGCAGTTCCCTTACACCTCTGTCAACAGCGGTAAGACTTTCCCGCTGATCCGCAGCAATATTAATGAGCCAGTCCTGTAAAGCCTTAGTAGTCTTTACGCCGAACCGGCTGTCTATTGCGCTGATAAAATCAGGATTCTTAATAATCTTGTTTACATCAATGACCGGCTTTCTCATTGCCAAGTCATAATTAACATTCTGGATATGGTTGGTAAATGCTGACCAGTTCAAAAGAAGAGGTCTGCTTACCCTTGCCACACGGCTTGAAGTATGGCCGTGACTGGTCATAGCGGAAGCTGTAGGGTTTGCCTTGAAAAGCGCATTGGCTTCCTGCTGGTTCATGGTAACAATGGATTTGCCAGGATCATACGCAATAGGGTAATACCCGCCTGTCATGTCCATAGGCACGCCATCCTTGGTCATAACCTTAAATGGTGTAGGCTCTACCATTTTCACATCAAGACCTGCACAGTCAATTTCATGCTGGCGGATTTCAGGAGCATAGGTGTTAAGGTAATCCCACACACCCTGCACCAGTTTCCAGTGCTTTTCCTCCATTACGGAGAATACCTGCATGGCCAGACGGTCTATCACCATGTTATCCATATCGGACATCTTCATGCGGCGCTGAGAAGGAGACTTGAAATAATACCGGAGTCTGTCCCGGTTTCCTTCGTTGCCCCAGTTCATGGCCATCAGCACAATTTCTTCCATGGTCAGATCATTAGGCAGGAAATCAAAATGATGCTTCTGGTCCTTCATAGCCTCAATGGATTTTCTGTCCCAGCCAGCATCTTTAATAACCTTAGTAACATCCTCAATAGACTTGGCATTCCTTCTTTGAACCTCATCAAGACCATTCTTGATAGGGTTGAAAATGTACCGCACAGCCGGGCCTTGTTCCTCTCCTTTATCGATGATCCGGAGCAAGGTTTCCGTCTTTACCATGGAAGCAATAGGAATATCAATAAGGCGGTTCAATCTTTCCCCGATAGTAAGAGATTCCTGCCCCGCTTCGGACTGCTTATTGTACCGTTTCTTAAGCCCCATTACCTTCTCGATAATTGAGGAGGTACGCTCCAGCATAGTTGCCTTATCCTGATCAGCGAGTGCCCTGTCCATGGTTTTTCCTACATGCTGCAGACTCTTGGTACCGTCCTTAAGATCACGGAACTCATTAAGGGATAAGCGGCTGTAGTGCTTAGGCTCACCCTTTACAATAGTTTCCGGAACCATAGGCACGAAGTAGTTTTCCCTGCAGGATTCAATAAACTCTTCTAACGGAACCGGCTTACCGCCATCCAATGGCTGTAGTGGTTCCCGTTTAAGCAGGCCATACTTGGCCATAAGGTTATCTATCTGAACATTGAATCTGTGGTCAATATTCTTCTCATCGAGTCCGCGCTTGTTGATACGACCAAAGAAGCGCATACCAACTTGGATTTCCTTTTCAGCACGCATAGCTTCCATGGCCATGGCACGCTGTAAAAGTTCCTCGTCCTTGAAGATAACAGCCTGGTCATAATCGCCCTTGGCCATAGCACGGGTTGCTTGTCTGCCAGCCTTGGTTGCAGCAGCCAACATCTTACGCCACTGACCAGCCTCAGATATGCGCTGGTTACCGATGGTATTCTTGGCCACCTCACGGGCGGCTCTAGCCTTCAGCTTACCCTGCATAACCTCGGCATCCTGCCTGCGGGTATCCCTTGCCTGTTTCTCCTTGGCCTTTTCGACAGCCTTGTCCTCATGCTCCTGTGCCTTGCGCTGAGTCTCGGCTTTTTCCCTGCCTTCAGCCATAGCCTCAGCAGTTTCCCTTTCATTCTTGGCCTTAAGTTCAGCTGCAGCATTCTTAAGAACCTCGGCCTCAATACCAATAGCCTCGAGGGATTTAGCCGACGTTACCATCTGTATGGCCATATCCTGAATATTACCCAGCTCTTGGTCCTTCCACTTAGCCATGCGTTCATTAAGGCGTTTATTGAATTCTGCAGTATAACTTTTACTATTAAGCACAGCCTGCCGAAGTTCGTCCCCGGATTTGAATCCTACAATATCCGCAATGTCATCAAGGGTCCATTGACCGTCTTTGGCGAACCAGCTTTGAGGCATTTCAGATACAGCCTTTTCACCGTACTGTTCTACGGCTTTTGCTCTATCAAGCTTTAAGCCGCCCCCGTTTTCTTTAACAAAATCCGCCCCCAACACATCATCTGGCACAGTACCGCCTTTTTTCTTGGCTTCCATGAGAAGCCTTGCAGCATAAAGTGGTTCCTGATGCATTGCTTCCTCTATGAGAGCAGAAGCCTTTTGGGCAGCTTCCTTTTCCAGCTTTTTGAACTCCGGACTGATTTCTTTCAGAACTCTTGCCCGCATTTTGGCCTGTGCTTCCTTGTGAGCATCCTCCAGCAGCTTAGTGTATTCATGCAGTTCCTTAAGCCCCAGTTCCTTGCCACCAAACAACCTCTCTGAGTTATAGAAAAGTTCGGCAGCATTAATCTGTTCCTCACTGGCAAGCATACGGTCAAAGACTCCACGTACATCGTCATTTATCGGGATAGCCTGTCTGGTCATCTTCTTGTAGATGTTCTTCATCCAGTTAGTGAACTTCTCAAAAACACCCACAAGCTCCAGTGAAGGGGCCTTACCTTCGGAAAGATAAGTCTCGTAAGCGGAAGTAATTTTCTCATGCTGAGCGGCTGTCCACACCTCCCCCTCTTTGGATTCAACAAACTTATTGAGAATTCCGAAGTCCCTGATAACTTCCTCAGAAGCCATGCCTCTTTCAACGGCCTGCTTGTAGAGGTTCACAAAGTGATGCATCATCTCATGAGAAAGAGTGCTGTAATCAGCATTCTTATACAATTCAATGATAGCCTTGCCCTGCTCTGGTGGGATATATGCGCCTTGTATTTTTTCTAGATCAGCAGGATTTTCAATATTGCTTTCATTTTTCTGAAAAACATGGTCAACAACCATCCTCCGAGATTGCTCATCAGCATAAGTAAATCTATTGACAAAATCTTGTGCATCTGTAATACTGATAGTACCAAAAGCACTTTCCTTGCCAGGAACCAAGACCCCAGAGATTCCAGCCGTTGTTTCGACTGGGGCTCCTGTGGCGCCGGAGCTGGATTCGGTTGGCGGAGTTCGCCGCCCGTCAAAGGAAAGTGCTTTTTGCATGCAGTTAGTGTACTGCTTGTTGCTTCTAGGAGTAATAGTATTTACAGAATAGTAATCTTCACCTAGAGATTCATCTCTTTCTAAATCCATCATAACATCGGCTGACCATTTATCGTTTAGCCGTTTTACAAAGTGGACTCTTTGTCTACCATCTCTTGAAATATTTACATAAATGAAATCATAGTTACCAACAATATCTCGAATAGATGATTCTGTACTATCATATCCACCGACCTTCTCTAAAAAATCACGATGCTTTTGAATATGTGCAAGACCGGACCCCCGATTGCTTTCTTGGTCTCCAATATGGAAACCAACAGATAAGCGAATAGGGGCTTTTTTTATTACGGTACCATCGTCTGCAGTTAAGTCCCTCGTTATATGCCCGTAATCCATTGATCCAGCTTTGGTTAAAACATAACGCCGGTTTTCTTGTCTCATTGAGGCTGATTGCATCAATGTCTGGGCGGCAGCGCGTTCCTCGGTAATGCGCTGCGCATCGTACATTTCCTTACGGGCCACAATCATATCGTCCATGGCCTCTGCTGCATCCTTATAGCCCAGAATCTTAAGGATTCCTCTTTCCTCAGCACGGGCGAACATGGAATGAATCATATTGGCCTGGCTCTCTATAATTCGCTCGGAGGCTTCTGGGTAAGCAGTGCGTACAAAATCAACTGCCTTCTGGTATACTGGTGACTCTTTATCAATCCCCTCACCCCTAGACATTTCTTCCGCCTGCTTCTGGAGCTCCTGGAAATAGGCTGTAGTATCCTCGATCTCACGGTCAGTATACTCGCCCAAACGAACATCCTTGGCAAGGCCATTGATATGCTCAGTACCGGAATACTCTTTCACAAAGTCAGAGGTCTTTATATTGATATCCTGTCCCTGCTGCAGGGCTGTCTGTAATTCTTCCTCAGACACACCCAGCTTCTTTGCTTCCTCTACAGCACGGCTTGTGTTCTCCGGATCTATCTGCTGGAAGTAGGCCACAAATTCCTTGGCAGGAATGCCAACCGTTTCCAGTTTGGAACCCTCGACCACACCATCAATTAATGCGCCAATGGAGTCCTTACTGCGCTTGGCTGTCTTGGTGTCCTGCACAGCCTTGTCAATAGCAGCCAACGCCTCAGCTGTAGTAGTCCTTGGTCTTGCACTCTCAGCAGGCTTAGGCAGAGCAGAACCTACAACATGACCGCCACCAATAGTAACGCCAGATAAGGTGACAGCAGTAGGCACAAACTCAGTAGTAGCAGAATAGATCTGCTCAAATGCTCCTGGTTCGTTGCTATGGTCAAACTCCAACCCGCTCAATTCCTCAGAGGTTTTACGCGCTGCAAGTTCAATGGCCTTGGTACCACCACCGAAAATGGCAGACTGTTCCACTGTGGATGCCGCCAAGTTCTTTATAAATACCTGCCATGCCGCCTGCTTGGTTTCAGGATTATTAAGCACTGCATCTGGTACCGCGCCCTTAAATGCATCCGCAATAACCGCACCGGATACAGGAGAGCGGGACAGGAGGCGACTCACACCACCTGCGCCCAAGGCGGCATTAAAAATACCGCTACCTAATGCGCCATAATACGCATCATCAGCGGTCATGTACTTACCATCTACAGATTTTTGACTGATACTCTCCAGGTACTGGTTACCCATAGCGCGAGTACCCATGCTGTACGCCATACCAGCGGTGAAGCCTTTACCAAATCCACCAATAGCACCGGGGATAGCTCCCACACCAGCTGCAGCTAAACCAACACCTCCACCAATGGCAGCACCAGCCGCGCCGCCTTCAAGGCCCATAATAAAATCATTTTTCATGCCGGCAATACCGCCAACAATAGAAGCCATATCCCAAGTAAACGGATTATACCATTTGCTTTCAGGATTGTAATATTTCTTGGACAGTTCTTCCTTACGTTTGTTGATATTCTCCAACTCCACCCGCTGATCCGCGCTTATGGTGGTCATATCCAGCCCATTGTGCATCATATCTCGACCTATCTCAGAACTTCTCAGTTCCAAGTCTGACAGTTCCAGATGATCCTTGATACTGGTAATGGTATTCTCCAGCCCAGCCAACGGGTTAATATCATCCAGTGATACCGCCATATTTTTCTGATCTGTAAGATATTTAGCTGTTGCAGGGTTATCCTCAACAAATGCATCCCAGTCCTCTGGGCTGTTAGCCTTGGACTTTGCAGCTTGGAAAGCTGCATCCATAATCTGTTTATTGGCCATACCGCTCTGGATAACATTGCGCTTGGCATAATCATCTTTAATACCAAGAATGTTGGTGGCCTCTTCCAGCCTTGCCGCCTTCTCCGTATCTGTATTCTGAATGATATTGCTTGCATATAAAGCAGAAACCCTGTCTTTGGTGGCCTTGTTATTTCTGTATGCATCAGCGAGCTCAGGAGAATAAGAATTTTGGGTAAATAAATTGCTTATGGTATCAAAGATTCCACCGCTTTTATTAGCTTCTACACGGCTCTTTACCTCATCAGCTGATACCTGGGCACCAGTATCTTTATCTATATAGATTGTTCCTTGCCCTGTTTGTCTAGCTATAATCGGCATAAAGCATTTCTCCTTTTAACTATCTTTTACCACCAAATCTTTAGTTGATTCATCGTATTCATATTCAAAATTATTGGAATCCAATATTTTATTTCCCTCTATTCTGAATCCTGAAGGAAGATCCGCTGGTCTTATAGAGGTTCCACTAAATGGGAGCCAACTGTCATTAACATTTTTTGCCGCGCCCTCATCCTGAACAAATGAACGAATATCAGCAATAGCCATAGGTGGTTCCGGTGGGTTAGCTGTCATTCTTCGTCTGGCTTCCTCGTTTAATTTCTCGCGTACATTTGATTTTGCAATTCCGGTAATCTTTAACTCAGAACATACATCATTAAATGTTTTTTCGAGGTCACCATCCTTACCCCATGCATAGGCTTTCTCCAGGTTACCGCCAATTCCCATTGAAGCCTGGATACTGGCCTGAGTCTTAGGATCCAACCCAAATTTCTGTGCTTGCGCCAGTACCTCTGCATCAGTAGCACCTGGATTATCAACCTTCCAAGAATAGAAAGCATCTTCGGCATCCTGTCTTGCCCAATACTTCTGCTGTCTTGCATAAGACGCATCCTGCCTATCCTCTGCAACTGTCGCACTAAATACGCTCTTGGCTATAGTATCTATATCCATTTGAGTCATATTAGGATACTGACTCTGAACGAAAGACTTTACCTCTTCCATAGAGCCCATTCCTTTAACATTCGGAATGACTGCGTTTATTGCGTTCTTAATACTTTCATCATGGGAAGTCCTGGATTCCCTTTCCAGACGAAGAATCTCGGCCAATGTGGCTTCGTATTCTTTAGCATTATATGCAGAAACTTCCACTTCTTCCCAGTGCCCCTGCTCTCCGCTTCCAGTATCTTCATATACCAGATGAGCATGATAGCCGGTCCCCTTATCATGGTAAAAATCATCGCCACCTTTATTAAAGCCCATCTCACGGGCCTTATTTATAAAGGCCTCGCGTTCGGCATCGGTCAGCATTGAAACATTGACATCAATAGCGCTGCCGTATAAATGGTGAGAATTTGGTGCGCCATTGTTGGCCCGGTTATTCTCCTCACTTCGCCAGCCACCACTAATCTCAACTTTCTTACCAAACTCCTGCACAGCCCAGTCATAGAGGCCCCTAAACTGCGCTTTAAGAGTGTTGTTTGTTTTGGCAAGTCCCTTGTCTTCAAAATTCTGCATAGGAATATCAGACAAGTCTACTGGCTGGGAAGTTCCGCCCTTCGCTTTCAGTTCATTATATGCAGCCTGAACTTTCTGCACATAAGCCTGCGTT
The DNA here is from genome assembly GCF_900141865.1 of Anaerovibrio lipolyticus DSM 3074. Lineage (GTDB taxonomy): Bacteria > Bacillota > Negativicutes > Selenomonadales > Selenomonadaceae > Anaerovibrio > Anaerovibrio lipolyticus. The sequence goes on along the minus strand of NZ_FQYW01000013.1, from coordinate 52,402 downwards.
TCCGGATACGGAGGTGTCCCACCATAATCCTTAACAGCTTGCGGACCAGCATTATAAGCGGCAATAGCTTTGGTAGTATCTCCGCCAAAAGTGTCCAGCAATTCTTTAATGTACTTGGCACCGCCGTTAATATTTCCGGCTTTATCATTCGGATCTACACCCAAGCCTGCAGCTGTATCCGGCATAAGCTGCATCATTCCAATTGCTCCGGCAGAACTTGGTTTTATATTCTGGTTATAACCGGTTTCAACAGAAGCTATCGCAGCCACTAATAAAGGGTCTACACTATTTGCCGCAGCCGCGCTGTTAATCATGCTATCCGTAGAGGAGTCTCCGGAATAGCCTCCGCTACCGCCACCTACAAACTTTCTTACAGTTTTCTTTGCATTAGGCCCCTTTTCAGCTTCTAATTTTTCGCGGGCCTTGACCGCGTTAAATGTTCCGTCAGCGTTCCTGCATTCCGGATCATTAGCATATTTAGAAGCTATCTGAAAACCAACCTGCTTGGTTTTAATCTCATTGCTCATTTTGGATACCTTAACTTCAGCATCCGTGGTAACCTTTCCGTGGCCCGCCTCAAACAAGTCAAACAGACCTTGAGTATCACCACTGCTATAAAGTATCTCTGCCATTTCCTCATACGATTTGGAAAGCATCTCCTGAATTACCTGGTCTGTTGTTTCCGATGACCAACCCTCCCAATGCATATAATCAGCTTTATTGGTCTGCGCCTGCATAACCAAGGTCAAAAAAGAATTTGCCCCGGGATTTTTCATAGCGACTTCTGCAGCATTGGTATAATTTGTTTTTATATCCTGAATATAAGCTGTGCGGACTTCTTCACCCTCATTACGGGATATGATATTTCGGTACTGTCCAAGCCAAGAAGAAGTTCTCTCAGCTAATTTTGTTCTCATAATGTCGCTACCCATGTTAGACATTGCGTCTTGCATGGTCTTATCAACAACTTCATCAAATTTAACGGTGGCCCCATTAGCCTTGTGCCCCTTTTGAACAGCCAGCCCATTATTAGGATCATACAAAACTTCATTCATGTATGAACGAAGAAGATTCTCCTGCCTTACTACTGCGTTATCATCTTCCTGCTGTTGCATCTTGATGGCGTGCTGGGCGATAGTATCACCCAGTTTGGCAAGGTTCTCATTGAATCCAGCCTGCTCTTTGGCTACTGTGGTTCCAAACGCAGCAGGGGATCCTTGTGGAACAGTAGGGTTAATAGTAGCTGTATATCCCGCCTGTTGCTGATATGTAGGAATATTGCCGTTATTTACCATGTGAAGCCACCTCTGTTTCTATTGTTATACCACTCCGTGTAAGTAGGCATCTGGAAGCTGAATTTAGTATTGCCGGCTGTAGTATTGGCAGGTGTTTTATTACCACCGCTCATTCCCATAGATGTCTGACCGAAGCTCAGAAAGTTATTGGCAAACTGAGAACCGGCGGAAAGCAAGCCAGAAGAATATGCAATCTTCCCCGCTGCTCTTTCCCCTGCCGCCTGCGCCCTATACTGTGCAGACTGTATCTTACCACTTGTCCTGATATTCTGGGACTGAACATCAGCGTTATACTGGATAGCCATAGCATCCATTTCAGATCTGGCAATACTATCATCAAGAATATTCTGATAAGTATAGCCGTTAGATAAGCCACGGGAAGCCATAGCCGCCTTCTGGCTCTTGGTCATGGACTGTCCCTTTATGCGTACCTCGGAGGCCTGCATACCAGCCGTCCTCTGTACACTGTCAACGGCATTCTCGTTCATTTGCCTGTTTACCTGGTCCATTGTCTCCAGATATTCAGCATTGGCATTATGATAATCCCGCTGGGCCTTTGCAGCACCGATTCCACCGAACAGCTGCATACCCATACCAGCGATAGAAGCTGCCGCTGTAGTACACATATCTTTCACCCCCTATAAATAAAAAACTGCCGAAACTCCCGTCCCAGCAGTGTATATTTCTTATCCATAAACTCCGCCCCCAGCTTCTTCAACCAGCGGACAGATTCCTTATGCTCCATACAAATACAGTTAGTCAGATATGAATACCTGACCATAAGATCATTCTTCAGAATATCAAAGGACTTTATCATGAACTCCTTCGGATAACTGTTAATCTTGTCTGTGCCTAACAGCCAGAACACTCCGCCACCATCTGGCAGAGATTTGGAGCCCATAGCACCTATAGGCTCCCCATCTGCTAAAAACACTCTTGAATCAGGGCACACAGCTATAGAAGTTTCCAGCCCTTCAAGAGGGGTATGGTTCACAGCCATGCACTCAAACTTGTCAATCTCTCTCATGTTGTCCGCAATATAGCGAACCATCTCATCATTGGGTTTGGCAAATGTTATATGCTCATGTCGTTTAATCATCGGATACCGTCAACCCCATTATTATTCCAAGTATAGTAATCGGCATTGGGATGTCCTGCACCACCATAACACGGCCACCCTCGCTGCAGGAGAAGTTGCCATAAATGAATGTATCCCCGGTATAAAGCGCGAGCTTGTTTCCAAGGTAATCCGACTTGCTTCTTCTCTGCCACTCATCCAAATATTCCTCAACCTGGCCAACCTTGCCACCACGACTATTAAGCAGACGAAGAATAACAGCACCTATCTTGATGTTGTGCCCCTGCAGGACACCTCTAACAAGTCCCTGCATCTCAATGTTCATGGTTTCAAGTTTGGCTGTATAGGTCAGCCCTACGGCTATTTTCTTTCCCGCCCGCTCCAAGGTCAAGGTACCATCTAAAGGAACCTCAGCCATTGGCATAACATTGCCATCAATTAATACGCCTACAGTACATCCTGCAAGCTGAGGACAGGAAATAGTATTAACATCGCTGTTACCATCATACACGCTGGCAGCATCCATATACAGCTGATCTGCCGGATCCGTGGTAGGAAGTCTCTTACTCATTCGCTCCACATAGCGGACTGTCTGCCCATTAATCTCGCGTTTGACCACCGCCCAGATCCGTGTCTCATTGCTGTACGGAATGCAGCATACGCTTTCAAATTCTCCCTGTGTATCATGCTCCGCCCAAGCAACCATTTTCTGTTCAGGCATGTAGGTGCATGACAGCAGGACACCATCTTCCCTTACCAGCCAAAGAATGGAATCCGGCTCCAGCTGATAGGTCATATCCACCGGAGGATGCTCATTGATCAGGCAGGCTGAGAACAGGGAAATCTCATCACCGGAATAGGAGTCATGCACATAATCATAACCGATATTCCTTACTGCGCCGCCTGTCTCCTGCACATAAATACACTGAGCACCTACCGCAAGTATATCCATGTTCTTCGCCCCGTAATAGGACTCAGCACGCTGGGTAATGCTTGTAGGTGTGAGTGAATTGCCGGAGAAGGAAATAGTATTAACACCGTCCTCGGAAAATGCTATAAGGCTCTGTCTCATAGCTATGAGGGTATGGATAATACTCATCTTTCTGCTGGTCAAAATAATCTGAATTGAATCATCATCCTCAACCTTTGGGGACGAGGTTTCAAAATTATAATAATCTGCCGGCTTGCTCATCCAGACACCGCGGGGACTTCCCGTAGTACCTGCAAAGCAAAGACGGTCTTCATAAAAACATACAGCTGAAGGATAGCCCTGCTCACCGCTCCATGCTGCCTCAAACCACATGTCAGTGGCTGTTGTATTGGCCAGTGGTTTTTCAGTTGAGACAGTGGCAGATGCATGTTTACTATCCGTAATGCCTGTAATAGTAACATAGCCAACATTCACATAAGGGTCAACACTCAGATCCACTGTGCATGTTCCGGAGGATATGGTAGTCAGTCTTGCGCGAAGTATACACTGCTCACCTTCCTCGGCATACACATTGAAGTTAGCCTCAGAATTCTTATGAGTAAATGACCGTAACTGCATCCATGTGTTTCCATTGTCGTAGGAACGCTCAACTACAACAGTTCCCACCCAGTCAGAACCATGGGTGACAAAACGCCAGGTACAATTTGTTCCGCAAGTAAGTGTGGATGTAGTAAACGCAGACCCACCACTACCGCTTACACTGCCGCCGCTCATGTGCTGGTCAATACGCCATACTGAATTTACATGACCATTCTTGAAGATATCCTTTGATGCAGTAAGAGTAATATTACCAGTAGCAGCTGACGGTGTTATCGTGCTGGCCTCGTCAAGATTCTGGGAAAGAAATGGACCTCGTTTATAGGCATAGGCCGTAAGGCTCCATGAAGTCAGACTGTCACGGCTTAATACATAAGGGGCTACATTCTGGCAGGCAATAAAAATCTTATCTGCACTCTGCACGAAGCGCAGCTTGAATAACATTGAAGATTCATAAGGGGTAACAATCTCCACTATATCACCGTTACCATCAAGTACCCTTGTACCGTCCGAGTTCCAGAAGCGCACATAATTGTGACCAAACTCCATAACATAGGCCTGTGAGTCGGAATACACAAATGGAAGCAGGCGACATTTCTTACTTGCTTCCTTAGCATCTCCCAGATAAAGGAATCCTGTTCTGTTAGATACTGAGCCAAACTTATGTATAAAGAAGTTCTTACACTCTCTCAGCCCGCTTGCATACCGCTCATTATCAATTCGGCCCCACACCTTTGGGTCAAACTTTCCACCGGCAAATGACGGCTGCATGTAGTATGTAGTAGCCATTTACCTCACCCCCTGGCATTGACGAAGAACCCATATATTTCCTCATCGTTGTACTTCTCTGTCTTGTTGGCAGTCTGGGCAGCACTCAGGCAGGCAGCATACATCTGACTGCACTTATTGAATAATCCCGTATCAGATGCCAACGCCTGACAGACATCCATAGCCAGCCTCCAGCCAAGGCAGTCCACAAACTGGCTGTCCCACTTTGTAGGATCCTCTACCAAAGCTGTATAACGACCATACGCCTGCGGACAGTCCGTAGCTATGGCCTGCTGGTTGGTTTCTGGAGAAAGCACGCTTTCCCACTTGTGTTTCAGATCACCGCTACGGATACTGTTTTCGTCCTCAATAGCCCAAAGGGCGGCACAGTCATTTGGATAGCGGTATAAGTAATCCCACCCCAGAACCTTTTCTTCATTAAGCTCTGCGAGTGGGATAATCTTTCTTGCAAAATTCCATTCAGCCCCTCGCAGTACGCTGTGTACCGCGAGAGACCAAACGGCTTTTAATTCAGTTGCAGGAGTGCTGACATCAGTCTCCACATTATTTACGGGCCGTACGCCAATACGGCGCAGCGCAATATTACATATCTCAGTTTTGCCCAGGGTATTTGGCATAACGTGCCCCTCCTTATCCTACTTCTTTTTCCTGGTGGAATCCTTGCCCTTATTGGTCTTTACTGGAGCTTCTTCCTTGACCGCTTCTGCTTCTGCTTCAGTCTCAGTCTCAGCCTCAACCCTAGCTTTTGCTTCTGCTTCTGCTTCAGTCTCAGCCTCAACCCTAGCTTTTGCTTCTGCTTCTGCTTCAGTCTCAGCCTCAACCCTAGCTTTTGCTTCTGCTTCTGCTTCAATCTCAGCCAATGCTTTAGCCTTAGCTTCTGCCTCAACCTTCTTTTTCTGAAGATACTGTTTTAATGGCATGAAATGTTCATTAGGGCATTTAAATGCCTGGATAACATCGCCCTCTTTCCAGTAAGATCCAGCATAACCAAAGTTATCACGTACAGCAATAAACTCATCCATCGATATTCACATCCTTAGCCATGTTCAAGGTAATCTTACCCGCAGTTGCGTTGCTACCGGTTACAGTGTAGTAAGCACGGACATAACGCTTAGTCTTGATTGGCAGACGCTCCTTGAATACTTCTGCTCCAGCTGTAAGAGATGCAACAGGAATAGCCCCGGAACTGATAAGAGTTTCAGGAGAAGTAAACGCAGAATCAGTTGCTGTCTGAATGGTAATTGTCAGAGAGGTAAGCGTTGCAAAAGAAGTGTCTACCATAGCAATGACAAATACCGGTTCATAAGCTGCACCTGCAGTCTTCAAATCAACATAATTAGTAGAGGCCGCCGAAGCAGTGACGGCCTGTTCCTTGGAAAGCTGTAAAGCCTTATCGAGAATCATCTGTTTGTACCTCCTTCTTATACTACCTGAGCCTCAGTGTTCAGGATTGCATCTGTGCGGCGAACTGGAATACCATCGAAATAGGTAACGCGCTTGCCACCAACAGTCTCCTGAGTGAGCTGATATACGGTCTTGTTCATGATCTGGCGGCGCAGGAAGCTGCGGATAGTCTTATTGCACAGGAAACTCATGCGGGTAATACCCTCTGCGTTGTTTGGCATAAGCTCCTCAGCCTGTACCATCAGGTCGATGAGGTCAGCACCAGTGGAAGCATTCTTGCTCAGATCGCTGACATCAATGTTAGCAATACGCACTACATATCTCCAGTCACGTACACACAGACCGCCATACCACTTGTAGTGAGTGCGGTAACCCTGGTACTTACCGCCATTGGCATCAAACAAGGTAACACCATCAGGCATACCCTTGGTCAGGTCACTATGGTCAAGACCTGCCTTCATACCCTTTGGATAGATACCAAATACGGTATTAGGGCCCCAACCTACCAGATACATGGAAGTATTGTCGGAACCAGTACCACCTGCGTCAAGTACATTAGCGGTACTTGGAGCACCGGAAGTGGCATTATAGCGAGGCGCGAAACCTACAAACTGTTCTGGCTTGGACTTATCACCGTAGATAAGAGCACGGCAGAACTCCTGATTCATAGCCTCAATAAATGCACGGTCCTCGGAAAGACGGAACTCTGCGGTATTACCATTGAGGTCAGCCAAAGCCTTATCCACCTCAGAATAAGCCTCCAGCATACCACAGGTATCAGTAATCTGCTGGGTTGCGGACTTGCTGTCCTGAACACCATAGTTCAGAAGTCTCCAGGTTACATCTGGAAGACCAGTGCGGACGGTGGTCTTATGACCAGTTGGCAGATTGCCCTCCTGCCAGTGCATATCCAGAAGCACATCATTGGTGTCAGTCAGGATTTCTGCAATCTTGTCGATCTTACCCTGGGGGTCTTCACGGCGGGCAATGTCCTGTAAAGTAACTACTACGTTAGACATTGATTATCTCCTCCTCTTAATTAAAGTTCTGGGTAAAGCACACTGGCGGCGGACTTTTCAACTTTGCCACCTGGCTTACCCTCTTCAAATTTATCTTCTTTAATGGACCTCCCTACGTGCATAAAGAACTCCACAAAAGACTTGTGATTTTCAAAACCACAGGCTGCCAGCATATCCTGTACATCCTGCGGTGCAGACTTGAACCCCCTTACTGCATCAGCAATTTCTTTATCACTGAATGCTTTTTTGGTCTCAGCCTTCCAAGTTGCAGCTTCCTTCTTGGCAAACTCATCAAGATTATCCCGTTGCTTCTGCATCAGCTTGACCTGATAGTCCACCAGTTTCTGAGCCTTTTCCTGACTAAGATCCAGTTCCTTGGCCAGATCCTTATATTCACCTAAGGCCTCCTCATTGAAGGTAAAGCCTTCTGGAACCTTGAAATCCTCATACTTTTCAGGAGCATTGGAAGACTCCTTTTTCTCTTCCTCGGTGCCCTCTTTCTCCTTCTGGTCTTCCTTGGACTCAGTGTTCTGGTTATCCTCAGCAGCTTTATCCTCGCCGCCATCACCATCCCCAGACAGTAAACCCTTATCCTCAGAAGTCTTGTCCTGATTCTCCTCACTACCAGCAGACAGTAAACCCTTATCCTCAGTTTCATTGGTAGTTGTGTTCGCTTCATCACTCATGCAAAATTGCCTCCTTTATCATCATCTTTAATGTTTCGGCCTCTTCTTCGGCCTGCTTCGTATGTTCAGCCCGCATAATCTCATAAGCCTCCGGGGCGGCGGTCATAACCTCCTGCATAATATGTATGCCTATGTCACGCTGTCCTTCCCGGAACGCCATGATAACGGGGTTAACATCCATAGATTTATCCATTACCTTGCAAAGACTAAGTACATACCACAAGAACCTGCGGAATGTTTCATCATTCAGCAGGTTCTTAAGGTCGTGCATAAGATTCTCTTGTCTTTGTCTTTCCTGATTATTTCGGGCATGCTGTTCAGCCCTATCCATGTCATAATCAAACAACTCCACTGCCAGCACCTCCCAAGCCGGTTATGGCAGCAAGAGCATTATTATCATCCAGCTTGGCCTCTGACAATGTCTTGGCACCCTGTACCATAGCGCCCATATCCTGTGCCATCTGCTGTTGCTGCATTGCCTGCTGCTTCTGCTGACGAATATTCTCAATATCCTCTTTGGATCTGATGCACTTAGCTGGCATACCGTTGGCCTGCATGTAGTCAATGGCCGCCTCATCAATATCCACAACATCAATTACATCAGGGAACAAACCAGCCACGGATCCGATAAAGCCGAGGCTCTGCTGGATGGAAGTCGTTGCTACCATCTGCTGTGCCTGAGCCAGAACGGATATGAAATTTACCTTCAGCATCTGCTGATTCAGTTCAGGTGGCGGCTCTGGAATGAGCCCTCCGCGCATCATGATTTTGAATACTCTCTTGATAAGCGGTGCATGAAGCTCCTGATTCATGGACTCCAGCACCGGGCCAAGGTTCATCATCTTTTCCTCATGCTTCTCAACAACTTCGCGGGCCGTAATAGGCTGCGTCTGTTCACTGTTGAGAATCATCTTGAAGAGGTCAACATACATCATTTCATCAATGCGCTGTTCCGTACGCTGTACATAAGTCGCCAGTGCATTGAAGTCTATAGCTACCTGGTATGTTGCCCTTGCCCCAGTATCACTTCCGGCTGTTACCGGATCAAATGGATTCACGCCGCCCGGCATGGTATTAACAGCCTTGGCGTTACCACTGACATTTACTGGTGGGTCAACCATCTTGGCAAGTCCCATAAGGCCCCTGCGCTCCATTTCCTGCAGCGACTTCTGGTCACCCATGGCATACATGGCAGGTGATACACCATAAATATCTGTGGTCTTGGTTACCTCCCAACGTGGAGCAATAATAGGGAACTCATCATAGCCGCCCAGCCTCAGAACATGCTCGTTATCATTCCCCGGTACCCAGTACACTGAGCGGAATGGTTTGTTGGCAAAATCCCTCTGGCCTTTGATGCGGTCATCATTTGGCTCAATAATGTGCGCTATGGTGTGCATCACATTCAGCTTGTCTTCCTTGTACTCATTACGTATAGATTCAGTAACATTATCCAGCCCGAATACATTTACCAGCTGAGCCACACTCATATTGATACGGCGGGCAAAGGTGTTTACCATACCGTTATCATCCACATCAAGGAAATACTGCCCACAGGTCAATGACTTGCAGTTAAACACCCTGTCATAGTTTTCTTCTATTGGGGCGGCTGCAGTACCAAATAGGAGCAGTTCTGCATACATCATTGGCAGGATTTTATAGATGTTGCTGGTGTTGAATACCGCATATATGCGGGTCTCCACATCATCCAGCCACGCCATCACCCTTGCATCCTTGGCAAGCTCTGGGTCACCAACTGTCAGCTGGAACCATGGACGGCTTGGAGAAGTCAGCCCGCTATGAAGACCCGCTGATGATGTTCTCAGGGCGCGAATAAACTTGTTATTCAGAATGCGTTTATGATCTATTTTCCTCGCCTGACGCGGGTCATCACCATCGAAGAAGCCTCTGGTAGGATTTCCCCATTGTTTCAGATCTTTCCATACAGGAAGCCAATTATCTGCATCCTGCTTCATCTGCTTATATCTGGCCTCTATCTTTTTTCTTTTTGTAAATTCCGGCATACTATCACGCTCCCAAGCCACTCTTTAACTGAGTGCCGGAAGAAGCTGCAACAGCACCTGAGCCAAGGCCACTGCTGTACTGCTGGCCTGCACCAGTGATAGTGGAGCCCATACCCTGCGCCCCTGCAATTCTTCTCCTGTTCTGCTGAACCGCTGCGGAAACATTGCGAGCCGCCTCAGTAGCACTTGCTGGCTTTGCCGCTGCTTCCTTTGCGGCCTGAACCTGTGCCTGCGCTGCTTCTCTCTGGGCCCTTGCTGATTCCTCTGCTGCAGCTGCCTGCTGTCTACTGGCACCATATCCCAGTATTGCAGAACCAATTACTGCCGATACAACATCACACATATCTTAAACACCTCCGAATAAGTCATAAGCCTGCCCGTTTGCCCATTGGAGCTGGCATTTATCTTCTTTCTTCCTGACCTCACGCATAAAGGTTATGGCAAATGCATCCGCCCGGTTAGGCGATGCCAGCCCACGCTTTTTCATGGACTCCTTGGATTCAAGCTGTATCTTGCCATCATCCCGCGGTTTAGTCTCAGGCCCGATAAGATCATCACATAACTGCTGATCGTCCGGAATGCACCCGCCCTCAAAGAGCCAGTTCTTCATCCGCCCCCAACCATAGGCGCGGAGATTATAATACCCGACATTTGGCGACTTTTCCGCGAAGTTCACCAGCAGCCAATCCCTTCCAAGGTGCTTGCCTGCCGAGTAAATACCGGTACCGTAACCCATATCTATTATGACCGCATCCGCCTGGTGTTCATCCTCCAGCTGGGCAATGCGGTTGGCCATCTGAAAATCATCATCGTTTTTTGAAAATGTAGCAAGAATAGACCCTGCCAATCCTTGACGCTTTACAATAGCTATTTCGTCTCCTCCGGTCCAGGCAGGGTCTACTCCGATAATCACTGGAGCAAAATCATATTGTGAAGGGTGTATTTTACGCCCTCTTGCCCTATCAACATAATGCCGGGGAATAAACTGCAATTCTGATGTGGAAGGAAACTCTCCCAGCACTCTGACTTTCACAAAGTCACTGTCCAGCCCCCGGCTCTCTATCCATTGTTTAATCAAAGACTTATTTGAAACGGACACTTCCCGGCTGTCCACCCGGTGCGTGTTCCAAAATGCCCGGTCCCTGTGGAAGCAGTCAAAGAAGCGGCCCGTATTTCTTGTAGGGTTACCGAATACCGCCCAGATAATCTCCGTATCGGCATCAGTCATAGCGCCCTCTGATACTTCCCAAATGATATTTGGAATAGCGGACGCCTCATCGAATATCAGAATTATTCTTTTGCCCTGATTATGCAGACCGGCAAAAGCCTCCGGATTAGATTCACTCCACGGAATGGCGTCTATACGCCAGTTCTTTTGGTGTGACTCCTCAGCGGAGAATATTGCTGTTGCCGTACATACAAACAGTTCCTTGCCAATAAACCGGTTATACCACTTCATCAGCTCCGGCCAGGTCTTGGTCTTAAGCTGGGTATCTGTATTGGCAGTTACTACACCACGCGTATCCGGAAAAGTAGAAATGCCCCAGAGGACGATCCAAGCCACCACGGTTGACTTACCAATACCGTGGCCACTGGTAACCGCCTCCCGGATTACCTCGTTCGGTGTCTTTAATCCATCCCGGATATCAATGAGCAGTTTCCGCTGCCATTCTTCCGGGCCCTTCTTGCCTTTGAGTTCGCCCTTGCCCCATGGGAAGGCAAAGAGCACAAAGCCCAGCGGGTCATGCCGGAACTGGGCCAGCGCATCTACCAGCGCCAGCATGTCAGTCCTTGTCATGTTCTTTCACCCGCCTCCAAGCCTCATCAAGTTCTGCGGCAATACCCACATTGCCGGATATTTCAACCTTGTCTATGAACGCACCGTACACTTTCAAGAGCAACTCCGCCGCCTTGGCGCGTACCGAATATGGCACCTCATCCTCTGAGTTCGGATCCTTTTGGCCCCTAGCTATGCCGGAGAGGATCTCCAGCGCCTCATCCTTGCCCACAAGTCTTTTGGCTGCAGCTTCCTTAGATACAAGGTCAAGATAAGCCACAATGTTGGGTTTTGTGAGGTTTTCAGTACCCTGAGAGCGGAAAGCTAAATCACTCTTGCAGTTGTAACCCGCATCCTTTGCAGCCTGGGTAGCGTTGCCATGGTTCGCAATGTAATAGTCGCAAAAGGCACGCTGCTTTGGTGTCAGTCCATATTCATCTTTGGCCATGGTTCCACCACCTTTCATGTTTTATATTGGCAGGACCACCATGCCCTTGGTTAAGTCCTGCCATCGCGAAATTCCTCTACTGGGAATCCAGTAGCTATTCAAATCTAAAAACAGCCCTTATGGCTATCATAGCCCTGCACTTTCCACTAGCCCACACCGGTATTTTCCAACCAAGGTAAACTTCCCATCTAAGAAAGCCCTGGATAATAGGTTGGTCGCTTGATAATGTCCAGGCGTGACTCTCCGGATCATAATAGGCAACGGTGTAATCGTCCTTATAAAGAGTTCTTACATTCTTAATGACTACATCCTTACTCAGCCATTCATAGGCAAACCCGTAACCGCAGTTACGGGTCAACCACCAGAGTCTACAGAAGTATCTCTGTATCCGCCCAACAAAGGAAAAAGGCACGCCCTTGGATATAGACACCAACCGTGTCCTATTACCCTCTATCTGCTGTTCCCTGCACTCATAATGCTTGTCATAGTCATAGTCCAGAAATGATGGACACACCTCTCTCATGAAGAACAAGGAGTCACAGGAATCATCCCAGGTCTGCCATAAATGTAAAAACCCATGCAGCTCCCCGTTCTCATCACAGAAAAGGATAACCAATGGGTTGGTAATCAAACACAGTATGTAAGTCAGCACCGCAACCGGCGCATACAGGAACCAGATCATGACAAGCCTCCTTCGTTGCACCAAAAAAGCGGAGGCCTTTTGGCCACCGCTTCTTCGGGGAATGGGTTCTTTTTGGGTTCTTTATGGAAAAGTCTTTCGAGGTGTCAGAGTTTTTCTCACACTCTTGACATGATATATTATATCACACTTGACACTTAAATTCGGGCCAAAAAAGGGCCAAAATGTCATGAGTCCACTTCGATGAACCTATAGCTGGCTTTCATCTTGTCCCCGAACAGCATCAGGGACACCTTGTCCCGGATATCATGAATCCTTCTCTTGCAGGTTCTGGAACTCCAGCCCATCAGATCCGACATCTCATCATAGGTTGCGCCCACACAGTAATGCAGCCGCAGCATCTCCTGTTCCTCCTGGGTAAGCCCCTCCATACACTTCTTCATCCGGTTAATATGCTGACGAAGGGTCTTAAGTTCATTGTCGCACTGCTTCAGTTTCTTTTCCCATTCCAGGCGTTTTGCAGTCTCAGCTTCCACAGTCGTAAGCTCGGAACTACCGCCCGGGTTCTGTTCGTACTTGACTATCTTTGTGGACACGTCCTTTATGCTCTCCTCCAGGTCCTTCTTGCGCGCCACAATGATTTTTTCATGGACTTCATAAAGGTCCATCTCCTTGATATAGTCCTTTGTAAGTCGTACGTAATCATTCAACTTCCCCTCTACCTCCTGTCCATATTCGCTCCCACAAAAAACATTATTACCAGGGTGGTACAAGCTGCACCGCAGATCATGCCTGCAAAAAAGGTTGCTAATTCATACACAGCTCATCCTCCCCTATATACACCAGACACTTCGGCACCTTCTTACGCTTAAGTATCCTTTTCATGGCCGACGGGCGGGTCATCCATTTAAGGGTATCCATTGTCATGCCCGTCCGCTTGCAGATCTCTTCCAGGGTACCGTCACAAACATTCTGTTCACCGACATATAAAGCATAGATTTTATTGCTTTTTCTCATGTCACTCATCCTTTTCATCAACAAGGTAACGCCGGATAAAGTTCTTGGCGTTGGTGTACTGACATCCGGCAACTATTTCATCCTCATTAAACATGGAATAAATCCCCGTCTGGGCGGCATTCATGACGTCCAGCAGCTCAAAAAGAATCTCAGCCCGGGCCTTATCCTTTTTACCCTTTTCACATTTTCTGTATGCCTTTATAGCGTCCCAGACTTCCACCACTTCCTCTTCCAGCTTACGAATCTGCTCCTCAATGGTAACCTCGGGGCGGCAAACGTCCAAATCAATAATCATGCTTTAGCCTCCATTCTTTCTGCCAGCTCTGCAGCCTTCATGTTATACCATGCAGCCTTCTTCATGTCCTCGGCAAAACGGCCTTTATGCTTTGCCCTCCAGGCGTATTTGAAGGCTGCAACATTGGCATATGCCATCATCCATTCCGGACCGAAAGCAGACATCATGGCATCCCAGCACTCAATATCACCGGTGCAGTAATGTGACGGGTGGTTCACCGGATCTACAGATACTGCTTCCAGTTCCATTCGTTCCCTTTCATCAGCCCGCGCCTGTTCGTCTATCAGCTGCTGCAGTTTGCTTGTCTGCTTGTCTGCTTGTTCGCTTGCAGGCTGCTTTTCCATAGGTTCCAATTTCTTATCCTCCTTGGCCTTTGCCTTATCGACGGCCTTTTTATTTTCTTTTACAGCTGTAATCGGTTTATTCAAAAGCTCCAACTCATTATCCACTTCATCCCCGTACCGCTTTTCAGCCAGTACCGGAAATTTTGCCTCCCAGTCATCCTCATACAGAAGCAGTAAACCGGATGCAGTCCTTCCGGATCTGCTGGACTTAACCCGATAATAAGCTGTCTGCATACTCACATCCAGATCCTTCGCCACGTCCTGCAGCGAATCATAAACCTTAAGAATTTTACCACCGGAATCGCATTTATAGACTTTTCTGCCTTCCCGCTTATCGATCTTAATCACTGTCAAATACCTCCTATCGTTCTGTACCTGCCAGCATTACTGCCAATATTGTGTATGCTGCCAGCATAAAAACCACATACTCAGACATTTTTCTTCCCCTGCTCCATCGTGTACTGGGCTGTCTGCAGAACACTTATCAGGCTTTTCAGCTCCTCGAGGCTGAGATGCGCCGTATATAGATACCTTTCATAACCAACTTTGATAAGACAATCTCCACACTCCCTGACGCACACCTTAAAACAGTCCTCCCAGTAAGTCGTTATTGTATTAATTACTTTTACACTCATCTTTTTTCATTCTCCTTATCTCCGCCTTTACGGCCTCCAGCAGTGCGTCCTGACCCGCCGTCTTTTTCTGCAGGGCATCCATGACCTGTTCGTCCATGGTACCCTTGGCCACAAGGTGGTGAATAATAACCGGGCGGTTCTGCCCCTGGCGGTACAGTCTTGCATTGGCCTGCTGGTAAAGCTCCAGGCTCCATGTCAGCCCGTACCATACGATGATATGCCCGCCTGCCTGCAGGTTCAGCCCGTAGGCCGTACTGGCAGGATGGGCCAGAAGCAATTCCGTCTTTCCGTCATTCCAGTCCTTCATATCCTGCGAACACGAAAGAATCTTTGCGTTCGCGAATTTTTTCTTTAACTTCGTGAGGTCGTGCCGGTATGCATAAAACACCAGAACCGGCTGTCCCTCATTCATTTCTATAATCTCGGCCAGCTTGTCCAACTTGGCCTCATGGATTTCTATTACCCCGCCGTCATCGTCATACACACAGCCGTTGGCCATCTGCAGCAGTTTGTTTGAAAGTGCAGCTGCACTGGTTGCTGTAATGTCATCGGCATCAAGTGACAGGCAGTAGTCCTGCCGCATCTGCTTATACTTCTTCAGGGCTCCCTCCGGAAGATCCACATGTACTACATTGTCCATACGCTCCGGTAGCTTTATATAATCCGCTGCCTTAAGGCTCATGACACTTGGCTCTATGGCCTTGTAGATTTCCTCATCTGCCCCCGGCTTCAGCCGGTAATTATAGACAACATAGCCATTGGTCTGCCCGAGCTTGAAGTATTTCTCACGATAACAGGATATGGTTTTGCCCAAAGAAGCCCCCTGATCCAGAAGGTACAGCTGGCTCCATATATCCATCAGGGTATTGGGCGCCGGTGTTCCGGTCAGGATAACCACCCGCTTAAAGCCCGTGATACATTTCTTAAGTGCCCGGAACCTTTTGGCCTGGTGGTTCTTAAAGCTCGATGATTCATCAATAATCACCATGTCAAACGGCAGCCGAAACTTGTAATGCTCACACAGCCAGACCACGTTCTCCCGGTTTATCACATAGCAGTCAGCCCTTTTCTTAAGTGCCGCTGCACGCTGGGCGGCGGTGCCCATAACAGTGGAAAATGTAAGGCTCAGGTGGTCCCACTTCATTGCCTCATCCTGCCATGTGGACTCAGCCACAGTCTTTGGCGCAATAATCAAAACCTTTGATACGGCAAAATCCTCAATAAGCTCCTGGACGGCAGTCTCGGTAATTATGGTCTTGCCAAGGCCCATATCAAGGAATAAACCATAATGGTCATTATCCAAAAGGCGTTCCATTGCCTCCATCTGATAATCATGCGGTATGAACTTCAAGCATTATCACCTCTAATCTTCTGAACCACTCTGGTCAGTGCCAGAATATCCTCATCGCAGTCCACCACAAAATGCATAAAGCCCAGTGCTTCAAACTTCCTTTTCCACACCTTCTGCAGCGGCCTCAGTTTCTTGCCCGGTCTTTTAAGCTCCACCAGCAGGAGCCTGCCACCGGGAATGAATACGAGCCTGTCTGGCACACCTGAATTTCCGGGACTGACAAACTTCATCACCAAACATCCCATCCGTTCCAGGCTTACCTTCAGTTTTTGCTCAATGTCTTTTTCCAAAATGTCCTTCGTGTGCGGACACCTCCGATATTTTACAAAGTGTCAACAATGTCAACGATTTTCCACTAAAACTATATATATACGAATTAGAGGGGTTACGCGCGTATACGCGCGCGTGTGTGCGCATCTAAATAACCTATTTTGTATTTTTAAATGAATATCTGTTGACATTGTTGACACCCTAACCAAAATTCAAGTAATCTGCGGTTCAAGGTGTCAACAATTGGTGTCAACAATTACCATTTTTTTGTTGACACTGTTGACACTTACATTAAATCTTCGATGTCAACAGTTTCAGAATTGTTGACACTTAATTCATAATTGTTGACACCTTTGTTGACACTATTTTGTGTTTCATCTGTGGACTTTCTGATGTAAGCTCTTTGTCTTCCATACAGCTTGAATCTCAGTAAACCGCCTTTACTTTCATGTGGTTTCCACTCCGGAAGCAGCTGCATCATGTTATTGATTTCCCTGGCGTCAATGTTCTTGAGGTTCTTTGGCAGATTCCCGAAACACTCACACCAGATCTCCATGGCACATACCCGCTCCCGCCGGTTAATTCCCGGACCATTAATCGAGTGGTCACCTTCCAGCCATGCCTGACGTTCATTAAGCGGCATATTGTCCCAGCCGTCCGGCAGATCCGTATCAAGGTAGTTCTGAATAAGCCCCAGCTTCTCCGCGCCTTCAGTATGGGCCTCCTGCAGCTCCTTGGCTGTATCCAGTACCTCCTTGCTAGGCAGCAGCTTCTTGTCCTTCCTGTAAAGTTCCAAGACCTCCGCCCAGCACTGCGCAGCTTCTTCTTTGGTAAACTCCGTAATGTTCTTCTGGCCATTGCCTGAGCACATCACGATCCAGAAACGCCGCCCGCCAGTACGGTCCTTCAGAAATATCCTCTCGTTGGTAGTTGCAGCGAACACGCACTGCCTTGGGTGCTCCTCCGTCCGACGGCCATAAGGTGCCCTGTACTTGTCGTTCTGCCGGCTGATAAAGGCCTTGAGCTCATTGTTCTCAGCCTTGGTGGCAGCCTGCATTTCGCCCAGCTCCACAAGCCAGTAGCCCTGCAGCTGCTCCATGGCATCCTTGCCGTGAATGGAAGTAACGGTATCGTTGAACCACCGCCCGCCCATAAGGGCCAGCAGGGTGGACTTGCCAATACCCTGGGGCCCGGAGATAGTCAGGCAGAAGTCAAACTTGGTTCCAGGGCGGTACACCCTGGCCACCGCGGCCTTGAAGAATTTCTCCGTAATTTCCTCGGTGTAGGCCGTGTCATCCGCCCCCAGATAATCAATTAACAGCCGGCGCACTCTTGGCACACCGTCCCATGCAAGGCTTTCCAGCCAGTCGCGGACCGGGTGGAAAGCGTTCTTCTGAGTAACCTCAGTAAAAGCATCATCAATAACCTGCTTGCCCGTAAGGCCCTCGTAGCTGGTGCTGATAAAGTTCCGGAGCTGGCTGTCGTCGGCATCGGTCCATATATCCGCTGCACCCTCTTTTGTGTGCCTGCGCCAAGGCAGGTCACCCAGTACGGCAATCCGACTGGCAAAGAGTTCAAGGCCGATACGGTCCTTGAGTCTCGGATCATTGGCCATAATAAGGAGAAGGTTCTTGGCATTGCTGACAATCTTGCCGGTGTTCTTCATGCGTTCCAGCTTGCTCATCCAGTCAAGGTCCAGTTCCTCTCCTTCCTCCAGAAGGTCATCGCGCATCTGGTCAGCGATTTCCTTATTTCTAAGCGCCTGTACCCGCTTGTCCTTCTGGCAGAGGTCCGTCATGGCCACGTAGGACGGCCGCTTGTTGACGGGCACCGTCGGCTCCGTGTCCTCATCCTTAATGCCAAAGAGGTTCAGGCGCACCAGGTCGAAAGCATTTACGTCCTGCCCGGAGATAGGGTCAGTAGCATGGTGGCTGTAAACGTGCAGCCCTTCGTCATAGACGATAACGCCGCCCGTGGTAGAGCCTCCGGCAAATGTCCAGCGATTCTCACAGCCATCTACCCTGGTGTAGACCTCGGGCAGGAAGGTTTCCATGGCTTCCTCCACTGTGTAAGCCTGGCAAAAAAGACCGATAAGGCCCGGCTTTTCCCTCGGATCACCCAGCTTCTTGGCAACCTTCTTGTGGGCGGCTGCTTCCGTGCTGGCAGTAGGCCAAGTGGTGGCGTCCTGCCAGTTGGGGTTGCAAGTAAAGCGGACATCAGGGCTGTAAAGATGAAGTCCTGAGCCGTCGGCCTTCAGTGGCTCAGCATGGTCGCTGATATATTCACCGTCACTTGATACAGAAGGCCAGTACATAAGGCGTATATCCTGATAAGTGGTCGGGTCGAACATATCAATGCCGATATCATTGGCAATAAATCTGGCCAAAGGCTCATACTCTTCTGCTGTTACCTCACGCATCAACGGGATAACCAGCCGGAACCGTGGCTTGCCCGGCGTATGGCTGTGTGTTGAGTAAAGAGCATAAGTGCCCATGAGCTTCATCTTTTCCTTCACTATCCCAGGGAAATCCACCCCGCTGGGGATATTATCCGCATCAAGGCAGACCAGCTGGCGGGCTTCCAAATGCCCCTTCTTGCGGATACCGTCCTTGAGATATCCACCAACAAAGCCGCCGACGTCCTTCTTTATATCCCTGTCGGCCTTTGACATGGCCCGGTATTCGGCAACGGTCTCGTTTGTGCGTATTGGATTTTCTATTTTATTGATGATATCTTTCCAGGACATCGAGATATTTTTCCATACCTTCTGTGTCCTGCTGGCGGCCGTGGCCACCCGAAATTTTAACCCTTCCAAAATACCACCTAATCCTTCATATAGTAGTAGGATTCAAAGCCATCCGCATTAAGCAGCAAGCCCTGATTCCAATCGGTGTTTTCGGACATGATCCGGACAGCCTCGGACAGAGTGTACTGCCCGTTGTCCGGCACATCGCAGATAACCTCATCATGAACATGACCAACAATCTTGTATCCGGCCTTCTCCAGTCTGACCATGGCCGCCCCGAGGCAGTCCCTTGCAACAGCCTGGACAAGGTTCTCTGTCAGCTTTCCGCCATAGGTTTCCAGCCGCCCCATCTTGTGTGTGGTCTGCACCAGACCGTCATACTCAATGGACTCATTACCGAAACGGTTCTCTCCGATACCGGCGTTGAGGTATACCAGGCACCGGCCATTAGGCAGATGCAGTATCAGATCATTGTCGTGCTTATCAAAGAAAATATTGTGTTCCCGAATTACATAATGGGTGCCGCCATACTTGATGGTCCTCATGGCAGCAAACTCAATGGCCCGCCAGAGTGCCGGGATTTTCGGAGAGGCAGCCCGCCACTTGTTGACGATTTCCTGCAGCTCCTCATCGGTCATGTCCAGCTTGTCGCCGCCCATGGCCTTCATTGCCTGAACTCCACCGCCATAGCCAAGTGCCAGTTCAGCTACCTTGCCCCGCTGCCGGAGTTCCCCGTTAATGCCATGCTTTACCACGGGAACCCCAAACATCTGGGAAGCAGAAGCACAGTAGATATCCTCACCATTGGCAAAGGCATCCATGCGCCACTTCTCATTTGCCAGCCAGGCAATTACACGGGCCTCAATAGCACTGAAGTCAGCAACGATAAACTTGTTGCCGAGACTTGGTATAAAGGAAGTGCGGACCAGCTGGCTGAGAAGGTCAGTGACATTGCCGTACAGCATCTCAGTCCAGGCAAGGTCTCCACTCTTTACCGTGTCCCTTGCGGTATCAAGGTCATCGAGATAATTCTTGGTAAGGTTCTGCAGCTGGATATTGCGCCCAGCCCATCTTCCGGTACGGCTGGCACCATAGAATTGAAACAAATCACGAACCTTGCCGTCCTTGCAGATACTGCTTTTCATTGCCTCGTATTTCTTTACGGAGGTCTTGCCCAGCTTCTGCCGGATATTCAATACCTCTTTCAGTACCGGATGAATATTTTCATCCTGGAGCATTTCATCAACAACGTCCTTGGTCAGTGAGCTGACCGGGTGCCCGTTCATTTTGAACCATTCCTTGAGCTGGGCAATAGAGTTAGGGTTATCCAGTGCAGTGAGCTTCTGAGCTCTCTCAGTAAGCTCCTCTGAGTATTCCTCATTCAGCTTGATGGCATTTTTGACAAGGGCTTTATCAATTGCTATGCCCCGGCTGTTGATGGCTCTGTCTACCAACCACAGTTCATGTTCTGCTTCGGTGGGTTTCAGCCACAGCAGGGCTTCACGGATGGCACGTTCTGCCACAACGTCCTGGGCATTATATTCCTTAAAAACTTCCCAACCTTCAGGGTCATGTTCCGGAAGGTTTCTTGTTCTGCCGCCATTCTTCTTGGTCGGCTTACAAGGTACGCAGAAATACTTTATGAGTGTCTTACCTCTTATGTCTTTCTGCTTATCCTCTTCCAGTCCGAGGCACTGAGCTACTACACCCAACCCAGGCGGATAGCTATGGTAGAGAGAAAGAATACTGTCACATTCCCACTGGCTGTCATCCAGCTTTATATTAGGGAACGCTTTGGCCAGACAGGTCAGCTCAAAATTGGCATTGAAAGCTGTCTTTAATACATCAGGGCTTTCCAGCGCATCCACTACTACCCATGGCAGGGTTTTATATTTGGTCAAATCAATGACCGTTGGTTCTTCATTATCAAAGGCGTATGCGAACAATAAGATTTCAAAATTATTGGAGCCCACGTACTTGTGGACTCCACACTTTATGTCTTTATCGCTATACGTCTCAATATCAATGTAAAGTGTACGCATAGCCGTGCCCTCTTACATGAGGTCGTCCAGGCCGTCACCTTCAAGAAGGTCGTCATCCCAGTCATCATCGGTCACAGTACCACCGGTCAGTGGCTCACCGTCCTTGATGAAGCGTACAGCCAGAAGGGAAGCACCAATACCGGAGTTTCCATTCTTGTTGTAAGGGTAGAAGCTGAGCACGGCCTGTACATAGCAGCCGGCGTACAATTCATTAGGGTCAACAATTTCTTCACGGTCCTTGGTGTAGAGCTTTGGCTTGTGGTCCTCATTGCTCTTGGCGTTAATGAAGAAGCTGTTCTCATAGGCAGGGTCTTCCTTCTCGTCGCCGTCCCGAAGCAGCTCATACTTAATCTTGGTCTTGCCGAGAACCTGCTTAACCTCAGAGTCCTTCATCATCTTGTCAACAACCTCCTGGGCCCGCTTGGCGGTCTTGGAGTTCTTGGGAATAATAAAGGAAGCACTGAACTTCATATCCCCGTTAAGGGTCTCAGCAGGCTTGAAAAGGTGTGGATAAGACAGACGAACTAAACCGGTAGTAAACTTTGTAGACATAGATAAATTCCTCCTAAAAATTAATCATTTAATAAACTATCATCCAAATCATCAGCGCCGGCGGTCTCCAGCTTCATTGGTTCCCGCTTGTCACTGTTGGCAACCAGGGTAGGTTTGTCCTGAGGCTTTACAATAATATCCTTCATAACCTGGGCAAACTGCTTCTTGCCCATGAGTTTTTCAAGGTCGGTTATGGTCTTGAGCTCCCGAGGTTTGAGGAAGTCATCTTCCGAATAGCCCTCCTGGGCAAGAATGGATCTGGCAGCATCCGGATCTGAAATCTTACGGTTGCTCCTGCCCTCTACCACCTTCATGCCTGGCCACTCAATACCATCATTAATTGCTTTATCAAGGGCATATTCCTCAAGGGCTGTCAGCCATTTCTTAATGGAGTCAGCACGCAGCAGGATATCCACTACATCAATATCAGTAAGGTCATCAGGCTCCAGGTCTTCCTGTACCTTCTCCAGTTCCCACTCTGCCAGCTTCCGGCAGGTGGCTTTGCCCTTGCAGAATTTACAGTGCTCCCCGGCGCACCGTTCACCTTCACCCTTAAAGGCTTTCTGGGCAACAGGCTTGATGCTTTCGCCCCATGCGAGAAGGTCCTTCACACTTATTTCAGCGGTGGACAGATTGTCTATTCTTGGCTGAACAATAGTCATCCGAACCTTTTCGGCCCCATACAGAAGGCCGTAAGAGTTATAGAGCCCCAGAGCGTAGAGCATCATCTGGCTGTTGTTCTCGGCAGATACCTTGACACCCTTGCCGTACTTTAAATCAATTACCTCAATGTAGGCATCGGACACCAGCACCATATCTCCGGTGCCAAATCCTTCCGGAACCCACGGCGAAAAATCAAGCCGTTCCTCAACGTGTACTTCAGCATCCGGGGAAGCACTCTTTGCTTCATTGATTTTTTCAATACAGATATCTACGTACTGCCCTGTGGCTTCCCACATTTCGCCGTCAACGTCCTTAGGCTTGGTCTTAAGGTTTTTCCCTGCAAGATACTTATTAAGGCGTTTCTCGGCCAGAGCATGGGCCTTGGTGCCTTCCTCTGCATACTCGCTGGTCTTATCAGGCAGATCTGCCTCCAGTCTTGCGGAAGGAGTACACTCCAGCCAACGGTGGGAAGCCGAGGCAGATAGTATTGCATGAATCTCAGGCATCAGTAGTTGCCTCCTTTTCCAAAAAAGCTACAAAAGAATCAGCCCCTGCATAGGTGAGCTTGCTGAGGCCGTCAAAACCATTGTCCTCCAGCCACTTCTTTACTGCAGCCTTGCCCTCTTCGGCACCTACCTTTTTGCAGTAGGCGCCAACTGTCTCACGGATCTTTGGCAGCAGCTTCTTATCCAGAATGTCATCCGGATTATGTTCCGGAGCCTTGGCTTCTGCTTTTGCTTCTGCCTTGGATTCCTTTTTTGCTTCAGGCTTTGGCAGCTCCACCACCTTGTCAGATGGCTTGGCTACAGTTGTAGCTGGTGGATTAACCTTCTTTATTTCTCTGCAGGCCAGAACGGCTGCAATGTCAGTAAGAATCTGAGTAAGTCCTTCGTCTGCGCTGATGCGGACATTCACATTTATTTCCATTTACATACCTCCGTAAATCGTGTTAGAATTAATTAGTCACACATTGGTCCGCTATGCGGGCCTTTTTTATTTTAAGAATGGCGAGATTATTGTGAAATGCATGGTAGCTCCTATGATTCCGCCAATCGCTAAGAGAGCTACCACCAGCAACATCCATCCTTTCCTTGTGAAGAATGGCAGCTGGTTTTCGTTCTGATGGATTTCCTTTAAAAGGTCCCCAGCAGTTTTCATTATTTCCCCTCCCCTTTAAAGAATGCTAACCAATGAGTGTTCATACCTTTCCCACTTCTATGTCCATACAATGGTTTTTTGTCAATGTGTTTTAGAAGTTCAGATAAAGGAATTTGTATGCTACTCCATTTGAAAATCAAAGTACCGTTTGTTTTTAAAACACGCCAGCACTCGTTAAACCCTTCATGAATCAGTTCTGGCCAGGTCGCATCCAACGCCCCATATTTCTCTCTCATAATTGATTTTTTACCCGCCCACTTTAAATGCGGTGGGTCGAAAACAATGTGCCAGAAAGTTTCATCGGCGAATGGTAAATGCCTAAAGTCACACAAAATATCGGGTTTTATTTCCAGGTAACAGTTAGGGTAATATTCATGTTTTTCCACTTCTCGGTTATCACAGAAAGTAACTAAAGGATTATTTTTGTCGAACCAAAACATTTTACTTCCGCAACATGGGTCTAAAATTGGTTTCTGGTTATCCATTATGCCAACACTTCACCTCCCCTGGCCGTCACACCAGCCGCAAAGCAGCATGACAAGAATCACTACTATCGGTGTAATAACCCAGATTTTTATGATTTTTACGAAGAGTACCCAATTTAAAGCCGCATGACGAATCATTGCAAAATGGCATCTTGGCATTGTGATTGTATTTCTCTTCATGCTTTTTCTCTCCCTATGACATATTGCTTCCTCTGTATGGCGTATTGCCTCCAAGATTTAGGTTTAGGGCATTCTTCCAGAGGGTGTCCCTTTCCATCCGTTTTGAATTTAAAATCACATCCGTATGGGTCACCACACATCGGATGCCCCCCTGTTACTGCTGCATAGCAACCTTTACACGTTTTTTTCATGCCGGCTTTGCCTCCCCTTTCTTCTTAACAGTTACCTCCACTGTCTGACCGTTGGCGCGACCAGCCAGCTTCAGTAGTAGCTCGATAAAGTTCACTGGGTTAAAACCGGTAATACTAGGTAGTGTCGCATCCAGGCCGTCCCTGTGAATTTGTTTCATTTTGTTGGCCTCCCTTCCCTAACCTTATAAATTTTTAGTCGCATTAAGAGGCTCTCCGGCATACAGATAATCAAAGTCAAGCTCAGGAAAGAACTTATCATGGATAATAATAGCTTCCTGGATTGATAAAGTTGCTTTCCCTCTTAGCCTGTTGTCTAACCAAGTCGAAGGTCTTCCTACAGCTGCCGAGACTTGAGCATTTGTAAAACCGTAACGGGCCATTTCGGCTTTTAAATTTGGGAACATTATTCGATTTCCTCCATTCTTTTGTGTTTTTCGTAACAGATAAACTATAATTTTTCTGTTTTCCGTTTCGATATCTGTATTGTATTTCGATTTTCCGATACTGTCAATACTATTTTCCGATTTTTTCGATTTTTATCTGTAAAATATTTACGGTTTTTCGTTATGATGGTATAATCAAGAAAAAGATTTACCGGGGGTGTTGGTAATGCTACCACTAAATGAAGCAGTTGATATCGCTATGGCGATTAAAGGCTATAATAAGAAAAAGTTGGCTGAGAAAATAGAGATGTCACCTTCAGCCTTTACCGATTTTCTAAACGGAAAAACCTCAAAATTGGACATAACAAAAGCCCAGAAAATCGCAAGCGTTCTGGACTGTACTTTAGATTATTTAGTTGGTAATGATACCATCAATCTTGATATTGGACCTTGTATAAAAGAAGAGCGCGATTCTATGAATATTTCTTCTAAAGAACTTTCAGAAGAAACTAAAATACCTGAACTCATTATTTTGAAATATGAGCAGGGAGATGAGGAAGTCAGTGAATTTCTTTTAGGGAAAATATGTGATTATTTCAGCACGACTATTTTAGAATTCATGGTAAAATATGACCTTTACGATGAATATATCCCGGAAGTTTTTAATGGAGATGTAGAAGCCTATGAATCCTTTAAAAAAGCAGAACGGGCCGATGCGATGAAAGAAGGTTCGATGAAATATCCGGAACTTAAAGATATAGTAGAAAAAGGCATGTATGTAGTTGAGGGTACACCAGCCAGGAGATCATATAAATTTGATTTGGATTTTGCTGTAGAAAGAATTTACGGGAATCCAAAAGGGGTCTGGTTTTGGAATGAAAACCGTCCGGGTGATTTAGAAGCATGCTTAGATGAATACATTCTAGTTATCCAGCAATATGGTTCTAAGGATTTAATTAATGAACTGAATCGCAAGTTAAAAGAAAATCAGGATAAACCTGACGAAGAAAAATTAGATATAGCTGTAAGAATATATTTTAAAATTTTCGGTGGTAGGGAATAATCTCAAACGCATTTCGCACGCATTTAAGAAAGTTACCATCAAGTTAGCAAACCATTGATATATAAGGCTTTATGCTATTTAGCTTGTTGGAAATCTTGTTGGAATCTTGATTTAATTCTCTTAAATCAAACGCATTTCAAACGAATCTCAAACGCATTTGAGTTGTTGATTTTAGATTTGACTTGTTATTTAACTTTTCATTTAACTTGTCACTGATTAGATAAATGAATAGATAAACAAATAAAAAAGCCGCCCAGGATGACGCGGTATGGAAAGTAATTATTGACATAGGGCCTTTTTAAATGTATTATTATTATAGTACCTAGTTGTATATACAATTAGGTCATGTAAATAGCTTAACAGGCCCTTGGTAGTACGCTCTCCGATGATACGGGAGTAGCAGAATCCCTGGGCCTCTTTTATTTTTAAGGAGTAACGAACATGATTAAAACCGCAATACTTGTTGATGGCGGATTTTACCGCAAACGTGCCAGATATCAGTGGGGAACGAAAACTGCTGAAGAACGGGCGAAAGAGCTTGGCGCCTATTGTATGGCGCACATAAAAAAGAAAGATGGGCCAAACGCCAGACAGCTTTACCGGATTTTTTACTACGATTGTGAGCCTTCCAAACGCAGTGTTTATCACCCTTTAACAAAACAAAATGTTGAACTTGATAAATCCGATACTTATACTTGGACACTGGCATTTATCGAGGAAATGAAAAAGAGGCGTAAATTTGCAATTCGTCTGGGTGTTCTGGCTGAAAGGCCAAATTATAACCTGAAACCATTAGTAACAAAAGATTTATTGAACAACAAACGCACCCTTGATAGCTTGACAGAAAACGATTTTGAATTCCATGCCAAGCAGAAAGGTGTTGATATGCGGATAGGTATTGATATAGCTTCCCTTGCATACAAACATCAGGTTGATCAGATAATACTTATCGCAGGCGACAGTGACTTTGTACCTGCTGCAAAACTCGCAAGGCGTGAGGGAATCGACTTTATACTTGACCCTATGGGAGCAGATATAAAAGAGGACTTATTTGAGCATATCGATGGATTAGAAACTCCTTGGAAACATAGCAAGACTGAAGAAGTACAAAAATAAAAAAAAGGCCGCCCCTGCGCCAACAGGAACGGCCTGGATGCAATTAACCCCGAGAGGGCCAATCACACTACCCAGTATGATTATAACACCTCTTGGGGCTGATTGCCATACAATGAAAGAGGTGTTTTTATTATGAAAAAAGCAGCACTTTATATCCGTGTGTCTACGGATGAACAGGCCAAGCACGGCTTCTCCCTGGGAGAGCAGCGCCATGATCTGGAGCAGTATGCTGCAGCCCACCACTATGCTGTAGTGGATGTTTACGCTGATGAGGGCAATACCGCCCGCAAGGCCATCAGCAAAAGAAAAGAACTCCAGAGGCTCCTGGACGATGTCCGGGCGGGCCATATTGATGTTATCCTGCTGAAGTGTCTGGACAGATGGTTCCGGAATGTCCGGGACTATTACAAGGTGCAGGAGGTGCTGGACGAGTATGGTGTTGAATGGGAATGCACCCAGGAAGACTATAACACCACCACGACCAATGGGCGGCTTATGCTTAACCTGAAGCTGTCCATTGCCCAGAATGAGTCCGACCAGACCAGTGACCGCATAAAGTATATCAACGAGGGCAAGAAACGCCGCAAGGAAGAATGTACTGGCAAGCACCCATTTGCCTACAAATCTGTTAATAAGAAGCTGGTTATCATTGAGGAAGAACGGCCTATAGTGGAGTTTGCTTTTGCCCAGCTTCTGGCCGGATCCTCTACCCACTCCATTGCTACCAAGATATGGCAGGAGTTCCATTTTGCTATTGATGCAAGGAGAATATGGAGGATAGTCCGCAACCCTACCTATAAAGGCGAACGGTACGGTATTCCCGATTTCTGTCCGGCTATTATCCCTCCGGAAGAATTTGATAAGGTACAGAAGATACTCAGCCGGAATAATCAGCCGTCAAGAACGGGGCTGGTATATCTGTTTAATGGCAAGATTATCTGCCCGTCCTGCGGCAGCATCCTTGTGGTCAACTGCGGCAGATCGAAGAAGACAGGAAAATATTCCCGCCCTATCTATTTGTGTGGCAAGAAGTACACCACGGGCAAGCCTACCATAGCAGGAGGCTGTCAGTTTGGCGGAGGCGTCTCTGAGCGTGTTATTGAAAGATGGCTGATAGCAAATATCTTCCCGTTATTAAAAGACTATGAGGCGCACCTCAGGAGCTCACAGCCTAAATCTATGGATTACCGGTCCAAGATGAAGACCATAAACAACAAGCTGGCCAGGCTGAAGGACCTGTATCTGGATGAGCTCATTGACAAAGACACCTACAAGGCAGACTACCGGAAGCTCCAGGACGAACTGGCAAAGCTGGCCATTGCCTCAAAGAAACAGGTCCGCCTGCCGCCCGCCATGGACAGCATTCTCTCTGATACCGATTTTGAAAAGACCTACAGTGAAATGCCGCGGGAACAGCAGCGGGAACTCTGGCAGTCCGTCATAAAGCGCATACGCATTGACCGCCGCCCGGAGGACAAGGGAAAAAGGTATACGGATTTCCAGGTAGAATTTATGTGATGCATATTTATTCAAATAAAGAAAAACAGCCACATGACAGGTTTTCTATAACCCGCCAGGTGGCTGTTTTGCTAAATTTAAAAACTTATCCCTCTGTCTTTCCAGTACGCCCTCTCTTGGTCATTGGCACACCCTGCTTGCAAAGTGGGCAGTTATCTGGTTCATAGGTCTGCACATCCATATGAAGCAATGCAGTGCTTGGCACATCACCAAAGGTTGCCCTGCCACCGCTGCGGTCTACCAGCATGCTCACAGCCACTGGAATACCGCCATGCTCCTTAACCACATCGATAACCTCACGAATGGAACCGCCAGTGGTAACAATATCCTCAACGATGAGAACACGCTCACCTTCATGGAGAGTAAAGCCACGACGGAAGGTCATCTTGCCGTTTTCACGCTCGGTGAATATAGCTCTGGTGCCCAGTGCCTTGCCAGTTTCGTGAGCCAGCAGAATACCGCCAGTTACAGGGCCCACCACTGTCTCAATATTGGCATCAACAAACTTAGCTGCCATGGCCTGACACAGCTTTTCTGTGTATTCAGGCTTCTGAAGTACGTTGAACTTCTCCACATAGCGCGGACTGTGAAGGCCGGAGGTCAAAAGGAAATGCCCTTCCATAATTGCACCGGTTTCCAGAAGCATATCCTCTACTTCTTTTTCTGTAAGAGCTTTTAATTCTGCCATTATTTTACACTCTCCATTTCTTTAATTATAGCTTCTGCAGCTTCCTTTGGATCCTGAGCTGCCCGAATAGGACGGCCAACCACCAGATGGGTAGCACCATTTTTCAGTGCTGCTTCGGGAGTTGCAATTCGGCTCTGGTCGTCAATGCTGGCTCCCGATGGGCGCACCCCAGGAGTGATAATGAGAAAATCCGGGCCACAGGCCTCACGAATTGCTGCGGCTTCCTGAGGAGAAGCCACCACTCCATCAAGGCCAGCTTCCTTGGTGAGCTTGGCCAGACGAACCACCTGCTTGCGAATCTCACACTGCATACCAAGGCCCTGCCAATCCTCCTGATTAATGCTGGTCAGTATGGTCACAGCAATCAGCTTGGGGCATGGAATCCCCATTTCCTCAGCCTTTTTGTGAACTCTTTCTGCCGCTGTCTTCATCATGGTAAAACCGCCGGAGGCATGAACATTCATAATATCCGCCCCCTGTACCATGAGAGAGCAAAGTCCCTCAGCCACAGTGTTTGGAATATCGTGGAGCTTCAGGTCCAAAAAGATATTCTTGCCCTTCTCTTTAAGGTAAGAAATGACCTTGGCTCCCTCGCTGTAGAAAAGCTCCATGCCTACCTTGTAGTAGCTGACACTGTCACCAAGAGTATCCACCAGCTTCTCCACATCCTCAAATTTATGAAAATCAAGGGCTACAATCAAACGATTATCTGCCATTTTTCCTCCTTAAGCTAAATCATAACCTCCACCAACATAGTCTTGAATAGCGAGGCTATATACAAGGCGGCGCTCCCGCATGAACTCCAGTACATTCAGTACCTCCCAGGCGGTATCCAGTGAAGTGAGACATGGAATAGCATGCTCCACCGTAGCACGACGAATCTTAAAACCATCGTGTACTACGCTCTTGCCCTGATTCTGGGTCATGGTGTTGATTACCATGTGAATACGGCCCTTCTTGATCTGCTGGATAATGTCCACGCTGCGTTCATGCATCTTGCCCACTACCTCAACATCAATGCCCATAGACTTAATGGCCTTGGCACTGCCGGCAGTAGCCACCAGCTTAAAGCCAAGCTCAGAGAAGGCCTTGGCCAGTTGCTTCATTTCGTCCTTATCCTTGTTGGCCACAGTGAACAGAATGGTTCCATTTACTGGAATATTCATGCCCGCACCAGTCATGGCCTTATACAGCGCACGGTTATAATGATAGTCTATACCCATAACCTCACCAGTGGACTTCATCTCCGGGCCAAGGGAAATGTCCACATCGGCCATCTTATTGAAGGAGAATACTGGTGCCTTTACAGCCACATAATGCTTAGGGCTTACCAGACCTGGCTTGAAGCCCAGCTCCTTAATGGTGGATCCCATGGCAATCTGGGTGGCAATATCCACCATCTGTACATCCGTTACCTTGCTGAGGAATGGTACTGTACGGGAGGAACGTGGATTTACTTCAATTACGAAAACCTCATCATTGGCCACTACATACTGGATATTCATAAGACCCTTTACATGGAGGCCTACTGCCAGACGCTTAGTGTAATCCACAATGGTATATTTTACCTTTTGTGGCAGAGTCTGTGGCGGGTACACCGCAATGGAGTCACCAGAATGAACACCAGCCCGCTCGATATGCTCCATAATGCCCGGGATTATTACATCCACACCATCGGAAATGGCATCCACTTCAACCTCAGTGCCCTGCATATAGCGGTCCACCAGAACCGGATGCTCCGGAGTCACCTTTACTGCACGGCCCATGTAGTCAATAAGCTCTTCCTCGTTATACACGATTTCCATAGCACGTCCGCCCAATACATAGGAAGGACGAACCATTACAGGATAGCCGATTTCAGCTGCGCCCTTGATGGCATCCTCCAAATTGGTTACGCTGATGCCCTGTGGTCTAGGAATACCGGTCTGAGTGAGCACCTCATCAAAGCGCTCTCTGTCCTCTGCCCGGTCAATATCATTTACAGAAGTACCGAAGATTTTAACCCCGGCCTTGCTGAGGTCCTCAGCCAAATTAATGGCCGTCTGCCCGCCAAACTGAACGATAACCCCCTCTGGCTTTTCCTTGTCAATAATGTTAAGAACATCCTCAGAAGTAAGTGGCTCAAAGTAAAGTCTGTCGGAAATATCAAAGTCAGTGGATACGGTTTCAGGGTTATTGTTGACAATAATGGCCTCTATGCCCATCTGACGCAGGGCCCATACTGAATGTACAGAGCAATAATCGAATTCCACACCCTGACCGATGCGGATTGGGCCAGAGCCCAACACCAGAACCTTGCGACGCTTACTTGAGGTATCCACCTCATCCTCCTGGGCGTGGAAGGTGGAATAATAGTATGGA
This sequence comes from Anaerovibrio lipolyticus DSM 3074, assembly GCF_900141865.1. Classification (GTDB taxonomy): domain Bacteria; phylum Bacillota; class Negativicutes; order Selenomonadales; family Selenomonadaceae; genus Anaerovibrio; species Anaerovibrio lipolyticus. The sequence goes on along the minus strand of NZ_FQYW01000013.1, from coordinate 20,656 downwards.
GTTGCAGCCTCAAACTCAGCAGCACAGGTATCTACCATCTTGTAGCATGGCAGAATGTTCATAGTCTTTCTCAGAGTACGAATTTCATCAGTGGTCTTTCCGGCCAATTCGGCAATGGAGCGGTCAGCCAGTCCAACGTCCTTGGCAGCCAGCATAAGACTAGGAGTAATCTGCTCATTCTGAATTCTGAGCTCCAGATCGGTAATCTTCTTGATTTTCCGCAGGAACCATTTATCTATTTTAGTAATGCTATGAATCCCATCCACATCAACAATGCCACGGCGCATGGCCTCGGCTATTACAAAGAGGCGCTCATCATTGCACTTGGACAAGGCTTTAATAACCTTTTCATCATCCCAGGCATCCATATCCTCCATGTGAAGACGGTGTACACCGATTTCCAGGGAACGGACTGCCTTTAAGATAGCTCCCTCAAAGTTTCTGTCAATGGACATAACCTCTCCAGTAGCCTTCATCTGGGTTCCCAGTGTCTTGTCCGCATATACGAACTTATCAAAAGGCCAGCGTGGGAACTTAACCACGCAGTAGTCAAGGGCTGGCTCAAAGCATGCCTTGGTCTTTTGGGTTACGGCATTAGTAATCTCATCCAAACTGTAGCCAATAGCAATCTTGGCAGAAACCTTGGCAATGGGGTAACCAGTTGCTTTGGAAGCCAATGCTGAAGAACGGCTTACACGAGGATTTACCTCTATTACATAATATTGGTTGGAATTAGGATCCAGAGCATACTGGGCATTACAGCCGCCCTCGATACCCAGCTCGCGGATAATGCGAATGCTGGCGCTTCTCAGCATCTGATATTCATGGTCTGTAAGGGTCTGGGATGGTGCCACAACAATGGAATCACCAGTATGAACACCTACAGGATCAAAGTTTTCCATATTACAGATGGTAATACAGTTGTCGTTGCCGTCACGCATTACCTCGTACTCAATTTCCTTCCAGCCGGCCACACTACGCTCAATGAGAACCTGACCAATCATGGAATACTTAAGTCCCTTTATGACGATGTCCACCAGCTCTTCCTCATTGTCAGCAATACCGCCGCCAGTGCCACCCATGGTATAGGCAGGACGAACGATAAGAGGATAGCCGATTTCGTTGGCAAACTGTACGGCAGACTCCACGTCCTCAACAATGGTGGACTCAGGAATCGGCTCACCCAGCTTGTTCATGGTTTCCTTAAACAGCTCTCTGTCCTCTGCCTGTTCAATGGCCTTTAGGGAAGTGCCCAAAAGCTCCACATTGTACTTTTCCAAAATGCCCTGTTCAGAAAGCTGTACAGCAAGATTCAGACCAGCCTGGCCTCCCAATGTAGCCAAAAGTCCATCCGGCTTTTCCTTGCTGATAATATGCTCCATAAACTCTACAGTTAATGGCTCAATATATACGCGGTCAGCCATGTGTTTATCTGTCATAATGGTGGCTGGATTGCTGTTTACCAATACAACCTCCAAGCCTTCCTCTTTAAGGGCTCGACAAGCCTGGGAGCCTGCGTAGTCAAACTCAGCCGCCTGGCCGATAATAATCGGGCCGGAACCAATAACGATAACCTTCTTTAAATTTTCCTTCTTTGGCACTGATTATTCCCCCTTTGTCTCGCCGGTTAAAAGTGTCCAGAACTGATCGAACAGATACATATTGTCGTCAGGACCCGGGGAAGCCTCAGGGTGATACTGGACGGAGAACAATGGCAGAGATGTATGACGCATCCCCTCCACAGTGCCATCATTAACATTAATGTGAGTAATCTCCAAAGGAAGCTCCTTCAAAGATGCTTCCTCTACAGCATAGCCATGATTCTGGGAAGAAATATGAACCCGGCCGTTAAGGAGATTCTTTACTGGCTGGTTAGAGCCACGGTGACCAAACTTCAATTTATAGGTGTTTGCCCCAAGAGCCAGAGAAATCAGCTGATGTCCCAAGCAAATACCAAACATTGGCTTCTTGCCAATGAGCTTCTTAACTTCTTCAATAACCTCCGGAACGTCCTTAGGATCTCCAGGGCCATTGGAAAGGAAAATGCCATCCGGATTCATGGCCATAATCTCATCAGCCTTGGTGTCAGCAGGCACTACTGTGAGCTTGCAGCCAAGATTATGGAGGGAATTCAATATATTCTGCTTAATGCCAAAATCCATCACTACCACATGAGGTCCATCATTATCCATTACATAGGTTTCAGGAGTGGTAACCTCTGCCACCACATCCAGCTTGATTGGCACAGCCATGAGCTTATCTATTTCCTCTTGGCTGGCATCCTCGGATACGATAATGCCCTTCATGCAGCCCTGGGAACGGATGGTTCTTGTAACTGCACGGGTATCCACATTATAAAGGCAAGGAATCTTCTGGTCATTCAAAAACTTTGCCAGCTCATTTTCCTTCTGCCAGTTGCTGCCCTCATCACAGAGCTCACCGATAATAAATCCGTTTACAAAGGATTCTCTGGACTGCATAAATTTATCTGCCACGCCGTAATTGCCAATGAGTGGGAATGTCAGGGTAACAATCTGACTGCAGTAGGATGGGTCAGTAAGTATCTCCTGATAACCGGTCATACCGGTATTAAACACCACCTCGCCAGTGGCTTTGTATTCATTTAACAAATCTCCAGTGAAGACGCTGCCATCCTCAAGAATAAGTTTTCCTTTCAAGATTACACCTCCAAAACTACGCCATCGTCCATTACCAGCTTGCCGTCCACCAAGGTCTTAACAGCCTTGCCCTTGAACTTGCGGCCAATAAACGGAGAATGGGAGCCCCTGGTATAGAATTTCTTTTCATCCACAGTCCATTCCAGCTCAGGGTCAATTACAGTTATATCAGCAGGCATACCTACGGAGAGGCTGCCAGCATTTAAATCGAAAATCTTGGCTGGCTCAGCAGTAAGCTTGGAAATCATTGTAACCAAATCCAGCTTGCCGGGAGCCACTAAATCAGTCATAAGGCAGCCAAGGGAGGTTTCCAATCCCGGGAAGCCGCTTGGTGCATAAATATACTCTCTGTCCTTTTCCTCCTGGGCATGTGGGGAATGATCAGTCACAATACAGTCAATAGTACCATCCTTAATCCCCTCCAGCACTGCCTCCACGTCCTTCTGCTGACGCAGGGGAGGATTAACCTTGGTAGAGCTGTCAAAGAGATTTACCATATCATCAGTCATTGTCAAATGCTGTGGAGTAGCCTCAGCAGTAACCTTTACACCACGCTTCTTGGCCTGACGAACCAGATCTACCGCATTGGCAGAGCTGATGTGGGCCACATGAACCCTTGCCCCTGCATATTCAGCCAAAGCAATATCACGGTACACCGCAATATCCTCAGCTACTGTTGGACGGCCCTTCATGCCCAGCATGGCACTTCTGTGGCTTTCATTCATAACGCCTTCCTCGATGAGGCTTGGCTCCTCCTCATGGTTGATGATTACCTTATCAAAGGACTTCAGATAATCATAGCAGTTAAGCATTACCTTGGCAGACTTGGTAAAATGACCATCATCAGAAAAGGCCACAGCGCCAGCCTGGGTCATATCCCCCATCTCAGCCATTTCTTCACCCTTCTGGCCCTTGGTAACGGCACCGATAATCTCAATGTGAACCACTGCCGCATCCTCAGCCCGCTTCTGCAAAGAACGCACCATAGCCGCAGTATCCACTACAGGGTTGGTATTTGGCATGGTGGCTACAGTAGTATATCCACCTGCTGCCGCAGCCTTGGAACCGGACTCAAAATCCTCCTTGGCCTCCTGGCCTGGCTCACGAAGATGAACGTGCATATCAATAAAACCAGGGCACACAATCTTGCCCTCAGCATCAATAACCTCATCAGCGGCACTCTTAATATTGCCTGCCACCTTGGCGATTTTGCCATCCTCGATTAATACATCAGCAACCTTATCAAATGAATTGGCAGGATCGATTACTCTGCCACCCTTAATCAATGTCTTCATGCCTTGTTACCTCCAATCAATGCGTGGGTCAGAATAGCCATACGAACTGCTACACCGTTCTGAACCTGCTCCTGAATGGCGGAATGATCGCCATAAGCTACGAATGGAGAAATTTCCAGTCCCTTGTTCATTGGGCCCGGATGCAGTACAAGCACATCATCCTTGGCCAGAGCCAAACGCTTATCATTAAGACCGTAGATACGGGCATATTCTCTTGGGGATGGGAAAAGGCCAGCCTTCTGGCGCTCAAGCTGAATGCGAAGAACATTGATTACATCCGCGTCCTTAATAGCATCCTCCACATTGTCATGAATCACAATGCCCTCCTCCTCAAAGAGGAATCTTGGCATAAGAGTTCTAGGACCAGCCAAATGGACCTCAACACCCATCTTCCGCATGCCCTGAATGTCCGAACGGGCAACGCGGCTATGGGTAATATCACCTAAGATAACGTACTTCAGGCCCTCAAGATGCCCCTTGTGCTCCTGTACAGTAAAAAGGTTCAACAGCCCCTGGGATGGATGGGCATGGGCACCATCACCAGCGTTTATGATTACCGGGCTTGCCACCTTGGAAGCGTATTCAGCAGCACCCTCAGCCTTGTGGCGCATAACGATAGCATCTACACCCATGGCTTCAACGGTATAAAGGGTATCTCGAAGGCTCTCACCCTTTACAATACTGGAGGTACCAGCGGTAATATTTACCACATCGGCTCCCAAATACTTGCCAGCCAGTTCAAAGGATGAACGGGTACGGGTACTTGGCTCATAGAACAAGGTCACAATGGACTTACCCCGCAGAGCCGGTACTTTTTTGATGTCACGATGAATAATATTTTTCATCTCCTTGGCACTTTCCAGAATCACCTGGATTTCCTCCTTGGAAAAATCTGCCAAAGCAAGCACATCTTTCCCCCGAAGGTTTACTTTAGAATTATCCAAGACAATCACTCCTTTATTATTTTGACCAGACCAGCTGTGAAATACACTTCATGATAACTTTGGGCAATTAAAAAAGCTCTCTCATGCCGAGGCACAAGAAAGCTATAAATGCTTTTAGATACAGTTATCCCAATAATTTTTGATAGCGCACTATCTTACCAGCTTCCTTTATCAGCCTCACAGGACTAATTTCAAAGGTCATATTCAACTGTAATGAACTATATCACATTATGGGATTTTTCGCAAGGAAATATCCACATGATCACATCATTCTGCAAAAATATCATCCAGCTGTATTTCCAAATCATCATACAGGCTAATTTTCAAAGACAAATTTTGTTCAGCCTTTTCCTCTTCCCGCAAGCGTTCCCACTCGCTTTCTGTAAATCTCGTATATACATTGTCAAGGTAAAAAGCCCCCTGCTCATTTAATCGGTAAACCTCAATAGCCTCATCCTTCGGACTGATTACCCAATATTCTTTAACACCAGAACGCTCATAAATATCTTTCTTTACTGTAATATCCCGCTTTCGGGTGCTGGGAGACAATATCTCAGCCACAAAATCAGGTGCCCCATCAATGTAGCTTTCCTTGATCTTGGAATCATCACAAACAATGCTAATATCCGGAATAAGGTGATCCCGTTCACTAAGTACCGCTTCGGCCTCAAAAAAAGCCTTGCACTTTTTCCCCGCTAAAAAATTATTGATAATAGTAAACAAATGCCCCTGAATCCTTATGTGACGAATGTTGGCCGGGCTCATATCGTAGATAACACCATCTATAAGTTCTGACTTATTATAATCCTTTAAAGCTTCCATACCAATACCTCCCATCCACCACTATTTTACAATATATCGGGCCTTCTCGTCCATAATTTGCCCTGTGATTGAACATCGGAAAAAGAGGCAGCAATCATTTTCCATTCAGTTATAGAAAATTTGCTCCAAAATCCAAAATTGATATCAAAATAAACATTTAAGTTTCCCTGCCTGTTTTTTTGCATAGTAAAAGGACTCCATGTGGAGCCCTTTAAATTGTGTTCAGTTGAACGCCCCTTCATATTGAAGGCTGTATTCTATTAGCCGTTTCTTAGTTCCATTTACCATGGTAAGACCAACTAAGCGTAATAGGCATATCAAAATGGTTAGGTATACGGCTGTCCTCGAAATGGACATTGCGCTTTACGGTGGAGTGAGCATTCAGATTGCCATTCAGATTTTCCCTTTTGGTAAAAGTGCCGATCGGATTACCGTTCCTATCCTTTAAAATAAGCGTCCAATCAACATATTCAAAGTAATACCGCCTGTTGCTGTTATTCATCAGTACCACCGGCACATCGGCTGAGCCTTTACGAACCGTGGCCCCGATATCACGGTTGATTTCAATGGTGATAGATTTATTGTTGCCCTGATTACCGCCAGTTTTTCCGTTGGTTGGAGAGCTAGGTTTGCTATTGCCCAGATTGCCACCGGCATCGAGGAAATGAAGAAATCCCATAATGGTAGAACCATAAATACCATCACCCGTTATTTCATGATAATAGTCTCCATCACGCCCTTTATCATATACACCATCAGGAAAACTTGAGTTGATGCTCTTACTTATAATAGAATCTCTTCCTCTAAATTTTCTCACAGCTTTCACCCTATTACCATCATAACAAATGAATTCATGGGTGTTAGGATTATAATCAAATAATAATTTAGAACCACGAGCGTCAATAACATATTTCCCTTTAGCACCAGTATTATTGTAGTCAAGAACACATTTGTATCCATAGTTATCGGTAAAATGTATGGCTGCATCCGCCACCGTGGACGAAACCACCATAACCAGCGTCAACAAACAAGTCAAAAGCATTCCTCTAATTAATGATATTCTCATTTTTGTTTTCCTCCTGTAATTTTTTCGTTTTTTCCCGTCTAAATAAGCGCTTCAGACGAGCCGTATAACAATTTCCTATGCCCAAACAATTCTTCAAACACTCATGTCCTACCCAAACGAGTAAGCTAACACCCATGGGAACGCCATAATTTTTGTATGCAGTGGTTACATCATTGCTGTAATTGCTTATCACCAACAAAATAATTCCTATCAAGGCATACAACCACAGGCCACAATCTTTATTGTCCAGCCGCTTCATCTCCTGCACAAACAAAACTATGGTCACAGTAAAGAAATTGGTAAACAACTCTCCTACCCACGATATGCTTGACCAATGGAATAGATAGAATTCATAAAATATCCAAATTGGCAACAGTAAACATATTATGTACTTAATAAGTCGTGTGCGTTCGTCTGCTAGAATTATAGGCCTTTTCTTGCAATTGATTTTGGTAACTCGTCGTACTACCTCACATGCCGTCAAGCCTAATAAAAGAAATAATAGAGTACTTATTAAAAACTCAAACCAAACAATCTCCAAACTATCCACTCCTTTATTTTTTATTTTCTATTTTCAAAATCTTACAGCCCTAAATATAGCACTAATGTCCCACCGCAAGACAAATAACCTGCTTTAATTCACCTCATAAAACTAATCCGTTATACTTAAGCGATGCTATTTAAGCAATGATTGATATTGAAGGAATAAACGATAGCCATCAATACGAGAATTAGGGATATATATTCCTAACCAATTGTTATGCTCATTACTCCAGAAATCTGCGCAGATGTTTCCACCATACTCAATTGTTTTCCAAGGAATTGCGTCATCATTGCGATCATATATAGGGTTTCCAGAAATGTTTGTGGCTTCAGCCACCATACTTGTTGTAGAATCGTTAGGATTATATTTTGAAACATGTTTTTTTATAGTGAAATGTAATGTATAATCGGGTTTTTGAGTCTTATTGTCATAAATAATGAATGTATCATTGGAAGCGTCATAGTCAAAACAAGTGCAATCATTATTTTCATTAATAACAATAATGTATTGTCCATAATTAGTTACATTATTACGCTTGAGATCCATGTGAACATACTTCATGGAACCCTCAGGCAAATTATCTCTCCAGTTGTAGTATGATCCATAATGAATGACATTGTTTTCATAATAAGCTGCCAAGGACGGCTCTTCTATCTGGATACGATCTGGTTGATATTCTAGCCAAAGTTTGTCAGACAAGCGATGACGCCCCGCAGGATTTGTTTGAATGGCTGCTATTTCTTCATGCGCTAAGGTTGGAGGAGATGCTTCTCCGCCGATGGTTGCCGCCTGTTGCTGTGCCTGCAAAATGGCCTGTTGCTGTGCTGCTGCCTGTTCAGCCTCAATTTCCGCTTGCAGTTGCTCATACTGCTGCTGGTAGGTGCCGTTTTCGTAGTTTATGCGTACTGCCTGTGGAATTACTTCCTCATAGAAATCCTCTGGTTCATTATTTCGGATGGCATCCGCAACATTGATAATTACTCTGTTTTGTTCACAGATATCCAGTTTTGAGAAATTGCTGGCGTTATTGGTTACATAGATAGCATCGTTGAGCTTCTTTAAATCCTGCTGATATCTGCTACGACGAAGCTTGCGGGATTCGCTTCTTCTAGCTAAAGCTTTTGACTGCTCAAAGGAAAAGTTTAATTTTTCATCGCTGGCCTCAGGCCACAGCTTTTTGGCTTGGGTGAAGTCAGCGGTGGCCTTTTCCTGTTCTCCTAAAGCCTTGTAGCATTTACTGCGATAAAAATAATTGTGCCCATCATCACCCTTAATCTGGATGGCTTTGTCAAAATCAGCAATGGCCTTATCGTATTGTCCTAATTCATAATATATACAACCTCTGGTATCCAGAGCTGCAGTGTAATTGCCATCCAAGGACAATGCCATATTCACATCGGCCAGTGCTTGCTCATTATTGCCAAGCAAATAATTGTTCCAAGCCCGGCTGTTGTAGGTTCTGCTGGATGGATAAAGCTCAATGGCTTTGCTGTCCCACTCCAAAGCCTTATCGTAATCACCCAGGTACCAACAGTCAAAGAACATTTCCTGCAACATTTGCAGAGAAGTACAGCCTTTGTCATAGGCCCGTTTGAAGTGGGTGTATGTCATTTCCAGGTCATGGCTTGCCAAGGCAGCCAGGCCCTTATCCAGTTCCTGACCGTATTTTTCATTGGCAGTTTTGTTAGCTGCCCGAACCTCCGCAAGCAGTTCAGGGAAATTTTGCTGCAGAGCACTGTAGACTCTTGAGCTTTCTCCACCCTTTATATTGGTCAGTTTCTTGATATCAACACTAAGGATATTAGGGCTGTTTTTAACCTTTCCAATATAAATTTCCCGGTTGGTTAAAGGCTCAAACCAGATATACTCGTTCCCCTCGTCGCTGGTAATAGGAATACCATAGGGCAGATACTGCTTAAAATGCAGGGAATAAGAACACTGGATAAAATAACGCCCGAAATAATCAATTTTCTCGACAGATGGCATATTTAAACGGATATAACCGTATTCTGTGTTAGCTATAATAGGATTTTCCTTGTTTTCTGCATAACAGGATCCACCAGTCAGCAATACTGTCACTAATACTAATCCTGCCAATTTTTTCTTTACTTTCATAACTTCTTCCCCTTTTTGAATGCCCTCTATTTTCAGAGGGTTGTATTTGTTAATAACCTCTCCCTAATTTTTCCTAAAATGTCCACTCAGAAAAAACATTCCCCTTATATAATAAAAATCATCCCCCTACTCCCCTTAATGGCTTTTATTTCTTTTCTTCATATTAATTATAATTATTCTCTACACAAAGAGATTATAGCAAAATTGTCCCCCCCGCAAGACAAATGCTCTGCTTTAATGGAAGTATAACTTTGCTCTAATTTTCTCCTAATCTACCTTCCGATAAGGTTTTATGCGCACTATTGTTGGTCATTATCATGTACACTATACGTGGACAATCGAGTAGGAGGAGGATTTAAATAAACCCTCCGACCTCTCACACCACCGTGCATACCATTCCCGCTATTAGGGCTGGTTAGGGACTTTCACCCATTAGAGTGCGCCCATGCTGGGCGCACATAAAAAAGACGCACCTCTACCAGATACGTCTTTTAAAAGCTTTGTATTAAATTTCCATAATAATTTGTTTTCAATCTAGTACATTTTCCGGCTCAAATAAAAGCCTTGCAAGATGAATTCCCTGCTTGCCGCCCAAGTTCAAGCCGCGAATACAATAGTGGCAATATGCGACAACTTTATCGGTGGAAATTTGTGAACAATGTTCTACCATCAAACGCTTTTTTTCTTCCTCAGTATGCTCTGCAAACAAGCCCTTCGCCCCATCTACAAAGCGTTTAGGTGCAAGCTTGGCATTGCGCGGTGGCTGAGGCTGATAGAGAGAATAGCCACAAAACTTGGTGTGCTCACGGTTTTCGGCCAGTTCGACAATGTTGATGTTCATACGACGCATGAGTTCGCGCACGGCATCCTGCTCGGCGCAGTTTTCCTTGGAACGCCAGCAATCCTGCACAGTCATGCTTTCACCATGGTAGTTAGGATAAGGAAAGCTGTCATCCTCCAAAATCAACTCCCAAATAGACTGCCGCTGGATTTCTGGATGCCGCTCCTCAAAAATCGCCGAGCAGTTATGGCAAATGGAAACCATCGTGCTACCTGACGGAAAATCCTCATAATGCTTGACAGATTTCCATTCGTCCCGATACCATTCCGGCATTCGTTCTTCAAACTCCTGCACCTTGTACTTTGCCACACAGCAACGAATGACCGGCAAAGAAAACCTGTCCTTCACATACGCCTGTACCTTGCGGCTAAGTTCCGGTTCACCCTCCGAAAAAACACAGCCTGCCACGAAAAAACGCTCTCCCATATTGTCCTCCTTATCAAATAACGAAAACCCTTCGAATCCAATCTGCGATTTCTTCTTTTTGTATATATATTTTACACCAAGGACGCAATCTTGTGGGGATGAAAAAAGACGCACCTCTATAAGATACGTCTTTTAAAAGCTTTGTATTAAATTTCCATAATAATTGGCAGAATCATTGGACGGCGGCGGGTGCGCTCGAAGATATAGCGTCCCAGTGCATCACGCATGGCTGACTTAAGGCCGGACCATTCAGTGATACCCTCGTCCTCACAACGAGCCAGAGCTTCCTCAACACGGGTACGGACATCGTCCATGAGCTCTTCGGATTCACGAACATAAACAAAACCACGGCTGACAATATCAGGGCCAGCCACCACAACACCCTGCTCCTTGTCCATGGTAACCACGATGATAATAATACCATCCTGGGACAGCTGACGACGGTCACGAAGAACGATATTACCAACATCACCCACACCAAGGCCATCAACCAGTATGCGGCCGGAGGTAACCTTGCCGGCTACTACTCCCTTGTTCTTGGTAAATTCCAAAATCTGGCCGTTTTCACTAATGAAGATATTTTCCTTCTTCATCCCCAGCTCCTGGGCCAGCTTGGCATGCTTTACCAGATGACGGTACTCTCCATGAACCGGAATAAAGAATTTCGGCCGTACCAAATTATGCATCAGCTTCAATTCTTCCTGACTGGCATGGCCTGATACATGGATACCGTTCTCACGGCCATATACCACATGGGCACCCAGCTTCAATAGATTATCAATAGTTCTGGAAACCAGCTTTTCATTGCCTGGAATAGGGGTAGCAGAAATAATAATCGTATCCCCCGGAACAATTCCCACCTTGCGGTGATCAGACTGGGACATACGGGTCAGTGCAGACATAGGCTCGCCCTGACTGCCGGTGGTAATAACCACAACCTGATTAGCCGGATAATTATTAATCTCATCAATATCGATAATAGTTCCCTCTGGAGCAGTAATATAACCCAGCTCACGGGAAATATTCACAACATTTACCATGCTGCGCCCCAAAACAGCCACCTTTCGCTTATAGGTTACAGCAGTGTTAATAATCTGCTGTATTCTGTGAACATTGGATGAGAAGGTAGCTACTATAATGCGGGAATTTGCATTATGAAAGGCCTTTTCAAAGGAAGCACCAACAGTGCTTTCACTAGGAGTATGACCGAGGCGCTCAGCATTGGTACTGTCTGCCATCATAACCAGTACACCCTTGTTGCCCAAATCGGAAAAACGCCTGAAGTCAGTCATCTTCCCGTCAATCGGAGTATAGTCCAGCTTAAAGTCACCAGTGTGAACGATGGTACCCATAGGGGTAGTAATAGCCAGACCCACAGCATCAGGAATACTGTGGTTCACGCGAATAAAATTCACGTTAAAGGAGCCCGCCTTGATACTATCCCCCTGCTTAACAGGACGAAGCATATCATTGCTTACTCCATTTTCCTTCAAACGACCCTCAAGGATGCCCAGGGTAAGTCTCGTGCCATAAACCGGCACATTTATCTCTTTCAGCACATAAGGCAACGCACCGATATGATCCTCATGTCCATGGGTCAACACAATCGCCTTGACATGCTCCCGGTTTTCCACCAGAAAAGTAAAATCAGGAATGACCAGATCTATACCCAGCATTTCCTCATCTGGGAACATCAAGCCGGCATCAATAAGCAGTATCTCTTCGCCGTACCGCACCACTGTCATATTTTTGCCGATTTCACCTAATCCGCCCAAAGGAATAATTTGTAATTTTTTCTCTTTTGGCAAAAATCACACCTCCATATTTAATTATATAAACACATTTATGATTAAATCCGAACCGTATTAACCGTCACACAAATCTAGTAAGATTATTTATCCGAACAGCTCATTACACTCCATTATAGGATATTTATATCATTTTTGTAAAGTCATAAATTTTAAAAGGTGACTGCCAAAGCAGCCACCCTTCTCAACTATTTATACTGCATGAGTATTTTCTCAAGATATTCCTTATAGTCATTGGCCACCTGAGGGGGACTAATTACCTTGATATCATCCCCAAACTTGGCGAGCCAGCTAAAAAAGCCCTTGGTCACATATAGCTTTGCCGTCAAATCAAAGTGATTTTTATCCACAATTTTGGTATCAACATCTACACCAAAGCGGTCCACCATAATGGTAATCAAATTATTTTTGCAACGAAGCACCACCGTACGCTCATTTTTCTCATCAGCCATCATACTGAAGGTACGCTGGGAATACTTGGAAAGCAGATCCCGCTCCGGCTTTCTCACAGCCTGTTCCTTGGAAACCACCAGTGAGGAACCATCGATACGGTCAATACGGAAGGTCTTGGTGGTTTTGGTGCTGTACTCATTGCCCACCAAATAGTAATGGTCCTCATTCCACACCAGAAAATATGGACTTATATCGTAAACCTTGCCATCGTGGCGTGGCTGAAGCTCCTTATTTATATTATACTCATTATACTTAAAATTTACTCGCCGCTTCTTGCCGATGGCTTTGGTGAGCTTGTCAATAATCAGATTAACATTCTTGCTGTATGGCTTAATACTTATATTTATATCCCTGTTCCAAAGCAGCTCCTCCGCCTGATATTTACTGCACAGATGCTGCAGCTTTTCAATAAGGGAATTGCTGGCCTTGGTGGAAATGATTTTAGAAGCAGAAATGGCATCCACCATCATTTTCAGCTCTGACAGCTCAAAATTTCTCTCCCCCATGTAAAAGGAATTGTTGGAGGATTTGATTATCACCACATCATAGCCAAAGGCAATGAGAAGATCCACATCGTCCTTTACGGTTTTGCGGTTAACCTCCAGCCCCAGCTCCTTCATTTTGGCAATAATTTCATTTGTGGAAAGAGGGTGATTTTCGTCAGTTTCTTCATTAAGCATTTTCAGAAGCTGTAGCATACGGGCCTTTTTATTGCCCTTTATTCCCTTTTGCAAGGCATCAGCATCAATGTTTCCGTCATTTATATAATCGTATGCCACGAAAATCCCTCCTATTCAGCATAGTAAACTCCGTGCAAAATGATATTTTGCACTACGCCCTTACACGAAATCTAAAGCGCATCTGCATCCTTTGGATTTGATTCACTAAGATTTCATAGCAAAAAAACGTCCACACTTCAATTTATTATGTATTATCACATTATTTCACTGCCGTCAAGGAAAACAAAGAAGATATTGTCGGGGGATATGACAATATCTTCTAAAAAAATAAAGTATGAAACACCATCTAAAAGTTTTCATTTCAAATTTATCAATGACAAAAAATTCTTCATCATGGTTCTACCCTGGGGGGTCAGGATAGATTCGGGATGGAATTGCATCCCATAAATAGGGTATTCTTTATGCTTTAAGCCCATAATAGTACCATCTACCAGCTCCGAGGTTACCTCCAGACAATCCGGCAACCCATCCCTTGACACGATAAGTGAGTGATATCTGCCCACCTCTATTTGTTGGGGCAATTCCTTATAAATTTCTGTTCCATTATGCGTAATCGGAGAAGTCTTGCCATGGCAGATTTCGCCGGCACCTATTACCTTGCCGCCGAAAACCTCTCCTATGGCCTGATGTCCAAGGCATATCCCAAGAATTGGAGCCTTGCCCTTCATGGTGTCAATAAGCTCCTCTGTAATACCAGCCTCCTTAGGAATACCAGGGCCTGGAGAAATTACTATGGCCTCATAGCCCTTTTTTGCAATTTCCTTCACTGTGGCCATATCATTGCGGATTACCTCCACCTTGGCCCCTAAATCACACAGCAGCTGATACACATTGTAGGTGAAGGAATCGTAGTTATCTAAAAGCAACAACATCATTCTCCACCTCCTCTACCACTTTGAACATAGCCTTGGATTTCTGCAGGATTTCATTGTACTCAAATACCTCCTGGGAATCATACACTATACCAGCCCCGGACTGAATAAAGGCATTGTCTCCATCAATAACCATGGTCCGCAGGGTGATACACATATCCATATTGCCATTGAAATCCATATAACCAACAGTTCCCGAATAGGCTCCCCGTTTCACTGGCTCCAGCTCCTGAATAATCTCCATGGCCCGCAGCTTAGGAGCACCACTGACAGTTCCCGCTGGGAAGCAGGCCTTAATAACATCCATCGGCGTAAATCCCTTCTTCAAGGTTCCCATAACCTCAGATACCATGTGCATAACATGGGAGAATCTTTCCACCTCCTGCAGCTTGGTTACCACCACACTGCCTGGCTCACTGATACGGCCAATGTCGTTTCTGGCCAAATCCACCAGCATGGAATGCTCTGCCCGCTCCTTTATATCTACCTTCAGCTCCTTCTCAAGAGCCTGGTCTTCCTCCTCAGAAGCCCCACGACGACGGGTTCCCGCAATCGGATAGGTATAAACCTGCTTCCCTGCTACCTTTACCAGCATCTCCGGAGAAGCCGCCACAAACTTCTTTTTGCCAAAATTCAAATAAAACATATAGGGGAAGGATTTACCTGACGAAGGCGACGATAGAAGTGAAAAGCTGGTTTGGTAATCTTTTCACGAAACTGTCTTGAAGGCACCACCTGAAAAATATCTCCAGCTATAATATAGTCCTTGCATTTCTTAATGGTTGCAGCAAAATCATCAGGCATCTTCCCGTATTTCCCAAGAAAATCCACCTTTTCCTTACGCTTTGCCACCTTTACCTTTGGAGTCTTTACTGCGGCATACAGCTTATCCTCCAGTTCCTTCATCCGCTGCTGTGCTTTTCCGTACACCTCATCCAAATCCTGGCCATTCTTCACACTGGCCAGATAAATTAGCTGAGAGGCATTTTTCTGCTGATCAAACACCATAAGGATGCGGCAAATCATAAACTGCCCCAACAGCTCCTCATCTTCCACCTGAACATTGCGCACTCGGTCAAATACAGCAGATATCTCGTAATTAAAATAACCTACGGCGCCACCATTGGCCAAAGGCAGCTCAAAATTGCCGATGGCACTGTTAAGACCGGCCATATACTTATTTATGGCTGTTACAGGGTCGCCGTCCACCGCCCGCATTTCGTCCTCCTCCTGAATCATAAGGCGATTTTTATAGACCTGCATTTTTATAAAAGGCTCTGCCCCTATGAAGGAAAAGCGACCAAATTTCTGATGGGCATCCACAGATTCCAGCAAAAATCCCTTTTCTTCTCCTACCAGCTTATAAAACATGGATACAGGAGTATCGAGGTCAGTGGAAATTGGCATGCTGAGGGCCACCATATTTGCTTTTTTCGCTTTTTCCTTAAAATCCTCCAATGATGGTGTCAGCTTCATTTAGTTCACCTTCTTATCCAGAGCGTGACGAATATCGCCAATTAATTTGCCAGCCTCATCCAGCTTATTCTCCATTACCAGCTTTACCACAGCAGAACCTACAATAACAGCATCTGCCCTCTGGGCAGCATCCACTGCCGCCTCAGGGGAGCCAATACCAAAGCCAACAGCACAAGGGGTATCAGTTTGCTTTTTTATGTGTTCAATGACCTTATTAATTGGACTGTAATCAATTTTTCTGACACCCGTTACCCCGTTTACAGATACGCAATAAATAAAGCCATCTGCTGTAGTGCAGGTCTCACTTATACGCTGGTCAGTGGTGCCCGGTGTTACGAATTCCACCAAATGAAGTCCCTGCTCCTTGCATACCTTTTTCATATCCCCTGACTCCTCATGAGGCACATCGGGAATAATAAAGCCATCAAGGCCAGCTGTTTTAGCATCTACCGCCAGCTTTTCAAAGCCATAATTAAACATTACATTTATATAGCCCATGCCCAATATAGGCACCTGGGTAAACTTACGGATCTCACGGACTAGCTCCAGCACCTTTTTGAGTGTCATGCCCTTCTGAATTGCCTCATAGGACGCTGCCTGAATAACTGGGCCGTCAGCCATAGGGTCGGAAAAAGGAATCCCCAGCTCTATTACATCAGCACCATTATCAACTGCTGTTTTCACTGCCTCAAGGGTGCCATCAGCATCGGGAATGCCAGCAGTAAGATAAATAACCAATCCCTTTTTATGTGCAGACTGAAGCTCATTAAATTTATCCTGTAAACGACTCATAATCAAATCTCCTCTCCCAATACCTTTGCCACCTGCTGTACGTCCTTGTCGCCACGGCCGGACAGGGTAACTACCACCACTTCATCCTTCTTTGTATTCGGCATGAGCTTTTCAAGATATGCCAAAGCGTGGGAGCTTTCCACAGCCGGGATAATCCCCTCCTCACGGCAAAGGAGCTGGAAGGCATCAATTGCTTCTTTATCGTTAATTCCCACATACTTTACTATGCCTTCCTCATGGAACATGGCATGCTCAGGACCTACACCAGGATAATCCAGGCCTGCAGAAATGGAATACACCTCTATCACCTGACCATCCTCATCCTGGGCCAAATAGCTATAAGCACCGTGAAGGACACCTGGACGGCTGGCTGGATTGGAAAGGGTCTGGGCATTGTCCCCTACTGCCGGGCCACGACCAGCAGCCTCCACGCCAAACTTCTTTACAGACTGGTCATTTCTGAATTCATAGAAGGTACCAATGGCATTAGAGCCGCCACCTACACAGGCTATAAGATAATCAAGGCGCCCACCAGTCTCTTCTTTAATCTGCTCTCTGATTTCCCTGCCAATAACAGACTGGAAATCACGAACCATAGTTGGATATGGATGAGGCCCCACGGCAGAACCGATAATATAATGAGTATCCTCAATATGTGCTGCCCAATAACGAATTGCCTCGCTGGTGGCATCCTTTAGAGTAGATGTTCCAGTGGTAACGGGAACCACCTCAGCACCCAGAAGCTTCATTCTGAAAACATTCAGCTTCTGACGCTCCATGTCAACTGCCCCCATAAACACCTTGCACTCCATTCCAAAGAGAGCTGCCACTGTTGCTGTGGCCACACCGTGCTGGCCAGCACCGGTTTCTGCAATAACCCTGTTTTTGCCCATTCTCTTGGCCAGCAACACCTGTCCCAAAGCGTTGTTAATTTTATGGGCGCCAGTATGAAGCAAATCCTCTCTCTTTAAAAATATCTTTGCCCCACCATAATGCTTGGTGAGCTTCTCCGCATAATATAGAAGGGTAGGACGTCCCGCATACTCCACATAATACTTTCTTAGCTCCGCCAAAAATTCCGGATCGTTTTTATATTTTTCATAGGCTGCCTCCAGCTCCGTCAATACAGGCATTACAATTTCAGGCACATACTGACCACCATATTTTCCAAATCTTCCCTTTGACATAATTTCTTCCTCCTACCAATCACTTTCACATTCTATAACTTCATTGTTTAAATTTTCTTTTTATCATAATAGGGCAAATTCCCGGGTGGCTTTTTCCACATCCTCTGCTGTGGACAGGCCCTCACCCACCAATATGCCGTCTACTCCAGCTTCATGAAGCATCCTTACCTCATCCAGGGTATGTATACCACTTTCACTGATAACGGTTCGATTATCTTCCACCAACGGCAGAAGCTCCAAAGTGTTCTCAATGGTGGTTTTAAACAGCTTCAAGTTTCGGTTGTTGATACCTATAAACTTGGCTGGTGTTTTCATGGCCTTTTCCATATCCTCCCTGTCATGTACCTCCACAAGAGCATCCATTCCCAGGCTCCATGTCAGATTCAGATAATCCTCCAGCTGCTTTTGTTCAAGTATTCTTGCTATAAGCAAAACCGCATCAGCACCCAGCATTCTGGCTTCGTAAATCTGATATTCATCTATAATGAAATCCTTACGCAAGAGAGGAATTTTCACTGCCTTTCTTACCTCCACCAAATCCTCATTCTTTCCTAAAAAGTGTGGATCCGTATGCACCGACAGCATGCTGGCTCCATTTTTTTCATACATCCTGGCCAAGTCCAAAACTGAATAGGGATGATTGAATTTTCCCTTGGAAGGGGACTGCAGCTTGCACTCGGCTATGAGGTTCCACTCTCTTTTCTGGAACTGGGAGCACATGGCGAAGGTGCCCTTTTCCACTTGTTCCTTTAACTCCCTCAAGGGAAGCTGAGCCTTTGCGGCTTCCACAATATCCCGTTTTTTAGTAACAATTTCTGCTAAGTAATCTCTCATGTTTCCACCACTTTCTTTCCTGCCGCTGACAAAAATTTCCTAATCAGCTCCGGTGACTTCCTTCCCTCTATTTCCATGGACCCGGAGGCATCTATACCATAGGGGTCAAATATTTTTATTGCTTCCTGTAATGTTTCAGCAGATATTCCTCCAGCTATTATATAGGGCTTTTTCAATTGCTTTATGGTACTGGCGGCCTCCCGCCATTTGAAGCTGATACCGCTGCCCCCCACAGTAGCTTTGCTATAGCTGTCTATAAGGATATACTCTGCAGGATAGGCCTCAGCCCCTTCCAGCGAGAAATCCTCTCCATAACGGAATGCTTTGATAATAGTCCTCTCTATTTTTTCAGCGTACTCGACGCTTTCATGTCCGTGAAGTTGTACCATATCAAAGCCACAATATTCAGCGATTTCATTAACCTCATTTATAGGCTGATCCACAAAGACACCCACTTTTCTTGGCCCCTGCACCGTGCTGCAGATATGCTTTACTATATCCGGTGGACAGTAGCGTCTGAACCTGTCACTCATAATAAAGCCCATAAAATCCGCTGATCTGGCAGCTCTGGCCGCTTCCATATCCCGTATGCCACATATCTTTACTCTTGCCATGCTTCTCACCTTTTCCAACTAAAAAAACCACTTCGCTCCAAGTACAACCCTTTATGGTTATACATGGGGCGAAATGGTTCCGCTGTGCCACCCATTTTCAGTGATATAACACCGTGTAATAAAAAAACATTTTATCCCTTACCGAGATAAAATGTCTATGCCACTGGTAATATCACCCTCTTAAGTACAGGAACAATGTCCGATACCGCAGCCCAATAACGGTGGCAACCGTTCCAGCCTAATCACAAAAAATGCTTTTGGTGGACTCTCTTGGGACCATTCACTAAACGCTTTTCACAGGTCATTCCACCTCCGGATAAATCCGACACCTGCTCGCTGGCAAAAGTTGGAATAGCTACTATTTCCCAATCAATGATTTGGATATTCAATTATCAACACCGCTATAATAATATAAATTTCACTGGCTGTCAACAAAAAATGTAAACTTTTGTATTTTTATTAATTTTATGTTAAAAAACTGTAAATCATATAGACTGCCAGCCCCACAAGTACAGCCAACACCATCAGCGGCAAGGCAACAAAAACAAGGCCAGCCACCAACAGAGCTATGGCAATGGCAAACAAAACCTTGGTGAGTGTACCGCTTCCAGAGGAAAAACGGAGGATGCGAGGCCCCCTATCGGAGCCCCCAAAACCACCAAATCCGCCAAAAGAGTTATCATTTTTTCCAGTCTGGGCGCTTTCCTGCCCATAGCTGTTTTCTTCAATAGTTATGCCGTCGTAAGCGTTAATCTCAGACTTTTCCATAATACGCACATTACCCTGCCCACAATTAGGGCAGGTACCATCCATATTAAGCTGGCTGCCACACTTCTGACAAATCATAACTATTCCCTCCTCGTATAATAAGTTTTGTAAGCAAGATATCCGCCTTGTCTACAAAGCTTATTTTTCTTTTACAACTGAATATTATTTACTAAACTGGATTTCCTGATGCTACAATAATCACAGAGATTATGTGGCAAGGTTACGTCTTATCCCTCCAGCAGCATCAACAGATGACTGCTTAAATAGCTTGACGCCTGCCTTAATCGTCAAAATCTGCTTACACAGGTGTTGCAGCCCTAGGCGAGAGAACTACCAGCAAGTACACCTCTCATAGGTGACTGCTAATTAGCGAGGGTGCAG
>NZ_FQYW01000005.1 GCF_900141865.1 Anaerovibrio lipolyticus DSM 3074 | reverse complement strand
CAGCCAATAGTAATAGGCGTGCCAACTGATATTTCTGTCTTCACAGAATTCAGCTACCGTCATGCCGGATTCCTTGCACTCTTTAATTATTGACTGCCATTGAGCCATGCGGACCCTGGTTCGTATTTCTAACGAATTATCCGCCAAAGAAAACACCTCCAATTTGAAGTTTTCCCGAAACACGAAGACATTCGGCAAAACTTTAATTTGTTAGTGTTATTATCCCACGAGAATGGGCTGGCGGGAAGACGACTTAAACTTTGACGCTTACCTTTTAAATCCACAAGATGCCCACGAAACATATCTTGAGTGGCAAAAAATGGAAATGGAAATGAGCCAATTAAAATTAGCTCTAGGCTCTGCCCTTCTTCCTGTATCTAAGGAAATGATGCCTGAGATTATAGAAATGTTCGAAAGTTGGATAACTCTAATTAGGGATAATAAAGAAAATATCCAACTAATGGGTGAAATTCTCATAGACTCCATGAAAACAGCGGGCGACGCCGTGCGAACCGTCGCAGACGCCCTTGAGGCGGTGGGCGTGAACGGCGAAAATGTCGGGAACGTCCTAAAAAATATAAAAGCTGAATTTGATGCGGGCTATGGTATGGCGTTGCTTTCATATGCGGGAAATCCGACAATGATGCCATTAATGGCGGGTTTGTTGGCAAATAAAGACGACGTACAAGCTCAAAGAGAAGCCAACGACCAACAAGAAGAAGCACAAAAAGCATTAAAAGCTTACTATGCCGATATAGACAAAAGAAGCCAAGAACGGCAAAAACAAATACAAGCAGAAACGCAAGCACAAAAAGCCCAACAAAGACAGCAGGAGGAGCAAGCAAAGGCAACGGCTGAACTACACGAGTCATTATACTCATTATCCCATACAGACCTAGAAACACAATTACATAATATTGATGTTTCTATGCAAAAATGGAAAGAAAAAGGCGTAAGTGAAACTGAAATAGAAAAAGCCACACAAGCCCAAAAAGCAAAGATAATAAAGGAATTTAACGACCAAGTTATTGATAAAATCAATTCTGTATGGAAATCAGCGTATCAAAACCGCCTTGACGAAATCGAAAAAGAAAAAGAAGCCTGGAAACAAAAAGGCGTGGACGAGGTAAAAGCCACTGAATGGGCTGAGGAGCAAAAACGCCAGCTCCAACAAGAAACGGCTCTCCATATGTTCAAAGAGAATTACAAGTACCTCAAGCTGTACCGTAAAGCTATGGCGGGCGGTGGCTCAGAAGAAGAAAAGCAAGCCAACGCTATTAATGCCATTATCGGGGAAATGAGAAAAGACGCTAATTTGCCAGCAGATGCGTGGACTACAAAGGCAGAAATAGCAGGTTTTGAAATGGCGATGAAACAGGCGAACGATAATATAATTCCGATTTATGATTCTATGCCTGACCGTTGGATTCTAAAAGGTACACAAGCTATCCCGATGTTTAGCTCCGAATATGCTAATAATATGCAAAATCTAAACACAGCAACAACGATAACAGCAACACAAGCACCTCAAGAAGACATTAACTATAACTTGAATGTTCGTGTTGAGGGATTGGAAGACGTTAGTAATGAAGTAGCCCAAAGTGCTTGTAAAAAGATATTGGACATTTTACCTAATAATAACACAACAAACATAAATATTTCTTATGGGGGTGCGTAATATATGAAAATAAAAATCGGTAACGCTGTAAGCTTGTCCACCCCCGAGTCATTCAAAATCACAACAGATGATAGACAAACCATGATACAGACAGACGGCGGGAACGTTGTCCAAGATTATGGACATATAGCTTCAGGGGATAAAATCACATTAACAGCCACATTCCACAAGGACAATTTTATTTTAGTATGGAATTACTTTCAAACTAGAACATTAATAACATTTATAGACCCTAGTGGTATAACATGGCAAAGCATGAGGGTAAAAGTAATCTCATACGGCTATTTTTCTAGGTTTGAGGATTATATAACTTGTGAGCTTGAATTGTGGACTATATAAATATTTTTTATGGAGGAATTTAAACAATGATTAATCTATACACAAATAACCCAACCAAAGACCAAAAGGACGGTACATTAATAAGTCAAGACCATACCAACACAGCACCTTTAGCCATTACGCTCAAACTAACAGAGCAAAAAGCGGTAAAGGTGGCTGTAAGAACCGATACAGGTTACAAGACCGCCGACGGCGTGAATATTTCTTTTGCATATTGGGACGGCTCAGAATATCAGACTACAGGCGGGAATATTAATAATTGGTTTGTATGCCTGGATAATAATTACACCGACGCAGAAAACGCCTTGACTAATGGCACATGGGGACATAGTGCCGACATAACAAGCGATATAACAGACACAAATACAATTATTTGGGTAAAATATGACGCAAGCAACGCCACAACACCAATCAACGACGATACAACCGCCGTATGCTTAAAGGCTACTGTTGAAGCCGTTTAAGAGGTGGTTTGTTATGAAATATATAAATACTAATTATAGTTTATTTGATTCTGATACTTTTGTTCGTTATACCGACACTAACGGCAGTCAGTATTTGTGTAATGGAGAGGCAAAACTAACGCTCCCTGCCGAAAATACAAAGTTGTATGTATCTATGGAAATATATCCCACCAATATTTGCACTTGCTGGCCCATTCAAATATATTTCAGTGATGGGACATACAACAGTATTAAAGTGTCAACAGTACAAATTTATTATTATTACGACAGAAAAGAGTTAAGACTATGCACAAATGATTCTGAACGTTTAAAAACTGTTATAAATGGTACATATAGATGGCATAAAATATATTTAGTTATAGACAGCGTAGCGGGTACGATAGACTATTACCTTGACGGTGACAAGGTGGGGACGTATTCAAGTTATGTAAAAACGGGCGTAAAAGCTATAAGTTGCAAAATAAAAACCAATAACGACTCTAGTGATAATTACCGTTTTAGAATTAGAAATATAATCATATCAGACCAATATTTTCCCATTAACGAATCAATTATCGTCATACCTGCAACAGTAGCAAACAACGGCTTCAGCTATGACGAGAGTACAGGTTTATATTCTACAGAAGCAGAAAACAGCACCCTACAAGCAAAACCCGATTTATCAGTTTTAAACGGCTATAAGGTGACAGCTTGTAACGTGGGTATGGGTACGACTGAATTAGGCGACACCATAAAAAATATAAAATGTGATATGGGCAATTATTCCAATACAAAGGAAATACCGACAACGGGAAAAGGGATGTATTTTGACGGTTTACCAACAAATATTAGTAATATAACAATGACGGCTAAAAAATAGGGGGGTGGCTTGAATGTCTGAAAGCTCAATAAGTACACCCCGAATATTAACCACAGCAATTTTAAAAAATTCTGCTGTAAGCACGCCCCGCATATTAACGACGGCAATTATAAAAAAATCAAGTATAAGCACACCAAGAATATTATGTACTGTTGTACCGTCCACAGATACAAGCTATTATTTTGATACGGCTATTAAAGCCAACAAGGACATTAATGCTAATTATGATACTGTTACAAAAATCCAAAAATCAATAAATCAGTGTTATGATACTAATACAGCCGTAAAAGCTGACATAATACAATACAATGATACACAAACCCGCTTAAATACTGACCTAGTACAGCATTATGATACTAATGTAAGCGTTGAAAGCAAAGATAAAAAATCATATTATTATGATACTTATACAAGCGTAAACGCAGACGTTACAAGGTTTTTTGATACTTCAATTAGTATTCACAAAGACATTAGTATAAATTATGATACTAGAGTAAAAACCCAAAAATCAATAAATCAGCATTATGATACTAAAGTAAAAGCTATTACAGCGGAAACCGTAACAATGTATTATGATACTAATATAAAGGTCAACGCAGAAGCTACATATTATTTTGATATTAGCTTAAATTCCCCACATGATACGACTATAAAAACGGACACAACACCAACAAACCCATTTATCCCTGTTAAGCAGGAACAAAAAAGCGGGGTTGTTAGTATAAGTATTAATTTGCAGGAGCTAACCCTTGCTGATTCATTCAGTATGGACACGACCGAAAATATAAATATATTGGATTATGTAAGCGGGCAAATATTAGATTTTCCTTATTTATACAGGGTTGGAGAAACAAGCCAACAAGACAGGATTATAAGCCTAAAAGGTATGTATGATTGCGACGAAATTTTGTATAAATCTATAAATTATAATTTTGGAAATCAAACTCACACCCTACAGGAACACGCTGAAAAAATAGCGGGTGCGTTGAATAAACGCCTAAACTATCATGCTGATAATTTCAAACATAGTCAAAAATGGATAGGTGATGGGCAGACTTACGAAAGTATTATTTCCTCTTTGTTTGGTTGGAGTAGTAGTATTCCCCATAAGGCTATAAACGTATTTATGAGGGCGGGGGATAACAGCTTGAACGTCATCCAACGTGGACAAGAACAAACAACAATAGATATAACAACCACAGCACATACAAGACCTATAATTAATAAGTCTTTAGAACGCACGATGATAAATTATAGTAATTCAAATGGAGCAGGACACGACCAAGGACATAATTTATATATTGAGCCGTTGCCGTTCTATGGGACTCTAACGATGGGGGAGGCGGTATGTACTTACGTTTCAGGGTACTTGTACTCTGAGCAAAACGAAGGTAATACAACATATTACGAATATACAGGCGACGGATTCGGGCAAAATAAGTATTTATACAAAAAAACCACAAATCACGCTGATGGCTCAACCACTACCACTACATATGATTACTCTAAAACAAAAAGCGGGGTAATGGTATTAGGTAGTGAAACAGAAGTAACAAAGGATAAAGACGGCAACGAAACAACAAGGAAGACCGTCCATGCTCCATTAGGCGGAGGCTTTTATGGGACTTCTGTATATATAGATGGCGAATATCAAGGTAGTAGCATTGGGACAGGTTCACCCGCTTCTGTTGCAAGCCGATACCTAACAAATCAAGAGTCTATTACTTTAGGCGGGGCGAATTATCCCGATAATGATAATCCGTTGGGTAATGGTAATGTGTTGAAAGAGTCCGTTAATGTACCAACCACGGATAAAAATGTTATGAATTCATATCTTAATGACTTGAAATGGTTAAACCGTAAAATCAAAGAAACCGTAAGCATGGATATATATAATTATAGTCATGTTGTAGATTTTTCGGAGCGGGTGAAATTCAAAGGGAATACTTATTATTTGCAAAGTAATAATATTACCCAAACCACCAAGGAACTAAAACAATCTATTACCTTAGTACGTTGGTATTAAAAATGGGGGGCTGAACAAAGTCCCCTTTTAATATGGGGGTGAATGAATAAATTGTATCAAACTACCATTCAATCAGTACAAGGCACAACAGCCACGGACACAACAGGAAAAGTATATTATATAGCAGGTAACAATAATCTTGTTGCAGGTCAGCAAGTATTTACCGACGGAAAAATAATATATGGAAATACCTTTACAGGCTCACAATCATATATACCTGCTTCAATTAATAAAGGTTATCTTATTTATGATGCTAGATTTGTAAAATGGTTTAAGGAAAATCTAAAAGTTAATAGTTTATGTGTATCTATGGTTAGTCAATTTACATGTGGGGAAAAAGGCGAGTTGGTAATATTAGGGCGTCAAACTGTAGATGCTAGTATTGGCTATGGAAAAGACAAAAAACAAATATTATATGAAATAAGAAAAGCAGATAAAGACGATACGACCATACAAATATATAAAAATAATAATAAATTGTTTTCTGCCAACGGTGACGTTGTGGACATTGAAAAATACATAGACGTTAATAAATATGTTCAAGGCGGGGACTTTTTACAACGCCAAAACGGTGAACCATTAGAATACAAGCTCAAAACTACAGAAAACACAATAACAGACAAAGCATTAATTCACCCCAACGGAACATGGAACGCTATTGCAGAACTAAAGCGACAATATAGAGTGGAATCATACCAAGAAAAATATATAGATGACGAATACACAACTACTAGTGCTGATTATGTTTATGTTGGTGTGGGTGATTTGAAGATGACAGGAAGCCTTGAAGGTGACTATTCAGGACAAGAAAAGGTTTGGGTGCGTCATGGAGTGGACGAGGATGTAACACTAGGAGATAATTATTATTATCATATTGATTATGATATATATTTAAAGCCTTATTCCTATTCTATGGGTTACACTTGGGGTTATTTGTGGCGGGAACAAACCGCCCATTATTGGCATTATAAATACTATGTTGCAGGTGCGGGATATGTAAATATAACAGCAAACGCCGTAATTAGTGGGGACACTACAGGAATAAAAGACGTCAATTTATACGCCGTACAGGTGCAAACCCATAGAATATTAGGCGATAAAAAGAACTATATAGAATGTAATAATAATTTTAATTGGGTTTTAGACAAAACAACAGCCGTATATAATGCCGAGTCGGAAAAATTCGATGTGAAAGGTTACACAACTAAATATTTACCCCTTGATTATCAACCACTAAACAAAAAAGCTTTTCTAGTCCAAACCGTAAGGGGTGTATATGCGTGGGACGGCAACACAGAAAAAAATCTGTCAAATGATTACAGAAACTATAATTTGAGGCTGAGAAAAACGGATATTAAAAAAGCTAAAAAGGTGCTTGAAAATGGATAATTTAATCAAATTACAATCAAAAGTAAATGAAATCATAAAAGAAGCCAACAAAAAGCCTGTAAATGTTGGAGCTTTAAGGGGTACTATGACAAGTAGTGATACTGTATTAATTAATGGCGTTACTTATCGGGCTGTATTGGGTACGCAAGTCAATGTATATAACGGTGTACAGGTATGGGTACAGCTAACAAAAGATAATACCGCCGTTATTATTGGGGCTTAATCGGGGGTGATAATGTGGAACTACTAACAATATTAATAAATTTTGTTAGTCCGTTAATTCTGCTAGTAATCGGTAAATGGCTAGATTATAGGTTAGAAAAGCAGGAGCAAAAAGAACAAGAGAAACGACAGAAGCAAAAGGAATTAGAAAAGACAATACTAGAGTTAAAGGAAGGTACACAAGCAATACTAAGGGATAGGATTTTGCAGTCATGTACACATTTTATTGAGGAAAAGCAAATAACCCCGCTAGCACTTGAAAATATTACAAGAATGTATACAAGCTATAAAAAGCTAGGTGGTAATGGCTTGGCTACTCATGTATATGAGCAAGTCAAGGAATTAGAGGTAAAACAGTAATGAAGTATATAAAAGAATATCTAAAGATTGATTTAATAATAGCTATTGGCTTAGTAATTAGCCTATGGGGCTGTATTTATCTTGGTTTGAGCCAAGAAATAATAATAGCAATCGTTAGCGGTCTTATAGGTTATATGAGTAACAACAATAAGAATGATTTAAAAATGTAGTGTGTTGATATGTTTATCAATACACTTTTTTATTGCAAATTTTTTAGGAGGCTTTTAATATGGGTAGTAGATATTTTTCCGATTACGAACTAGAATGTCATGGGGACGGATGCTGTAATGGTGGCGTTGATAAAATCAACCCAATTTTATTACAAAAATTAGACCAACTTAGGGAAATGGTAGGCGGTGCATTAGAATTATCTTGTGCATATAGATGCCCTGTTCACAATGAGGAGGTTGGGGGCGTTCCAAATTCTCAGCATGTTCTAGGAAATGGGGCAGACGTTCAAACCCCTAATTATAGGTGGTGTAGCACGCCTGAAGAATTAGCTTGGTATTGTGAAAAGGTCGGATTTGATGCTATTGGTATTTATGATTGGGGTTGTCACGTGGATGTTAGAGACAATGGGGAAAGCCCAAATTATTATCGTTGGTAATTAAATAACCGTGTAGTCCTTGATAATACAGGGATTACACGGTTATTATATTTGACAATATAATACTAATAAATTAGACTGTATAAGAAGGTGTTACCATAGCGGTAGGCGGTCACTCTATAGCCTCAGATTGGGGGCGTTGCTTATGACTACATACGACTTTTTAACAATCGTGTTTTTAGTCACTCTTTGCATAATAGCAATTAAGGCATAAAATAGAAAAACCGCCACAGCGTCCAACTAGATGGCGGTAATTCTATTGCTTTTCTTTTTCGGGGCTGACCGTCTACAGGTAGCACCTTTATTAATGACATTATAGCATTATGGAAAACTAAATACAATATAGCGGGTATGTATCTTTATAGGTACATACCTTTTTTTATTTTGCAAAATAGATGGACTTCAGAAAAAACTCGAGATACAATAATGATGTTCAAAATAAAAGCAGCGTTTTTCATTAAAAAGTTAATAAATGAAAGCAGAGGGGGAACAAATGGAGAACTATATTATTGTTACCAAGCCTAAATATAACAAGCGGGCTAAATGGCGGGTAATGCCGTTACCTTATGGAGAGGGGACAAAAAAACAGGTAAAGGAAATTTTTAAACGTGTTATTGTGATTGAGAAGCAAATAAGGGCAGTAAGTAGTATAACAGCATGGTCGGATTACAAAATTATAGAGCAATAAAACAAGGGTATGTATCTTTAACAGGTGCATACCTTTTTTTTTATTCTCAAAAATTCGACCTTATCAAACGCCGTATAAGCGTTTTAAATTAGCTTGGTAATGTATTTATATTACGCATAGCCTAAAACCCCACACAAGCTAACTGGCGACGTTACAGGGCATTTGTCCAATTTATGGGCGTTTAAGGTTGAAAAATATATTAAAAACCGTTGACAGTTATATAAGTTTACAAATGTTAAATTTTAATTACTGTTTACAAGTATATAGGTCTATGGCTTTTTGGGGGCGTTGGGGGGTATGGTTGGCAAGTTGGGGGTATGGTTGTTTTTTGTGTTGGGGGATTTGTTGGAAAGTTGGCGGGAAAAACAAAATAATATATATGTTTGGCGAACATCTACAAGCCTGATTTTATCAGGGTTTGTCTTATATTATAGGTTGACAAATAGAACATACTCGAGCTACTATAATTTATATGAATTATAGTAACGTGTTCCGACACGTAAATTATAATTCACTGTACCTTGATAACTGAATATAGTACCAACGTTTTAGCCCTTTTGCTTTTTTAGTTTGTTGTAAAAAATGAAAGGGGTATAAAATGAAATTTACAAATATTCAATACAGAAACGACAGAAAAATGTATCAAGTAACAATCAGACGGAATGGAGCTTTTTATTGTGAATATTTTGAACGTTTGACGGACGCTTTACAATTTCGCAAACAAATGTATAGAAAATTAGGGATTAAATTACCCAATCCCATACAACAAAAGAACGAGGATAATAAAAAGCAAAAAATCCCGACATTCGCTGAAGCTTATCTTACTTATATGGAGCATATACAGGCATTGAAACAATTAACGCCATCAACCGTATACACATATAAGCGGTGTTTTGACGCATTACTCCCATTTTTGCGAAAAGCAAAAATAACCGACATAACCTCCGAAAAATGGAACGATTTATTTTTTTACCTTCAAAATCAAAATAATTGGTCACAAAGGTATACTAAAAGAATGGTCGGGCGGGTTAAATCTATGTATCAATATTACATGGACAAATACCCGCATATAGCTAAGAAACTAAAAAATAATCCAATTACCCCAACGGATATAATACAGACGAAGAAAAAACAACAGCCTGTATTTACCGACAGGGAAAAAGAAATTTTTCTGTGCATGGCTAAAAGCCTATATGGTGTTAGGTGGTATATGTTATTTTTGCTATATTTTCAGACAGGATGCAGAAAAGGTGAGCTATTAGCCCTACAATGGGAAAATGTTTGCTTTGAGGAAGGGAAATATTCTATATACATTGACAAGTCAATTTCTAAAGGTTGGAGGGAAAATGAATATGCTGAATATGTTGGAGCAACAAAAACACCGTCGAGCGTTCGCCGTATTCCTATTAGTCCCAAAATGGGGCTAATGCTTTACAGCCTAAAAAAAACAACTAACGGCAAACCTAAAGATTTTGTATTCCGTTCCTTATGTGTAACGGCGGGGAAATATCCTTTTTTGTCTTTGTCCCGTGTTACTGATATATTTCAACGTATTAGAAAACAATGTAATATTAACCAAGATTTACATATACATTCTATACGCCATTATTTTGCGACCAAACTAATCACTAACGGTGCAGACATTAAAACAGTAATGGCGTTAGGTGGTTGGAGTCGTTCAAGTACATTGTTAGAAATATACACACACGCAACGGAAAATAGCAAATTAAACGCATTAAAAAATACAATCTTTTAATGAGTGCTTTTTTTAAAAGTCAAATTTTTTAAAATCGCTGTAGGCGTTGGTGTATATGGGTTTGTGCTTGACATCAACATAAAAGTCAAATGCCAATTTGATGTATTTTGGGGCTTTTTGGCTTCCGTTGCTTATGGCTACTTGTGGAAAATGGGCGAAAATTTGACTTTAATTTAAAAAACTTGTAAAATATATGCCGTGAATCGCCTTTCGGGGCTTTTCGCAACGGAGTTGCGGGCGTGGTGGAATTGGCAGACACGCTGGACTTAGGATCCAGTGCCGCAAGGCGTGGAGGTTCGACCCCTCTCGTCCGCACCAAAAATGCACAATTTTATATTTAAATACAATGATAAAGAGGAGTATTTGCAGATGCAGCCCCAAAGAGAGGAAGGATTAGGTGAGAGCCTTCCGGGTGTGCGGCAGAGAAGGTAGCTTTGGAGTTTCCTGGCTGAAAGTATAGTAGGGTGGGACGCGGAAACGGCGTTATGTAAAGGAGCTTAAAATCTTTTGGATTTTAAGGAATTTAGGTGGTACCACGAAAGCAGGCACTTTCGTCCTTTAAGTAGGATGAGAGTGCTTTTTTTGTTTTGGACACCTCATCCGTCTGCTGCGCAGACACCTTCCCCTCAAGGGGAAGGCAAATAAAAAATACAGGAGGTTTTGAATATGGAAGAAAACAATATCCCTAAGGTATATGACCCAAAATCCTTTGAGAAAAAATGGTATGGTTATTGGGAAGAAAACAAGCTGTTTCACGCAGTAGTAGACGAGGAGAAGGAGCCTTACAGCATTGTTATTCCGCCTCCTAATGTAACTGGCCAGCTTCACATGGGCCATGCTTTGGATAATACCCTTCAGGATATTCTTATACGTTGGCGCCGTATGCAGGGCTATAATACTCTTTGGATGCCGGGCTGTGACCATGCTGGTATAGCTACCCAGGCCAAGGTTGAGGGGGCTCTTCGTGAGGAAGGCACCAACCGCTATGAGCTGGGCCGTGAAAAGTTTTTAGAAAGAGTATGGCAGTGGAAGGAAAAGTTTGGCAGCCGTATTATGAGCCAGCTTCGTTCCCTTGGTTCTTCTTTGGATTGGGACAGAGAGCGTTTTACCATGGATGAGGGCTGCTCCAAGGCTGTTCGCGAGGTATTCGTAAGCCTTTATGAAAAAGGTCTTATCTATCAGGGTACCCGCATTACCAACTGGTGTCCTGATTGTAATACCGCTATTTCCGATATTGAAGTAGAGCATGAAACTGAGCAGGGGCATTTGTGGCATATCCGCTATCAGGTGGAAGGTGAGCCAGACAAGTATGTGGAGGTTGCCACCACCCGTCCTGAGACTATGTTCGGTGATACTGGCGTGGCTGTTCATCCTGATGATGAGCGTTACAAGGACTTGGTTGGCAAGAATGTAATTTTGCCTGTTGTTAATCGCGTAATTCCGCTCTTTGCTGATGAATATGTTGATTCTGCCTTTGGTACTGGTGCAGTAAAGGTTACACCTGCCCATGACCCTAACGACTATGAGATGGGTCTGCGTCACAATCTGGAGCAGGTGAAGGTCCTGTCAAACACTGGTAAGATGCTGGAAGGTGCCGGCAAGTATGAGGGCATGGACCGCTATGAGTGCCGTAAAGCTCTGGTAAAGGAGCTGGAGGAAATTGGCGCCCTGGTTTCCATTGAGGACCATGAGCATGCAGTAGGTCATTGCTCCCGTTGTCATTCCACTATTGAGCCAATGATTTCCACTCAGTGGTTTGTAAAGATGGATACTCTGGCAAAGCCAGCAGCTGATGCTGTTAGAGATGGCCGTATTAAGTTCGTTCCGGAGCGCTTCACCAAGATTTATTGCCAGTGGCTGGATAACATTCGTGACTGGTGTATTTCCCGTCAGCTGTGGTGGGGACATCGTATTCCTGCATGGTATTGCGACGACTGCGGTGAGACCACTGTATCCCGTGATGATATTTGCCAGTGTCCTAAGTGCGGCAGCAAGAATGTACGTCAGGATGAGGATGTACTGGATACCTGGTTTTCCTCTGGCTTGTGGCCATTCGAGACCATGGGCTGGCCTGAGGAGACTGCCGAGCTGAAACATTTTTATCCTACCGCTACTCTGGTAACCGGTTATGATATTATTTTCTTCTGGGTTGCCCGTATGGTAATGATGGGTCTGGAATTTGGCAAGGATATTCCATTTAAGACTGTTTATATCCATGGCCTTGTGAGAGATAGCCAGGGCCGTAAGATGTCCAAGTCCCTTGGAAATGGTATTGATCCACTGGAAATGATTGAGGAATATGGTGCCGACTCTCTGCGCTTTATGCTGATTACCGGCAATACTCCTGGTAATGATATGCGCTTTTATAACGAGCGTGTTGAATCTGCCCGTAATTTTGCCAACAAGCTGTGGAATGCCTCCCGTTTCATGCTGATGAATCTGGAGGGCTTTGATAAGAGCTTTGTTCCAGCTGTGGAAGATTACACCATGGCAGATAAGTGGATTCTGTCACGCTTCGCCAAGACAGCCCAGGGTGTTACTGAAAATCTGGAGAAGTATGAGCTGGGTGAGGCCGGCCGTCTGATTTATGAGTTTATCTGGAGTGAGTTCTGCGACTGGTACATTGAGCTCTCCAAGGCACGTCTTTATGATAAGGAAAATGTTAAGCCTCGTCAGACTGCCCAGTATGTATTGGGCTATGTATTGGAGCGTACTCTGCGTCTGTTGCATCCATTTATGCCATTTATCACCGAGGAAATCTGGCAGCATATTCCACATGAGGGCAAGAGCATTATGGTATCCCAGTGGCCTGCTGAGGACAAGACCATTACTGCTCTCATTGACGAAGCCAGTGAAAGCAGCATGACCACCATTATGGAAACTATAAAGACCATTCGTGCTCTCCGCCTGGAGGTAAATGCGGCTCCAAGCAAGAAGAGTGAGGTTGTACTTAACTTTACTGATGAATCCTTGCGTCAGGTGTTTGCTGATAACGAGGGCTATCTCACTGTTTTGGCTTCTGCTGAGCCTGTTACTCACATGGCGGCTGGAGCTGAAAAGCCGGAAAATGCCATGGCTGGTGTTGTAAACGGTGTGGAAATTTTCCTGCCATTGAAGGATCTGATCGATGTGGAGAAGGAAACTGCCCGTCTCAATGGTGAAATGGCCAAGCTGGAGAAGGAAATTTCCCGTCTGGACAAAAAGCTGTCCAATCAGGGCTTCCTGGCAAAGGCTCCTGCTGATGTAGTTGCTGGTGAGAAGGAAAAACTGGCTGGTTATCAGGAAAAGATGGATGCTGTGAAGGCACGTCTTGATGATTTGGCTAAGCTGTAACCTCATCCACCGCTGAAGCGGTCCCCCTTCCTAGAGGGGAAGGCAGGATGAGAGAGGGGGGACCGGTTTTACCGGTCCCTTTTTGGTTAGTAGTGCTGTTAGGGGGATATTATGAATTATTCAGAATCACTACAATATTTAGAGGAGCTTAATGTCTTTGGCATGAACTTGGGTCTTGGGCGAATACAGAAGCTTCTTGAATTGATGGGAAATCCCCAAAATAAATACAAGACCGTTCATATAACCGGTACTAATGGTAAGGGCTCTGTTACCTGTATGCTTGCGGAAATCCTTAAAAAATCAGGCATCAGCGTGGGAATGTACACATCTCCTCATTTGGATTCTTACACCGAGCGGGTTGTTATCAACGGTAATGAAATAAGCCGGGAAAAAATGGCGGCGGCTATTACTGTGGTTAGTGACCTCTGTGACTTTATGGTGGGAGAGGGGGACGAGCACCCTACCCAGTTTGAGGTACTGACAGCAGCGGCATTTTATATTTTCATGAAGGAAAAGGTGGAGTACGCTGTTATTGAAGTTGGTCTGGGTGGTCTGCTGGATTCCACAAATGTAATTACTCCTGAGGTTTCTGTCATTACCAACGTATCCTTTGAGCACGCAGATAAATGTGGTGGTACTCTGGAAGGTATAGCAAAACATAAAGCGGGTATTATAAAGCCTGGAGTGCCTGTAATAGCTGGTGCAGATGGTATGGCATTGGAAATTATTCAACGGGTGGCGGCAGATAATAAGTCAGAGATATATATTGTTGGCAGGGATTTTGAAGCTAAACCGATTAAACCCTTGGGGCAGCTTAGTATCCCACCTAACCTGGGCAATACCAGTGTGGGCAATATGAGTCCTTCCATGATTGACCTGCAGATAGAGGCCCTGTCAGCATTGCCTTATGGCAGGTGCGAGTCAGAGGGAAATACCGTAAGAACCCAGTTGGTGGAATTTGCTTCCCATAATGACCAGATGGCTTCCCTTGACTATAAGCTGGCACTAATGGGGCTTCATCAGGTGAGCAACAGCAGTCTGGCGGCTGCGGCAGCTATGTTGCTGGCAGTAAATGATTTGCGTATTACCCAGCGGGCATTAAAACAGGCTATGACCTCTGTTCAGTGGCCAGGGCGTTTTGAGGTTATGCCTCGTAATGGCTATGAGCTGATTATCGATGGCGCTCATAATCCTGCAGGCATCAGAACACTTCGGGACAGTCTGGATTACTATTATCCTGACAAAAAACGGATTTTTGTACTTGGAATTCTCAGGGATAAGGATTTCGAGGGGATGCTGGAGATACTTCTGCGTCCTGAGGACAGAGTTATCTTTACAACGCCTTCATCAGAAAGAGCAGCAGATCCTGTGGAGCTTTTGGAATGTGCAAAGGTCGAAAACAAGGATGCTATTGGTGATCCGAAAAAGGCACTGGAGCGTGGTATGGAGCTGGCAGAAAATGCCACAAGGGAGAGTGAAGGTACGGAATCAGATACAATTGTGATATGTGCCGGTTCGCTGTATCTTATTGGTTATTTGCGTACTCTATTAAAGTAGATAGTGATGTGCAGATTGTTTATACGATGTTAATGGGGGAGAGAAATGGGACCATTGTTTTTGGTTCCATTTTTTTTCTTTTTTTTGTATAACGAGATAAAAACTGAACTCGTTGCGACGCGAAGCTAGTCCTGAAAGGGAAACGCTATATGGAATATTTTCCCATATAAATATGGGAAAATTTGAACAACTGCGTTATAATTATATGAATGTGATTATAGATTTTTTGAGGTGAGAGTAGTTGAGTGGGTTAAAGAGATTGGCATCATCTCGGGCCGTTAAGGATACAATATATTTATCAATTTTGATGGAGGCTTTTTTCATCGGATTATCACAAACTACTGCTATAGTATTTATGGGAATTGGCATAGCATTATTTTTGCTTCGTTGGTGGAAGGATCCGGATTTCCATGTAAAGCGTACCACCTTTCATTGGCCCATTATCGTTTACCTGTTGTGCAGTGCAGCGTCAATATTAGTGTCACCTGATAAAGTGTATACACTGACGATATGGTTTGTGCTGGTGGTAATTTATTTATTGACCTATGTGCTGGTAACCCAAAATTTGGAAAATTCTCGGCATGTGAGATTGCTGGCTTATTCTTTGGGGGCGTCAGCAGCCATTATTGTGGCTTACGGCTTTTTCCAGTTCATTTTCGGTATTGATACCTCGGAAATGAAATGGGTTGATGGTGAAGCCTTTCCAGAGCTTAGCAAACGTGTTTTTTCAACTCTTGAGAATCCCAATATATTGGCCGCATACCTGGATGTAGTGGTTTGTGTTCTCCTGGGGCTTTTTGGTACTCTAAGCGATAAGCGGCTTCGTATTGCCCTTGGCATAGCCATAGTTTGTACTCTGGGATGTATAGCCATGACCTATGCCCGAGGTGCATGTCTTACCATCGCAGTTATCATGGCTGGTTACGGTGTATTGAAGGACAAGCGTATTTTGGTGGCAGTGGCAGTGCTGGTGGCAGGCTTTCTGCTGTTGAATCCGGTGCTGTTTGAACGCATGAGCACTATGTTTACAGTTGTGGACACATCATCGGAGATGCGCATTGCTATGTGGGAAAGCACCATACAGATGATTTTGGATCATCCCCTTTTGGGTATTGGTGGTGGAGCCTATTCACTGGTTTATCCTATTTATGATACCTACATTGTGGATGGCAGTGTGACTTTGGTTCATGCTCATAATATTTATCTGAACTATCTTGCTGAAATTGGTATTGTGGGTGGGTGTGCCTTTTTAGTATTCTTTTTAGGATATACTGTTACTGCCCTGCACCCTCAAAAGACTATGCCTGATGAATTCTCCAAGGGCCTGATGCTTGGTTTGGGCCTGGGGTTGGTGTCTGTAGCCCTTAATGGCCTTACAGATGATGTATTGTATAATGTTCCTTCGTCCATGCTTTTGTGGATGATTTGCGGACTGGTGTATGTAATGAAGGAGAAGATATAATTAATGACAATTATGACATTGGATTTTTTGACAGCTTTGTTTTCTATCGTAATACTTGATTTGGTTTTGGCCGGGGATAATGCGGTGGTAATTGCAATGGCAGCCCATCGTCTTCCGGATGAGCTAAAAAAGAAGGCAGTTTTGGTAGGTACTGCGGGAGCAGTGGTCATAAGAATTATTATGACACTGCTGGCGGTATATCTTTTGTCTATCCCATATCTGCAGGCTTTGGGTGGCTTGCTGTTATTGCCGATTGCTATTAAGCTGTTGGCGCCAGCCAAGGAGGGTCATGTAGAGGAGGCGGATAATTTCGCCGGGGCTGTGAAAACTATTATCGTGGCTGATGCGGCCATGGGTATTGATAATGTACTGGCGGTAGCTGGTGCTGCCCACGGCAGCTTTTTGTTGGTAGTAATTGGTCTTGTTATAAGTGTGCCTATCGTTGTGGGCAGCAGCCAGATTATTGGCAAGCTGTTGGATAACTGGCCAGTGCTGATTTATCTTGGTGCCGGTATTTTAGGTTGGACGGGTGGCAGCATGTTGGTTCACGATGCCAGCATTGGCCCTGTAATCGAGAGTGCTCTGGGATCCATGGCTTCCATAATTATTCCTGCTGTACTGGCCGTGGGCGTGTGTGTTATTGGTTACAGCAAAAAGAAGCAAGTACAGCCTGATTAAAACTTGTGTTGTGTGTAGGAGTGTTTTATGAGCTTAATGGGTTTAAGTTCTGCTGAAATTGAAGAACGTCGGGCCAAATATGGCAGCAATTCTTTGACTCAGCTTGAAAGGGATTCTCTATTAAAAAAGATTTTTCAGGGGTTTAAGGACCCCATGATAATGATTCTGTTAGTCGCTCTGATTATTCAGGGCGTACTTTATTTTATGGGTCAGGCGGAGTGGTTTGAGCCTGTTGGAATAATGGTGGCTATTCTTATTGCCAACGGTGTTGCTTCTGTCAGTGAATATAATCAGGAAGGTAAGGCTGTGACCCTGCGAAATGACGAAGCTGCCAAGGATATAACCAAGGTTCTTCGTGACGGTGAATTGTGGGAAATTCCAGTCAGTGACGTGGTGGCAGGGGATATTGTATTTTTACAGGCCGGGGACCGGCTTCCTACAGACGGATTGCTGGTTGAGGGCTCTGTACATATTGACCAGTCGGTACTCAATGGTGAGACTGAGGAAATACTAAAATGTTCCCTGGAGGATGCGGAAAATGACACCTATGATATTGAGGATCTGCTTAATCCCCACTATGCTTATCGTGGTACGGTGGTGTGCAGTGGTGAGGCATATCTGGAAACCAATGTAGTGGGGGATAAAACGCTGTTTGGTCAGTTGGCTTTGGAAGCACAGTCTACGGCCCGCAGGACACCGCTACAGGTGAAGCTGGATAAGCTGGCCCATCATATTTCTGCCTTTGGCTATATAGGTGCAATTGCTATTGTGCTGGGCATACTTATAAAGACCTTTGTTACTGGGGAGGCTCCTGACAATTTATGGGGCTGGGTGCGCCTGATTATTGATGCGGTTACTGTAGCTGTAACTGTTATTGTGTGTGCTGTTCCTGAGGGTTTGCCAATGCTTACCTCCATGCTCCTTTCCGTTCAGAGTCTGAAAATGGAGAAGGACAATGTTTTAGTCAAGAAAATAAATGGTATTGAAACCTCGGGCAGCTTGAGTATCTTATTTAGCGACAAAACAGGTACTATTACCGAGGGAAAGCTGTCAGTGGTAGATATAGCACTGGGAGATTTAGTACATTTAAAGCATATTGGTAATCTTGAGCTGAAGAGCAATGAGGGAATAGAGGCTTCAGGGGAATATATCAATAAGTTTATAAAAGCTGCTGGTCTTAATAATAGTGCCCACCCGGGAGCTGATTCTGTCATCGGCGGTAACAGCACTGACCGCTCCATAATCAAGGCATTGATGGATGCCGGTCTGACCGATGCCATCAATCGTGATGAAGCCCTTGGCTTTAAGTATTTTAATTCCAGGGACAAGTATTCTGCAGTGGCAGTGAATGAAGCTGATAAGTGCATATGTTATCTTAAGGGTGCCCCGGAGGTAATGATGGAAAAATGTCATCAGTATCTGGGGGCAGACGGTACCATTCATCAGTTAAATTCTGTCAACGAAATTCAAAAATATATTGATAATCAGGCTGCCCGTTCAATGCGATTGCTGGCGGTGGCTTATGGTGCTGGTCATGTCAGTGAACATGGAGAGGCTGAGAATGATGGCAGCCTTACGCTGATTGGTATTATAAGCATTCGTGACAACCTTCGCTCCGAGGCCATAGGGGCTATCCGTGAGGTTCAGAATGCCGGTGTACAGGTGGTTATGATTACCGGTGATAAGCGGGAAACTGCTGTGGCCATAGCCAAGGAATCCGGCCTTATTCACTCTGATGATGATGTGGTGCTGACCTCTGGTGAAATGAAGAAAATGTCAGATGATGAGCTGAAGGAAATATTACCTCAGCTTCGGGTGGTGGCGAGAGCCTTGCCTACAGATAAGAGCCGTCTGGTGAATATTGCCCAGGAGCTTGACATGGTGGTAGGCATGACTGGCGACGGTGTAAATGATGCCCCAGCACTTAAAAAGGCAGAGGTTGGCTTTGCCATGGGCAGTGGAACTGAGGTAGCCAAGGAGGCAGGAGATATTACCATCCTTGATGATAACTTCCGTTCTGTAGTTAAGGCAATTTTATATGGACGTTCAATATTTAAAAGTATAAGAAAGTTCCTTATCTTTCAGCTGACGGTTAATGTGGCGGCTGTACTGGTGTGCTTTTTGGGACCAATGCTGGGAGAGAATATTGTGCTCACAGTTATACAGTTATTGCTGATTAACCTGGCTATGGATACCTTGGCGGCCATTGCCTATGGCAGTGAGCCAGCTTTGCAGGAGTATATGCTGGAAAAGCCGGTGGCACGTCAGGAGAATATTGTGACTAAAAAAATGCTTACTCAGGTTATTATCAATGCTCTGGTTATTACGGTAATTTGTCTGAGCATTTTGTTCTTTGAGCCGGTAAGGGCGCTTTTTGGAGATGTTACAGTAACATATTTGAAGTCAGCTCTTTTTGCCACCTTTATGATGGCCATTACTTTTAATGGCTTTAACGCCCGTACAGAGCATATTAATGTATTTGAACATTTGGGGCGCAATAATACTTTTTTGCTGGTGAGCTTTGCTATTTTTGCCATGCAATGGGTATTTGTGGAATTTGGTGGCGAGGTTCTAAGCGTTGAGCCACTTTCCTTAAAAACATGGCTTATATGTGCCTTCATGGCAATATTGGTCATACCAGTAGACGTTGTAAGAAGAATAATAACGAGATGAAGAAGGTCCATTCCACCTCGTTGCGACGCGAAGCTAGTCCTGAAAGGGAAACGCTAATTGGAAGTTTTTCTTCTAGGGAAGAAAAACATGAACAATGGCGTTATTATGAGATAGTAGGTATGCCTATGGTGATATATTAGCGTCACCATAGGCATATTTTGTAATAATTGTCATACAAATATGCCCTTTGTGCATTGACAATTAATATATAACGATTTAGAATGAGATTAAATTGAATAGAGTGAGGACAGGTGTCTGTCTATCAGACTTAATAGAGAATCCGGTATAAGCCGGAGCGGTCCCGCCACTGTAATGGGGAGCGAGGTACAATTATGTCACTGGATTACGGGTAATGTAATCTGGGAAGGCGTACCAAGCATTGATCCAGAGCCAGGAGAACTGCCTGTTTTATCATTTCCGTTAGCAATATTCAAAGGGCTGCCAGCAACCCTTTGATAAAAAAATGCTTGTACCTGCGAGCGATGGGTAGGGGATGGAACTATGATGGATGGAATATCTGGTCTCAATCTCCGACTTATTTATTTAAGTCGGTTTTTTTATTTTATGGGCCACTATTCGCACCATCATCTCCATCTGCACACTCTAGGCAGATGGTTTTTTTATGACTTTGTGTGAAGGAGGTAAATTCAATGAATGAGGAGAAAAGCGGTCAGGCCCAAGAAGAGCTGGATCTTCAGGCCATTTTGAAAAAGGCTGAGCAGGTTACTGATTTTCCTGACGTGCCTTTGGATGAATTTACACCGCCTACTTATGATGAGTGGAAGGAAGCATGCATTGCCCTGTTGAAGGGTGCTCCATTCGAAAAGAAAATGTATACAAAAACCTATGAGGGTATTACATTTTCTCCAATGTATTTCAGGAAGGATACTGACCCTATCCTGCCAAAGAAATCCTTCCCTGGCATGGATGATTTTATGAGGGGTGCAAAGCCAAACGGCTACATAGAATCTCCATGGGGTATCGCTCAGGCCTGTGATGAAACAATGCCTAAGGAGAACAATGAGCTTCTGAAGCATGAAATTGACAGGGGGTCAACAATTTATAATATAACTCTCGACAAGGCTACTATTTCCTGTGTGGATGCCAGGGAAACAGATAAGCCGGGTGATGAGGGCTGTAGTGTAACCACGCTGCAGGATGTACATGATTTGTTGGATGGATTGAAGCTGGAAAAATATCCAATCTACATTTATGCCGGAGCATCTGCTGTACCTATGCTGTCCATGGTGGCAGCTGATTTAAAGTCTAGTGGCCAGTCAACCAATAGACTTAAGGGAATTATTGGCGCCAATCCAGTGGGAGAACTGGTGGCAACCGGTAAAAACAAGCAGTCCTTGGCAAAGCTCTATGACGAAGCCTATGAAGCTGCCAAGTGGGCTATCAAAAATGCCCCTGGTGTAAAGACTTGCTTTGTAAAAAGTGATGTGTTCAGCAATGGTGGAGCCAATGATATTCAGGAGGTTGCCTACAGTCTGGCTGTAGCCACTGATTATATCAGGGCAATGCTGGAGCGTGGACTTACTGTGGACGAGGCCGCAGGACAGGTGGCCTTTGAGTTCTCCATGGGTGCCAATTTCTTTATGCAGATTGCAAAGCTGAGAGCAGTACGTCCAATATGGTCCCAGATTGTGGAGGCCTTCGGTGGGGGTGCTGAAGTTCAGAGGATGTATGTTCATGCCCGTCCGGCCCGTTTCTTCAAGACTGTATACGATCCTTATGTAAATATGCTGCGTAATACCTCGGAGATTTTCTCAGGGGTTGTGGGGGGATTGGATTCCTTTGAAAATCCTCCATTTGATGAGGTTATTCGCAAGGGGGATGAATTCTCCCGCCGTATTGCCAGAAATGTTCAGATTATGCTTCAGGAGGAGTTTGGCTTACTGCAGCCAATCGATCCTGCTGGTGGCTCCTGGGCTGTTGAGACCCTTACCAAACAGGTAAAGGAAAAGATTTGGGACGAGTTCAAAGTAATTGAAACCAAGGGCGGTATTGTTGAGGCTCTGAAGGAGGGTTACCCTCAGGAGCAGATTGGCCTTATTTTGGCCGAGCGCTTCAAGAAGCTGGAGCTTCGTCGGGATCGTATTGTTGGTTCCAATATGTATCCTAATATGACAGAGGTTCGCCTTGACCCTAGACCAGAGGATTT
Organism: Anaerovibrio lipolyticus DSM 3074; assembly: GCF_900141865.1. Taxonomy (GTDB): domain Bacteria; phylum Bacillota; class Negativicutes; order Selenomonadales; family Selenomonadaceae; genus Anaerovibrio; species Anaerovibrio lipolyticus. The sequence continues at coordinate 195,484 of NZ_FQYW01000005.1, read as the reverse complement.
TGTGGAGAATAAGAAGCTGCGTTCAGAGGAAATATCATCATATCTTGATGATATCGACACTAAATTCTGTGATGAGGCCCTTGCCAAGATTAAGGATGAGAAGGGCTCTATGGAAGCTGTTATAGCGGCAGCCAAGGCTGGTGCAACCATTGAGCAGCTGAGAAGTGCCATGACTTGTCCAAAATGCGCCGAAAACGCTGAGGAAATTGAAAAAATAGAAAGACATCGTTGGAGTGAGCGTTATGAGGCTCTTCGCATGGTGACAGAGGCATACAAGGAAAAGAATGACGATAATGTTAAGATTTTCCTGGCTAATATGGGCCCTATCCCACAGCACAAGGCAAGAGCAGACTTTACCACTGGCTTCCTGCAGGTGGGTGCCTTTGAGGTTCTGGGCAATAACGGCTTCCCTACAGAGGAAGAGGCTGCAGCTGCTGCCAAGGAATCCGGAGCTGATGCAGTTGTTATCTGCTCCACAGATGCAACCTATCCTGATATTGTGCCTAAGCTGGCTCCTATGCTCCATAAGGCGTTGCCAAATGCCACTGTATTCCTGGCAGGCGAGGCTCCTAAGGATCTTAAGGAAACTTATGATAATGCCGGAATTGACAAGTATATTTCTGTCAAGGCAAATTGTTATGAAATCCTGCAGGCACTGCAGAAGAAGAAAGGGATGATTGAGTGATGGCTTCTTTTAACAATCCTGATTTTACCAGCATGAATCTGAAAGAAGCTCCAGAGAGAAGCCCTGAAGAATGGCGTAAGCTGTTTGAGGACGCTGCCGGTGCCAATTTCGACAAGCTGACTGGCAAAACGATGGAGCATATTCCTATAAAACCGCTGTATAACTATGATGAATATGAGCACATGAATCATTTGGATTTTGCCTCCGGCATTCCACCATGCCTTCGTGGCCCATATTCCACTATGTATGTATTCCGCCCTTGGACAGTTCGTCAGTATGCAGGCTTTTCTACTGCTGAGGAATCAAACGCCTTCTACAGAAGAAATCTGGCTGCTGGTCAGAAGGGTCTGTCCATAGCCTTTGACCTTCCAACCCATCGTGGCTATGACTCCGATAACCCACGAGTTTTAGGTGATGTTGGTAAGGCCGGCGTTGCTATTGACTCTATTTTGGATATGCGTATTCTGTTCAGCGGCATTCCACTTGATCAGATGTCCGTATCCATGACCATGAATGGTGCGGTACTGCCTATTTTGGCCTTCTACATTCTCTCCGGTGAGGAACAGGGCGTAGATAAGAGCGTAATGGCTGGTACTATTCAGAATGATATTCTGAAGGAGTTCATGGTGCGTAATACCTATATTTACCCACCAGAAATGTCCATGCGTATAATAGGTGATATTTTTGAATATACCACCAAGTACATGCCTAAGTTTAACAGTATTTCCATTTCCGGCTATCACATGCAGGAGGCTGGAGCTACTGCTGACATCGAGCTGGGTTATACCCTTGCAGATGGCCTTGAATATATCCGTACTGGTGTAGCCGCCGGTTTGCCAGTAGATGCCTTTGCTAAACGACTCTCCTTCTTCTGGGCTATTGGTAAGAATTACTTTATGGAGGTTGCCAAGATGCGTGCGGCCCGTGTTCTTTGGGCGAAGATTGTTAAGTCCTTTGGGGCTACCAATGACAAGTCCATGGCCCTCAGAACCCACAGTCAGACCTCCGGCTGGTCACTTACTGCCCAGGATCCATTTAACAATGTATCACGTACATTGATGGAGGCCATGGGTGCAGCCCTTGGTCATACCCAGTCACTCCATACCAATGCACTGGATGAGGCCATTGCCTTGCCAACTGACTTCTCCGCCCGCATTGCCCGTAATACACAGCTTTACATTCAGGATGAGACCAGCGTATGTAAGATTATTGACCCATGGGGCGGCTCTTACTATGTGGAGGCACTTACCAATGAGATTATCCGTCGTGCCTGGGCTCATATTCAGGAGGTTGAGGCTCTGGGTGGTATGGCTAAGGCTATTAACAGCGGACTTCCTAAGATGCGTATCGAGGAAGCTGCTGCCCGCCGTCAGGCCCAGATTGACTCCGGCAACGAATCTATCGTTGGTCTGAACCGCTTCCGTCTGGAAAAGGAAGACCCACTGGAGATTTTGGCCATTGATAATACCGCTGTACGTCAGGCCCAGATTGAGCGTTTGGAAAAACTCCGTGCTGAGCGTAATGATGACGATGTTCGCCGTTGCCTTGAAGGTATTACAAAGGCAGCAGAGTCCCGTGACAATGGTAATCTTCTTGAGGCTGCTGTTGATGCTGCTCGTGCTCATGCTTCATTGGGTGAGATTTCCGATGCCGTTGAAAAGGTATCCGGCCGCTTCCAGGCTGTTATCCATACCATTTCCGGTGTTTATTCTTCTGAGTTTACCGATAAGAGTGCTTTGGAGAAGGCCCGTGAAATGGCTGATGAATTCGAAAATCTTACTGGTCGCCGTCCAAGAATTTTCGTGGCCAAGATGGGCCAGGATGGTCATGACAGAGGCCAGAAGGTTATAGCTTCTTCCTTTGCCGATATGGGCTGGGATGTTGATGTAGGTCCTCTTTTCCAAACCCCGGAGGAAACTGCACAGGATGCCGTCGATAATGATGTTCACATGGTTGGGTTCAGCTCTTTGGCCGCTGGTCATAATACTCTCCTTCCACAGCTGGTTCAGGAGCTGGAAAAACTGGGCCGTGATGATATCATGGTTTGTATCGGCGGCGTTATCCCAGTACAGGATTATGACTTCTTGTACGAAAGCGGAGCAGTGGCCATCTTTGCGCCAGGAACCAATATTCCTGAGGCAGGCATAAAGCTGTTGACCCTTTTGATAGAAAGAGCCAAGGAAGATTTAGCAGAGGAGTAATGGTGACGAGTTATGGCAAAATACACCACTTCAAAACCAAGCTGGGTTCCTGATGAGCCCAATGAAAAGTTCGCCTGCAGTGTTATGGGCGGCATAGAGGGGATAAAGGACACCACCGTTGGTAATATCAACCCTAATTTATTAAGTGGCAAGACAAAACCAAAACGGCGGCTGGTCTTAAGTGAGGATGATTATGTCAATGGGGTCCTTAAAGGGGACCGTATGACATTATCCCGGGCTATAACTCTCATTGAAAGTAATAATTCCAAGCATTTTGCCAAGGCACAGCGGGTTTTACAAAGGCTTTTACCACATACAGGAAAGGCACTTAGAATAGGTATTACAGGTGTGCCGGGAGCTGGCAAGAGTACCATTATCGAGGCCTTCGGTAATATGCTCTGTGATGCTGGCCATAGAGTGGCTGTCTTGTCCGTTGACCCTACCAGCTCGGTTACCAAGGGCTCAATATTGGGCGACAAAACAAGAATGGGCACACTTTCCCGTCGTCAGGAGGCCTTTATCAGGCCTTCTCCTGCGGGGGGGACATTGGGGGGCGTCGCCAGAAAAAGTCGTGAGACTATGCTGATGTGCGAGGCTGCAGGTTATGATATTATTCTTATCGAAACTGTTGGCGTAGGCCAATCTGAAACCACAGTACGCTCCATGGTGGATTTTTTCATGCTGGTGGTGCTGACAGGTGCTGGTGATGACCTTCAGGGAATCAAGAAGGGTATCATGGAGTTGGCAGATGCTATAGTTATTAATAAGGCAGATGGAGATAATCTCCTAAAGGCCAAGGTGGCCAGAGCCGAATACGAGCGGATGATTGAATACATCCGTCCTGCAACAGAGGGCTGGCCAACCCATGCCTATATGTGTTCAGCCTATACAAAGTACGGAATACCAGAGCTTTGGAAGGTGATCCAGGCCTTTAAAGAAATGACAACTGAAAGCGGTGTGTTTAACAAGCGCCGCAATCGTCAGCTTTTGGAATGGATGTACAGCATGATTGATGAACACCTTCATAGTCTGTTCTTTGATGATCCAGTTATAACGGGCAGAATGCCGGAGGTCAAGGATGCTGTACTCAACGGAATAATTTCACCAACCCAGGCGGTGAAGGAACTTGTAAATATGTTTGATGTGGACATGGCAGCCCGCCGTCAAGTGGATATATTCCATCCGGAAGCCGAGGTGAAGTCATAAATGTATACCAAAAAGATTTATTTCTCCGGTGGCAGCTTTCATGATTTACAGGCAGTTTTTAAAGAATTGACTGGTGTTATCAATGTGAGATGCGGTTATATTAATCCAGCATCAACTCCTGTGGATTATGAATCTGTGACAGCTGGGCGCGTAGATGTCGTGATGGGCATTTGCGTGGAATATAATCCGAAAAAGACAGACGTTTCTTATTTGTTGGACATTCTTTTTTCTGTTGCTGATCCCTACAGTGAAAATCGCCAAGGTGACTTAATTGGTCCGATGTTTATGTGTGGAGTATACTACAACACTCCTGAAGATTTACCCCAAATACAGCTTCATCTGAACTTCATGGCCAATAGAACCAACCCACCGGCAGTAGCCGGAAGTAATCTGACGATTAACGACCCTGTAAGCGATCAGAAGCAACGGAGGAAATTGTTTGTTAAATCCGAAGAAATAAAGATGTTTGTAGAGGCGGAGGAGACACATCAGGACTATTTTGAGAAGAATCCGGATGCTCCAAGGCAAATAGATATTCAAAAGTTCAAGGAGTATATTAATTCCTGAGCAATATCTGAATATACTTCTGTTTTTGACAGAAAATTCAATCATTATGAAGGGGATAGCGTAAGCTATCCTCTTTATTTGTATGACAATTTCTGCAACTTTTCTTGACTCAAATCATCTGGAGTGGTAGACTTTGAGTGATGTATAATGTATATATGCGAGAACGTATAACTATGGTTTGAGCGAATTATACCTTAAAGTTATAATCACCAATCACAGGGGAAAATATCGTACGTATCGCACAGAAAATTTTAGGTCGTTTACAACGACTTTAGGGGAGGATTTTCGATGATTGACATTCTCGACAGGGTACGCAACAAAGAATTACAGTCCAGGATTGTGACTGCTGAGGAGGCAGCTGCTTTTATCAAGCCTGGCATGAATGTTGGTACCTCCGGCTTCACACCATCAGGTTATCCAAAGGCTGTTCCAATGGCTTTGGCTGCTCGCATGGAAAAGGAGCATTTTAAGATTAACCTTTGGACCGGCGCTTCTACCGGTGATGAAGAGGACGGATGTCTTGCAAGAGCTGATGGTATTGCATTCCGTATGCCATACCAGACAAACAAGGATATGCGTAACGCTATCAACAGCGGTAAGATTGAGTATGCTGACCTGCATCTGTCCGAGTCTGCTCAGTTGGCTCGTTACGGATATTTGGGCGGCAAGATTGATGTGGCTATCGTAGAGGCTTGTGCCATTACTGAAGAGGGTAACATCATCCCTACTACATCCATGGGTAATACTGCATCCTATGTTCAGACTGCAGATGTAGTTATCGTAGAAGTAAACACTTCTCAGCCATTGGAGCTTGAGGGAATGCACGATGTATACGTTCCTCTCGATCCACCAAATCGTCTTCCAATTCCTGTTGTAAAGCCTAATGACAGAATTGGTACTCCTTATATTCCTTGTTCTCCAGACAAGATTAAGTATATCGTACCTTGTGATATTACCGACAAGGTTCGTCCACTGGGTGAAATCGATGAGAACTCCCGCAAAATGTCCCAGAACTTTATCGAACTGCTCCATGCAGAGGTAAAGGCTGGTCGTATGCCTAAGAACCTGCTGCCACTGCAGTCTGGTGTAGGCGCTGTTGCTAATGCTGTTATTAGCGGATTCGTTGAGTCTGATTTGAAGGATCTCTCAGTTTATACTGAGGTTATCCAGGATGGTATGTTTGACTTGATTGATGCAGGAAAGCTGAATTTTGCATCAGTCACCTCTCTCTCCCCATCCCCAGAAGGCTTGAAGCGTTTCTATGCTAATATCAAGGAATACAGAAAGCATATTGTGCTTCGTCCACAGGAGATTGCAAATAGCCCAGAGGTTGTGCGTCGTATCAGTGTAATCGCCATGAACACCGCCATCGAGGCAGATATTTATGGCAACATCAACTCTACCCATATTATGGGTACAAAGATGATGAATGGTATCGGTGGTTCCGGTGATTTCGCCCGCAACGCTTACCTGACTGTATTCTTTACTGTATCTACTGCAAAGGATGGCAAGATTTCTTCCATCGTTCCTATGGTTTCCCATGTTGACCATACTGAGCATGATGTAGATATCATTGTTACTGAGCAGGGTCTGGCTGACCTTCGCGGCCTGTCTCCACGTCAGCGTGCAAAGGTTATTATTGAGAACTGCGCTCATCCAGACTTTAAGCCTATGCTGATGGATTATTATGAAAGAGCATTAGCAGAAACCAAGAGTGCTCATACTCCACATATTTTACATGAGGCACTTTCTTGGCATGAAAGATTTATGAAAACAGGCACAATGAAGAAATAATAGGAGGATATTTCACTATGAGCAATGAAAAGATTCAGGCTGGTTTAGATAAATATAATGCCAGCGTAGAAAAAGCTACTGCAAAGTTCCCAGAGCGTCCAAACCTGCCAGAGCAGCGTCTGTACACTCCACTTGATATCAAGGACACTGACTATGCAGATGAAATCGGTTTCCCTGGAATGTATCCTTATACCCGTGGTGTACAGCCTACTATGTATCGTGGCCGTTTCTGGACCATGCGTATGTATGCTGGTTTCTCTACTGCAGCTGAATCCAATAAGCGCTATCGTTATCTGATTGAGTCCGGTGCTACTGGTCTCTCCTGCGCATTTGACCTTCCTACTCAGATTGGTTATGACTCTGATGACCCTATTTCTGAGGGTGAGGTTGGTAAGGTAGGCGTTGCTATCGACTCTCTGGCTGATATGGAAGTCCTCTTCGACCAGATTGACCTTGGCAAGGTTTCCACCTCCATGACTATCAACGCTCCTGCATCTGTACTGCTTTCCATGTACATTGCAGTTGCTGAGAAGCAGGGTGTTCCTGCTGATCAGCTGAAGGGTACTATTCAGAATGATATTCTGAAGGAGTATGCTGCACGTGGTACTTATATCTTCCCTCCACGTCCTTCCATGCGTCTGATTACCAACATCTTTGAGTATTGCTCCAAGAATGTTCCAAAATGGAATACCATTTCCATTTCCGGTTACCATATTCGTGAGGCAGGTTCTACTGCTTCTCAGGAAATCGCATTCACCATTGCAGATGGTATCGCATATTGCGAGGCTGCTATCAAGGCTGGTCTCCATATCGATGATTTTGCAGGTCGTCTGTCCTTCTTCTGGAATGCTCATAACAACGTACTTGAGGAAGTTGCCAAGTTCCGTGCTTCCCGTCGTGTATGGGCAAAGGTTATGAAGGAGCGTTTCCATGCTGAGAAGCCTAAATCCATGATGCTTCGCGTACATACCCAGACTGCAGGTTCCATGCTGACTGCTCAGCAGCCTAACAACAACATTATCCGTGTTGCTCTCCAGACTGCCGCAGCTGTTATGGGTGGTACCCAGTCCCTCCATACTAACTCCCGTGATGAGGCTTTGGCACTTCCTACCGAGGAGTCTGTAATGATCGCTCTCCGTACTCAGCAGATTGTTGCTTATGAGTCCGGCCTGGCTGACGTAATCGACCCATTGGCTGGTTCCTACTATGTAGAGGCCCTCACCAATAAGATTGAGAAGGAAGCTTGGGAATACATCAAGAAGATTGATGAAATCGGCGGTGCTGTTGCAGCTATCGAGAAGGGCTATATCCAGAAGGAAATCCAGGATTCTGCTTACAAGTGGCAGATGGATGTTGAGTCTGGTGCAAAGACCATCGTTGGTGTTAATAAGTTCCAGATTGAAGAAGAGCCACCTAAGGGCCTCTTGAAGGTTGATGCTTCTGTAGGTGTTGCACAGTGCAAGCGTCTGGCTGATATGAAGGCTAAGCGTGACAATGATGCTGTCAAGTCTGCATTGGCTGACCTTAAGAAGGCTTGTCAGGATGAGAACGAGAACCTCATGCCTCATATTCTTAACGCAGTTCGTACCTATGCAACTCTCGGTGAGATTTGCGGCGTAATGCGTGAAGTATTTGGTGAGTATGAAGCTCATGTAAATCTTTAATTGGAGGTAATTGAGAAATGGCTAAAGTTAGAGTATTAGTAGCAAAACCAGGCCTTGATGGCCATGACCGCGGTGCAAAGGTTGTTGCCAGAGCACTTCGTGATGCAGGCTTCGAGGTTATTTATACAGGTCTTCGTCAGACTCCTGAGCAGATTGCTGAAGCAGCTTTGCAGGAGGATGTTAATGTTGTGGCTATGTCCATCCTTTCCGGTGCACATCCACATCTTTTCCCTAAAGTTGTTAATCTGATTCGTGAGAAGGGCATGGACGATGTATTGATCATTGGCGGCGGTGTTATTCCTGAGACTGATATCCCAGCTCTTAAGGAAGCAGGCATTGCTGAGGTATTTACTCCAGGTACCCCAACCGGCGATATTGTTGACTTTATTAAAGCTAACGTAAAATAAGTTTTTATACAGCAGAGATGGCGGCTGCTTCGGTGGCTGTCATCTTGTTGCTGGTAACGGTGGTGCATAGATGGACATTGTAGAAGAGCTTTTAAAGGGGAACCGATTGGCTTTATCCCGTGCGATTACAGCCATCGAAAATGAGTACGATGAAGCTATGGATATTATGAAAAAGCTTTATCCTCATACAGGTCACGCTTTCGTTCTGGGTATTACCGGCCCTCCTGGTGCCGGAAAGAGTACTCTTACTGACAAGCTGGCCAGAGCTTACAGAGCACAGGGCAAGACAGTAGGTATTATCGCCATTGATCCTACCAGCCCATTTACCGGCGGTGCTATCTTAGGTGACCGCATCAGAATGAATGGTCTGACCATGGACGAAGGAGTTTTCATTCGCAGTATGGGAACCCGCGGAAGTCTTGGTGGACTATCTCATAAGACTGCTGATGCAGTTAAAGCAATGGATGCCTTTGGTAAGGACATTATTTTCGTTGAGACTGTTGGTGTTGGACAGTCCGAGGTAGATATTGTCAAGGCGGCTGATACAACAATGGTTGTATTGATTCCTGGCATGGGTGATGATATTCAGGCCATTAAGGCAGGTATCCTTGAAATTGGTGATGTGTTTACCATTAACAAGGCTGACCATGATGGGGCTGACAAGCTGGTTCGTGAAATGAACATGATGCTTGACCTGGACGGATTGATGACAGATTGGCGTCCACCTATCCAGAAGGTAATTGCCAGCCAGAATGAAGGTATTACCGAAACAATTGAAAACATTGAAAAGCATTTTAAGTATATCTCTGAAAACGGAATATTGACCAAACGCCGTACAGAGCGTTCAAAGAACGAGATGCTGGATGTGCTCCATAGCAATATAGGTTCTTATATTACCAACAAGCTTGTTGAAACCGGCAAGATGGATGAATATGTAGAGCAGATTAAGGCTAGGGAGACCGATCCTTATACGGTTGTTAGCAATGTAATGAAGGATATGCTTAAGTAAGTGTGAATTAGAGATTTAGGGGGAAAACAAAAATGGCATTCAAGATTTTAGGCGTTGATCACATTGGTATTGCATGCAAGGATTTACAGGAGGGCAAGGATCTCTGGACTACTATCGGTTTGGCTTGCACTGGCGAGGAAACTGTTGCAGAGCAGAAGGTTACCACTACCTTCCATCCTACTCCAAACGGTTCCGAGATTGAGCTTTTGGTTGGTACTGCTGATGACAGCCCTATCGCCAAGTTCATCGAGAAGAACGGCGGCCGTGGCGGTATTCAGCACATTGCTCTCCGTGTTGATGATCTTCCTGCTGCAATTGCTGACCTCCAGGAGAAGGGCATTGTTATGATTGACAAGGCTCCTCGTAAGGGTGCTGGCGGCGCTGACATTGCATTTGTTCATCCAAAATCTGCTGGTGGCGTTCTGCTCGAACTTTGTCAGCACGAAGACCGTTAATCATGTATTAAATACAGCCACTTGTGGCTGATTAGGAGGCAAAAAATGGCTACAGTTCAGGAAAAAATTGAACTTATGAAAGAAAAGAAGGCTCACATTGAGCTCGGCGGCGGCGAGGCACGTATTGAAAAGCAGCATGCCAAGGGCAAAATGACTGCCCGTGAGCGTCTTGAGCTCCTCTTTGATGAGGATTCTTTCACAGAACTGGATGCTTTTGTAAAGCATCGTTGTACTAACTTTGGTCAGGAGAAGAAGGATCTTCCAGCAGAGGGCGTTGTAACTGGTTACGGTACTGTTGATGGCCGTCTGGTTTATGCCTTTGCACAGGACTTCACCGTAGAGGGTGGTTCCCTTGGTGAAATGCACGCAAAGAAGATCTGGAAGGTTCAGGATCTGGCAATGAAGATGGGTGCTCCTTGCATCGGTATCAATGATTCCGGCGGTGCCCGTATTCAGGAGGCTGTTGATGCTCTCTCCGGTTATGCTGGTATCTTCTACCGCAATACCGCAGCTTCCGGCGTTATCCCTCAGATTTCTGTAATCATGGGACCATGTGCAGGCGGTGCTGTATATTCTCCAGCTATCACTGACTTTATCTACATGGTGGATAAGACTTCCCAGATGTTCATCACTGGTCCGGCAGTTATCAAGTCCGTAACCTACGAGGAGGTTACTGCTGAGGCCCTTGGCGGTGCAATGACTCACAACACCAAGTCCGGCGTTGCTCACTTTGTAGCTGCAGATGAGAAGGACTGCATTGAGCAGATTCGTTATCTCTTGAGCTATCTGCCAAGCAATAACATGGAGTCCGCTCCAATGTTTGATACTGGTGATGACCCAGATCGTATGGACGACAGCTTGAACACCGTTATTCCAGATGACCCTAACCAGCCTTATGATATGAAGGATATCATTGCTGCAATAGTTGATAACGGCGAGTTCTATGAAGTACATCAGCATTTTGCTACCAACATCATTACCTGCTTTGCACGTTTTGATGGCCGTAGCGTAGGTATCATTGCAAATCAGCCTAAGGTTATGGGCGGCTGCCTTGATATTGATGCTTCTGATAAGTCTGCTCGTTTCATTCGTTTCTGTGATGCATTCAACATTCCTCTTGTTAATCTTGTTGACGTACCAGGCTTCCTGCCAGGCGTTGGTCAGGAGCATGGCGGTATCATTCGTCATGGTGCAAAGATGTTGTATGCTTACAGTGAAGCAACTGTTCCAAAGATTACTGTTATTACCCGTAAGGCTTATGGCGGTTCCTACATCGCTATGTGCTGCCGCGAGCTGGGCGCAGACCAGGTTATGGCTTGGCCTACTTCCGAAATCGCAGTTATGGGTCCTGCAGGTGCTGCTAACATTATCTTTAAGCGTGATGAGCCAGATGTTAAGGCTCAGCACACTCAGGATTATGTTGATGAGTTCGCAACCCCTTATAAGGCTGCTGAGCGCGGTTATGCTGACATGGTTATTGAGCCTGTTGAGACCCGCCCTCGTATCATCACTGCACTGAATGCTTGCGCTTGCAAGCGTGAGGCTATGCCTGCCAAGAAGCACGGCAACATTCCACTTTAATTCAGAAGAAATACTTATATTTGGAGGAAAGATTAAATGAAAAAGTTCAATATCAAAGTAAATGGTACCGCTTATGAGGTTGAGGTTGAGGAAGTAAAGGGCGCAGCTTCTGCAAAGGCTGCTGCTCCAAAGGCTGCACCTGCTGCTCCTAAGGCAGCTCCTGCTCCAGCTGCTGCACCTGCTCCAGCTAAGAAGGCTGCTGTAGCTGCTGGCGCTGGTGAGACTGCTGTAGCAGCTCCAATGCCTGGTAAGGTTCTGAAGGTTGTTGCTGGCGAAGGCACTGCTGTTAAGTCCGGTGACACTGTAATCATCCTCGAGGCTATGAAGATGCAGAACGAGATTCCTGCTCCTTGCGATGGTACTGTTAAGGCTGTTAACGTATCCGAGGGCTCCACTGTTGCTGCAGGCGAGGCTATGGTTATCATCGGCTAAAATCCTTACCTTGCCTTCCCCTATGGAGAAGGTGTCAACGCAGTTGACGGATGAGGTGTAAATCATATTAAATAATAAAGGGATGCTTCCTTATGGGGCATCCCTTTTTATTTTACAGAAACATTTGCGGGGCCTGACATGGAGTGTTCCATTCATTCGCGCCGCTAGTGTCACATCACAAAATTATCTGCTTCGTTAGAATATTGACGGGCTTCGCAGCCGTCAGTCATATCATATATGCTCTTATAAATGTCGTATTGATGTGACATTTATAGCTCTGCTTATTCATGGAATCGCTCCATGCCACCCGCTAAATATAAGTAAACTAGCCAGCCCCGAACTTGTGTAAAGGGCTGGCTAGTTTACTTAATAAGGTTGACAATCTAAGACGCCGCATTAACGGTCATTTACTACTTCGCTGTGTTCAAGTGCGAACTCTAACAACATTCCTATCAGTTCGTTGCGTGTACGTCCTGTATCGTCTGCAAGTGCATTTACTTGGTCTAAAAGTTCCGTTTTTAATCTTACCGAGAACACACGGTAACCGTCATCACCGCGCATTTTCTTCGTGATGAGCAGCTTACTACTCATGTTCATCACCTCTTTAGAATATTCTATACTGAAAAACATGATATATAAATGTTTCTGCATATGTTATAAAAACACGTTTTATATATGTTAGATTATAAACATGAAAAATATATTTAAAACTATTAAATATAAAATATATAATTAGAGATTATATATTATAAAATATGTTATAATTAATAACATAATAAGAATTAAAATACCATGTTAAATTCAATTCCTACACTGAAAACGCGAGTAATGACAAGCAAGAGGTCATAAATAATGAAATTAGGGGGGTAACTATGGAACCATTGAATGTAACTGTTGACTACAGCATTCGTCCTGTTGAGGAAAGAGATTTGAAGTTAATTTTAGAATGGCGAAACTCAGAGAAGGTTCATTCACAAATGTTGACTGATCACAAAATTACATGGGATGAGCATTATGGATGGTTTACGCGAATGAAGGAGCAAACAGTAACAAGAAATTTTGTGTTTGAATATCGAGGCGTACCAATTGGTTATATAGGGTATACAGAATATGATGAAGAAAATCACTCATGTTCTCCAGGAGCATATTTAGGCATTGATATAGATGCTCCAAAAGATGCAGCAATGTGTTTATTTTACACAAGTATAGAATATGCCTTTAAGGTTCTAGATATGCTCAAACTTAATACTGATGTATTTGCTGATAATAAGCGGGCATTAAAACTAGATAAGTTCTTGGGATATGAAATTATCAAGGAGCAAGAACATTATGTGTTAAAAGATGGAAAAGAGAAATTGACTTATAGGTTAGAAATCGATAAGACAAGATGGCTTACCCATAAGAAAGTATTACAGGAATATTTGTGTTTAGAATAAATAAAGATAGTCTTATATAGTTTGGAGGAATGTAAAAATGACTGAACAGGAATTTATTGAAAAAATGCAGGAAGATGTTTTAGATACTGATGTAGAGATTTCTCTGGAGATGGCTTTGGCAGATGTTGAGGAATGGGATTCCCTCAGTTTTGTTAGCTTCATAGCTATGGCAAAAGAGCTTGGTTTTACTAATGTAAATCGTGAAGTAGTAAATGAGGCTAAGACAGTGAAAGATTTATTTGAACTGATGAAATAAGAGTCTGATTTGCGGAGGAATGGATGGGAAGTGTACTATATAATTTTTCTGGGGAGCGGTTTGTTGTTACTGGTGCTTCATCTGGAATGGGACGAAAGGTGGCTGAGGAACTCGCTGCTTCTGGTGCCATGGTTTTAGCCATAGCTAGACGTAAAGAGCGGTTGCAGGAGCTAAAACATGAGTATCCTAAACACATTATTACAGCAACTATTGATGTTTGCGATACTAAAGGGATGGCAGAGGTTATTTCTTCTTTTGTTGCAAGCTATGGAAAAATTAATGGGGCAGTCCATGCTGCGGGAATTTTTTCTAGTACCCCTTTGCGTAATTATGATGAGTCGGAAGCTAGAAAAATTATGGATATAAGTTTTTGGTCCGGTATTCGTTTTATACAGCTTGTCAATAAAAAGAAAAATGCTATGGATGGTTGTTCAAGTATATTATTTTCGTCAGTAGCAGCCACTATTGGTGAAAAAAGCAATTTTGCCTATTCCTCAGCGAAATTGGCTATACAGGGAGCAGTTCGTTCCATTGCCAAGGAAATCTATACGCGGGGAAATCGTATAAATACAGTAAGCCCTGGCTGGGTCAATACAGAGCTGACAAGAAAAGAAGATGAAAGCTCTTTGGTTAATAAGAAATTTTATGATTGGCATTTATTGGGAATAGGTGAGCCGGAGGACGTTACTGGCATGGTATTGTTTCTGTTGAGTGAGCGTGCACGTTGGATAACAGGCACAAATATTGTGGTGGATGGTGGCTATCTCCTAGGGGGGGTATAATTGACCACTGCAAATATACATAACGGTAGCAAGTACCGATTATTTTAATGTGTGAGGGAATAATCATTGAAAGCATATATTGAAAGAATTACTTATTATTTGCCAGAAAAGGTTGAGGAAAATTTAAATGAACGTCTGCGGGTAAAGACTGGTATAGAGTACCGTCATGTGGCTGGTGGAAATGAAACTTCCTCGGATATGGCCGTTAAAGCCGCCGAAAAATTATTGGCAGATGTATCTAAAGAAAATATAGATTATGTGTTGTTTTGTAGTCAGTCCCCAGATTATTATTTGCCGACCACTGCATGTATTATTCAGGATAGATTGGGATTATCCAAGAATTGCGGGGCTTTGGACTACAATCATGGATGTACAGGATATATTTATGGGCTGGGATTGGCCAAAGGACTTATCGAATCAGGGCAGGCACGAAATGTATTGTTATTGACAGCAGAGACCTATAGTAAGTACATTAATCCAGAAGATCATGCAGTATTGCCTTTATTTGGTGATGCAGCCACTGCTACATTGGTAGTAGGTAAAGAAAGTGATTCAGAGGGATTATATGGCTTTAAATATGGTACTGATGGAAGCGGCTATAATAACCTTATTGTCCCGGTTGGCGGAGCAAGACACCCTTACCAGACCACTGAAATTAAAAATGTTACCGATAGATATGATAATAAGAGGACAAATCGTAATCTTTTTATGGATGGTGGGGCGATTATGGATTTTGCTCTTGAGGTTGTTCCGCCCAGTCTGAATGAGATATTTTCAGCTAATAATTTAGACAGAACAGACATTGATTATTATGTTTTTCATCAGGCCAATAACTTTATGCTGAAAAGTTTGCAAAAAATATGCAAGTTAAAGAAGTTACCATATTGGAATGATGTGCAGGAATATGGCAATACTGTTTCAAATTCCATACCAATTGCCTTGGTGGATATGATGAAGGAAAACGAACCGGAGAATTTGCATAGGGTAATGCTGATGGGCTTTGGAGTGGGGCTGTCCTGGGGCGGCTGTATTGTAGACTTGACAGAATGCTTATAAATAGCATATTTGACGAAGATGCTTCCTTTGGGAGGCATCTCCTTTAATATGTGTTTAAATAGAGATTGGCTATTAAAAAATATTAAATACTTTCTATGAACACTTATATAAAGTTTATAAATATAGTTCTTGCTAATAATATAGGCTAATGATATACTTCAAGCAAGAATTGTAGGAGGTGTTGATTATGACTGATAATATTGATGTTAAAGAAGATGATCAGGAACAGGTAAAAAGAGTCGTACTTAACTCTCGGAATAGTGAGGCCATCAAGGAGGCAATGCGGGAAGTGTCTCAGGATATAATGAAAAAGAATGAGGAACTTTATCGGAGGCTGGCTTATAAATGAGTTATGCTACTATAGAGTACATTACTGAAATTTTATTGGATGACATAGTGCAATTTCATACTGATTTAGAGGCGAGCAATATTCCAGTAGAAGACGGTATTCGTGATATGGCATTGCTAGAGTCAGCAATAAATGCATCATTTCAGACTTTTGGGGGAAAGGATTTGTTTCCCACTTTATTTGAAAAGGCGGCACGCCTGTTTTTTGGCATTGCCAATAATCATGCGTTTGTAGATGGAAATAAAAGGACAGCCGTTCACGCAATGGAAGTTTTTCTTTTTATGAATGAGAAGACTTTATTGTATGAAACTGAAGAAATGGAAATATTGGTAATAGGAGTTGCTGACGGCAGCTTTTCTTGCGAATATGTTACAGAGTGGATAACAAAGCATGTAGAGAAAAAGGGAATAACTATATAGTTGTTGAATTAAAGGGGTAAAGATTTTGAAAATGGAGGTGCTGATATGGCAAAAAGTATTTGTGAGGTTCTGGGGATAAAGTATCCAATTATTCAGGGGGGGATGGCCTGGATTTCTGATGCCAAGATGGCGGCAGCAGTATCAAATGCTGGGGGAGCTGGTATCATATCCTGTGGTGGTCGTACCACCGATTATGTAAGGGATGAAATCCGCAAGGCCAAGACATTGACGGATAAGCCTTTTGGTGTAAACATCATGTTAATGGCTCCAAATAAGGACGAGATTTTGGAGGTTATCTGTGAGGAGAAGCCAGCGTTTGTTACTTTAGGTGCCGGAAATCCTGTTCCTTTTGTGGAGCCACTTCATAAGGCTGATATAAAGGTAATTCCAGTAGTGCCAAATGTTAAGCTCGCTAAGCGCCTTGAGCAGAACAATGCAGATGCTATTGTGGTAGAGGGAATGGAAGCTGGCGGTCACATTGGTGTGCTTACCACCATGGCTCTGATGACTCAGGTTATTCCGGAGGTAAATATCCCAGTGGTAATGGCTGGCGGTATTGCAGATGGTCGTGGTATTGCAGCTGCTCTGTTGATGGGAGCAGCTGGTGTTCAGATGGGTACCCGCTTCCTGGTGGCGGAGGAATGCCCGGTACACGATAATTTTAAGCAGAAACTCATTGAGGCAGTTGATACGGATACTATAGTAACCGGTCAGACTATCAAGAGTGCGGTAAGAGGTCTTAAAAACAAATTCTCCGAGGAATATCAGGCTTTGGAATTTTCTGGCAAGGCTACTAAGGAGGAGCTTCTTAAGCTGGCTACAGGTACCAATAAGCTGGCTGCTGTTGATGGTGATATGGAAAAGGGCATGATTCAGGCTGGGCAGAGCCTGACCCCACTAAAGAAAATCGAGCCGATGGCTACTATAATCGAGAGCTTAGTGACTGAGGCACGGGCAACCCTGGCTGAGGCCAAGAATATCAAGATTTGAAAGTAGTATGGGAACGAGCAGGGAAGATTAACTGAAGCATTAGGGCGATGGGCGTAGAAAACTATTTATTTGCGTTCTTACACAGCGATAAAATGTCGTTGTTTGAGCGAAGCGAGTTCGGCTTTTATCGCTGCTAATTAAAAGCAAAAAATAGTTTTAGCACAGAGCCCCGAGCTAAAGTTAACTTCCCTGCCAAGGTATATATGTATACTAAAAAAGTTGGACAGTGAAAGTTGACTTCAGTCAATCTATCCTGACCACCGTTTACACAAAAAAAGGACGTCTGGATTTTCCAGACGTCCTTTGAGTTGACTAAGTTATCCCATGTCGGCTATTAGTTTTCGCCAACAACTTCATTCAGACCTGCAATGAGCTGATCAATGTCAATGCCATGGGCAGAAGCACCCTGCTCGATGTTCTCGAAGTGTGCAGCTGCACAACCAATGCAGCCCATACCGCTCTCCATGAATACAGGAACGGTATCAGGATATTTCGTAACAACCTCCATGATGGACATGTCCTTTGTAATAGTCATATATAATAACCTCCTTAATAATTATTATTGATTACACCCCTCGATTATAACATAAATAAGAAAAATTTCCTAATATAATGTGGGAAAAATAAAATGATTGCGGTATAATGTAGTGGTGTTATTAATATGGAGGAGAATTATGATTAATATTGATGAGTATATTCAAAAATACAGATTGTTTATAGTGGCAGGAATTATCCTTTTGGCTGTTGGTTTGATTGCTTTTATGGGCAAGAAGGAAGAGCCTGTGGTGCATCAGGTAGCTAAATCGGAGGATCATAGAGGAGTTACGGTTCTAAATTATCATAAAATTGACAATACATTTCATTCCCTTTCAGTTAGACCGGAAGATTTTGAAAAGCAAATGAAGTGGTTAAGCCAGCATGGTTATCATACTATTACACCTGATCAGCTATACGAGTTTGTGACAAATGGTGCGGAGCTTCCGGATAATCCGGTGATGATAACCTTTGATGACGGTTATATCGACAACTATAAGAATGCATATCCTATAATGAAAAAATATGGCTTTGTGGGAACTATTTTTGTGGTTACTACTTATTTGGAGAAATATCCAAATTATCTGACCTGGGATCAGGCTCGGGAACTGGAGGCCAATGGGTTTTCCATTGAGTCACATACAGCTACTCATAAGTCCATGACTGAGGCCAGTGACGATCAGATTATGGAGGAGCTGACGAAATCCAAAGCAATGCTAAAGGAGAAGCTAGGAAAGGATTCCTGCTTCATCGCATATCCGACTGGGACTTACAACCTCCATATTGCGCAGTTAGTGAAGAATGCAGGCTATAAGGCCGGATTTACCATTAAGTATGATGCGGTCAACCGCAACAGTAATGTTTATGCTCTTGAGAGGGTACCTATATTTCATACAGAAAATACTAACAAGGACTTTTTGGAACGAGTATTATATCTCCCACTCATGAATAAGGATGGATGGGTTAAAAAATAAATAATGTCAACTAACACCTTTGACAGTATGTCAAAGGTGTTTTTAGTTTTCAACTTAACTTTATTCGTATTAGCTACTTGAAAATATGGGACATTTTTCCTGTTTTTCCAAAAAATAAAAATTGTGGGGGCAAAAAATCAGTAAAAAGTGGAAAAAAGTGGGGGATTGTGGTAGACTATGTCTACAAGGTGGTGATGAAGGATGTTAATGGGCGAATACAATCATTCGCTGGATGCGAAAGGTCGCGTGATTTTACCGGCTGATTTTCGTGTTGAATTAGGCGAATCCTTCATTATTACCAAGGGGTTGGATAACTGCTTGTTCATCTATCCGCAATCTGAATGGGAACAGCTTTCAGTAAAGCTTCGTCAACTACCTTTAGCAAAAACTGAAGCCCGTGCCTTTGTAAGATTTTTCTTCGCTGGTGCCCGTCAGGTCGAACTGGATAAGCAAGGCCGTTTTCTGATACCCGCCACCCTTCGTCAGCATGCGTCCTTGAAAAAGGATGCCGTTCTTATCGGCGTTTCCAACCGCATAGAGGTTTGGAGCAAGGATGAATGGCTTAAATACAATGAAGAAATTACTCCATCTGTTTCTGCTATAGCTGAAACCTTGGCAGAGCTGGGAATATGAGGTAGCAAATGAGCGAGAAATTTCATCATGTAAGTGTAATGCCGGAGGAGACCGTTAATGGTTTGGTAACAAACCTGTCCGGAACCTATGTGGATTGTACATTGGGCGGTGCCGGGCACTCCCGGATGATTGCTGATAAGTTAAATGAGGATGGCAGATTAATAGGTATTGACCAGGACACAGCAGCCATTGCAGCTGCCACGGAGAGGTTGACTGGAGTCAAGTGTCGCGTTAATATAGTTAAGGCGAATTTTTCTAATCTTGAAACAATACTTAGGGAGCAGGATGCAGAGGAAATAGATGGTATTCTTTTTGACCTGGGAGTATCATCTCATCAGCTGGATACAGCTGAAAGAGGATTTTCCTATATGCAGGATGCACCCTTGGATATGAGAATGAATCAGCAGGCAGAGTTTTCTGCCTATGATATAATCAACAAGTATGACTTGGACGAGCTTTGCCGTATTTTTAAAGAATATGGTGAAGAAAGATGGTATAAGAGAATAGCCCAGTTCATCGTGGAGGCGAGAAAGACAGCGCCTATAAAGACTACTGGTGAGCTGGTGGACATAATAAAAAAAGCGGTTCCAGCTGCTGTGAGAAATGCCAAGGGGGGACATCCTGCCAAGCGTATTTTTCAGGCAGTTAGAATAGAGGTTAATAACGAGCTGGGGATTCTTGAAGAAGCTTTCCGTACTGCAGTTACGCATTTAAAGCCGGGCGGCAGAATAGCGATAATCACCTTTCATTCCCTTGAGGACAGGATAGCCAAGAATGTACTCAAGGAAATGTCCAGCAGATGTATTTGCCCGCCATCTCTTCCAGTTTGTGTATGCAATCATAAGCCAGAAATTAAGCTGCTTGTAAAAGCTGCGGTGGCTTCAGACAATGAACTGGAACAGAACTCAAGAGCCAAGAGCGCTAAGCTGCGAATAGCGGAGAAATTGGATTGACACCTGGTAAATAAGCACTGAAAGGAGGTTACTTGTGTGCTTGCCCGTCAGTTAGTTGAAGAAGAGTACTTTGAGGAACTTCCCCAGGAACAGCAAAAGATTATACGACGTAAGATTGTAAGGCGTAACGTGCAGAAGGACCCTCGTCGTAGGAAGGCAGTTTGCTTTTTAGTTGTAGGTGCACTTATTTATGGATTAATCTTATGGTTCAGCAGTTGCCTTGCAAGCGAAGTATACGAAGTCGGTCGTATTCAGGCTGAAGCTAGTGCCCTGGAGAAGAGTAATGAAACACTCAGAGTAGAGAACGCAAAGTTGAAGTCTCATTCCCGAATCAAAGAAATAGCTGTGACCCAGTTGGGGATGACTGTACCACAGGAAAATTATTTTGCAGGGAATCAGGCAAAGCATTAAAAGAATAGGTGATATGAAGAAGGGATTTGCGCAAGCAGTCCCTTTTTCTATTGAAAGGATATATGAACGTCTAAATTAACTTTTTTATGGTAGAAAAATACTTGTTTTAGCGGTATAATATCTTAGTTATGTTATGACAAAAATTAGGAGGATTTTCTAATGGCAAAAACATTAGGTTCACTGGCAGCTCTTATTGAAGGTGCAGAGATTATTGGTAACAGTGAGACTGTAATTAAAGATATAGAACATGATTCCAGAAAGGCTACTGAAGGTACCCTTTTCGTATGTATGGTGGGGGCACATGTAGATGGTCACGATTTCATTCCTCAGGCCAAGGAGAAGGGGGCTGTGGCCATTATTACAGATAATGAAAACGCCTTTATGCCTGCTGGAATGGATGTATTGTTGGTGCCAAACCTGAAGGAAGCCCTGAAGGTTATTGTGCCATTTTTTTATGATTATCCCGCTCAGCGTATGCGTGTAATTGGTATAACCGGCACTAACGGCAAGACCTCTATAAGCTATATGATACGGGCTATGCTGCGTAAGATGGGCTTTAGGGTTGGCCTTATTGGTACAATCCAGATAATGATAGAGGATGAGGTGCTGCCGATTCATAATACTACCCCTGATGTGGTTGAGCTTCAGCATACTATGAATATGATGCTGGAGAAAAACATGGATTATGTGGTTATGGAAGTGTCTTCCCATGCCCTTGATCAGGACAGGGTGGCCGGTGTTGAATTTGACACGGTGGTATTTACCAATCTCACTCAGGATCATTTGGATTATCATAAGACCTTGGAAAACTACAAGCTGGCCAAAGCAAAGCTCTTTGATATGGTGAGCAGTTCATCAAATGTGAAGAATGGTAAGACTGCAGTTGTAAATATTGATGACGAAGCAGGAAAATTCATGTTGGATCACGCTGATTGTCGCCATATTACTTATGGTATTGAAAATGATGCATCCTTGAAGGCTGAAAAAATTCAGGTCTTGGCCAGTGGCACCAAGTTCGAGATAAAGCAGCAGTTTGGCTCTTTGCCACTGGATTTAAAGATTACGGGTATTTTCAATGTATATAACGTAATGGCGGCGGCGGGAGCCGCTATGGCTGAGGGAGTGCCACTTCCATTCATTAAGGCAGCGTTGGAGGAGTTTGGCGGTGTGCCGGGCCGTTTTGAGCTGGTACGTGGCGGTCAGGACTTTGCCGTTATTGTGGATTATGCCCATACCCCTGATGGACTGGAAAATATTCTTAACACAGCCCGCAAGATTTGCGACAATCGTATTATTACTGTATTTGGCTGTGGTGGTGACCGTGATCGGACAAAGCGTCCAATTATGGGGCGTATAGCTGCTGAGCTTTCAGATATTATTGTTGCTACCTCCGATAATCCTCGTACTGAGGATCCTGCATTTATTCTCAGTCAGGTGGTGGAAGGTGTTGAGCAGGCTGCGGGCAGTAAGCAGCATGAAGCTATTATTGATCGTCGTGAGGCCATTTTCAGAGCAGTGGAAATCGCCACTACTGGGGATATTGTGGTAATTGCCGGCAAGGGCCATGAGGATTACCAGATTCTTAAGGATAAGACAATTCATTTTGACGACAAAGAGGTGGCTGCTGAGGCCATCAAAGCAAAAATGGGAGAGTAATTAAATTATGCCTGAGTTTTCATTAAAAGATGTGGAGAGTGCCTTAACTGGTGCGGAAGTGCTGGAAATTGGCAAGAATCATTTTTCTGATATTGTTACCGATACCCGCAAAATTATTCCTGGCTGTTTGTTTGTAGCTCTGAAGGGGGAGCGTTTTAATGGTGAGACCTTTGCCGAGGAGGCTCTGAAGCTGGGGGCTAATGGTGTGCTTGTAAGCAATGAATATGAGCTGCCAAAGACTGAGCTGGGTGGAACTATCATTAAGGCTTCCACTGATACCCAGAGAGCCTACCAGGAATTGGCTCATTTTTGGCGCATGAGGTTTGATATTCCGGTGGTATGTATTACTGGCTCCAATGGTAAAACCACCACCAAGGATTTGACGGCCTCTGTACTTTCTGCCAGGTTCCCGGTTTTAAAGACCCAGGCAAATTATAATAATGAAATTGGCCTGCCAATGACTCTTCTCAATATGAATGAGACTCATAGGGCAGCAGTGGTGGAAATCGGTATGCGTGGCCTTGGTCAGATTAAGGCTCTGGCTCCAATAGCGACTCCTACCATTGGTATCGTTACTAACGTTGGAGAAACTCACATGGAGCTTTTGGGTTCCATGGAAAACATCGCCAAGGCCAAGGCCGAGCTGGTGGAGGCTATTCCATCCGGTGGAACTGTTATTTTGAATAATGACAATGTTTATACCGCTGCTATGAAAGATAAGTGCAATAGCGGTGTTAAGGTTATTACTTTTGGTATTGATAATGAGGCTGATATAAAGGCCTTTGATTTGAATGGCGGTCTGAGCAGCACAACCTTCAAGTGTCGCTTGGGTACAAATGGCCAGGTAGGTGACTTTACCCTTCCAATGGTAGGCCGTCATAATGTTTCCAATGCCTTGGCAGCCATTGCGGCAGGCTATGCTTTGGGGCTGGATGCTTCTTCTATTCAACAGGGGCTCGATAGTCTGGAAATGACTGGTATGCGCTTTGAGGCTAAACGAGTTGGTCAGTACAATGTTATAAATGACGCTTATAATGCCAGCCCAATGTCCATGGAGGCGGCCATAAATACTTTGGCTGAAATAACAAAGGGCCGTCGTATTGCTGTGTTGGGCGATATGCTGGAGCTGGGTGATGTTTCTGTTGCTGCTCATCAGAAGGTGGGACGACAGGTGGCAGAAAGTGGTGCTGTGGCTCTGGTAGCTTTTGGCCCAATGGGCAGGGAAATTGCCAAGGGTGCCAGTGATGCTGGTATGGAAAATGTCTTCCATGTGGACAGCCACGAGGCAGCAGCGACAAAGCTGAAGGAGCTGCTTGAACCAGAGGATACGGTACTCTTTAAGGGATCCCGTGGTATGAAAATGGAAGCTATAATAGACCTTATTTGATTTTTGGAGGCTTTAATACAATCATGTTGGAAATAAATATAAATACAGCCTATGCTTTGGCATTGAGCTTCATTGTAGTGATAGCTATAGGACCTTGGCTTATTCCTCAGCTTCATAAGCTGAAATTTGGCCAGGCTATCCGCGAGGAAGGTCCTCAGAGTCATCAGGCCAAGAGCGGAACACCAACTATGGGCGGTATGATGATTATTTTGGGGCTGGTGCTTTCCACACTGGTATTTGCCAACCATACTGTAGAGATTATGCTGGCTGTGTTTGTGGTTTTAGGTCATTTTGCCTTGGGATTTCTGGATGACTACATTAAGGTTGTCAGAAAGCACAACGAAGGACTAAAACCGCGTCAGAAATTGTTGGGACAGATTATCATGGCTGCACTGGTAGCTGTGTTTGGTGGCTTGCCTACGGATCTTTGGGTGCCATTTGCCGGTAGCATTGACCTGGGATATGGATTTTACGCTCTGCTGTTTTTCGTTATGGTGGGGGCCACAAATGCGGTAAATCTTACTGACGGTCTTGATGGCCTGGCCTCCGGAACTGTGGCTGTAGCAGCTTTCTTTTATATGCTGGTATGCTGTGCCATGGGAAAAACAGACTTGGCAATTATGTGTGCGTCCACCATTGGCGCCTGCCTTGGCTTTTTGAAATTCAACTACCATCCAGCTAAGATTTTCATGGGAGACACAGGCTCCTTGGCCTTGGGTGGTGTTATGGCAGCCCTTGGCATTTTGACTCATACTGAAATTTTGCTGGCAGTTATTGGCTTTGTATTTGTTTGCGAGGCCCTGTCTGTTATGATTCAGGTCACTTCATTTAAGACCACAGGAAAAAGAGTCTTTCTCATGAGTCCTATCCATCATCATTTTGAGCTGAAGGGATGGAGTGAGGTTCGTGTTGTATGGACCTTCTGGGCCGTGGGAGTCATTGCTGGTGCTCTGGGGCTGGCTTTGTGTATATTTGGTATGTAAACCAGTTTTTTTGGTAATAATAGGAGATGTAAGTAATGGAGTTCATGGGAAAAAAAGTGTTGGTGATCGGCGCTGGTATCAGTGGAAATGCTGTTGCCAAGATTGCCAAGAACATGGGAGCAGATGTTACTCTTAGTGATTCCAAGGCTGAGGCGGATATCAGCTATAATATGCAGGAGCTTCGTGATGCTGGCATTAAGCTGGTATTTGGCAAGCAGGAGCCAAGCCTTCTTGATGGTGTGGATATGCTTATCCTTTCCCCGGCTGTGCCAGTTCGTATTCCTGTGGTGCAGGAGGCGTATAAGCGTAATATTCCAGTTACCACAGAGGTGGAGGTAGCTTATAATCTGGCTAAATCCCCAATTTTGGCCGTAACTGGTACAAATGGCAAGACGACCACTGTAAGTCTTCTTGGGCAGCTTATGCGTACCAGATATCCTAATGCAGGAGTGGGTGGCAACATTGGTATACCTCTTTGTGAGGAGGCTCTTAAGGCTGGAGAGGGAAGCTGTATTGTGGCAGAGATTTCCAGCTATCAGATGGAGGCATCCAACACCTTCAATCCCCATGTGGCCGTAGTATTGAATGTGACTCCTGACCATGTGGTCCGCCATGGCAGTCTTGAGGTATATCAGGCAATGAAGGAGAAGATGTTCGCCAATCAGGGACCAGATGATTTTCTGGTGCTTAACTATGATGATGCAAAGACCCGTGATATGGCCAATCGTGCCAAGGGCAAGGTTTTCTTCTTCAGCCGTAAGGAAATCCTTAAGGAGGGTGCCTTTGTTAATAATGGGTGGCTTACCATTTCCTGGAACGGTCAGACCTGTAAGCTGTGCCGTACAGATGAATTGAAGATTAAGGGCGGTCACAATATTGAAAATGCTTTGGCGGCTGCTGCAGCAGCATATTTAGGCGGTGTCCGTCTTCCTAAAATAGGTGAGAGCCTTAAGGCATTTGAGCCAGTAGAGCATCGCATTGAGCCAGTAGCTACTGTAAACGGAGTTCCATACTTCAATGATTCCAAAGCTACAAACACTGATTCTGCCATAAAGGCATTGCAGAGCTTTGATGGGCATCTTATTCTCATTGCCGGTGGTGATGATAAGCACACGGATTTAAGTGAGTTTATGGAGCTGGTGAAGGAACGTGTAGATGAATTAATCCTTGTGGGGGATGCAGCTGCCCGTTTCAAGGAATGTGCTATTGCAGCTGGCTATAGTCCTGAGCATATCCATGAGGCAGGGTATTCTATGGAAAAGGCTGTGGAGATCGCCCATAAAATTGCTGGGATTCCTCAGACGGTGCTCCTTTCGCCGGCTTGTGCATCCTTTGATATGTTCACTGGATTTGAAGAACGTGGTCGTGTATTCAAGGGTTTGGTAAAGGAATTACTTAAATGAAAATAATCGTATCAGGCGGTGGTACAGGCGGTCATATTTATCCCGCCGTCACCATCATACGGGCATTGCAGAAAAAAGTAGATGCTCTGGAGGTTCTTTATGTGGGAACCAGTAAAGGCCTGGAGGCTGATATTGTCCCAAAGGAAGGATTTCCATTTAAAACAGTAGATTTACAGGGCTTTAAAAGAAGCTTGAGCCCTGCCAATTTCCTTCGGGCATTTAAGGCCATAAAGGGTGTAATCAAGGCTGCGGGGATTGTTCGTGATTTTAAACCAGATGTGGTTATTGGCACTGGAGGATATGTTTGTGGGCCAGTGCTGATGGCCGCAAGTCTTATGGGAATCCCTACGCTGATTCAGGAACAGAATGTGGTTCCTGGTATTACCAACAAGATTTTATCCAATTTTGTTTCCAGAATTGCTACTGGTGCTATTGAAGCAAACAAGCACTTTCCGCAGGATAAGGTAATATTTACTGGTAATCCTATTCGTGATGAGGTGGTTAATACCCAGCGGGAGCCGGGATACAGTGCCTTTGAATTGGATCCAGCCAAGAAAACTGTGCTGGTATCCGGGGGAAGCCGTGGTGCCCGCAGCATAAACCGCGCCATGGTAGGCGTGTTAAAGCACTTTGCTGGCAGTAAGCGGGTTCAGATTCTCCATGCCACCGGCAAGGCTGAGCATGAGGATATATTAAGGCGTATCGCCGAGGCTGGGGTAGATCTGGATAAGTTCTCCAATCTTAAGGTTTATCCATATCTTTATAATATGCCCCAAGCAATGGCTGTGGCGGATTTGGCTGTTTTCCGTGCTGGTGCCACTGGCCTTGCGGAGCTCACCGCCAAGGGGATTCCAGCAGTGCTGATACCATATCCGTATGCTGCGGAAAACCATCAGGAATTTAATGCCCGTGCCATAGAAAAGGCTGGTGCAGCGAAGGTTATTCTCAATAAGGATATTAGTGCAGAAATATTGATTTCCACCATTGAGGAGCTGCTGGCTGATGACCGTCATTTGCAGGAAATGGCTGAAAGAAGCCATAGTATTGGTCATCCGGAGGCTGCAGCTACTATTGCGGAAATGATTATAGAGTTAGCCCGTAATAAACAGAAATAATTTTTGAAGGGATGTATTACAGTGCTTACAGGCATTAAAAAGGTTCATTTTGTAGGTATTGGCGGTGCTGGAATGAGTGCATTGGCCAAGATTCTCGTTGAAAAGGGATATAATGTTTCTGGCTCCGATGTTAAGGAATCTGTTATGACAGGTATTCTTCGGGATTTGGGGGCCAAGGTATTCATCGGTCAGCGTGCTGAGAATGTTCAGGATACAGAGGCAGTCGTTGTTTCCAGTGCCATCCGTGAGAATAATCCTGAGGTAGTTGAGGCAAAGCGGCTTGGTTTAAAGCGTCTTCATCGTTCAGATGTAAATGCATTTTTAATCAATAATTCCAAGGGTATTGCTGTAGCTGGTGCTCATGGCAAGACCACTACCACCTCCATGCTGGGAGTGTCATTGGACTACGAAGGGGTATCTCCAAGCATCATCATCGGTGGAGAGGTGGATTACCTTGGTAGTAACGCCAAGCTAGGCAAAAGTGATTATCTGGTATCCGAGGCTGATGAAAGTGATGGAACTTTCCTGAAATATTATCCATATATTGGTATTGTTACCAATGTGGAAAATGACCACATGGACCATTATGGAACCATGGAAAACATTATCAAGGCCTTTACCCAGTTCCTGAATCAGATTCGTGAAGATGGCTGGGGTGTTGTGTGCTTTGATAATGAAAATATCAGAAATATCATTAAGAATGTTAACCGCAAGATTGTATCCTATGCTATTGACCATGAGGCGGATTATGTGGCTGCCAACATCAAGGCAGATGCCAGCGGAACTTCCTTTGACGTTATTCATAAGGGAGAAAATTTGGGTACAGTTAAGCTGAATGTTCCTGGCCGTCATAATGTACTTAATGCCATGGCCTGTGTGGTTACTGGTATAACCCTGGGCCAGTCTGTGGCCCAAATGGCTGAAGGGCTTACCATGTTTAATGGTGCCAAAAGGCGCTTCCAGACCAAGGGAAAAGCTCAGGGGGTATGGGTGGTTGATGATTATGCCCATCATCCTACAGAGATTGCAACTACACTGAAGGCTGCCCGCCAGACCCAGCCTAAGCGCCTGGTGTGTGCTTTTCAGCCACATCGCTACAGCCGTACCCAGCTTTTGCAGAAGGAATATGGCAGCTGCTTTAAGGATGCCGATCTCTTGGTGCTTACTGACGTATATTCCGCCGGAGAGGACCCAATTCCAGGGGTTGATGGTGAGCTCCTCGTAAAGGAAGTGGCTGAGCAGACTGGCCAGAAGACTGTTTACATCAAGGATAAGAAGGAAATAGCGGCGTATCTTAAGTCTATTGCCCAGGAGGGTGACCTCATTATGACCATGGGTGCCGGGGATATTGTGAAGTGCGGCGAAGAGCTGGTAGAGCTTTTAAAATAATTATATTAAGATAGAATGAGTGGGAGCTTTTAATTAAAATGAGTAAAAAAATTGTTGTAGTAATGGGTGGACCATCCAGCGAGGGGGAGGTATCCCGTCGTAGTGGTACTGCTATTTTAAATGCCTTAAAATCCAAGAATTATAATGCAGTAGGTTTGGAATTGGTTCCAGAGACCTTTGTGGATGAGATTCGGGAAATGAAGGCGGATTTTGTTTTTAATGCTCTTCATGGCAAATTCGGTGAGGATGGCATTATTCAGGGTACTTTGGAAATGCTGGGTATACCATATACCAGCTCCGGGGTTTGTGCGGCTGCTGTTACTATGGACAAGGTGGCCACCAAGCGTTTTTTTCAGGCTGGTGATGTACCTACCCCGCGGTCTCACACATATTTTTGTTTTGAGCATAAGCAGCGTGATCTGGCCGAGGAGATTCAGAAAGAATTTTCAATTCCAGTAGTAGTCAAAGCTGCTGCCCAGGGATCCAGTATCGGTGTGGTTATTGTTAAGGACACTAAGGATTTGAAGGCTGCACTTAACGAGGCATTTAAATATGATAATGCAGTTCTGGTGGAGGAATATATCAAGGGCCGTGAACTGACTGTGGCTGTTTATGGCAATGAGGAAAAGCAGGAGGTCCTGCCAATTATTGAGATTACCACCTCTGAGGGATGGTACGACTATGTAAACAAATACAAGGTAGGGGCTTCACAGCATATCATTCCTGCTCCAATCAGTGACGAGCTTACAAAGGAGATTCAGAACATCGCTAAGCGCGCATTTGCCGTATGTGGCTGCTGCGGTGTAGCCCGTGTAGATTTCATGCTCAGCGAGGACAATAAGCCTTATGCCATTGAGGTGAATACTGTTCCGGGAATGACAGAGACATCTTTGGTTCCTGATGCGGGCAGAGCTGCCGGCATTGAATTCCCTGAGCTTTGCCAGAAAATACTGTATATGGCTGGTTTTGAGGACTGATTATGATGAATGGTGAAGATATCGACAATAAGGAAATAATCGATAACACAATGGAATATAAGCCACTGGGGACTATGGATGCAATTAACTCTGAATCCATTGATGATACGGTGATTAGGGGAAATGTGGGCAAATCCGTCAGTGGGGCAGCTCACGAAAAACCTAAGCGTAAGATTATTACCCGTAGTGGCATACTACGGGTCCTGGGGGTGCTGGCAGCCTTTATGGCCTTTATTGCCATTGCCCTTTCCCCTGTATTTGTACTGAAGCATGTTAATGTCCATGGCAATACCTATCTTTCCGATGAGGAAATAATTCGTATTTCCGGCGTAAATTTGGGAGAGAATCTCTTCCAGCTGGCCACGGATGAAATTATGCAGGCTATGGGTAAGGACATCCGTATTGATCAGGCCATTGTAAGGAGAAATTTCCCTAATTCTTTGGATATTCAAGTGGTGGAGCGTATACCACTGGCTATCATAAAATGTGATTATGGTTATTTGGAGGTGGGACGTGGTGGAATCGTATTGGATGCACACAGAAATCTGTCCCAAATTCCTGTGCCCATTGTCAGCGGAGTGGAGGTATCGGATCTTTTTGTAGGAGATACTGCAGAAAACCAGCAGCTTTCTCAGGTACTTGATTTTCTGGATAAGCTTAATCGGGATACAGCAACAAGTATTGCCGAAATTAATATTTCGGACCCTAATAATGTAATGGTTTACATGAATCATTCTGTTCAGCTTAAGATGGGAGCTTTGGATAGTCTTCAGAATAAGCTGGAGATTACTGAGAGTGTCAATCGTGAGGTTAAGCAGGCAAAGCATCCGATAGATTATGTTGATGCCAGATTTGATGGTTCATATTCCATTAAGCTAAAGGAATAGTCGGTATAGGAGGAGAAAAATGCAGTTAGAAAAAGGGCGATTGTCTATTGCCTGCGTTTGCATGGTTCTAGGTTTTATGCTGGTTATCCAGTTTAAAAGTACAGAGGATATACGTGCTTCCCAGCCAAGTCAGCGCGTGGAGGAATTGGCTGCCCGTCTCCATCAGGCTGAGGCTGAGAATAAGGAGCTGGAAGCTGAAATTCGCGATTTGAGGGGAATGTCCGGGGATGCTAAATCGGAAAAAATAACAGATGATATAATGATGATTTCCGGAATGACACCTTTGGAGGGGCCTGGGGTCATTATTACCATTGATGATAGTGCCAAAAAGGCCAAAATGGAAAATGATCCAAATCTCTATCTGGTGCATGATGAGGATATTCTTAAAGTTGTAAATGAACTGAGGGCTGCTGGTGCAGAGGCGCTTTCCATCAACGGTCAGCGCTTGACCGCAAATTCAGAAATACGCTGTGCTGGGCCGACTATTTCCGTAAACAATGTTCGTTCCGCTCCTCCCTTTGAGATTCGTGCAATAGGAGACAAGGATAATCTTGTAAATTCTATCAATATGCGTGGCGGTGTGGCGGATTCCCTGAAGGTTTGGGGTATAAATCTGACCATACAGCCATTGGATAATGTGTGGATTCCGGCCTATAAAGCAACGACCAAGTATAAGCTGGCAACCACATCGAGCAAAGAGGAGGAGACAAAATGATTTATGCAGTAGTTGGTCTCCTCGTTGGAGGTACTTTGGGCTTTTTGGTACCTTTTGGAATTCCTGCGGGATACTCCAGTCTCTTTTCAGTTGCGCTTATGGCTTGTATGGACTCAGTTTTTGGCGGTATTAAGGCAGCTTGCAGTGGCACATTTGATGATAAGATTTTTATTTCCGGTTTTTTTACAAATTCTTTGATGGCAGCTTTCTTGGTTTATGTGGGTGACAGACTGGGAATAGATTTATATTATGTTGCTCTGTTAGCCTTCGGCCTAAGAATTTTTAATAACCTTGGCTTTATTCGTCAGCATTTGCTTAAAAAGCACTAATTTCAGATTCGCTAGCTATAGATTTTGAAATTAATTAATGTTATAATATTTGATGTATGAGTGTATTGATATTATTTTCGGATTAAAGTATATATGTGGGGGTTTTTTGAGTGCCAATAGATTTTGATAGTTATGGAGATTTTGATGACAAGGCCGTGATTAAAGTTGTTGGTGTCGGCGGTGGCGGCAGCAACGCGGTGAATTGTATGGTTAATGCCGGCGTGAAGGGCGTTGAGTTTATCGCTGTAAACACTGATTCTCAGGCATTGGACCAGTCTTTGGCTTCCACTCGTATTCAGATTGGCGGTAAGGCAACCCGTGGATTGGGTGCTGGTGCCCGTCCAGAGGTTGGTGCCAAGGCAGCTGAGGAAAATCGCGAGGAAATTATGGCAGCCCTTCAGGGTGCTGATATGGTATTTATCGCAGCAGGTATGGGCGGTGGTACCGGTACTGGTGCAGCTCCGGTTGTGGCAGAGTGTGCCAAGCAGGTTGGTGCTCTTACTGTTGGTGTCGTAACCCGTCCATTCTCTTATGAGGGCCGTATGCGCACGAAGCGTGCTGAAGCTGGTATTGCGGCTTTGCGTCAGCGTGTTGATACTATCATTACAATTCCAAACGAGAAGGTTTTGAATATTATTGATCGTAACACTTCATTTATTGATGCATTTAGAGAAGTGGATGACATCCTTCGTCAGGGTGTACAGAGTATTTCCGATCTTATCAACGAATCCGGTTATGTAAATCTGGATTTCGCCGATGTTGAGGCTGTTATGAGCAATGCTGGTCCTGCACTGATGGGTATAGGTGAAGCCTCTGGTGATAATGCACCTATGAACGCTCTTCGTGAGGCTGTTAATTCCCCACTCCTGGAGGTATCCGTAAGTGGTGCAAGGGGTGTAATCATCAACTTTGTTGGTGAGTCTTCTCACCTCAATATGATGGAGCTTAACGAGGCCAGCCAGAGTATCACTGCTGAGGCTCATCCAGATGCGAATATTATTTGGGGTGTTTCTGTGGATGATACCATGGGTGACTCCATTCGTGTTACTGTCGTGGCTACTGACTTCGAGTCTGAACAGGGGCGTCAGAATACGACAATGCCTAATGCAAATCAGCAGGCACCACAGCAGACTCCACCAAGTGGCATGAGAGTTCCGGTGTTTGGCAATCAGGGTGCCAATGCAGCTAATATTGGCGTTCCAAAGCAGGATTTCTACAAGGCCAATGGAATTGATATTCCAGTATGGATGCGCTCAAACAAATAATTTAGTTCAAACTGCGAGTCCTGCAGGGAGTTTCATTTCCTTGCAGGATTTTTACTATGAAATCTTAGTGAATCAAATCCGAAGGATGCAGATGAGCTTTAGATTTCGTGTAAGGGCGTAGTGCAAAATATCATTTTGCACGGAGTTTACTATGAAATCTTAGTGAATCAAATTAATTTTTCTGTTTCTGAATCGATGGTGTATAGTATATGAAAAGATATTCAATGTTGCTGATTACCTCGTTTCTAATGATTGTTGCCTCCATATTCTGTGCCTTGTATTTTACCAATGGCAGCAGCCACGATGACAGTCGTCTTCGGGGGAACATTGTTGTTTATACTACCCTGCCGGCGGAGAACGTTGCCCCTGTGGCCGAGGCTTATGAAAAAAGCCATAAGATTAGGGTTACCTTTGTTCCTATGACGGAAAGTGACCTTAAAGACAGAATAAAGGAAACTGGTAAGGCTGATCTTATACTGACTGATAGCCGTGTGTTGCGCAGAAATGCTGCCGATGGCTGGCTTCAGCCTTATATTTCTGAGTATGGTGACTCGGTCAGCGATCGCTTTAAGGATGATAGGGGATTTTGGACAGGTCTTTGGTATGACCCGGTGGTTTTCTGTGTAAATACGGATTATATGCAACGTCTGCCTCATATTCCTGCATCTTGGAAGGAATTAGATCAATTGCAGAATTATCGGCTGGGTATAACGGATTTTATGGCGGCTGACAATGCAGCAAACATTTACATGTTTATGGTAGCCCAGAATGGTGAGGATAGTGCTCTTAATTACATGAAGCAGCTCCATCCCCATGTGGTGCAATACGCTAAGTATTTATCAACTCCTGCCCGAATGACCGGTATGGGAGAGGCAGATATTTCCGTGGTGGTTCAAAGTGAAGCCCTGCGATATATTGGTGATGGATATCCTTTAAAGATTATTTATCCTGATGAGGGTACGGCCTACACTCTTACGGGAATTGGGCTTCTTATAAATTGTCCAAATGGTGACAATGCCAAAGAGTTCATTAATTGGATGCTGACGGATGAGCCTCAGTTGGCCATGATGAATAATGGTTTTTATTTTATGCCGGCCAATGGTTCACTTATGGCAGCCAAGCAATTTGCGGGTAAAAATGTCGTTTTATATGACCAGTTGGCAGATTATCCTGAAAAGGAACGCCGACAGCTGTTAGACCGCTGGCTTAAAGAAGTAAGATTTGGCAGATAATTTTAGATACTTAGATAATATTTAGGAGGTAAAGCTTGAAAGCAGGATTTGTAAGTCTTGGCTGTTCCAAGAATCTGGTAGATACAGAGGTGATGCTGGGACTCATTAAGGAACGGGAGATTGAACTTGTAAATGACCCATCTGATGCTGATATACTAATTGTGAATACATGTGCTTTTATTCAGTCAGCAAAAGAGGAATCAATAAATACAATTTTAAATATGGCAGAATACAAGCAGCCAGAGAAGGGCCACTGCAAGAGTCTGATTATTGCAGGCTGTCTTGGCCAGAGATATGGTCAGGAGCTGTTGGATGAGCTGCCTGAGGCAGACGGTATTATTGGTACTGAAGCTTGGGGCCGCGTTACTGAGGTAATAGATGAGACATTAAAGGGCAATCGCTTGGTGATTAAGGGTGACGAAACTATCTATGATGCATCGGTGCCACGTATTCCAACCACACCAAAGCATACTGCCTATGTCAAAATCGCCGAGGGCTGCAATAATCGTTGTGCCTTCTGTGCCATTCCACTGATTCGTGGCAAATACCGCAGCCGTAAGCTGGAGGATATTGTGGCAGAGGTAAGGAATTTGGTTGATAAGGGCGTTCGGGAAATTGTTCTTATTGCACAGGATACCACAAATTATGGCCATGATATTTATGGTGAGCCACGCCTGGCACAGCTTTTGCGGGAATTGTGCAAAGTAGAAGGTATTAAGTGGATCAGAACCCTTTATAATTATCCACGATTCCTTAATGATGAGCTTATTGAGGTCATGGCCACTGAGGAAAAAATTGTAAAATATGTGGATATTCCATTGCAGCATGCCAGCAATGAAGTGCTTAGAAGAATGCGTCGCCCTGACACAAAGGAGCAGATTACAGCTCTCTTGAAAAAGCTTCGTGAAAGGGTGCCAGGGGTAGTTATTCGCTCCACATTTATTGTGGGATTTCCTGGGGAAACTGAGGAGCAGTTCCAGGAGCTTAAGGACTTTATTCAGGAGCAGCGCTTTGATCATGCTGGCTTCTTCACCTACTCGAAGGAAGAGGATACTCCGGCAGCAAATATGGATGGACAGGTGGATGACGATGTTATGCAGGATCGTTATCATGAGATAAAGGCCATTCAGAGCCTTATTTCCCAAGAGATAAATGAATCTCTGGTGGATCAGGTGCTGGAGGTAATTGTTGAAGGTCATACTGAAGATGGTACCTCCTATGGTCGTTCCTATCGCCAGGCAGATGATGTGGATGACCTGGTGTATATTGAAGATGATACCACCAGCAAAGTGGGGGACATAGTTAAGGTTCGTATTCTCCAGGGCTTTACTGAGGATCTGGTGGGCGAACTGGCAGAGTGAGGCGATAATCATGTTATTGGAAGAGGAAGCGGGCAAGCTGTTGCTGGATTCCAGTCAGACTATAGCCTGTGCTGAATCATGTACTGGTGGATTATTAACCAGTCGCCTGACAGACGTGGCTGGAAGTTCAGCCTATGTCTTGGGCTCCATTGTTTCCTATACAAACGAGGTTAAAATGTCTCATCTGGGCGTGAAGGAAGAAACCTTGAAACAGTTTGGGGCAGTAAGTGAGCAGACAGCCAAAGAAATGTCTGGTGGTGTCAGGGGGAGAATCGGTGCTGATATCGGTGTGGGAATTACCGGAATTGCAGGTCCTGGTGGAGGCAGCGTGGAGAAACCGGTGGGGCTGGTGTATATTTCCATTGCCGGACCCAAGGGTGTAATCGTAACCAAAAACCTCTTTAAGGGCAGTCGCAGCGAGATAAAAAAACAAACTACTGACAAAGCCTTGACAATGCTGATAAAATATATTAGATGATTTTAATGGTTATTTAATATGGTTTTCACTATTTTTTCAAAAAAGTCCATTAGAATAGCCATAGTGAAATTCAAATATTATTGAATTGTGGGGGAATAATAATGAAAATAAAAAATGCGTTAATTAAGGGATTTATGGCTGCTGTTATGGGTGCCTTCCTCATGGTACCAGCTATGTCTTCCGTTTCTGCGGAGAATGCTGCTGCACCGGCAGGTCAGACAGCTGCAACAGAGGCCAATGGTGACAACGTGGTTCAGGTAAGTCTTCCATACAAGTATACCAGCACCCGTTTCGGTTACACTATTATGTGTCCAACCACGCCTAATGTGGTCCCAGCCAGCTTCTTTGATGAGGAGGCCAAGGGAGATGTACTGATTTTTGAAGGTGACATCAATGATATTAAAAAGGCATGGGTAGTTCTTATCAATGCCTACGAGGACGCTGATATTCCTGCAAATGCCGGTACTGCCAGTGATGCAGAGCGTAAGGCTATTCTGGATAAATTTTCCGATAAATACATTCTCGTAAATACCCGTGTGGTAGAGGTGGCTGAAAATACCTTTGGTATCTATGGTTATACTCCTAAAGAGCTGAAGGTGGATGCCAAGGGCGACGGTAACCTTGAAACCATAAAGGCTGAGAGCCAGATGGTAAAGACCTATATGCCTGGTGAGTTTGGCGGTCATTTCATGATTTCTTTGATTGATAACCCTGAGATTACCATGCCAGGTGTGGCAACCTACAATGCGGCCCTCACCACCTTCAAGCAGTGGCCAACCTCTGAGTATCAGCAGTTCCTTGAGCTGTCCAAGCTGCCAAAGAAAAAGAAAAACTAATTTTAGTCTAAATGACAGAGCCTGTACTGATGAAGTGCAGGTTCTTTTTTTATGTGTGAAGTATATTTTTGACATTATTGACTTTTTGATGTATTATATCAGTTGTGAGTTAGCACTCACACATTGGGAGTGCTAAAAATTATCAATTATTATATTTACATAAAGGAGTCTTTATAATGGCAAAAGAAACCCATGAATTTCAAGCGGAAACAAAACAGCTGCTTAATCTGATGATTCACAGCATCTATACAAATCACGAAATATTCCTTCGTGAGCTGATTTCCAATGCCTCTGATGCCATCGATAAGCTGCACTTTGCTTCCCTTACCGATAAGAGCATTCTTGAGGGCAATGAAGATTATGAGATTTTCCTTATCCCTGACAAGGACAGCCATACTCTTACCATCTCTGATAATGGTATTGGCATGAACAAGGAAGAAATTGTGGAGAACCTTGGTACTATTGCAAAATCCGGCACCAAGGCCTTTTTGGAGCAGCTTAAGAAGGAAAAGGAAAATGCCGGCAATGCTGATATCAGTGATAATCTCATTGGCCAGTTTGGTGTTGGCTTCTATTCCGCATTTATGGTGGCAGAGAAGGTTACTGTAGTGACCCGCAAGGCCGGGGAGAAGGAGGCTGTTCGTTGGGAATCCACAGGTGATGGTTCTTACACCATGGAGGAATGCGAAAAGGAAACCCGCGGTACCACCATTACAATTACCTTGGGCAAGGATTTCTATGGCGATAGTGCTGAGGAAAACTTCACTGACAACTGGAATATTCAGAATTTGGTAAAGAAGTATTCCGATTATGTCCGTTATCCTATCAAGATGAACTTTGAAACAGAGGAAACTCCTCGTGATGAAGAGGGCAAGGAAATTGAAGGTGCTGAGAAGATTAAGAAGACCGAGGTTCGTACTCTTAATTCCATGCAGCCACTGTGGACCAAGAACAAGTCTGATATCTCCAAGGAAGAATACAGCAAGTTCCTGAAGACCCAATTCCATGAGTGGGAGGAGCCAATGGAGGTATTCCATAATAAGGCCGAGGGAACTGTTGAGTATACTTCTCTCCTGTATATTCCAGCCAAGGCACCATTTAACCTGTATCACACTGACTATGAGCCAGGCATTCAGCTTTATTCCCGTCACGTATTCATCATGGATAAATGCAAGGACTTATTGCCGGATTATCTTGGCTTTGTAAAGGGCTTGGTGGATTCTCCTGATTTATCTTTGAATATTTCCCGTGAGCTTTTGCAGCAGAGCCGTGAGCTTAAGACCATCGGCAAGAACATGGAAAAGACTATTTTGAAGTCGCTGGAAAGAAAGCTCAGCAAGGACCGTGAGGGCTACGAGAAGTTCTGGGCTGAGTTTGGCAAGTCCTTAAAGATTGGTATCTATAACAGCATGTTTACCGGCAATGATATAATCAATAAGCTGAAGGAGCTGCTGCTCTTTGTATCCTCAAAGGATGGCAAGAATGTTTCCCTGAAGGAATATGTTGAGCGTATGCCAGAAAGCCAGAAGAAGATTTATTATGCTACTGGTACCGATCAGGCAACCATTGAAAAGCTGCCTCAGATGGAGCTTTTGAAGGAAAAGGGACTTGAGGTTCTCTATCTCCTTGATCCAGTGGATGAATTCGCTATTGAGGCTATTCGTACCTATGCTGATAAGGAATTCCAGTCCATCAGCCGTGGTGACTTGGATTTGGATGATGCTGAGTCCCAGGAGGTTAAGAAGGAAACTGAGGAGCTGGCCAAGACCAATGATGACCTTATTAAGGATATCAAGGAGGCTCTGGCTGACAAGGTGGCTGAGGTTAAAATCTCTGCCCGTCTGAAATCCAGTGCCGTATGTCTTGTGGCAGATGCCCAGGGACCATCCCTGTCCATGGAGCATACCTTTGCGGCTATGGATAACCATATGTTCAAGGCTAAGCGTATTTTGGAGATTAATCCGCATCATGCTCTGTTTACCCGTCTGCAGGGGCTGCACTCTGCCGGCAAGGATAGTCAGGACTTCAAGGATTACTGTGATCTGCTGTACACTCAGGCCCTTATCATTGAGGGCATAATGCCAGAGAACCCAGTGGACTTTGCCAATAAGATTGCTGAATTGATGGCAAAATAATGATGATTAGTATGTCATCAACCTCGTGTATAATTCAATAATTTAGTTCAGGTGAAAATCCCGTGACCATAAAATTATTATTGGTCATGGGATTTTTTAGTGTGATGAGGTTTTAGTTCGCCCATTTATCTTTTAGGCTGGGAAAGAAAACTA
Organism: Anaerovibrio lipolyticus DSM 3074; assembly: GCF_900141865.1. Lineage (GTDB taxonomy): Bacteria > Bacillota > Negativicutes > Selenomonadales > Selenomonadaceae > Anaerovibrio > Anaerovibrio lipolyticus. The sequence goes on along the minus strand of NZ_FQYW01000005.1, from coordinate 156,389 downwards.
AAATAAAAAAACTTAGCGATAGGGTAGGAAAAAAGTAATTATTGTCGAATAGATAATTTAGAACTATATAAAAAGGGGTGGTATTATGCAAGATGAATATTCCGGTAAATACCGTAGTGTTAAGTTGAAAATGTGCCTTTCATTGCTTCCGCCTATTGTAATAGGACTTATCATCATTACAGCCTTGGCGGGATATAATTCCTATGGCAATATTTCTGAATTGACAGAACAAAGTACGCACCAGACTATTAAGGCCAATGCCATTGATATTCAGTCAAGGCTCAGTCGCATGAAGCTTATTAGTGAGAATATGGCTGCTTCCATGGAATTCGATTATTTAAAGGAATCCCAGGAGGAAATGGCCAATGATTTGGTAAATACTCTGAAGGATGAGGAACTGGCCAATGGTGGCGGTGTATGGTTTGAACCATTTGCTTATCGCCCATCGGATATGTATGTATGTCCGTTTGTTTTCCGGGAGAATGGCAATTTAAAGGTTTCCTATGATTATGTCAAGGAAAGTGGAGACTACATTCCAACGGATTGGTATAAGCTGGGCAAGGCTGCCAAGCATGGTGATGCGGCCCTTACTGAGCCGTATTATGATTCAGCGGCCAAAATTATGATGGTGACTTACTCCTCACCTATGTATTCCGAGGGAGATGCAGGTAAATATGTTGGTAACGTAACTCTTGATATTTCTCTGGCCTCCATTTCTGAGATGGTTAAGGGAATACATATTAACGGCAAGGGATATGCGATACTGACCTCGGATGATGGTACTTATATTGCCGGTGTTGATGAAGCAAAGCTGAACGGGGAGACAAAAGCTACCGAGGAGTCAAATGCTTCCATGGCTGCCGCCATGAAGCAGATGGTTTCTGCAACGCAGGATGGCAATACCCAGTTTGAAAACGAAAATGGTGATACCATGATCGTTTATTATCAGACTATACCAGATATTAACTGGCATCTTGGTGTGGTTATTTCCAAGAGTGATTTGTATTCCGAAGCATATAAACTGTTATTTACTTTGGCAGGGATTGCAGTAGTAGTGCTGGTATTGCTTATGCTTGCGGCCTATCGTACTGTTTCTGGTTATGCGACGAGAATTGGTGTAGACAAGAAATTTGCTGAGGATTTGGCCGATGGAGATTATGCTCGCCCTGAGGTTATCGCAAAAGCTAATGATGAAATTGGGCATTTGGGAAATGCCATCAATCGAATGTACCGTCAGACCAAGAAGGTCATTAATACCATTTCTGAGCATTCCGGCAGTATGAATGAGTCCAGCCGCACGCTGGGAGCATCCGCTGAAATGCTGACAGAGCGTATGGATACAATTCAGAATAAAATGACATCCATAAATGAGGCCATGATGAGTGCCAGCTCGGCAACAGAGGAGGTCAATGCTTCGGTAGACAGCGTAAGTCAGGCGGCTCATGTATTGCTTGGTGAGGCAACCAATAGCCTGAAACAGGCTGAGGAAATTCGTACCAGAGCAAAGGAAGTGGAGAAAAACTCAACAGAGGCCAGTCTGTCAGCTGAAAAGCTGGCCAAGGAATTTAGCACCAAGCTGGCAGAATCAATCGAGCAGTCAAGAACTGTGGAGCAGGTCGGATCAATGGCGGCTACTATTTCCGGTATAGCAAAGCAGATAAATCTTCTTTCTTTGAATGCATCTATTGAGGCAGCCAGTGCAGGCGAGTCCGGACGTGGATTTACGGTAGTTGCGATGGAAATTGGTAAGCTGGCCAAGGAGACGGCTGATACTGTAGAGGAGATTCAGCAGAATATAAGTGCAGTTCAGAGTGCCGTTGCAACCCTTTCCAGTGATGCCGGAGATATTTTGACCTTCCTTAACGAAACTGTAGCACCTCAATATATTGAGTTTACCAAGGTGGCTAAGCAATATGGAACTGATGCGGAAACCTTCCGTGCCGTTTCCCAAAAGATTGCTGAAACCAGTGGAAATGTCAATGATACCATGGAGCAGGTCAATAAGGCTATAGCCCAGATTGCTAATTCGGCCCAGTCAACAGCCGCTCTTACCGTACAGATTACCGATGCGGTGGATGAAGTATCCGATTCTGTAAGAGATGTAAGTGGTATAAGTCAGCAGCAGTCGACTATTGCCGAGAGCCTGCGGGAGGCAGTCAGCAATTTCAGATTGAATAAATAATTATCCATTTTAATCAAAAAAGTCCTATGATAAATGCAGGAGCAGCTGCATGAGTCATAGGACTTTTTTATGATACTTATTTTAGTTCTTTCGGTATTCTCTGGCGGATACCTTGAATTGCTTTTTGAATTCCCGTGAGAAGGTGGAATAGTCCTTGAATCCGCATTGAAAACATATATCAGTAATGGGGGCGGAGGTGGTGCTTAGAAGCTCCTTGGCTAAAAGAAGCCGCTTGCTGGAGATATACTGGTGGACGCTGTAGCCAGTTTCGGCCTTGAATTTTCGCATCAGATGATACTTACTGACAAAGACAGTATCAGAAAGTAAGTCTACAGTAAGGTCCTCCTCCAGATGGGAATTGATGTATTCCAGCACCAGCTGGACCTTGGGGTCGTAGGTGGCCTCATGGAGCTTTTCCAGTTGATTTGTCATAAGGGCACGGTTCAGCAATATCATAAATTCAATAAAAAGAATTTCTGTGTACAGCTCATTGGCAAAGCCCTGTCCCTTGTCCACCTTTTCAATTTTTTTCATGTGAAAAAGCAAATCATGCTCGGTGCCCTTTGGCATGTGCATTACACTGGAGCTTTCCTTGGCTCGCAGAAAGCAGCTGGAAAGATCAACTTCTCCCTCATTCCATTGCTCATTTTGCCAGTGGGTGAGAAAGTCCTGGGAAACGTAGATAACAATACGTTCATATAGCTTGCCGGGATAGGTAACGGGGCGGTGGATTTCGCCGGCACTGACAAAGAGTATGTCCCTGGGCTCCAAGGGATAGTTTTTCCCCTCGATTATATATTGGCCTTCGCCGTCTATAAAAATGATGATTTTATGAAAATCGTGATAATGAAAGGGGATCTCCTTCATGGCGGTATCTTTTAGGTGAAAGATACGAAAATGCTGGTGCAAGAAGCCCTTTTTTTTATAAGTATTCATAATAGTACCTCATAGTTTGATAGTATTGCTTTATTATATTATAGCACTTTTTGCAATATAAATAGCAATAATTTCATATTTTATGTAAAATGTGCCTGTTATAATAAAACCATCAAAGGTAAGGAGGTAATGACCATGCAGATTGTATATGGCTTAGATATAAATAACCTGAAATACTTGGTACTGGACTACAATGAATCCCTGATGAACGGTGATACTGTTTGTAAGCTGGCAGCTTTTCGTAGCGGCCTGGGAGCAGACAGGGTCGTATTCATGGATATGGTTCATGATACCGTTATTGCCATCTATAATGCCGAGGGTCATAACGTAGTTCCTGACCTGAACGATTTTAAGGCAGCAAGAACTATTTCTGCTGGTAGTCATGAACGTGAATATCATGTAACCGATTATTATTTAAGCACAATTGTGTCCGAAAAGACACTTATAAAAGCGGCTTGTTAATACCAATCAATTTGAATTAATTCAAACACTGTTAACAGGGGGGATAAAGGCTCCCTTTTCGTTGACAGTGTTTTATTTTTGATGATATATTGTATGAGTAAGTTATCGTCTGTCATATTTATTTTAACAGAGGAGTTGAGAACTAAATGAAAGCATCCATTATTATGGGGAGCGATTCAGATTGGCCAGTTTTAAAGCCGGGATATGACCTTTTGAAGCAGTTTGGCATTGAGGCAGAGGTTGTCGTGGCGTCAGCCCACCGTACCCCGGCAAAGGTTAAAGAAATAGTGACTACTGCACCTGAGCGAGGTGTAGGAGCATTCATATCAGCAGCTGGTGCTGCAGCCCATTTAGGTGGCGTTATTGCGAGTTATACCACCCTGCCAGTTATTGGAGTACCTATAAATGCTACTTCATTAAACGGCATGGATGCATTGCTTAGTACAGTTCAGATGCCTTCTGGCATACCTGTAGCTACTATGTCAATTAACGGAGCAAAGAACGCCGCCATTTTTATTGCAGAAATTTTCGCTCTCTCCGATAAGGACATTAAGGAAAAGCTGATAAAGTACAGGGAAAAAATGGTTTCCGATGTTGAAGCAAAGGCAAAGCGTGTTGAGCAGCAGCTTAACAAGGACTAATCCTTTACTTTACATATAGAATTATTTTTTAGGTTTATTTAATTGGAGGTTATTTAAACAATGGAAAAGAAGAACGCAATCTACGAAGGCAAAGCAAAGATTTTGTACGCAACTGAGAATCCAGACCAGCTGATTTGCTACTACAAGGATGATGCTACAGCCGGTAATGGTGCAAAGAAGGGTACAATTGTGGATAAGGGTATCATGAACAACAAGATTACCATGTTCTTCTTTGATTTGTTAGCAAAAGAGGGTATCAGCAATCACGTTATTGAGGTTATGGATGACCGTAACGTATTGATTAAGAAGCTGGATATCGTTCCACTGGAGGTTATTATCCGTAATGTGGCTGCTGGCAGCCTGGCTAAGCGTCTTGGCCTGGAGGAGGGTACTCCTATGTCCATGCCTGTTATTGAGCTTTGCTATAAGAATGATGATTTAGGTGACCCAATGGTTAATCGTTATCATGTACTGGCCTGCAAGCTGGCTTCTGCAGAGGAGCTGGACGAGATTGAGGCCCAGGCATTGAAGATTAACAAGATTATGGTTGATTACCTTAAGACCAAGAACATTGACCTCATTGACTTTAAGCTGGAATTTGGCCGTGATAAGGATGGTAAGATTATCCTGGCTGATGAGATTTCTCCTGATAATTGCCGCTTCTGGGATTCCGTAACCAAGGAGAAGCTGGACAAGGACCGCTTCCGTCGTGACCTTGGTAATGTTGAGGATGCATACAAGGAGATTCTGAAGCGTCTCACCGGTGAAGTTCGCTAATAGATAAAAATTGCATATTGATTTAGATTGGAAGGTTTAAAGTGATTGATTTAGAAGAAGACAAGATGAAGGAGGAGTGCGGCGTCTTTGGCGTCTACTCCCGGGAATTCAATGTCTCCGAATTGACTTATTATGGTCTTATTGCTTTGCAGCACCGGGGCCAGGAGAGCACAGGCATCGCCGTAACTGACGGTGCCTGGATGGATGTGAGCCGGGGAATGGGCCTTGTGCGGGAGGTGTTCCGCCATCAGATTCCTCAGATGGAAAATCAGTACATTGCCATTGGCCATGTGCGGTACTCCACTACAGGTTCCAGCCTGTTGGCAAATACCCAGCCCTTGATGGTGTCCTATTCCGGTGGCAAGATCGCTCTGGCTCATAATGGTAATCTGACCAATGCCGGTGAGATTCGCCGCAAGCTGGAGGAAAGTGGTACTATCTTTCAGACTACCATTGATTCAGAGGTTTTCGTAAATCTTATTGCCCGTTCCCGGAAGGTTACTGTTGAAGAAAAAATCATCGATAGCCTAAAGAAAATCAAGGGTGCTTACTGTCTCACAATTATGACTGAGGATAAGCTGATTGGAGCCAGGGACCCTCAGGGCTTCCGACCTCTTTGCATTGGCAGATTGGAGGATGGGGGCTATGTTCTTAGCTCTGAAAGCTGCGGCCTTGATGTGGTGGGAGCAGAATTTGTCCGTGATGTGGAGCCAGGTGAAATGGTGGTTATTGACGAAAATGGTCTGGAATCCCATCGATTTGCCAAGGCAAAGCCATCCATGTGCATTTTTGAGTTTATTTATTTTGCCCGTCCTGACTCTATTATTGATGGTCAGAGTGTCCATGAGTCCCGTTTTGAAATGGGACGTATACTGGCAAAAGAGGCAAAATGCAAGGGCGATATTGTGATTTCCGTTCCGGATTCAGGTAATGTGGCGGCCTCCGGCTATGCCTACGAGGCTGGACTTCCTTATGTCAGTGGTCTTATTAAGAACCGTTACATTGGCAGAACCTTCATCCAGCCTAGTCAGAAGCAGAGAGATACTGCCGTTAAGCTGAAGCTGAATCCTGTGAAGTCTGTGGTAAAGGGCAAATCTGTCATCGTAATTGATGATTCCATTGTTCGTGGTACCACTTCCGGCAAAATAGTGAAAATGCTACGGGATGCGGGAGCTAAAGAGGTTCACATGGTTATCAGCTCGCCGCCTATCGGATTCCCATGCTTTTATGGTATTGATACTTCGGCTCGTAAGGAGCTCATTGCAGCTACCAAGACCGTGGAGGAAATCAGGGAATACATAGGAGCTGACTCCCTGCACTTCCTTTCATTGGATGGGCTGAAGAGCTGCGTGCCGGAGCTTAATCCTAAAAATATGTGTTTTGCCTGCTTTAATGGAGGTTATCCTATTCAGCAGAAGACCCAGTCTCCGGCTGAGGCAGATAAGTATATTTTTGAGACTAGAAAGAAAAAGACAAATTGTTAATGGGGGATATAAATGGAAGAAAAGCTGACTTACCGTGACGCCGGTGTTGATATTGATGCTGGTAATTACTCTGTAAAGCTTATCAAGGATAGTGTTAAGGCCACCTATCGCCCTGAGGTTTTGGGGGATTTGGGAGGCTTTGGCGGTCTCTTTGCCCTAAATACCGGCAAGTATAAGGAGCCAGTATTGGTTTCTGGTACTGATGGTGTTGGTACCAAGCTGCGTTTGGCATTTATGCTGGACAAGCACGATACCATTGGACAGGATGCTGTGGCCATGTGCGTTAATGATATTCTGGTACAGGGGGCTGAGCCACTTTACTTCTTGGATTATCTGGCAGTTGGTAAGCTGGACCCTGAGCAGGTGGCTGCTGTGGTAAAGGGCGTTGCCAACGCCTGCAAAGAATCCGGATGTGCCCTCGTTGGTGGTGAGACCGCTGAAATGAGCGGCTTTTATCCTGTGGGTGAATACGATATTGCTGGCTTTGCAGTTGGCGTGGTGGATAAGTCAAGGATTATTACCTCTGAAAAGGTAAAGGGGGATGATGTGCTGCTGGCTTTGCCATCCTCCGGTGTTCATTCCAATGGATATTCCTTGGTTCGTAAGATAGTTTTTGAAAAGATGGGCTACAAGGGAAATGAGTTCATTGATGAGCTTGGGAAGACCATTGGTGAGGAGCTTCTTACTCCTACCAGACTTTACCCTAAGACCTGTTTACCACTCATAGAGAAATACGATATTCACGGCATGGTTCATATTACTGGTGGCGGCTTCTACGAGAATATTCCTCGTGCCCTTCCTGATAATATGGGCTGTGTAGTGGATACTACTGCCTGGGAGGTTCCTGCCATCTTCAAGCTCCTGCAAAAGTGGGGTAATGTGGATTGGAAGGAAATGTATCGTACCTTTAATATGGGTATTGGTATGGTCCTTATCGTTTCCCGTGAGGATGCTGAGGCTATCAAGGCCGATCTTAAGGCAAAGAATGAGCCTGTATATGAGATTGGCCATGTAACTACTGGCAATCACGAGGTTATTACCAAAGGCGGCGTGTTCAATGAGTAAGCATATATTAGGTATTCTATGCTCTGGTCGGGGATCCAATATGCAGTCTATTTTGGCTGCTATTAAATCCGGCCAGATTAAGGCTGAGGTAGGAATAGTGCTTACTGATAAGCCTGAAGCCAGGGCCCTCGCCGTGGCCAGAGAAAATGGCATCAAGAGTATTTGCATTAACCGCAAGGAATGCAAGGATCAGCAGGATTTTGAGGAGCAGCTGGTGGCTGAGCTTAGAAATGCTGGTGTTACTCTTGTGGTATTGGCCGGGTTTATGCGGATTTTGAGTCCGTATTTTGTAGGGGAATACAGACATCAGATTTTAAATATTCATCCGTCTCTGTTGCCATCCTTTGGAGGTGCCCACGCCCACCGGGATGTGCTGGCGTACGGTACCAAGGTATCGGGCTGCACTATTCATTTCGTGGATGAGGGTATGGATCATGGTCCAATTATTTTGCAGGATACTGTGCCTGTTTTGGAGAATGATACAGAGGAGACTCTGGCAGCCAGAGTGCTGGAAAAGGAGCATATCCTTTATCCAAGGGCCATTGAGCTTTATGTTGACGGAAAGCTGGAGCTCGTGGGCGAACGTCATGTTCGGATAAAAAATTAATTTTTAATAATAAAGGAGACTTTACTATGAAAATCAAACGCGCATTAATCAGTGTATCTGACAAAACTGGTGTGGTTGAGCTGGCAAAGAAGCTTCACGCTGCAGGAGTGGAAATCGTATCCACCGGTGGCACTATGAAGGCTATTAAGGATGCTGGTATTCCGGTAATCTATGTTAGTGATGTTACCGGTTTTCCGGAGATTATGGATGGCCGTGTAAAGACACTGAATCCTATGATTCATGGTGGTATCCTGGCTGTCCGTGACAATCCAAATCACGTTCAGGCCATGAAGGAGCACAAGATTACCGCTATTGACATGGTCGTAGTAAATCTCTATCCGTTCAAGGAAACCATTTCCAAGCCGGAGGTTGCTTTGGCTGAGGCTATTGAGAATATTGATATTGGTGGCCCTGCCATGATTCGTGCAGCCGCCAAGAACTTTAAGTACGTTACCGTTATCACTAATCCAAGCCGTTATGACCAGGTGGCTGATGAGATTGCCAAGAACGGCTGCGTAAGCGGTATGCTTCGTATGGAGCTGGCTCAGGAGGCCTTCAAGCATACTTCTGAGTATGATGATTGCATTCAGAATTATCTTATGGAGCAGGTGAACAAGTAATGAATATTTTAGTAATCGGCAGTGGCGCAAGGGAGCACACTTTGGTATGGAAGCTGAGCCAGAGTGCCAAGGCTGACAAAATCTACGCGATACCTGGCAATCCTGGTATGGCCTCTTTGGCAGAGTGCGTTCCTGAGATTTCCATTACCGATAACGATTCCATGGTGAAATTTGCCAAGGAAAATAATGTGGAGCTGGCAGTAGTTGGTCCGGAGGTACCCCTTACCAATGGTGCGGTAGATGCCTTTAATGCTGCTGGTATCAAGGCCTTTGGACCAGTACAGGCTGCGGCTGAAATCGAAGGCTCCAAGGCCTTTTCCAAGGGCCTTATGAAGAAATACAATATCCCTACTGCCAAATACGAGGTTTTTACTGATGCGGCAGCAGCCAAGGAATATATTAAAGCTGAGGGCGCTCCTATTGTTATTAAGGCCGACGGACTTGCTGCAGGCAAGGGTGTAATTGTGGCTATGACTCTGGATGAAGCACTGGGGGCCATTGATGAAATCATGGGTGACGGTGCCTTCGGCAATGCTGGGAGTCGTGTGGTGGTTGAAGAATTTATGGATGGTGAGGAGGTTTCTGTACTTTGCTTCACCGACGGTAAGACCATTATTCCAATGGTTCCTTCCCAGGATCATAAGCGTGTAAACGATAATGACCAGGGACCAAATACTGGTGGTATGGGTGCCTATGCCCCTGCTCCAGTAGGTACTCCTGAGCTGTTGGCTGAAACCCAGAAGCTGATTCTCGAACCAACCATTAAGGCTATGGAAAAGGAAGGTCGTCTTTATAAGGGTTGCCTTTATGCAGGTCTTATGGTGACTGACGGAAAACCAAGAGTTGTGGAATTTAATGCCCGCTTTGGTGACCCTGAAACCCAGGTGGTTCTGCCACTTCTGGAAAGTGATTTGGTGGATGTTATGCTCTCCTGCATTGATGGCACTCTTGCTGAAACTGAGGTGAAGTGGAGCAAGGGGGCGGCTGTATGTGTTGTTATGGCTGCCGGTGGCTATCCTAAGAGCTACAATAAGGGTGATGAGATAACTGGTCTTAAGGAGGCTGAGGCTGGTGGCAACATTGTGTTCCATGCCGGTACCTCCGAAAAGGACGGCCATATCTACACCAATGGCGGACGTGTACTTGGTGTGGTTGCCAAGGCTGATGGTATCAAGGAAGCAGTGGATTCTGCCTACGCCTCTGTGGACAAGATTCACTTCAAGGCTGCCCACTTCCGCCATGATATTGCCCATTGGGCTTTGGAACGCTTGAAGAAGTGATAAAACTGCTGTATACTTGAAGCATAATCTAATGAACGGAGTGAGCTCAATGGTCGTTAATGAAAATGTTAATGCGAATGTTAATAAATTGGTGAAGGACCATGCTGTCAATAGGCCTGAAAAAATGAGAAGCTCAGCAGAAATTACTGCCAGATATAATCTTTCCTGCAAGAAGTATAAGGAGCTTAAGGCTGCCAAGGCTGAGTTTCGTGAGCAGAAGGTTATGGTATACGCAGAACTTAAGGTTTTGGGATGGGTGCTGGGAAAGAGCGAGCAGACCATTTCCAAGGACGCAAACTGATAGTTGTATTTTAGACTGCCCTGTGTTTTTCATGGGGCAGTTTTATTGTGTCCGTTTTTATATACAGGGTATTTTATGCTATACTTATTACATTAGTGAGTACTTAAGGAGGTCATTTTTTATGAAAGTAAATGACATTATTCATGGCTTTAAGCTGATAAAAACCGACCATGTGCCAGAGGTGGCTTCTGACACATTTGAATTTAGACATGTTAAGAGCGGTGCCCGTCTTTTATATTTAAAGAATAAGGATGATAATAAGGTATTTTCCATTGCCTTTCGCACCCCTCCAACGGATGATACTGGTGTACCCCATATTATTGAGCATTCTACTCTCTGCGGTTCACGAAAATTTCCATTAAAGGAGCCATTTGTAGAACTGGTGAAGGGGTCCCTTAACACCTTCCTCAATGCCATGACATATCCGGACAAGACCATATATCCTGTGGCCAGCTGCAACGACAAGGATTTCCACAATCTTATGGATGTTTACCTCGATGCGGTATTTTATCCTGTAATGCTGGAAAATCCTGAAATCCTTATGCAGGAGGGCTGGCATTATGAAATCGAAAAGCAGGATGAGCCATTAAAGTACAGTGGTGTGGTTTATAACGAAATGAAGGGGGCCCTGTCCTCTCCTGAGGATTTGCTTGCAAATGAAATAATGCGTGCCCTTTACCCTGATACTACCTATTCCAAAGAGTCCGGTGGTAATCCGGCGGCCATTCCGAGCCTCACCTATGAGCAGTTTAAGGAGTTCCATAGAAAGTATTATTCCCCAGCCAACAGCTACATATATCTCTATGGCGATATGGATATTGAGGAGCAGCTGAAGTTTATTGATGAGGAATACCTTAGCAACTTTGACATTGTGGATGTGGATTCCACCATTGAGGAGCAGAAGGCTTTCAACGAAATTAAGCGAGTGGTGGCTGATTATCCAATTGGTGAGGCGGAAACCACCGAGGCCAAGACTTTCCTGTCCTATTCCGTAGTTGCAGGAGATACTGATGAGGTGGAAGATCTGCTGGCTATGTCCCTTTTAGAGGAGGCTCTTTTAAAGAATCACGCTTCACCTTTGCGAATGGCCCTTATTGAATCTGGTATTGGTCAGGATGTGTCCTCCAGCTTTGAAGGTGCAATGCTCCAGCCATTCTTTAGTATTGAGATGAACGGTTCTGAGCCACAGCATGCGGACAAGTTTGTGGATATAATCCGTACTACCCTGGCTAAGCTTGTTAAAGAGGGCATTGACCGCAATCTTTTGGAGGGTACTTTGAACCGTATGGAGTTTCGTCTTCGTGAATCTGATTTTGGTACTGCCCCAAAGGGACTTATCTACAATTTGACCCTTATGAACAGCTGGCTTTATGATAGGGATCCACTTATCATGCTGCGCTATGAGGATTTATTGGTGTCCCTTCGCGAGAAGCTGTCCACCAGATATTATGAGGACCTTATTCAGACTAAGCTGCTGGACAATAAATTTGGTGCATTGGTGGTATTAAAGCCAAGTGTTACTATGGCGGCTGAAAATACAAAAAAGATGGAGGAGCAGCTGGCCAAGGTGAAGTCAGGCATGACCCCAGAGGAAATTCAGGGCCTTATAGATGCTGCTGCAAAGCTGAAAAAACGTCAGCAGACTCCTGACAGCCCAGAGGCACTGGCAACTATCCCATTGCTTAAAATTTCTGATATTAATCCTAAGGCCAGGGTGTTCCCGCTGGAGGAGAAGGAAATTGACGGCGTTAAGGTGCTTTTCTCCGATGTGGACACCAAGGGAATTGTATATTATTCCGTATATTTCGATATGGATGTTATTCCACAGGAGCTGGTGCCTTATGCCTTCCTGTTTAATGACCTTATGGGACGGGTGGATACCAAATCCAATGACTATGTGGAGCTCAGCAAGAAGATGACCTTCTACACTGGAGGTATGGGGGGAGATATTGATGTATTCCCTATTTCTGGCAAGCCTGATGAGTTCCGTCCTATGTTCAGACTTACCTCCAAGGTGTTCTATCGCAATTTGCCTATTGCAGTGGAACTGATGAATGAGGTCATTAATGAAACCATCTTTGAGAATGATACACGCCTCAAGGAGCTGATTGTCCAATCCAAGGTGGGCATGGAAATGGAGATGCTGAATTCTTCCGTATCTGTCGCCCGTAGCCGTCTGGCATCCTTTATCTCCAAGGATGGTGTATTTGAGGAAATGGGTGAGCTGTCACTTTATCCGATATTGAAGGATTTGGCAGATAATTTTGATGAGCGTTTCGAGGATTTTAAGTCCAAGCTCCAGCAGATAAAGAAATTGCTGTTTAGCTCCAAGCGACTTACCATTGGCGTTACTATGCCTAAGGCTGATTATGGTATGTTCGAAAAGGAAATCAAGGTGCTTATTGAGGCCTTGAAGGCAAACAAGGAGGCTGACCGTGCTGCTAGCTGTTCTTATGATTTACCGGTAGAGAACCATCAGGAGGCTCTCTTATCATCCAGTCAGGTGCAGTATGTGGGCAAGGGTGCCAACCTTATTAAGCTGGGTTATGATGTGCCGGGGTATCTCCGTGTAATGGAGGTAATGTTAAAATACGAATACTTCTGGATAAAAATAAGGGTTCAGGGCGGTGCCTATGGTGCCATGACCAGCATTAACAGCAATGGTAATGTGATGTTCCTGTCCTACAGAGATCCAAAGCTGAAGGAAACACTGCAGGTCTTTGATGAAACCGCTGATTTCCTGAAGAATTTTGATGCGGATGAACGGGAAATGACCAAGTATATTATTGGTACCATCAGCAATGCTGATATGCCATTGACTCCAAAAATGATGGGTAGCTTTGCCCAGAGCCTGTATTTCAGAAAATACAGCCAGGAGCAGCGCCAAAAGGTAAGGGATGAGATTCTTTCCACCACTCCAGAGGATATAAGAAAGCTTGCTCCGGCAATTGAGGCTGCCATGAAGGCTGATAATATATGTATTTTTGGCAACGAAACTGTTTTGGAAGAAAATAAGGCTGTATTTGACATAATGACACGGGTAATGGACTAAGATATGTTATGTTTAATAAGGACTTTCATTGACTTTGTTTGGTCACCATGCAATAATTATGTTGGTTATGCAAATTAACTTGGTTATGTAACATGACAATGTTTGGAGGTTTTTTTGTGAAGGATGTTGTTTTTAGAGGTGCTGGCGTAGCCATTATTACACCATTTACCGAAGATGGAATCAATTTCGAGGAGCTGGGCCGTATTATTGAGGATCAGATTGCTGGTGGCACAGATGCCATTGTAATTACTGGTACTACGGGCGAGTCCGCTACAATGTCTGATGAAGAACATAAAGCCGCTATTAAATATGCAGTGGAGAAGGTTGCTGGCCGTATTCCTGTGGTTGCAGGTACCGGCTCCAACGAGACAGCCTATGCCATTCAGCTTTCCCAGTATGCTGAGAAGGTGGGGGCAGATGCACTGCTGGTGGTTACTCCATACTATAATAAATGTACCCAGAAGGGCTTGGTTAAGCATTATACTGCTATTGCAGATTCTGTTAATATTCCAATAATCATGTACAATGTGCCTTCACGCACCGGTGTGAATATTCAGCTCTCCACTTATAAGGAGCTTTCCAAGCACCCACGAATCGTGGCTGTTAAGGAAGCCAGCGGAGATCTGTCCCAGATAGCCAAGATCCGCCATGAGTGTGGTGATGATCTGGCAGTTTATTCCGGCAATGATGATCAGATCGTTCCTATTCTTTCTTTGGGGGGACAGGGGGTTATTTCCGTATTGTCCAATGTGGCCCCAAAGGAGACCCATGACATTTGCCAGCTGTTCTTTGACGGCAAGGTGAAGGAGGCTGCCCAGCTGCAGATTGATTTCATCGATTTGATTGGTGCTCTTTTCTGTGAGGTAAATCCTATTCCTGTTAAGGTTGCTATGCGTATGAAGGGATATAATGCTGGTCCATTGCGCTTGCCATTAACGGAGATGGAGCCAGAGCATGAGGCGTTACTGAAGAAGTGTTTGGAAGCACACAAGCTCCTGTAATACTTCTTAATATACAATCCTAAAACGGTTGTAGGATTGTCGAAGGATTGATGTCGAGGGCTGCAACTGCATAGGTTGCAGCTCTTTTTTATGGGGATAGCTTTTGAGGGGAAGGCTATGCCAGGGGATATTTAGGAGGTTATTATGAGAGGAGTTTTCGACATTGTTGGGCCCATTATGATTGGACCATCCAGCTCCCATACGGCTGGTGCGGCCAGATTAGGGCTTATGGCAGGGAAAATTTTAGGGGAACCGGTGGCAAAAGCGGAGATTTTATTGCATGGTTCCTTTGCCAGAACCTATCGGGGACATGGTACCGACAAGGCCTTAATAGGTGGCTTGTTGGGCTTTTCCCCTGAGGATGAACGAATTCGCGATGCCTTGGATATTGCCAAGGAACGCGGACTGGATTATTCATTTGCACCAGTGGATTTAGGGGATGCTCATCCTAATACGGCGGTGTTTATCCTTACCGGCATTAATGGACGCAAAATTACTGTTGGCGGTGCCTCTGTAGGCGGTGGCAATATTGAGGTGAGGAACATTGATAGCTTCCAGATAGCTCTCACTGGTCAATATCCATCCTTGATTATCATTCATACGGACAAGCCAGGGGTTATTCGGGATATTTCCGATGTACTGGCAAAGCATCGTGTAAATATTGCTTTTATGCGGGTGTTCCGGCGTAACCGGGGTCAGCAGGCTATGATGATAATTGAGACAGATGAGGAACTGACAGAGGATATTATTCAGGATTGCCGCAGCACCGGCGTTATCGAAAATGCCTTTGCAGTACCAGCTATATAGGAGAGGGTACCATGGTAAATTTTAATTCCATAAAAGAGCTCATTGAGCTGGCAAAAGAGAGAAACACTTCCATTGGTAAAATCACCATGGAATATGAACAGGAGCATTCCTTTGACAGTGAGGAGCATATGCTGAAATCCATGGAGGATAACTGGCGGGTAATGCAGGAATCCATTGAGCGTGGAGTATCAAACAAGGATAAGTCCCTTAGTGGTCTCACAGGGGGAGATGCCATAAAAATTTATGCCCATAGGGATAATAGCTATACAGGGAAAACGGTTATGACAGCTGCGGCCAGTGCTGTGGGCGTCAGTGAGGTTAATGCGGTAATGGGCCGTATTGTAGCATGCCCAACAGCAGGGTCCTGTGGTATTGTTCCAGCGGCAATTAAAACAGCAGCGGAAAAGAATAATAATACGGAAGAAGAAATAGTGGATGCATTGTTTACTGCAGCTGGTATCGGCTTGGTAATAGAGGCCAATGCCTCCATTGCAGGTGCTTATGGTGGCTGCCAGGCGGAGTGCGGCACGGCAGCTGGTATGGCTGCCGGTGCTATGGTACAGCTTGCGGGAGGTACTCCTGACCAGGTGGGACATGCTGTAGCTTTGGCTATAAAAAATCTTTTGGGCCTTGCCTGTGATCCGGTAGCAGGACTGGTGGAGGTGCCTTGTGTCAAAAGAAATGGCTTTGTGGCTGTCCATTCCATGGTGGCAGCGGATATGGCTTTGGCTGGAGTGGAATCCGTTATTCCAGTGGATGAGGTAATTGATGCTATGGACCGTATTGGACGGAGCCTGCCTCGTACCGTTAAGGAAACTGCTGAGGGAGGATTGGCGCTTACCAAGACGGGTAAAGAAATCTCCAAGCGAGTCTTTGGCTAAGGTTAATCCTTTGAATTTTATCATAGATAGTTTAATCATGTTTTAATGGACAAATATGACTGTTTATATTAAACTTTACTAGGGATTAAAACTAGACTTTTATGGAGGTAATTTTAATGAAGAAGATTATACAGCTGCTGACTGTGATGTGCATTATGGTTTTTGGCACCCAGTTTGCATTTGCCTGGGAAGTGGGTACTTCAAAGGAAACCGTATACAGCTATGGTATGCTGGATGCAAAGTCCTTCGTAATTGGTAATCCGCAGTTCTCTCCACAGGATGAGGAGCCAACTGTTGAAGAGCTTACCAAGATGATTTACGATCAGGCTGTAAAGAACAACAAGAAGAATCAGTTCTCTTATATGTCCTATCAGGATTTTTGTAGAACCGTAAACAATAAGGAACATATCGATATCTATCGTCTGGGTCGTCATAAGGCACTGGAGCTCTTTAAGGAAAGAGTTAAGGATTATGGTGATGCGTATATCGTTTGCACTGTATCCAATGATACCCGTCTTAATGTATTCTTTGATGTTGTGGATTCCAAGTCCCATGAGGTACTGTATTCCTACAGAAAGCTCGCTCCAAAGGGTACCCCTCGTGACACAAAGCTCTATGAAGAAATTTGCCGTGATTTCTTCAATGCCTACAGCAATAGAATCAAGGTTGTAGCAAGGGAGAAGAAGGAAGAGGATGAGCTTATCCTGAAGATGGGTAAGGAAAACTACGAGAAGTACAAGAAGGAAAAGCTGGCTAAGCAGAAGGCTCAGGAAATCGTTGAAAATGATTTGGACAGATATCTGAGACCTGACCACAGAGTAGGTCGTGGCTGGGGCAAAGAATAATATTTAAAATTAAAAGAAGCTTTTATGAAATGTTTTCATTTCGTAAAGGCTTCTTTTTTATATGCAGATTATTAATTGTTCAATTTTGCAGAAAAGTATTGCTGTGCCTATGAACTTTTCCTTGGGTTGGTATTTATCATCTGGATAGATTATTGATGGGCAAGATACAACGGTTTTATTTTGGCATCCTCGGCAATGTTTTCTCTAAGGTAGCCTGCCCGTACCATGGCATCGAGAACAATAAACTGGCGTTGCTTGGCCAGCTTAAAGTTTTCATAAGGGGAATAAACAGAAGGAGCGTTGGGAATACCAGCCAGCATGGCGGCCTCAGGCAACGCAAGCTGGTCAGGAGTTTTGTCAAAATAGCCCTTGCAGGCATCCTTTAGTCCGTAAAAGCCGGAGCCAAAGTAAATGGTATTCAGATACATTTCCAGAATCTGTTCCTTGGAGTAGTGTAGCTCCATATCAAGGGCCAGCAGTAATTCCTCCGCCTTTCGGCCGTAGGTCTGGTCCTGGGACAGAAACATATTTTTTACCAGCTGCTGGGTGATGGTGCTGGCTCCCTCCTTTACTTCGCCATATTGGAGATTTACCAAGGCAGCTCTGCCAATTCCCTCCGGGTCAAAGCCATGATGTGTGTAGAAACGGTTATCCTCCACGGCCACCACTGCCTGGGTCAGGGATTCCGGCATTTCATCAATGGAAACGTAATTGTCACGGTCCAAGGAGTTGTTAACTTCCCGCTCAAGAAAAATAATACGATTAATTCGCAGGGCAGTGGCCGGTTCAAAGAAAATGGTGCCACCAGAAAAATAATAGGCCCCACAGAACATAACAGCAAACAGAATGGCCAGTATTATAAGCCGTTTAAGTAATCTAATTAAGAACATCATGCTATATATTTTCCTTCTTTAATGAATCATAATTGGTAACGCAATTAATTTTAACACAGTTGTTCGTAATTTTCCATTTCCAAGCTAAAAAGTAATAAATATTATGTATAACAGTGCATAATTATTACTAAAATCTTGCATTTTATGAATAAAAGGTGTATACTCTACTCATTGACAAGGAGGAATCGACCATGAAGAAGGTAAGCGTTATTGGTGCAACTGGCTATGCCGGTGCCGAATTGTTGAGAATATTACATAATCATCCTGAGGCTCAGGTGGTGCATATTACCTCTGAAAGCCATGCAGGTGAGAATATTTCTGATATATACCCTCATTTGCGAGGAATTTACGATAAACAGCTCATCAGTATGAGTGAGATGGAACAAATAGGTAATGACAGTGATTTTGTTTTCATAGGCTTGCCTCATGGCCATGCCATGAAGGTGGGGAAGGCGTTGGAGGATAAGCCAACCCGTATTATTGACTTGGGTGCGGATTACCGCTTTGATGATACTGAGGTGTACGAGGCCTGGTACAAGGTGGAGCATATCCACAAGGATGCCCCTAGAGTGTATGGACTGGCAGAGCTTTACAGAGCTCAGATAAAGGATGCCAAGATAATCGGCAATGCAGGCTGTTATACCACTGCCAGCATTTTGGCTCTGGCACCATTGGCTAAGGGAAAGCTTATCGATATGGATACTATTGTAATTGATGCCAAGTCAGGAGTTTCCGGAGCAGGCAGGGGAGCAAAGCTGCCAAATCATTTTCCGGAGCTATATGATAGCTTCAAAGCCTATGGCGTAGCTAACCATCGTCATACACCGGAAATTGAACAGGCGTTGACAGAGCTGTCCGGGGAAAAAACAGTGCTTAATTTCACACCTCATCTGGTACCAATGTCCAGAGGAATTTTGAGCACATGCTATGCAAAGCTCATGGACGGAGTGAAGCCGGAGCAGGTTGACAAAGCCTATGAGGAAATGTATGGCAAGGAGTTCTTTATTAGACTTCTCGGTAGAAATGGTTATCCAGCCACCAAGAATGTACGGGGCTCCAATTATTGTGAACTGGGTTGGCACATTGATCCAAGAACCAACAGGGTAATTGTCCTTTCTGCCATTGATAATTTGGTGAAGGGGGCGGCTGGCCAGGCCGTTCAAAATTTCAACATTGCCTGTGGCTTTGACGAAAAGCTGGGGCTGGATGTTGTGCCAATGTACCCTTAATTAATATAGAAATTATTACCTTCCCCATCTTGGTGAAGGCGTTACAGTTATATAGGAGGAATAAAAAATGTTTTCTGAGAAAAATGCAAAGGCCGGCGTAACCTTCCCTAAGGGATTTAAGGCTGCTGGTGTCAAGGCTGGTATAAAAAAGAGCGGCAATCTGGATTTAGCATTGATATATACTGAAAAGGAAGCAGCTGTTGCTGGGGTATTTACCAAGAATGCCGTGGCTGCGGCTCCGGTTATTGTGGATAAGGAACATCTTAAGAACGGCAAGGCTCATGCTATTGTGGCAAATGCCGGCTGTGCCAATGCCTGCACCGGCGAAGTGGGGCTGAAGAATGCCCATGAAATGGCCAAGCTGGCAGCTGCTGAGCTGGGATGTGATCCTTATGATGTATTTGTTGGTTCCACTGGCATTATTGGTGTTAATCTGCCTATGGATAAGATGGCAGCTGGTATTAAGGCGGCTGCAGCTGAACTTTCTGAGGATGGCAGTGTGAATGCCGGAAACGCCATTATTACTACAGATACTTATTCCAAGGCATGCTCCTTCTCCGTACAGATCGGAGGCAAGGAGGTTCGCTTTGGTGCTATTGCCAAGGGCTCTGGCATGATTCAGCCAAATATGGCTACCATGCTTTGCTATATTTCCACGGATGCCAACATAGCTGCACCTCTCCTGCAAAAGACCTTGTCTGACATCGTGGAGGTTTCCTTCAATATGATTTCCGTGGATGGTGATATGAGTACCAATGACACCGTACTGGTTTTGGCCAATGGTGAGGCCGGCAATGCGGAAATCAAGGAGGGGACTGAGGACTATAAGGTGTTCTATGATTCCCTAAAAACTATCTGTCAGGAGCTGTCCAAGCGTATTGCTGCAGATGGGGAAGGGGCTACCAAGTTCCTTACCATTAACGTACATGGTACAAAGACCTTTGAGGATGCCAAGACTGTGGCCATGAGCATTGCCAAGTCTCCATTGGTTAAAACCGCTTTCTTCGGTGAAGACCCTAACTGGGGCCGGGTAATCTGTGCTGTGGGCTATGCCGGGGTTCCAATGATGCCTGAAAAGACTGTAATTAAATTTGGTGATATTACTGTTTATGCCAATGGCTTAGGAGCAGAATTTGATATGGATGAGCTTTCCAAGGTAATGGCAGAGCATGATATTGAAATCAATGTGGAAATGGGCATGGGAGATGCCACTGCCACAGTGTGGAGCTGTGATTTCTCCTATGAGTATGTAAAGATTAACGGTGAGTATCACACCTGATGAGGTGATTTACATGGCTATAATGGAGCATGCAGAAAAAAAGGCAGGCACCCTTATTGAGGCCTTGCCATACATTCAAGAATTTTACGGCAAAACCATCGTTATAAAATACGGTGGCAATGCTATGATAAACGAAGAACTAAAGCAGAAGGTTATGGAGGATGTGAGCCTGCTGAAATATGTGGGGATGCGGCCGGTAATCGTACATGGCGGTGGCCCGGACATCACCCAATTTTTAAAGAAGGTGGGTAAACAGTCTGCCTTTGTCAGTGGTCTTAGGGTAACCGATGAGGAAACAGTGGAAATAGCGGAGATGGTCCTTGACGGCAAGGTAAACTCCGATATTGTAAATATGCTTAATTGCCGCGGTGTAAAGGCAGTGGGCCTTAGCGGCAAGGATGCGGGACTTATTAGAGCCTCCAAGAAGCTGGCTACTGTATATGATGAAGCAGGAAAGCAGGCCAATGTGGATATCGGCTATGTAGGCCAGGTGGCCGCCATTGACACGTCCATTTTGGATACTCTGTTGGATAACGGCTATATTCCAGTTATCGCCCCCATCGGTGTAGGCGATGACGGCGAAAGCTACAATATCAATGCTGATTATGTGGCAGCGGAAATAGCTGGCGCCCTAAAGGCAGAAAAACTGCTGTTGCTTACAGATACTGAAGGAGTTTATAAGGATTTTGAGGACAAGGATACCTTTATCTCTACTCTTACAGTGGCGGAGGCCAAGGACTATATTAAAACTGGAATAATTTACGGAGGCATGATTCCAAAAATCGAAGCCTGTCTTAAATCCATTGAAAGTGGTACCAACAAGGTTCACATTATAGATGGTCGCCAGCCCCATTCCATAATATTGGAGTTGCTGACCTCCAGTGGTATTGGTACTCAGGTTATTAAATGATTGATAATGAAAGGGTGTACATATATGACTGATGAACAGATTTATGAAAAGGACGCCAGAGACTATCTTCCGGTCTTTGCCCGATACAAAATCGTATTGGACCATGGCGACGGGGTCTATGTTTATGACACCCATGGGAAGAAATACATCGATTTTCTGGG
Organism: Anaerovibrio lipolyticus DSM 3074; assembly: GCF_900141865.1. Taxonomy (GTDB): domain Bacteria; phylum Bacillota; class Negativicutes; order Selenomonadales; family Selenomonadaceae; genus Anaerovibrio; species Anaerovibrio lipolyticus. The sequence continues at coordinate 134,976 of NZ_FQYW01000005.1, read as the reverse complement.
AGGCATTGCTGTAAATGTCTTGGGGCACAATCATCCTCAGCTGGTAAAGGCAGTGGCCGAACAGGCGGGGAAAATGATTCACTGTTCCAATCTCTATTACACACAAGTACAGGCTGATGCGGCGGAAAAGCTCACCAAATTAAGCGGACTTAATAAGGTGTTCTTTGGAAATTCCGGAGCGGAGGCCAATGAGGGAGCCATTAAATTGGCCCGTAAGTATGCCCATAGCATTGATGCAGATAAATCCCAGATTATCACAGCTGTTCACAGCTTCCATGGCCGCACCATTGCCACTTTGACGGCAACTGGTCAGCCAAAGTATCAGGAGGGCTTCGGCCCACTTCCTGAGGGCTTTGATTATGTTCCATATAATGATATAGAAGCCCTGGAAAAGATAATGAGTGATAAAACCGCAGCAGTTATGCTGGAGCCTATTCAAGGCGAAGGCGGCGTGCATGTTCCAGATGGTGCTTATTTAACCAAGGTCCGTGAGCTTTGCAATAAGCACAACGCCCTGCTGATATTTGATGAAATCCAGACAGGTATCGGTCGCAGCGGTAAATTCTTCACTTATGATAAATTTGGCGTTAAGCCGGATATTGTAACCTTGGCCAAGGGATTGGCCGGCGGGGTACCAATTGGTGCCTTTATTGCCTCTGATAAGGTGGCAGCCGTATTCCATGCAGGAGATCACGGTTCCACCTTCGGTGGCAATCCTCTAGCTTGTGCTGCAGCCAATGTGGTGCTTGATTTGGTAGGGGATGATAAGTTCCTCGATAACGTAGAGGCTATGGGTGATTATATGAAATCCCGTCTGGAGAAAATCCAGAACAAATTCCCAGACCTTGTAAAAGAGGTGCGGGGCATGGGGCTTATTTTGGGTATGGAGCTTACCAAGCCAGGAAGGGATATTGTAAACTCCTGTCTGGAAAAGGGTGCTATCATTAACTGTACCGCTGGTAATGTGTTGAGATTTGTGCCACCTTTGATTGTTACCAAGGAACACATTGATGAGGTATGCGATATATTAGAGTCTGTTTTGCCTGATTTTAAATGAATAGATAAAGGCTGGGAATGATTACCTTGAACACTTAGACTGAGGAGCGTTAGGAAACTATTTTTTTCACACCTGCATTAGCTGAAAAAATCATTTGTTTGAGCGAAGCGAGTTATGATTTTTCCTGCTATTCCAATAACGAAAAAAATGGTTTTAGCGACGAAGTCGTCGTGAAAGGTAACATTCCCAGCTTAAGAGTATGCAAATATACAAAATGCTGCTAATAGAAGTAGAATACGACGACTTCAAGGTAATCATTCGCCGTCCTATTCCACATAATCAGATGAAAATATCCGAAAACTGTAGTATAATATATACCGTTGGCGTACAAAAGTATTTCAACGGTTGGGAGGTTAGATAGATGTTAAAAGGCAAGGATTTACTCTCAATCCATGATTTGTCCGTGGATGAGGTAAATGAAATATTGGCTTTGGGCCATGAGCTGAAGGCCAAACAGAAGGCGGGTATTGAACACCACCTGTTGAAAGGCAAGACCTTGGGTATGATTTTTGAGAAGTCTTCGACCCGTACCCGTTTGTCCTTTGAGACTGGTATATATCAGCTGGGCGGTCAGGCCCTGTTCCTGTCTAACCGTGATTTGCAGCTTGGGCGGGGAGAGCCTATTAAGGATACCGCAAGGGTTATGTCCCGTTATCTGGACGGCATTATGATTCGTACCTACGGCCATGACAGGGTAGAGGAATTCGCTCAATGGTCTGATGTACCGGTTATTAACGCCTTGACTGATCTATTACATCCATGTCAGGTTCTTACTGACCTTCTCACCATTCAGGAGCACAAGGGCAAAAACCTTAAGGGGCTGAAAATGGCATATGTTGGTGATGGCAATAACATGACCAATTCATATATGTACGGTTGTGCCAAGGCGGGAATGGAATTCGTGGCGGCTACCCCAAAGGGCTTCGAGCCAGATGAGCAGGTGATGAAAAACGCCATTGAGGATGCCAAGGAAACTGGCGCATCCATTAAACTGGTAACAGATCCATTTGAGGCTGCCAAGGGGGCAGACATTGTGGTTACCGACACCTGGGCCAGCATGGGCCAAGAGGCAGAGCACGATGAGCGCAAGAAAATCTTCAAGGATTATCAGGTCAATGCCGAGCTCCTTAAGGAAGCAGACAAGCGTGTTATCGTAATGCATTGCTTACCAGCGTATCGGGGAGAGGAAATCACCGATGAAATTATGGAGGCCTATGCCGACGTAATATTTGATGAGGCAGAAAACAGACTTCACACCCAGAAGGCTATTATGGCACTTCTTATGGGTGACTGATTAAGTATTGTATTATTGTAATTTTAGACAGGAAACATTTTCTGTCGAATGAAGAACATATATAAAGGAGATAATGATTATGGCAGAGTTTAAGAAGGTTGTATTGGCATATTCCGGTGGCTTGGACACCTCAGTAATTATTCCTTGGTTGAAGGAAAACTATGGCGGTTGCGAGGTTATCGCATGCTGCGCTGATATCGGACAGGGGGACGATATGCAGGCTATTCACGACAAGGCACTGCGTTCTGGTGCTTCCAAGTGCTACATCGCTGATCTCACTGAGGAATTCCTTACTGATTATGTATGGCCTACCCTTAAGGCTGGTGCCGTATATGAGGGAAAATATCTCCTTGGTACCTCCTTTGCCCGTCCTTTGATTGCCAAGAAGCTGGTGGAGATTGCCAAGCAGGAAGGTGCTGACGCCATTGCACACGGTGCTACTGGTAAGGGTAATGACCAGGTTCGTTTTGAGCTGACTGTAAAGGCATTGGCTCCTAATATGGCTATTATTGCTCCATGGCGTGAGTGGGAGCTTCTTTCCCGTACCCAGGAGATTGAGTATGCCAAGGCTCATAATATTGATATCCCAACTGATAACAAGAAGTATTCCATGGATAAGAATATTTGGCATCTTTCCCATGAGGGCTCTGATTTGGAGGATCCTTGGAATGCTCCAAATAATGAGATGTTCCTGGTTTCCAAGGCACCGGAGGATGCTCCGGATAAGCCGGAGGAGCTTACTGTTTGCTTCGAAAAGGGTGTTCCGGTAGCTGTAAATGGTGAGCGCATGGGAGCTGTGGAGCTCTTAAATAAGCTCAATGAAATCGGTGCCCGCAACGGCGTAGGTATCGTGGATATTTGTGAGAATCGTCTCGTTGGCATGAAGTCCCGTGGCGTTTATGAGAACCCAGGCGGAGCAATTCTCTACTATGCCCATCGTGAACTGGAGTATTTGTGCCTTGATCGCGCGACCTATCACTTCAAGGAGGGCGTGGCTATTCGCTTTGGTGAGCTGGTATATGATGGTATGTGGTTCTGTCAGCTTCGTGAGGCACTGTCTGCATTCGTAGACAGCACTCAGGAGAGTGTTACTGGTACCGTTAAGCTCAAGCTCTATAAGGGTAATATTATGAGTGCTGGCGCCAAGTCTCCATATTCTCTCTATAATCAGGAATTCGTAACCTTCGAGGAGGATCATGTATATAATCAGGCAGATGCTGAGGGCTTCATCAACCTCTTCGGTCTTCCATTAAAGGTTCGTGCACTTATGCAGGAAAAGGCAGGTAAATAATATGGCTGAACAGCTCTGGGGCGGACGTTTTTCCAAGTCCACTGACGAGATGATAAATGATTTTCAGGCTTCAATTGATTTTGATAAGCGGATGTATGCCGAGGATATTGCTGGCTCTATTGCCCATGCCACCATGCTGGCCAAGGTTGGTATTATTTCCGAGGCGGATCGGGATGCCATTATCGCTGGGTTGAAGGACATATATAAGAAAATAGAGGAAGGCACCTTCTCCTTTGAGGTGGCTTTGGAAGATATTCATATGAATATTGAAAAGCGCCTTACTGATGCCATTGGTGATGCTGGTGGCAGACTTCATACCGCCCGCAGCCGCAACGATCAGGTGGCTTTGGATACCCACATGTTCATTCGTCGCCAGGTGGTGGAGGTACAGAAGCTGCTTTTGGATATGCAGAAGGCTCTGGTGGAGACGGCAGAAAAATACAGTGATGTTATTATGCCGGGTTATACTCATCTCCAGCGGGCTCAGCCAGTTCTGTTCTCACATCATATGATGGCTTATTTCTCCATGCTGAAAAGGGATTTTGATCGCTTTGTAGGAGTATATGAGCGCTGTGATATTATGCCACTGGGCGCCGGAGCTTTGGCTGGTACTACCTTCCCTATTGACAGGAAATATGTAGCAGAACAGTTAAATTTTGAGAATATCTATTCCAATAGCCTGGATGCGGTTTCTGACCGAGACTATATTATGGAATTTTTATCAGCTGCTTCAATTTTGATGGTTCATCTGTCAAGACTCAGCGAGGAAACGATCCTTTGGTGTTCCAGAGAGTTCTTCTTTATAGAACTGGATGACGCCCATTGTACTGGTTCATCCATGATGCCACAGAAAAAGAATCCTGATGTATCTGAGCTGGTACGCGGTAAGACTGGCCGTGTGGTTGGTCATCTTATGGCTATGCTCAGCACTGTAAAGGGGCTGCCTTTGGCATATAATAAGGACCTTCAGGAGGATAAGGAGGGTATCTTCGATACCATTGATACCATTAAATTCAGTCTGGCAGTGTATGCCAGAATTTTGCGGGGTATGAAGGTTCGCCCAGAGGTTATGCGCAGGGCTGTGGCAGAGGATTTCTCCAATGCTACGGATTTGGCGGATTATCTGGTAAAGAAGGGCATGCCGTTCAGACAGGCCCATGCCGTATCCGGAAAGGCAGTTCATCACTGCATTGAGGAAAACAAGTGGCTGGCCGATATGTCCATGACGGAGTTTAAGGACCTGTCCGATCTCTTTGATGAAGACATTTACGATGCCATCAGTCCGGAGACCTGCGTGAAGAATCGTAACTCCTACGGTGGAACCTCCTATAGCCAGGTGGAAATGCAGCTGCAGCAGGCTCATGGAATTATGGATTTGGAGAGCGCAGTTGTAGATGACAAGACAAATAAACAGGTTACTGTGAAACCATAATCAAATTAATAGCAAGAACGCTCCTGCCATAGGTGGGGGCGTTTTTAGTTGTTAGTGGCGTATGCCTGTAGCTATGGAGTTACTGAAATTCATCTATTGTCGATGGAAAAAAAGAACAACTGATGTATAATAAAGCAGTATGTAAGTTCGTACCGGATTAGCGTTTAAAATGAGGAGGTTCTCATGAAGATAGAAGGAATGAATAAGTCTGACTGGCTTATGCTGGTGCTTATTGTAGTAGTCCTGTTTCTGACCAACTTTAATGACCTGCAGACCATTGATTATGTGCTTATAGTCAGTGTTGTTGCATGGCTTATTATGTTGGGTATCAGACTTTATGTAGTCAATGTGCGCAATAAACGATAAGGTTGGTGCTAAAATGACAAAGAATATGTATAGATATCTTGTGGTTATGGTTTTTACCTTGGCTATGCTGGTATCAGGCTGTGGACAGGGGGCTGTTTCTGATAATGGAGCTACGGATAATACTGGCACTACAGCTGCTGCGGAAACACAGTCCAAGGGGCAGCTTACAGTAAAGGTGCTTGATGTGGGGCAGGGAGATGCAATTCTCATTAATACCGGAGAACAGGTTATTCTCATAGATACCGGTGATGACAAATATCGGGAGGATAATCGCAAGAATGAGGATAACAATCAGCTTTTTGCAGCTCTGGACAAGGAGGGCATTACCCATATTGACAAGCTGATTATGACCCATGCCCATGCGGATCACATTGGTAAAGCGGCCAAGGTAATAAAGCAGTATGGGGTTACGGAATTAATTCATAATGGAATCCCGTCTGCCAGCGGAGCTTTTCGCAATGCCTTAAAAGCGGCAAAGGCCCAGGGCACAAAGCAGATAAAGGTCAAGGCTGGGGATGTACTGGATTTTGGAAATGGTGTTTCCTTCAAGGTGTTAAATCCAACATCTCAGATAATTGAAAATGATACGCGGGATTTACAGGCAGACAAGAAGGTCAATGTTAACAATGAATCTATAGTGGGGATATTGTCCTTAGGAGATTTTTCCATGCTTCTTACCGGTGATGCCGAAAAGGAAGTGGAGAAGGATTTGCTGGCAGCTTATGGCAATAGCCTAAAGTGTAAGGTGTATAAGGCACCGCATCATGGCAGCCACACTTCTTCCTCTTTTAATTACGTGAAGGCTGTACAGCCGGAATACGCCATTATTTCCTGTGGCTCTAATAACAAATATGGGCATCCTCACAAGGAAACCATGCAGACCTTTAAAAAGCTGAATATTAATGTCTTGGAAACTGACAAGGACGGTACAGTAACTGTTACAACTGATGGTAATACCTATTCTGTAAAAGGAGAGCGGTAAAATGATTTCAGGATATGTTGACAGAATTGAAGAAGGTTTGGCTATTATACTGCTGGGGGATGAGGAGTATCAGATTGAGATTCCCTGTAAGCTGTTACCAGATGATATCAATGAAGGTAATTACATAAAGCTGGATATTAAAAAAGATAAAAAATCAACCCAGGCGGCTTTGAAAGAAGCCATGGAGCTTATGGAAGACTAATAAGGAGCGAATGTCATTGAAGAAAATATGGTGTAGGTTGCTCATTGTGATTTGCTGTGTTCTGGGAATAATGGGGACAGGCAGTTTAACAGCTCAGGCGGCTGTAAATCACACATTAAATTATTTCCGATACAATAACTTTAAAGACGATGACGGAAGAAGCTGGGTCCGCATCGAAATGGGCATGAACAAGGGTGACCTTGAATACGAGGTTAGCCAGAACCCCGATAAGCCATTTCAGCTGATTATAAAGATGAATAACACCAATCGGGGAGATGTAAAGAAAAATATTGGTCTTGACCGCAAAATTGCCAGATATATGACCTTGAAAAATGAAAATAGGGATATGGTGGCCACAATTGCGGTGACAGATTCTTTGGAGGACCATGAATACAAGGTTTATACCGCCGAAGCTGATAAAAAGGCCAAAAAGCCTTATCGCCTTGTAGTCGAGATTGCAGCAGATAAGGGGTCCTCTAATAAGGCCATAGGCGATGAAAAGCTGTATGGTGTAGAGGGACGTACAGTGGTTATTGACCCTGGTCATGGCGGTAGTGACTCGGGTGCTATTGGTCCAAGCTATGTTAAAGAAAAAAATGTAACCCTTAATATTTCCTTGGATGTGGCACGTATTCTGGAAAGCAATGGTGTCAACGTGGTAATGACCCGTACCACCGATGTGGATGTATATGGACCTGATGCTACTGATAAACAGGAGCTGCAGGCCCGTGTCAACGTGAGTCGTCGTCATCCTGAGGCGGATATATTTGTCAGCATTCACTGTAATGCCTTTACCAATTCATCAGCCCATGGTACCGGCACATATTATTATGGCCACAGCTCCAGGGATTCCCTGTTGGCTCAGCTCATTCAAGATGAAATGGTTGCTGCAACAGGACTTCATGACCGGGGGATTCACAGTGCAAATTTCTACGTGCTGAGAAATTCATGGATTCCGGCAACCTTGGTTGAAACAGCATTTATATCAAATCCTTATGAGGAAAATATGTTGGCCAGTGCAGAGGTTCAGCATACCATGGCCTTGGCTATTTGCAAGGGTATAAGCAATTACTTCCAAAATATTGGAAAATAAGGAGGATTATCCATAATGAAAATAACAAAGATTATTGCAGCAATGATGCTTGTACTTATGACCCTCGTGGTGGCTGGCTGCGATAAGGATAATAACCAGCAGTCTAATAAGAGCACCAATACTGTGGTGGAGAACAAGACTGAAAAACCAGCAGAAGAAAAAATCAAGATTAAGGTGTACTTCCCAAATAGCGATGCCACTAAGCTGGTGGCTGTTGACAAGACTGTGAAGGTTGCTGGTACCACCAAGTATAAGGCTGCTATGGATGCGCTTATGGAAGGCACTGACGACAGTAAACTCACTACAGTAATACCAAAGCAGGCCAAGCTGTTGGGGGTAACCGTCAACGGCGATACAGCCAAGGTGGATTTTGACAAGGGGCTTATAAAGCACTTCAATGGCGGATCTACTGGTGAGGAGTTCTTGGTAGGTTCCGTTGTTAATACACTTACGGAATTCCCGGAGATTAAGAAGGTGCAGATAACCATTGATGGCCGTAACGTGGAGACACTGAAGGGACACATGGATGTCAGCAAGCCACTTTCCCGCATGGATGAGTTGCTTAAATAAAATTTTATAGAGTATAAAGAAGTATGAGACACTTTTCACGATATTGCTTAGGCAATACACGGAAGGTGTCTCTTTTTATATGAGAAGCAGTATTTATTTTTTCCGCTTATGGAGCAAAAGTCATATTTATTTGGATAATAAAAGGTTTTTTATAATAAATATAGAATAAATAATTGTAGTATTGTTGATTTGAATAACGATTGTTAAGGGTTTAATTCTTTGTATGGGAGGTATATTCTATGGGTCTTATTAAAGCAGCTATGGGAGCCGTTGGCGGTACTTTGGCGGATCAGTGGAAGGAATTTATTTATTGTGACAGTATTCCGGCTGATTTGCTTATTGTGAAGGGGCAAAAGAGAACCAGCAGTCAAGGACGCAGCTCCAATACCAGTGCTGAGGATAACGTTATTTCCAACGGGTCTGTGGTGGCTGTTAATACGGGACAGTGTATGATTATCGTGGAGCAGGGCAAGGTGGTAGATATTTGCTCTGAGCCAGGTGAGTACAGATATGACACTTCCCTCCAGCCATCTGTATTTACTGGCGGTTTGGCAGACAATGTAAAGGCAATTTTTGGTGAAATAGGCAAGCGCTTTACCTTTGGCGGAGATCCGGGGAAGGATCAGCGGGTATATTTTGTTAATACCAAGGAAATCATCGGCAACAAATATGGTACTCCAAGCCCCGTGCCATTTGAAACCTTTGATCCTCGTAGTGGCCTCAGTATGACGGTTTCACTGAGGTGCTTCGGTGAATACAGCTACAGGATAACCAATCCTGTTCTGTTTTACACTAATCTTAGTGGCAATATAACGGATTCTTATTCCAGAGAATCCATTGACAGCCAGCTTAAATCTGAGTTGATGACTAAGCTGCAGTCGGCTTTGTCCAAGCTGTCCGAGAAGGAAATTAAATATACCAGTATTCCAGGTCATGTGGATGAGCTGGCAGATACTCTTAATGATCTCCTAAGCCAGAAATGGCGTGATCTGCGAGGAATTGAAATCGTTTCCTTCGGTGTGAGCAGCGTAAAGGCCAGTGATGAGGACGAAGAAAAGATTAAGGACTTCCAGCGTTATGCCAGCATGGGCAATGCACACATGGCTGGTCTTCAGATGGCTGGTGCCACTGCTGACAGCATGAAGATGGCAGCCTCCAACGAGTCCGGTGGTATGGGCGCTATGGGGGCATTCATGGGCATGGGTATGGCCGGTAATATGGGGGGCAATAATGCTGCCCAGATGATGCAGATGGGAGCAATGCAACAGCAGCAAGCACAACAGGCTCAACAGCCTCAGCCACCTCAGACTCCACCACCAGCTGCAGCGGCTCCAGCTGGAAATAGCTGGAAGTGCTCTTGTGGTAATGAAAATACTGGCAAGTTCTGTACTCAGTGCGGTGCAAAGAAGCCAGAGCCTCAAGGCTGGACCTGCAGCTGTGGCAGTGTAAATCAGGGTAAGTTCTGCCCTAACTGTGGTGCCAAGAAGCCAGCAGATGCTCCTCTTTACAAGTGTGATAAGTGCGGCTGGCAGCCAGAGGATCCACATAATCCACCTAAATTCTGCCCTGAATGTGGTGATGCATTTGATGAAAACGACATCCAGTAAGGATGGCTGATGAAGTTTAGTTGAAATAACATATTGAGGGGGATGGATATGGCAGATACCTCGGTAAACTATAAGTGTCCCAGCTGTAGTGCGCCTCTTGCGTATACTCCTGGCAGTGGCAGCAAAATAAAATGCGAATACTGCGAGGCGGAATATACAGTAGAGGAGCTGGAAAAGCTGTACGCAGAGCAGGAAGCTGCTGCTGCCCAGGCCAATAGAGCCAAGGATGAAAAAATAGAGAAAAAACAGGTTGAGATGGAGGCGGCAGGTGGCGCCTGGGATGCAGAAGAAATTGCAATTTTAAAGGCTATGACTTGTTCCTCCTGTGGGGCGGAAATAGTCTGCGATAACAATACAATGGCCACGGAATGTGTATATTGCGGTAATACTACCATGGTACCGGGCCGTTATGAAAAGCAGCTTCGCCCGGACATGGTGATACCGTTCCAGAAGAACAAGGAAGATGCCAAAAGGGCTTTTGCAGAATATCATAAAGGAAAGTGGTTACTTCCAAGCAATTTTGCCAACAGCGCCCGTATTGAAGCCATTCAGGGCATGTATGTGCCTTATTGGCTATTTGATGAGACTATAGAGGCCCATGGAGTGTTTTCAGCTACAAAAACCCGTTGTTATACAGACGGAGATTATGACGTAACGGAAACAGACCATTACAGGGTTACCCGTGCAGGCACCATGAGCTTTTACAATGTGCCGGTGGATGGCAGTGAGAAGATGGACGATGCCTGGATGGAAAGTATAGAGCCATTTGATTATACCCAGATGGTACCATTTAACACCACCTATATGGCTGGCTTCTTGGCGGATAAATATGATGTGGATGCTGAAAAGGCCTATCCTGATGCAGAGGAACGGGTATATCAGTCAGCTGATGGGGTACTTCAGAGTACAGTGGAAGGATATGATTCCTGCAGCAGGGATTCTCTGAATGTGGTGCAGACTGCAGGGAAGCAGCAATATGCCATGGCTCCGGTATGGATTTTGACAACTAAATATCAGGACAAACCATATACCTTCATTATGAATGGTCAGACGGGAAAATTTGTGGGTGAGCTTCCGGTGGATGAGACCAAAGCCAAAATGTATTGGGCTGCTGCCACTGTAATAGTTCTGCCAATTATGTATTTTATTTGTAAGTGGCTATGGCTGCTTATAATGGAAGATTGAGACAGGGGGCAGAAAAATGAAACGGATATTTACAGTTTTTATGTCCCTGTTGCTTCTGTTGGCTTTTACCATGCCAGTTATGGCAGAGACTACTAAAGTAAAAAAAGTAACAAATACTGTAACCCAGACGGCCAAACAGCCGGAAAGTAATGCGACTTTGCCTAATAATCTTGCAGACTTCAGCATATATGATATGGCAGATCTTATAATTAGCGATCAGGAAGCTGATAAGTTGCTGGATAAGCTAAACCGCATTGAACAGAAGCACAATGTTCGTGTTGTGGTAATGACGGTGACAGATTTAAAGGGCAAGGATATCAAGGCCTTTGCCGATGATACATTGAACAAGTATTATCGTGATGAGGCCCACAATAATGGCTGTATTATGATGGTGGTGTGTCCAAGCGTGAGAAAATGGGCTGTTACCACGGATAACAATATGCGTCAACGTATTACTGATGAAAACGGTTATCCGGCAATTCGGGACAGCTTTATGGATAATCTGAAGGATAATAATTATGTAGGTGCCTTCAATGATTATGCTGACAAGGTAGATGAGCTGTTGAACTACTATGAGAAGGAGGGAGAGCCATGGGATCCAGCGAATGCTTTTAGCATAGGGGGATTTGTAATAGCCCTGTTACTGTCTGTGGGGATAGGTTATCTCTTTGAAGAATATTTGCGTGGTAAAATGAGTAACGTTAGCTTTGTTGGTGAAGCGGATGAATATCTGGACAGAAATTCAGTCAACATAACTGAGCAGTCTGATACATTCCTGCATACCACCAGAACTGTAACCAAACGGTCCAAGAGTGATGACAGCAGCTCCAGCTCCGGAGGAAGCAGTAGCAGCAATGGCGGTGGCAGTGGCAGCTATTAGTATAGTCTGCTATAGAGATAAATAACAAATTTTGCGGGATGCGGCCTCGTGTCCCGCTTGTTTTTTTGTATATTTTTCTTGTGGAAAAAAATAATAATTAGGGGTATAATATGGCAGTTAGATTGAATTTGATTAGGAGAGAGATAAAATATGGATTTAAGCTTTATGGAACTTGTTAAGACTGTCATATTAGGTATAGTGGAGGGCCTTACGGAGTGGCTTCCTATCAGCAGCACCGGCCACATGATTTTGGTGGACGAGTTTATCAAGCTGGATGTTTCCAAATCATTTATGGATATGTTCCTCGTAGTTATTCAGCTGGGAGCTATTCTGGCAGTTGTGGTGTTGAATTTTGATAGGCTGAACCCATTTTCCAGTCACAAATCCAGCATTGAAAAGAAGGAAACCTATCAGCTGTGGTACAAGGTAATATTTGCCTGCCTCCCGGCGGCGATTATTGGCCTTATGTTCAACAAGTACATGGAGGAGCACTTCATGACGGCTCCAGTGGTGGCCTTTACCCTGATTTTCTACGGTATTATGTTTATTGTGGTGGAGAATTATAACAAGAACCGCACTCCGGCAGTTACTGATTTGAACAAGCTGAGCTATAAGACAGCTTTTATCATCGGCCTTTTCCAGGTACTTTCTTTGGTTCCGGGCACCTCCCGTTCCGGCTCTACGATTTTGGGCGGTATCCTTTTCGGTGCTTCCCGCTATGTGGCAGCTGAGTTTACCTTCTTTTTGGCAATACCGGTTATGTTTGGTGCCAGCCTTTTGAAAATCGTTAAGTTTGGTATACATTTCTCTGGTGCGGAAATGCTTATTCTGGTGATCGGTATGGCTACTGCCTTCGTTGTATCTGTTATTTCCATTAAGTTCCTGCTCAGATATATTAAAAATAATGATTTCAAGCCATTTGGCTACTACCGTATAGTTCTGGGCATTATTGTAATTGCGTATCTCCTGATGGTTGGTGACCCAACTCAGGGATAATAGGGGGATAGAATATGCGTTTTGTATCATGGAATGTTAATGGCCTTCGGGCCTGTCTGACAAAGGGATTCATGGAATCCTTCAGGGATATGGATGCGGATGTTTTCTGCCTTCAGGAAACCAAGATGCAGGAGGGACAGGCTATCCTTGATTTGCCAGGTTACAAGCAGTTCTGGAACAGCGCGGAAAAGAAGGGATATTCCGGCACTGCTATTTTCACAAGGGTGGAGCCTGTAGATGTAACCTATGGTATTGGTATTGAGGAGCATGACCATGAGGGCCGTGTCATCACTATGGAGTTTGAGGACTACTATCTGGTGACGGTGTACACCCCAAATTCCCAAAAGGAGCTGGCCCGTCTGGCTTATCGTATGACCTGGGAAGAAGCCTTTAAGGATTATGTTTGCGGTCTGGATAAGAAGAAACCGGTTATTATCTGCGGTGATCTTAATGTTGCCCATAAGGAAATCGACTTAAAAAATCCAAAGACAAATCATAAGAACGCCGGCTTTACTGACGATGAGCGCCAGAAATTTACGGAGCTTTTGCAGGCTGGTTTTACTGATACCTTTAGAAAGGTGTATCCAGATGTAACCGGGGCATACACCTGGTGGTCTTATCTTAGAAAGGCCAGAGCTAATAATGCCGGATGGCGCATTGACTACTTCCTGATTTCTAATCGCTTGGATGATAAAATTGAGTCCGCTACCATTTATAACGAAATCTTCGGCAGCGACCATTGCCCAGTAGGGTTGGAGCTGAAATAAAAAAATCGAAAAATAAACACATTTATTATTTGGCAGGTTGGATGTACTTTTTGTAGAAAGAGGATTTATGTTAGGTGAGTTAGGAAAAAACAAGGGGAAGCAGTTATTGGAATACGTGCCGGACTATGTAGTATTCGATTTGGAAACCACGGGAATTAACTGTTATAAGGATAGTGTGGTGGAGATTTCTGCGGTGAAGGTTATTGGGGGACGGGTGGAGAATGAATTTTCCAGTCTGGTTAATCCCCATAGGAGTATTCCTTATGAGGTTTCCAGGGTAAATGGTATTACGGATGCCATGGTGGCGGATGCGCCTTTGTTCAACGATGTACTGATGAAGTTTATTGATTTCACCGAAGGCATGACCTTGGTAGGTCACAATATTCATAGCTTTGATTTAAAATTTATCTATCGTGATAGTGAAAAGTTTTACGGCGGTATACCTGGAAATAATTATGTGGATACTCTAAGATTGGCCAGAAAATATTTGCCTCAGCTAAAGCGGCACAGCCTTACCCTGTTGGCAGAATATTATGGTATTTCCACCGAGGGTGCCCACAGGGCTTTAAATGACTGCCGCATGAATCAGCAGGTGTATGAACAGCTGGGGCTTATTATGAATAAGGGATGTATGCCGTTATTCTCCTTTTAATAGTACTAATTAACTAATTGATAATATTTACAAATTAGTATATCTATGATAGTATATCTCCGTGTTTTTAGTATATTAATGTGTATATTTATCCGATGCTAACGGGCGTAAGACTCCTTCCTTTAAGGTAGGGGTTAAGCACCCATAAAAGCCCTGGGTAAAATTCAACTAAATTCAGGTGGAGTTTAAAACTCCATCTGAATAAGTAATCATTTTATTACTAGAAAGACGGCATTACATATATTTAAGAAAGGGTATGAAGCAAGAAATGAGCAAGACCAGTGATGTAGCCATAACTTTTTCCATTGAGGATTATTTGAACGGAATTAACCCAAAGAAGGTTATTACCAATGTAAGAAATATGTTGGCCCGTTTGACTGAATACAAGGAAACTGATAAGACAATCACTATTTTCTTCGATGACATTAATTGGGACGACAGCGATCAGGAGATTGCTTCATTTATGGATGTGGCAAGACAGTTTGATTTTATTTTACAGAAGATTTGTGGAGATAATGCGGACAGACAGCTTAATGTTGTTGATCCTTCCTCTGAGCTGTTTTCACTGAATGAGGAGCCTGCTGTAGTAAAGAAGTTTGCCATCTGAGGATAGATAATCATACATTTTTATTGCAGAAAAATACAATATATGGTACAATTTCAAACAGTTTAAGAAATGAAAGACAATGATGAAGAAAGTAATCTGTTGGTGAACCTCTTAGCGAGCAGGGAAGCGGTGAAAGCCCTGTAGTAGTAGCGACAGATGAAAATCACTTCGGAGTAGCAGGTCAAAATGTGATATGCTTGTTGCAGAGTAGGCTGAGCCGGGATCTCCCGTTACAGAGATAGTATATGCTGGTATACGAAATAGGTGGTATAGTGAAGCTAGGCTTCATCCTGTTTTGGGGTGAAGTCTTTTATTTTACATTGTAGCTCCCGTCCTATTTTGGGCGGGAGTTTTATATTATGATGGCTGCCAGTACAGCAAAAACAGGAGGTAATCATTTTGTACAACAAGGTTGACACAAACCTGAATTTCGTTCAGCGCGAAAGAGAAATTCTGAAGTTTTGGAAGGAAAATGACATTGCCAAGAAGTGTATTGATATCCGTGAGGGCTGCGATACCTTTACATTCTATGATGGTCCGCCAACTGCCAACGGCAAGCCTCATATCGGTCACGTATTGACCCGTGTAATCAAGGATATGCTGCCACGTTATCAGTCAATGAAGGGCAAAAAGATTCTTCGTAAGGCTGGTTGGGATACCCATGGCCTCCCAGTAGAACTGGAGGTAGAGAAAAAGCTGGGCCTGGACGGTAAGGAGCAGATTGAAAAATACGGCATTGAGCCATTTATCAAGGAATGTCGTGAGTCTGTATGGAAGTACAAGGGGATGTGGGAAGAATTCTCCGATGTCGTTGGCTTCTGGGCAGATATGGACGATCCGTATATTACTTACGAAAATAACTACATTGAGTCTGTTTGGTGGGCACTTAATGAAATTTGGAAGAAGGGCCTTCTCTATAAGGGACATAAGGTAGTTCCATATTGCCCTCGCTGTGGTACCCCTCTTTCTTCTCACGAGGTAGCTCAGGGCTATAAGGATATCAAGGAGCGTTCTGCCATTGTTCGCTTTAAGGTGAAGGGTGAGGAAAATACCTCTTTCCTGGCTTGGACCACCACTCCTTGGACCTTGCCTTCCAACCTGGGCTTGGTAGTAAATGCAGATGTGGATTATGTAAAGGTAAAGTGCAACGGTGAGTACCTGATTTTGGCTGAGGCTTTGGTAGAAAGCGTATTCTCCGGTGTTAAGTCCAAGGATAATCCAGAGGAAGCTGCCAAGGTAGAAATCGTTGAGCGTTTCAAGGGCAAAACCCTGGAGCGCAAAGAATATGAACCTCTTTACAACTTTGCAGAGGGCAAGATCAAGAAGCAGTGCTTCTATGTAATGTGTGATGATTATGTAACCACTTCTGATGGTACTGGTATCGTTCATACTGCACCAGCCTTTGGTGAGGATGATGCCCGGGTTTGCCGCAAGTATGATATGGACTTCGTTCAGTTCGTTGATTCCAAGGGTGGTATGACCGCAGATACCAAGTGGCCTGGCGTATTCGTTAAGGATGCAGACCCATTAATTCTGGATGATTTGAAGGCTTCTGGTGCCCTCTTTAAGGCTCCTAAGTTCGAGCATAGCTATCCACATTGCTGGCGTTGCGATACTCCACTTATCTACTATGCCCGTGAATCCTGGTTCATTAAGATGACGGACGTGAAGGAAAAGCTCATCGCCAACAATAAGACTATTAACTGGATGCCTGATACTATCGGTACCGGTCGTTTTGGTGAGTGGCTGGAGCACCTTCAGGATTGGGGTATTAGCCGTAACCGTTATTGGGGAACTCCGCTGAATATTTGGGAGTGCTCCTGTGGCTGTCAGCATTCCATCGGTTCCATTGAGGAGCTGAAGTCCATGTCTGATAATTGCCCAGATGATATCGAGCTCCATCGTCCATATATTGATGATGTTACTATTAAGTGTCCGGATTGCGGCAAGGAAATGCATCGTGTGCCAGAGGTAATTGACTGCTGGTTCGATTCTGGTTCTATGCCATTTGCCCAGTGGCATTATCCATTTGAAAACAAGGAACTTTTTGAGGAACGCTATCCAGCTGACTTCATTTCTGAGGCAGTAGACCAGACCCGTGGCTGGTTCTATTCTCTGCTGGCAATTTCCACATTGCTCTTTGATAATTCATCTTATAAGAACGTAATCGTTCTGGGTCACGTTCAGGACAAGGACGGCAAGAAGATGAGTAAGTCCAAGGGCAATGCCGTTGATCCTATGGATGCCCTTAATAAGCATGGTGCTGATGCTATTCGTTGGTACTTTTACGAAAACAGTGCTCCTTGGTTGCCAAACCGTTTCCACGATGATGCAGTGCAGGAGGGGCAGCGCAAGTTCATGGGTACCCTGTGGAACACCTATGCATTCTATGTGCTTTATGCCAATATTGATAATTTTGATGCTACCAAGCATGAGCTGGATTATGACAAGCTGTCCGTAATGGACAAGTGGGTTCTGTCCCGTCTCAATACCCTTATCAAGACCGTAGACAACAATCTGGCTAATTATAAGGTTACAGAGACTGCCAAGGCTCTGCAGGAATTTGTGGATGAGCTGTCCAACTGGTATGTACGTCGCAGTCGTGAGCGTTTCTGGGGCAAGGAAATGAACCAGGATAAAATTAATGCTTATATGACTCTGTACACTGCATTGGTTACTGTTATTAAGCTGTCTGCTCCAATGGTTCCATTTATTACTGAGAGCATTTACCGCAATTTGGTTTGCAGTGTTGACGACAAAGCTCCTATTTCCGTACATCTTACCGACTTCCCAGTGGCAAATGAGGCGTTTATTGATGCTGAGCTGGAGAAGAACATGGAGCTGGTACTGGAGGTTGTAGTTCTTGGCCGTGCTGCCCGTAATGCTTCCAATATCAAGAATCGTCAGCCTATTGGCAATATCTTTGTTAAGGCTGATAGCCAGCTGGATGATTTCTTTAAGGAAATCGTGGCTGGTGAGCTGAATGTGAAGCATGTTGAGTTCAAGGATGATATGGAGGAATATCTCTCCTATACCCTGAAGCCACAGTTCAAGGTACTTGGCCCTAAGGTAGGCAAGCAGATTGGCGAGGTTAAGGCTGCTCTGGCAACTTTGGATGGTGCAGCTGCCAAGGAAGAGCTGGATAAGACCGGCAAGCTGAAGCTGTCCTTAAAGAGCGGTGAGGTAGAGCTAATTCCTGAGGATATTGATATTACCATGTCCCAGACTGAAGGCTTTGCAACCCAGCGCTATGGCAAGGTTACTATTGCCCTTGAAACTACCTTGACTCCTGAGCTCGTTGAGGAGGGCTTTGTTCGCGAGATTATCTCCAAGCTCCAGACCATGCGTAAGGAGAATGGCTTTGAGGTTACTGATCGCATTAAAGTGTTTGCGGCTGGGAACGACAAGCTCACCGATATCCTGTCCCGCAACGAGGACATGGTAAAGAGCATTGTTCTCTGTGATGGTATCACCTATGGCACCACCGATGGCTTCATCAAGGAATGGAATATCAATGGTGAGAATATCACTTTGGGTGTGAAATAATTTAATTAATTAAAGCATTAATTCAGGTCCCTGTTATTGGATTGTATTTTCTGATAGCAGGGACTTTGTTTTTTCTTTGAGGTTTACATTTTTTTGTATCTTGGTGTAAAATTTACATAGTATTTTAATTAAAAAGAGAGTTTGGGGATATTATCATGAAAGAAATCGTCGTGGATTTACGCAAAATTAGTGATGAAGATAGAAATGAAGCAATTGAACTGGAAAAAAAGCTATTTAAGCTGAATCATACCATGCCTCGGACCGAGGAATACATGACGGCTATCAAGGATATTTTTGGTGAGCGGTTTGGTGAAGGCAGTTATATAGTTGCACCTCTGTCGGCGGTTTGTGCTCATAATATTGTTATTGGAAAGAATGTATATATTAACAGCAATTTTCTGGCCATGGCCCGTGGGGGCATAACTATTGAGGATAATGTGCAGATTGCAGGCAATGTTTCTGTACTTTCAAATAATCACGATCCTTATGAGCGGATGCTTTTGACCTGTAAGCCAGTTCGTATAAAGCAGAGAGCATGGATTGGAGCCGGTGCTACCATATTACCAGGCGTGACGGTTGGCAAGTATGCTATTGTGGGAGCTGGTTCAGTGGTTACCCGGGATGTACCGGATTATAGTGTGGTAGTAGGAAATCCAGCCCGTGTAGTAAAGGAGTTGGATATTGAAAAATTCCCTGATATGGCGTCTCCGTCCATAAAAAACAGCTATATGGGCAGCTATAATTTTCAGGGGGGGGAAACCGGGTATTTCAGCATGATTCCTTATGGTGAACGGGATAGTCTGGCAGAAATCAGATTTTTGGCGCCTGAGGGAGCGGAGAAGCATACCTTTGAAAATGGCGAGGTGGGCTGGAAGCTGGCTGATGGCACTGAATTAAATATCAGCCGGGGTATGTTTACCAGACGGCTGGGTGACATAATTGAACCGGTGATTAAGGATCCCCGTGATCCTGGCAAGATGATTGCCATTGGTTATGAGGTAACAGACGGTGATATGACCTTGGAGGCTGAATGGTCATTCTTAGATGAATTTTGATTATTCATAGAAGGGAGAATGGTGATATGCGCCAGCTGATGATTTGCCTGTTAGTTATTTATATGGTTTCAGTATCGTCAGTATGCATTGCCAGTACTGGCCTTCATAAAGAGAATAAGGGAGCTGATTGGGGAGGAACAGATTATATGCCAGAGGAAAAACAGTTTCGAATGGTGGATATTATCGGCAAAAAACGTGATGGAGCCAGCCTAAGCAAGGGAGAAATACAGTATTTTATTGATGGCTGCGTGGATGGTTCTATTCCCGATTATCAGACCTCGGCCCTGTTGATGGCTATTTATTTCCAGGGAATGGAGGACCGGGAGCTGGCCGATTTTACCATGGCAATGGCCCATTCCGGAGAAATGATAGATTTGTCACCTATTAAAGGCGTCAAGGTAGATAAGCACTCTACCGGTGGTGTTGGTGACAAAACCACCATGGCGGTGGCCCCTATTGTGGCCTCTTGTGATGTAAAAATTGCCAAGATGAGTGGCCGGGGATTAGGACATACCGGAGGTACAGTGGATAAGCTGGAATCCATACCGGGATACCGTACTGTGCTGGACAAGGATGAATTTTTTAATCAGGTGAATGAAATAGGGGCCAGTGTCATCGGCCAAAGCGGCAATTTGGCTCCGGCTGATAAAAAGCTTTACGCTCTGCGGGATGTAACGGGTAGTGTGCCTAGCATTCCCCTTATAGCATCTTCAATCATGAGCAAAAAGCTGGCTGCCGGGGCGGATTGCATTTTGCTTGACGTAAAGTGTGGCAGTGGAGCTTTTATGAAAAATGTGGCGGATGCGGTTACCTTGGCAGAAAAAATGGTGACCATTGGCGAGCACAACGGGAAAAGAACCATGGCCTATGTCACCAATATGAATATGCCGCTGGGGCAAAATATTGGTAATGCCTTGGAGGTAAAGGAGGTCGTCGATGTACTGAATGGTAAGGGGCCGGAGGACCTGACCAAGGAGTGCGAGGAATTATCCGCCACCCTTTTGATGATGGCTGGCAAGGGGCGTCACTCTGAGTGCCTTGCCATGGTAAAAGAGGTCATAAAGAATGGCCAGGCCATGAATAAATTTAAGGAAATGGTGCAGGCTCAGGGCGGTGATGTTTCTGTATTTGATGATCTTGATGGGTTTACCAAGGCGGCTGTGTGCTACGAAGTCAAGGCTGATAGAGATGGATATATAGCTAGTATGGATACTGAGGCTATTGGTATAGCATCAACTATGCTTGGTGCAGGGCGAGAGACCATGGAAAGTGTTATTGATCCAACCGCTGGTATCACAATATGCAAAAAAACCGGGGATAAGGTACATGTCGGAGATGTGTTGGCTGTATTCCATACCTCCAGGGAGGAGCTGCTGTCACCGGCAGTGAAGCGGTATCTTGAAGCTCTGACCTACAGTCAGCAGACACCGGGGCAGTCCAAGCTGGTGTATGCCGTGGTGGACAAAAATGGGGTAAAAAAACTCTAGGCACCATATTTCAAAAGGAAAACTAAAAATGCCGAAGTAATTAAAGTAAGAGTAAGAAAGGTGAGGCAAATTATGGATGCAATTTTTTCCCGTACCAGTGTGCGCAGCTATGAGGAAAAGCCAGTAGAGGCTAGTAAAATTGAAAAGATTTTGCGGGCGGCTATGGCGGCTCCTTCCGCCATGAATCAGCAGCCTTGGGAGTTTTATGTGGTAACAGATAAGTCGGTTTTGCAGGAGCTTTCTAAGGCCAGTCCTTACACCGGTATGGTGGAAGGTGCCCCTGTGGCAATAGTGGTGTGTGGGCGCAAGGAGAATTTACCAGTGCCGGATTTGGTGCAGGTGGATTTGTCACTGTCTACTGAAAATATTTTGCTGGAGATTGAGGAACAGGGCCTGGGCGGCGTTATGCTGGGAATAGCTCCTTTTGCTGACAGAATGGAAAGGGTTTCCAGAGCTTTGAATTTATCAGAAAATCTGGATGTATTTACCGTTGTGCCATTTGGTTATCCTGCCAAGAAAAATCCTCAGCAGGACCGATATGACGAGTCACGGGTTCATTATATTAAATAATGATAATTAATTGTCAGACGTAATACAAAAAATAAAAGGGTTTCTACCATAATGTCGTTTGTGGTAGGAATCCTTTTTGCGTTCATAAAACCTAATATTTTATTGCCATAAAATATTTTATTTTTTTATTTTCAAAAGAAGGAATATATTCAGATTTGTCGAACAAATTCATAATAGGACATTATCGGTGTTATTTTGATTTATTATAAAGGAGAGTAAGTATGGAAAAAGATCAATTGATTGCCGAGATGAAGAAAATTGTCGGGGAAGAAAATGTTCTTCATTCCAAGGAAGCCCTGTACGCATATTCTTATGATGCGACACCAGGTCATATTTATATGCCTGATGTGGTGGTTTCTCCTGGCAATGTACAAGAAGTATCCGCTATTATGAAGTTTGCCAACGAGCACAAAATTCCGGTTTATCCTAGAGGCTCCGGCACTAATCTTTCAGCTGGTACGGCACCTCTTAAGGGCGGTATCGTGCTGCTGATGCTTCGTTTTAACAAAATTCTTGATCTGGATTTGGAGAACCTTATTGCTGAGGTCGAGGTTGGCGTTGTGGTTCAGGATATTAATGATTATGTGGCACCACATGGCCTTATTTATCCACCTGACCCTGGTACTGTAAAGACTGCCAGCCTTGGTGGTACTATCTGTGAAAATTCCGGTGGCCTCCGTGGCCTGAAATATGGTATTACCAAGAATTATGTTCAGGGGCTGGAAGTAGTTTTGGCCAATGGTGACATTATTCATACAGGCGGCAAGAATGTAAAGGATGTTTCTGGTTATGATATGACTAAGCTCTTTACAGGCTCTGAGGGTACTCTGGGTATTGTTACCAAGGCATATCTTAAGCTGGTTCCAAAGCCTGAGGCTCAGGCCAGTATGATAGCTGTATTTAATACTTTGGAGGATGCCGGTAATGCGGTATCTGATATCATTGCTGCCAAGATTATTCCTGCAACAATGGAAATTCTTGACAATTCCTCCATCCGTACAGTTGAGGACTTTATGCATGTAGGCTTGCCAACGGATGCGGCTGCTATTTTGCTTCTGGAGGTTGACGGTCATCCAGTTATCGTGGCTGACGAAAAGGAAAAGGTCCTTGAGGTATTGAAGAAAAACAATGCTGCTGAGGTTACCCTGGCAAAGTCTCCTGAACACAAGGAACAGCTTTGGACTGCACGCCGCATGGCACTCCCTTGCCTGGCTAAGCTCCGTCCTACTACCTTCGTTGAGGATGCCACAGTTCCTAGAAGCAAGTTGACCCAGTTCCTTAAGATTGTTACCAAGGCTGCCAAGGATTACAATGTAACTATTGGTACCTTTGGTCATGCTGGAGACGGCAATATGCATCCTACTATTGTGTGTGACCTTCGTGATAAGGAGGAAATGGAGCGGGTTCATAAGGCTATGGACGTTATCTTCCGTGGTGCTGTGGAATTGGGCGGTACCCTTTCAGGAGAGCATGGCATTGGCCTTGGTAAGCTCCCTTGGATGGAACTCCAGCACGGCAAGGAAGGTATGAATGCCATGAAGGCTATCAAGCGGGCTCTTGATCCTAATCTGATTTTGAACCCTGGCAAGCTGATAGGAGAGTGTTAATATGGCTAATGAAATCACAGCAGAGGAAATTAATAAGCATGATGCCACATTGCTGAAGGATATAGACGATGCGTTGGCCAACTGCATGAAATGCGGTAACTGTCAGGCCGGGTGCCCAATTTATCGGGAAACCCGCAAGGAATTCTCCGTTGCCAGAGGCAAGATTTCCCTGATGCAGGCCATCCTTAGTGGCAAGCTGGAAATTACCAAGGAGTTTGACTCTATGATGGCTCAATGTCTTACCTGTAAGACCTGTGCTGCCAACTGTCCTTGCGGTGTAAAGGCAGATGAGCTTATTCTTCGTGGTCGTCACGCAACCATTAAGGCACGTGGCCTTAATCCAATAAAAAAGACTGTATTCAGCTTATTGTCCAATCGTCCGTTGTTTAATACAGTATTGCGCATGGGTGGTATGTTTGGCTGGCTTACCTTTAAGGATATTCCAGATAAAAACGCAGTTCTTTCCAGACTGCCTATGCCTGGTATGGATCCTAACAGGGCAACGGCACCATTGGCTTCTACGCCATTGAGGGCAGAGTACCCACCAGTAATCAAGGTGGATAATCCTAGATATAAGGTTGCTTTCTTCACTGGCTGTACCATCAACTTTATGTACACTGATATGGGTAAAGCAGTTATTGAAGTGTTAAAGGAAAATGGTCATGAGGTTATACTGCCGGGAGCTCAGCATTGCTGTGGAACCCCTGTTCATGTATCCGGCGCCTTTGAGCTGGCTAACGAAATGGCCAAGCACAATATTGAAGTGTTTGAACGTTATGAATGCGACTACATCGTAGGTGCCTGCGGTTCCTGTGTGGAAGCATTGCTTGACTATCCAAAATGGTTGGAGGATGAGCCAGATTGGGCGGCACGAGCTCAGAATATAGCCGATAAGGTTCGGGAAATCAGCCAGTTCCTGGTGGAGACTGGCTATAAGACAGATAATTTAGGTGCCATTAACAAGACCGTAACCATGCATGATCCTTGTCATATGGTTCGTGGTATTCATGTTACGGAGCAGCCTAGAGAGATTCTGAAGTCCATTCCTGGCCTTAACTTCGTAGAAATGAAGGAGCATGACCGTTGCTGCGGTTCTGGTGGTTCCTTCAGCTTGGCTCATTATGAGCTGTCCCGTCAGATTAATGACAGGAAGTGTGAAAATATCAAGGCTACCAATGCAGACTATGTATGTGCCAGCTGCCCAAGCTGTCGTATGCATATAACAGATGGTATCGTTCAGAACAAAATGCCACAGGTAGTTTATCATCCAATACAGCTTTTGGCAGAGTCCTATAAGCTGGGTAAACAAAAGTAAAATAAATCATATAAAGCCAGTTGGAGGGATATGTACCCAGAATTCCAGCTGGCTTTTTAAATGCAAAAAATTTATCAAAAGACTTGACTTATATCTTACTCTAACTGTTAAAATAGGAAAACGATAGAAATTGTAATGCAAAATAGGATTGATGAAAAATGACAGAAAAGAACAAAATTTCACGCCGGAATTTTATAAAAATCATGGCCGGAATTGGTGTATTGGCTGCTGGTGGAGGTATTTTTACTTTGAGAAAAACCTCCCTTGGCCGCGATATAGAAAATCAGGCCCGGGAGCTTTTACAGGATAAACAGTTTCAATACCTTCGTCAGATGGTGACATCCGATAATACAAGGAGTCGCAGAATAATGTGGCAGGCTTCGGAATATATGAGCAATCCTCAAATCCGTCTGCGTCTGCAAAATGATACTAAACGGGAAATGGTCATTCCTGCTCAGGATGATTCCTTTTTTGATGATGGAGAAAATCACATTCAATATTCCGCCCTGCTGGATAGATTAGAACCAGATACTAAATATGAATTTGCTGTGGAAGACGGCAGTAAGGCCAGTAAATGGTTTCCAGTACAGACTGCCACAGACAATAAAAGTAAGTTTTCCATGCTGATTTTCACGGACTCCCAGTCCAGTGAGTACAGTGATTGGAGAAATGTGGCTCAAAATGCCATTAAACGTCATCCTGAAGCGGAAATTTTCACTAATTTGGGTGATTTAGTGGATAATGGAGAGGATAGCAGTCAATGGCGAGCCTGGTTCGGTGCACTTGATGGCATTATTGACCAAATTCCATTTGCACCTGTCGTGGGCAACCATGAATGCTATAACCGTGATTGGAAGGAACAGCTTCCTATGGCCTATTTGCACTTTTTCAATGTTCCTGAGAATAACAGTAAAGACTTCAATCGCTACTACTATTCCTTCGATTATGGTCAGGTCCATTTTGCTGTATTAGGAACAGTAGAAAAGGAGATTAAGAATTTTAAGTCAGGATTAATGGAGGAGCAGGCGGATTGGTTGGAGAAGGATTTGCAGCGTACAACCAAGCCGTGGAAAATCGTCCTGATGCATAAGGATGTCCTTCAATATCGTATTGCCAGAATGCCAGAACGCAAGGAGGGCTTTTCGGAGGAAGGGCAGTTATTCATGCCTATTTTTGAAAAATATAATGTAGATATTGTATTAACAGGGCATCTCCATACCTATAGAAATCGTGGACATATTATACAGGGAAAGCACGACCCTAATGGTCCACTGTATATTTTGTGTGGCTTATCCGGTAATGTACGATATGATCGTCTGTGGACTGATCATGCTTTGGATGAGGTGGTGGCACCACAGCCGGAAACAGATAATTATATGACCATGGATGTAGAGGGAAATGTAATAGCTATTCGCTGTTTTCTGCCTGATGGAACGAAGATTGATGAGGTTGAGGTAACGAAATAGGGAATCATATTATCAAGCTATATAGAAAATTGAATACAATTGCGTGAATTAAAGCAGCCAGCCGAATCTGGGCATATACCATTCGGCTGGCTGTTTTATTCATTATTAGGTGGTATGTATTCAATTAAGTCGGTAATTTTACAATCTAACGCATAGCACAGTCTGGCCAATACAGCAGTATCCAGCCTTTGAACTGTATTGTTGCAGTAACTCCGTACTTGAGAACGCTGCAATTCAGCCCTAAAGGCCAGCTTATTTATACTAATATTTTGCGCTTTTCGTATATCCTCCAGCTTAATGCGGATTTCTCCAAAATTTATTTCTTTCATGCCTATCACCATAAAAACAAAACTACTATATATTTTATTCTTTTCATCGGTAGTTTGTAATGGGTGAGATATTATGGTAATATTTATATGGGTAGATATATACCCATATAAATTATAATATCCGTTTTACTTGTAAAGGGCGTGGAATAAAGACCGTAGTCGGTATAGAAGCCTTTTTATTTGGATAGGAGGAAATGGGATATGTTTAAACATCATATTTCAGCAGGGATAGCATCTTTTCTTTTGTGTTCGGGCATGATATTTGGCTTACCCGGTGTGGCTGACGCTGCAACTATAGTAAACATTGATCGGGACGATGTGGCTTACCATAGGGAGATGGAAAATAAATCAACAAATTATGATTTCCAGTATGAGCCACAATATGGTGTTAGGGTTGGCTATATTGTAACTGGTGATGATCAGGCTCTATTGGATAATGAGACAATGGGTTACATACGTCGTGTGCTTCATACCAAATTTCCAGGAACTCGTTACCCAGTACAAAGGATTGAAAATGTCGGTGGTCATTTTCATCAAGGACGTAGAAATACAGGAGATACATTTATTTTGACAGAGGCCCATGATGTGTTATCCAAGGAGTTTGAGAAACTTGAAGAGTTATACCATATAAAACATACATCACATACGGATAATAGGTCTAGTAATGGACCAGAAAATATTAGTGATTCGTATGGTGACAATTCAGGTATACATGGTAACTCGTATGATTTTTCAGGTCATCTTTCTACTCTTCCTAAGGACGATTATGTACAATTTGTCAGGGAACTAGAGGAAGAAGGGATGGCAGGATATGACTATTTGCTCATGTTTAATTTTAAAGCGTTGAGATCTGATGTGAAGACAAAGCTTTTTGGTAAAAGCCGTCAGACTGATTTTAGATTGTCAGTGCGGGCTATTGATGTATCCACGGGGCGATATATTGATCGGGGAGAATATCGTTCACGAGGATATTCTGGAGGAGTAGGTCTTTCGCTTCCTATATTAGGTTATTTAGGATCAGGTCCAAGTTGGCGTCGCGCAATGCGTCGTGCTATTGTGGATTCTATGATAGAAAGCTTTGATCACATGCCTATTGGCAAGTATTCCGTTTGCGATAATCCATATTGTGCAAGGCGGCAAGACGAAATTCGTATGGAAAAGGTGTTTGGAAAAAATTACCGTCATTGCGTAAAGCACTGTAATGACAAGACCTTCTGCGGTGATCATATGGTGGACTATCAAATTGATGCAGATTTACCAGCAGGGTATGTGCATAACGAAAAAGACCCAATTTATACAAGAGAATAATAGTGGGTGATATATAAAATGATTTGTTTATGAGGCTTTGCATTTTTGTGAAAGCCTCATAATGTTTTAGACTTGTAAATTTAAAAATGCGGGGGAGTGATTGTGATGATCAGGCGGCAGATATTAATATTATGCAGAATTGCTATTTCGGTTATGATACTGTTTTTAGTAGAAAATATTAGTATTAATATGGGTGAGGCATCTATATGGGGTAAGGTGTTTACCTATAAAGGTGATGTATATAGCATAGATAATTTTCGTACCAGTATAGTAAAATTCCCCCAGTCAGGTAAAGCCTTGGTTTCTTGGTGGCGTATAGAACATGAAGATGGTACTTATTCTATAGAAAAATGGGCCTACAAGGGAAACTTGGCCCGTGGAACGGCTAAAGGCTGTTTGTTGGCCGTGGCAAAGTACGATGCAGTGGGAGATACAGAAGTAAGTGAGACCTTGACGGACAATCCGTTGGAAACAGATTATGCAGTTGTATTCCCTGAGTCTATTGGTGAAGAAAAATATCGGACAGCTATAAAGGTGTATTGTGACAGACGAAATACATATCAGGCAGAAGAAATATCTGAAGTATGGGAATAAATTTCTTAATGAAAACAATGGTATTAAACTTAATGCTAGAATGACAAAGATGTTTCTGTGTATCATATATTGAAGTCTTTAATATTAAAAAAGAGGAGTCGACGGGCTTCTCTTTTTAGTTACTTCAATACAACTTCAAGATAACTTCAATAACTACTTCAATGCAACTTCAAACAAACTTCAATTTACTTCAAAATCACCATATTGGCGAAAACGTCAGACAAATAATAAAAGTCTTTATATTGATAAAATAAGCTAAAAGTTATAACATAATATACGTGTAACTGTCTAAAATATTGGGGTGGTTTTATTTCTGTTGTAGATGAAGTTGAGGCAAAAAAGAATATTACTTTGAAACAGCTTCAATATCTCCTTGATGGAAATGAGGCTGCTTACCTTAAAGAGCGGGCTCTGGCAGTACGGCGGGAGCATTATGGCAATGAGGTGTTTATTCGGGGATTGATTGAATTTACAAATTATTGCCGGAATAACTGTTATTATTGTGGTATTCGTCGTGATAACCAGAATGTTGACAGGTACCGTCTTTCAGAAGGGGAAATAATGGAGTGCTGCACAGAAGGATATGGCCTGGGCTTTCGTACTTTTGTACTACAGGGAGGCGAGGATGGATTTTTTACGGATGAGAAAATTTGCCGCATAGTATCATCCATAAAGGGCAGCTTTCCGGATTGTGCTGTCACCCTTTCTATAGGAGAAAAAAAGCGAGAGAGCTATAAGGCTTTCTTTGAGGCTGGGGCAGACAGATACCTTCTTCGCCATGAAACTGCCAATGATACCCATTACCAAAGGCTTCATCCATCTGAATTATCCTTGGCTAACCGCAAGGAATGTCTAAATAATCTTAAGGACATAGGCTATCAGGTGGGAGCAGGATTTATGGTGGGGTCCCCAGGCCAGACGACACAAACACTATATGATGATTTGCAGTTTCTAAGTGAACTAAATCCTCACATGGTGGGTATAGGTCCCTTTATTCCCCAGCATGATACCCCATTTGCTGCGGAGAAGACGGGAACGGTGGATATGACAGTAACCTTGTTGGCTGTTATAAGGCTATTGCTGCCACGGGTTTTATTGCCGGCAACTACAGCTTTGGGCACCATTGACCCTGTGGGACGGGAGAAGGGACTTATGGCGGGAGCCAATGTAGTAATGCCAAATCTTTCTCCAAAGCGGGTAAGAGAGAAATACGCTCTGTATGACAAGAAAATCTGCACCGGGGAAGAAGCGGCAGAGTGTATAGAGTGTCTAAAAAAAAGGGTAGATAAAATCGGTTGCAGTGTTGTGTGTGACCGGGGAGATTATAGGTGATTCAAATGTATGATATGAAATCTATGAAGGCTGAGGAGTTTATTTCCGATGAGGAAATTCAGGCAACTCTAAGGTATGCTGACGAAAACAAAGATAATATGGAGGTTCTTGATGCCATTATTGCCAAGGCAAAATTGGGGAAGGGCCTCAGCCATCGTGAGGCATCGGTGCTTTTGGCCTGTGACAATGAGGAAAAGCTCCAGGAGATCTATGATTTGGCAAGACAGATTAAGGAGGATTATTACGGTAACCGTATAGTTTTATTTGCTCCCTTATATTTGTCCAATTATTGTGTAAATGGCTGTCTTTATTGTCCATACCACGCAAAGAATAAACATATCAGCCGCAAGAAGCTGACTCAGGATGAAATACGTCGTGAGGTAATGGCTTTGCAGGACATGGGACATAAGCGCCTGGCCATTGAGCTTGGTGAGGATCCTGTAAATAATCCTATTGAATATGTACTGGAGTCTATTAATACCATTTACAATATCAAGCACAAAAATGGTGCTATACGCCGTGTTAATGTTAATATTGCGGCAACCACTGTGGAGAATTACAAAAAGCTCCATGATGCGGGAATTGGCACATATATACTTTTTCAGGAGACTTATAACAAAAAGTCTTATGAGGAGCTTCATCCAACGGGACCAAAGCATGATTACGCATATCATACTGAGGCCATGGACAGAGCCCAGGAGGGCGGAATTGATGATGTGGGCTTAGGTGTCCTCTTTGGGCTTGAGGGATATCGTTATGAATTTGCGGGACTTTTGATGCACGCAGAGCATTTGGAGGCAGTTCATGGTGTTGGGCCGCATACCATTAGTGTACCAAGGGTTAAGAAGGCAGATGACATTGATCCGGAAGCCTTTGATAACGGTATCAGTGATGAAATCTTTGAGAAGATTATTGCCCTCATTCGTGTGGCCGTACCTTATACGGGAATGATTATTTCCACCCGTGAAGGCAAGACTGTCCGTGAAAAAGCATTGGAGCTGGGGATTTCCCAGATAAGTGGTGGATCCCGTACCAGTGTTGGCGGTTATGTAGAGGAGGAGCCGGAGGATGATAACTCTGCTCAGTTTGATGTAAGTGACCGACGCACTCTGGATGAGGTGTTGAACTGGCTTATTACCCTTGGCTATGTGCCTAGCTTCTGCACTGCATGTTACCGGGAAGGACGTACTGGTGACCGTTTTATGTCCCTCTGCAAGAGCAAGCAGATATTGAATTGCTGTCATCCAAATGCCCTTATGACCTTAAAGGAGTATTTGGAGGATTATGCCAGTGAGGACACCAAGAAAAAGGGACTGGCAATGATTGAGTCGGAGCTGAAGAAAATTCCAAATGAAAAGGTTCGTCAGATTGCAGCCCAGCATTTAGCCGAAATAAGTGAAGGTAAGAGGGACTTTAGGTTTTAATATGGCAGAGTTAAATTCAACACCAAATGCCAATAGACTTCACATAGGAATCTTTGGTAGAACAAATAGCGGTAAATCTTCTTTGATAAATCTTCTGACGGGGCAAAAAACATCTATTGTGTCTGAGGTGGCAGGTACTACCACAGATCCGGTCTATAAGGCCATGGAAATAAGCCCTTTGGGAGCCTGTGTTATCATCGACACTCCGGGTATAGAGGATAATTCCTCTTTAGGAGCACAGCGTTTGGAGAAGACCAAGCTGGCCATGGAAAAGACGGACGTGGCAATTCTGGTTTTTGCGGCTAACTTTCACGGGGGGTTCGGGGAAGAATACAAGCTGCTGGAAACCTTCCAAAAGGAAAAAGTGCCTGTCCTATGTCTTGTTAATTCCTTTGGGAAGATTTTGGGGGAAGACAAGTTAAAGGATACAATATCCGAAAGGCTTCATGGTGACAGCAATGCACTTCTGGTGGCTGATTGTAGTGGAGCTGGTGGGGCCGATAATCGAAGCAACATCATAGGGGCCTTGTCCAAATTGATGCCAGAGGATTATGATGAAGAATTTATTACAGGTAGTCTGGTAAGGGAAGATGATCTTGTGCTGTTAGTAATGCCTCAGGATATTCAGGCTCCTAAACGACGCTTAATTCTTCCTCAGGTTCAGACTATAAGAGAGCTTCTTGACAGAAAATGTACTGTGGTTTCCACTACAACAGATAAGCTGGAAGTCACATTGTCCCGATTAAAGGAGGCACCTCAGCTAATTATTACTGATTCCCAGGCCTTTAAATACGTTTATGAGCATAAGCCAAAGAACAGCAGACTGACCTCTTTTTCCGTGCTCTTTGCAGCTTATAAAGGGGATTTAAAATATTATGTTGAGGGGGCTCGATTTATTGACAGCCTTAATGAAAAATCCCGAGTCCTGATTGCTGAGTGCTGTACCCATGCACCTCTTACTGAGGATATAGGCAGGGTGAAGATACCACGTCTCCTTCGCAAACGCTTTGGGGAAGGCTTGCAGGTGGACGTGGTCAGTGGTACGGATTTTCCGGATGACCTTACAAAATATGATTTGGTTATTCAGTGCGGGGGGTGTATGTTTAATCGTCGTTATATACTATCCAGAATTCAACGGGCCAAAGATATGAATGTGCCTATGACTAATTATGGTGTAGCTATTGCCCATTTGACGGGAATATTGGACAAAATTGTTATGTAAGGTAAAACACTTTCAACATATAAGGAACATTTTGGGTTAGTTCCTTTATTGTGTATAGTTAAATTTAATAATTCCATAAAAACTAAATATTTTTTTATTTATCGTTAAGTGGTAGAATAATAAATAGATATAATTGTGCGAATTTTGCGTCAATTGTGTACGTGTTTTTGTGGAGTAGACGTTAGGGGAGTATTTGTATGAGTAACAAGATGTCGCGGCGCAAATTTTTAAAGGTTGTGGCCGGCTCAGGCGTCCTGGGATTTGGGGTAATGGCTTCCGGCTGTAAGGGAAAGCCATCCGGGGGCGATGGTTGGGTGTCCAGTCAGTATGAGGGAAAAGGTAATTTCCCTGTAAATTTAAAGGGGCGCGTGGCCATCAGTGCAACCAATCCGTCCATTGAGCGTGATGACGAAAAATGCATTTTATGTGGTCAGTGCGTAGATGCCTGCAAAAATGTGATGGGTGTATATGGAAACTATCCATTGCCACTTAAGCAAGAGATTGCCTGCGTCGGCTGTGGTCAGTGCGTTATGCAGTGTCCATCCGGTGCAATTACGGAAAAGAGCCATGTGCGCAAGGTACTGGACGCTCTTGATGATGATACCAAGCACGTAGTAGTTCAGACTGCTCCAGCCACAAAGGTTTCCTTGGGTGAAGAATTCGGTATGCCACAGGGAACCAGTGTGGGCAAGAAGATGGCAGGCGCCTTAAAGGCAGCAGGCTTCGATTCAGTATTTGATACCTGTTTTGCTGCAGATTTGACCATTATGGAGGAGGCTTCTGAATTTGTGCATCGTCTCACCAAGAAAAAGGATGAGATACCGCATCTTACCTCCTGTTGTCCTGGATGGGTAAAATACTGTGAGTATTTCTATCCTGAATTAATGCACAATCTGTCCACCTGTAAGTCACCGCAAAATATGCTGGGGGCCACCATTAAGTCCTTCTATGCGGAGAAGATGGGCATTGATCCTTCAAATATTGTAAATGTTTCAATAATGCCATGTACTGCCAAGAAGTTTGAGGTGGGCCGTGAGGAGCTGGAGGTTGATGGCCAGCAGGATATGGATTATGTTCTCACTACCAGAGAGCTGGCAGTATTGTTGAAGCATAAGGGAATTGATTTAAATACTGTAGCTGAGGCGGAATATGATTCTGTTCTCGGTGAATCAACTGGTGCAGGCCGTATTTTCGGTGCCACCGGTGGTGTTACTGAGGCCGCAGTTCGTACAGCTTATTATTTGGCAACTGGTTCTAATCCACCAGCTGATTTGCTGGATTGGAAGCCTGTTCGTGGTATGCAATCTGTGAAGGAAGCCGTTGCCGGCATTCCGGGGGTAGGCACCGTTAATATTGCAGTATGTCATGGACTGGAAAATGCTCGTCAGCTCCTTGATGGCATCAAGACCGCGGGCAGCAGCAAGTGGCAGTTTATTGAGTTCATGGCTTGCCCAGGCGGTTGCATTGGTGGCGGTGGTCAGCCAAAATCCATGGATGCAGTGGAAGCCAAGAAAAAACGCATTGAGGCCATCTACAAGGAAGACACTGGGGCCACAAAGCGTTGTAGCCATGATAATGCAGAAATTCAGTCCATCTATAAGGACTTCTTCGGCAAGCCTCTCAGCGAAAAGGCAGAGAAATACTTGCATACAACCTTTGTCAATCGGCACGACCGGTTGTTTGATTGAGGAGGGGTGAGATAGATGGCTGTATTAGTAGATATTACCAAATGTATTGGTTGTGAAGGCTGTACTGTTGCCTGCAAGCGATATAACAATTTGAATTTCAAGGCAAAGCCAAGAAATGTAAAGGATGATGACAATGTGGAGCTGGATGACAATCGTTGGACTGTTATTCAGGAGTTCCACGGTGAAAAAAATGATAAGCTGAGATTCGTTAAGAAGCAGTGCCTCCATTGTAAGGAGCCTGCCTGTGCATCAGCTTGTTTCTCCAAGGCGATTCAGAAGGATGAAAAAACAGGAGCTGTTGTTTATTATCCGGATTTGTGCGTAGGTTGTCGTTATTGTCTGGTGGCTTGTCCATATTCTATTCCTAAGTACCAATGGAACGAGCAGTTCCCACAGGTATCAAAATGCCAGATGTGTTCGGAGCGGGTAAGCAAGGGGGATGCTCCTGCCTGTGTATCTGCTTGCACCACTGGTGCCCTTATGTCAGGGGATAGGGATGAGCTGCTTAAAAAGGCCCATGAGATTATCAATTCTGATAGTCGTTATATTAACCATGTATATGGTGAGCATGAGGTTGGTGGCGCCGAGTGGCTCTATATATCAGATGTTCCGTTTGAGGAATTGGGCTTCAAGGATGTCTCCAATGTACCTGTTACCAGCTATACCAAGAGCTATCTCTCCAAGGTTCCTGGCCTTGCCGCTTGCTGGGCATTGTTCCTGTCAGGAATCGCATTCTACAATTATCGTGTGGATAAGAACAGAAAGTCCCATGATGATGACGATCAGGATAAGGAGGGCTGAGCATGAAGGTATATAAATGTTTTAGAATTTTGGGCTGGGATTTCACTATAACTCCAGTCCGATTTGTACTAACAGGATTAGTAGCCTTAATGGTGGCCACAGTTGTCCTTAGGCTTCTGACAGGTTTCCAGTATGTAACCAACCTGACAGATGAGACTCCATGGGGCATGTGGATTGCCTTTGATGTAATGTGCGGCGTTGCCCTTGCTGGTGGTGGCTACTCCACAGCCCTGCTGGTAAGTATATTCCAGTACAAGGAATTCCACGTTGTGGCTCGCGGCGCCCTGCTTACATCATTGCTTGGCTACATCCTGGTTATGGCTGGTCTGTTCCTGGATATCGGTCAGTGGTTTAACTTTTGGCGGCCTTTTGTGTCCTGGGGCTATACATCGGTACTCTTTGAAGTATTTTGGTGTATTTCCATTTATACCACTGTTTTGAGTATTGAGTTCTT
Source organism: Anaerovibrio lipolyticus DSM 3074 (assembly GCF_900141865.1). GTDB lineage: Bacteria > Bacillota > Negativicutes > Selenomonadales > Selenomonadaceae > Anaerovibrio > Anaerovibrio lipolyticus. Next base: position 99,797 of record NZ_FQYW01000005.1, on the reverse strand, counting down.
TGAGATTATTACTGAGCGAATACTCAGAAAGAAGCTGCATCGTTATATCGTGAAGATTTTGCCGGTTCTTGTAGTAATCGGTCTTATATTCCCAGTAATGCATCAGTCCTCCTTGGGTGGCCTGTTCCTGATTATGAAGGAGAGGATGTTCCCACTGTGGTGGAGTGAATTCCTGCCACTTTACTTCCTCTTATCTTCCTTCTTTATCGGTTCTGCCATGGTTACTATAGAAACCACATTGGCAAAGACAGCTTATGGCCATGAGATTCCACATAATATTATGTTAAAGCTGACCCGTGTAGGTGCTGGCATGATGTTTGTGTATCTCCTGCTGAAGCTCTACGATCTCTTTGAAAAGCATGAATGGAATTATGTATTCCAGGGTACTCTTCAGAGCAATATGTATTGCGTGGAAATGCTGTTTGGTATACTGATTCCTCTGGTGATAATTGTCAGTCCTCTCAGCAAGAAACGGGGCGGCCTTCTCACTTATGCTACTCTTACGGTATTTGGTGTAATTCTTAACCGCCTTAATTGTGTATTTACCTCCATGTATGAGTCCGGCTCTTACTTCCCAGGTATTGGCGAAATTATCGTAAGTGTTGGCCTTATTTCCTTGGGTGTTCTGATTTATTGCTTCTTGGTTGAGAACTTCAATATTATTGGTAATGAACGGGCTGTTCAGGTTAAAATTGACAAGGATAAGGATATTAAGAACCTTATTTGGGCTCTGCTTCGTACCAAGAGACGTTGATGGATGTAGCGTAATTTCATAATGTGACTTTTAGGGCTGTGCCAAAATTGATGAGATTTTGGCGCAGCTCTTTTAAGTGTGTCAAGTATGGGAGCGTGTTCAGTTGATTTGTCACTTGAGGTGCCAAAGTGGAACCTCAAGTCTAATGAATGAAAAAAATTAAGGAAAGAGTCTTGCTATAATATTTTAAGTGAATGGCGGATATGTTATACTTTTAAGGTAATCAACATTAGGAGCAGATTGACTGTAATGGATAAAGAGCAAAAAGCATTTATTTTTGATATGGACGGGGTTATCTACGATAGTGAGCCCATTCATGCCAAGGCCAAAAAGCAGGTGCTGGCTGAATGCGGTATAACTATTTCCGATGAGCGGCTGGCCACCTTTGTGGGACGCAGCAGCAGGGATTTTTATGGTACTATGGTGAAGGAAAATCCCCAGTGTCCTGTTTCATGGCAGGAGCTGGCCCGGCGCAAGCATGTGTTATATAAGAAAATGCTTGTGGAGGATGATTCTGTAAAGACTATGCCTGGTGTTAGGGAGCTTTTGGAGCGCATAAAGGCGGCAGGCTATATTATTGGCCTCGGCTCCTCATCTACCATGGAAATGATAGAGCTGGTGCTGGGCCGGTTTGGGCTGAAGGAATATTTTAGCGTGTTGGTCAGTGGTGATGAATTGCCACGGAGCAAACCAGATCCGTTGATTTTCCTTACGGTGGCAGAAAAGCTGGGGGTAAAACCAGAGAACTGCACTGTTATTGAGGATGCCTTTGCAGGGGTTACTGCAGCCAGAGCGGCGGGAATGCATTGTATTGGCTACTACAATCCTAATTCAGGAGCACAGGACTTATCTGGAGCAGACAGGATAGTAAAAAGCCACGATGATATAGTTGTGTAATACAAGCAGAGTTGAAAGGGGAGATTATAATGAGTTTACATATTGGTGCACAGGCTGGTGAAATCGCCAAAAGAGTATTGCTGCCTGGTGACCCTCTTCGTGCGAAGCATATTGCAGAGAATTTCCTGGAGGATGCCAAGTGCTATAATGAAATCCGTGGAGCCTTTGGTTACACCGGAACCTATAAGGGGGTTCCGGTATCTGTTCAAGGTACTGGTATGGGTATACCATCCATTTCTATTTACGTTACCGAGCTTATTAGGGAATATGGTGCAAGAAAACTGATTCGTGTAGGTACTTGCGGTGCCATGCATGAAAATATCAATCTTCGCGATATTGTAATTGCTCAGGGAACTACCACAGATTCCTCAATAATCCGTAATATTTTTGGACCTACGATTAATTTTGCCCCATTGGCGGATTATGAGTTGATGAGCAAGGCCATGGAGGTTGGTCAGTCACTTAAGATTCCAACTAAGGTGGGTAACATCGTCACTGTGGACCGTTTCTATGATGATGATATTGATAATGAAAAGCTGCGTCGCTATGGTATTTTGGCTGTAGAAATGGAAACTGCAGCATTGTATCTCCTTGCGGCAAAATATCGTGTCCAGAGCTTGGGCATCTTTACTGCATCTGACCATCTGCTGACCAAGGAGGCAGTCCCTGCAGAGGAGCGTCAGACTAATTTTAACGACATGATAAAAATCGCTTTGGAAACAATTATTCAGACCAAAATTTAATTACATAAGAAAAAACGCTATTATTGGCTGAGTCACAGTGGTGTGAATATCACAGCAGATAATAGCGTTTTTAAGTGTTAATTTTTTACAATTATGATTCATTCAGCAGCTTCAGAACGAAATCCTTTTGCACGAAGCCGATGTACTGGTTTACTACCTTGCCGTTTTTGAAGAAGTACAGGCTTGGAATGCTTACAATACCATATTGGGAGGAAAGATAGGATTCCTCATCTACGTTAATTTTGGCCACCTTTATGGAGCCTTCATTTTCATCGGCAATTTCTTTAAGGATAGGTGCCATCATTTTGCATGGGCCACACCATTCTGCCCAGAAATCCACAATAACCGGAATATCAGATTCCAGAACCTCCTGCTGAAAATTATCCTTGGTAACCTTTACCTCTGCCATATTTGTTTACCTCCTTTAGAGTTATGTACAAATTAAAATTTTTCTCACTATAGTTTTAATTTAAAGAAAAAATTCTTACTTGTAAAGTGTTTTGTGTTATTATAGTTATGATAAATATTAGGTATAATATACTATGAGATTATGAAAATAGAATGATTCATTAAGGAGTGATATACACATGAATGGTAAAGTGTTTGGTGTAGGCGTAGGCCCTGGGGATTCTGAGCTTTTGACAGTGAAGGCAGTTAATGCCATTAAAGGGGCAGATGTTGTCATTGCACCACGAACAGAGAAAAAGGAAGGCAGTGTAGCATTGGATATTGCCCGTTGCTATATTGGTGAAAATACAGAAATAGTATATCAGATTTATCCTATGGTTAAGGGGTTTTCTGAGGACACTTCTGCCTGGGAAAAAAATAAAGCAGAGATTATGGCCATGCTGGAGCAGGGAAAACAGGTTGTATTCCTGACCCTTGGTGATCCAATGTTCTACAGCACTTACATTTATGTATATAATCGTCTTAAGGAAGCAGGGGCCAATATTGAAACCATTCCTGGTATTCCTGCCTTCTGTGCTATTGCCAGCTATCTCGGCCGTTCCATTGTGGAGGGCGATGACATCTTGAGCATTATTCCAGCCACTGTTTCCGAGGATAAGCTGAAGAAGGCTTTGGCTACCTGTGATAACGCAGTTATTATGAAGGTGTACAAGAATTTCTCCCAGGTGGTCGATAATTTGGATGAAGCCTCTATGCTGAAGAATGCCACTCTGGTAAGTCGTTGCGGCCTTCCAGATGAGGAAATTATCACTGATGTGGCAGCCAGTAAGGACAAGAAGCTGAATTACCTGTCCACAATTCTTACAAAGCGAGATTAAAAGCGTAATAGGGCATCAAGAACTGTTGGGAATATTTCCCGGCAGTTCTTTTAATTTTTATATGGAGCGTTGGGACAGATGCCTTGAACAGTTTGGCACGATACGTTAAGAAATTTTAGTATCGTGACATTGTGAAAGGCACTGTCCCAACGCTCATTTATATATGGCAAAAAAGGAACAACTAAGGTATAATAATACGATGTGATTTTATAGCTTGAGTTGTTTTTTACATAGATTTGGAGGATGCAGTTATGGTTGAATTGTTGGCCCCGGCCGGCAGTAAGGAGGCCCTCATTGCAGCAATAGAAAGTGGTGCCAATGCCATTTACCTTGCTGGCAATATGTTTGGAGCCAGAGCCTATGCAGATAATTTTGACGAAGAAGGCATGCGGGAGGCTATCAGAATAGCCCATTTGCGCAATGTCCTTATTAATGTTACCGTTAATACCATTGTAGATGATCAGGAGCTGCCACAGCTGGCAGATTATCTTCGTTTTCTATATGAAGCTGGTGCAGACGCTATCTTGGTTCAGGATTTAGGCGTGGCCAAGCTGGCCCGGGAAATAGTACCAGATTTGCCACTTCATGCCAGCACCCAGATGACGGTGCATAATCTTGATGGCGTATTGGCCCTCCAGAAGCTGGGCTTTACCCGCGTGGTGCTTTCCCGTGAGGTTTCTCTGGAAGCCATTAAGCACATAATTGATAACTGTGATGTGGAAATAGAGGTATTTATCCACGGTGCTTTGTGCGTCTGCTATTCCGGCCAGTGCCTGATGAGCAGCATGATCGGTGGACGTTCCGGAAACCGGGGGCGCTGTGCCCAGCCTTGTCGTTTGCCATATACCTTGGTGGATGAGCATGACAACGATATGCTGAAGGATACTGCGGGAAAATATCTCCTCAGCCCAAGGGATATGAATGCTATTGATTTAATTCCTCAGCTTATTGATGCTGGTGTGGCCTCCCTTAAAATAGAGGGCCGTATGAAACGCCCGGAGTATGTAGGTATTGTGGTAAATAATTATCGTAAGGTTATTGACAGCCATTATGCCGGCAAGTTCCATGTAACGGATAAGGCGCGACACGATTTGGCTCAGGTATTTAATCGTGATTTTACTACGGCTTTTCTGGAAAAGAAGCAGGGCCGCAATATGATGAGTGACCGCCGTCCGAATAATCGTGGCATAATGCTGGGAAGGGTTATGGAATATGACAGTGCCACCGGTTTTGTAACCATGAAGCTGTCGGATAGCTTATCTGTTGGGGATCAAGTAGATTTTTGGGTTAAGGTGGGGGGACGTGTAACCGCCACCGTTAAGGAACTTAATATTGTAAAGAACGGCAAAAACCGCAATATGGTTCCCGTAGATCAGGCCCAGTCAGGATCTGTGGTGAGCTTCCCGGTGGAGTCCAGGGTATTTGAGCATGACAGAGCTTTTAAAGTGTATGATGCACCCCTTATGGAATGGGCCAAGGGCTTTTACAATACTGGTTCCCCAGTACGCAGGGTGCCGGTGGATGTGAGTGTCAGTGCTGCTGTGGGTGAGTCTCTTGTCATTTCCATGATAGATGGCGATGGACATAAAGGGGAAGGCAGGACAGAGTTTATTGGTCAGGAGGCCATTAAACGGCCATTAAGCGAGGAAACCATTCATAAGCAGGTGTCCCGTTTAGGTACTTCCATATTTGAGTTAAGAAATTTGGAATGTCACATTGAAGGCAATGTTATGGTTCCCATAAGCGAAATCAACGAGGCCAGAAGAAAAGCAGTGGAAATGCTGGAACGTCAAAGACTTTCCAAATATAAAAGAAAGCCTATTCCGAATAATGCTACGGCTTTAAACAAGCCGAAAACAAGGAAAAGGGTTCAGGCTGGCATTACTGCTGTGGTGGATACCATGGAGCTTTTGCAGTCCGCACTGTTTGCAGGTGCAGATTGGGTTGTATTTGGCGGTGAATCCTATCATCATGATGCTATTATACCTATGCAGTACGAAAAGGCTGTATATATGGCTCATAAAGCTGGGGCAAAGATTGCCTTTAATACCCCCAGAATTATAAGAAACCATGAATTACAGGGATTCCATACATGGCTAAGAACTGTGGCTTCCTATAAGCCAGATGCAATTAATGTACATAATATAGGCTCATTGGCGGCTGTAAGAGAGCTTACCGATATCCCGGTTCACGCAGATTATTCCTTGGTTTCTTACAACTTTAAGACATTACAGAACTTAGTGGAGCTGGGAGTTGAGGCTGTAACGCTTTCTCCTGAGCTTACGTTGGCTCAGGTGGAAAAGCTGGCCAAGGAAAGTGATATGCCTCTTTCATGTATAGTGGATGGTAACATGGAGCTGATGGTATCAGAATATTGTGCCACTGGCAGCTTCATTGGGGGGCTTCATGCAGGTCAGTGCAGTGCTCCATGTGTAAATAGCGGTAAGAAATTCTTTTTAAAGGATCGTAAGGATGTTAAGTTTCCTCTTGTGATGGATCAGTATTGCCATATGCACGTATTAAACGGCAATCGGCTCAGTATGCTGCCTCACGCCATGAAATTTGGTGCTATGGGTATCAGCCAGCTGAGAATAGAGGCACGTTACATGAGTGCTGCTCAGTTAAAGAAGACTATTGCCAATTACAAGAAGTATATGGCCTTTGATGGGGAGCTCAGCGACAGGGAAAAGGCTGCAGCGGAGGTCCTTGAGGGGGATAATATCACTCGAGGTCATTACTTTAGAGGTGTGGAGTAATATATTTTTTGAGGTTATAGATGGAACAGGATTCATTTAAAGTTTTAGAATATAAAAAAATATTGGAGCGTCTGCAAAATAAGGCGGGCTCTATTTTAGGCAAGGAACTGGCAGGAGGCTTGCAGCCTAGTAGCGATATAGACGAGGTCAAGGAAAGGCTGCGGGAGACTGCAGAGGCAGTTATGGTTTCTTCAATGGCTAATCCACCTTTGGGTGGTATCCGTGATATTCGTGAGCTGATGAAGAAAATTGGTATTGGTGCCATTATTGAAACCTCTGAAATCATGGATGTGCTCACTACCATGTACGCTATGCGGGGGGTAAAAAAATTCTTCAAGGAATTGGAGCTGGATGCCCCTATTCTCAAAAATTGGGCTCGTGGTCTGGAGATTCTGGGTGAATTGGAACGCAATTTGGAAAATACTGTGGATGAGCATGGTAATCTCCGTGATGATGCCAGTGTGGAATTAAAGCGTATTCGTCGCGAGGTGAAGATATCTCAGGCCCGTATCAAGGACCATTTGAATAACATTCTTCACTCTGCGGAGTACCAGAAATATTTTCAGGATGCCATTGTCACCATGCGCGGTGACCGTTATGTGGTACCTATAAAACAGGAATACCGTCAGTATTTTCCAGGTATTGTCCACGATCAGTCTGCCAGTGGTTCCACCGTATTTGTGGAGCCAATGGCCGTGGTTAATCTTAATAATGATATCAAGCAGCTGGTGGCAGCGGAAAAGCATGAGGTAGAACGTATCCTTAGAGATATTTCCAACCAGATTCGCCGTAAGGATGATATTCTTATGGAAAATTGTGATATTTTGACCTTTATCGATTTCACCTTTGCCAAGGCTGGTCTCGCCCGTGAAATGAAGGCTGTGGAGCCTGTTGTCAGTGAGGATGGAGCTACTTCCCTATTATCAGCCCGTCATCCACTTATTGACAGTGATAAGGTGGTGCCAATAGATATTTCCATTGGAGCTGATTACAATATGCTGCTGGTTACCGGTCCAAACACCGGTGGTAAAACCGTCAGCATGAAAACCCTTGGACTTTTGGTGCTTATGGCTCAGGCGGGACTGTTCCTTCCTGTGGAAAACGGTTCTCAGATTGCCGTGTATAATAATATTTACGCAGATATTGGTGACGAGCAGAGCATAGAGCAGAGCCTCAGTACCTTCTCTGCTCACATGACCCATTTGGTGGAAATCTTGGCCAAGGTGGAATCAGACGATCTCTTGCTTTTGGATGAGCTTGGAGCAGGCACTGACCCCGAGGAAGGTGCGGCTTTGGCCATGGCTATACTGGAACAGCTCCTGAATATTAAGGCTACTGTTATGGCTACTACACATTATTCCGAGCTGAAAACCTTTGCCTTTAGTCGTGATGGCATCGAAAATGCCTGCGTGGAATTTGATGTAAATACTCTTAGACCAACCTATAGATTGCTGACTGGTATTCCTGGGGCAAGTAATGCCTTTGCCATCAGCCGTCGCCTGGGACTTAGCGAGGCATTGGTTATTAGGGCAAAGCAGCTGATACAGGCAGATCATGCCCAGTTTGAGAAGGTTATTAATCAGCTGGAAAAAGAAAAGATGATGTATGAGCAGATGAATGCCGATATCGAGGCCAAGCTCCAGAGAGCCCAGAAGATGGAGGCCAAGGCTGAGGCCATGCGTACGGAGCTGTCCCAGAAAAAGGCCGATATTATCCGCAAGGCCAAGGATGAAGGCTCTGCCCTGGTTCGTCGTGCCCGTAGGGAATCTGAGGAAATCATTAAGCAGCTGAAGGAGCAGTTTAATGATATGGGCATCCAGAAGCGCCAGCAGGCTATTCAGGATGCCAGAAACAAGTTAAATGAGGAAGCAGGCCGTGTCCGCCCGGGTATTGTTTCTGCCAAGGCATTTAGAAAGCCTGTTGATTTAAAAACCATCGAGGTCGGGGATATAATTTATGTTACCAAGCTGGACCAGAAGGGCACAGTTCTGGGGGTTCATGGCAAAGAATTGGAAATTCAGCTGGGGGCTATGAAGACCACCATGAAGGCTTCTGCCTGCAAATTTGTTGAAAAGGGTAAAAAGGAACAACCAGCAACTTTAACCGGCAGAAAATCCAAGGGAGGCAGCAGCTTTATATCCAAAACCCAGGAGGCCCATCGTGATATTGATATTCGCGGCATGATGGTGGATGAAGCCGAGGTCGTTTTAGGCAAGTTCATCGATGACTCCATTATGGCGGGACTGTCTCAGGTGCTTATCATTCACGGTAAGGGGACAGGTGCCCTTAGAAAGGGTGTACACGAGTATTTGAAGCATCATAGAAATGTGGCAGGCTTCAATTTTGCAGACATGAGCGAAGGTGGTACCGGTGCAACATTGGTAACTCTTAAATAAACTTAGCTAAATCGCAACATTTATGGTAAAATGTTAGCGTATATGTGTATAAGGAGGTCTATCATGGAAAAACGTACAGGTGCGGCTCAGCAGCGGGCTCGACAGGCGAAGAAGCCTCAGAAGTCCTCTGGCGGTAGCACTGCAAGTCGAATCCTGATAATTTTTGCTTCAATAATGGTTGTAATGATTATTGGTGTTGGATGCGGATTTCTTACAGCCACATTGAATACAAAGGCTGACCTTGCTGATGTGAGGCCGCCGGCATCTTCACAGATTTATGACATAAATGGTAATGAGATTGCCAATGTACATGCTGATGAAAATCGGGTTCCGGTTAAGATGAATCAGATTCCCGAAAATCTGAAAAATGCCTTCGTAGCTGTTGAGGATGCCAGATTTTATGAGCATTCTGGTGTTGACCCTCGTGGTATTTTGCGTGCCATGTGGTCTAATATTACTTCCAAGGGCGTAGCGGAAGGTGGCTCCACTATTACTCAGCAACTGGCTAAAAATGCTTATCTGACACAGGACCGTACATTTAAGCGTAAGATACAGGAGATGTTCCTGGCCATTCAGCTTGAGCATCAGTATACCAAGGAGGAAATCCTCGAGCTTTATCTGAATCAGATTTACTTTGGTAACGGTGCTTATGGCGTACAGGCAGCATCCAAGACATATTTTGGCAAAAATGTGGAGGAGCTGGACCTTAGTGAATGTGCTATGTTGGCTGGTATTCCAAAGAGTCCTAACTATTATTCACCGACTAATAATTTGCAGGCGGCTCAGCAGCGTAAGGCTACTGTGCTTGATCAGATGGCCAAATATGGCTATATCAGTTCTTCTACTGCAAACAAAACAAAGAACGAGGAGCTGCGTCTGGTTAAGGCTTCCTCCAAGGCAGGAGGCGAGGCTTCCTACTTTATTGATTATGTGACCCAGACCATGATTGAAAAATATGGTGCTGATGCTGTATATAAGGAAGGCCTGAAGATTTATACCACCTTGGACATCGATATGCAGAAGGCTGCTGAGGAAGCTATGAAGAATCTTCCTGATATGTCCGAAAGCAACGGTATTAAGCAGCCACAGGGGGCCCTGGTGGCCATTGATCCACACACAGGCTATATTAAAGCCATGGTGGGCGGACGTGGTACTGACCAGTTTAATCGTGCTGTTTTGGCGGAAAGACAGCCTGGTTCTGCCTTTAAGCCTTTTGTTTTTGCGGCAGCCTTGGAGTCTGATTTTACTCCGTCAACCATTATTGAGGATAAGCCACTTGATATTAATGGCTGGTCACCTCAGAATTACAGCCGTGAATTTAATGGTAAGGTTTCCCTGCGTTACGTTGCAGAGCAGTCTTTAAATGTTCCAACTGTTCGCGTGGCACAGGAGGTTGGGATTGATAAGGTTATTTATTTGGGCAAGGAAATGGGAATTTCCACCTTCGTAACTGAGGGTCCTCAGAATGATGGTAATCTGTCAACTTCCCTTGGTGGTCTTACCCGTGGTGTAACTCCTTTGGAGCTTACCAGTGCTTACTGTACATTTGCCAATGACGGCGTTCATGTAAAGCATACAGCTATCATCAAGGTCCTTGACCGCAATGGCAAGGTGCTGGAGGAGGATAGAACCGAAAGCAAGCAGGTCCTCAAGAAAGCTACAGCCAATGATTTGACCAGTATGCTGATGGGAGTTGTGGTCCGTGGTACTGGTACCGCAGCGCAGATTGACCGCCCCGCAGCCGGAAAGACTGGTACTACTAGTGATTACCACGATGCGTGGTTTGTGGGCTATGTTCCGGATTTGGTAGTAGGCGTTTGGGTTGGTACTGATGATAACCAGCGCATGGGCACCATGACAGGTGGTACCACTCCTGCGGTAATTTGGAAGGCCTTTATGACCAAGGCTATGGCAGGAATGCCAGTCAAGAAGTTTGATGGTGCTGTTCTTACCAGTGTGGAAGCCCCTGTAAAGGATGATACCAAGGAGAAGGAAACTAAGGACAAGGATAAAAAAGGTACAGAAAAGAAGGGCGCTGAAAAGCCAGCCAATACTGAAAGTACCAAGCCTAAGCCTAGCCCTGCCCCATCCCCATCCCGTACTCCTGCACCTTCCCCAACTGCACCTGCCGGGAAAACGGCAAATTAAAATCTAACATACAAATACCCTGTATTCAGGTTTAAGGAGAGAAATACAATAATGTCAATAAGTGTTTTTGATGTGCTGAAAGAGCGTGGCTACATAGCCCAGTGTACTAACGAAGATGAAGTTCGTGCAATGCTTGAGAATGAGAAGGTTACCTTCTATATTGGTTTTGATCCAACAGCTGACAGCCTTCATGTAGGCCATTTTCTGGGGCTTATGGTTATGTCCCATCTTCAGAAGGCTGGTCACAGACCAGTGTGTCTTGTAGGTGGTGGTACTGGTACTGTAGGTGATCCTTCTGGCCGCAGTGATATGCGCAAAATGCTCACCGATGAGGATATTGAGTATAACTGCAATCAGTTCAAGAAGCAGATGGCACGCTTCATTGATTTTAGTGACGGCAAGGCACTGATGGTAAACAATGGTGACTGGCTCCGCAAGCTGAATTATATTGATCTGCTTCGTGAGGTTGGTGCCCACTTCACTGTTAATCGTATGCTGGCAGCTGAGTGCTACAAGAACCGCATGGAAAAGGGTCTTACCTTCTTGGAATTCAACTACATGATTATGCAGTCCTATGATTTCCTGGAGCTCCATCGTCGCTATAATCTTAAGCTGGAAATGGGCGGTGATGACCAGTGGTCAAACATCATTGGTGGTGTTGAGCTGACACGTCGCATAACCGGTGATGCTGTATATGGTCTTACCTTCACCCTCTTAACCAAGAGTGATGGCCAGAAGATGGGTAAAACTGCTGGCGGTGCTCTGTGGCTGGATAAGGAAAAGACTTCTCCTTATGACTTCTATCAATACTGGAGAAATGTGGATGACGCTGATGTTGAGCGTTGTCTGGCTCTTTTGACATTCCTTCCAATGGAGGAGGTTCGCCGTCTTGGTGCTCTTGAGGGTCAGGAGATTAACGAAGCCAAGAAGATTCTTGCCTACGAAGTAACCAAGCTGGTTCACGGTCAGGAGGAGGCTGATAAGGCCAAGGCAGCTGCGGAAGCTGTATTCGGTGGCTCCGGCTCCAGTGAGAATATGCCTACAGTTGAGCTTACCGCTGAGGATGCTGCTAAGAAGCTGGTAGATGTGCTGGTGGCAGCTGAGGTATTCGGCTCCAAGGGTGAGGCCCGTCGTCTCATCCAGCAGAATGGTTTGTCTCTCAATGACGAGAAGGTGACTGACCCAGATTATACACTGTCAGAGGGCAATTTCACTGACGGAGAGGCAATTGTTAAGAAGGGCAAGAAAAAGTTTTACCGCTTATTAAAGGTGTAAACATCAATAGTCCAAGTAGGAGTACAACGGGGAACGCTCGCGCTCTCTAGTTTGCCTAGCGGTACTAAGCTCATGCTGTGCGTTTCAGCTTGCATTCGCTAAGTACCAAGGCAAAATATGTCCCCTTTTGTACCCCTATCCGGCCTTTACGATTACAGTTATATCGGATTTTCTATGATTTTTATAGACAAATAAACCATATATAAGCGTAAGTGCACAGTTCCCGATTATGGGCATATCGGTACTTCCAATGATACATATGTAAAAGTGGCTAAAACTTGCCATTTGTGTTATACTATCTATCTGTGAAATATACCTTGGGTACTGTCCCCAAGAAAATGTAATAAAAGGAGTTTTCAGTAATGTCAGGACATTCTAAATGGGCTAATATTAAGAGAAAGAAAGGTGCCAACGATGCTATCCGCGGTAAGATTACCACTAAAATAGGCCGTGAGATTACCATAGCGGTTCGTATGGGTGGTTCCGATCCAACAGGTAATATGCGTCTTAAGCTGGCACTGAGCAAGGCTAAGGCCAATAATATTCCTAAGGATAACATCAACCGTGCAATTCAGAAGGGACTGGGCGCATCTGATGGCAGCAACTATGAGGAGATGACCTACGAGGGTTATGGCCCTGGCGGTACTGCAATCATGCTGGATATCCTCACCGATAACCGCAACCGTACTGCAGCAGATGTGCGTCATATTTTCTCCAAGTATGGCGGTTCTTTGGGCGCTAATGGCTGTGTATCCTGGATGTTCAACAAGAAGGCTGTTTTCGTAGTGGAAAAGGAAGCCTTTGACGATGAGGATGCTCTCATGGAGCTGGTTCTTGAAGCTGGTGCGGATGATTTTGTGGCTGAAGATGATGCTTTTGAAATCACTGGCGAGCCTGATGCTTTTGATGATATTCTTCAGGCGTTGACTGACAAGGGAATTGAAACTGCTTCTGCAGAAATTACAATGGTACCTGATAACACCGTTAAGGTTGAGGGTGAGAACGTTGTAAATATGCAGAAAATGCTGGATGCTTTCGATGACAATGATGATGTACAGGAAGTATATGGCAACTACGAAATGGACGAAGAATAAAAAATATGGCGGCCTGCGGGCCGCTTATTTTTTACATATTATTAAGGGGAGAAAAATAAAATGCTTGCATTGGGTATTGACCCGGGAACGGCAATTTGTGGCTATGGCTTTGTGGAATCCAACGGTAGTCGCCTTATCGCCCATGAATATGGTGCCATAACCACCAGTGCCAAGGCCAGACCTGAGGACAGACTGGCAAAGATATATGATGAGCTGGATATGCTGATAAAAAAATACAAGCCAGATGTCATGGGGGTGGAACAGTTATTTTTTAATCGCAATGTCACTACGGCTATTCCAGTAGGACAGGCCAGGGGGGTAGTGCTTTTGGCGGCTGCCAAGAATGGCTTGGAGCTGGTGGAGCGTACACCGCTTCAGGTAAAACAGTCTGTAACGGGATATGGCAAGGCCACCAAGGAACAGGTTATCTATATGGTAACCAAGCTACTGAATCTTCCCGAGCCACCAAAACCGGATGATGTGGCAGATGCCTTGGCGGTTGCCATTTGTACCTCCCATGTTTTAAATAGCTTTACTTATAGAAATAAAATTTAGGTTTACATAGAATAGTGGATTGTACATAAAAAAATACAAAGTATACACTTTTTATTGGGGATTTCTGTAGACTGGAACACATAAATATATTATAATACTTGTTGTTTGAGTGTATTAATGAGAATTTACAAAACAAATGTCTACTTAGTGCGGATTTTGCTAATTCCGTTACTTACGATGTTTGCTTTGAATCATAGGAGGTAAATATGGCTCTTATTGTTAAGAAGTTTGGCGGCTCATCAGTGGGAACCACTGAAAAAATCCTTAATGTGGCCAAGAGAATCATCGCCGAAAAACAGCCGGGAGATCAGATTGTTATGGTAGTTTCTGCAATGGGCGATACTACAGATGAGTTGATTGAACTGGCAAAACAGATTAATCCAAATCCATATCAGTATACCCGTGAAATGGATATGCTGCTGACCACTGGTGAACAGGTTTCTATATCCCTTCTTACCATGGCATTCCGCACATTGGGACAGAAGGCTATTTCCCTTACGGGTCAGATGGTTGGTATGAAAACAAATTCCGTTCATACCAAGGGCAAGATTCTTGATATTAAGCCTGCCAGAGTAAAGAAAGAGCTGGATAAGGGCAATATAGTTGTCGTTGCCGGCTTCCAGGGGGTTGATGAGCATGGAGACCCTGTAACCTTGGGACGTGGCGGCTCTGATACCTCTGCTGTGGCTTTGGCTGGTGCCCTGAAGGCAGATTCCTGTGAAATATATACTGATGTTGATGGTATTTACTCAGCTGATCCCCGTCTTATTCCTGATGCCAGAAAAATGCAGGAAATTACTTATGACGAGATGTTGGAAATGGCCCGTTTAGGAGCTGGCGTTATGCAGCCACGCTCTGTGGAAATGGGTAAATACTTTAATATTCCAATTCATGTTCGTTCAACCTTTACAAACACACCAGGCACAATGATTAGGGAGGCATATACAATGGAAGAGAAGGATTTCTTGATTCGTGGCGTAGCTCATGATAAAAACGTAGCAAAAATTGCAGTTCTTGGCGTTCCTAATAATCCAGGTATCGCAAAGGAAATTTTCTCTGCTCTGGCAGACAAAAATATAGCAGTAGACATGATTGTTCAGAGTATCAGAAACATTGAGAAAAATGTTACTGATATGGTATTTACCACCACTCTTGATGATCTTCCAGAGACCAAAAAGACTGTGGATGCTGTAGCAGAAAAGCTCCATGCAGTTGCTGTTCTCATTGAGGAGGATGTGGCAAAGGTATCTATTGTTGGTGCCGGAATGCTGGGTAACCCAGGTATTGCTGCAAGAATGTTTGGCGCACTGGCTGATGCCAATGTTAACATTGATGCCATAAGTACCTCTGAAATCAGCATTAGCTGCCTTATTAAGGGGTCCGAGCTGAGCGAAGCAGCCAATGCAATTCACAAGGAATTTTTCCCTGAGAAGTAAAAAAAATACGGCTTTTGAATATAAGAAGGGAGGATGTCTGTTATATGGACATTCTCCTATTTTTGCGGGTTGAATGGCATATATATAAAATGATACATATTACGTATAAAAATGTTTAATAGGTAATATATATTATTTTAAATATAATAAAGGAAAAATAGAATAAAAGTGGTATAATGATTTAAAAGAGTAATAATATTTTTTATTTTAAGGAGGCTGATAATGTATGAGTTCACAGGTTGCTTCACATCGGGTTGGTAAAAAGCTGGTAGACGTTATTTTTGGCGCGAGTGGTGCCTGCAACGAAGCTATTAAGGTTCATGGTGCTGAAAAGGTTACCAATGCCACTGTTGGTTCTATAATAGGTGAGGATGGCAAGCTGGCCTGTCTCCCTACTATGGAAAAGGCTTTTAGAGGATTGAAGATTTCTGATGTGGCTGCTTATGCACCACCTGCCGGACTTCCAGCATATCTGGAGGCTGTTATCGGCCTGACCTTCGCTGATAATAAGCCTGAGGGCCATATTGCCGCGTGTGCTACTTCTGGTGGAACAGGAGCACTGCATATGGCTATCCAGAATTATTCTGAAATCGGAGACCAGGTGTTGACATCTGACTGGTTCTGGGGGACCTATAATCCTCTCTGCCAGGAGGCTGGCCGTAGCCTTGCTACCTATCAGCTGTTTGACGAAAATATGAATTACAATGTTAAGGCTCTGGAAGCCAAGGTGGAGGAGTTGTTTGCAAAGCAGGATTCCTTGCTGCTGATTATCAATACTCCTGCCCACAACCCAACTGGCTATAGCCTTACTGATGAGGAGTGGACAAAGGTTATTGATATGTCCAAGGCATGGGCTGCCAAGGGCAAGAAGGTTAATCTGATGGTGGATATCGCCTATATCGATTATGCCGGGGAGAAGAATGAAACCCGTCGTTTTATGAAGCAGTTCAGCAATCTTCCGGAAAACATCTTTGTAATGTTTGCCTTCTCCATGTCCAAGGGGTATACCATGTATGGTCAGCGTACTGGTGCTCTTATTGGACTTTCTTCAAGTGCAGAGCTTATTGAGGAATTTAAGAACGTTACCAAGTTTACTGGTCGTGCTACTTGGTCCAATATTAACCGTGGTGCCCAGACCCTGCTCACCACCATTCAGCAGGATAGTGCAATGCTGGCCCAGTTTGAAAAAGAGCGTGATGAGCTTTACAGTGTGATTCGCGACAGAGCGGCCATCTTTATGAAGGAAGCTGAGGAATGCGGGTTAAAGGCTCTGCCATATAAGGCTGGCTTCTTTATCTCTGTTCCTGCAAAGGACTCTGCTGCAGTGTGCGAGAAGATGCATGAGGATTTGATTTTTGCTGTTCCATTGAAGAAGGGCGTTCGTATAGCTGTTTGCTCCATTCCAAAAGCAAAAATGTACGGAATGGCTGCAAAGGTGCTGAAAGCGTTAAAGGCTGTTGAGGGATAATCATAGGACCATAATCCCTAATTATGACACTAATAAAGAGGAGATATCGTGGGGTATCTCCTCTTTTGCTGTGGGGAAAATTATTGTTAAAAGGCTCTGTTATGTGTTATAGTTATAGTAGATTGGGATTGGTTAGGGAGGTTACTATGTTTAATTTCAACAGAAAAGGTGATTCCGAATTTTATGATCTTTTCTTGGAAAGTGCGCAATTTTTCTATCAGGGCTCACTTTTGATGGATGAGGTTATGGTGGATCACCGTAAAGCTGATATAAAGGTCAAGGAGATAAATGATATTGAGCATAAGGCGGACAGAGTCAATGATCGGATAATTGACAAGCTGAATCAGACATTTATTACCCCAATTGACCGTGAGGATATTTATGCCATTGCCAATGGCCTGGATGATGGCGTAGACCTGTTGCAGGGCATTTTGCAGCGTATTGTTATCTATCATACTGGTGAGGCTCGGGAGGGGGCCATCAGATTGACAAAGCTTCTTATTGAGTGTACCCAGAAAATTATAAGGGTGCTTGAGCTGTTGCCGGAAATCAGCAAGAATCAGGATGAGCTTCTCAGCCTGACCAGTAAAGTCAGCAAGCTTGAAAGTGAGGGTGACCATATATTTAGAAGTGAGCTGGCTTATCTTTTTGCTCAGGTAAAGGATCCTATCGAGCTTATCAAGTGGAAGGATTTACTTGAAGATTTGGAGGATACCTTGGATCACTGCGAGAAAATGGCAGATTTGCTTAGAGGCGTGGTAATGAAGTATGCTTGATTTACATCCTTTTATCATTATAGTTATTCTATTGGCCCTGGCATTTGACTTTATAAATGGTTTCCACGATACTGCAAATGCTATAGCCACATCTGTGTCCACCCGGGCTATTTCACCAAGCCGTGCCATTATGATGGCTGCAGTACTGAACTTCTTTGGTGCTATGGTCAGCACTGGCGTAGCCAAAACCATCGGTGGCGATATAGTGGTGGGACATATTGACCAACCTATTATAATAGCTTCGCTGACAGGTGCTATTATCTGGAATTTGCTGACATGGAAGATTGGTCTTCCGAGCAGCTCATCCCATGCGTTGGTGGGTGGACTTATTGGCGGCGTTCTCATGTCTGATATGGGCATGGAAGGTCTTAATTTTGCGGGTATCGGAAAAATTGTTATTGCATTGGTAACATCTCCGTTGGTGGGCATGGTGGTTGGTTATATCATCATGAACCTGATGTTCAGGTTTTTCCAGAATTCCAGCCCATCCAAGGTAAATCACCGCTTTAAGAAAATGCAGATTATTACTGCTGCTACCATGGCCTTTTCCCATGGCTCCAATGATGCCCAGAAATCAATGGGTATTATCACTTTGGCGCTGGTTTCCGGTGGAGTACTGCAGGAGTTTGAGGTTCCTCTTATCGTAAAGGTGCTTTGTGCTACTGCTATGGCTGTTGGTACTTCCGTAGGTGGCTGGAGTATAATTAAAACTGTAGGCGGTAAGATTATTAAGCTGGAGCCTATAAACGGCTTTGCAGCAGATTTGAATTCTTCTATTACTATTTTTACGGCCACGTTGCTTCATTTACCTGTAAGTACCACCCATGTGGTATCAGGCTCCATTATGGGTGTGGGGGCGGCCAAGAGAATTAAGGCTGTCCGTTGGGGTGTAGCTCAGCAGATGGTTATGGCCTGGGTACTTACTATCCCTTGTACTGCTGCCATGGGAGCCATTTGCTATGGCCTTTTGATGGTACTTTTTGAATGATTCCGGCATGAGAATAACGATGTAAAGTGACTGTCACAAGCGGTCACTTTTCTTGTATATATAGACTAAAGGATGGTGGGGGTTATGTTTAAGGAAGTATTGGAGGAAGCAAAGGAATGGGCAAAAATCTTGCATTGTTCCTACGTTTCTGATTTAAATGCAATAATTGAAAATGGCGGTATCAGCGATTTAATTCGCGTATCAGAGGCACTGCATGAAAAGAAGATTGCCAATATTGCAGACCGTATTACCGGAGACTTAAAAAACAATCGGCTTATTTTAATAGCCGGACCATCATCTTCGGGAAAAACCTCCTTTGCCCAACGGCTTAGAGTTCAGCTCAGAGTAATGGGCCTGGAGCCAGTTTCCCTTTCAATTGACAATTATTTTGTCAATAGGGAGGATACACCTAAGCTGCCAGATGGCTCCTACGATTTTGAGTCCATAGATGCTGTGGACATAAAGCTCTTTAATAAACAGCTTACCTCCCTTATGGATGGTGAAAAGGTAATTATACCAACCTTTAACTTCAAAAAGGGTATAAGGGAAATGAATCCGGACAATGTACGGCAAATAGCATTGAACCAGCCTATTATTATAGAGGGAATTCATGGACTTAATGAAAAGCTCACCAGTGCCATTCCTAGAGACCACAAGTTTAAAATTTATGTAAGTGCCTTAAATCAGCTGAATATGGATGAGAATACCAGAATTTCCACCTCCAGGGTACGTCTTTTGCGTCGTATAGTCCGCGATTTCCGCACACGGGGGCGTACGGCTGACAGTACTATTTCCCTGTGGGCTGGCGTCAGGGCGGGTGAGGAAAAATATATTTTTCCGTATCAGGACGATGCAGATGTCATGTTTAATTCTGCGCTGATTTATGAGCTGGGAGCTTTGCGTCATCATGTTATGTATATGCTGTCGGAAATATCCCCGGAGGAAAAATCATATGAAAAGGGGCAGGAGCTTCTGGCTTTTTGCCGTAATTTCAAATCAATATATGATCAGCGGGATATTCCGTGCAACTCCCTTATACGGGAATTTATAGGCGGTTCCTGTTTTGATGTAAGTTAATGTATCCAGTTTTTAGCTTTTAATTTTTATTTAAGGACTTATTGCTGTCTGCGTGGTATAATATAAAGAAAGGCGTAGAGGGGTGACTCCTATGGTAAAGCTGAATCGTAATTATGGTGTTAGGTTTTTATCTGGATTATTGCTCGTAAGTTCTTTGGTATTTATATCAGGTTTTTGTCAGCAGGTTGAGGCCTCTGCGGATAGTAAGTGTATTCATGCAGAAAAGACCCAGACCAGGGTGCTTTATCAGGTGCCGCGGCGTTGGGCTGACAGAAATGAGCTGGCGGCTACTATCGCCAATCATTATGGTGTGCCTTATGGTGCTGTGATGAAATACTGCAATGAGAACGGATGCCTTGAGGATGCCTGTCGAATCGCCTTTATGGCCAAGTTGACAGATAAGTCCTTTGACAGCATTGCTGATTTGAAAACGAATGATAATACATGGATTGATGTATCTGAAGCTCTGGGAATTTCCGAGGATTTGGTGAGGGTATACCGTAACAATGCTCTTATTGACCGAATAAACCAAAGATATGGTGTTGATAGGGCTTCGGTGGCTGCACTCATTGAGCAGCGGTATAAAATTATGGATATAGTCAAGGCAAGTCGTTTGGCCAAGGAATCGGGTATTGATGTGATGGCCGTTATGGGCCATAAGACCATAAGTAATACTTGGACAGATGTGGCAAAACAGCTTATAGGCTGTGAGCTTGAGGGCCTTTGATATTAGTTTTGTACATATATTGGGAGTCTGTGTATAGTCACAGATTCCCATTTATTTTGGAGGTTTGTTTTGGCAGAAATAGATGTTACTGATAAAGCAAAATTAGTTATTAAATACGGATTGGCTGGGGTTATTGCCCTGGCTCTACTATGTTCCAGCCTGGTGTGGTACATAATGTACTGCTGGGGAAATCTGGATATATATGATGCCAAGATTGCCGGAAATATGGTAGGGGCCAGAGCCGGTGCCCCTGGAAGCGTTACTGAGGTAATGGTTCATAATGGAGATACGGTAAAGGCTGGAGATGTAATTGCCCGCATTGAGGTAACAGTTACTGATGAGCAGATACGGCAGATGGAACAGACCTTGGAGCTCTCAGAAAAGAACTTGGCTCAGATAAAGCAGGGAGTTATGATTCAGCGTCCGGTGGTTCATTCAGGAGGTGGTGGTGCATCATCTGCTGAAATCGAAAATGCCAAAAACAAGCTGGATCAGATGAACAGACTTTATGAAATGGGGGCTGTAAGTGGAATTCAGCGTGATGAAGCTGCAGCTCAGTATCAGGCAGTATTGTCCCGTGGTGGCGGTTCCAGTTCTGTTACTTACGAATCCTCATATCAGCCACCAAATGAAGAGGCTGTAAGACGGGCAGAGCTTCAGGTAAATCAGGCCCGTATGGCTTTAGAACAGGCCAAGACCAGCAGTAGTGCTACAGAGATTACAGCTCCCGTGGATGGTGTGGTGTATCTTAATGGCATTGAAACCGGCACAGAAATAAAGGCCGGAGATGTGGTCGCCTTCGTAGGTAACGATAATGATATTTGGGTTGAGGCTTATCTGAATCCTGATGAAAGTGATTATGCTGTTTTGGGACAGTTGGCATATTTCTTTGTGGATAGAAAGAAATATGAGGGGACTATTGTTGAGGTGATTTCTCCGGAGGGGGATGGAGAATCTCAGGATAGTAATACCGCCAACAGTGAAGCAGGTTATACAAGCCCATATCCGTCCGGAAAGATCGTGGTGAAAATAGCTATCCCGCGGGAAGCAAAGGATGGAATTCATTTTGGTAACAATGTGGATTTAAGACTCAGCAAATAAAATCAAAAAAATCCTTGCAAAAATGATTTCATTATGCTAATATCTGTCTTGTAAACAAATTGCATATTTTATGGCGATGATGCCACACAGACTACATATTTTGTCGTCTGTGTGGTTTTTTTGCTTGTTTACAGATAACTATTGTATTGAGGCTATTGTAAATATTAATTTATGAAAAGGTGGTAAAGGTTATGGAAGATTTATTATTTGTCATCCCAGCAAATTCCAAGAAGGAAGAAATCATTGCAACATTAAAGGCTCATCCGGAAATCATGTATGTATCTTTGGTAGGTATTGATCTTGCTGGTAATGATACTGATGAGAAAATTCCTATGCGGGTTTTCCTGAAGGATATGGATGATTTCTATTCTGGTCGTGCCGTACAGACTGATGGTTCTTCCGTAGTTCTTTCCGGTATTGCTACCTTGAATAATGCCAAGGTTGATATGCCAATTGATCCTAGCGTAAATTGGTTCGTTGACTACAATTTTGAAAATTACGATGAGAAGACTGGCCTCCCAGTAGGTACTCTCCGCATTCCAGCATTTCTTATCCACGAGGGCAAGCGCGTAGATTCTCGTTCAGTTTTAGCTGATACACTGACCTTTGTAAAAAAGGAATTACTGGATATTTTCCACAAGCATCCACAGGTTTCCGGCTTGGAGCACATTGATTGCAGCAAGATTAAGGACATCAATTTTACTTCTGCCACAGAGCTGGAATTTTGGGTAAAGACTCCTCTTTCCCATGTGCATGTGGATGAAATGTTTGCCTCCCAGGTTATGCAGGAGCAGTATTGGCAGAGAACCCATGGTATTGTTCGTACTGCTTTGGAGCAGACTGTAAAGCGTCTTGATGATTATGGCCTTAATGTTGAGATGGGACACAAGGAAGTTGGCGGTATCAAGGCTCAGATGGATAAGGGTGGCAATATGACCTCTGTTTGTGAGCAGATTGAGGTTGACTGGCGCTTTGATGATGCACTTCAGGCAGCTGATAACGAGCTTTTGGCCCGTACTATTATTAAGCAGACCTTCCGTCTCAACGGCTTAGAGGTTAGCTTTAAGGCAAAGCCGATGATTGGTGTTGCTGGTAACGGTGAGCATACACATATCGGTCTGGCTGCAATTATGGAGGATGGTTCCTTCGTAAATCTCTTTGCACCAAAGGAAATGACAGCTGATTTCATGAGTGCTGTTGGTTATGGCGCTATTATGGGCCTTCTGAAGAACTATGAGGTTATTAATCCTTTTGTTTCTGCTACAAATGATTCCCTTAACCGTTTGAAGCCAGGATTTGAGGCACCTGTATGTATCGTTACTTCCCTGGGCCATACTCCTGAGGTTCCATCCCGTAATCGTACTATTTTGGCAGGCCTGGTTCGTGACGTTACCAATCCGGCAGCTACCCGTTTTGAGCTTCGTGCCTGCAACCCTTATACTGATACTTATCTGGTATTGTCAGCTATCTATTCTGCAGTATTGGATGGTGTTCGCTATTCTGTCACAAAGACCACTAAGGAACTTCTTGCTGAGCTTTCCAAGGAAGCTGGACAGGAAGCTGATTATCTGGAGAAGGATAGGGCATATCGTTCTGAGGAGGATGTATTTGAGGATTATACCGCTGAAGAACGCAACCGCCTCTTTGGTGCTCCACCTGCAACTGTATGGGACAACCTTTCTGCTCTCGATAAGTACACTGACAAGCGTGAAGCAATTACTTCTTCTGGTGCCTTTACTGATGCAATCATTGAGGCCTTCAAGGAGGGTGCTCTTATCCGTTGGAAGACTGAGCTGATTGCCCGTATTATTCCTGAGAACCGTGACATTGTTCGCGCTGCCAAGGAGATTAAGTCCGAGTATGTTACTGACCAGGATGCTTATAATTGGAACAAGATCAATGAGCTCCGTTATTATTTGGCCAAGGACAGTATTGATGAGAAGTCCCTCTTCACTCTGCTGATTAATGCTCTTAACGAGGGCGATTATGAAATGGCCTCCGGCCTGCAGGTGGAAATGTACGACCGTATCGAGGAGCTTAAGTCTCTCTATGATGCTTATGTTAAAAATATAATTTAAGAGTCCTTTACCACCTTAATGACCCCCATATTATGAAGATTATTCTTCGGTATGGGGGTCCTTTTATTGGGGACCCTTGAATTGTCTGAAAATTTGACGCAATTATAAGGAATATGATAGAATAAGTCTGTGTTTTAATTGAAAAGAGAGGTGATTTTTTGAGATTTGGCAAGCTGAGTATTTGCACATTGATTTGTGCAATGGTTATGCTGTTTTGTGCTTCAGCTCTGGCGTCCGGTATTTTAGTCAAGGAAGGCTCAACTGGCGCAGATGTGGTAACAGTACAAGCATTGTTAAAGGAAAAAGGTTTTTTTCTGGTAAAGAAGACGGCATTTGTGGACCGGAAACGGTGAAGGCAATTAAAGCATTTCAGAAATCTGAAGGGCTGGTAGTAGATGGTATTTGTGGTCCACAGACCTATAAACGTTTGGACCCTTATGCTCAGGAAAGAGATATTGATAGGGGCATTGAAGGGGGACGGGCTGTGTTTGTTCACGCAACAGCATACAGTCCCGAGGAAACCAGTGGCGTAACAGCATTGGGCACCGCGGTAAGAAAGGGAATAATTGCTTCGGATCCAAATGTTATTCCGATGGGGACCAAGGTGTATATTCCTGGTTATGGTGAGGCTGTAGCCGAGGATTGTGGTGGTAACATAGTTGGTAACATTATTGATATTGCATTTGATACACACGCAGAAGCAATGGCTTTTGGTAGACAGGATATTGAGATTTATATTTTAGAATAAAAAATGCGGCCCTGAAGGGTCGCATTTTTAGTTGCTAAAGAATATCAGCGGTTGCTGTTTTTATTGGTGTACATCATGGTATCCGCATTATGTATTATGTCGGCTACTTCATTTTCAGTATTAAAGATTTCATAGCCAACTGATACAGTAGGAAGGCTTGGCTCCTTGCGGCGTAGCTCATCCAGAAGAGCATTAAAGCGTTTATTAAGTTTAATGACAGTTGACTCGCTGTGGAAGCTGTTTTTGTTCAGAATTACACAGAACTCGTCTCCACCAATACGGTAGCATAATCCCCGAGACAGGTAGCAACGTATAATAGCCTTGGAAATCTTTTTCAATACCGTATCCCCATAGGCATGTCCATAGGTATCGTTGACACTCTTAAATTTGTCTATGTCAAAGATTATAACGGCTGTACGATAGTTCAGGTTAGCCAAATGGTTCTCATAGGAACGACGGTTTAACAGTCCGGTCAGGCCATCACTTTGAACCACCAATTCAATGTAGTAGATATAAAATAGCACGCAGCAGGTGGTTACGGATAGCCAGGCCGTTTTTACGTCGCCGTCCATTGTATTGGCAACAATACCAATAAACAGAGAACTGAAGGCTGCAATGAGAGAACTGAGATTACGGTTTTGGTATTTCCGTGAGAAATAGTATGCCTCAAAGAACATTACTGCAATGGCTGTGGTGTAGCAGATTATATATATGAAGTAATACTCACCACGACAATAATGATTTCCCTCATCAATGTAATATATGGCGCCGGTCCAGATAGAGGAAAATTCTATCAATGCATGGAGCAGCAGGAACATAATAACAATACGACTATGCTTTATATTACCTATGGCATATACCCACAACACCACTAGGCTGGGGGCAATACTGAATTCTATTGCACTGAATAGAGTATGAAGCCATATAGGAAATAGCGGTTTACCATCAGCAAAATATGTAAGCCATTCCAAAAAAGAAACGAAGATGATAATGGTAAAGCTAATACAAAAACCTTTTCGTGCATTCTCTGTAACTATATTTGAATTGTTGATATGTACAATCATTATTATGCTAAGCACAATAGTAATAAGTACAACTGTTGAATAAAAAGACATTTTGATACTCCTAAAAAACAATCCTTGAGTATTATATCATGAAATAATAATAAATAATAGAAGTAAGCATAAGGTCCCAAAGAAAAATTTTATAAAATTTTTCTATACGATAATAGGTACTATATAGTATAATACTTAAAAAAATATGTAAAGTTTTATAATTTTTTTAATTTGATATTTATAAATTGATAATATAACTTTTGAACGCTATATTATTGTTCTTGTGAAAAGGAAAGCGAGTGATTGTATGTATACATATTTACAGGAGGTTCATCACAAAACGGAATTGCTTCCATTTGCCAGTATTTCAGATGCTGTTCGTGATAGTTATGATGTACGGTCTATAGGTAATGCTGTTCCAAAAAGTTTTTTACGTCGTCTGTTGGTGCTTCTTGAAGATGAGAAGGGGCATATATTCTATGCTCAAAAGCCTGAAACTATTTATATGATTAATCGAGTGTATGGGTGTAAACAAGAGATTTTGGATATTTTTGCCAAGATAGATAAGGTACTGGAAAAACACCCGGGTGTTATTGTAGAAATTGACGATAATGAGTATGTTATGAGCCGTACTATGCCTAAGCGCATTGCCATTCCTCGGGAGAAAATGAAGCGTCTTACCATTGATGATATATTATAACGAGCTTTAAGATGTCCCCCACCTCTTTAGGTGGGGGGAAAACAAACTACAACAGCTGGCGAGCATATCTCCCAGCTCGTTGAAACGCTAATTGGAAGATTTTTCTTCTAAAGAAGAAAAATTTGAACAATGGCGTTATAAGAAAGATAGAGCCTTTTTATGGGCTCTATTTTTTTCCACGCTTTATTTTCCCTTGACTATAGGAGGAAAATTTAGGAAAATATAGTATAAGAGTAAAACTATGTTTTAATTTACATTAGTTTAGGGGAGGCACTTGCCTTATGGGTGTTGCGGAAAGGGTATCTGCTCTTGATACATGCTTAAAAGAATACTTATGGCGGTTTACCGAAGGAAAGGATAATGCTGAGTCCCACAACAGGGAGCTGCTAAAAGCTCTGCGGGAAAGTATGGACTGCGGTCTTGCTTTTGTGATGACCAGAAACTCGGCTGGTGATAGTATTTCAGTGGCGGAGGTAAGCTTTGAGGCCGGCGATGACAAGCTAAGCGGTGCTAAGTTTGAGGTTGACAGCCAGGAAGCCAAAAATCTCATTCAGGTTTTGGATGAAAACTCCGTTGGTACTGAAGGTCTGTCCTTTTTAGGGGAGAATTTTAACAATTCTGTTCTTTATTATGCTGTTGTGGTTATGGATGAGCTATGGGGCCTTGTTGGCGTTATGGATATCCATAATACGAACCGTATCTGGTCTGATGAGGATAAGAATTCCCTTTCCAAGGTAGGTAAGATTTTTGCCCTTCAGATTGAAAATGTTCATCTGAAGGATGCTTTGGTTCGCACTGAAAATGCCAATAAGTCCAAGCGGCAGTTCTTATATGATATGTCCCATGATATCCGCACCCCAATGAATGCAATTATCGGTTTTGCAACGCTGGCAGGAAGTCATCTTCAGGAGTTTGAACGTGTCCAGGCTTATCTGGATAAGATTACTGCATCCAGTAAGCATCTTCTCAGCCTATTTAATGATGTACTTGATATTACCCGTATTGAGGATGGTCGGGTTCATTTGGAGGAGCTGCCACAGTCCTTGGGCGATATGATGAATGATATAAAGAATATCATTCAGGGTCAGGCTGCTGCCAAGGAAATAAACTTTTTGATGGAAACCGCTGGTGTAGTTCATGAGCGGATTTTCTGTGATCGGCTGCGGTTTAATCAGGTGCTCTTGAATTTAATTAGCAATGCTGTTAAATATACCAACCAGGGTGGTGATGTAACTGTTACCATCAGTGAGGTTCCTTCCCACAAGGAAGACCATGTGTCCATTGATTTTGAGATTAGGGATAACGGTATTGGTATGAGTCCTGAATTTGTGGAGCATATCTTTGAGCCTTTTGAGCGCGAAAACAATACCGCAAGTAATGTGGTTCAGGGTACTGGTCTTGGTATGGCCATTACCAAAAATATAATTGATCTCATGGGTGGCGATATAGTTATTAACAGTACCCAGGGAGAAGGAACTCAGGTGCTGCTGCATCTGGATATGAAGCTGCAAAGCGATGTATATGTGGATGGCGATGTAGAACAACTGCCAGAAGTGGTGGGGAAAAAGGCTCTTATTGTGGTTGATTCCGATGATACTTGCCACAGCCTTATGGGAATCCTTGAAACCTTGGGTTCCGGAGTTGAGAGTACCATGTCCGGGGATAAAGCACTGCTTCTCGCTGAACAGGCAAAGGATAAGGGCGAGGAATTCGATGCATACTTTGTCAGCTGGCGTATAGATGATAAAGTTGGCGGCCTTGAGATAGTGAAGCAGCTTCGTCAGCTGGTGGGCAACGCTGCACCAATATTCATTATAACAGATGGTGTGTATTCCGGTGTTGAGGAAGCAGCTTACAGCTCTGGGGCTTCTGCCTTTATAGAAAAGCCTCTGTTCCTGTCGGATGTGAAGAAGTCCATTAAGGGTGCTATGAGCATGCGTGATACGGATACAGAGGAACATTCCATTGCTTTGGAAGAGTTTATGGGCAGACGCATCCTGTTGGCAGAGGATAACAAGATGAATCAGGAGATTGCCATTACCATTCTTGAGGAAGCAGGGTTCTTTGTGGATCTGGCTGAAAATGGAGAAGTGGCAGTAACCAAGGTTACGAATCACCCACCAAAGCATTATGACGTAATCATTATGGATATAAAGATGCCTATTATGGATGGTTATGAGGCCACCCGTAGGATTCGCTCTCTGGAGGAGGAAGGCAAGAAGGATGTGCCTATTATTGCTATGACAGCAGACGCCTTCTTTGAGGATCGTCAGGCGGCTTTTGCCTGTGGTATGAACGAGCATCTTGCCAAGCCTATTGACGTGGAGAGATTGTTTGCTATACTGAAATCTCTGCTTGTTTAAGATTTATCTGTATAATATTAAAATATTCCAATAAAAATAGACTGCTTTTGCAGTCTATTTTTGCGTTTCGTATAATTTTTTCTGTATTTCGTTGTAGGCATCCATTGACATAACCACCAGATTTTTGTCATTGGAGCGCTGTACGAAAATTGTTTCTTTTTCATCTGTGGCTTTATCAGCATAGATGGTAAATTCCTTCAAAAAATCAGATGATGGAACAGCTATCATATATAACCCCTCCTTTTAGCATGAGGTTTTTCCAAGCCTTGGATGGCTGGTAGGTCGCAGGCTTCTGAGGCGAATGGTTTTGATGGCTTCCTCAAGGTCCATATCCTCTCTGGCAGCCTCGTACTCATATACGCATATGGGATGCTCCACGCCAAGCTCACTGGCAGGCATGTAGACGAATTCTGCCGTTTCATTGTCACCGAAGATTACGCCAGCCCTAAGCTGTGATTCAGTCATTGTGGCCATGGTGAACCTCCTTTATTTTAGAACATATCCCGTTTCCACAGCAAATAGCCACAGATAACCACCAATATACCGGCAATGCCAAAGATATAGCTGAAAGCCCAAGTACTTTCTGACATTGGCACAGGCACATTCATGCCGAAAAAACTGGATATAACCGTTGGTATTGCCAACAAAATGGTGACAGCAGCCAAGAATTTCATGACTTGATTTAGGTTGTTGGAAATAATAGAGGAGAAGGTATCTGCCAGACGGGCAAGGATTTTGCTGTACATCTCAACCATTTCCTTGGCCTGTTTATTCTCGATGATAACGTCCTCCAGCAAATCCTCGTCTTCCTCGTAATATTTCAGCATAGGCTGCATGGTGGAGTTGGTCCTTAGGCGCATGAGCTTGTCCAGCACCGCACCGTTGGATCGCAGGGAAGCGTTAAAGAATGTCAGTGATTTTTGTAATTCCAGGAGCTTCAGAATTTCCTGATTTCTCATGGAATGACGTAGGTTGCGCTCAATTTCATCGGACTGCTTGCTTATCTGTCGCAGATAGCTAAGGTAGAAGGTGGCAGACCGATAAAGAATCTGGAACAGGAACCGGGTCTTTTTGAAGGTGCGGAAGAACCGGGCATTCTTTTCGTTGAAATATGAAAGCACAGGGGTTTCTTCCAGACATACGGTAATGATATATTCTTCAGTGACAATAATGGCCAAAGGCAGAGTATCGTAGCCGCCTTCTTCCCGAATGACAGGAACATTGGTCAAAATCATGACACTGTCGTCCTCAATATCAATATGGGAGCGTTCCTCATCATCAAGTGCTGAACGGAGAAAATCAGGCTCAACCTCGGTAAGGTTGCCTACCACTTTCAATTCGTATGGTGTAGGGGCAACAATGTTAATCCAGGCACCGTTTTCCAAGGTTTTCAGACTTAATTCAGTGAGAGGACCATTCTCGTGTGATTTGTAAATTTTGAGCATTATGGTACTCCTTTCCATTTGAAAGAGACCATAAGCCCTTGCAGAATACTGTTATTTTATAAAATAATGGCAGGAGAAAAGGGATACGGTCTCAGTATTTTTTATTAATTCACCCGGGGGTTCCGGACTAGGATAATCAGTATCCATTTTTCCTCACCAACTTTTCATTTTATTTTGAATCTTATGATATATATTTAATATATTTAAAGACCATTAAAATATTACTACCAGAGTCGGCTTTCGTCAATGGTTTGCTTTATAATAATATTTTGCCAGTAGCAAAATTTTAACAATGGCGTTATAATAAATCGGTTGAGTTATGTTTAGGAGGAATTTTATGCAAAGGAAACGTTCTGCATCCACTATAAAAATAGGTGCAGTGTTAATAATGCTGGTTCTGTTTTTGATAATATACCTGATAAATCCCGCCTTCTTTAATGAGCTGTGGGGAGTATGTCTCAGCGGTGATATGAAGCAGGTGGCAGATTATATAAATTCCTTTGGCCCCTGGGCCATGGTGTTCAGCTTTCTGTTGGTGCTGTGCGTCAATGCCATAGGATTTCCCCCAGCCATTATTTTTTCTTCGGCAAATGCACTGATTTTTGGCATTGTACCGGGAATTATTCTGGCCTGGTTGGCTGAAACAGTAGGAGTGGTTATCAGCTTTTTGTTGTTGAGATTTTTATTTAGGGATGCGGCAGAGGAAGTTATTGCCAAATATTCCTATTTAAAGAAAATAGATGATATGAGTGGCAGGGAGGGCTTTAAAATAATGCTTATTGCCCGTCTGGTGCCATATCTTCCATCGGGTTTGCTTAATGCAGTGGGTGCTCTCAGTAAAATGAGGCTAAAGGATTACACGCTGGCGGCCCTTATCGGCAAGCTGCCATCTACTGCCATTGAGGCCATGATTGGTCATGATGCGGTAACTGCCAGTGAAAATCCATATCGCCTGGTATTTAATATTGTGCTGGCTGTGGTGGTGGTAGGCTCTTTTCTCCTTTATGAAAAGCGCAAGAAAAAACAGCAGAATGTTGAGGAATGATACGAATCATGAAAAGAATATTTTTTCTGGATAATTTAAAGGCATTTATTATTTGCCTGATGATAGTGTTTCATATAGCCATGAGCTATATGCAGTATGCCCCTGAATGGTGGTATGCAGTGGATAAAAGTGATCCACAAATGTCCTTTACTGTGTTTGTCGTCTGGGCGGACATTTTTATAATGCCGGTTATGTTTTTTATTTCCGGTTATTTTGGCATCATGTCCCTTTCCCGACAACCAGCAAAAAAATTCTGGACATCAAAGCTGATGCGGATATTTATTCCTTGGGTGCTCGGTGTTATTATACTGGCACCTGCTGTTACGTATCTAATCTTTTTGACCAGACATGTGCCACTTCCTTTTATGGAATTTTTGAATAAGGTGTTTTTCTTCGGACCTCTTTTTTCTCACACTCAGTATTGGTTTTTGGGGACTCTGTTTTATCTCTATATTCTTTTGTTTGTTGTGGCAAAAATCAAGCCAGTTATTAAGGAAAAACTCACACCAGCTGCTCCGGGGAAGGCGTTCTTTTTGATAATTGCCATACTGTCGTACACCTTGACAGTGGGAGCTTATTATTTGGTGGGTGGCAACAACGATAATTGGTCAAAGGTATGGCCAATTTTCCTTTATCAGCCCACAAGGATTTCCCTTTATGTAATATATTTCTTTGCCGGCGTATATGCCTGGAGAAAGCAGTGGTTCACGGAAAAGGGGTTCAGACTGGATCCCACTGTCTGGATACCGGCCTTTATTTTTACGGGAGTATTTTATACTGGATATGCCTTGTTCGGTCAGCTGACAGCTTCTCCTGTAACATTTATGGTGATTAAGTCAGCCCTTCATAGCTTGTTTGCCATGGCCTCTGTATTTGGTTTGTTGGCATTGTTCCAGTCCAAGCTGGATTATACCAATGGATTTTTGAAGGCGGTTAGTGATAATTCCTATACTATGTACTACAGCCACATGGGATTGGTTATGCTGGTGGTATGGGCTCTTATGGGGGTGGCTTTGCCAGTGTATGTAAAATACATTTTTGCTTGTATATTGGGCCTGGTGGTTACCTATGTGGTAGGAAGAATACTGATGCTGCTTCCTTTCTTCGCCATTAAGAAATAACGTGGCCAGACCTTTGAAAAATCTTGATTTTGCTTTGTATTACTCTGTATAATTATTAGCGGAGAATTGTGTAATGGAGGTTTATTAACAGAATGAAAAGAAGCTATGGCACGTTAATCGTGTTTGTAATAATTGGTGCCATTCTTGGCGGCATAATTGGCGATTTGCTGACAGGAGTGGATGCCTTGTCCGGCGTAATGCCTTACCTGGTTCATACATATCCGGTGCTGGATATGACTCCGGCCACATTGAATCTTTATGTGATCAAGCTGACTGTTGGCTTGTCTTTTACACCAAACCTTATGAGTATTTTAGGTATGGTAATTGCTATTATTTTGTTCCGCCGTTATTAAGAGGTGCATGATGATAATATTGGCGTCAGCATCTCCCCGCAGGCGGGAGCTTTTGGAGCAAATCGGCTGTAAATTTGAGGTTATAACAAGCAACGCCGATGAAATTACAGATGCCGGTCTGGAGCCTCACCAGCTGGTAGTACAAAACGCGCATTTAAAGGCAGCAGCTGTGGCAGCTGAGCATCCGGAATATCCGGTGCTGGGCTCAGACACAGTTGTAAGCCTTGATGGACATATATATGGTAAGCCTCGGGATAAGGAGCATGCCAGAGAAATGCTAAAAACTTTTTCCGGAAGAACTCACCAGGTTATAACTGGTATTGTTCTTGCATGGAAGGGTAAGTTCTGGCAGGCATGGGAAACGACAGAGGTTGTGTTTTCTCCTTTATCCGCAGATCAGATTGATGCTTACATAGCCACTGGAGAGCCGGCTGATAAGGCTGGAGCCTATGCTATTCAAGGCAGGGCGGCTGTGTTTGTAGACGGAATCAGAGGTTCTTACTCCAATGTCGTAGGTTTGCCGCTCCATTGTCTTGATGGTCTTGCCCGGAAAGCGGGGATTGATTTATATGACAATGGTGAAGGATCTTCCAGTTGATGACCGTCCACGGGAGAGGCTTATGGCCTATGGCCCGGGAATTCTCAGCAACGCTGAGCTTCTGGCAATATTGCTAGGAAGTGGATCCAAGGAAAAGTCGGCAATGCAGTTGGCTCAGGATATTCTGAGTCAGCATCGTGAGAGCGGGGTATTGGCTCTGGCTACAATGTCTGTAGAGGAGCTGATGGAGTACAAGGGTATTGGCTCAGCTAAGGCCACATTATTGGCTGCAGCGGTGGAGCTTGGTAAAAGACTGGGGTTAAATACCACAGTTCAAAAACCTGTTGTGCGTTGTCCCGCTGATGCGGCGGATTATGCAATGCCCAGGCTGCGTTTTCAGCAACGTGAGCATTTTGCTATCATACTGTTGAATATCAAACATCATATTTTGTCCATGCCAATTATATCCATAGGCAGTCTGACAGCTTCAGTGGTTCATCCACGGGAGGTGTTTAAGGCAGCTGTCCAAAATTCTGCGGCGGCTATGATACTGGTTCACAACCATCCCAGCGGAGATCCCTCTCCCAGCAAGGAGGATTTGAACATTACCAGGCAGCTAATGGAGGCTGGAAAGCTAATGGATATACCTGTACTAGATCATATTGTCCTGGGAGATAATAAATATATTTCCCTTAAAGAGGAAGGTATGATACAATGACATGTGGCTCATTATTTTTGGGCCAAATTAAAAGAAACAATATATAGGCCTTTGAATTAATCGAAATGCCTACCACTTATATTGAAGGGAGTTATTTATTTATGTGGAGTTTATTTGGTGGTTTATCCCATGATATGGGTATTGATTTGGGTACTGCAAACACCTTGGTACATGTTAAGGGCAAGGGTATTGTTCTTCGTGAGCCATCTGTTGTTGCGATAAAGAGCGATAGTGGTGAGGTACTGGCGGTAGGTGATGATGCTAAGCGCATGCTGGGGCGTACTCCAGGCAGCATCATTGCAATTCGTCCTATGAAGGATGGCGTTATTGCTGATTTTGATGTAACTCAGGCTATGTTGAAATATTTTATCCGCAAGGCAATGAACACCAAGTCTTTTGTTCGTCCTCGCGTTGTTGTAGGAGTTCCTTCCGGCGTTACCGAGGTTGAGAAGCGTGCTGTAATCGATGCTGCCCAGCAGGCTGGTGCCCGTGAGGCATATCTGATTGAGGAGCCTATGGCTGCGGCTATTGGTGCAGGCCTTCCAGTTGAAGAGGCTACTGGCTCCATGGTAGTTGATATCGGCGGTGGTACTACTGAAATCGCTGTAATTTCCCTTGGCGGTATTGTAACCAGCTGCTCTATCCGTATCGGTGGTGACGAGATGGATTCTGCGATTATACAGTACATCAAGCGCGTATATAATCTGATGATTGGTGAGCGTACTGCTGAAGAGATCAAGATTACTATTGGCTCTGCTATCGTAAATCCAAATGCTGATAAGACCATGGATATCCGTGGCCGTGATTTGGTAAGCGGTCTTCCTAAAAATCTTACCATCAGAGCAAGTGAAATTCGTGATGCTCTCAGTGAGCCTGTATACAAGATTATTGATGCTGTAAAGGGTACTTTGGAGAAGACTCCACCTGAATTGGCAGCAGACGTAATGGATCATGGTATTATGATGACTGGTGGCGGCGCTCTCCTCAGTAATCTGGACAAGCTCCTTAGCAATGAGACTGGTATGCCGGTATTGGTATCCGAGGATGCTCTCTCCTGCGTTGGTGAAGGTACCGGCCGTTCCTTGGAGAACATTGAGCTCCTGAAGCGTGTTGTTATGACTACAAAGAAGTTGAGATAAGATGAGCAGGATTAGACGGGATAATAATGCACGAAAGACAACTTGGATGCTCGTGGTGGTAGCTCTAAGTATCTTTGTGATTATTTTTTTCGCCGCCCGTGGCCGTATGACACCTGTTTTGACCAGTCCTGCTGTAGTTTCGGCTTTGGCTCCGTTTCAGCGGGCCATTTCCTGGGCTGGGTCCCAGGTCAACGGTGTGGCTACAACTGTATGGGAAGTTGCAACTGTATATTATCAGAACAAGGAGTTGCGTGAAGAGGTTATTACCCTTCGCCAGCAGAATCTTCAGGCGTATGAATACGCAGCTGAAAATATGCGTCTAAGGGAAATGCTTAATTACAAGACTACAGCTGTTCAATTTGATTTGATGCCGGCCAAGGTTATTGGTCGGGAGTCTTCCACTTGGACCAGTATGATTGTAATTAATCGTGGCTCCTCTGATGGTATAGCAAAAAATATGCCTGTGGTAACGGAAAAGGGCCTTGTAGGTGTGATTACTGAGGTTTCTCCAAATGCCTCCAAGGTTCAGTTAATCCTTGATCCACGCTCATCTGTGGGTACCTTGGTGCAGCGTCCGGAGTCCAGGGTTGCCGGTATTGTTCAAGGCAATCCAAGTGATCCTATGCTTCCTCAGATGATCAACATTCCCCGCAATGCAGATGTAATTGAGGGGGACGTTATTGTTACCTCAGGCTTTGGTGGCGTTTATCCAAAGGGATTGCTTATAGGCTCTGTAGCTAATATTCAGAATGATGATGGTGGCCTTTTGGAGATTGCTTATCTTTACACAGCTGTAGATTTCCAGAAGCTGGAGGATGTACTTATCATTACAGCCTCCCGTGAAGCACCACCAGAGCCATTGACTGCTCCTAAACAGACCCCTGGAACGGAGACTGACAAGGATGGCAATCCAATAGGTGGGGATGGAAACTGATGAAGAATTTTCTGGCCTGGCTATTATTTGTTTTAGTAGTTTATGCATTTCAGTCCGCCTTTATGCCATTGGTGTATTTTTATGGTATTGGGCCGGATTTAATATTATTGATGACCAGCTCTATAGGCTTCCTCAATGGAAAAAAAGTAGGCAGCTTTGCTGGTTTTCTACTGGGTCTTTTTGAAGATCTGGCCACAGGGACTTTTTTTGGATTAAATGCCTTTACCAAGCTCATTGTAGGTTATGTATGTGGCGTTTTTTCCACTAGGGTGCTAAAGGACAGCTTTGGACTGCCAGTTACGGCATCAGTCCTGAATACGGCGGCAGTTTTCCTTATGACTGAGGCTATAATGCTGCTGTTGGGGTACCGGTTTAATATATTCACACATTTATATACTAAGCTTGGTCCTCTTATTTGTTATAATATAGTGTTTGCTTGGCCGATACATTGTGCCGTAAGATGGCTGCATAAGAAAACAGCAGATAAGAAATAACGAGTGTGGGAGTTTTTTGAGTGAACACAAACACAAATAATATAGAGTTTGGCGGCCGCCTGCGGGTAATTGGCTATATTATTGTGCTGGTTATTGCAGTGCTGATAGGCCGCATTGGTTATTTGCAGCTATATGATGGTGACCATTATGCAAGTCTTGCTGATGGTAACCGCATTCGTATAGTGCCTGCAGTAGCTCCCCGTGGAACGTTTTATGACAGAAATGGCAATATGATGGTAACTAACAGACCTGGTTTTGCAGTGTCCTTGCTGCCATTGACGGAGCCAATTTCTGATGATGTTATAAATCGCCTATCAGAGCTTCTGAAGGTTCCCAAGGGGACTATAAATGAAAAGATTGATGCCCATATAGGCTTTGATCCTATTCGTATAAAGACAGATGTAGGTCCTGAAATACTCAGTATTATCGCTGAGCAGAAGGATCTTTATCCCGGAGTAGTGGTGGAGGTTCTGCCAATCCGGGAATATATTTACAAGGAACAGGCTGTACACGTATTTGGTTACGTTAGTGAAATTAACGATGCTGAGCTGGAGGCCAAAAAAGATTCTCCTCACAAATACAAGATGGGTGATATCATTGGTAAGGCCGGTTTGGAACGGGTATATGACTTGGAGCTGCGCGGTGAAGACGGCGGCGAGCAGGTGGAGGTAGATGTTACTGGTAAGCCTGTGGAAATCCTTGGTAAGAAAAATCCTGTTCCTGGTTCTGATCTCTATCTGACCATTGACAAGGATATTCAGGCAGCCGCAGAAAAGGCTGTGGATGAACAACTGGTGGCTGTAGGTGCCAAAGCAGCAGCTGTGGTGGTTATGAATCCACAGACTGGAGAGGTGCTGGCCATGGTCAGCCGTCCATCCTTTGACCCTAATTTGTTTGTAGGTGGTATTTCCTCTAAAAATTGGAATGCCATTAATAATAATCCAAATCATCCAATGGACAATAAGGCTATTACTGGTGAATATCCACCGGGCTCAACCTTTAAAATTGTCACTGGTACTGCAGCTTTGGCAGAGCATGTGGTTACCCCGGAGGAAAAAATCTTTGACTCTGGTAAGCATTGGATAGTAGATAAGGGAAATGCAGACGGAGAGGCTCTTGGTTATATCAACTTTGAAGAGGCCATGGCCCACTCCGATAATGTATATTTCTACGAGATGGGTAACCGTCTCGGTATTGATCGCCTTGAAAAATATGCCCGCATGTTTGGCCTTGGAAAGCCTACTGGCATAAATCTGCTGTTTGAGGCAGAGGGGCTGGTGGCGTCTCAGGAGTACAAGCGCAAAGTATTTGATGAAGACTGGTATTTGGCGGAAACCTTTGATGCTGCCATTGGACAGGGCTTTAACAATGTTACGCCTATTCAGGCGGCCATGGTAATGGGCGAAATTGCTGCTGACGGCAAGCGGTATAAGCCATATCTGGTGGATAAAATTGTGGATCCAGATGGCAAAACCGTAAAGAAATTCAAGCCGGAAGTAGTGGGGCAACTGGAAGTTGAGCCTCAACATATAAGACTGGTTCAGCAGGGCTTAAAGGGCGTAACGAAATATGGTACTGCGGCATCTGTTTTTAGAGGCTTTCCTATTGAAATTGCTGGTAAGACCGGTACTGCGGAGAACCCTCATGGCCGTGATCACGGCTGGTTTGTGGCCTATGGACCGTTTGATAATCCAAGTGTTGTTGTGGCAGTTATCGTGGAGCAGGGCGGTTATGGTGCTGCTTCAGCGGTTCCAATCGGCAGAAAAATTCTGGAGGCGGCCTTCAATATTCCGGACCCTGCCAAGCAGGCGGAGCTGGAGCGTCAGAGAAAACAGGCAGAGCAGGCCCATAAGAACAAGAAGAATAATTCCAATTCCAATAACAAGGCCCAGGAGCAGCCCGCTGTTGTAAATAATGCCCCAGGGGCAGGCAAGGGATATGGTGCTGCAAACGGCAAAAAATAAATTTATTGTTTTATCATTTTATCTTAATATAAGATAGGTGGGGAGAATATGAGCAGGGATTTGGTAACCATAAAGGGGGGCAAGGATGGCTTCCGTTTATTGGTAGATAGTTCAGCCAGCATGGAGGAAATCGAAGCTGAAATTAAAAAGAAGCTCGACGAAAATCCAGGCTTTTTCCCGGAGGGAACCAAGTTTGAGCTGGAGGTAGCTGACTTGGACCGTTCCGTCAAGAAGGGGATTAATCAAATATTAAGTCAGCGTGGCTTGGGTGTGGAGCTGTCTGTAAAGAAGGATCCGCCACCAGCAACAGATGAACAATCACAGATGCCACCGCAGTATTTCATTCAGCATGATGGCAATGTGGAAGCCCAGGAAATGACTGTGGTGGAGCACACTGTCCGTGGTGGTGAGGAGGTCACCAGCCAGGGCTCAGTGCTGGTTATGGGGAATGTTAACCCTGGTGCTCAGATTATTGCCGGGGGCAGTATAGATGTGCGGGGGACCTGTCGTGGCATGGTTCACGCCGGTGCCTGGGGAGATATTAGTGCCGTGGTTATTGCTGACAGGCTTATGCCAACGCAGATTCGTATAGCTAATATGATTGCCCGTTCTCCTGATATAATGGAGAAAAGTGATTTTGCCGAAAGGGCATACATTAAAGATGGACAAATTATTATTGAACCGATAGAAAGGTAGGATTTATAAGAATGAGTGAGGTTATTGTTGTTACTTCCGGTAAGGGTGGTGTAGGCAAGTCCACCACGACCGCAAACCTTGGTGTGGGTCTGGCTATGCGTGGTAAGAAGGTTGTTCTGATTGATACCGATACCGGCCTCCGTAATTTGGATTTGCTCCTTGGTCTTGAAAATCGCATTATGTACGATTTGATTGACGTGGTTGAGGGCCGTGTAGAGATTAAGAAGGCTCTGGTACGTCACAAGAAATATGAAAATCTGCAGCTTTTGCCTACTTCCCAGGTAAAGGACAAATCTGCGGTAAATCCTGCCGATTTGATGGCTCTTTGTGATGAGCTTCGAAAGGAATATGATTTTGTGATTATTGACTGCCCAGCAGGCATTGAACAGGGCTTCCAGACTGCAATTGCTGGTGCGGATACTGCTATTGTAGTTACCATGCCGGAGGTTTCCGCTGTTCGTGACGCTGATAAGATTATTGGTGAGCTGGGCCGCTCTGAAAAGGATAATATTAAACTCATTATTAACAGAATCAGACCTGCTATGGTAGATAGCGGTGAGATGATGGATATGGATGATATCAATGATATACTTGCCATCAAGTGTATTGGTCAGGTTCCGGATGATATCAAGGTTGTAACCTCCGCTAACCGCGGTGAGCCAGTTGTTGGTGATAATGATTCCCAGGCTGGCAAGGCTTATGAGAATATTGTGGGACGTCTCCTGGGTGAAGATATCCCGTTCATGGAATTTGAAAAGGAAGGCTTCTTCAAGAAACTTATGAAGGCCTTCAAGCTTTCCAAAGACTGATATTGAGGGGGACTTACAGATGCTTGATTCATTAAAGCGTATATTCGGTAATGAGAAATCCGGCAAGGTGGCCAAGAAGCGCCTGCAGATGGTTCTCATTCAGGACAGAGCCAGCGTGTCGCCAGAGGTGATGGCAAAGCTGCGGGATGATATTATTCAGGTTATATCTAAGTATATGGTTATTGATAAGACCGACATGGAAATTTCTTTGGAGAGTGTTGATGATTCTGTAGCACTGGTGGCCAATATTCCGGTACAGAACATGAGACATCATAAATAAGAAATACGAAACTGCTGCGCATCAGTGTGGCAGTTTTCTTTTAATTTTGCTATATTTGGTTGTTCTTTCACATGGTTCGTGATAACATATATAAGCTATACTAGAATTTAAATTTGGAGGAAGGATCCTTGATTTTAAATAAAAAATTTAGAAAAATAGATGTGGAGCTTATTGCCGGGGTAGCTGGTATAATCATTATGAGCCTTATAACCATTGGTAGTGCCACTCATATAAATACCCCATCTGAGGATAGATATTGGTATGTACTTAGACAGGGCATATTCACCCTCCTGAATGTAGGAGTTATATTCTTCTTTATGAATTTTGACTATAAGGCACTACAGGCTTATGGCAAGAAGCTGTATATTTTTAACATAATAATGCTGCTGGCCGTAATGTTTTTGGGACAGTCTGCTTTAGGTGCCCAGCGGTGGATTCAGTTGGGACCAATATCTATTCAGCCATCGGAGTTTTCAAAGATAATTATGATCATCTGTATGGCCTCTGTCTTTCAGGATAAGATAGGGCAGATAAACAAGTGGTCTGATTTACTCCCTTTGGCTGGCTATGTGGGGCTTCCTTTTTTACTGGTACTGAAGCAGCCGGATTTGGGGACATCTCTGGTGTTTATGGCTATTTTTCTTGGTATGATTTTTGCCTGTGGAGTTAATTTGAAGCTATTGGCCTGGATGTTTGGTGTAGCCATGGCCTGTGCTCCGTTGATGTGGCATTTTGTGCTGAAGGAATACCAGAAAATGCGAATTATGGTGTTTATGGACCCTAATGTGGATCCATTGGGATCGGGCTATCATATTATTCAGTCAAAAATTGCTATAGGCTCCGGAATGTTATTTGGCAAGGGCCTATTTGCAGGTACCCAGAGTCAGCTTAATTTTTTGCCGGAGAACCACACTGATTTTATCTTCGCTGTAGTAGGAGAAGAATTGGGCTTTATAGGAGCGACTATTTTACTTCTGTTATATCTTGTGGTGCTGTGGCGGGGTATCAAAATAGCACAGCAGGCCCAGGATAGCTTTGGCATGCTGTTGGCTGTGGGTATAACCTCCATGCTGGCCTTCCATGTGCTGGTTAATGTGGGCATGACAGCTGGTATTATGCCTGTAACCGGTATACCACTGCCTTTTATGAGCTATGGTGTCAGTGCCCTTACAACCAATATGTTCGCTGTGGCCATTTTACTTAATATTTATCTGAGAAACCAAAAACTCCAATTTTAAGGTTTCTGTTTTGAATCAATAGAGGAGCTTGAGCAATGATTAAATTAGAACCTGAAATCCTGCAGGCCGTTGAGAAACCTGCCCGTTATACAGGTCATGAGTTAAATGCTGTACATAAGGACTGGGACGAAGTGGATTGTCACTTCGCCCTGGCCATGGCCGATACCTATGAGGTGGGTATGTCCAATCTTGGACTGAAAATCCTTTATGAGGTGTTGAATAACCGTCAGGATACTGCCTGTGAAAGAGTGTATGCTCCTTGGACCGACATGGAAGCAATCATGCGGGAAAGAAGCATACCTTTATTTTCCTTGGAGAGCTTTACTGAAATTAAGAAATTCGATTTTCTGGGATTTACTCTTCAGTATGAAATGATATATTCCAATATTCTTAATATGCTGGATTTGGCCGGGATTCCAATTTGGACCAAGGACCGTAGTGACGTAGATCCTTTTATAGTAGGCGGTGGCCCTACCGTTTATAATACGGAGCCTATTGCTGATTTTTTTGATTTCTTCATTTTGGGAGAAGGAGAAGAAGTTATCTCTGAAGTGGCGAAAACCTTTGTGAAATGGAAAAGGGAAGGGAAGCCAGGTGGCAGAAAAGGATTTTTAAAGGAAGTTGCAAAGCTGGAGGGTATTTATGTACCTTCTTTTTATAATGTCAAATATAACGAAAAAGGATATTTTTCCTCTATAGAACCAAAAGAGCCTGAGGCAAGGGCCAAAATTTATAAACGAGTGATTAAGGATCTGGACAGTGTTCATTTCGTGGAAAAGCCTGTAATGCCATACATTGGCATAGTTCATGACAGAATTATGCTGGAGCTGTTTAGAGGCTGTACCCGTGGGTGCCGTTTTTGTCAGGCGGGTACCTCATATCGTCCTATACGCGAGAGAAGTCGTGAATATCTCCGGGAATTGGCCCGTAAGCTGGTGGATTCCTCCGGTTATAATGAAATGTCTCTTACTTCACTTAGCTCTGCAGATTATTCCTGTCTGGGAGAGCTGGTGGATGATTTATTCGCTGATTTTGAAGGAGAAAAGGTCAGCTTTTCTTTGCCATCATTGCGTATAGACAGCTTTTCCATTGATTTGGCCCACAAGATGCAGCAGGTACGCAAAAGCGGTCTTACCTTTGCCCCGGAGGCTGGAACTCAGCGCCTTCGTGATGTTATTAACAAAGGTGTTACTGAGGAAAATCTTATGACAGCTGTGGAAGCCGCCTTTAAACAGGGTTGGAAGCAGGTTAAGCTGTATTTTATGATGGGCTTGCCTACGGAAACTGACGAGGATATTGTGGGTATTGCCAGACTGGCGGAGAAGGTAGCCAGAAAGTACAAGGAGGTTAAGGGCAAGTGGGGCGTTACTGTAACCATCAGTGTATCCTGCTTTGTACCAAAGCCTCATACTCCTTTTCAGTGGTTTGGTCAGCTACCAAAGGATGAATTTGAACGCCGTCAGCGTCTTTTAAAGGACAGCATCACTGAAAGAGCTGTAAAGTTCCATTACCATGATGCCAGAGTCAGCGTTCTTGAAGGGGCTATTTCCCGTGGAGACCGTCGTATTTCCCAGGTGATTTATCAGGCCTGGAAGGATGGGGCTAAATTTGATGGCTGGACAGACCTCTTTAAGGAAGATGTTTGGCACGAAGCCTTCAGAAAGTGCGGCATTGATATGAAGGAATACAGTGAGCGCACCCGCGATTTCGATGAACCATTACCATGGGAGCATACTACCCCAGGAGTTTCCAAGGATTTCCTTAAGCGTGAATGGAACAAGGCTGTTGCGGAGCAGCTGACAGAGGATTGCCGCCGTGGCAAGTGCTCCGGCTGTGGGGTCTGCCCATCCCTTAAGGTGGATATTGTGGACTGGAAGCGCAAAGAAGGGGAGGTGAAGGCAAATGTATAAGTATCGTGCTCAGCTAACCAAGGGGGATGAAATCAGATATATTTCCCATTTGGATTATGCGGGAGTTATGGAGCGGGCTATTCGCCGTGCCAAGCTGCCAGCTGCTTATACTGAGGGATTTAATCCTCATCTGAAGATGTCCTTTGCTTCACCATTGTCCTTGGGGGTAACCAGTGACGCGGAGTATATGGATTTTGAACTGACAAAGCCCCTCTGCCAGCCGGAGATTTTTGATAAGCTGTCAGCAGCCCTGCCTCCGGGGATAAGACTTATCAAGCTAAAGCCAGTAAAGGAACCAAAGCCTTGTGAGGGGAAAAAGCATAAGGCACTGATGGCTGAGGTGGAGCAGGGCATCTATGAGGTGGTAGCACCTCTTACAGGT
The DNA here is from genome assembly GCF_900141865.1 of Anaerovibrio lipolyticus DSM 3074. Taxonomy (GTDB): domain Bacteria; phylum Bacillota; class Negativicutes; order Selenomonadales; family Selenomonadaceae; genus Anaerovibrio; species Anaerovibrio lipolyticus. Next base: position 56,310 of record NZ_FQYW01000005.1, on the reverse strand, counting down.
GACTGGGACGAGGCCGTGAAGGCCGTTGCGGCATATAATGCTGCTTCTGAGGTTAATTATCATCGTGTAACGCCAAAAAAGACCCGTGATATTGAGGTTAAGCAGTACATGCTTGAGCCAGTGAAAATTGGTATGAGTGGTGACTGGGTGAAGCTTACCATGAATATTTCCATTACCCAGACTGGTAGTATAAAGCCAGTGGAAATATTGGAGCTTTTACATAATGAATATGGCCTGCCAGTTGCGTTGGGCAGGGCCTTAATCAATCGCAGCAAGCTCATGGGTCAGGGCAAGGACCTGATTGATTTAGTATAAACAGCGTGCGGGGCCTGACATGGGGTGTTTCATTCATGCGCTCCACTTATTCATGAAATCACCCCATGCCACCCGCACAATAGAAACTACTACTGCCGTTGGTCAGCTTTGGTAAGTTAGTAAGTTATTGATACAGGGCATGAGGTGATTGCTTTGAGACATTAGGGCGAGAGGCGTTTAGAAACTATTTTTTGCACCCTGCCTTAGCGGGAAAAATCATCTGGCGCAAGAAAAGTTATGATTTTTCTTGCTATTTACTCTAACGCAAAAAATGGTTTTAGCCTCGAGTCCCGTGCGAAAAGCAACACCTCTTGCTCAAGAGATGTAAGAGAATATATGACAGACCCTGCTTTTAAAAATTGCTATATTGTAAGACTATCAGAGTGCATGAGTGAAATACCCCATGACAGGAGCCACTGATTATGGGAATATTTTGTAAGAAAGGAGGTTTTGCAATGAAAAACATATATGTGAATGTTATGCCGGAGGAAACTCGTATGGCTGTGGTTGAGAATGGCCAGCTCATGGCTTTGGAGCTGGAAAGACCTGACCATGCCCATTTAGTAGGCAACATATACAAGGGACAGGTTCAGAATGTCCTTAAAGGTATGCAGGCCTCCTTTGTGGATATTGGCCAAGCAAAGAATGCCTTCCTTTATGTAGGCAATGGTAAAATAGCTTCCACGGCCCAGGCCAATTCCCCCCGGGAAAATGTCACGGTGGGACAAAATGTCATAGTCCAGATAATTAAGGATGAGGTGGGCAGCAAGGGACCACGGGCTACGATGCATTTGTCTATTCCTGGCCGCCATGTGGTATTGATGCCTAATTCTGCATATATTGGAACATCCCATCGTATAGAGAATAATGAGGAACGCCAGCGGCTCCACGATATTGTTAGGGCTGAGGTACCGAAGAACATGGGCTGTATTATACGTACTGCGGCTCAGGGACAGCCAGCGGAAAATATTGTTAGGGATATTCAATACCTAATGAAAATATGGGACGAGATATTGGCCAAGGCAAAGCTGTCCGCCACCAGCTCCCTATTATATCGTGATGCAGATTTGGTGATTCGGATTGTCCGGGACTATCTCACTGATGATGTGGACAAGATGGTTATTGACAATCCTAAGATGTACAAAAGAGTATGTGATCTGATAAAGGTTACCTCCCCGGATATCCTTCATCGAATTGAGCTGTATGATGGCAGAAATATTTTCAAGGATAATGGCGTTACCGAGGCTTTGGAGCAGTTGAAGGGCCGCACGGTCCAGCTGAAGTCCGGTGGCTTCCTTGTAATAGATAAGACCGAGGCCATGACAGTTATTGATGTAAATACTGGCAGCTTCGTAGGGGATATGAATCTGGCAGATACGGTGTACAAGCTTAATATTGAAGCGGCCGATGAAATTATGCGACAGCTTCGTTTGCGGGATATTGGTGGCATAATACTGGTGGATTTCATTGATATGGAAACACAGCAGCAAAATGATGCTCTGTTAGAGAGAATGCGGCAGCTGGCTGTGCGCGACCGCTCCAAGACAAATATAGTTGATATTACCTCTTTGGGGCTGGTGGAAATCACCAGAAGAAAATCACGGAAAAATATTGAAAGTATGCTGTATTGCCAGTGTCCTGTTTGTGAGGGCAATGGCAGAGTGTTGTCACCAGAGTCATTGGCAGTAAAGGTATGCCGCAACATTCGCCGAATAGAAGCCAGAAAGCATGCGGCTGATGGCTATATACTTCAGCTCAATCCTCAGGCGGCCAATGAAATCAAGGCTATGGACAGCTTTAGACGGCTTAGGGACGAATATGGGGTAGACATTTCCTTGGAGTCCTCACGGGAAGTAATGCCGGGGACTTATATCCTTACACAAAAATAATAATATTTATAGTTGCATTCTATATTTGTATATGTTATAGTATTTCACGGTGTAATTAGAAAAACGCACGCCAGAGGACGTTTAACCTGTGCCCAATGTGGTGGTTTAAGCGGATGAGGCTGGCGGAGGAAATAAAAACAGGAGGTGCACCACTATGGCAGTTGTTTCTATGAAACAGTTATTAGAGGCTGGTGTTCATTTCGGACATCAGACCAGAAGATGGAACCCTAAGATGGCTAAGTACATCTTCACCGAGCGCAATGGTATCTACATCATTGATCTTCAGAAGACCGTTAAGAAGGCTGAGGAGGCTTACAACTTCGTACGCAGCATAGCTGAGTCCGGCAAGTCCGTTCTTTTCGTTGGTACCAAGAAGCAGGCTCAGGAGGCTATTAAGGAAGAGGCTCTGAAGGCTGACCAGTATTTCGTAAATGAGCGTTGGTTGGGCGGTATGATGACCAACTTCAAGACTATTCAGGCTCGCGTTAAGCGTCTGAAGGAGCTTGAGGCTATGGCAGAAGACGGTACTTTCGAGGTTCTTACCAAGAAAGAAGTACAGGGTCTGAAGCATGAGATGGAGAAGCTCGAGAAGTATCTCGGCGGTATTAAGGAAATGAAGGAGCTCCCAGGTGCTCTGTTCATCGTTGACCCACGCAAGGAGAGAATCGCAGTAGCAGAGGCTCACAAGCTGAACATTCCTATCGTGGCTATTATCGATACCAACTGCGATCCAGATGAAATCGATTATCCAATTCCTGGTAACGACGATGCTATCCGTGCTGTTAAGCTCATTACCGGCAAGATTGCAGATGCTGTTATCGAGGGTCGTCAGGGCGAAGCTGCTGAGGCTCCAGCTGAGGACGCTGAGTAATATAAACCTTAAAAGGGGTAAGGGGATATCCCTTATCCCTTGTTTTTTTGAAATTATATCCGAATTAATAGGGGGAAATAAACAATGGCACAGATTACTGCTGCATTAGTTAAAGAATTGCGCGAGATTACCGGCGCAGGTATGATGGACTGCAAGAAGGCTCTCGTTGAGTGCGATGGCGATAAGGACAAGGCTATCGATTATCTCCGCGAGAAGGGCATTTCCAAGGCTGCAAAGAAGGCTGGCCGTATTGCTTCCGAGGGAGTTGTAGCTGCTGCTTACGATGCTGCATCTAACACTGCTTGCTTGGTTGAGGTTAACTCCGAGACTGACTTCGTTGCAAAGAATGATAACTTTAAGGCACTGGTTAAGAAGATTGCTGAGCACATCATTGCAACCAAGCCTGCTGATATTGATGCACTCAATGCTTCCATGCTGGATGGCAAGACTGTTGCTGATGTTATGACTGAGGCTGTTGCTTCCATCGGTGAGAAGCTGTCCCTCCGTCGTTTCGTTGTATATACTTCCGAGAACAAGCTGGCTACCTACATCCACATGGGTGGTAAGATTGGTGTAGTTGTAGAGCTTTCCGGCGGCAGCGATGAGCTGGCACAGGACATTGCTCTCCAGATTACTGCTCAGAAGCCACAGAGCATTGACCGTAGTGGCGTTGATCCTGAGTATCTTGACCATGAGCGTGCTGTACTCCGTGCACAGGCTCTGGAAGAGGGCAAGCCTGAGAACATCGTTGACAAGATGGTTGAGGGTCGTCTCAATAAAACCTATAAGGAAATCTGTCTGGTTGAGCAGGAATTCTTTAAGTCTTCCGAGCATGAGACCATTCAGGATATCCTCGGTGATGTTAAGGTTCTCCGCTTTACCCGCTTTGAGATGGGTGAGGGCCTTGAGAAGAAGAACGAGGACTTCGCAGCAGAGGTTGCAGCTCAGATTAAATAATTAAATATTTTATTCTCATAGAAAAAGGGACTTGCAGACGCGGTCCCTTTTCTTTAAGATATAAATGGTAAATATTGTTTTTGAAAATTAAAATATATTAAAAATTTAGTTATTCTCGGATTTGGAGGTTGTTACAGTGGGAAAATACAAGCGCGTTCTACTAAAGCTTAGTGGCGAGTCTTTGGCAGGTGATCAGGGATTTGGTATTAATCCTGTTGTGGTTGAAGCTATCGGAAAGCAGATAAAGCGCGTACATGATGCTGGTATTGATGTGGCTATCGTTGTGGGCGGCGGCAATATCTGGAGAGGCCTTGCAGGAAGTGCCAAGGGTATGGACCGTGCCCAGGCGGACTATATGGGGATGCTGGCTACTGTTATTAATGCATTGGCAATTCAGGATGCTCTGGAGCAGCAGAAGGTTCCTGCCCGTGTACAGACTGCTATCGAGATGCGTCAGGTGGCTGAGCCTTATATTCGTCGTAAGGCTACCCGTCACATGGAAAAGGGACGCGTAGTAATTTTTGGTGCTGGTACCGGCAATCCATATTTCTCCACTGATACAACTGCAGCTCTCAGAGCTGCCGAGATTGAGGCAGATGTTATTCTCATGGGTAAGAAGGGTACAGAGGGTATCTACGATAAGGATCCAAATCAGAATGATGATGCCAAGAAATTTGACAATATCAGCTACAAAGAGATTCTTCTCCGCAGCCTGAGCGTAATGGATTCCACTGCAACCAGTCTGTGCATGGATAACGATATTCCATTGGTTGTATTCAAGATTGATGATTTTGAGAATATTTACCGTGCAGCCATTGGCGAAGATATTGGTACTACTGTAGGAGGTAAATAATCATGATTAACGACATTGTATCTTCCAGCGAGGAACGCCTGAATAAGTCTATTGATGCACTTAAGAGAGAATTTGGTTCCCTACGTGCAGGCCGTGCCACTCCTTCTCTTTTGGATAAGGTTATGGTAGATTATTATGGCACCCCAACTCCTGTAAATCAGGTGGCAAAGGTTTCTGTTCCAGAGGCTCGTATGATTATGATTCAGCCTTGGGAAAAGACTATGCTACATGAAATTGAAAAGGCTATTATGAAGTCTGAGCTGGGACTTTCCCCTAACTCTGATGGCACTGCCATTCGCCTGTCTATTCCTCAGCTTACCCAGGAGCGTCGTAAGGAGCTGGTTAAGACTGTCGGCAAGAAGGCAGAGGAGGCCAAGGTGGCTATTCGCAATATCCGTCGTGATGCCAATGAGCATATTAAGAAGCTGGAAAAAGACAAGGAAATCACTGAGGACGAGTCCAAGAAGGGACAGGAAAAGTTCCAGAAGATTGTTGACGGCTTCATTAAGACTGTGGATACATTAAAGGAAGCCAAAGAAAAAGAAATTATGGAAGTATAATATGGAAATTGATGTTGTAGGCAGACCTTGGCATTTAGCCAAAACCTTGCTTAATGATGCCCATATAATGTATAATGTAACGGTAACCCGACCGACTAAGGACTTTTTTAAGCTTGAGCCTGAAGGGTATTATGTTATCAGACAGCGTCAGCTTTCTGATGGCACGTTAGACATTAGGATAGCAGCTAGGCTGCTGAAGGAGGTTTCTAGTAATGGCTTACAAGATTGAAGATGGTTGCATTTCTTGCGGTACTTGTGCAGGCACTTGCCCTGTAGAGGCAATTTCCGAGGGCGACAGCAAGTACGAAATCAATGCAGATGTTTGCGTTGAGTGCGGTGCTTGTGCAGCAGGCTGCCCTGTAGGTGCAATTGTTGCTCCAGAATAAGACACGTAGCAGCCGTAAGTGACTGATAAAAGTGTCAAAAGGCCCCTCAATATGCAATATTTGAGGGGCTTATTTTCTTTGTTTGTGAGTAGGTGTAAGATATGTGGAAAAAGATTTTTGGCAATACTAAAGATGAAAATTCTAATACGTATACATCCCTGCTTGAAAATATAGATAGAACCCGTTTGCCACGACATGTGGCTATCATTATGGATGGCAATGGCCGTTGGGCCAATGGAAAGGGTATGGTTCGTTCTGCCGGACATACGGCTGGCGTGAAGGCCTTGAAAAGAACCTTAAAGGCTGCTTCAGATTTTCATTTGGAGGCTTTGACGGTATATGCCTTTTCAACAGAAAATTGGAAAAGACCAACAGCAGAGGTAGATTTCCTCATGAAGCTGTTTTCAGAATATCTTGAAAAAGAAATTGCAGAAATGGACAGTGAAAATGTCCGTATTGATTTTATAGGCAGGCTGGATGGCTTATCCCCGGCACTGCAGAAGCAGATAGATGATGCCCGTAGGCGGACTGTCAATAATACTGGTGTTAAATTTAATGTTGCTGTTAATTATGGTGGGCAGGACGAAATGGTGCGGGCAGTTCAGTCTTTGGCCCAGGATGTGAAAGCTGGCAGCCTGGATCCGGAAAATATTGACAGCAAGCTGCTGGAATCACGGTTGGATACCAAGGATTTGCCACCAGTTGATTTGGTAATACGTACCAGTGGCGATATTCGTCTCAGTAATTTTCTGATTTGGCAAACGGCATACGCAGAATTTTGGTTTACGGATACCAATTGGCCGGATTTTACAAAAGATGATCTGGCAAAGGCCTTGCTTGATTTCAGTCAGCGGGACCGACGGTTTGGTGGTTTAAATAAGAAGAAATGAGGAAACTAAGGGATGCTTACTAGAATAATTACCGGAATCATTGGTATAGTACTGGCTGCTCTGGTTATTCAGACTGGCGGAAGTGTGTTTGCCGGTGCTGTTTTGTTACTGGCCTTTGGTGCTTGGTATGAATATTGTAATGCCTTTAAACAAAAGGGATACAAGCCGACTTTGGTTACAGGAATGGTGCTGATTTCCATTATGTGGGCAGGGGGCTTCTTGGGAAACAATGGATTGCTTGTATGTTCGGTGATGTTTTCAGCATTGGTTATTATGCTGCTTACTGTTTTAAATCACGGAAAATTTGATGTTTTATCTGCTGTGATTTCAGTAGCAGGCATTTTCTACATAGGTTTGTCCTTTGTTCACTTGGTTATGCTTCGTTTTATAGGTGAGGAAGCCTATATTTCTACCAGCCTTGGGGATTTTCAGTTGGGCTGTGCATTGGTGTGGGTGGCCTTGATTGGAACTTGGGCCAGTGATACCTTTGCTTATTTTGCTGGTTGTTTTCTGGGAAAGCACAAGCTATGTGAAGCAATTAGTCCAAAGAAAACTATTGAGGGCTTTATTGGTGGACTGATTGGAACCACTGCATCTGTGGCTGGGCTAGGCGTATTTTTCGGCTTTGATGTGGTTGTGATGGCTGTGTTGGGCTTTTTTATCTGTATTGTAGCCACCTTGGGGGATTTGGTTGAATCTGTGGTAAAGCGTTATACAGGCATTAAGGATTCCGGAAATATTATTCCCGGCCATGGCGGAATATGGGATAGATTTGATAGTGTAATCTATACTGTACCTTTCGTCTATTATTTCATGTATTGTGCAAGAATTGCTGGTTAAGTTGCCACAATTATTATTGATGGCGTAAAAAGTGGCAGTAAAGCAAAAATGCTTTATTGCCTATTTCTCTTTAAGTGGATTTTAAGGAGTATTTTGTATGAAGAATTTAGTTGTTTTAGGGTCCACTGGTTCCATCGGTACCCAGACCCTTGATGTGGTCCGTGATAATCCTGAGTTGTTTCATGTGTCTGTCCTCGTAGCTAATCGCAGTGATGAGCTTTTGGAAAAGCAGATAAATGAATTTCAACCCGAATTGGCTGTTTTGTCTGATGAGGATGCTGCTAATCGTTTAAAAAGCAGATATTCCGGAAAAACAAAAATAATGGGAGGCCGTGAGGCTGTTATTGAAGCTGCGGTTTTCCCAGAGGCTGATACAGTGGTTACTTCCCTTATGGGTTTTGCAGGCCTTGAGCCTACTATGGCAGCTTTGGAAGCCAGAAAAAATATTGCTCTTGCCAATAAGGAAACTCTGGTAGTAGCCGGTGAACTGGTAATGGCCAAGGCCAAGGAAATGGGCTGCACTATTTTGCCGGTAGATAGTGAGCACTGCGCTCTGTTCCAGTGTTTACAGGGTCAGGACCGAAATGCTGTGGAAAAGCTGATTCTTACCGCTTCTGGTGGTCCATTTAGAGGAAAACAGGCAAGTGAGCTTACTGAAGTTACTAAATCCGATGTATTGGCCCATCCAACCTGGAATATGGGACAAAAAATAACCGTTGATTCTGCGTCTTTGGTGAACAAAGGGCTTGAAGTTATTGAGGCTAAGTGGCTCTATGGCGTAGCTTACGATCAGATTCAGGTGGTGGTTCACCCACAGAGTATTGTTCATTCTATGGTGCAGTATCGTGACGGCACTGTAATGGCACAGCTTGGCTGCACAGATATGCGCCTTCCTATTCAGTATGCTTTGACATATCCTGAAAGAGTGGAATCCCGTTTTCCAAGGGTTGATTTCTACGAGTTGGGGAAGCTCACCTTTGAAAAGCCTGATATGGATACTTTCCGTGGCTTGAAGCTGGCCTTCGAGGCTGGAAAAACCGGTGGTACCATGCCTTGTGTTATGAATGCAGCCAACGAGGTAGCTGTGGAGGCCTTTTTAAAGGGTAAGTCTGGTTTCCTTAAAATCTATGATCTTATCGAGAATGCCATGAATAAGGCTGAGGTTGTCTATAATCCTACTTTGGAGCAGCTTCTTGAGGCTGATAAGTGGGCCCGTGAGATTACCCGCCAGGAACTTTCTAAGTTATAAAGGGAGTATACATTATGTTATTGACTATAGTATCTGCGGTATTTGTATTTGGGCTTCTTGTGCTGGTCCACGAGTGGGGGCATTTTATCACCGCCAAGATGACTGGTATGCGGGTTGATGAGTTTGCCATTGGCTTTGGCCCGAAGCTGCTGGACTGGAGAAAGGGGGAAACCCTCTATGCTATTAGGGCAATTCCTTTGGGTGGCTATAACAAAATAGCTGGTATGGACCTTGATGAGGAAGAAAATGATGCTGGTGAAAGAGCATATTATAGACGACCTGTTTGGGCCCGCATGATTGTTATTTTGGCTGGCTCATTTATGAACTTTGTGCTGCCGGTTGTACTGTTTTTTTTGATTTTTGCTTTTGCCGGTATTCAGACTCCTAATACAGAGCCTATTGTGGGAGGAGTTATGACTGGGGCTCCTGCAGAATCAGCAGGACTGATGGCAGGGGATAAAATTATCACCATTAATGGACAGCAGGTAACAGAGTGGAAGGATATATCAACTCTTCTCAGCGATGGAGCAGGCAAGCCCTATGAGGTCACCTACCAGCGTGGTGAGGATATTGGGAAAACCACTGTGATTCCAATGGAGGATGAAGCTACAAAGCGCGTTGTAATCGGTATTCAGGGTACTCTTGTGACTCAAAATGTGTCCATTGGTGAAGCCGCCAGTCTTTCCGTGGAAAAAACAGTGACTATTATAAAGAGTATGTTAGGCGCTCTTGTATTGCTGTTCACTCAGGAGGGGGCATCTGCAGAGCTCTCCGGTCCTATTGGCGTTGCTCAGATGGCCGGCGAGGTGGCTCAGCATGGATTTATTCCATTACTTAATTTTGCAGCCTTTTTAAGCCTCAATCTTGGTATCGTTAATTTGCTCCCCGTTCCAGCTCTTGACGGCGGTCATTTTGTGACTCTATGTATTGAAGCCGTACGTGGCAAGCAGATGAGCAAGCAGGTAATGTACTACATCCAGACTGTGGGTGTGGTACTTCTTATAAGTCTTATGATTTTCGCTACATTCAATGATGTAACCAGATAATGGAGGGATTTTCAGTGATAAAGCGTAAAGAAACAAGACAGATTCATATTGGCAATGTGGCTATTGGTGGCGGGGCTCCCATCTCCGTTCAGTCAATGACCAACACAAAAACTACGGACACTGAGTCTACCGTGGCTCAGATTAACGCCCTGCAGGCAGCAGGCTGTGATATTGTCCGTTTGGCAGTGCCTGATATGGATGCAGCCCTCAATCTGGGGAATATCATTAAAAAGGTAAATGTGCCATTGGTGGCGGATATACATTTTGATTATCGTCTGGCTTTGGAAGCAATTAATCAGGGAATTTCAGCCCTTAGGCTGAACCCTGGCAATATTGGCGGAGAAGCCAATGTTAAAGCGGTTGTAGCTGAAGCCAAGCTACATAATATTCCTATTCGCATTGGTGTTAATGCCGGTTCCTTGGACAAAAGGCTGTTGGCCAAATACGGTGGCGTAACGGCGGAGGCCTTGGTAGAATCAGCGATGGAACATGTCCGCATCTTGGAGGCACAGGATTTTTATGATATGAAGATTTCCTTAAAAGCCCATGATGTACCATTGACTTTAGCTGCTTATCAGCTTATGTCGGAAACTGTAGATTACCCGCTGCACTTGGGAATTACCGAGGCTGGTACTGCCCGCACTGGCATGATAAAATCAGCCGTAGGTATTGGAGCTTTGTTGGCTCAGGGCATTGGTGATACCTTCCGCATTTCTCTTACTGGTGATCCAGTGGTGGAGGTTAAGGTAGCCAATGAAATCCTTAAATCCCTCGGCATGAGAGAATATGGACCAACCCTTATTTCTTGTCCAACCTGCGGACGCACCAGCATCGATTTGGCTGGTATTGCAGACGAGGTTGATAAAAGACTGCAAGGAATTACTAAGCCAATTTCCGTGGCTGTAATGGGCTGTGTGGTTAACGGGCCAGGAGAGGCAAAGGGTGCTGACGTGGGAATCGCCGGCGGTAACGGTGAAGGTTTGGTATTCAGAAAAGGTGAAATAATTCGCAAGGTGAAGGAAACTGAACTGGTTGAGGAATTATTCAAGGAAATAGATAATATTTTACAGGAGGGCTAAGATAGTGCGCGCAACAAGACTTTATGCACCAACATTAAGAGAAACACCAGCAGAGGCAGAGGTAAAGAGCCATCAGCTTATGCTTAGGGCTGGTATGATAAGAAAGGCCGCTGGAGGCCTCTATACATATATGCCATTGGCTTGGAGAAGTCTTAAGAAAATTATGCAGATCATTCGGGAAGAAATGGATGCAGCCGGTGGTCAGGAAATTGCCATGCCAATCGTACAGCCTTCTGAAATCTGGAAAGAGACTGGTCGCTGGTCAGTATATGGGGATGAAATGTTCAGAGTTTCTGACCGTCATGGCCGGGAGTTCTGCCTTGGGCCAACTCATGAGGAAATGGTTACTACCCTTATTCGTGATGAGGTTCGCTCCTACAAGCAGCTTCCTCTTATGCTGTATCAGATTCAGAACAAATACCGTGATGAGATTCGCCCTCGCTTTGGCCTGATGCGTGGCCGTGAGTTTATCATGAAGGACCTTTATTCCTTTGATAAGGATGAGGAGGGCATGAATGAGTCATATAAGATTATGTATGATGCTTACACCCGCATCTTTAGTCGTATGGGGTTGGAGTTCCGCCCTGTAGAGGCTGATAACGGTGCTATTGGCGGTGGACACTCCCATGAGTTCACTGTATTGGCTGAGGCTGGTGAGTCCAATATCGCATATTGCACCAAGTGTGATTATGCCGCCTCTGATGAAAAGGCAGAGCTCACTGTAATTAAGGCGACTGAGGAAGCCATGAAGGAGCTGGAAAAGGTTTCTACCCCTGATGCCCATACTATTGAGCTTGTGGCAGAGTGCCTGCATCTTCCTTTGGACAAGACCATTAAGGCTGTTGCCTTCCAGGATGATAAGGATGAACTTATTTTGGCCTTTGTTCGTGGTGATCATGATGTTAATGATGTTAAAGTTGTAAATCTCTTTGAGGATTCCATTGAGCTTCACATGGCAACAGATGAATCCATTATTGCTGCAGGCGGTGTACCAGGCTTTATGAGCCCTATTGGCTTAAAGGAAGGTACCAAAGTGGTGGTGGATGCCACTGTTATGGAAATGTTCAATGCCTGTGCCGGTGCAAATGAAAAGGACAAGCATTACATTAATGTAAATCCTAAGCGCGATTTCAAGGATGTCATTGTGGCTGATATTCGTATGATCAAGGAAGGAGATGCTTGCCCTCATTGCGGTGCTCCTGTAAAGATGACCCGTGGTATCGAGGCTGGTCAGGTGTTTACCTTAGGTACTAAGTATTCTCAGTCCTTGCATGCAACCTTCCTTGATGAAAACGGCAAGGAGAAGCCTTTGGTTATGGGCTGCTACGGAATTGGTGTAAGCCGTACTATGGCTGCTGCCATTGAGCAGAATAACGACGAAAATGGTATCATCTGGCCAAAAGCCATTGCTCCATTTGAGGTTGTTATTGTTCCTATTAATGCCAAAAATGAGGATCAGTTAAAGATAGCTGAGGATATTTACGAGGAACTGAAGGCCAAGGGTGTGGATGTCCTTCTGGATGACCGCAAGGATCGTGCTGGCGTCAAGTTCAAGGATGCTGACCTGATTGGTTATCCACTGCGTATCACCGTAGGTCCAAAATCCGTGGAGGAGGATTCCATAGAATTAAAGATTCGCCGTAATGGTGAAATGGTAAACGCTACAAAGGCGGAAGTTGCAGCGAAGGCTGTTGAGATGCTGGAGAATCTTTAATTGTTTTTTGTCAAGGGAATTCTCTTGACAAACAATATAGCTGTCGCTATAATAAATGAGGTTGATATCTATATGATGAAAATTAATATAATTGAAGCCAATGAAAACCTTGGTTCCCCCGTATCTTTTGAGTTTATTTCCAATGCTCAGGAGCTGGATGCCGTTCACGAAAACTACAGTTTTGATGGCGATATTGTTGTCAAGGGTGAGTTCGTGGCTACAGGCAGGGGATATCGTGTAAGTGGCCAGATTTCCTGTACCAAGTCATTTGTCTGTGACCGTTGTTTGGAGCAGTCCTCCCAGCAGCAGGTTCACGATTTTGATGAGGCCTATCAGAGAAGAGGCCAGGGTTATGCTGAAGATGACCAAGATGTGAATTATTTTGATGGCGAGCAGGTGGATATATCTCCTATGATTAGGGATGTACTTTTGTCTGATCAGCCGTTAAATAATATATGCAACGCTGATTGTCGCGGTCTGTGCCTTAAGTGTGGTGCAAACCTCAATCATGGCGATTGTGGCTGTGACCGTACTGTTATTGACCCAAGACTGGCGGCATTGCAGCAATTATTGATTAAGAAATAATTCTATTCATTAGTGAATGTTTCGTTAAGGAGGTGTATCCTGAAATGGCAGTACCAAAGCGTAAAATGTCTAAGGCTCGTCGTGATTCCCGTCGTGCCAACTGGAAGTTAGAGGTTCCTGGTTTCGTAGAGTGCCCACAGTGCCACGAGCCAAAGATGCCTCATCATGTTTGCACAGAGTGTGGTTACTATGATGGCAAGGAAGTTATTTCCGCAGCTGAATAATTGACTGCTGAATGAGCAGGCTTCAGGGCCTGCTCATTTTTAATTTTTTCCTCGGTAAATGTTTTAATTATACACACAATTCAAACATTTAGTAGTTGATAATATTTTTCTTGCCTTTTCATTGGAAAATTAATATAATCATAAGCAGTTAGTAGGACTTGGTACTAATTTTTGTAATTCACGGTTATTTCAACCGTTTATGAAGTGTCAGATTACCAAAGGGATTGATGTATTTAGGGATTAATTCATTTGTTAACCTGACAATTTGTATTGTTTGGAATGAAATGATTTTTGTGATATGATGGTTATGTTGTTTTAAAGGTGAGTACAATGGCGCGGGTAAAAAAGAAAGAAAGACATACACTCTTAATGCGTCAGGTCAGCGAAAAACCTTTTCTCACAGATGAAGAATTGGCCAAGCTTTTAGAGGTAAGTATCCAGACTATAAGGCTGGACCGTATGGAGCTGGGCATTCCTGAGGTGCGTGAGCGCATCCGCAGGGTAGCAGAAGAGGCTCGTGAAAAAGTAACCACTATTGAAAAGGATGATCTGGTAGGTGAACTCATAGATCTTCAGCCCGGACGTTCCGGTATATCTCTTTTGAAGATTACTGAGGATATGGTGTTTTCCAAGAACCAGATTGCCAAGGGGCATTATATCTTTGCCCAAGCCAGTTCATTGGCTGTGGCTGTAATTAACGCACCAATGGCGTTGACCGGTGTGGCTAACATCAAGCATAAGGTCCCTGTTAAGCTGGGGGAGATGCTTGTGGCCAAAGCGGAAATTATTCGTCAGCGCAGCAATAAATTCTTTGTCTGGGTCAAGACCAGAAATGACAGGGAAGAAGTTTTTCGGGCAAAATTCATTGTGGTTTCGTTGACTGAGAGTTAATAGGAGGCTCAAAATTGAAACTTGCAGTAGATGCAATGGGCGGTGATTACGCTCCAAAGCAGATAGTCATGGGGGCAATTGAGGCCGTTAAAAAATATGACTGTGAAATAGTCCTGGTAGGCGACCGGGAGAAAATAGAAGCTGAGATAAAGGCAAATAATGCACAGAATCTCGATAGATTGACTATTCACCATACCACTGAGGTTATTGAAATGGGAGAGCATCCTGTGGAGGCTGTCAGAAAAAAGAAGGACTCCAGTCTGGTGGTGGCAACTAAGCTGGTAAAAACTGGTGAATGTGACGGAGTACTGTCAGCTGGCAGTACTGGTGCTGCAACTACAGCAGCTACCCTGTTTCTTCGTACTATTAAGGGCGTGGATAAGCCGTCTATAGCTACTCCGCTTCCTACAAAGGATGGGCTTGTTCTCCTCTTGGATTCTGGGGCAATCGTTGACAGTAAACCAAAGGACCTTACAGAGATGGCTCTTATGGGTTCCATTTATAGTCAGTATGTATATGGTATAGATAATCCTAAGGTTGGTCTTCTCAACGTAGGTGAAGAGGAAACCAAGGGAAATAAAAAAGTCCAGACTACATACCCAATGCTTAAGGGCATGAATTCCATAAATTTCATCGGAAATGTTGAAGGACGCGATATTCCTACGGGAATGGCAGATGTTGTAATTTGCGATGGATTTGTTGGAAATATTGTGTTAAAATTTGCTGAGGGTTTGGCAGTAACATTATTGGATTTGATTAAGGATGCCATTAAAAATGGTGGTATTTTTGCCAAGCTTGGTGCGGTGCTTGTTATGCCTGCACTTAAAAAGCTGGGAAAACGACTTGATGTTACAGAGTATGGTGGCGCACCTTTACTTGGTGTTAATGGCTGCTGTATAATATGCCATGGTTCTTCCGATGCAAAGTCAATTTGCAGTGCAATTAACGTTGCCAACGAATATGTTAAAAATAATGTGGTTGACCGCATTAGAGATAGCATAGAGAAGGAGGAGATGCTGGCGGATGACAACAATGAAGAAAAATAATGCAGGCATCTTGGGAACAGGCTTTTATGTTCCAGAGAAAATTTTAACTAATGATGATTTATCAAAAATTGTAGATACAAGTGATGAGTGGATTACGGAACGCACTGGTATTAAGGAGCGTCGCATAGCAGCCGATGATGAGGCAACCTCTGATTTGTCCATGAAGGCAGCAGAACAGGCCTTGGCCGATGCCGGAGTGTCTCCGGAGGAGCTTGATCTTATTATTGTATGCACTCTTACATCCGATAGAATTATTCCGTCCACGGCTTGTATGCTCCAGACACGTTTAGGTGCCAAGAAAGCAGCAGCCTTTGATTTATCAGCAGCTTGCTCCGGCTTTGCCTATGGACTTAGTGTAGCAGCTCAGTTTATCGAGACTGGTGCCTATAAAAAGGCTTTGGTTGTTGGTGCGGAAACCCTTTCCAAGTATATTAACTGGGAAGACCGCAACACATGTGTACTTTTCGGTGATGGAGCAGGTGCGGCAGTCCTGGGACAAGTTGAGGATGGTTATGGTATTCTTAGCTTTGATCTGGGCAGTGATGGCTCCGGCGGGGATGCAATTCAGATTCCTTCCAGTGGCAGCCGTTTACCTGTCAGCAAGGAAACAATAGATCAGCGACTTAATCTGATTCACATGAATGGCAAGGAAGTCTTTAAGTTTGCCGTTAAGGCTATGGGCAATACTGTGAAGCATTCCCTGGAAAAGATTGATATGCCACAGGAGCAGATTGATTGGCTGGTACCTCATCAAGCTAATATCAGAATTATTCAGTCCGCAGCCAAAAGATTGGCAATGCCTATGGATAAGGTGATATTAACTGTTCAGAAATATGGAAATATGTCAGCGGCTTGCATTCCAATAGCATTGGCCGAAGCTGCTGCTGAGAAGCGCTTTAAAAAAGGCGATATAATAGCACTGTCTGGTTTTGGCGCTGGCCTGACCTGGGCATCATGCATAATCAGATGGTCTAAGGAGGATTAACATGTTTGAGGAAAATCCAATTTGTAAGTTATTGAATATCAAGTACCCTATTTTTCAGGGCGGCATGGCATGGATTGGTACAGCAGAGCTGGCATCCGCAGTATCCAATGCAGGCGGTCTTGGTATTATTGGCGCAGGTCACATGCCTCCGGATATTTTGAGAGCAGAGATTCAGAAGGCCAAGAAATGGACTGACAAGCCATTCGGTGTAAATATAATGCTCATGTCTCCTTTTGTTAAGGAGGTTATGCAGGTAGTTGTGGACGAGCGTGTAGCTGTTGTAACAACTGGTGCGGGCAACCCTGCTGAATATTTGCCAGCTCTTAAAGAGGTTGGTACCAAGGTTATTCCGGTAGTTGCATCTGTCGCACTTGCCAAGCGTTTGGTTCGTTCTGGAGTTGATGCAGTTATTGCCGAGGGTACTGAGTCTGGTGGTCACATCGGTGATATTACCACTATGGCTTTGGTTCCACAGGTAGTAGATGCTGTTGATGTACCAGTTATTGCAGCTGGTGGTATTGGTGATTCCCGTGGAATTACAGCAGCGATTGCTCTTGGTGCTTCTGGCGTTCAGATGGGTACCCGTTTTGTAGTATCTGAGGAGTGTATTGCTCATGAAAACTACAAGAATCTTGTGCTGAAGGCAAAGGAACGTTCCACTGTTGTTACTGGTCGTTCCACTGGTCATCCTGTACGCGTAATCAGTAATAAGATGACCCGTGAGTACGCGGAGCTTGAGGCTAAGCAGACTCCTGTGGAGGAGCTGGAGAAGTTTGGCGCTGGCCGTCTGAACCTGGCAACCCATAAGGGCGATGTTGAAAATGGTTCTGTTATGATCGGCCAGATTTCTGGTATGCTGGACGAAATTAAGCCAGTTGCTGTTATTATGGAAGAACTTGTTTCTGGTCTTGGAGCAGTAAGAGACAGAGTTGTGGCTTTTTCAAAATAATAATGTGATAATATAATAGTATGGAGAATATAAAATGAGTAAACTTGCTTTTGTTTTCCCTGGACAGGGCGCACAGAAGGTTGGTATGGGTAAGGACTTCTATGATCACTACGATGTGGCAAAGAAGCTCTTTAAAGAGGCTGATGAGGCACTTGGATATTCCATAATGAAGATGTGCTTCGAGGGGCCTGAGGAAGATTTGAAGCTGACTGCAAATACTCAGCCAGCAATTCTTACCATTAGCTGTATTGCCAATGAGATTCTGAAGGAAAATGGTGTTCAGCCTGATATTACTGGCGGTCATTCTTTAGGTGAGTATTCCGCTTTGGTTGCCGCTGGTGTACTGAAGTTTCAGGATGCTGTTGCTTTGGTACATAAGCGTGGCGAGTTCATGCAGGAGGCTGTTCCAGTAGGTGAAGGCGGCATGGCTGCTATTATTGGCGTAGATCGTGACAAGATTATTGAAATCTGTGAGGCTATCAACGCTGAGAGCCCTGTACAGGCTGTTAATCTGAACTGCCCTGGTCAGACCGTTATTGCTGGTGCAACCTTAGGCGTAGAGAAGGCTGTTGAGGAGCTGAAGGCAGCTGGTGCCAAGAAGGCCGTTATTTTGCCAGTAAGTGCTCCATTCCACAGCACACTTATGAAGCCAGCAGCTGAGAAGCTGGCTGTAGAGCTTGATAAGGTTACCATGTCTGATGCCAAGATTCCTGTAGTAGCAAATGTTAATGCTCATATTCTTACCAATGCTGATGAGATTAAGACAGCTTTGGTAGCCCAGGCTGCAAGTCCGGTTCTTTGGGAGGATTGCGTAGCCCAGATGCAGGCATTTGGTGCTGATACTCTCCTAGAGGCAGGCCCTGGCAAGACCCTCTGTGGCTTCAATCGTAGAATCGATAAGGCCATTAAGAGCCTTAATGTTGAAGATGTTGAGTCCCTAGAAAAAACGCTTGACTATTTCAAGGAGGTTCGCTAATATGCTTTTAGATGGAAAGTCTGCCCTTGTTACGGGCGGTTCCCGCGGTATTGGCCGTGCCATTGCAATCAAGCTTGCATCTGAGGGTGCTGCTGTTGCTATTAATTATGCAGGCAACGCAAAGGCTGCTGAAGAGGTTAAGTCCATTATTGAAGCAGCTGGCGGCAAGGCTATGATTGTACAGGCCGATGTATCCAACGGCGAGTCCGTTGATGCTATGATTAAGGAAGTAGTTGATACATTCGGTGGCATTGATATTCTTGTAAATAATGCCGGTATTACCCGTGATGGCCTTCTCATGAGAATGAAGGAAGAGGATTGGGATGCTGTTATTAATACTAACCTTAAGGGTGTATTCTACTGTACCAAGGCTGTTTCCAAGCTCATGATGAAGAAGCGGGCAGGCCGCATTGTAAATATGGCTTCTGTAGTTGGCCTTACTGGTAATGCCGGTCAGGCGAACTATTCTGCAGCCAAAGCTGGTGTTATTGGTTTTTCCAAGACCATGGCAAAGGAGCTTGCTTCACGTGGTATTACCGTAAATATGGTAGCACCAGGCTATATAGATACCGACATGACCTCCGTTCTTCCAGAGAATGTTCGTGAGGCTATGGTAGCCGGTATTCCACTGGGCAGAGTTGGTACACCGGAGGACGTTGCCAATGCAGTTCTGTTCCTGGTGTCTGATAATGCATCTTATGTTACTGGCCAGGTCATCAATGTTGATGGCGGCATGGTTATGTAACATAGTCTATAGATGAAACTTGTTTGAGGAGGTGAACCATACATGTCTACTTTTGAGAAAGTAAGAGATATCGTTGTTGATCAGTTAAGTGTAGATGCTGATGATGTTGCAATCGAGTCCACTTTTATCGATGATTTAGGCGCTGATTCTCTTGATATTGTTGAGCTCATCATGGCTTTTGAGGAGGAGTTCGGCATCGAAATTCCAGATAGCGCAGCTGAAAAGATTAAGACCGTTCAGGACGTTGTAACTTTCATTGACCAGAACAAATAAGCTTTTTGCGTCTTACCTTTAAGAAAGTCCCGTGAAGTTACTTCGCGGGATTTTCTAAAGAAGGTAAGTACCGCCCCATGAATGGAGGAGTAATTTTGAAGCTTCCTGAACTTAAAATTGGCGATAAAATTGCAAAGATGCCAATTATTCAAGGCGGCATGGCGATACGCTTATCTACAGGCAGACTGGCTGCAGCCGTTGCTAATCAAGGCGGTATCGGCCTGATTGCTGCATCTGGCATGACCAATGATGAGCTTCGTTATGAAATTAGGATGGCCCGTGCACTGTCAAAGGGTATTATCGGTATCAATATCATGTTTGCTGCAAAGAAATTTGCAGAGATTGTAAACACTGCTATTGATGAAGGTATTGACCTGGTTGTTGCTGGTGCAGGTTTTTCCCGTGATATATTTGGCCTTGGCCAGAAATCCGGAACTCCAGTTGTTCCAATTGTATCATCAGTAAAATTAGCGAAAATTTCTCAGCGTCTTGGCGCCGCAGCTATTATAGTTGAAGGCAAGGAGGCAGGCGGTCATCTGGGAACTGACCAGTCTATCAAGGCTATCATTCCAGATATCGTTGACGCCGTTGATATCCCTGTAATTGCTGCAGGTGGTGTTCTCCATGGCCAGGATATTGCTGATTTAATAAAAATGGGCGTAAGTGGTGTCCAGATGGGCTCCCGCTTTGCTGCCAGTGTTGAGGCCAACAGTGCCCCAGCCTTGAAAGAATATTATTTAAAGGCAAAGCCAGAGGATGTAGTGGTTATTCACAGTCCAGTAGGCTTGCCAGGCCGTGCAGTTAGAAATCCATGGGCTGCAAGAATCATGGAGGGCCCTGTACCGCCAACCCAATGCGATAACTGTCTTAAGGCTTGTAAGCATAACTTCTGCATTATCAGGGCTCTTAGCCGTGCTCAGCAGGGTGATGTTGAGACAGGTCTTGTGTTTACTGGTGAATATTTACCGACTATAGATAAGATATTGACTGTAGAAGAAATTTTCCAGCAGCTTAAGGCAGAACTTGCTGCTATTAATTGAATTGTGAGGTGTTAATTTTGTCTAATCGCGTTGTAATTACCGGCCTTGGCGTAATCAGCCCTGTTGGTACTGGCAAGGATGTATTTTGGAAGTCCCTGCTGGAAGGCAAAAACGGAATTGATAAAATTACTCGTTTTGATGCATCTGAGTACAAGTCTCAGATTGCCGGCGAGGTAAAAGATTTTGATCCAGCTGATTACATGGATAAGAAAGAGGCTAAGCGCATTGACCGCTATGCCCAGTTTGCAGTTGCTGCAGCAAAGATGGCTGTAGAGGATGCAAAGCTCGATCTTGAGGCTGAGGATTGCGACCGTATCGGTACCTTCGTAGGTAGTGGTATTGGTGGTATCGAAACCATGCATGGGCAGTATCAGAAATTGTTCGAAAAGGGACCTAGCAAGATTAGTCCGTTTTTTATTCCAATGATGATTGCCAACATGGCCTCTGGTCATGTTTCCATAGCTTTGGGTTTACGCGGCCCAAGCAGCTGCGTTGTAACTGCTTGTGCAACTGGTACTAATAACATTGGTGATGCTTTCCGCGTTCTTCAGCGTGGCGAGGCAGATGTTATGGTAGCTGGTGGTACTGAGGCAAGTATTTCTGAGGCAGCTGTAGCAGGTTTCTGCTCCATGAAGGCACTGTGTAGTGACCACAATGATGATCCAGCACATGCTTCCAGACCATTTGATGCTAACCGCAGCGGTTTCATCATGGGTGAGGGCGCTGGTATTGTAGTACTGGAGACCCTTGAGCATGCTGAAAAGCGTGGTGCTCATATCTATGCTGAGATTGTGGGCTATGCTTCCAACAATGATGCTTATCATATCACTTCTCCAGCTCCTAACGGTGAAGTGGCTGCAAAGTGCATGGCTAAGGCTCTTGCTGATGCAGGCTTGGAGGCAGCTGAGGTTGATTACATCAATGCTCATGGTACTTCCACTCATTTAAATGATGAGACTGAAACCCAGGCTATTAAGGCTGTTTGGGGCGAGCATGCAAAGGATGTTTCCGTAAGCTCCATTAAGTCCATGACTGGTCACCTTCTTGGTGCTGCCGGTGGAATTGAGTGTATTGCTACTGCTTTGTCTGTAGAAAATGATATGCTTCCACCTACCATCAATTATGAGACTCCAGATGAGGGCTTGGATCTCGATTATGTACCTAACAAGGCAAAGGCAAAGACTGTTCGCGCTGCATTGTCCAATAATCTTGGCTTTGGCGGACATAACGCTTGTATTGTATTAAAAAAATATTCTAAGTAAGAAGTTGAGTGATTTATTATGGTTGAGCGTGTGACTGCAGAACGCAGGAGGCGCTTGGAAGGACTGGCAGGTCAGCTGGGTGTGCGCTTTAGGCACATCGGCTGGCTTCATCAGGCCCTTACCCACACCTCTTATGCAAATGAGTCTCGCATTCGTGTAGAGCATAATGAACGCTTGGAGTTTTTAGGAGATGCGGTGCTGGAGCTTGCTATCAGCACCTATCTTTTTAAACATTTCCCAGAACTTCCTGAGGGAGATCTTACTAAATCCAGAGCAGCTGTCGTTTGTGAGGCAAGTCTTTCCAGTCGTGCAGCTGAGCTTAATCTGGGTGATTATCTGCTTTTGGGTCACGGAGAACAAAGCTCCGGTGGCCGCAAACGGGCTTCTATTTTGGAGGATGCCTTTGAAGCAGTAATTGGGGCAATTTATATGGACCAGGGATGGGCTTGTGCCCAGGCCTACGTCATCCGTCAGTTGGAGGAACACCTTGAACAGGTGGAAAATGGCGTATCCACAGTGAAGGATTATAAAACGATGCTTCAGGAGCTGGTTCAGCGACATGGAGAAAATAAAATCTCCTACTGCATGATTGGCTCAGATGGTCCCGATCACGCCAAAGTGTTTAAATTTGAAGTAAGGCTTAATGATGAAGTTTTAGGAATTGGAACCGGCCCAAGCAAAAAGGCCGCCGAACAGCAGGCTGCCAAGCAGGCTCTAGAAAAAATGAATAAATAATTAAAGGACTGTTGCGTTATTGGCAACAGTCCTTTATTATTAGAGGTAAGAGAACACGGTTAAATATTTCTATATGAGCGATTATTCTAATATATTGCATTATGGGAGGTAATAATATGAGGAAGCTTATTTTTTTAGGTACTGGTAATGCCATGGTTACCAAGGTATTTAACACCTGTTTTCTGATTGAGACGTCAGATGGGCAGCTGTTTTTGACTGATGCTGGTGGCGGTAACGGAATACTTCGCCAGCTGGAGATGGCAGGGGCGGACTATAATAAGCTTCACCACATGTATATTACTCATGCCCATACTGATCATATTATGGGAGCAGTTTGGGTTATCAGAAAGATTGCTTCATTGATGAACAGCAGTAAATATGATGGTGAGTTTCATGTTTATTGCCATGATGAGGTGAAGGACATCCTTCTCAGCATGTGTGAAATGATGCTGAAGCGCAAGGATTTTGAACACATTGGTGATGATATTATTATTCATGAGATCTGGGATGGTCAGGTTATTGAGCTTCCTAATTTTGATATTAATGTATTCGATATTTATTCCACCAAGGCAAAGCAGTTTGGCTATCAACTCCAGTTTAAGGAGGATAATCTTATGATGACCTGTCTGGGAGATGAGCCATTTAGTGAAGGCTGTGAGGAATATGCAAAGGGCTCTGATTGGATGCTTTCAGAGGCCTTCTGTAAATATGAGGACAGGGAGATCTTCAAGCCTTATGAGAAACATCACAGCACCTGCAAGGAGGCTGCTGAACTGGCCAAGAGCCTTGAAGTTAAAAACCTGATTCTCTATCATACTGAGGACAAGACAATAGATACTCGCAAAGCTGCATATACGGCAGAAGCAAAGCAGTATTTTGATGGCAATGTTTTTGTTCCTGATGATCTTGAAATTATCGAATTCTAATCAAAATTTAATCTTATTCTAACCGTATACATTCTGAAAAAACATATAATAGGCTAGTAAGACTAGGTACGAGTTATATAAAAGCGTATAGTTCGTACCTAGTTTGCGTTGACAATGTTTTTCTTCTGCTGTAGCATATTATAGCGGAAGTTTGTTTTATTTAATATTGTTACACAAGTTTTTTATTATTTATATGAGGAGGAATATGACTTGTTATCTAAAAAAGGTATTGTAATATGTGTCGTTGCTGTTATTGCAGCAGTTATAGGCGGCTACATGTTCCTTATGTCACAGATGGCTGGCCAGCGGCAGGGTGGGGGAGCACCTCAGGTTAAGGCGATGAATGTTATTAAGCGTGATACACCTGTTACTCTGGAATATCCGGGCACTATTATTGGCAAGGACACCACTAAGGTGACTTCCAAGGTTTCCGGTACTATTGTGGAAAAGTACATTAAGGGTGGTGACCAGGTTCAGGCCGGTCAGGCTTTGTACAGAATTGATTCCAGAACATATCAGGCTGCTCTTTTGAATGCTCAGGCTAATCTCGCCCAGGCTCAGGCAAATCTTAATAATGCTAAAGTTGATTTGGCCAGAGATCAGCAGCTTTTTGCCGCTGAGGCTATTTCTGAGCAGGTTCTGACCAATCAGCAGGCCCAGGTGAATGCCCTTGCAGCAAATGTTTCCGCTATGGAAGCACTGGTGCAGACAGCACAGCAGAATCTTGATGATACAGTAGTTTATGCTCCAATGAGCGGAAAGCTATCTGTTGATGATGTGGCAGTAGGTACTTATGCTTCTGCCGGTACTACAGCCCTGGTTACTATTGGCACCAGCAATCCTATGATGGTGCAGTTCAGTGTCAGCGAGGCTGAGTACCTTAAATATGTTGATAATTCTGTAGTTCCTGGTCAGGCTCTGCCAACTAAAAATGTTCGCATTGTTCTTTCTGATGGCAAGGAATATCCAGGCCTTGGTAATGTTGTGGCTGTTGACCGCGCTATGGAGGGCAGCACATCTTCCCTTATGCTCAAGGCGCAGTTCGATAATTCCAATGGAGTCCTGATTCCAGGCATGTTTGCCCGTGCCCGTCTGGTGGGTGATACCATCAAGGATGCCATTTTGGTTCCTCAGCGTTCCGTACAGCAGCTTTTGGGTAAATCCTTTGTTATAGTTGTTGGAGAAGGCAATAAATCCGTTGTTGTTCCTGTAGAACTTGGCGAAAGTGTAGGAAGTTATTATGTAATTAAGAGTGGTCTCAACGGCAGCGAGCAGGTTGTGGTTGAGGGACTTACAAATCTTACTGAGGGCGTAGAGATGGCAGTTACTACGGTTTCTGCAGATGACATGGGCTTCTCATTTGTTGAAAAGCACGAATAAGGGGGTAGACTGGTGTCTAAATTTTTCATACATAGACCAATATTTGCGATAGTTATATCCCTTATTATTGTTATTGGTGGTTTAATTTCTGCTTTTCAGCTTCCTATTGCCCAATATCCGCAGATTGCACCGCCAACCATATCTGTAAGTACAACATATACTGGTGCAAATGCCAAGGTAGTAAATGAAACTGTTGCCCAGATTATTGAGCAACAGGTTAACGGTGTTCAGGGTATGGATTACATGAATTCCAATGCTTCTGACTCTGGTTACTACTCCTTATCTGTTGTATTTGAGTTGGGTACTGATGGTGACATGGACGCAGTTAAGGTACAGAATGCTGTAGCTGTTGCAAATCCTACGTTGCCAGATACTGTAAAAACAGTAGGTGTTGTAACATCTAAATCTTCAAATACCATGGCCCTTATGGCGGCTCTGGTATCTCCGGAAGGAACCTTTGACAGTACCTGGATTAAAAACTATTCAGATATTTATCTGATTGATAGAATCAAACGAGTTGACGGTGTAGGCTCAGTACAGGCCTTTGGAGCTGACCATGCCCTGCGTATTTGGTTGAATCCGGATCGTTTGGCAGAGCTGAATATAACTGTAAGCGATATCACCGATGCGATTAATGAGCAGAATCTTCAGGCTCCTGCTGGTACCGTAGGTGCTTTGCCAATCCGTGACCAACAGGAAAAGCAGTTTACCGGTAAAATTGACGGTAGATTGGTTACTTCTGAAGAATTCGGCAATATCGTAATCAAGAGGGATAAGAATGGTTCCATGGTGCATCTGAAGGATGTGGCCCGGGTAGAAAAGGGTGCCAAGCAGTATGCGGTTTTCTCCAAAATGAATGGTGCTCCTAATACAGTAGCTTTTGGTATACAGCTGACAGAAGATGCTAATACCATGACTACTGTAGCCGAAGTACGTGAGATTTTGGAAGAGGCGGAAAAATCCTTCCCTCCTGATTTAAAGCTGCAGTATATCGTAGATACGACAGAATTTATCGGTTCCTCCATCAAGGAAGTAGTTGAAACCTTCGTAGAGGCTCTCTTACTGGTAGTATTGGTTGTATTTATCTTCCTTCAGAACTGGCGTGCAACCTTGATTCCATTGTTGGCTGTTCCGGTATCTCTTATTGGTACCTTTATTGCCTTTATTATTTTGGGCTTCTCCATTAATACTCTGACCCTGTTTGCTATGGTATTGGCCATAGGTCTGGTAGTTGATGATGCTATCGTAGTTATCGAGAACGTAGAGCATCACATGAGTACAGGTCTTACCCCTATTGATGCTACGGAACGAGCCATGGATGAGGTACAGGGGCCGGTAGTTGCCATTGCCTTTGTATTGGCTGCCGTATTCATACCAGTTGCTTTCTTGGGTGGTATGATGGGTGTACTGTATCGTCAGTTCGCCTTGACCATTGCAATTTCTATGGCCTTGTCGGCCTTTGTGGCGCTGACTCTTACACCGGCCTTATGTGCCATGATCCTTAAACCAGTGGATTATGATGCCAAGCAGGAAAGGGATAGCAGTGTATTAGACAGATTCTTTAAAAAGTTTAATGACAAGTTCAATGAAATTCGCATCAGCTACCAGGGTGTAGTTGGCTGGTTCATTGGAAATGCCAAGTATGCGGTAATACTCATAGTTATTATAACGGGTCTTACTGGACTGCTTTATAAGATTGTGCCTAGTACCTTCGTTCCGGACGAGGACCAGGGGTATTATGCAATTTCCGTATCCCTGCCAGAGGGTACATCTATAAATCAGACATCCATTACAATGGATAATGTATCCACTGCGGTAAAGGGAATGGATGGTATTGAAAATGTTATTGCCATCACTGGTTTTGATATTTTCTCCTTTGGTACTAAATCAAATGCCGGAACTATGTTCGTCGGCTTGAAAAATTGGGATGAACGAACCACACCTGATTTGTCCATTAATGCTCTTATTGGAAAAACCTTTGCTGTAGGTGCTAAGGTTGCCCCAGAGGCCCAGGTTGTAGCATTCAATATGCCGGCGTTGCCAGGTCTTGGTAACGTAGGTGGTTGGCAGATGGAGCTTCAGGATTTGTCTGGTCACACCGATGAAGAATTAAATGAGGTTTCTCAGCAAATCGTGGCTGCTGCAAATAAGCGGCCTGAGCTGCAGGGTGTCCGTTCAACCTTTAAGGTAAATTCTCCTATAGTACAGTATGATATTGACCGTGATAAAGCTAAGAGCCTTGGGGTTAAGCTGTCTGATATCTTTAATACAATGCAGGTATTTTATGGCGGTAATCAGATAAATGACTTTAATGAATTCGGCCGAAGCTACAAGGTTATGCTGCAGGCGGATAAGGCATATCGTACTGCTGCTGATGACATGCGCTTTATGTTTGTCCGCAACAGCTCTGGCGAGATGATTCCTTTGGAGTCATTGCTTACTCCAAGAATGAGTACAGCCCCTTCTATTGTACATCGTTTCAATGCTTCCAAGGCTGTATCCTTCCAGGGTAATGCCGCCAGTGGTTACTCATCTGGTCAGGCTATTGCTGCAATGGAAGAAATTGTAAATGAAGTTGCTCCTAACGGTTACCATATTGAGTGGTCCGGTCAGGCCCGTGAGGAAATCAAGAGTGGCGATTCTACCGGTAAAGTATTGGCTTTGGCCCTTGTCTTTGTATTCCTTTGTCTGGCAGCTCTCTATGAAAGCTGGAGTGTACCATTTGCCGTTATTCTTTGTGTACCAGTAGGTATATTTGGTGCCCTGTTCTCAGAGCTGTTCATGAGCCTTGTGGAAACCTTGACCGTGGGCCCTAATTCCGGTCTTCAGAACAGTGTATATATGCAGATTGGTGTTATCATGCTTATCGGTTTGTCGGCCAAGAATGCAATTCTGATTGTAGAGTTCGCCAAGGCCCGTGCAGATATGGGAATGAATCCATTGAAGGCCGCCATTGAGGCAGCCGGCCTTCGACTTCGTCCGATTCTCATGACTTCTTTTGCGTTCATTATCGGATGCTTGCCACTGGCAATTGCTTCCGGCGCCGGTGCAGCAGCCCGTAATGGTATGGGTGTGGCTGTAGTTGGTGGTATGCTGTTTGCCACCTTTATCGGTATATTCATTATTCCGGCTTTTTACATCATAACTGTTCGTTTTGCTGATATGGTGGGCTGGAATAAAAAACACAAGAAGGAACATGACAAGAAGTTTGTATAATTTCATAATTGCCTATTAATAAAAATGAAGCTGTTTTCAATAAACGGCTTCATTTTTTAATTAAAAAGAGATATAATATAAATATAATAAACAGATGGTCAATAATTATACCAACTCAACAATGGGTATTGTATTAAAAACTTTTGTTTGGTATAATACATAACAGTGATATGAAAATATCGAATACATATTCTAAAAAATAATCATGTTAATATAGAAGGGAGTTTAATATTAATGGAGAAGGAAGAAGCGTTAAAAAGTGCGTTGAAGCAGATTGAAAAGGATTACGGTAAGGGTGCTATTATGCGTCTTGGCGATGCTGCCAACAACATGAACGTGGAGGTTATTCCTACAGGTATCCTACCGTTAGATATAGCCTTAGGTGTAGGCGGTATTCCTCGTGGACGTATCATTGAGATTTATGGTCCGGAATCATCTGGTAAAACCACAGTTACTTTGCACATGATTGCCGAGGCACAGAAAAATGGTGGTATTGCGGCATTTATTGATGCGGAGCATGCGTTAGATCCTGTATATGCCAAGAAGCTGGGGGTAGATATTGATAACCTGTTGATTTCCCAGCCGGATACCGGTGAGCAGGCCCTGGAGATTGCTGAAGCCCTTGTTCGCAGTGGTGCCATTGACATTATTGTAGTGGATTCCGTAGCGGCTTTGGTACCAAAGGCTGAAATAGAAGGCGAAATGGGTGATGCCCATGTGGGACTTTTAGCTCGTCTTATGAGTCAGGCTATGCGCAAACTTACAGGTGTTATCAGCAAGTCCCGTACTACGGCTATATTCATTAACCAGATTCGTGAGAAGGTCGGCGTTATGTATGGTAATCCTGAGGTTACCACTGGTGGTCGTGCATTGAAATTCTATGCCTCTGTTCGTCTTGATGTACGAAAATATGATACTGTCAAGCAGGGAACCAATGTATTGGGGAACAGAACCAGAGTCAAGGTTGTAAAGAATAAGGTGGCTCCACCGTTTAAGGTTGCTGAGTTTGATATTATGTATGGTGAAGGTGTGTCCCGTGAAAGCAGCCTTATAGATATCGCAGCTGATTTGGAAATCCTCCAGAAGAGCGGCTCTTGGTATTCTTACAATGATACTCGCCTGGGTCAGGGTAAGGACACTGTTAAGGAGATTTTGAGAAATCAGCCAGAGCTCTTTGAGGAAATAGAAGGTAAGGTTCATGAAATGCTGAAGGATGAAGCTGTTTTGCAGAAGCTGACTTCACCAAGCAAGAAGTCTAAGGCTGGCAGTGATGATTAATAAAACCTCCCGTGGCAAAAATAGCCCTAAGCCATCGGCAAAGGCCAAGGCGGTGGATTTACTCTCCAGAAGTGATCAAAGCGTAAGACGGCTTACGGAAAAGCTCACAAGAAAGGAATACAGTGAGGACGAGATTAAGGAGACTATAGAGTGGCTTCAGGGCAAGCACTATATAGATGACGAGGCGGGCTGCAGAAGGCGCTTTGAATACCTGTATGAGTCCTCCAGCTATAGTGTGAAGCAGATTTGCGCAAAGCTGATGCAAAAGGGTTATGACAGTAGTCTGGTCCGTTCCTGTGTTCCTGATGACATATATACTAGGGAGCTTGAAAAGGCAGGCAGAGTAGTAAGGAGCAGATTTAAGCCTGGGGCAGATTTGCGGAAAATGCAGCAGTATATGTATGGCAAGGGATTTGACTACAGTGCTGCCAGAGATGCCATTGATGATTATCGCCAGGAGTGGCCTGAGGAAGATGAATAACGATTTTTAGGGGATTGCCTTAGGCAGTCTCCTTTATTTTTCCATTTAGGATGGAAAAATTTGTATAACTGGGGTATAATGTTCTAGACTAAAATTGAAGGAGGCTAAAGCTCTTGGCAAACGAAATGATACTGGTATTGGATTTTGGTGGTCAGTATAATCAGCTGATTGCCCGTCGTGTTCGTGAATGTAATGTATACTGTGAGGTTCACCCTAATACTTTAAGCATCGGGAAGATTAAGGAAATGAACCCTAAAGGCATTATTTTTACTGGCGGTCCAAACAGCGTATATAAACCTGAGTCTGCTACCATTAGCACTGAAATATTTGAATTGGGTGTGCCTGTTCTGGGTATTTGCTATGGTTCCCAGCTCATTGCCCATCTTCTTGGAGGCAAGGTGGACACCGCCCCTGTTAGTGAGTATGGCAAGACAGAGGTTGCTATCAAGAGTTCTTCTTCAAAATTATTTGATGGCGTTTCCAGCAAGACTATCTGTTGGATGAGTCATACCGATTATATTTCCAAGGCTCCTGAGGGCTTTGAGATTACCGCTGATACTCCTGTATGCCCTGTAGCTGGTATGGAGGATGAAAAGCGTAAGATTTATGCTGTACAGTTCCATCCAGAGGTCCTTCATTCCGTTGAAGGCTCCAAGATGCTCAGTAACTTTGTCTACAAGGTTTGTGAATGTGCCGGTGACTGGCGCATGGATTCCTTTGTGGCAACTACTATTAAGCAGCTGAAGGAGAAGATCGGTAGCGGCAAGGCACTGTGTGCTCTCTCCGGTGGCGTAGATTCCTCTGTGGCAGCTGTTCTTCTTTCTAAGGCTATTGGCAAGCAGCTTACCTGTGTATTCGTTGACCACGGCCTTCTCCGTAAGGATGAAGGGGATCAGGTGGAGGCTGTCTTTGGCCCAGATGGTCCTTATGATTTGAACTTTATTAGAGTAAATGCCCAGGAGCGCTTCTATGAAAAGCTGAAGGGCGTGACAGAGCCAGAGGCAAAGCGTAAGATTATCGGTGAGGAGTTTATTCGGGTATTTGAAGAAGAGGCCAAGAAAATTGGTGCAGTGGACTTCCTGGTACAGGGTACTATTTACCCGGATGTAATTGAGAGTGGCCTTGGAAAATCTGCCGTTATAAAATCCCATCATAATGTGGGTGGCTTGCCAGATTATGTAGACTTTAAGGAAATTGTGGAGCCACTTCGTTTGTTGTTCAAGGACGAGGTAAGAAAGGCAGGCCGTGAGCTGGAGATTCCGGAATATCTGGTAAATCGTCAGCCGTTCCCAGGTCCTGGCCTTGGTATTCGTATTATTGGCGAGGTAACTGCTGAGAAGGTTAAAATCGTTCAGGATGCTGACGCAATTTATCGTGAGGAAATTGCCAAGGCCGGGGTGGACAAGAACCTGGGTCAGTACTTTGCAGCACTCACCAATATGCGCTCTGTAGGTGTAATGGGTGACTTCAGAACTTACGATTATGCTATTGCCCTTAGAGCTGTAATGACCAGTGACTTTATGACCGCCGAAAGCGCCCAGATTCCATGGGAGGTGCTTCATAAGGTAACAAACAGAATAGTAAACGAGGTAAAGGGTGTAAACCGTGTAATGTACGATTGCACCAGCAAACCACCTGCTACTATTGAGTTTGAGTAAAATAAAATCCCGCAAGAATTGTAATGAAATTCTTGCGGGATTTTTTCGTGGCAGAAGGGATTGATGTGGTGAAAATAGAATAGGATGGAGTAGAAATGTGTACTGATGTAAAGGGGGCTATTAACATGCTGTTTATATGTTATCCAAAATGTACCACCTGTCAGAAGGCAAGGAAGTGGTTGGAGGAACATAAAATGCAATATACTGAAAGAAATATTGCTACTAACAATCCTACCTATGAGGAGCTTAAGACATGGCATGAGAAGAGTGGACTGCCATTAAAGAGATTCTTTAATACCAGTGGCATGATATATAGGGAAATGCAGCTGAAGGATAAGCTGCCTTCTATGAGCGAGGAAGAACAGCTAAAATTATTGGCAACGGATGGTATGTTGGTAAAACGGCCTATTTTAATTACTGAAGATAAGGTTCTGGTGGGTTTTAAGGAAGCTGATTGGGATACTTTGGAGAGAAGTTTACAAGGATAATTTTTTTGTTAGACTGAAAAATAGACAAAGAAGCTAAAATATGATAAAATCACAATAGGGAATTTGTATACTAAATTATTGCCATATAGGATATGTTTGTTTTCAAGGATGAAAGGTGGATGACTTATGGCTATGACAATTAATTCACTGATAAACAACAATTACAGTTTCAGCCAGTTTGCTCAAAATTACGGCATATCTTCCAATAGCAAAAAGTCTGTAAATCAGAATACCGCTATATCTGCAATGTGGAACAATTATGCCAATAATCAGAGTAGCGGTGTTGGTTTCAATGCTGCTGATATTTATGGTATAAAGGAAAGTGCCCGGGAGCTTCTTTCTTCCTACGAGAGTACCAGAAAAGATTTCAATGAGGATTTCAGCTCCAAGATGGATGACCTTTCCAGTTCATTAAAAACTTTGAAATCAACTGATTTTAACGTAGGTAAGGATGCTTTGACAACGAAGGATGTTACCACCACTGATAAGGACGGCAAGACCACTACCAGCACCCAGACCGAGATGAGCGATGGTCTGAAGACTGCCCTGAAGAACGTAAAGGACTTCGTAAGCAGCTACAATGACACTGTTAGCTTTATGAAGGACAATGCTGCTATTTCCAAGCGTATGGGCCGGGTAAGTGAGATGTTTGCTGATACTTCTTATCGTGCTTCAAATTATAACAGCATTGGTATCAGTGTAGGCAAGGATGGCAGTCTTACCGTAGATGAGGACAAGCTGGCTAATGCCATTACCAATTCTCCAGATAAGGTATCCCGTATCATGGGCAAGGATGGCTTGGCAGGGAAGACAGAGTCCCATATCAGTGCCGCTAATGCCCAGAAGGATAAGCTGTTCCCATCTGTTGAGTCCCTTTTTGGCAAGGAGCTAAAAACGGCTCAGGTTTATACCGGCAGTGCAATGCTTCGTATGAACGGCTATGCCAATGTTGGTAACTTCTTTAATATGCTTTGGTAAAATGTAAAATAAAGAGTATGTCAAAATAAAAACGGTATTCGGGTTTTCCGGATACCGTTTTAAAATGCCAAAATTTATAACGCCATTGTTCAAATTTTTCTTCTTTAGAAGAAAAATCTTCCAATTAGCGTTTCCCTAAAGGACTAACTCACTTCGTTCGTGTCGCAACGAGCTGGGAGATATGCTCACCAGCTGTTGTAGTTTGTTTTCCCCCACCTAAAGAGGAAGGGGACATCTTAAAGCTCGTTATATTGATATGCTATTATTGTCCAATCATCATTTTGATTATTTCCTTGTCCGTTTCCTTCATGCCGATGCGGCCTAGGCGGCTGATGTTTCTGATGGTGTTTTCCACACCCTTCAGAACAAGACCGTCGCCACCATAAAATTCCTGTCCGTTGCGGAACATCTCAAATCCCATAATGCCCGCATCCACGGCTGCGGAAATCTTGGCGGCACAGGAGGCCTTGGCGCCATCACAGACTATACCGGAGGTAATGGCCAGAGCATTGACGATGGTGTGGATTACAGCATTGTAATCCTTGGTACAAAGCCAGGCAATGCCTGCCCCTGCACCAGCTCCGGCACTTACGGCTCCGCAGTATGCAGAAAGACGGCCAATACCCTCTTTTTCGTGGAGAGTGACAAGATTGGACAGCAGAAGGGCACGGTACAGCTCATCCTGAGAGCTGCCCAGTTCCTTGGCATATTCAATAACTGGAAGGGAAACAGTCATGCCCTGATTGCCACTTCCAGAGTTGATAACCACTGGCATTTCACAGCCGTTCATGCGGGCATCGGAGCCAGCGGCGGCCCGGGCACGGGCACGGACATGTACATCGTTTCCATAAGACTTCAGAAGGGTTTTTCCAATATTGGCACCATAGTTGTTTTTTAGACCTTCATCGGAAATGGCTGTGTTGTAGGCAATCTGACGATCAATGGTATCTTTTATGTCATCAAGGTCACAGGTCATGGCAAAATCGTAAATATCCTCAATTGTCATGCATTCATAATCCGGCTTGCCAGTATCAACGGAATCTACAATTTCCTTTTCAAATATAACCGCATCATTTTTGGAAATTTTAACAATATTGGTGTGTTCATTTACTACATGCACCTCAGCGGTATCGCTTCCGCTCCATACAGTAACAATAATGTCCAATACATGCTCTGACTGGGCGGCAT
This sequence comes from Anaerovibrio lipolyticus DSM 3074, assembly GCF_900141865.1. Taxonomy (GTDB): domain Bacteria; phylum Bacillota; class Negativicutes; order Selenomonadales; family Selenomonadaceae; genus Anaerovibrio; species Anaerovibrio lipolyticus. Next base: position 22,357 of record NZ_FQYW01000005.1, on the reverse strand, counting down.
CTACATGGATTTCAGTGTTTTCCATGTAGCTTCCCAATTTTTCTTTTTCTTCCGGCTTTACATGGGCAATTACTTCCAGAGCGGCATTGGCATCACCAGCCAGCACACCTATTGCAGCGGCGGCTTCAATACCCTTACGGCCATCAGTATTTGGGACAATAACGCTTTTTACGTTCTTTATGATGTTTCCGCTGGCAGCTACTGTGATTTTATCCGGCAGCTTTCCCAACGCTTCACGGGCCCTGGCAGCGCAATATGCAATGGCAATAGGCTCGGTACAGCCCATGGCCGGCACCAGCTCCCGCTTGAGTATTTCAATATATGCCTGATAGGTTTTACTAGTTTTCTCCATGTAAGTTCACCCTTCTCGTACTATATTTGGTATTAATTATAACGCATTTATGGGTAAAAAAATACTCTTTTAAGCAGTAGGCATGATGTTGGATTCAAAAAATAAGGGGAATTTTACACAGTTTATTGACTAAAATTTAATAATATATTTCCAATTAGAGGAATTTGACCATAATTAGAGAATATTAAAAGCATAAGATTTTTTTGTGAGGAGGCTTCGATAATCAGGGGAACAATTAAAGAATCATAAATAAGATATCGAGAGAGGCTTCTAAGAGAATTTGGAGGGGTTAACATGAAGGTTTATACTACTGACAAAATTCGTAATGTGGTTTTGCTGGGCCATGGTGGCTGCGGAAAGACAACCCTGGCTGAAGCAATGGCTTATCTGAGCGGTATAGTGTCAAGACCGGGCAAGATAGAAGATGGTTCCACTATTTCCGATTGTACCAAGGAAGAAGTTAAAAGACAGATTTCCATATCTACCTCTGTTGTTCCTGTTGAATGGGATGATTTTAAGATTAATGTTCTTGATACCCCGGGATTCTTTGACTTTGAGGGCGAGGTCAATGAGGCCATGAGCGTGGCAGACGGCGCCATTATTGTGGTTTCCGGCAAGGCCGGTGTAGAAGCTGGTACGGAGCGTGCGTGGGATCTTTGCGAGAAGTATCACCTGCCAAGAATTTTCTTTATTACAGATATGGATATTGACTCTGTTTCCTATCGTCAGGTGCTGGATGATCTCAATGTTATGTTCGGCAAGAAGATTGCACCTTTCAATATGCCGTTGCGTGAGGATGAAAAGCTGGCAGGCTATATCAACGTAATTCAGAAAAAGGCCTTCCGTTATCAGGGTGAAGAGGCCGTGGAGGAGGAGGTTCCGGACTATTCCGTAAGCTACCTCAATCAGTATAATGATTCATTGATGGAGGCCGTTGCAGAAACATCTGAAGAATTTCTTGACCGTTATTTGTCAGGTGACTCTTTCTCAGAGGCAGAGATTCGTGCGGCAGTAAGAAGTGCTATTTCCGATGGTTCCATTATTCCTGTGGAGTCAGGATCTGGTATTGCTCAGCGCGGTGTGTATACTTTGCTGGACGACATTGTAAAGTATATGCCATCCGCTGATAATCGCAAAATGTCTGGTATTAATGCCCAGACAAATGAGATTTTTGAGGCAAACTTTGATATTCTTAAGCCAAAAACTGCATTTGTGTTTAAGACTATCGCGGATCCATTTATTGGTTTTTACAGCTTGATAAAGATTCGCTCTGGTGTGGTTAAGGCCGATGATATAATGTATGATGTGCGTACCGGCAATGAGTTTAAAATTGGTAAGCTGTACGTACTGCGGGGCAACAAGGCTACAGAGGTTCCTGAGCTTCATGCTGGCGATTTGGGCGCTTTGGCCAAGCAGACGGCGGTTAAGACTGGTGATACCTTGTCTACAAAGAATAATCCAGTGGTATATGCCAAGATGGATTTGCCGACACCTTATACCTGCATGAGATGGAAGCCGGTTAAGAAGGGTGACGTGGATAAGATTGCCATGGCAATGCAGAAGATTGCCGCAGAGGACCAGACCTTTAAGTTTGAACGTGATAATGCCAACCGTCAATCCTTGATTTATGGTATGGGTGACTTACATCTGGAAATTATTCAGTCCAGACTTCTCAATGAGTATAAGGCTGAGATTAAGACAGAGAAACCAAAGGTTGCCTTCCGTGAGACCATAAAGAAGCGTTCTGATGTGGAGTTTAAGTACAAGAAGCAGACTGGTGGACACGGCCAGTATGGTCATGTAAAGATGCGCTTTGGTCCATCTGGTACCAATGATCCGTATGTATTTGATGAAGAGGTTGTAGGCGGTGCAGTACCAAAGAATTTCTTCCCTGCTGTTGAAAAGGGTATTGCCGCAGGCTGTGAGCGGGGACCATTGGCAGGCTATCCTGTAGTTGGCGTTCATGCCACCCTTTATGATGGTTCTTATCACTCCGTTGATTCCTCAGAGAATTCCTTTAAGATTGCTGCAGAGCAGTGCTTCAAGAAGGGGATTATGGAGGCAGGAGCAGTTCTTTTGGAGCCATTTGTAATGCTGAAGGTAACGGTGCCTGATTCCTATATAGGTGATGTTATTGGTGACCTGAACAAGCGTCGGGGCAGTGTAATGGGCATGACCCCAATGAATGGCAAGCAGGTTATTGAAGCGGAGATTCCGCAGATGGAGCTCTATGGCTACAGTACGGTGCTTCGCTCCATGACTGGTGGGCGGGGCGATTTTTCCTATGAATTTTCCCGCTATGATCAGGCACCTGAGGACGTACAGTCCAAGGCTATCGCCGCATATCAGGAGAAGCTGGCAGCCAGTGATAATGAAGAATAAAAATTATCTTTTGTTTAAAGTGTTGACAAAAATAAAATAATAGTTTATATTAAGCCCATAACTTGATACTGACTAGCAATGAAGCTTCGCCTCGGTGCCATTGGTGCCGTAAGGCGAAGCTTTTTTCTGTCAGTGCAGTTATTAGGGTATTATATTTATATGCTTGGCAATGGGGCCGTCGAAGTTTCTGACGAGAAGCTTTGGCGGCTTTTTTGTTTGAAGCAAAGAGTAAGGGAGGAATATGTATGAGCATGAATTATAGTGGTACTGCCGTCATGGAAGCACCAAAGAAGGAAGAAGATTTAAGTCGCGTGTTAAAGCCTATTCATTTGTGGTCATTGGCCGTAGGCCTTGTAATATCCGGTAATTACTTCGGTTGGAGCTATGGCTTTGCCGAGGGTGGTGTTATGGGTCTGGCATTGGCTCTTATACCTGTAACTATTTTCTACGTAACCTTTATTTTGTCCTATTCGGAGCTGGCAACAGCAATTCCACATGCCGGTGGTCCATCAGCCTATGCCCGTCGTGCCATGGGTAAGTTTGGCGGCTATCTCAATGGTATCAGCTGCCTTATTGAGTTCGTATTTGCCCCACCTGCCATTGCCTTGGCTGTAGGTGGCTACGTACATGCCCTGCTTCCGATGATTGACCCAATGGTGGCAACTGTGGCTGCATTTTTTTTCTTCATTTTCCTGAATTATTTGGGAATGAAGACCTCTGCCACCTTTGAGCTGGCTGTAACAGTAATTGCCCTCCTCGGCTTGGTGGTGTACTGGTTCCTGGCAGCCCCTCATTTTGATCCTGCACTGGTAATGTCCGAGCCACTGCTTCCAAACGGTTTCAGTGGTGTAATGGCAGCTGTTCCTTTTGCAATCTGGTTCTATCTGGCCATCGAGGGTGGTGCCATGAGTGCTGAGGAAATGGTAAATCCTCAGAAGGATATTCCAAAGGGCTTCCTTAGTGGTATGGCTACCCTGCTTGTTATGGCAGCATTGACTTTGTTCCTTACTGCTGGTCTTGGTAATGTTGAGGCTGTTTCTGCTGTTGATTTCCCATTGCCATTGGCTTTGGCTTCTGTATATGGTGATGGTTCCATGCCGGTTCTTCTTATGAGTGGTATTGGTCTTTTCGGTTTGATTGCATCTCTCCATGGTATTATCGTGGGCTATTCCCGTCAGACCTATGCTATGGCCCGTACCGGCTATCTGCCAAAGTTCCTGGCACATATTGATGAAAAGCATCATACCCCTGTATGGGCGTTGATTCTGCCAGGTATTGTATGTCTTTTTACAGCACTTACTGGTCTTACTGATTTGGTAATCACCATTGCTTGCTATGGATCTGTTGTTATGTATGTTACGTCTCTGATTTCCCTGTTTATTTTGCGCAGCAAGGAACCAAACCTGAAGCGCCCATTCCGCGTATCCTATCCTATTATTCCAATTATCAGCATGGTGATGGCTATTTTCTGTGTAGTAAGTCTGGTAATGGCTTCCAGTGATGCTCTCCCTTATGTGGCTGGTATCTATGCAGTGGCTATTGCATATTACTTTATCCACGGCAATAAGCATATCCGCCCATATGAAGAAGAATTTGGTGTTATGGATGATTTGGATCAGGAATAAATTATGGAGCAGGTCATTCTAAGTGCGGGAATTGATTTGGGAACCACCACTTCACAGGTGATATTCAGCCGCATAAAGCTGGAAAACATATCCTATACGGCGGTTCCCGAAATCCGCATCAAGGAAAAAGAAATAATTTATAAAAGTAAGATATACTTTACCCCACTGACGGCGGATAACCATATTGATATCCCCGCTCTAAGGTCCATTTTGCAAAGGGAATATGAGATGGCTGGAATAAGTCGTCAGGATATTTCCACGGGAGCTGTAATCATTACTGGTGAAACCTCCCGCAAGGAAAATGCCCAGCAGGCACTGGAGGGCATTTCAGCTGAAGCAGGTGACTTTGTGGTGGCTGAGGCCGGCCCGGATCTGGAATCCGTTTTGGCGGGTTTCGGCTCCGGGGCCGCAGCTGCTTCCAGGGGTTGGGAAGGAGCGGTTATCAATTTTGATATTGGTGGGGGTACCACCAATGCCGCAGTATTTTGCAACGAGGAAATACAGGATTCCTTTGCTTTGGATATTGGCGGACGCCTGGTGCGTTTAGATGAGAATGGGAAAATTACTTATATTTCTGACCGCCTTATGCCACTTATCAAAGAACTGTCTCTTCCCATTGAAATAGGAGTAAAGGCAGAACTTGACAAACTTAAGCAGCTTACTGATGCATTGGCCATGGTACTTCTGCATATTTGTCAGGGACATGAATTAACTGCTGTTGAGGAAAAGTTATTCATCAATCATGGTATAGAAAATAGAAAATATAAACGGGTAATGTTTTCCGGTGGTGTGGCTGAATGTATTTATGACAGTTCATTGGATGGAGACTATGTTGATATCCATGGCGTAAATAAATATGGGGACATTGGGCCCCTTTTGGGGGAATCTATCCGTCAGATGTTCAGTCAGGAGGATGAGATTATCGTACTTGAGCCACGGGAAAAGATTCGGGCCACGGTTATTGGTGCTGGCAGCTATTCAGTGCGTATTAGTGGCAGTACAGTGATTATGGATGATGGCTGTGTGCCTTTGAAAAATATCCCGGTGCTGCGTCTGCACCATACGGAACAGGAGCATGAGATACAGGAGGAATATAAAATAAAGCGGCGTCTTTACCCTCAGACCCAGCAGATAGCCATATCCTTTGCGGGAAAAAGGGCCCCTGAGTACAGTGCAGTTAAGGCTGTAGCCAAGGTCTTGGCGGATATTACAAGAAATGAGGGGGATATTCTGCTGGTTATTGTGGAGCAGGATTTTGCCAAAGCATTGGGAATGCTCCTTCGTCAGTTTGCCCGCCAGCATCATATTATTTGTCTGGATCGTATTCATGCTGCGGAGGGGGATTATGTGGATGTGGGAAAATCCGTATCCGGCATAGTTCCGGTGGCGGTGAAGACATTGATATTCAAGAGTTGAAAGTAGGTTAATTATATGAGATTAAAAACGACATTGTTTGGCCATACCTACGCCTTTAAGGATGTGAAGGAGGTACTGGCCAAGGCAAATGAGGAAAAATCCGGAGATATACTGGCCGGAGTTGCTGCGGAGTCTACAGTGGAAAGAATTGCCGCCAAGACAGTATTGGCTGATATGACCTTAGAGGATTTGCGTAATAATCCAGTGGTTCCCTACGAAGATGATGACATAACCAGAGTGGATCAGGATTCAGTAGATGAGGAGGTCTTTGGCCGTATTAAGGCAATGACTGTTGGAGAATTCCGGGAATTTTTATTATCAGCCTCGGAGAAGGAAATCGCTGCTATTCGTCCGGCTTTGACTTCGGAAATAGTTGCTGCCGTGGCTAAGCTCATGTCAAATATGGATTTGGTATATGCTGCCAAGAAAATGCATGTGGAGGCCACCTGCAATACTACCATTGGTAAGCCGGGAACTTTATCCTCCAGATTACAGCCGAATCATGCCACTGATGATGTGGCGGGGATAATGGCTTCAGTTATGGAGGGCATCAGCTATGGTGTAGGGGATGCAGTGATAGGCCTAAATCCGGCAGTGGATGCCATAGATAGCGTGGCGGATATTCTTAAGGAATTCAAGGAATTCATGTATAAATGGGATATTCCAACCCAGAACTGCGTATTGGCCCATGTTACCACCCAGATGAAGGTTCTGGAAAGGAATCTGGCCCCTATGGATTTAATGTTTCAGAGTCTTGCGGGCTCTGAGGTGGCCAGCCGTGCCTTTGGTATAAATGTTGCTCTGATGGATGAGGCTTATGCTATCATGAAGGAACGGAAAAGCTCAGTAGGCCCTAATTTCATGTATTTTGAGACAGGTCAGGGCTCAGAGCTTTCCGCTGATGGAAATCATGGTGCAGACCAGCTGGTGATGGAGGCCCGTTGCTATGCCTTCGCCAAGCGGTATAATCCATTTTTGGTAAATACAGTGGTGGGCTTTATTGGTCCTGAGTACCTCTACGATGGCCGTCAGATGATTCGGGCCGGTCTGGAGGACCATTTTATGGGCAAGCTCACTGGTATACCTATGGGCTGTGATGTGTGCTATACCAATCACATGCGGGCAGACCAGAATGATCTGGAAAATTTGGCCATGATGCTGACCATGGCGGACTGCAACTACATTATGGGAATTCCGGCTGGGGATGATGTAATGCTTATGTATCAGACTACCAGCTATCATGATGCTGCGGCTTTGCGCAGATTAAGCGGAAAGCATACAATCGCTCCATTTGAAAAGCGTATGAAGGAGCTGGGGATTTTTGATGAACAGGGGAACCTTTCCACAATCGCCGGTGATCCGTCAGTGTTTATCAGCAGAGAGCAGGAAATACATTTAAGGAGTGCCGTATGATGAAAGAAGAATTTGTACCTGATGTATCCTTGCCGGAGGTTAAGGATAAGGTGTTAATTGATAACCCGAAAAGCTTGGAGCTGGTAAAGCGCCTGAAAAAGGCCACTAATGCCCGACTGGGGGTAGGGCGAGCTGGTGACCGCTTCAAGACTGAAACATTGCTGAAATTTCGGGCCGACCATGCCATTGCCCAGGATGCAGTTTGGACGGAGATAGATGAATCTCTGGTGGACGAAATGGGCTTTTACAAAGTTCAGACCATGGTCAATAACAAGGAGGAATATGTCAGAAGACCGGATTTGGGGCGTATTTTTTCGGAGGAAAGTACTGAAGCCATAAAGAGGGACTGCATTCACCAGCCTGATGTGCAGATAATTGTGGCGGATGGTCTCAGCGGATTTGCTATTAATGCCAATTTGAAGGATATGTATGCCATTATGATGGATGGCTTCAGAGAGAAAAAATACAAGGTGGGAACTCCAATATTTGTCCGCTATAGCCGTGTAGCCACCATGGATAGAATCAGTGAGGCCCTGGGAGCCAAGGTCACAATACAACTAATTGGGGAAAGACCGGGACTGGCCACTGGGGAAAGCATGAGTGTATATATGGCTTATGAATCCAGCCCAAAGAAGCCAGAATCCCAGCGCACAGTGGTATCAAACATTTACAGCAATGGTATACCTCCTATTGAGGCTGGGGCACAGGTGGTTCATTTGACGGAAATCCTCATGCGGGAGAAGAAAAGTGGTGTTGAACTGAAAATCTAAGGAGGCAAAATTATGGTACAGATGGATGAAGCAGCAAGATTAACCTCAAGGATGGCAGTGCCTAAAAAGAGCCTGGGTCTGTTGGAGCTTCAGATACAGAAATTGATGCGGGCCTGGAAGACAATACAGTTTGATCTTAGGCCTTTTCATTTTATTTTTGCGGCAGATAATGGTATAGTGGAAGAAGGTGTAGTGCGCCAATCTCAGGACATAACATATTTGCAGGCCAGAAATATGATGCTGGGGCTGTCAACCATCAGCTGTTTCTGCCAGTCCAATAACATTCCTTGGCTGGTAGTGGATGTGGGGATCAAGCGCGAGGAATCTGTAGGACTTAACCGCAAGGTTCGTCAGGGAACAAGAAATTTTTTGAAGGAACCGGCCATGACAGCAGAGGAATTTCAAAAGGCTTATGACGCTGGCTGTGAGCAGGTGGATGAGGCAGTGAGGCAGGGACACAATATACTGTCCTTTGGGGAAATGGGTATAGGAAATACTACCACTTCCTCTGCGGTCCTTCATGCCCTTTCTGGTATCTCCGCAGAATTTATTGTGGGATATGGTGCCAATCCAGCTTTTCCGGAGGTTATACAGCGCAAGCGACAGGTTATAGCTGATGCAGTGAGGAAATATAAGGAATTTTTGAGAACACCACAGGATATAATTCGTTATGTGGGTGGCTTCGATATTGCAGCCCTATGTGGTGCCATGGTTCGCTGCGGTGAGCTGCGTATTCCATTTGTACTGGATGGCTTTATTACGGCGGTGGCCTTTGCCTGTGCTGCCAAAATTCATCCTGATGTTGCCCGTGTAATGATACCTTCTCATCTTTCCAAGGAGCCGGGGATGAAATACGCTTTGGCCCTGGGGGGCATTAATGAAGATGAGGTGCCTATTAGAGCTGGTTTGGCTTTGGGTGAGGGCACAGGTGCTATTTTGGAGTTGAATATATTGCGGACAATGCTTTATACAGTGGCCCATATTGATCAGATGGCCCATCTGGAGGCTGAAGCTATGGAAGCCTGTCGGGCAAAATCGTCATAAAAATAATTAATTTGATAAGTAGGTGAGAACAATGGCAACCTATTTGGTAAGACATGGAGAATCTGAGGGAAATTGTCATAGGGGTTACTATGGCAGATTGGATACCCTATTGACAGAGCAGGGCATGGAGCAGGCCAGGGAGGCCGCACATGAGCTTTCAGAGCTTCTGAAGGATAATTCTGCCCATGAGGTGGCCATTTTCACCAGTCCGTTGCAGAGGGCTTTTAGGACGGCCTGCATACTGGAGGAAAATCTGGATGTTCCCTGCCAAATAGAAGTGGTGCCTTATCTGACGGAAATAGATTTTGGCCGTTGGGAAGGCATGGATTACGAGGAAATAAAGGAGAAATATCCGGAGGAATGCCTTGAATGGCAGGAGGATTGGATTAATTTCCGATTTCCTCAGGGAGAGAGCTTCAAGAAATTTTATCAGCGTGTTGAATGGTGCTGGAAGGGTCTTGAACGGAAAATAGACGCCTTTGAAGGTGATTCCGTGGTGGTATCCCATGGCGGGGTGCTGAAGGTAATAAAGCTCATTAATGAAAATCGCCCAGTGGATGATTTTTGGAAGCTGAAATTTTCCTTGGGAGAGGTACAGCAGTAATGAGAGTACAATAACAGTATAATATTTCCCCACCTGCCATCCGCTTATGTTATACTATACGGGTAGTAAAGTGGGGGATTTATATTGAAAGAAAATTACAGTATATCTTCAGAAAACATATTGAATAGAATCCATTCCCTAATGGAATGTCATAAGAATAAAAGGATAATTATTGCTATCGATGGCAGATGTGGTGCCGGAAAAACCACCTTGGCACAGTATTTGGAGGAGCAGACCGGGGCCACGGTTTTTCACATGGATGATTTCTTTCTGCGGCCGGAGCAACGGACCCCGGAGAGGTTCAATACGCCGGGAGAAAATGTGGATCATGAAAGATTTCTGTTTGAGGTGCTGGAGCCCTTGCGAAAGGGCGTGGTAGAGCTTCCTTATCAGAGGTTTGACTGCAAAAGCCAGTCACTGCAGGATGTGGTGGTTATCCGTCCTGGTAACCTATGCATTGTGGAGGGCTCCTATAGCTGCCATCCTTCACTGGTGAATATATATGATTATCGCATATTTATGACGGTGTCTACTGAGGAACAGATGGAGAGGATTATAAGGCGAAATGGCGCCGAGGCGGCCAAAATGTTTGAGTCCCGCTGGATTCCTTTTGAGGAAAGATATTTTTCTGTGTGCACCGTAGAAGGACAATGTGACTGTACTATAGATACCAGTAAAATGTAAAGTAACATTTACCTTGACATTTTTTTGATTTTGCTGTTTAATACTAACAGGTTCAAAAATAATATTGAACAAACCTATGATGTGGAGATCAAGCAAAAGGGGCACTCACAGAGAGTCCGGGAAGCTGGGAGCCGGATAGAACGCTGATTTGTAAATGGACCACAGAGGGCATGATGAAATGCAATGGATTTTGTACATGGCAGAGTATCTCATGACGTGAAGGCATACGTTAGTTGCCGGGGATATGATGGTATCCTGCTGAGTGTGTGAAGTCGCAAATCTAGGTGGCACCACGGGAATAGTTTATTCTCGCCCTTGACGATAGTTTTTATCGTTGAGGGCTTTTTTATTACGAAATCTTAGTGAATCGAATCTGTAAGATGAAGATGAACTTTAGATTTCGTATAAGGGCTGATGAAAGCCTGTATACTTTCATCTTGCTTATTGTCCACACTTCGGTCAGGCTGCTGGAAGGAAAGCAGTTAAGAGCTTTCAAAAAAATGTTTTGCTGTTTGAAAGGAGCCAAAAAAATGATTAGAGAAGCAATTGAAAAAATAGTAAGAAAAGAGGACCTGACCTATGATGAGGCGTACACTGTAATGAATGAAATTATGAAGGGCCAGACCTCTCAAACCCAGAATGCAGCCTTTTTGGCAGCTCTTTCCACCAAGAGCACCAGAGCGGAAACCATAGCGGAAATCTCCGGCTGTGCAGCAGCTATGCGTGAACTGGCTACTCCGGTTCCACACCCTGGCCTCAAGGTGCTGGAAATTGTGGGGACCGGCGGTGACCGTTCCAATACCTTTAATATTTCCACTACCTCTGCCTTTGTTATTGCTGCAGCTGGGGTAAAGGTGGCAAAGCACGGCAATAGGGCGGCTTCCTCCAAATCCGGTACTGCTGATGTGCAGGAGGCCCTTGGAGTAAATATTCAGCAGAGTCCTGAAAAGGCATTGGAGATGCTTAACGGCTGTGGCATGTGCTTCCTTTTTGCCCAGAAATATCATAGTGCTATGAAGTATGTTGGTCCTATCCGCAAGGAGCTGGGCTTTAGAACAGTATTTAATATTCTTGGTCCATTGACAAACCCAGCCAATCCGGACTACTTCCTGCTGGGTGTTTATGATGAATATTTGGTGGAGCCGGTAGCCAAGGTTTTGGATAAGCTAGGTGTAGCCAATGCTGTGGTGGTTCACGGCAAGGATCGTCTGGATGAGATATCTCCAAGTGCTCCTACCACTGTATGCGAGCTTAAGAATGGCTATTATCGTACTACCCAGATTTGCCCTGAGGATTTCGGTCTGGTGCGTGGAAGCAAGGATGAACTGGTGGGAGGCACTGCCGAGGAAAATGCTGAGATTACCAAAGGCGTTTTGTCTGGTAAAATTCAGGGTACCAAGAGAAATGCTGTGCTGATGAATGCGGGACTGGCCCTTTATGTGGCTCAGAAGGCACCAACCATGCAGGCTGGTATTGAACTGGCGGCTGAAATGATAGATAGTGGTAAAGCATACAAAACCATGGAGGCATATATTCAGCAGTCCAATGAGGCTTAAAAAACAAGGCAAATAATGATTAATTATGAAAAATAATTGTCATAATCTATATACAGTGATATATTTAAGAGGTAACAGAATAGCAAGGGGAGCGGAAATGCTGAGAGGTGTGTATGAAAAGACACACGACCCTGAACCTGATTTGGATAATGCCAACGTAGGAATGCTTACAGAGCATATAGGGTTGATGTGGCCCTCGCTCTGATACATATATAAAAAGTAAGGCAGTGTCCAATCGGGCACTGTCTTTTATTATGAAATCTTAGCGAATCGAATCTGAAAGATGAAGATGAGCTCTAGATTTCGTGTAAGGGCTGATGAAAGCCAGTATGCTTTCATCTTGCTTGTTTTTGGGAGGTACATGAAATGAAAAGAGAGTATGCAACACAAATGGATGCAGCCAGAAGGGGTATCGTTACACCTGAGATAGAGGCTGTGGCCAAAAAGGAAAACAGGGAGGTTTCCTTTATTATGGATATGGTGGCCCAGGGGAAGGTAGCCATTCCTGCCAATGTAAATCATAAGAGCCTTGAACCCAATGGAGTAGGCAGTATGCTGAAAACCAAGATAAATGTTAATCTGGGTGTATCAAGGGACTGCAAGGACTATGATATAGAAATGCAAAAGGTTATGAGTGCCGTTAATTTGGGAGCAGAGGCTATTATGGACCTATCCTCCCATGGCAATACCCAGCCCTTCAGACAGAAGCTGTGCCGGGAATGCCCTGCCATGGTGGGGACTGTGCCGGTTTATGATGCGGTGATTCACTATCAGAGGGATTTGGCAACTCTGACAGCCAAGGATTTTGTGGATGTGGTAAGACTTCACGCTGAGGATGGCGTGGATTTTGTCACTCTCCACTGCGGTATTACCAGAAAGACTATTGAGCAGATTCGCAAGGGCGAGCGGAAGATGAATATCGTTTCGCGGGGGGGCTCTCTAGTTTTTGCCTGGATGTCCATGACGGGGGAGGAAAATCCTTTCTACGAATATTATGATGAGATTTTGGACATTTGCCGTGAATACGATGTAACGGTAAGCCTTGGAGATGCCTGTCGTCCAGGGTGTCTGGCTGATGCCACCGATGGGGTGCAGATAGAGGAGCTGATTCGCTTGGGTGAGCTTACCCAACGGGCTTGGGACAAGGATGTCCAAGTAATGGTGGAGGGGCCGGGTCATGTACCTATGGATCAGATAGCCGCCAATATGAAGGTACAGCAGACTATATGTAAGGGAGCCCCATTCTATGTTTTGGGGCCTTTGGTTACGGATATTGCTCCGGGATATGATCATATTACTGCCGCCATTGGTGGTGCCATAGCTGCTATGAGCGGGGCGGCTTTCCTGTGCTATGTTACCCCAGCAGAGCATCTGGCATTGCCAAATGTGGATGATGTACGGGAAGGTATTATTGCCAGCAAGATAGCAGCCCATGCAGCGGATATTGCCAAGGACTTGCCGGGGGCTCGTGCTCAGGATGACCGTATGGCGGATGCCAGACGAAAGCTGGATTGGGAGGCACAGTACAGGGAGGCTTTGGACCCGGAAACAGCCAAGTCTATCCGCGACTCCCGTGCCCCTGAGGATGATCATGCAGATACCTGCAGCATGTGCGGAAAATTCTGTGCTGTGAGATCCATGAACAAGGCCCTGGCCGGGGAAATAATTGATATACTTTGAGAGTGAATATTTGTAATCATTTTTCAGGTGGAGCAAATAAGTTTTGATGCTGTTTGCTTCACTTTTTTGTTTGGAGTTTAATAACATCTTATACTTTCTGAACCATAAAATAGTGTAGAAATATTCAGCTATCTAAGAATCGCGTATAATTTTCATGCGGTAAGGTTAAGTAAGTAATTCGATTTCAATAATGATAGTATTCTATTTTGGGGGACAAGTTGTCCCCTGCCTTCATAAAAGTATTTTGTTATACTTAGCTCACAAGATAAATAAAAAATAAATCAAAGGAGGAGGGAAATCAGTAATGAAAATTTTGTTCTGCAATATAGCATGGATGAAATGGTATAAAGGCCCTCGTCCTTATGATGTGCCAGTAAATGGCGGGGCATATATAAAAGAAAATAAGGATGGTGCCGACTGCGATAACTTTTGGGTGGTGAAAAATTTCGAGCCATACAGAATTAATAAGGACACTGTGATTCCAGAAGGAAATATTATGATGGGCTATGTGGCAATGGGAAGCACACCAAAGGGAGATTTCCGCCAGATTAAGCTGGAGCGCATTTAGGGCTGTGAAGCCTGTAAGGATGTTGATTCCATCCTGGCTATGTTGAGTGGGATAGATTCCTTGATAATACCTTTGAGAAATTTGATTTCGATATGTAAGTTTAATATGGGAGATTTTTTGAAAGAACACAAGGCTGGTGAAAAAATAAAAGTATTGAAATACTAATTCTAAAATATTATAATATAAATATAAAGAATAAAGATATGAAATTAGTTTAATTATATTATCAACCTAACAATTAACAATCTCTCTATAAAGATGGTTGATTTTTACTAAGAATACAAATATAATGTAGGTGAGCAAAGGCTTTGCTCAGTTAAAGAGCGTTGCTGCTTTGAGTGCAAACCTTTAATTTAAGTGCTTCGCTACTTTGAATGCGAACCGTTAATTCGTGGGGAGATAGTAATATCTCCCTATTTTTTTGTTTGAAAAGAGATACATATGGACTTTTATCGTATTGATGAATCGTATAATAAGTTTTTGCAAGAATATGAGAAAGCAAAAAGAGGCATTACCAAGGTGCCTAATATAAGATATTCCGATCGGAATAAGTTCTCTTTTGGAGCAGTGCTGGAAGTAAATGGCATTAAATATTATGTTTCTGTATCTTCATTTAGTAGGAAGCAGGAGGCTAATATATTAATTCGTGTTCTTGGGGATGAGCGGGAAATAAAGGGCTCGTTACGTTTTAATTATATGGTTCCTGTTCCGAATGAATGTATTACGAGATTGATTATTAACGATATTGAAGATGAAAAGTATCGCTTATTAGTATATAAGGAGTACCGTTTTTGTATAGACAATGCTGATAAAATTGTGAAAAAAGCAAAGAAAATCTATGAAATGGTTATCAAAAACCGTAAGCAGATTTTGACAGATAATAGCTGTGACTTTCTTATACTTGAGGCTGGTTATCGTGAGTATATAAATAAGGTTCTGAATCGGAGCTGATAATCATATTTGACATTGGAAGTATAACAAAACCCTGTAGTTGGTATCTTTGAAATACTGTCTACAGGGTTTTATTATTGTATGATGATATAAAGCTCACTGGTCGCAGCAGTTGATTTCTGCGATTTCTTCAATGGTATGGTGCAGCTTGTTTACCATAGGGGTATCAGCAGCGGTATAGTATACCTCCTTGCCCTCACGGCGTGTGGTTACTAGGCCGGTGTTTTTTAGAACCCGAAGATGGTGGGATACGGCCGGGGAAGACATATTCATAAAGGCCGCAATATCCACCACACATTCTTCCGTGTGACAAAGCAGCCAAAATATACGCAATCTTGTAGGATCACCAAGCTGCTTCATGGCTTCTGCTACAGCGGCAATGGTACATTCTGCTGGCATATTTTCAACTATATATTGTTCTTCTTCATGGCTATGGTGGTTATGGGGAAGTGTAGTCACGGATAAAGCACTCCTTCTGATGGAATAACGATTCTTTGTATCGTATTTTAAATTAATTATAGCAGAAATTAACTATTAAGCAAAAGTTTAATTATTCACTTGACAACGATTAAGCAATTGTTTAATATATAGACATAGAAAACAATTAAATAACTACTTAATTGTTTGTACTATTGACTGACAATTATGTGGATGTATGCAGGAAAAGAAAGAGAGGAATGTTATTATGAAAAAGACCTATACAATTGATGTGGATTGTGCAAACTGTGCTGCTAAGATGGAGGATGCAGCAAATAAGGTTGATGGTGTTAAGGCTGCTTCTGTAAATTTCATGGCCTTGAAGATGAAGGTTGAATTTGAAGATGGTGTTGAGCCAAATGATGTTATGAAAAACGTATTGGCTGACTGTCGCAAGGTGGAGCCGGACTGCGAAATCTTCTTTGAGTAAGTAAGAGCAGCATTAGGCTGCAAGGGGAGATTGCCATGACTGAAAAACAAAAACAAAATCTGATACGTATAGTAATTACCTCCGTCATTATGATTGCCTTAAATTTTATTGAGGTTGATGGAATGTTCAGGTTTACCTTATATATCATTCCATATTTTATAATCGGACATGACATATTGATAAAGGCTGTGAAGGGAGTCAGAAACCGTCAGCCCTTTGACGAGAATCTGCTGATGGCCATTGCTACTTTAGGGGCCATTGCCTTGGCGTTGTATCATAGTGGTGATTATGTAGAGGCCATTGCGGTAATGTTGTTTTATCAGATTGGCGAATGGTTCCAAAGCTATGCCGTGGGCAAGAGCCGCAAGGATATTGCAGACTTAATGGATATCGCTCCGGATTATGCCAACATGGAAAATGAGGATGGCCAGTTGGAGCAGGTGGACCCAGATGATGTGAAAATTGGTTCTGTTATTGTGGTTAAGCCCGGTGAAAGGGTTCCCATTGATGGCATTGTGATAGAGGGGCATTCAACCTTAAATACTGCGGCTCTTACGGGGGAATCTCTGCCACGGGATGTGGAACCGGGAAAAGAGATTATTTCCGGCAGTATAAACCTTACTGGCTTGTTAAAGGTGCGTACCACAAAGGAATTTGGTGAGTCCACGGCCTCAAAAATCCTTGAACTTATCGAGGACGCAAGCTCCAGAAAGTCAAAGTCTGAGGAATTTATTACAAAATTTGCCCGTGTGTATACCCCTATTGTCGTGTGGGCAGCCATTGCCTTGGCGTTAATCCCACCAGTTGTTTTAACTGTTATGGACAGTGAACCAATGTGGGGAGAGTGGCTGTATCGGGCCTTGACCTTCCTAATAATCAGTTGTCCTTGTGCATTGGTTATTTCCATACCATTGTCATTCTTCGCAGGCTTGGGGGCAGCCAGCCGTCATGGTGTATTGGTAAAGGGCTCTAATTTCATGGAAACCCTTTCTGAAACCAAAACAGTTGTGTTTGATAAAACTGGTACTCTGACTAAAGGCACCTTTAGTGTGGTGGCTATTCATCCAGAAAAGCTGGACGAAGCACAGCTTCTTCATTTGGCGGCTCATGTGGAAAGATATTCCTCACATCCAATAGCACTTTCATTGCTGGAGGCTTATCCTGATGAAAAGGATGATTGCATAATAGAAAACACCGAGGAAATAGCTGGTCGCGGTATAAAAGCAATCATTAACGGTGATACTGTCTGTGTAGGTAATTCCCGCATGATGGATGATTTGGGTGCAGAATGGAAGCCTTGTGAACATACGGGAACCATTGTCCATGTGGCCATAAATGGCGAATATGAAGGACATATTGTGGTGTCTGATACACCTAAGCAACACAGCAAGGCAGCTATTAAAGCTCTTAGGGAGCAGGGGATACGGGAGACTGTTATGCTTACTGGTGATTCCAAAGAGGTGGCTGAAAAAGTTGCTGCTGAATTGGGTCTGGATCAGGTGAAAAGTGAGTTGTTGCCTCAGGACAAGGTCAGCGAAGTGGAGAAGCTGCTTGCTGGTAAACGCAGTGAGGATGAAGCACTGGCCTTTGTTGGTGATGGTGTTAATGATGCACCGGTGCTTTCCAGGGCAGATATCGGAATTGCCATGGGCGCTATGGGCAGTGATGCAGCCATAGAGGCTGCCGATGTGGTACTGATGGATGATGATCCATTTAAGATTGCCACAGCCATACGTATTTCCAAGAAATGTCTCAGAATTGTAAAGGAGAATATATGGTTTGCCATTGGGGTTAAAGTGTTGGTACTCATTGCAGGTGCATTAGGTTTTGCCAGTATGTGGGCAGCTATATTTGCAGATGTGGGAGTGGCAGTCTTGGCTATTCTTAATGCTATGCGGTGTATGTACGTAAAGGCCCAAGATCCAGAAACTATAAATTAATTTAAATAGCAGGAACATTATTAATAGCACGGATTAGGAGCTAAAACATTTTTTACTGGTTGATAATAGCAATAAAAATTATAACTCGCGTTGCCCTTACGGGATAACATCACAACGCTCAAACAGATAATTTTTATCACTAATGCAGGTTTGTAAAAAATTGTTTTTTAACGCTCTCAATCCTATTGCTATGAACAATTGTTCCTGCTTTATTATTTTGTAAGATTTAAATATCGATTTATACTTATTATTGTACTCTTACTCTAAAGGATAGTATAGGATCCTGTAGATTGCCTAATATTTCTCCCTCTGGCAGCCATTCCCTGGACCAACCCTGATTCTTGATGCGTCCCTTGTAGGAAACGGACCATAAATCGCCTCTCCAGCTACCTAAGGCTATTTGTATACCATCAATAGGCTTGCCATAGATACCGGCTGTGGATCCGTTCATGGCCCAGCCAGTCCATTCACCATTCTGCACGTGAACACGATACATGACATACATATTTCGCCCAGTGAGGAACTGTACCCGTATGGCATCAATGGTCTGGCTTCCATAAGGGTCTCCGGCGGCCTCACCGTCATTGGCCCGGTCTGACCAGCCGTTTTCCAGAGTGTGGGCATAATACTGAATCAGGGGGCGGTCACCAATATCATCAAGATCCCCCCAGCCCCAGCCCAATCCCCAGGCAAAGCAGCTGGATATAGATAATAGCATAAAGCTGAACGTCAAAAGCAAAACTTTGAGTTTATCCATAGTAATCTCCCCTTTCTATAAGAATATCGAAGAAAAATGCCGGCCCCAAAAGGAACCGGCACTTTTTTTACATTAGAAGTTGATTAAATACCAAGCTCGATGTTGCGGATGGTTTCCTGCAGAACCTTGAGTTTTTCGGTAACTGTGGCGTTAACGCTGTCCAAATCATTGATAACTTGAGTGGATTTGGAAATCTGCTCCAGACTATGCTGCAGGCTGTCGTGAACGGAAGCCACCTGTTTGGAGAAGCGCTGGTCAAATTCGTCAATTTTTGCTTCAAATTCCTTGTTCTTGGCCAAAATGGTATCAATGGCCTTAACATCGTTTACCAGAGTGTTAATGGCCTCATCGGAGCTTTGAACGCTTTCTTGGGTGCTCTTGGACAGCTTGCCAACCTCTTGGGCTACAACGGCGAAGCCACGACCATGTTCACCGGCACGGGCGGCCTCAATGGCAGCATTGAGGGCCAGAAGATTTATCTGGGAAGAAATATCCGTAATAATTTGCATTACATCATTTATCTTTTCAGTGCTGGAGCTTAGGAGCTTTAGTTTTGGTGTAATTTCTGAATTACGTTCCAGAAGCTGGGTGAAGTAGGAACCCTGTTCGTCAATACCACCGGAAAGCTCCTGCATGGAATCCTTAACCGCATCAACGTCCTTGGACATCTGGGAAATAGTACGGATAATGGATGGCAGGCTCTGCTGATATTCGTCAAAGAGGTCAAGGACCTGATCCTTCAGTACACCTACACGCTGCTGACGGGCGATTACACGGGTGAGGAAGAATTCCTGACAAGCAGCATAATGACCAGCAAAATAATCCAGATACTGATCGTGGAAGGAAGTACCATTTGGTTCATAGTAGAAGAAAATAGCCGTCAATGTTTCGTTCATGTGGAGACCGCTGATTTCACCAAAGCTGGAGAAACCGGCCACAGGATATTCGTTGAACATATCAATGTGCTTGATTTCTTCAGGATACCCAAGACGGCGGAGTATACAGTCATTTAAGATAGCACCAATTGGAGTAGGCTTGCCCTGATTGAACTCTCTAACAGCATTTTTGAGGTCATTTTCCAGTCCTACGCGTTTCATAAGGTAGAGGCGCTCACCGGATTCAATATCACAGAAGAAATTGATGCGGTAATTTGCTTCATCAATGCTGGAAATGGAACGGATAAAGTTTTCACCCTTTATATCGGTGGCGAAGGTGTATTCCTGCAGCTTTGCGTTAAGCTCAGAAACACTGGAGCATCCCAGCTCTCTCTTAAGGGCATCAATGAATGGTATGGCCTCACCGTTGGTGTCTTCCACAGTGGAAATGTAACGCAGAGCGGAGTTGGCATTTACGACGTCGAAATATTTGCCCACTCTTTCAACGGCCTGAGTCTTTAAAATACCATAGCGGTAGTTTTTGGAGGTGTGAACGATAACGGCTACGGCAACATTCTCCAAAACCTGACTGTCGTTATAGATATAGGTGTGCTGAAAATCAAGTAAACCAGCAGCACTACCTCCTATAAATGGGATAGGGAACATACCATTCTGGTAAAATGCCTGCATAACGAAGGATTCGCAGTTGGAAAGACCATCGATGTACAAAAGGCCAAAGGTGTGGTTTACATTCATGCGGAATGGAATCTTATGCTTGTCAATTTCCTGCTGCATCCTTCTAACACGTTCTTCGACACTTATAGAAACCTGCCCTTGACGCAGATCCTCATTTGGCAGATTGATGGTCATAATATACATATTATCAATCATGCGGCGGGAGAATACTTGCAGCAAAACCTTGCGACGGTTGTCAGGTGCTTCGCAATATAAGGTGCGGCTGCTGGCAGTTCTGCACAGCTCACCGGAGGTGGTTAACAAAATAAGCTTGGCATTTGGAGGCAATACGGCCTTTATGCTGGAAGCAACATCATTCATGTCGTTATCTGGGGAAACATAGCCGATAACCAGTGCAGGCCCTTCAGCAACGTCAAAGAGAGGAGTTAATGCTGAAGAATTCAGCTCACTGGTGGACAAATAAGCCACCTTGGTGTCCGGAGTAGAGGAAACACTGGCGGTAGGCGTAGCTGCCGGACGAACCGCCTTTGGAGCTATTCGCTCTGCCGGTGACGGCGTGGCTGCTTTTGGTTGATTTGACTTAAATAAACTATCAAACATAATATATGACCCCCTATGTAAAGTCTTTCCACGTTAATACAACAATCATTATACACTGTTAAAATTCGTTATTGATAAATAATTTCCTGCTTTAAAAGAAAAATAATACTTAATTTAGAGAAATTATCTATAGAAAGATTTCGCAGATAAAAGCAGGAATATGCCCATAAATGTAGAAAAAATAGTTTGTAAAAGTGACTAAAATTACATAGCAAATATGTAGTTTGATAACTAAAAGAAAGGATAGGGTTATTATGTCGAATAACAACATTTCGAATCAGGGGAATGTCCGTACTGTAAAGACGGAAATCCTGATGTATGTGTTGCCTATTGTAATAATAGGCCTAGTTATTATGTCTGGTATAATCTTCAAGTATGTGGGAAGTACCTTTGAGGATCAGCTGACACGCAGCTCTCTGAACAATGCTCAGGAGGTCTCCGATGGTGTATCTGCATGGCTGGAGACGCGTATGCTGGAGACCCAGAATGCTGCAAATATTCCTTCTGCAAAGGCATTGAGGGAAAATCCTGCGGGGATGAATGAGAACAATAAATATCGTCTTGCTCTCATGAACAAGATTTATCCGGGGGTTTATGACTCCGTGAGCTGGGGTCCCTTCGATGGCTCTGGCTTATTGTATGGTGAGACAAAGTCCGGCTTCAAGGAAATGCATAATGCAGATAAGGCATGGTATAAAGAGACTATGACTGGTGCCAAGGATTCCTTTATGTCATCCCCTGTAATTTCTCAGGCCACTGGTAAAATTATTGTGAATTCCATCGCTTTGGCAAAGGACAATAATGGCCAGAATGTAGGTATGGTATTGGCTGCCATTTATGTTGATGCAGTTATGGAGAAGGTAAGTGACTTTAAGCTTGGTGAAAAGGGCTACAGCCTTTGTAGAGACCCCCATAAGTTAGACTAAGTAATCTAACTTATGGGGGTCTTTTTATGGCAAAATACAGTGTTGAATTCAAATTGAAGATAGTTCAGGAATATTTGAAAGGGGATATCGGATACCATGCTTTAGCCCACAAATATGGTATACCTGACAAAAAACGTATTCAATTTTGGGTTGCAAAATATCGGGTAATGGGGGAAAAAGGACTTCAACGGTCAAGAAAAAATGAAACCTATTCTTTCCAATTCAAGTTACATGCTGTAGAGTTATATTTAAGTACAGAGATGTCCTACCAAGAATTAGCACTTCAACTTAAATTAAAATCTGACGGGATTTTAGTAAACTGGGTTCGACGCTATCGTGCTGTTGGTATAGAAGGTCTCAAACCGCAACGGAAAGGCAGGCGGCCAAAGGTGCCAGACAAAACCAGCATTACACCTGAATGTAATATTAATCAAGATGAGAGACTTAAGCAGCTAGAAGAAGAAAATCTCAAGCTACGCATTGAGGTAGCCTATTTAAAAGAACTGAGGAGATTGCGCCTGGAGCAAGAGGCGCAGAAGCGAAAGCAAGGATCGCCCACAGTCTCCGAGGATCATTCAAATTAAAAGATATCCTTGCAGCTATTAAACTTC
>NZ_FQYW01000006.1 GCF_900141865.1 Anaerovibrio lipolyticus DSM 3074 | reverse complement strand
CACCTGTTCCCATTCCGAACACAGTAGTTAAGCACATAAACGCCGAAAGTACTTGGCTGGAGACGGCCTGGGAGGATAGGAAGTTGCCGGTTACATTCCTCGATAGTTCAGCCGGTAGAACGACGGACTGTTAATCCGTATGTCGCAGGTTCGAGTCCTGCTCGAGGAGCCATTTTACCCCTGGGGTGATTGGGGTATAGCCAAGTTGGTTAAGGCACGGGACTTTGACTCCCGCACTCGTTGGTTCGAGTCCAACTACCCCAGCCAAAACGGTTCACTAGCTCAGTTGGCAGAGCACCTGACTTTTAATCAGGGTGTCCCGGGTTCAAATCCCGGGTGAGCCACCATGAGTCCTGTTTTGGAAAGTTAATATTATGACTCACTAGCTCAACTGGTAGAGCATCTGACTCTTAATCAGCAGGTTCGGGGTTCGAGTCCCCGGTGGGTCACCATTTATATGGGCGCTTAGCTCAGCTGGGAGAGCGTCTGCCTTACAAGCAGAATGTCAGCGGTTCGATCCCGTTAGCGCCCACCATTATTATGGCCCGGTAGTTTAGTTGGTTAGAATGCCGCCCTGTCACGGCGGAGGTCAGGGGTTCAAGTCCCCTTCGGGTCGCCATTATGCCTCGGTAGCTCAGTTGGTAGAGCAGGGGACTGAAAATCCCCGTGTCAGTGGTTCGATTCCGCTCTGAGGCACCATTTTTATGCTGGTGTAGCTCAATAGGTAGAGCAGCTGACTTGTAATCAGCAGGTTGGGGGTTCAATTCCTCTCGCCAGCTCCATTGATTCTTACGCGGGTGTAGCTCAATGGTAGAGCCCCAGCCTTCCAAGCTGGTCACGTGGGTTCGATTCCCATCACCCGCTCCATAATAGAGTATTTTTGCCGGGGTGGCGGAACTGGCAGACGCACGGGACTTAAAATCCCGCGGTAGGAGACTACCGTACCGGTTCGATTCCGGTCCTCGGCACCACTAATAAAATGCTTGATTGTGCAAATTCAATATGTTATAATATTTGGTGTTATGCGGCCGTGGCGAAACGGCAGACGCGCTAGCTTCAGGCGCTAGTGGGGGTTGACCCCGTGGTGGTTCAAATCCACTCGGCCGCACCATATATATATTTAGTAATAACATGCGGTTGTGGCGGAATAGGCAGACGCGCTACTTTGAGGGGGTAGTGATCACAAGTCGTGTGGGTTCAAGTCCCACCAACCGCACCATTAAAAAATAACCGAGTTTATACTCGGTTTTTTTGTGCCCTTAAAAGGAATTTAGAGGTTTATGACGAATTAAAATCGTACTAGGGGAGAATATGTAAGTTAACGTTTTTTATGGAGGGATTCTATGGCAGATTTTATGAAAGATTCCAGCGTTAAGACTAAATTGATGCTGGTAGCTGGAGTGACTATCTTTATAGCAATGTTGGTTATGGGTATTGTCCTTAACGGAATAATTACCAGTAATCAGAAAGATTCATTCCAGGAAGAAACAAATCTTCAGGCTGTACAGGTGGATAACACCATGAACATTTTCCTGGAGGGACTTCGTGATGGCTTAGTTAACATGAGTAATGACCCTGTTTTACGCGCGGGTGGTAATATTACCGTCTATAGTGATGGTGAGGTTGATTCCAAGGGCATGATTGCTATGGACCCTGCCGGCAAGGGCGGATATGAGCTTGCTGCATACGATGTTTTCCATCGTTTTGCTGAAGCTAACAAGGGTTCCGTATCTGTCGTAAGTCTTGGTACTACCGATGGTGGTTTTCTTCAGTATCCTGCTGTTAAGCGTAAGAAGGGCTATGATGCTCGTACCCGTGACTGGTATAAGGAAAGCATGGCAGCAATGGACAAGGTCCGTATTACTGCTCCGTTTATGACTTCCAAGGGTACTCCTACAATCGGTATTTTCATGGTTTTGAAGGATAATGTAAACAATCCGATTGGCGTTCTTGGTATTAATATAGACTTGCCGGTTATTACTGATATGATCAGTGAGATTAAGATCGGTGAAAGTGGTTACATGGTCGTAGTTGATTCCGAGGGTACTATATTTGCTGATCCTGCAAACCCAGACCTGAATTTCAAGAAGCTCTCTGAGGTTGAAGGTGAGTTCAGCTCTTTGGCAAATGTAAATGATGGTATGGTTGAAATTGAAATGGACGGTGTAAATAAAGTTGTTTCTGTTTATACCTCCCAGCAGACTGGTTACAAGTATTTAACTGTTGTTGATGAATCTCAGCTTCTTGCACCGGTTCGTCATATGCGTATTACCTTGGTTATTGTTCTTGTTGTAGCTCTTGCTCTTGTTCTTGGCATGATCTACATGATGTGTACGGCTCTCTTTAGACCTCTCAGAGTATTGGCTAATGCGTCTGAAGAGATTGCTGATGGTAATATCCGTCAGTTCCGTATGGATTATGATGCCAACGATGAAATTGGTCGTCTTTGTACTGCCTTTGTTCAGATGACTGAGCATTTAAAGAGCCTTTTGGAGCAGATTCAGTCCAGCTCTCAGCAGGTTTCTGCTGCATCCAATGACCTGTCTGATGGTTCCGATCAGTGTGCAGAGACTATTACCCATGTTGCTGGCAAGGTTTCTGATATTGCTGGTGCTGCTCAGCAGCAGAATGATACCATGATTACTGTTGTTGATCAGATTCGTAACATGACTGATAATGTATCTTCCATTGCATCCAGTGCTGAGCGTATGAGCAGTGCATCTGCAAATGCAGGGGAGGCTGCTAATAAGGGTGAAGCCTCTATTAAGCGTGCAGTTAGTCAGATGAATCAGATTTCTACCACTGTGGAGCAGTCTGCTGGTGCAGTTGCTAACCTTGGTGTTCGTTCTCAGGAAATTGGCGAGATTATTAATACCATTTCCGGTATTGCAGATCAGACCAACCTGCTGGCTCTCAATGCGGCTATCGAGGCTGCAAGAGCTGGTGAGCATGGTCGTGGCTTCGCCGTTGTAGCTGATGAGGTACGTAAGCTGGCAGAGCAGTCCTCCGAAGCTGCTGCTGAGGTTGCTTCCATCATCCAGGCCATCCAGAGTGAAACTCAGAAGGCTGTAAACAGCATGAAGGAAGGTACTGCTGCAGTTAGAACTGGTAGTGAAGTAGTGGCTGAGGCTGGTACTCAGTTCCAGCAGATTGTAGACAACGTAAATGAGGTAGATGCTCTTATTAAGGAGGCTGCCAAGGCTGCAAATGCAACTGCTGATTCCAGTATGGCTGTACTGAATTCCGCTGAGGATGTTGAACAGGTTACCAAGACCGTAACCGCCAGCATAGATGCTATATCTTCTGCTACTGAGGAACAGTCAGCTACCATGGAAGAGATTGCTGCTTCTACCCGCAATCTGTCTGATTTGGCTGATGAGCTTCAGAGAGAGCTTAAGAAATTCAGATTCTAATTTTTTCATTAATAAAAACCAGTGTCTTTCGGGGCACTGGTTTTGTTTTGCCATAAAAAGGGTGACGTATAGAATTTTTCCATAAATATATGATACAATACCATTACTTTTAATTTATATTAGTATAGAGGTTAGGCTATGTTATTATTTTTCTCTATTTTATTTGTTGTGCTGACAACAATTATAATGGTTACTCAAAAAGCATTGGGAGTTATTTTATCACCTGAAAAACTGGGTAAGGCACAGCGAAAACTGCTTTATGTTGATCTTATTTTAATAGTTGGCATGATTCTTGGGTTTACCAAGCTGCATGGTACAACAGCAGGTGGCATTATTTTACAGGTGTCCACCCTGATCTTTATGGCTCAAATTGTCTATGATTGGTTGGCTTTGGCATATGTATTGGTAAAATATTTAAAGAAAAAGCTGTTTGATGTACCGGAGGATCCGCAACGTCGTAAATTTTTGAAGGGAGCTGCAGCCTTGCCAGCTGCAGCAGTGACTGTTTCTGCTTATGGCGGAATTATCGAAAGGCATCAGACTGTGGTAAGACACTTTAATGTTCCAGTGGAAAATATACCTGATGATATAAATGGGTTGTCTGTAGCGCAGCTTAGTGATATTCACCTTGGCCCTTTTATGGGGCTGGAGGAGTTGGATAATCTGCTGCAGCAAGCTAGCGGTTTGGAATGTGATATGCTGGCCATTACCGGTGACTTATTTGATGATAATAAAATCAATTATAAGGCTGCCAAGCTGGTGGACAGCTATGTTGACAAATTTAAATACGGGATTTATTACTGCTGGGGAAATCATGAGCACATGCGTGGTATTCCCGCCATTGATATCGCAATAGAGGGAACCAGAATAAAGAAGCTGGAAAATTCCTTTGATATGGTTACAGGGGAAGCATTGCCAGTTTATGTTGCAGGAGTGGATTATCCGATTAAACGGGATCAGTTTGATTTTTTGAAGGAAAAATATACGGAGCTTGCTCTAAAGGAGATTCCGGCAAACTCAGTAAAGATATTGCTGGCTCATCACCCTGACTTTATAGACTCAGCGGCTAAGTATAAAACCAATTTGGTACTTACAGGACATACCCATGGAGGACAGCTGGGCTTCTTTGGTATTCCTCTTGTACCGCCAATATTCAAATATTTGCGTGGTGTATATCACGTGGGAAATACTATGGGGTATGTGCATTCAGGAAATGGCAGCTGGTTCCCATTCCGTTTTGGCTGTCCACCGGAGATTGCTGTATTCACGCTTACAGAAAAGTAAGAGGGAAAAGCAGGATTTTCATGCCTAGGCGTCGTATTGAAAACACGATAGGTTCGTACTGGAAACATCATAGGAGGGATGCATCATGAACATGAAAAAACTGGGTGCTATTTTGTTTGGCTGCATCATGGCAGGCGCGGTACTTGTTGGGTGCGGAGGACAGCAGGGCAATCAGGCGGGAACCCATGATACTCAGATTAAGATTGGTACGTTGACTCATTTGAATGCCAGTGAAGAAAGAATCAACGAAGTAATGAAGAAGATTGATGAAGAGACAGATGTGAAGCTTGCCCATGATTATGCTTATTATGACAAGCTTACCTCCATGTTGATGGGGCTCGAATCCGGCAGTGTAAAGGAAGTGAGCCTCTACAATAGTGTTGCACAGTACCTGATAAACCGGAATGATAAGCTGGCTATAGTAGAGCATAGTGGTATGAATTTGGAGGATTCCTTTTGTTGTGCTGTCCGCACGGAAGATAAGCAACTGAAGGCTGATCTGGATAAGGCAATTGGCGAGATGAAGGCGGATGGTACCCTTGATAAATTTGTGAAGACCTATATTACTGATTTAAAAAAAGGGGAGGAACCACCTGCAGTTACGATGCCGACAAATAATGGTAAAAAGCTGAAGATTGCAGTAACAGGCGATTTGCCTCCTTTGGATTTGGTTTTGACAGATGGTACACCAGCAGGCTTCAATACAGCAGTGCTGGCGGAAATTGGCAAGCGTCTAAATATGGATGTGGAAATAGTGCAGATAGACAGTGCTGCCCGTGCATCCGCTTTGGCCTCAAAGAAAGTGGATGTGGTTTTCTGGGTAGCAGTACCGAAGGGAGACTCAAAGGTGCCGGCTGATATTGATAAACCACAGAATATGGAGATGACTACTCCATATTATCAGGACAGAATAGTTCACGTTGGTCTGAAAAAATAATTTAATATAGCTATATTTGTAACAAATAAAAAACAGGGCACCGATATTAATCGGTGCCCTGATATTTTTTATACATGGCGGAGTGGGAGGGGTTCGAACCCTCGCGGCCTTGCGACCCTAACGATTTAGCAAACCGTCCTCTTCAGCCTCTTGAGTACCACTCCATATATGGCGGAGAGGGTGGGATTCGAACCCACGGTGCCTTGCGACATCACTGGTTTTCAAGACCAGCTCCTTAAACCACTCGGACACCTCTCCATAGCAATAAACATTATAACAAAATCAAATATTTGCTGTCAAGGAAAGCGTAAAAGAGACTTAATCAATTTAAGCCTTAGATTAACATTGATTTAGACAATTTAAAAAAGGATGCCATCAGACATCCTTTTTAGACTTTGGTGCAGGTCGGCTATAATCACGTTCAGCTATAAGAAGTTCAAGCTTTAACTCGTATAGCATGGCATTTATCTCCAGCAGAGACTTATTATTTTGTAAACCATGTAAAATCACTGCATCCCGTTCGTTTTTTACATCCAAGGTATAAAACTGGGCTAAACGAAGTAATAGTTGCAGTTCATCCAGGCTGGTATTAATGGCTAGGCAAATGCAAATCAAAACATCACGGCTGGGGTTTCGCTCCCCGCGGAAAATCTTATATATATAGTCACCTAAATTGGCCGCACGGGAAATTTCTGCCATAGAAATTTCATATTTTTCAGCCAGTGTATTTAAATACTCTGCTGGGGTAATATTAATAAAATCGCTTTGATGTTTCTCTATGAAAGCCTTTAAATCGTCTTTGTCAATTAACTCAGAGAGCAAAGCACTTGTATTCGCCATATGTTATAATTCACTCCCTTGAAAGATTTTCCTGCATATAATTTTGCCACAGAATGGCCAATAAGTCTTGGACTAACTGTCCAATTTTATACAATTGGAATATTTTTCTTCAAAGAAGAAAAATTTGAACAATAGCGTTATAACTCGGTGAATAGTGTAATTCACCTCGTTGAAACGCTAATTAGTAGATTTTCCTTCTAAAGAAGAAAAATTTGAACAATGGCGTTATAATCAATATGGGGAGTTGATGAAATGTCTGCCATTGATTTTATTGACGACAGCTTCGTGGTAGAAAGGGAACTTTCACGAAATGAACACGGTATTGTTATGCTGGTAAAAAGAATAGCTGATGATAAATTATTTATTCGCCGGGAATACCGGGAGGATAAAAGAGATTTGTTTTATAAATTAAAGGAATTGGATATACAGGGGATTCCTCACATTTTGTATGTAATTTTTGCAGGCAGAACCGTTGTAATTGAAGAATATATTGAGGGCATTTCCCTGGAGAATGTAGCTCAGGGAAATGCTACTTTACCTAATTTTACCATAACGGGGTTATTAAAGGACATATTGCCTGTAATACAGCAATTTCACGAAGCCAGCATTATTCACCGGGACATTAAACCGGAGCATATCATATTGGACAAAAACTTTAAGCCATATTTGATAGACTTTGGCATTGCCCGCATTAATAAAAAGCATAATACGCATGATACGGAAATTCAGGGAACACGTCGTTTTGCACCCCCGGAGCAGTTCGGATATCAGAGTACAGATCAGCGGTCAGATATTTATTCATTAGGGCAAACTCTGGCCACCCTATTGCCAATTATGGCCATGACACCTCATGAAAAGAAGATTATTGAAAAGGCAATGGCCTTTGCTCCGGCTGACCGTTACCAAAGTGCCACGGCAATGCTAAATGCTTTACTAAATCCGCCGCAGAAGGTAAGCTGGTATGCATTGGTGGGGATAATCCTTCTTATTATTGGGGCAGGGGGTGCGTGGTATCACCATACCCTTATACAGGAGCAGGATAACAAGGGAGTCATTGAAGAAATAAATATAGATGGGGAAGGTCCTGCACCTTTACCGGAGGGTGGAGAGAATAATAGAGAAAAAACTTCTGAACAAGGTGGCATAACAATGCCATCGAAGACTGAAACAAGAGAAAAGAACGTGGATATCCAGACTGTACCTACAGATAATAGGCCACTACACATAGCTCAGGGAAGCAGCAGACAGAAAACAGTTAATATAAATGGCTCCAATGTAATTGTAGCCGCTACCAATACTGGCACGCAGCTAAATGTGCAGCTTTCAGACAGTAATGGACATACAGCATCCCATTATTTTACATATCAGCCACCGGCCATTCATAATTATGACAATCCTAATACCATGGATGGGGATATTATATTTATGGATATCAATGGTGACGGGATTTTGGATATTATCCCTATTATGACCAGTGCCCTTGTTAAAGGTGGAAACGATTTGGTGGACAATACCAACGCCTGGGCCATTACATATAATCCTACCAGTGGTTTTTACCGTTGCAGCGGCATGGCAGATACCCAATATTTGAAGCTGGGCGATGGCTACCTTATTGATGGAGATATGATGGTATACACTGTAAGGAATAACACGTTCACGGCAAGTCCTTTCTAAGAGAAGACCTTTTATTTTGGGAAAATTGGACTGGAAGTACGACGATTAAAAAAATATTTTGCTAAATTTGCATTAATATAGTAATGTATTTAGGATTGATATGTAATTTTGAATATAGAAATAGAAAGATGAGTAAAAGTGAAGTTATCTACAGGATTAATAATAGCGTTGATAGTTATGGGAATAGGCGGAGGTTGTGGCTTTCTTGTGGCTTCGGCCAATATTCCAAGCAATTTGCCGGATATTCAGCCAGCTCTAACATCACATATTTATGACATAAAAGGGAATGAAATAGCTGTTGTACATGCTGAGGAGGACAGGGAACCAGTCAAAAGTGAGGAAATACCGGAAAATTTAAAGAAAGCCTTTTTGGCAACGGAGGATGTGCGGTTTTACCAACATATAGGCATTGATTATCGTGGAGTTATGCGTGCTATGTGGGAGAATATTTCACACCGTGAAGTTGCCGAGGGCGGTTCTACCATTACTCAGCAGTTGGCACGAAATGCTTACTTAAATCAAGAGCGTACCTTTAGCCGCAAAATTCAGGAGATGTTTTTGGCACTTAAAATTGAGCATAGGCATACCAAGGAAGAAATCCTGGAAATGTACCTTAATCAGATTTACTTTGGGCGCGGTGTCTATGGTATCCAAGCAGCATCAAAATATTATTTTAACAAGAACGTGAAAGATTTGGACCTAAATGAATGTGCTATGCTGGCAGGGATACCGAAAAGCCCTAATCATTATTCTCCTTTAAATAATTTGGAGGAAGCTCAGAAAAGGAAGGCTGTGGTTTTACAGCAAATGGCCAAATATGGTTTTATCAGTTCCTCCACTGCCCAAAAGACGGCAAAGCAAGAAATACATTTAGTTCAATCAGCTCCAAGGGAAGTAGGTGACGCTCATTATTTCATTGATTATGTAAAGCAGACAATCATAGATAAATATGGCGATGACGGATTGTATAAGGGTGGGCTGAAGATTTATACCACCCTTGACATGGATATGCAGCGGGCCGCTGAGGAGGCTATGAAAAACTTACCGGAGATGAATGAAGCTAATGGGTTAAAACAGCCTCAGGGGGCATTGGTGGCTATTGAGCCTCATAGTGGCTATATAAAGGCCATGGTAGGTGGTCGGGGAACAGATCTGTTTAATCGCGCAGCATTGGCGGAAAGACAGCCTGGTTCTGCCTTCAAGCCATTTGTTTATGCTGCTGCCCTGGAGTCTGGCTATACGCCTGATTCAATTGTTGCTGATACACCATTTACTAAGTATGGCTGGAACCCACAAAATTATGACCGCAGCTTTTACGGAAGCGTTCCACTAAGCTCTGTTTGTGCTCAGTCATTAAATGTGGCAACGGTGCGGGTGGCAGATGATATAGGTATTGATAAGGTTATAAAGTATGCTCAGGATATGGGGATATCCACCTTGGTGCTGGAAGGAGAACGTAATGATGTTAATCTTTCCACTGCGCTGGGCGGAATAACAAGGGGCGTAACTCCATTGGAGCTTACCAGTGCCTATTGCACCTTTGCCAACAAGGGAATTTATGCTAAGGGCACACCTATAGTAAAGGTACTGGATAAGGACGGCAATGTTTTGGAGGAATATCCTAATCCTGCTAGTTCAAGGCGGGTGCTAAAGGAGGAGACCGCTGCAAATCTTGACAGTATGTTACAGGGAGTAGTCAGTCATGGCACTGGTACCAGAGCCAATATCGGCGGCCATGTGGCAGGAAAAACCGGTACAACCAGTGAATATCACGACGCCTGGTTTGTGGGTTATGTATCTGATTTGGTAGTGGGGGTGTGGATTGGTACCGATGATAACCAGACTATGGGCACAATGACTGGTGGCACACTACCTGCAGATATATGGAGAATTTTTATGAAGGGTACAGGACATTGATGTAATGAGTTAAACATGTAATTTGTAAGAGCAATTGGATTATTTCGTTCGGACTACACGCCAATGCCAATACAGGTGAACACCAAGTTAATGCAGGAAAGTAGATGTCTGCTAATTATCCATAAAGCGGGAGTCGTTGCGGTGCAGCGGCTCTTTTTTTGGTGACATTGGACTCAAAGTACAATAAATTAAGAACCATTCTTGATATAATTACAATAATAGAGTTTTTTTATAACGCCATTGTTCAAATTTTTCTTCTTTAGAAGAAAAATCTTCCAATTAGCGTTTCCCTTTCAGGACTAGCTTCGCGTCGCAACGAGCTGGGAGATATTCTCACCAGCTGTTGTAGTTTGTTTTCCACACCTAAAGAGGAAGGGGACATCTTAAAGCTCGTTATATTGATGTGTTTAATGAGGAGTGAACATATTGGCTAAAATTTGTAAAAACTGTGGAAGTAAAATAGACGATGAAGCAGTGTTTTGTGCTAAATGTGGCAAAAAAATAGCGGTTAGCGGGGCACTGCCAGTACCATCGGACAATAATAAAAGTAAATCTTTGGGACCAGATTATGCAACTAGGGATGAGGCTTTGAGCTGGTGGAATTGGAGAGGCAGGTTAAATAGGCAGAGGTTTATACTACGTTCCCTTATACTCACGACGATTGCTATTGTGGTTGGAATTATACTTTGTGGGGGAATTAGTTTTTTTATAACTACTACAGTGATGAGCGGACAAGATGAGGATGCTGTTTTGGGGATGATTTTTCTTATGTTATTATGTGCATTGCCTTTTTTATTACCACTTTCTGTGTTAAGCTTTTTTATATCCATAAAGAGAGGGCATGACTTGAATATCCCTGGTTGGGTTGTGGTAATTGTGAGTTTATTAGGTGCCTCTTTTTTCCTTTCAATATATTTGGCCGTTGCTAAAGGGAATGAAGGGCCAAACCAATATGGTGATGATCCTCTTAAATATCCGGGAAGTATCTGAGTAAGATAGTTTTAAATTGAAATAGTATGGGTAAAAGAATATGAAAAGATTGTATGGTTTATTATTAATGCTAATAATGTGCTTCGTGGTTTCAGGCTGCTTCAGCGGTAACGGGACTATGACGATTGGTGAAAATGGTAGTGTAGACTATGAATTTATATTCGTTGGAGATAAAGATGTCTTTGGCAATGAAGTTGAAAAGCAGGGTGAAATGCTTAGGGAGAAATTAAATAGTTCAGCCAAAGTTGAACCCTATAAAAATGGTAATATGAGTGGTTATAAGATGACTGCTCATTATCCATCTATAGTTGAATATGCACGTAATCTTACTTCCGAATATAACAAAGATTGGCAAGTAAAACGGGTAAAGGGCTGGTTCTTTGATGCTTATTCCTTCGATTTCCCTTTTAGGTATGAGCAGCATTTTAAGCATATTGACCCAAGGCTGGAAGGGCTTACCCAAGCAATGGTTGCAACAGGGGAAATGGAGATTAAATTTAATCTGCCGTACGCAGCAGATTCCAGTAATGCAGATAATGTTACAAATAACAATAAAACATTAACCTGGGATTTGGCCGAAGCTTTTAGTGTGGGTGCCGATAAGGATATACAGGTAAAATTTAAAATATGGCATAAATCACATGTAATAATTACAGCAATTGTAATAGGGGTATTGATTTTAATATCCATTATATTGGGGATTATGTCATTTACCTTGGATGGTAGTGGGAGAATAGCGGCTGCTATTTTTTCTGTATTACTGTTCTTTGGTGCATTAGCATTGGGTGGTATATCATTGTATATGATATCAAGCACACCTAATTTTAATGACAATACAATTATTACCAAAGCAACACAGAAGAAAGATGAAAAAGCATCAAAGACGAATGCTAAGTCTGCCGAACCACCTCCGGTAACACCAGCACCATCTACTGGGGGAACATCTAAAACCAGTGGCCCGTTAAATGGTATGGATTTGTCATTGGGGAATATCACCATTGGAGATACAACAGAAAAGGTCCGGTCTGTTATGGGAAGTCCTGGCAGAATAGTAACGGAAAATGGCCAGGCCCACTGGAAATATAATGATATTGACGTCATTGTATATGAGAATAGGGTTAGTGAAATTATTTCCAGCACATCGGCTGCCAGCACCCCAAGGGGGTTCCACGAAGGCTCCCGTATAAGTGATGTTTGGCAGACCTATGGCAATAATTATCGACATGAAAAATATGGAAACCTAGACTTGTATGAATATCCAATTACCTCTAATGATGGTGTACCGTGCTTGCTGCGCTTTGCTGTTCGCCAAGGTGAGAATACTGTGAACTATGTAAGTATGCGAAAATTATGAGAAAATTAATTGCGAAAATATTCCTTGTCATATTGGTGCTTGCTGCCGCAGGAAGCTTTTTTCTGGCCTTTGTGCCGCTCAATAAATATGTGGCATGTGTAAGAGGAAGCACAGGACAGATGCATGATATCGAGACGAAAGAAGCTACTTCTCAAGCAGTGGAGATTGGTGATAGCTTTGACAAATACTTTAAAAATCCTAAATGGCACCACCTTGAATCAGGTAATTGGCGGCATATAGTAGAGTTTAACGGTGAGTGTGACTATGATGGCAAACCGGCAAAAGCTAAGATACAATTTATTATAAGCCAGGAAACTCGGGTGGAATCCATCCTTGATTTCAAGATTTTATACCGTGTGGGCGCAATAGCAATAGATGATAAGATTTTGACAACGCAAGAAAGAATGGACTTTCTGGATAAAATTATAAATAGTAGGTAGTAAGGAGGAAAACGTATGAAAAGAGTAATCAAAGTTTTATCAGCAGTGTTATGTATGTTTGTCATTCAATGCGGAATTGCGTTGGCATCACCGTCAGCTGCGGCGTATTCTGAGATAATTAATTCATTGCCGGCAGTGGGACAGAGAGTAGGAAGCCTGCCAAGCTATGCACAGGCCCTGCCTCCTATGGGATACGGCGTACCACCGCAGGTAGTTCGTGGAAATTATGGTGGTCTGGAATTCGTTGAGGTTTTATCAGGCGGTCGTGTCATGCAGCTACAGATTAAACCAGAGGCAGGGGATACAGATACTACATCTATATCTGGTTCTATAGTGTCTACGCTTTCAGCAATTTATGGTTCGCCTATAACAACAGAGGATGGGAACTATGTTTGGGCAAGCTGGGTGGCAGGCTCGTATTCCCCAAGAACAGGAATAATATCGCTCCAGCGGTAAAAAAGAATGATTATGAAAGGGGCTGTATTTACGGCTCCTTTTTGTTATTACTAAATATTAAAATTCCTGCGAGTCATTGTTGATAGTGAGCATGATAAAATAGTATAATTATATCGAAATCTGATATGCACTGCATGAGTGATGAATATCTCGTGCAGGAGCTAATGATGGAATAAATAATAATTGTCAAATTTGCAGTTGAACTATAAATTTGCCATGGAATGTAGGAGTCGTTGCGTTGCAATGGCTTCTTTTTTTATTGGGCTATTGGACTCAGAGTACAACACTTTTAAATGTATATTTGCTAAAGTAGTCTTAACATAATTTGAGTTTTGTGCTTAGGTTGTAAGTCTTGGGGGGAAGGCAAATGGTAATTGCAAATAACATTTCCTCAAATATGATCTTGGGGGAGTTACATAAAAATACAAAGAAGAAGTCCAAGGCTGCTGGTGAGCTATCTTTGGGGGAAAAGATACGCAATGCGGGGGATGATGCTTCCGGGTATGCTATTTCTGAGAAAATGAGAGTACGCATCAGAGCATTGGACCAGGATGACCAGAATGTTCAGAAGGGTTCGTCAATGCTTCGAATAGCAGAGGGGGCTATTCAGAGTCAGCTTGATATAATGAAAAAAATCAAGGAAAAGGTTATTGATGCCCATAATGATACCAATACTGATATAGACAGAGCTACTATTCAGAAGGAGCTGAACCAGAGCTATGATGAGATACAGCAGATAGCCTGGGAAACCACCTTTAATGGTAAGCTCCTTTTGGTGGGCAATACCAAGGCAGGTAAAATGTCCTCGTGGAAGGTGCTGGATAAGCCTATAAGGATTCCTGAATCAGAATATAATTTTATAGATGATGTATATGATGATTTGGATGGTATTTTTGGCCCATTTGATGTATTTTCACGTTATGGCACCCATGAGTCTACGATTGAGCCACTTTTGGGAGATAAATCCAGCGTAAATCTGGCTGGTGGCGTGAATAATGAGTATATTCAGCACGATCCACAGGAGATTACACCTGCCACCTTTA
Organism: Anaerovibrio lipolyticus DSM 3074; assembly: GCF_900141865.1. Lineage (GTDB taxonomy): Bacteria > Bacillota > Negativicutes > Selenomonadales > Selenomonadaceae > Anaerovibrio > Anaerovibrio lipolyticus. The sequence continues at coordinate 172,033 of NZ_FQYW01000006.1, read as the reverse complement.
CATGGGATTTGAGCAGCTATTTGGTGGGGGATTTAAATGGCAAAGGCTTTTCTTGTGGCGGATACAATTACGTGCTGACAACTGATACCAGTAAGAATTATAAAAATGCGATACAGATTGATATTAGCGGGTTAAGTACAACAGAGGAGATTGCGTCCAAAATTGCCAGCACCCTTTCAGGAAAATCACCGGTAGCCAGTGCTTCTGTTGAGGACTCTAAAATCACATTTACTACAACGAATCAGTACAATGATATAAAATACATAGATGGTTACAGCAGGTCAGCTAGTGAAGAGCCTGTTGTTGTTAAGCCAGGCGTGCCAGCTAAACCAGCCCATAATGGGCGTACGGCAGCGAATAGCACCAATGTATTTTCCAATGAGACTATTTATGGAACTAAAGAGGAAGTTATATATCATCCAGCTATAACGCATAAGGAACGGGATCCTGCTACAGATTTGGAAAAAATTGTGACTGACAAAGAGGAGTGGAATGAAAAAATCAAGGATGCCACTTCGGCTGTTTTGACAAAGAATATTTCCGGTGTAACAGCAGATACCGGCATTACCATAACAGGTTGCGGGGGTACAGCTTATCTAAAGATTGAGGAAGGTAATGCTGCTTTGCACCAGGATGACGAAGGAGTTTGGGTAGTGGGGAAAAATGCCAGCATATCTAAAACTCAATTAAAGTCTTGGGTGGAGATTGGAGACCCTAAAGCTGGTTCCACTATTGGTGTTACTTTTACAATGTCCGGGGGAGTGGTGACATTGGAGACTACAGGTAAAGGCGGGTCTTATTATATCACTGTAAAGGATGGGATTGCAGGGAAAGAGGCAATACCGGCAGAACCAGAAGTCCCGGCAGAATATGGTACTCCCAAATATTATGAGACAGTTACTGCTTTGGATACCAGTTCCGTCTCTCTTTCATCTGGTGGTATACCAAAAGGGCCAATCGAGACGCTGCCTGGCAAGGAAGCAAGCTATACCATGGATTTAACAGCCTATGATACCACCGACGAAGATAAATTAACTGAATTTGTGGATGCTTTGGTAGGAAAATGCTTAAAATCTACTAATGGTAGCTACTATGGATTCATTGACACAACGGAACCGAATTCCATGGAAGCAGTTCAGCAAAACAAGCCTGGACAATATGGCACAGTATATGATGTTGATTTGAAGATACTGCGGCAGACTGTAGAAGGCGGTACTAGCATAGCAGATGCCTTTATAAATTTAATGACATCGAAAGACAGCAGGCATTTTTCCGATGGAAGCGATGGTGGAGCAGGAACTAAAGCTTTAATCGCAAAGGCTGGTTATATTGGCGAAAGCGGTAACGACTTGACACTGGAAATTAGTGAAAGTAAGCTGGCTCAATATACTATAGATTTTAAAAAGGTTTTTGATGAAAAAAATCCAAAGCTGCCAGATGATTTGGTGGGTAAGGGGTTTCGGGTTTATTGTTCAACTTGTCCGGAGCAATGGGTTAATTTCTATTTTTATGATGGCAGTGATGAGGCAGAGGAATTTCGTCCAGCGAGCGGTTCATCGGGGGCAGATATTATGAACGTGAGGGTGGATGTTATTAACCTTGCTCATGTAACGGATTTAGAGTCCTTTGTTGAAGCTGTCCGTACCCAGGCAGGGCAGGCTATTCAAACTATACGAGATGGACATCCCCATATGTTGGCTGTGGCTGGCAATGTGGAAAAGGGTACTGTAACTATTTATGATACACGGCCATTTGATGTTCTGTCATATCCATACAATACGATGTATCCTGCCTTACGGGAAAAGGGGGCCAAACTGGCTGACCAAACCATGGATGATGTTATTAAAATCGATAAGGATATTTATGTAAATGATTTGGTGATTCATCATACTGACCGGTCCAGCCAAAATATCCATGTGAGAATTCCTCAGACATCTCTGGATCACCTGTTTGATTATGTAGAAGAGTATGGGGGGATAGAAGATTATAATGTAATGACGAAGGAGAGTCGGGAGCTTCTCTTGGGGACTGTTAGTACAAAAATAGAAAATGGTCAAACAGTAACGAAAACTACCAGAGGTTATCTGGATATGGCTATTGATTACCTGACGGGGGCAAATACTTTAGTGGGGGCTCAGATTAGCCGTTTGGAAATGACGGATAACAATATTATTACTCAGGAGGAAAATACCCAATCCAGTGAAAGTACCATTCGCGATACAGATATGGCTAAAAGTGCCATGAGTCTGGCAACGGCCCAGATATTGGCTCAATCCGGTCAGGCAATGCTCAGCCAGTCCAACAAGAACAGCTCTATGGTGCTGAGTTTATTACAATGAAAAATATTATTCTGGGAACTGTCACATATTTTGCGGCAGTTCTTTTATGGTGCATCCGATATTTTTTCCAAAATCATTAACACTTTTCGATTTCAGACATATAAAGAATAGAAAGAAGAAATAAAACGCTTTCGGGCGAAGGAAACGAAAGGGTGATTTTATGAAAATGGATAAATTAAACAAACTCAGCAATGATGAACTTAAGCAGGTAGCCGGAGGATGCGACTATGAAACATCCAATGATAGCAAATTTTTGAATGTTTTGCTCAGGGGAACCGATTATCATCGTTGTGATCGCTACGGTAAATTTAAAATTTTTTGGGGGAGCAGCAAACGTTATGGCCCATGTGAAGATATTGAAAATTCTTGGAGGGTGCTTGGCATTGAGATGGTTCCTTACGCCGTTGATCATAATGAATACTGGCTGAACGGCAAACTACTCACGAGGGACGAGGCTTGGGATTATGCGGAAAAATTAGTGGGCAAGCACTTGGAACGCAAAGATTGGGATTGGTGATTAAAATTACTGAACAGGTACAGAAAGATGAGATGACTGGTTGATGTGAAATAAAGGAGATGTTGAAAATGATGAAGAATATAGCGATGAACAAATTAAACAATAGCCAGCTTGAAGCTGTTGTGGGCGGCGCTAGCTATGAGTCATTTGAATTATTCCACGCTTTAAGAGACAACTATGCTTTTCAGAAAGATTATCCCAGTCTTTTTGCCCCTCCGGTGAATCAGGAGATTACCATAGATGATAAAGCTATGGCGAAAGCACTCTTGGAAAAGCTGGGAATTAAAGCGCAGATTAACTGGGGTGCTGATACCTGGTCTGATTGCAATATCTACACGGCTGCGGACACTGGCAAGATACTGTATCATAGGGATGTTATAAATGCCATAAAGAATTACAAAGGTTAATATGGCCGTTGTAAAAACAGAAAAACTAATTGATTGAAAAAAGGAATTAGCTACATTGAGCACGAATACATGTTAAGAAATGAGGACAAAACAGCCGATTATTATTTCATAAGGAGATTGCCTTTAGAGGATTAAAGCTAAAGGAGGATAGCTTGATGAGCAAAAAAACAATTTTGGCAGTTGTGGTAGCTTTGTTTTTAGGAATTGGTGGTACAGTGGCCTATTTCTATATCCATTCACTATATGTGGCCAATACGGCTCCTATAGTTCCGCCGGCTACTACCCAACAGCCAGCAGGAACAGTTCCACCGGCTGGTAATACAACCATACCGGCGGCAACTCAGACTCAGGTAGCAGCAGCGGGGGGCGTGCAGATTCAGCCTTCGGCAGCGGCAACCTTAACGGATGACCAGTTGGTCTTAGGACAGATTTCCTATGGGGCGTCAATTGATGCGGTACGTCAACGACATGGTGAACCAAACGAAATTGACCGAGATGATGGAATGATGAAATACGAATATAAAAATGTATTTGATTTGTATGTGGCAAATGGAATAGTTCAGCGAATTAAAGTAGACGATTTAAATGCTCTTGGTACTCCAAAAGGCATAAAGGTTGGTTCGTCTGTAGATGATGTGGTAGCGGCTTATGGGCAGCCTAATGCCGTAGTAGGTGACCACATTATATATCATTCTGCCAATAATCCGTCAGTAGGACTGAATTTTGAGATAGAATCAAATCATGTAGAAAAGATAGTGTGTGGTATGTTGCAATAAGGTGGGGGTTGTATGAAAAAGAAAATGATAGCATTGGTGGCCGGTCTTACCATGGCAGCTTCAGCAGTTTGTTGTGCCATGATTTCTCCTGAGGGAATAGCGATTTCTGGTGTGGCTCCTGGTTCTTCTGTAGCTGATGCTACAGCTAAACTTGGTAATCCTCAGTACGCCGGGGATAAGATTTACTTCACCAACGGGATCGTTATTGAGCGTTCGGATTACAATCCGAACATGGTAGAGGAAATAGAGACCACTGCTGCCGGCAATGCCACCCCGGGGGGATTGGCTGTGGGTATGCCAGAGTCATCGATTACTGCTACCTATGGGGCTCCGGATAAAATTGACAGGGATTATAATGATACGGAATATACCTATTATAGTACTGATTATTTTAAAAAGCTGGAATTTAAGGTAGTGGGTGGCAATATTGTAAAGATACAATGCAAGCTTCGCGACTAAATTATGTTAGTTTCAGACAACAAAAATATCCTCCGAGGGGTTTGAAGCCTTTGGGGGATTTTATTTTTTGTTACTCAAATAAAATACCATTGTGTTAGGATACCAGTTGCGGTAAAATAATATGACTGAGTATTTGAAGCATTTTATAAGCGAGGTGAAAACACCGTAGTTGGCAGATTAGACTACGGTGAATAGTTGCAGAATATAGCAGAAGAAATTATTGAATTTGCCGATAGAAGCGAAGCAATGGCTTTGCTGGGAGAAAGAGACGAGTATGTTCGTGTATTGATGGAGAATTTTGACGCGCGGTTCATTAGCCGTGGAGAGGTGCTTGAAATCAGCGGTGAGGCCTCACAGGTGGAGCCAGCGGCAAAGATTATGCGGGAGCTGCAGTACCTGTACAGACAGGGCAATGCCATCACCATGCACGAAGTAAGATATAGTATAGGCTTGGTAAAGGGTGGCAAGGGCGAGGCCCTTCACAGCTTATTTGGGGATACCATTTTGGTAACCTCCCGTGGCCGTCATGTACGCCCTAAGACTTTGGGCCAGCGTGTTTATGTGGACGCTATTAAAAGGAATTCCATTACCTTCGGTGTGGGGCCTGCGGGAACGGGCAAAACATATCTGGCGGTGGTTTTGGCCTGTGCCGCCCTTCGCAATCGTGAGGTGGAAAAGCTGATTCTTACCCGCCCGGCGGTGGAGGCTGGAGAAAAGCTGGGCTTTTTGCCAGGAGATTTGCAGGAAAAGGTTGATCCATATCTTCGTCCTCTTTACGATGCCTTGCAGGATATATTGGGACAGGACACATATCAGAAGCTGATGACCAAAGGGGTTATTGAGATTGCTCCCTTGGCCTATATGCGTGGCCGCACTCTGGAAAATGCCTATGTTATTCTCGATGAGGCACAGAACACCACTGCCAAGCAGATGAAAATGTTTTTGACCCGTCTGGGCTTTGGCTCCAAAATGGTGGTAACCGGTGACCCAGGGCAGATTGATTTGCCAAGGGGAGTTACCTCAGGCTTGATAGAAGCAACAAAGGTCCTTGAAAAGGTAAAGGGCATTGAAATAGTACGTATGGAAGCCATGGATGTAATCAGACATGACGTGGTATCAAGAATAGTGGAGGCCTATGACCGTTATGAGGCTTCCCGCAAAGAAGATTAATAGGAGAATTTGCCAATGGATGTTATTATCAGCCGTGAGCCTGAAGATTTAAAGCTGGAGCCGGAAATCGAGGAAATTGTGCGCAATGCCGCCGAGGTTACCGGGCCTCTTTATGGAGTGGAAAATGGGGAGGTAAGCATTACTCTCACCAACAATGAATATATCCATGAGCTTAATAATAAATATCGTGGTCTGGACCGTCCTACTGATGTACTGTCCTTTGCTTTTGCAGACAGTCAGGAGGATGAGCCTGAAATTGAGGGGGGGCTGGAGACTGAGATTTTGGGAGATATTATTATTTCCGTGGAGAAGGCTCAGGAGCAGGCCAAGGAATATGGACACAGCCTTAAAAGAGAGCTTTCCTTCCTCACCGTTCACGGCATGCTTCACCTTATGGGGTATGACCACATGGATGAGGAAGAGCGACTGGAAATGGAAGAAGAACAGCGTTATGTAATGGGAAAGCTGGGGATCAGCCGTGATGACGGTGATGATAAGGATATGCAGCTGCCATTGGCTCAGGTCCCTGATGTTGTAAAGGGCAAGGGGGTAGAAATCGACATAAACTCTATTCCTAAAAATGAGCCCAAGAAATTGCCAAAGAATTATAAATCCGGCTTTGTGGCAGTAATCGGCCGTCCAAATGTGGGTAAGTCCACTCTGATAAACAGCCTTATCGGTCAGAAAATCGCCATTATGTCCGATAAGCCTCAGACTACCCGCAACAGAATTATGTGTGTGCTGACCAAGCCAGATGCCCAGCTGGTATTTTTGGATACTCCTGGTATTCATAAGCCTATTGATAAGCTGGGAGAATACATGGTAAAGGCTGCTGAAGGTACTTTGCAGGAGGTTGACGCCATTATTTTCGTGGTGGATGCCAACGAGAAGTTTGGTCCTGGTGAGCATTATATTCTTGAGCGCCTCAAAGCCACTAAAAAGCCTGTTGTGTTGGCTATTAATAAGGTGGACTTGCTGGAGGATAAGGAAGCATTGCTGCCGATTATCACCAATTATAACGGTAAGTACGATTTTGCGGCTACCGTTCCTATTTCAGCTCTGGAGGAAAACAATCTGGAGGGCTTATTGGATGAGGTAAAGAAGTACCTTCCAAAGGGACCTCAGTATTATCCGGAGGATATGGTTACGGACCAGCCGGAGCGTTTGATTATTGCGGAAATGGTTCGTGAAAAGGTACTGCATCTCACCCGTGATGAGGTACCTCATTCCATTGCTGTTGATGTGGATGAAATGAAGATTCGTGATAATGGGGACAACTATGTTCGGGTAACCATTTATGTGGAGCGTGATTCCCAAAAGGGTATCATAATTGGCAAGAAGGGTGCCATGCTGAAGGAAATCGGTGCCCAGGCCCGCCAGGATGTTCAAATGCTCCTGGGAGGTAAGGTGTTCCTTGACCTTTGGGTTAAGGTAAAGAAGGATTGGCGTAACCGCGACAATATCCTTAAAGGATTCGGTTTTGAATAATGGGACAGTATCAGACTGATGCCCTGGTGCTGGGGGTAAAGAACTGGGGCGAAGCAGATAAAATAATTACCCTGCTTTCCCGTGAGCATGGGAAAATAACGGCAACGGCCTTTGGCTGTCGTCGCCCTAAAAGCCCTTTGGCGGGAGCCTTGCAGATGTTCAATGAGGTGGATATCCAGCTTACCAAGGGCAATCGTCTGGATACCGTTCGCCAGGCTTCCTTAAAGCATGCCAACCGCACCATGAGTACGGACTTTTCAGCCATGGCCTATGGTGCCTTTGTGGCGGAACTGGCCACAAATTTGGCGGTGGAGGGCTTTCCTCAGAGTGATATGTACGATAAGCTGTTGGAGGTCTTTGACGCCTTTGGCAGTCGCAATCCAAGAATTGCGGCCCTGGCAGCGGCTTTTCAGATTCTGGAATTTTCCGGTATGCAGCTTTCCTATGAAAGATGTGTCAGAAGCGGCCAGAATATTGAGGGGGATGCCTTTTTTTCCATCCAGGAGGGGGGAGCATTGCTTCCGGAAATGGTGCAGCCAGATGATAAGGATATTATGGAATACCCTGAAGCTATGCGGGTATTTATTGGCCAGCTTTTAAAGCTAAATTGGCTGGAAAAGCCAGCCTTTAAGGTTAGCGGCAGTATTATGGTCCAGGCTGAATCCCTGTTATTGGGGTATTTATACAGCATGTTTGGCAAGCCTATGAAATCCTTGAAATTTATCCAGCAGCTGTGATACCTCCTACGCTCTTCGGGCATCTCCCCCAGAGGGGAAGACTATTTTTGAAAAAAAGAGGGATGAACCCAAATATCACATTTGGGACATCCCTTTTTTCTTTTAATTATTTTCCGAAGTATCTCTTTAGCAGACCTTCAAAGCCCTTGCAGTGGCGCGCCTCATCCTTGCACATTTCATGCACGGTATCGTGGATAGCGTCCAGATTCAGCTTCTTGGCATGAACTGCCAGCTTTTTCTTGCCCTCGCAGGCACCAAACTCAGCATCAACACGCATCTTCAGATTTTTCTCTGTGCTGTCGGTTAACACCTCACCCAGCAGCTCTGCAAATTTTGCTGCATGCTCAGCCTCTTCCCAAGCATAACGCTTGAAGGCCTCTGCTACTTCAGGATAGCCTTCACGGTCAGCTACACGGGACATTGCCAGATACATACCAACCTCGGTGCATTCGCCGTTGAAGTTCTGCTTCAGCCCTTCAACAATTTCGGAGTCAACACCCTGAGCTACACCCAGCTTGTGCTCATCAGCTAACTGCTGACCGCCTTCTTCCATTTTGTTGAACTTTTCAGAACCAACATGGCAGATAGGGCACTCATCTGGTGGAGCATCTCCCTCGTGAACGTAACCACAAACGCTGCATACATATTTAGCCATACTGTACCTCCTTAATAATAGTACACACACTCAGCTTCTTACATATAATTATATCGAAAATGGTGCAAAAATAAAGAATAATTTGACATTTTTCACGAATCGTATTTGCTATTTTTAGGACTTACTTTTTTGAGCGTTATCTTCTCTGCTATTTTGGGCCTTCATCCATTGGGAGTAAGATTGTGCAAATTTGTCACCGCGGTTGGCCTGTACATATGCATAAAAGTTGCGTATTTGCTGGGCGCGTTTACTAATTTCCTGGCCCTTCCAATTATTCTTTTTACCTGGAGCAAACAAATCAGTTCCACCAAGAGCATGCTGGCGGGCCACAATATCCTCCAAAGCTACATCCGGATTGCACAAAATGTCATAGAACACCATGAAGGTTGTGGTGCGTCCATGTCCTGCATGGCAATGAAAATGCAGCCAGGATTTGGAAGGCAGATTTTTGTAGAATGTCATGAAATCATCGATATCTTCATCGGTAGGTGCGCACTGGTCCGGAATAGGAATGCGTTTGTAGTGTAGTCCCAGCCGTGCAGCGAGAGCTTCCTCTGTTTCAACTTGCACCACTTTTATGTCGCAGGCAGTAAACAGCTTTGTATCGGTTTTGCCCAAAGGAACAAAGGTTATCTCCTGGCCCACAATGGATTGCAAATCTTTTTCCTCAGCCTGTGGTACTTCAGCTGAATTAAGATTACGGTTGCCCAAATTATTTTTTATGTAATAACTTACGGGAATGCCGCCGTTGACAAAGCCATGGGATTCTTTACGCAGATCCACCACATAGATGATCGCATCTTCCCCTGCAAGGTTGTTTATTTTGTCCCTAATCATAGAGAGACCTGAACCGGAAAATTCAGCACTGGCAGAGCATCTCAAGGTATCCATTCCCTGACGGGAGGGGAACGAATTATAATCTTGCGGAAATTCATCCTTCATAAAACGCAAGCTGCGGGGGAATACGGCCCCTGACTTAGCATCCAATCGCCAAACAGGTGCCTTTGGCTTTTCGGCAGCCTGGGCTGTTGCCATCAGCATAATAAGAAGAGAACAGATCACAGCAAATACACTGCAAGCGGATTTCTTTATTCGATTTTTTTTCATTAGCATAAATTATGCAACCTCCTATCGTTTTGAAGCTTCATTCGGTTTTGTACCTAGGTACATTCTACATGGGCAGAAAAAATCCTGCTGCCCCTTCAGTATACGAGGGATATAATTTGTAGTTGTATGGTAAATATGATAAAATTGCATGTTAGTATTATTTTGTAATATGCGTACAGAGCATGGAATTTCTAGGAGAAAACAATGTTTGAAATAATTACAAAATCCCCGGAGGAAACGGCGGCCATAGGGGAGAAAATCGGCAGGCTTTTTTCCGCCGGGACAGTAATTTGTCTATATGGTGATTTGGGAGCCGGCAAGACACTGTTTGTGCAGAATTTGGCCAAGGGCTTGGAGATAGATGAGGATGTTACCTCTCCTACATTTAATATAATGAATGTTTACGAAGGAAGGCTACCCCTATATCATTTTGATTTGTATCGTCTGGAGCAGGAATATGAGCTGGAGGATATTGGCTTTTACGACTATGTAGATGATCCAGAGGGGATTGTGGTTATTGAATGGGCAGATAAGTTTGCCGATTGTCTGCCTGATGATTTTATACTGCTCACTATTGAGAGAACAGAGGCAGAGGAAAATGAGCGTCGCCTGATTTTTGATATCAGAGGGGACGTTTATAAAGATATTTTCCAGGAGGTGGAAGGGCTGTGCCAATTTTAGCAATGGATACTGCTACCATGGTTTCCAGCGTGGCAGTTGCAGATAATAAAAAATTACTGGCTGAATTAATCGTAGAAAATAAACTGACACATTCTGAGACTTTGCTTCCACATGTGGAGCAGGTTCTCAATATGGCAGGAACCAAGAAAGAGGATTTGGAGGCTGTGGCCGTAAGTATTGGCCCAGGTTCCTTTACGGGACTTCGTATTGGATTGGCTGCGGCTAAGGCTATAGCCTATGGCCTTAATATTCCAATTATTGGGATTCCAACCATGGAGGGGCTTGCCTGGCATTATCCTGTTCCTGGAATAAGGGTGGCAGGCTTTATAGATGCCCAAAAGGGAAATGTTTACACTGCCCATTACAAGTGGAATGGCAGTGACTTTGATGAGGTAAAGTCTATTGAGGTGGTGGCCTTGGAGGACGCCATTAAAATTTGCAGTGAGCTTGATGGGCCTGTGGTGGCTGTGGGAGATATGGTTTCCAAAAAGATGACCAAGCTGGATAATCTTCCGGAAAATCTCATCATTCCACCGAAGCATACAATGATGCCAAGGGCAGCTAATATTGCCATGGCGGGATTAAAAAAGCTGGCAGCGGGCCAGGTTGGTTCAGTGATGGACATGGAGCCTATTTATATAAGGAAGTCCGAGGCTGAAGTACTTTGGGAAAAGCGTCAGTCAAAGCTGACCTCATCCGTCAGCCAGTCGGCTGACACCTTCCCCGGAGGGGAAGGTAAGGGGAGCATAAAATGATTAGCTTTCGTAAAATGGTGCCTGAGGATGCTGATGCAGTGGCTGAGGTGGAAAAGCAGTGCTTTGCTACGCCATGGTCCCGTGAATCCTTTTGGCGTGATGCCTCCAGCAGTGATACCTATTACCTTCTTGCCATTGATGAGGAAGACGATAACAAGGTAATAGGTTATGTAGGATGTTGGATTTTGGCTTATGAAGGCAGTATTACCAACGTGGCCATAGCTCCAGACTATCGTCGTCAGGGAATAGGGCGCCGGATGCTTCTTAAATTAATTGAGGAGGTCAAGGCCCGTGGGGTTACGGCTATGACATTAGAGGCAAGGGTTTCCAATACTCCTGCGATTAAATTATATGAAGGCCTGGGCTTTAAAAGTGTAGGCCAGAGACCGAAATATTATACCAGTCCTGTGGAGGATGCCGAAATAATGTGGAATACCCATATTTAAGGCTGGTTATTGATATGGAGAAAAATATGGATAAGGTTAATAAGGATAAAGAAAAGATTGTTACACTGGCAATAGAGTCCAGCTGTGATGAGACCTCGGCGGCTGTGCTGGTGGGGGGCAGGACTGTGCTTTCCAATATCATAGCAACCCAGATTCCAATACATAGAAAATTCGGCGGGGTGGTGCCGGAAATCGCCTCCCGCAAGCATATTGTCAATGTGATGCCAGTTATTGATGAGGCTTTGGAAAAGGCCGGGGTGACTCTGAAGGATATTGATCAGGTGGCTGTAACCTACGGCCCGGGCTTGGTGGGAGCCTTATTGGTAGGTGTATCTGCGGCAAAGGCGCTGGCTTTTACCTTGGGGGTACCACTTATAGGGGTTAATCATCTGGAGGGGCACATTTTTGCCAATTTCCTCAGTGCTCCTGATTTAAAACCGCCATTTATGGCATTGGTTGTTTCCGGTGGCCATACCTCTTTGGTTCATGTAAAGGATTATAATTCCTTCAGCCTTATGGGGCAGACGAGGGATGATGCAGCAGGAGAGGCCTTTGATAAGGTGGCAAGGGTTATGGGATTGCCATATCCGGGTGGTCCTCAGATAGATAAGCTGGCCCAGGAGGGAAATCCTATGGCCATTGATTTTCCTAGGGCATTGCAGGAAAAGGGCAACTATGAGTTCAGCTTCAGCGGTTTGAAGTCTGCGGTACTTAACTACCTTAATAGCATGAAGCTGAAGGGAATTGAAGTGAACAAGGCTGATGTGGCGGCCTCATTCCAGCATACTGTTATAGAGGTGTTATTGGCCAAGGCACTGGATGCAGTGAAAGAAACGGGCTGTGACACCTTGGTATTGGCCGGTGGTGTGGCGGCAAACAGCTCTTTGGAGAGCCGTCTTCGTGAGGTAACAGCCAAGAATAACATTAAATTCTATTTCCCGGATAAAATCCTTTGCACTGATAATGCTGCCATGATAGGCTGCCGGGGATACTATCAGTCCTTGGCGGGTAATTACTCAGACTTATATTTGAATGCGGTGCCGGGGCTGGCGTTACAGGATTTGTAAAAAAACGAGGAGTTCTTTCTTATGAGCCACAATGAAAGTGATACTTCAATATATAGACAAAATACGAATCTTACTGCGGTGCAGATAGAGCTGATACGGCGCATGAGCGGCTGCTTTGGCTTTATAGCGGATTTTGCCCATGCCCATCTTCTTTTGTATGTGAAAACCAAGAATCCTGATGTTTACATGATTATGAAGCATCATAAGCCCCATACCTTTTACAGTCAGGTGGAGCTACCAAAGGTGGGAAGCACGGTGCAGGCCCAGATGGAGCCATTGGTGGCCTATGTATTTGAGAAGGAAAAATCCATTCATGGCCGTAGAGAGTGGCGTTTGGGCATGACCCTTGATATGTATGCCTATCCTATCAAAGAAGGCAACGATGTTATTGGCGTTATTACCCTTGAAACCAGCAAGGAGTATGCCTCTGGCAGTAATTATTACCAGACTCTGGATACAGTGGAGCTTCTTATGCAGTATTCCAAGCGGAATATTGATATGGAAATGTTTAGTCCTATTTTCGCTGGAACCGGCGTGGTTATTGCGGATAATAAAAATCGCATTACATACGTAAATCTTTCCGCCAAGAGAATATATCGGGCTTTGGGTATAAATCATCTTTTGGGGGCAAGACTTCCGGATCGGGAGATTAGTGCCATGCTTCATCGGGAAACCTTTGACAGCAGCCGTCCCTTTGAAAAGGAAATCCAGATAGGGGACATGATACTGCTTCAGCGGGATATTAAGCTGGAGGAAGCGGGGATATTGCAGCGGCGTATTTTGCTGCTTTCCGATGTTACGGAGGTTCGCAAAAAAGAGCGGGAGATTAAGATAAAAACCGCGGTAATCCAGGAGATTCATCATAGGGTAAAGAATAACCTTCAGACTATTGCCAGTCTTTTAAGACTTCAGGGGCGGCGGTCCAAGTCCCCGGAGGTTAAGGCGGCCTTGCAGGAAAGTACCAACCGAATTTTGAGTATGGCTGTGGCCCATGAATTTTTGTCCCAGCATGATAGAGAAGAAATTAATGTAAATGAAGTTACCAAGGGGATAATTGAACGGGTGGCACCTAATATGGTGGACAAGGATTTTGTTCTTACCAGCAAAATAGAAGGCCCGGAGGTGGTGCTGCCATCTCAGAATGCCAGTAATTTGGCAGTAATAATAAACGAGCTGATATTAAATGCCATAGAGCATGGCTTTGAAGGTCGCAGTCATGGTATGATTGGTCTCAGGACTGCCATTGAGGAAGATGGTTATCTGATAGAGCTGTATGATGATGGCGTAGGCTTGCCTGATGATTTCGATATTAGCAAGTCCAAATCTTTGGGACTGCAAATAATAAAGACTTTGGTGCAGGATGATATAGGTGGCAGCTTTGAAATGAAGAACGATCAAGGCACCCGTTGTATTTTGCGTATACCAGTAAGTAATGTGGGAGGAGAGTAAGTATGAATCCCTTGAAAATCCTTATTGCCGATGATGAAGCCTTAATCCGTATGGATATGAAGGAGTTGCTGGAAGAAGCCGGCCATGAAGTGGTGGGTGAGGCTCCAAATGGCCGCAAGGCTGTGGAGCTGGCCAAGAAGCTAAAGCCAGACCTTTGTATATTTGATGTGAAAATGCCGGAAATGGATGGCATTGAGGCGGCCAAAATCGTCAGCAAGGAAAAAATTGCTCCAGTGGTGCTGCTGACAGCCTTTAGTCAGCCGGAATTTGTAAAGCGGGCCAGTGATGCTGGGGTGCAGGCTTATCTGGTAAAGCCGGTGCAGGAGGCAAATCTTTTCCCTGCCATCGAGGTGGCCATGTCCAGATATCAGGATTTGCAGGGCCTGGAGGATGAGCTTTTCAAGGTAAAGGATACTCTGGAAATGCGAAAGCTGCTGGACAGAGCCAAGGGAATTCTTATGGATGCCCACAACATAAGTGAAAGTGAAGCCTTTAATCGTATTCAGAAATACAGTATGGCCAAAAGAAAGACAATAAAAGAGGTTGCCGAGGCCATTATCAGGGCAGCAACCAAATAATTCAATAATATATGCACATATAAACTTCGTTTCCATTTTGGGAACGAAGTTTTGTTTTTTTGACTTTTTACTTGATTTTTTGCTCAAATAGATTTATCATAATACTCGGAGTTAGCACTCAACTATATGGAGTGCTAACAAAATAGTTTACAAACTATCTTTTAGGAGGCAGATAAATATGATTAGACCATTAGGTGACAGAGTCGTTATTGAAGTTGCTGAGGCAGAAACTAAAACTGCCAGCGGTATCATCCTTGCAGACACTGCAAAGGAAAAGCCTATGAAGGGCAAGGTTATTGCAGCAGGCCCAGGCAGCATTGATAAGGACGGCAACCGTATTGCTATGGAGGTTAAGGCTGGGGACAGCGTTCTCTATTCCAAGTATGCCGGCACTGAGGTTAAGATTGATGGTAAGGATTATCTCATTATGCGCCAGAGCGATATTCTTGGCGTAATCGAGTAATCACAATAAGCCTGAAACTATCGGTTTATCTTATTTCTAATATATATTATTGGAGGCATTTAAAATGGCAAAGCAGATTTTATTTGATGAAGAAGCTCGTCGTGCTCTGGAAAAGGGCGTTGATGCATTGGCAAACGCAGTAAAGGTTACTCTTGGTCCAAAGGGCCGTAACGTAGTTCTTGATAAGAAGTTTGGTGCACCTACCATTACTAATGATGGTGTTACCATTGCCCGTGACATTGAGCTGGATGATCCATTTGAGAATATGGGTGCACAGCTGGTTCGCCAAGTTGCTACCAAGACCAACGATATTGCCGGTGATGGTACTACCACTGCAACTCTCCTGGCTCAGGCTATGATTCATGAGGGTATGCGTAACGTAGCTGCTGGTGCTAACCCTATGGTTCTGAAGAAGGGTATTGAAAAGGCAGTTAAGACTCTGGTAGCTGAGCTTAAGAAGGTTTCCAAGCCAGTAGAGTCCCAGAAGGCAATTGCACAGGTTGCAACTGTATCCTCTGCTGATGAGGAAATCGGTCAGTATATTGCTGACGCTATGGAGAAGGTTGGTAAGGAAGGTGTTATCACCGTTGAGGAGTCCAAGGGTATGGAGACCAGCCTTTCCGTTGTAGAGGGTATGCAGTTCGATCGTGGCTACATCTCCCCTTACATGGTTACTGATACTGATAAGATGGAAGCTGTAATGAACGATCCTTATATCCTCATTACTGATAAGAAGATTTCCGCCGTTAACGATATACTCCCAATTCTTGAGCAGGTTGTTAAGATGGGCAAGGAATTGGTTATCATCGCTGAGGATTTGGATGGTGAGGCTCTGGCTACCATCGTTGTAAATAAGCTCCGTGGTACCTTCAAGGCTCTGGCTGTTAAGGCTCCTGGCTTTGGTGATCGTCGCAAGGCTATGCTGGAGGATATTGCAATCCTCACCGGTGGTCAGCTGATTTCTGAGGAGCTGGGCCGCAAGCTGGACAGCGTAACTATCGAGGATCTTGGTCGTGCCCGTCAGGTACATTCCTCCAAGGAAAATACTACTATTGTTGATGGTATGGGTGAAAAGAGTGCAATCACTTCTCGTATCGAGCAGATTAAGAAGCAGATTGCAGACACTACCTCCGACTTCGATAAGGAGAAGCTCCAGGAGCGTCTGGCTAAGCTCTCTGGCGGTGTAGCTGTTATTGAAATCGGTGCTGCTACCGAGGTAGAGATGAAGGATAAGAAGCTCCGCGTTGAGGATGCTCTCCATGCTACCCGTGCAGCTGTTGAAGAAGGTATCGTTGCTGGTGGTGGTACTACCTTTATCGATATTCTCCCTGCTTTGGATGCTCTTGAGGCTGAGGGCGATGTTAAGACTGGTATCAACATTGTACGCCGTGCAGTTGAGGAGCCAGTTCGCCAGATTGCAAACAATGCAGGTCTTGAGGGTTCTGTAGTAGTTGCTGAGGTTAAGAACAGTGCTGTAGGTGTTGGCTTCGATGCTTACAAGGGCGAGTATGTTGATATGATTGCCAATGGTATTGTTGACCCTGCAAAGGTTACCCGTTCTGCTCTGCAGAATGCTGCTTCCATCGCTGCTATGGTTCTCACCACTGAGACCTTGGTTGCTGATAAGCCAGCTCCAGAGGGTGGTGCAAATCCTATGGCTGGTGCAGGTGCAATGGGCGGCATGCCAGGTATGATGTAAAAAAGTCGGATGGTATCCATACGGTGAACGCTCGCGCTCTGTATTCTCCTATGTGTATATAATACTTGACTTAGATATTTTAATAGTCTATAATACGTACCGTGATTTTGGCTTTGGGGTCAAAATCACGGTAATATTATTTTTGAAGTCCTTATGTTCATATTAATGAAAGAACTTATTGTTCTAGCGCATGGCCTTGCTTTGGAATAAAGCAAGGTGACGAGGAAGAGGTTGTCGATTTATCAGCGGATGCCTCTCGGCTTGCCGGTCGTTAGAATGCTGTTAAAACTGTTGGGTGACTGACAGGACAGAGCGGCATTTGGGCAGGACATGGGACTTCCAGTTTTATATTGGAGGTTTTTATTATGTGTGGTATCGTTGGTTACATTGGTAGCAAGCAGGCTACCCCATTCCTTATTGAGGGACTTACCAAGCTGGAGTATCGTGGCTATGACTCTGCTGGTATTGCAGTTCTCAACGGGGAGAAGATTCGCGTAGAGAAGTCCGTAGGCCGTCTGGCTGCTTTGGAGGAAAAGATTGAGAGCAATGTTCCTGAGGGTAATATCGGTATCGGTCATACCCGTTGGGCAACCCATGGTCGTCCATCCGACAATAACTCTCATCCACATACTGACTGTCATGGTGATTTTGCGGTAGTACATAACGGTATTATCGAGAACTACATGACTCTTAAAGAGGATTTGATTGCAAAGGGCCATAAGTTCCTGTCTGACACGGATACTGAGGTTTTGCCCCATCTTTTGGAAGAAGTTTATAACGGCGATTTCGAGGCATCCGTTCGTGAGGTTATTAAGCGCATTGAGGGTTCCTATGCCATCGTATTCATGAGCAAGAATGACCCTGATAAGCTGATTTGCACCAAGCAGGACAACCCTATGGTAATTGGTCTGGGGGATGATGAGAATTTCATCGCTTCCGATATTCCTGCTATTATTTCCCGTACCCGTCGCACCTATATTGTAAATGATGGTGAGGTTGCTGTTGTAAAGAAGGATTCCGTATGGATTACCAATAGCTTGGGCGAGCCTATTACCAAGAAGGTATTTGAGGTTAACTGGAATGCTGAGGCAGCTGAAAAGGGCGGCTATGAGCATTTCATGCTGAAGGAGATTCACGAGCAGCCTAAGGCAGTTCGCGACACCTTGGCTTCCCGTATTGCCAAGGACAATTCTGCTGTAGTTCTTGAGGAGCTCAGCTGGACTGAGGAATATGTAAATTCCTTCTCCAAGATTTTCATTGTTGCCTGTGGTACTGCATATCATGCAGGTCTTGTAGGTAAGTATTATATTGAGCGTTTGGCCCGTATCCCGGTAGAGGTGGATATTGCTTCTGAGTTCCGTTATCGTCAGCCTATTATTGATGATAACACTCTCTGTATTGTGGTAAGTCAGTCCGGTGAGACCAGTGACACCATGGCTGCCATGAAGGAGGCCAAGCGTCTTGGTGCCAAGACCTTGGCTGTAACCAACGTTGTCGGTTCTTCCATTGCCCGTGAGGCAGATCAGGTTATTTACACCATGGCAGGCCCTGAGATTGCTGTAGCTTCCACCAAGGCTTATACTACCCAGCTCATCGTTATGTTCCTGCTGGGGGCTTATATGGCAGGCCTCCGTGGCACTGTTGCTCCTCGTCGCATGAAGGAGCTTCTGGGCAAGCTGCGGGAGATTCCTTCCCAGATCAGTGAGACTTTGGAGGATGTGGAGCCTATTAAGGTATTTGCCAAGAAGTATGGCTTCAATACCGACGTATTCTTTATTGGCCGTGCCCTTGACTATGAGGTGGCTTTGGAGGGCTCCCTGAAGCTGAAGGAGATTTCCTATATTCACGCCGAGGCCTATGCCGCAGGTGAGCTGAAGCATGGTACTCTGGCTCTTATCACCACTGGTGTGCCTGTAGTGGCTCTGGCTACCCAGAAGAGCGTCTATGAGAAGACCCTCAGCAATATCAAGGAGGTTAAGGCACGTGATGCTGTTGTTATCGGTATTGCTGCCGAGGGAGATACTGAGCTGACAAAGTATGCTGACCATGTTATTTTCGTGCCTAACACTGATGAGCTGTTGATTCCGCTTTTGGCTGTTCTGCCGCTCCAGCTCCTCAGCTACTACACCGCAATTACCCGTGGTGCAGATGTTGATAAACCAAGAAATTTGGCTAAATCTGTAACAGTAGAATAAGGTTGAATAGAGGACTGTCCTTCATGAAAGGACAGTCCTTTTTTTGTTGACAAGGTGCATGGATTGTACTAGTATAGTAACAATATCTTTTGCCCCGGCTGGGGCTAAAGGCTGAAATATATAAAAAAATTTACAGAAAAGAAGGGATTAAGTTGGCATTCTATTTTGAAGAACCATCACACACTTTTGGAGAGTATTTATTAGTTCCTGGTTATTCTTCTGATAAGTGCATTCCTGCGAATGTTTCTCTGAAGACTCCTCTTGTAAAGTTCAAGAAGGGTGAAGAACCAAAGATTTCTATGAATATTCCTATGACCTCTGCTATCATGCAGTCCGTATCCAACGACACTTTGGCTATTGCACTGGCTCGTGAGGGCGGTGTGTCCTTTATCTATGGTTCTCAGACAATAGAAGAAGAAGCAGCTATGGTGGCCAAGGTTAAGAACTTTAAGTCCGGTTTCGTTCGCAGCGATTCCAATATTATGCCTTCCACCACCCTGGGTGAGATTCTCGATTTGAAGGAGAAGACCGGCCATTCAACTATGGCAGTTACCGAGAATGGTGAACCAACAGGCAAGCTGCTGGGTATCGTAACCTCCCGTGATTATCGCATTACCCGCATGACTATGGACACTCCTGCTTCTGAGTTTATGACTCCTTTCGATAAGCTGGTTTATGCCGGTGCAAACACAACTCTGTCCGAAGCCAACGACCTTATTTGGGAGCACAAGCTGAACATGCTGCCATTGGTAGATGCAAATCAGCGTCTTGTATATATGGTATTCCGTAAGGATTACACTGCCAACAAGGAACACGAGCTGGAGCTTATTGATTCCAACAAGCGTTATATCGTTGGTGCCGGTATTAACACCCGTGACTATGCTGAACGCGTACCTGCTCTGCTGAAGGCTGGTGCCGATGTATTGTGCATTGATTCCTCCGAGGGCTTCTCTGAGTGGCAGCGCATTACCTTAAAGTACATTCATGAACACTTTGGTGAGGATGTAAAGGTTGGTGCCGGTAATGTAGTTGACCGTGATGGCTTTATGTTCCTGGCAGAGGCTGGAGCAGACTTTATCAAGGTTGGTATCGGTGGCGGTTCCATCTGTATCACCCGTGAGACCAAGGGTATTGGCCGTGGCCAGGCAACTGCTCTTATTGATGTTTGCAAGGCCCGTGATGAGTATTACGAAAAGACCGGTGTATATATTCCTGTATGCTCCGATGGTGGTATCGTACACGACCATCACATGACCCTGGCTTTGGCTATGGGCGCTGACTTCATGATGCTGGGCAGATATTTCTCCCGCTTCGATGAGTCCCCAACTGACCGTATTAAGATTAATGGTACTTACTACAAGGAGTATTGGGGCGAAGGCTCCAACCGTGCCCGCAACTGGCAGCGTTATGATTTGGGTGGTGCCAAAAAGCTGTCCTTTGAGGAAGGCGTTGACTCCTACGTACCTTATGCAGGTTCCCTCCATGACAATGTTGGCGTAACCTTGAGCAAGATTCGCTCTACCATGTGCAACTGCGGCGCCCTTACTATTCCTGAGCTTCAGGAGAAGGCCCGTCTGACTCTGGTATCCTCTACTTCCATCGTAGAGGGCGGTTCCCACGATGTAATTTTGCGTGATCAGTTTACCCGTTCAAATGTTTAAAAAGTAATTATTACGGACTGTAACTGCAGTGGTTGCAGTCCTTTTTTACATGGTGAAAAGTTGCGTGTTATTTCATAAAGTTTTCAAAATATGATACTATTATTATTACAGTGGAGCGGTGGCTCCAGAATGTTTAAATAGATTGTTTTGACAGATAATAATGAGGTGATATATATGCGGGTTTTATTGGCAGAGGATGACATGAAGCTGGGTAAGCTCACCCAGTATATGCTGGAGCAGGATGGTATCAATACCGAATGGGTCACCACAGGTGATATGATATATGAGTGTGCTATGTATGATGATTATGATGTGCTGATTTTGGACTGGATGATGCCCAAGGAAACTGGCGTGGATGCCTGCCGCAGACTTCGTGCTGAGGGGTATCAGAAGGCAATATTGCTTCTTACAGCCCGTGATGCGGTGGAGGACAGGGTTACTGGCCTTGATGCAGGTGCGGATGATTATCTGGTAAAACCATTTGAGTTTTCTGAGCTTATGGCCCGTCTGCGTGCTCTTAGCCGCCGCAGCAGCCAGAAGATTCAGCAGGATGTGGTGGAGTTAGGGGGCTTTACCCTGGATCGTACATCTAAGCTGCTTTTAAAGGGAGAGCAGGAGATACAGCTTTCCCCAAGGGAGTTCCAGATTTTTGATTTGCTGGTACAGAATATTGGTATCGTTGTGCCCCGTGAAATTATTTTGGACCGCATCTGGGGTATTGAGTCTGATGTTAGCTCCAATAACATCGATTCCTATGTAAAACTTATTCGTAAAAAGCTGGATACTGCTGATGGTAAGATTATGATCAGCACGATTAGAGGTGTTGGCTATAAACTGGAAACAAAATAGGCTAAAGTTTGGCGGCTTGTTTTCCCGCAGCCGCATGAGGCTCACCTTTGCCTATTCCCTGTTGATGTTTGGCTTGTTTATCATAATTATTTTTTTGGCTCATCAGACTATGGAATGGGCAGTAACCTCCGAGCAGGCCAGGGAGCTTTCTGAAACGGTACATGCAGTATCGGAAACGGAGTCCACAATGATACGCAATGGCGTTTATGTGGGTAACGATGATATGGGAAAGCGGGAGAGAATGTTTTTTTATACCTACGACAAAAGCGGCAATCTGCAGAATTATTCCAGGGCACCGGAGCGTATAGAGGATGATGTGCTGGAGGTAATAAAGCATGGTGATGTGCCAACTGGTGAAGTGGCTATATACGTTCAGCAACAGGATGAGGATAAACCAAAGGTGCTGATGATGACTGCTTGTGATGTACGTCTGGTTACCGGCGAAAAAATAGGTATGGTTTATTTGGGCAAGGACGTGTCGGCTCTTTATAAAGGTATAAAAAAGGCTACGTATTTTTATGGGGCCATTTCCTTTATTGCACTGCTTACGGCTATTATGCTGGGACATGTGGTTTCTGGCAGGGTCGTGGCCAATATGCAGCAGGCCTATATAAGGCAGCGTCAGTTTGCAGCAGATGCTTCCCATGAGCTTAGGACCCCCCTTAGTGTTATTATGGCGTCAGCGGACCTTCTTTCAAACGACAAATCCATTCAGTCGCCATTCCTGCAACAGGTAATTCAGGACATGAAGGATGAGGTTAAGAAGATGTCCAACCTTGTGGGCTCTCTTTTGCAGATTGCCCGTTCGGACAATAACGCTGAATCTCTGGACATCAAGGAGTTTGACATTATCGCCATGATGGAACAGCTGGGGCGGAAAATGCAGCCATTGGCGGAAAAGAAGAACATTACCCTAAATGTAAATGCTTCTGGTGAGGTTATGTACAGAGGGGATGAGCAGAAGATTCAGCAGCTAATGCTGATTTTGGTGGATAATGCCGTGAAGTACACCCCTGAAGGTGGAACTGTTACCCTGTCCTATGATGGCAAAGGGCTGGGAAATTTGGGCGGTATTCATTTTTCCGTAAGGGATAATGGTATCGGTATATCTGCCGAGGACCTGGACAAGCTCTTTCAGCGCTTCTTCAGGGTAGATAAGGCCCGCTCCCGCTCCATGGGTGGTAATGGCCTGGGACTTGCCATAGCCAAGACTATCGTTGATGCACATCATGGTAATATCGGTGTGGACAGTGAATTGGGCAAGGGGACTGTTTTCAAGGTTACCCTTAAAAATTTGAAAATCCCCAAGAAAAATTAAATTATAATGCATAATTAAGAGCTGTTTTTTCTCAAAATCAGGGAGAGGACAGCTTTTTCCTTTGATTAACTTAAAAGTCAAAAAGTCTAAAATATTAATTGACTTTTTGACTTATTCGGCTATAATAACCTTAGAAGACTAAATATCACTTTCATGGAGAATGGAGGGAGCAGAATATGGAACAGGAAAAATACACTCAGAGAGTTTTAAATACCTTACAGTCCGCACAACAGAATGCGGCACTTCGTTATCATCAGGAAATCACCTCATTGCATGTGCTTATGGCACTGGCTCAGGAGCCTGAGGGACTTCTTGGAACTATTTTCCAGGAGGCCGGAGTGGATAACAGAATGCTGCAGACAAGTGTTGAGGAACATTTAAAGAAGATTCCTAGTGTCAAGGGACAGGACCGCCTGACTATGAGCATTGAACTGGGACGGGTTATGGCAAAGGCCGAACAGCTGGCTGGCAAGATGGGAGATTCCTATATCAGCACTGAACATTTGCTGTTGGCCATCTGCGAGGATGGTGGGGATGAGGCACAGGAGATTTGCAAGAGCTTCGGACTTACCAGCGGCAAGGTGAAGGATTCCATCAAGAAAAACAGAAAGCAGAATGTTAACTCCAGCAACCCGGAGGAAAGCTATCAGGCACTGGAAAAATATGGCCGTGATCTGACCCAGGTGGCCCGTCAGGGGAAGCTGGATCCTGTAATTGGCCGTGATGAGGAAATCCGTAGAACAATTGAGATTTTGTCCCGTCGTACCAAGAACAATCCTGTGCTTATCGGTGAGCCAGGTGTTGGTAAAACTGCCATTGTGGAGGGCCTGGCCCGTCGTATTGTGGCTGGGGATGTGCCTGAATCATTAAAGAGCAAGACCCTTTACTCACTGGATATGGGTGCCCTTATTGCCGGAGCCAAGTATCGTGGTGAGTTTGAGGAGCGCTTAAAGGCTGTGCTTAATGAGGTAGTAAAATCTGACGGCCAGATACTTCTCTTTATTGATGAGGTTCATACCGTTGTCGGGGCAGGTGCTTCCGAGGGCTCTATGGATGCAGGAAATCTCCTGAAGCCAATGATGGCCCGTGGTGAGCTTAGATGTATTGGTGCCACAACATTAAATGAATACCGCAAATACATTGAAAAGGATACTGCCCTGGAGCGTCGTTTCCAGCCGGTTATGGTTGGTGAGCCAAGTGTTGAGGATACTATTTCCATTCTCCGTGGCTTGAAGGAGCGCTATGAGGTTCATCACGGAGTAAGAATTCGTGATGCGGCTCTGGTTTCAGCGGCAGTTCTTTCAGACAGATATATATCTGATCGTTTCCTGCCAGATAAGGCCATTGATTTGGTGGATGAGGCTGCGGCCAAGCTCCGTACAGAAATTGAGTCTATGCCGGCTCCTCTTGATGAGGTTCGTCGTAAGATTTTACAGCTGGAAATTGAAGAACAGGCCCTGCAGAAGGAAACAGATGAGGCTGGTAAGGAAAAGCTGGCAGCTATTCAAAAGGAAAAGGCCCAGCTTCAGCAGGAGCAGGAGGCCTTACAGGAGGAATGGGATTCTGAGCACCAGGCCATTCTCCGTATCCGTGGTATAAAGAAGGAAATGGATGCAGTCCGCAGTCAAATGGAAGCAGCAGAGCGTGACTATGATCTTAACCGCCTCTCTGAGCTTAAATACGGCAAACTGCCGGAGCTGGAAAAACAGCTTAAGGAGCAGGAGGAGGAAATGGCTGCCAAGGCCGGCGATGAACAGCTTCTGAAGGAAGAGGTCGGCGAGGAAGATATTGCCAAGGTTGTCAGCCGTTGGACTGGTATTCCTGTTACCAAGATGATGACAGGCGAACGGGAAAAGCTGCTGCATTTGGAGGATAATCTTCATCAGCGGGTTATCGGTCAGGACGAGGCTGTAACGGTGGTAAGTGAGGCTATACTCCGTGCACGTGCTGGTATCAAGGCACCGGACAGACCAATTGGTTCCTTTATATTCCTTGGTCCTACTGGTGTGGGTAAGACTGAGCTGGCTAAGACACTGGCAGAGTCCCTCTTTGATTCTGAGCGCAGCATGATTCGTATTGATATGAGTGAGTACATGGAGAAGCATTCTGTGGCCCGTCTTATCGGTGCGCCTCCTGGTTATGTGGGCTACGAGGAAGGTGGACAGCTTACAGAAGCAGTTCGCCGTCAGCCGTACAGCGTAATTTTGCTGGATGAAATTGAGAAGGCCCATCGTGATGTGTTCAATGTATTGCTGCAGATATTGGACGATGGCCGTCTTACTGATGGCAAGGGACGTGTGGTAAACTTCAAGAATACCGTAATAATTATGACCTCAAATTTGGGCTCCCATGAGATTCTTAATAAGGATTACGAGGAGGCTGAGGCAGCTGTAAAGGAAATTTTGAAGGATTATTTCCGTCCTGAGTTCCTGAATCGTGTAGATGATATTGTGGTATTCAAGGCTTTGGCAAAGGCACAGGTAAGGGAGATTGCCGATTTGATGCTGAAGAACCTCAACGAGCGTGTAAGCAGACAGGTTAAGATTACCCTCAGCTGGGATGATGAGGTATTGCATTACCTTTCCAATGAGGGCTATGAACCAAACTTCGGTGCCCGACCTCTCCGCCGTCTGTTGACCCGTGTAGTGGAAACGGAGCTTTCCAAGGCCATTATCAGAGGAGATGTGGCTGAGGGGGACAATGTAGCTATGACCATGCAGGAGGGCGAGATTGCCTTTAATAAGGCTTAAAAGAATCATTGTATTTGTGCTTCAGTGTACGCCGCCCAAATGGGCGGCTTTTTCTTTTGCTGTGTTAGAAAGGAGTTGCAATAAGTATTTAATGTGATTAAATACTATAGTATAATAAAATAATTAGTTTAATTAAAAATTGTAGAGGATATATAGCCGAGTGGGTGAAAAAATGGTTATTGAGAAAATTAAATCTGTTTGAGTGTATTACTTGGTGAAAATCAATTTAGAGGAAAACTGAGTTCTATGTAGAATTAGTCTTAGCAAATAATCATTGTATGGGGAGGAACTTTAATGGTTCAAAATGACCTGAAATTTTTTACAAATGAGCCGGAGCGTGATTTATATAGCCGGTTTTGCAATATTTTGAAGGGACATACCCAATTTTTTGATATATTGGTGGGCTACTTCCGTACCAGCGGTTTCTTCAAGCTGTACCCAGCCATGCAGGAATTGACAAAGGTTCGTATCTTGGTGGGGCTGAACGTAGATGCCAGGACTGTCCAAATCATAGAGCAGTCGAAGCAAGGCAATTTATTTGGAGGCGTGACCATCAAGGAGGCAACTGAGAAGTTTTCAAAGGCCGTAGTTGATGAGTTTGCGGATGCAGATCCTTCCATGTCTGTGGAGCAGGGTGTGCGTACCTTTATAGAATGGTTGAAATCTGGGAAAATCGAGATGCGTATGTACCCTGACGCGCCTATTCATGCCAAGGTCTATATATTGCGTAAAGACCCTGAGCACGTTCCGGACCAGTTCGGCAGTGTCATTACTGGTTCAAGTAACTTCTCTATGGCAGGATTGCAGAATAACCTTGAATTCAATGTAGAGCTAAAAGATAGCTATGATGTAAAGTTTGCCTTGGATAAGTTTGAAGAACTGTGGAAGCAGGGCGTTGACATTACCGAGGCTTATATATCAACCGTAGATGACAAGACATGGATGCGGGGAGATATTACGCCTTATGAGATTTATCTCAAGACCATCTATGAATACTTCAAAGAGGAAATCAATACTGATAAAGAAGAACTGGCAGAAAATATTCTGCCGGATGGCTTTATGCGACTGCAATATCAGTTGGATGCTGTTATACAAGCAAAGCGGATATTAGAAGCCCATGACGGCGTATTCATATCAGACGTAGTAGGTCTAGGCAAGACATACATCTGCTCAATGTTGGCCAAAATCCTAAAAAAGGGACGTAAACTGGTGATTTGCCCACCTGTGCTGGTTGATTATTGGAAAGAAGTCCTCTTAGAGTTTGATGTGGCCGCTGACGTTGTCTCTCTAGGAAAACTGGAGTCTGTTTTAGATAGGGCTGATAGGTATAAATATGTATTTGTGGATGAGGCTCATAGGTTCCGCAATTCAGGGACAGATGCTTTCGGCAGACTTCATGCCATTTGCTACGGCAAGAGAGTGGTGTTGATTTCAGCTACGCCAATCAACAACTACACCAGCGACATAGAAAACCAGATATATCTTTTCCAGCCCAAGCATAATTCCAATATTGTTGGTGTGAAGAATCTGGAAGAATTCTTCCTGCAACTTCGCAAAAGCCAGAACGAGGCTAAAAAGCAGGGAGGAGCTGCCTACCTTGCCCAGATAAGCGCAAACTCAGAAATTATCCGTGATAAACTGCTCCGCCATATCATGATCCGCAGGACACGTAGCGAGGTAGCTAAATATTATGCTAAGGACATGGAAAGGCAAGGATTAAAATTCCCTCGTCTGGATGCACCTGAAAAAATCATCTATGAATTTGATGAACTGACAGATGGCGTTTTTACGGAAACCATTAATGCCATCAAGGATTTCAATTATGCGCGTTATAAGCCGCTCACCTACCTAAAGCCAGTGGCTGCGGAGCCGTATACCCAAATGATGGTAGCCCAGCAAAACATGGGTGGTTTCATGAAGGGGATATTGGTAAAACGTTTAGAGAGCAGTTTTTATGCGTTCAGACTGACATTAGGTAGGTTCGTAACATCTTACGAAAAATTTATTGATATGTTTGATAAAGGCGAAGTCTATATCAGCAAAAAGGTTGATGTCTATGACCTCATGGATAACGGTGATGATGAACTGCTGCTTAGTTACATCGAGACGGAAGATGTAATGCACTTCAAAACCAGTGACTTCCGCTCTGATTTCATCATAGATTTGAAGCGAGACTTGCAGAAGCTCTGCTATTTGCAAGACCTGTGGAAATCTGTCAAGACAGACCCAAAACTCATCGAGTTTGAAAAAGACTTGAAAAACGTGCCTGTTTTGGACAGAGCTAAGAAGATTGTCTTTACGGAGTCCAAGGAGACTGCACAGTATCTTACGGAAAATCTGGACAAGATTTATGGTGAGCGTATCATTTCGTACTCAGGGGATAGCAGTGCTGCTCTGAAAAAGGAGATAGAGTACAGTTTTAACCCGAAGTATATAAATAAGGGCCGGGATAAGTACGATATCCTTATTACCACTGATGTGCTGGCCGAAGGTATCAACCTCCATAGGTCTAATGTCATTATCAACTATGATCTGCCGTGGAACCCTACACGAATCATGCAGCGTGTAGGACGTATCAACCGTGTCGGTACGGCTTTTGACAAAATATATGTATTCAATTTTTTCCCTACCTCCCAAGCCAGCAAACAGCTTCCGCTGACAGATCGTATTTTGGAGAAGCTTCAGGCTTTCCATGATACCTTGGGTGAAGATTACAAGTTTCTGTCCGAAGAAGAAAATCCAAGTCCGCAAAAGCTGTTCAAGGATTTGTCCCAGACGTTGGAGGAAGAAGAGGGAGCCAGTCCTGAACTGGAATATCTGGCTAAAATCCGTGAGGTACGGGACAATAATCTGACCTTGTTCAACAAAATAAAAAGTTTGCCAAAGAAATCCAAGACGGGCAGAATGAGCGACAATATTCAGCAAGAAGCAACCCTTACCTTTATCCGTAAAGGGGCATTAAAGAGCTTTTGCTTGTCAGAGGACCATGATACTCATGAAATAAGCTTTATGGATGCTATGGGATATCTGGAATGTGAGCCGAATGAGAAAAAAATTCCCGTGGGCAGTATCTACTATGATCAGTATCAAGCTAATAGCAAGTATTTCGATGACTCACTTATGGTGGAAGATGTTATCACCACCAAAAGAGCAGCTATCAGAGGTAACGACGCTACTATTGTCAAGGCATTAAAGGGGGCATTAGCTTCGGGAGAGCTCACTGATGACCAAGAGACGATAGCCGGGCGTATTATGCAAGCTATCGAAAATGGTGATATACCAAAGAATACCACTAAGGAAATAGTCAAACAAATGAAAGCAGCCAGCAATATAGTAGCAGCCTTCGCTATCATACGGGATAATATTGATGATACTTATCTGTATGAGCGGAAGAATGTTGTGCGCCCCGAGGGGGATAAAGAGGTTATTCTCTCATGCTACATGAAGGAACAGGAGTAAATCATGATAGAAAACAACAAGAAAAAAGAGTTATTCTTGCAAACGCTGACACGAGCCTATAATCATCAAGAATATGTGCGTTTTTTGCAGGAATTATTAAACGATGTACAAATGGTGGCTCCAACACGGTTCAACAAGGAGTTCAGTAACTTATCCGGGATAATTGCCGGACATTACCATATTGGCAATTACAAGGGGGCTGACGGGAAGAAAATGGCTCTTTTTGCCGTACAACTGCAAAATAAAGGAAATGTAGAGAATGCCCGTAGCTCTCAGAGGTCATTTATAAAGACACTACTGGATAATTCCGGCTGTGATGGTGCGCTGGCAGCCTTTTTTACCATGGAAAAAGATGCTAGCGGTCAAGAACGCCCCAGCGATAAGTGGAGACTATCCTTTATCCGCATGGAATATGGCTTTGCTGATGGGAAACTGAGCACGAAGCTTACTCCTGCCAAGCGTTACTCTTACCTTGTAGGTGAGGGAGAGCCCTGTCACACGGCTCAGGAGCGGCTCTATGGTATGTTTGTGCAGGATGAGGTTAACCCTGGCCTTGCCGAATTGGAAGAAGCCTTCAGCGTTGAGACTGTTACTAAACAGTTTTTCAACGACTACAAGGAGAAGTATCTGGCCGTCAAAGAGTATTTGGAAACTACCCCTGACTTTATGGCAGAGGCGAAGCGTTGTGGCTTCACTAGCGAGCAGTTTACCAAAAAACTTATGGGGCAGATTGTCTTTTTGTACTTTGTACAGAAAAAGGGTTGGCTGGGAGTATCGGTTTTTCCCGTACGCCTAACGGAAAAAGCGTATAAGAGTGCTCTGTTCCGCAATGCTAAAGCTCACAACATAGTGGAAAATGTATATTCTCAGCCTAATGGGGATGGTATTTCCTTTATCAATCTTGAGGCTTTATTTGCCCTGTCCGATGAGGATGCCAAATTCCTGTCTACGTTGGTCAAAGGAAAGTCATGGGGCGAGGGGCCGAAGAATTTTATGCGTGCCCTGTACGAATCTTGTGTGAAGCAAGGTCGGAATTACTTTGATGATTATTTGGAGCCACTGTTTTATGAGGCTCTGAATGTTGACCGTGGGGAAAGTGGCTTCTATGCCCGTTTCCATTGCCGTGTGCCTTTCCTGAATGGTGGCCTGTTTGAGCAGCTGGATAACTATGATTGGGTAAACTCTGACTTTCACATTCCCAACGACATGTTCTCTAATAGGGACACGAAAGGCGAGGATGAAGCAGATGGTATTCTTGATATATTTGACCGCTACAACTTCACCATGGCTGAAGATGAACCCATGGAGCGTGAAGTGGCTATTGACCCGGAAATGTTGGGAAAGGTATTCGAGAATCTGCTTGATGTGAAGGATAGAAAATCTAAAGGTGCTTTCTATACGCCGCGTGAGATAGTGCATTATATGTGCCAGGAAAGTTTGATTAACTATCTGACCACCACTACCGGCATCGAAGAAGCAGACATCAGAAAATTTATTCTCTACGGCGAATACTTCCGTGACAACGATTGTCTAAAAACAAAAGAAGTTATAAAGAACGGCAAGAAAAGCCATACGGTGGACAAGGCTCGTGAGTTGGAAATGCCAGAGAGCATCTTTAGCTTCAAGCAAGGGGTAAACCGCCTAAAAGAACTGGATGAACTGCTGGCAAATGTCAAGATAGCTGACCCAGCGGTAGGATCCGGGGCGTTCCTGTTGGGGCTCTTAAATGAAATTGTCAAGGCGCGACAGACCCTCACCGCCTATATGACCATAGAAATGAACAGTTTTGAGAGGTTTAATTTCTACGCCTATGGCCGTAAAGCTTATGATCTCAAGGTGAATACTATCAAAAATTGTCTATTTGCCTGTGACTTGGAGCCTAGTGCCACGGATATCACCAAACTACGGTTGTGGCTGTCTATCGTTATTGATGATGAACTGGTAAAGCAGGATGATTCCGAAGGTTTGTATGATGCTCATACAGAGCCGAGACCCCTGCCAAATTTGGACTGCAATATTATTTGCGGTAATAGTCTCATGGATGAGTTTGAAGGAATAAAGCTAATTACTGAAAGTAGTATCTTGAATAATCAAGCAGCAACAGGTATGGATAGCTTCTATCAGGCTGGTTTTGACAATATGTTACAGGAGCTTATCAAGTTGCAGGATGAGCTATATTTTACCAAGCAACATGAAACCAAACAGGAAATAAAAAAGAAAATCCACGATATCTATGACAGAATTATTCTGCACCAGTTGGAATGTAATCCAACAGCAGTAGAGAAATATAAGGAAGTCAAAGATTTAGCACAGCAGCCATTTATTTTGTGGCAGTTATATTTCCCTAATGTCTTTAAGGAAAAACAAGGTTTTGATATTGTAATTGGTAATCCCCCGTATATAGGTGAAGAAGGCCACAAATATTTATTTCAGGAAATAGCCAACACTAACTTTGGAAGTCAATATTATATTGGTAAAATGGACTTCTGGTATTTCTTCGTATCTAAAGGTATAAATATATTACATAATCAGGGGTCGTTGTCTTTTATTGCACCTAATAACTGGATGTCCACTGCTGGCGGTAAGAAAATGAGAGCACATATAGCTCAAGAAATGAAAATAAAACAATTAGTTACATTTAACAATGTAATGATTTTTGAGAGTGCAAGTCAACAAACTATGGTTTTTCTTTTAGAAAAAGAAAAACCTGTATCGGAATATAGTTTAGATTATAAAGAAATTGGCAATCAACAATTAGATGCCAAAGATTTACAAAAATTCCTAGATGGCGATGATATTGGAAAACATTATGTGTCAGTCTATGACCCAGAAAAACAGGCTAATGGAGAAAGTATACAATTTCTAAACACACAAATAGATGCTGTTATAAAAAAAATTAAAGGTGGGGATAGATTTTATCTTGAAAAGAATGAAATATTAAATGGAATTCACCCTCATCATGCATCAGTAACAAAGAAAATGTTAGCAATTCTACCAGATAGCGTAAATGTAGGTGATGGCATATTTGTATTAAGTAACGATGAGGTTAATAGATTAAATTTACCGAACAATGAACATACTTTATTAAGACCGTATTATGATACTAAAAATATTAGAAGATATTATTTTGATACTGAAAATAAGTATCAAATAATTTATACTACATCTGATTTCAAAGATGCATCCATGATGGATGATTACCCTATACTAAAAAAACATCTGGATTTTTATGCAAAAGTTATAACATCAGATAATAAGCCATATGGATTACACCGTGCTAGACAATCTGAATTCTTTGATAACCCTTCAATAGCCTCATTAAGGAAATGTTCAACACCAACATTTGCCTATCTTAATAAACAGGCATATCTAACAGCAGAATGGTATTTAATTAAGACAAAAAGACTTAATATGGTTTACTTAACATGTCTTTTTAATTCTTCCTTAGTTAAATTCTGGTTACTAAAGATGGGAAAAATGCAGGGAAATATTTTTCAAATAGATAAGGAACCATTGCTTAATATTCCTATTGTTTCCCCTTCTTCATCTGGCGAATCAAAAATAATAGAATTACACAATAAGCTAACTAGCATGATGTTAGCGAACAACAACAGTATTATCGTAGACATAGA
The DNA here is from genome assembly GCF_900141865.1 of Anaerovibrio lipolyticus DSM 3074. Lineage (GTDB taxonomy): Bacteria > Bacillota > Negativicutes > Selenomonadales > Selenomonadaceae > Anaerovibrio > Anaerovibrio lipolyticus. Next base: position 139,376 of record NZ_FQYW01000006.1, on the reverse strand, counting down.
AAAAAGAATTGATGAGATAATTTATAAGGAATATGAATTAAGCGATAATGATATTGCAGTCATCAAAGATGAGTTGATGGCCTGGGGAAACTAGAAAGGTGATAACAAAATGTCAATTGTTAAATTTGAAATCAAGCACCATATAGGTGTTCTCTCCGAAAGTGCTAAAGGTTGGCGTAAGGAACTTAATCTCATTTCATGGAATGGCCGTGACCCTAAGTATGATATCCGGGACTGGGCACCAGAACATGAAAAGATGGGCAAAGGAACTACTCTTTCCAGTGATGAAGTTGAAAGTCTTTATGCCTTGCTAAAAAACATAATGGAGACTCATGATTGATATGTTGATGAATCAAACAGATTATCTTGCTACGATACAGGAAATCAAATCTGAAATCAAAAAAGCACAGTATAGGGCAACAGTAAAGGTCAACAGTGAATTGCTACTGCTGTACTATCACATAGGACAGGCCATTAACAGGCATAAGGTATGGGGGAACAAGTTCATCGAGAATCTGTCCCGTGATCTGCGAATGGAATATCCTGATGCCAAGGGATATTCCGTGCGTAACCTCAAATATATGGCCAAATTCGCTGCACTTTTTCCAGAAAAAGAAATTGTGCAAGAGGTGCTTGCACAATTATCATGGTACCATGTTGTTACCCTCATGGATAAGGTAAAGGAACGACCTGTTTTGCTTTGGTATGCAAAGCAGAATGTTGAAAATGGCTGGTCCCGTAATGTATTGGTTCACCAGATAGAGAGTAATCTGTACGCCAGACAGGCCACTGCCGATAAAATCAGCAACTTTGAAAACAGGCTCCCGGCACCACAGAGCGAATTGGCTACCCAGATGATGAAAGACCCCTATATCTTTGATTTTATTCCCTTCAAAGCGGATATGCTTGAACGAGATATAGAAAACGCTATGGTGGCCGAGGTAACCAAGCTGCTATTGGAGTTGGGGGCTGGCTTTGCCTTTCTGGGCAATCAGTATCATCTGAATGTGGGTGGCGAGGATTTCTACTTGGATTTGCTCTTCTACAACCTGAAGCTGCGATGCTATGTGGTCATCGAGCTAAAGACAGGCGATTTCAAGCCGGAATATGCTGGCAAGCTGAACTTCTACCTGACAGCAGTAGACAATATCCTGAAAACAGAGCAGGATGCTCCCACCATCGGCTTGCTCTTGTGCAAGGGCAAGAACGATTTGATTGCCGAATATGCCCTGCGGGACATAAACAAGCCTATTGGCATCAGTGAATATAGGATAACAGAAGAAATACCGGAGAAATTCCGCCAGCAATTACCATCAATAGAAGATATTAAGAATCGCATAGGAAAGTAAATAGGGTGAAATGAACAAATGGGTATTTGTAGAGGACAAAAACTTTACAGATACCCATATTTTTTATAAAAATTCTTGAAAAACACTTAGAGCTGTGATATATTTAACGGGTAAGTAAATATAAGAATGTGTTGATGAGGAATACTAGCATGAGGGAGCCTTTCAGAGAGCTGTCGGGAGGTGTGAGACAGCAGGTGAGCTTTTGTGAACTGGCCTTTGAACAGCCAGCTGAATTCATCTTGCAGGTGATAGTAGGTGACGCCGGGTCTGACCGTTATATCAGGGGGATATGAAGTCATGGTGTTTGACCGTATCCGTTGAGTGCGTGCTTTGGCACGAAATTGAGTGGTACCACGAAAGACAGCCTTTCGTCTCTTTGGAGATGAAGGGCTTTTTTATTGCAAGCTGGCCTCATCCGTCACGCTTCGCGTGCCACCTTTCCCATAGGGGAAGGCAATACAACATAGGGGGAGAATATGATGAAGAATTTTACAAAATATTCCAAGGGGTATTATATGCCACCAAAGCCAGATATGAGCTGGATGTACAAGGAGCATCCGGAAAAGGCACCTAAATGGTGTTCTGTGGATCTTCGAGATGGCAATCAGGCCCTTATTATTCCTATGAGTTTGGATGAAAAGATAGAGTTCTTTAAGATGCTGGTGGAGGTAGGCTTTAAGGAAATCGAAGTTGGCTTCCCTGCTGCTTCCGAGACGGAGTACACCTTCCTGCGTAAATTGGTAGAGGATAATCTTATTCCTGATGATGTAACGGTTCAGGTGCTGACCCAGGCCCGTGAGCATATTATAAAGAAAACCTTTGAGGCTTTGGAGGGTGTAAAGAACGCCATTGTTCATGTGTACAATTCCACATCTGTGGCCCAGCGTCAGCAGGTTTTCAGAATGTCCAAGGAAGAAATCAAGCAGATTGCAGTGGATGGCGCCAAGCTGTTAAAGAAACTGACGGAAGAGGCTGGGGCAGATTATCGCTTCGAGTATTCCCCAGAGAGCTTTACTGGCACTGAGCCAGAGTACGCTTTGGAGGTTTGTAATGCGGTATTGGATGTATGGCAGCCAACTCCTGATCACAAGGCCATTATTAATATTCCCGTAACTGTGGAAATGTCCATGCCCCATGTATATGCCATGCAGGTGGCATATATTTCCCAGAACCTTAAATATCGTGATGCAGTGGAGCTTTCACTTCATCCGCACAATGACAGAGGCTGTGGTGTAGCAGATACAGAGTTGGGGCTGCTTGCTGGTGCTGACCGCGTTGAGGGGACTCTCTTTGGAAATGGCGAGCGTACTGGTAACGTGGATATTGTAACCCTTGCCATGAATATGTTTGTTTTAGGCGTTGATCCTGAGCTGGATTTTACTGATATGCCAAAGCTGGTTGATCTTTATGAAAAGGTAACCCGTATGCAGGTGCCACCTCGTCAGCCTTATGCCGGGGCTCTGGTATTTGCTGCTTTCTCCGGCTCCCATCAGGATGCTATTGCCAAGGGAATGAAGTGGCGTGATGAAAAGGATCCTGACCACTGGACTACACCATATCTTCCTATTGATCCACACGATGTGGGCCGTGAATATGATGGGGATGTTATCCGTATCAATAGCCAGTCCGGCAAGGGCGGCGTGGCCTTTATTATGGAGCAGAAATACGGCATTACCATGCCTAAGAAGATGCGTGAGGATTTTGGTTATTGCGTAAAGAGTGTATCTGACCACAAGCATAAGGAGCTTATGCCGGATGAAATCTATCAGATTTTCCATGATAATTATGTAAATGTGGAGACTCCATATAAGTTAATTGACTTCACATTGAGAAAGGATGTGGATGGCAGCCGCTGTGGCGTTGTTGATCTGGAAATCGACGGTAAGATGGTAACCTTCAATGCCCGCGGTAACGGCCGTCTGGATGCTGTGTCTAACGCTATTCAGGAGAATACCGATATTAAATACACAGACCTGACATACAGTGAGCATGCTTTGGAAATCGGTGCAAATTCCCGGGCCATGGCCTATATCGGTATCACGGGCACCGATGGTAAGATTACATGGGGTGCTGGCATGGATACAGATATTATCACGGCGTCCATTATGGCTCTCTTTAGTGCCATGAATCGTATGAAGGCTGGAAAATAAAACGAAACTATCAGGGACAAGGACAAGTATCTATCGCACAGTTTCGTTGCTAAAACTATTGTTTTGCTTTTAATTAGTCATTGAGAAAAATCCAAACTCGCTTCGCTCAAACAATGGATGTTTTCTCAATGTGTAAGAATGCAAAAAATAGTTTCTTAACGCCCCGAAACTTAACTGCGCTATCTACTTGTTCTTGTCCCATATTATTCACTATAATTGTATTATGTACTTTTAAGAGGAGTATTTTGCTCCTCTTTATTATTGTCAGTAAGCAGGAGGAAAAAATGAGAGCTGTTGTTACCCGTGTTAATTCTGCTTCCGTGGAAATTGATGGTAAAATTCATGGAGCTATAGATAAGGGCTTTTTGGTATTGCTGGGGGTTGGACCGGATGATACAGAGGAGGATGCGGCTACTATGGCGGAGAAAATCTGCAACTGCCGTATTTTTCCTGATGAAGAGGACAAGATGAACCTTAATTTGGAGGCAGTAGGGGGAAGCTTGCTGGTGGTGTCCCAGTTTACCTTGTTTGCTGATGTGAAAAAGCGCCGTCCCAGCTTTTCAGGAGCAGGCAAGCCTGATATAGCCATACCTCTTTATGAGAAATTCATGTCTATTTGCCGGGAAAAAGGATTTAGGGTGGAGCATGGTGAATTCGGTGCCATGATGAAGGTTTCTTCCGAAAATGATGGCCCTGTAACCTTATTGTTTGATACTGCCGAATGGCGCAAATAATAGGCTAAATTAGTGATGCTTTAGCCCCTGCCTTCCTTGACACTATTTGCATATTTCAGTAAAATAAAATGGTATGGCTGGGTAAACCATTCCAGTCAAAAATAATGATAATTAATGCTTAGAGAGGCTTAAAAATTAGTAGGGAGGTGTGTTATTATCATTGAAATAGTTGGAGCAGCTGTTGTTGCCCTGGTATTGGGCGGCTTTGGCGGATATATGATGCGTAAGCAGGCAGCCGAGCAGCAGATTGGTTCTGCTGAGGAAGAAGCAAAGCGTATCGTTCGTGATGCTGAGGAAAAAGGTGAAGCAGCAAAGAAAATGAAGCTGCTGGAGGCGAAGGAGGATGTCCATCGTCTGCGTCAGGAGCTTGATAAGGATACTCGTGAGCGTCGCTCCGAGATTCAGCGCCATGAGCGCCGTATAGTTCAGAAGGAAGAAAATCTTGACCGCAAGATTGATGCCCTGGAGAAGAAGGAGGAGAACCTTGCTTCTCGGGAGGCCAAGCTGGAAAAGAGCCAGGCTGAGATTACGGAGCTGCATGAAAAACAGAAGGAAGAGCTGGAGCGTATTTCCGGTCTTTCTCCTGAAGAGGCCAAGAACATGCTGTTGGCAGAGGTAGAGGAAGAGCTGAAGCATGAAAAGGCCATTATGATTAAGGAATATGAGCAGCAGACTAAGGACGAGGCTGAAAAGAAGGCAAGAAATATTATTTCTTTGGCAATTCAGCGTTGTGCTGCTGATCATGTTGCAGAGACTACAGTTTCTGTTGTAGCCCTGCCAAATGACGAAATGAAGGGCCGTATCATCGGTCGCGAGGGCCGTAACATTCGCGCTCTTGAAACCATGACTGGTATTGACCTAATTATTGATGATACCCCAGAGGCGGTTATCCTTTCCGGTTTTGATCCAGTTCGCCGTGAGGTGGCACGTATCGCACTGGAAAAGCTCATTACCGATGGCCGTATCCATCCGGCAAGAATTGAGGAAATGGTTGACAAGGCCCGCCGTGAGGTGGAGCAGCGTATTAAGGAAGCCGGCGAGCAGGCAACCTTTGATACCGGTGTTCATGGCCTGCATCCAGAGATGATTAAGCTGCTGGGTCGTCTGAGATATCGTACAAGCTATGGTCAGAATGTACTGAATCACTCTGTTGAGGTTTCTCACTTGGCTGGTATGATGGCCGCAGAGCTGGGCGTAGATGTTATGTTGGCAAAGCGTGCAGGTCTTATCCATGATATTGGTAAGTCTATCGACAATGAGGTTGAGGGTACTCATGTTACTATTGGTGCTGATATTGCCAAGAAGTACAGAGAGTCCAAGAATGTTATTAATGCCATCGCCGCTCATCATGGCGACGAGGAGCCTATGACTGTTGAGGCAGTTTTGGTGGCAGCAGCGGATGCTGTATCTGCTGCCCGTCCTGGTGCCCGCCGTGAAAGCCTTGAAACTTATCTGAAGCGTCTTACCCGTCTCGAGGAAATCGCCGAGTCCTTCAATGGTGTTGAGCGTTGCTTCGCCATTCAGGCTGGCCGCGAAATCCGCGTAATGGTTAAGCCGGATAAGGTTGATGATGTGGAAGCAGTTGCACTTGCTCATGATATCGTTAAGAAGATTGAGGCTGAGCTGGAATATCCAGGCCAGATCAAGGCAACCATCATCCGCGAAACCCGCGTAGTAGATTACGCAAAATAATTTAAAAATTGAACTTTAAAACCGGTTCAGTATATCAGTTAATGATGTACCAGAACCGGTTTTTTGTTGCTCTTATAATTCCATGGCGACGATATCGTTCAAATCTGATTCAATAGAGAATTTGGCATTTCGTATATCAATATCGGTTTGCATATCCAGAAAATATCTGTCAGACACTCCAAAGTATTTTCCTAAACGCAGTGAAGTATCAGCTGTGATTTTCCTCCTGTCGTGAAGTATATCCTGTATTCTGCTGATAGGGACATGTATATCCTTGGCAAGTCTATAAGCTGTAATTCCATAAGGTTCCATAAATTCTTCAAAAAGAATCTCGCTGATTTTAGGAGTTTCAATCATATTTATCCCTCCTCGTTTTATTTTAGTCGTCTTAGTAATCTTTCTTTGGCTTCAGCAATAGATAGAGTTTTATCTCCGCGTAGTCGTTCCTGTTCTGCCAGCATAACCTTTTTCCTTAAATCGATTATGTGCTGCAGTTTCTCATAGTTGATATTCTTGGCATCATCTTTAAGTTTCATAAAATGACAGTGCATGGAATGTATCACCACGTTAACTATTGTCTCTTCAGCTCAATAATAACTATAACATTACTTTCTGTAATTTTAACATAAATTATATAGAAAGATTGAATATGAACAGTAAAGCTTAAATATTAAAATAGCAATGTTTGGACCAGAAGCAGAAAAATAAGTAGAATATAATAAGGTCCAGTACCATCTCTGTTGATGCTTACTGGTTATTGTTTTTTGTTTTGATTTTGGCAATCTCAATTAGTTCGCGTTTATCTTTTTCGGAAATTATATGGAAATAGTACAATAGCTCTTTTTCTAGATTAGAGTGGTGCAGATATTTTTTTTGGTTTTTAGGGTCATTAAAAAAACTAAGGTAAGAAGCTAAATTATCACTACTTTGAGTGGGAATAGGCGCCTCATAGAAGACATCCTTATCTAAAACAACAGATAAACGTAGCAAATCATCTACTGATATATTATACAAGGCTGCAAGCTTAAAAATGGTATCGGCTGAGGGAGTTCGTCTTCCTGTTTCATAATGGGAATATGTTTGCCTCGTGATACCAAGGATTTCAGCTACATAATCTTGTGTATAGTTATAGACCTTACGTAATTCTTTGATGCGTTGCGATAATAAGGAGCTTTTCATTAAAATATCACCTCAAAAATAATATATGTTTACTGTGAGATAATATTTATACAAATTGTAGCGTAAATAGATAAATTATGTTAATATTTGTATACACTTAATACGATAATGCTACATTAAGTGTCAAAAACCTAAATATTGTAGCAAGCATCTTTGGGGAGGTATTTTAATGAATACAGAAGAGAAAGTTATAGAGGAAGCAAATAAATATTTTGAGAGAAATAAAAATGCTATCACTGATGTAAACGAAGCTTCTAAAAATGCCTATCTTGCGAATGATTTTATAAGAAAATACATAACATCATATCCGGGAACTATTAAGAGTATTTTGGAAGTTGGATGTAATTATGGTTACAATTTAAATTTTTTATCAAAGCAGTTAGGAGTAGAATGTTGGGGAATTGATCCGTCAGATAAGGCAATTGAATATGGCAATGCTAGATGGAAAAATGTTAATAAAAAAGTTCATCTTGCCCAAGGTATATCTAATAGACTGCCATACAATGATTCAGAGTTTGATGTTGTTATGGTTGGCTTTTTGATGTATGTGACTCCAAGAGAGATGATTTCAGATACTGTGTTAGAAGTAAATCGTGTTTTAAAAGCAGGCGGTTTTCTCATACTTACAGATTTTGATACACCTATCAATTATAAACGCTCAAACAAGCATAACTCAGGGATGCCAGTGTATAAGGAAGATTATGCTAAAAGATTTCTTCCAATGGGGTACTCAATTATTGAAAAAAATAGCTATTCTCACTCTGGAGATTGTTTTAATCCAGATGTTCAGGAAAGAGTATCTACCCAGGTTTTATATAAGGAAGAATTGGAGAGTCTTTATTTAAAGGCGTAAGAAGAGCTTTTTAGGTATACTACTTGTTGATAGCAAACTGGAACTTATTGCGTTCATTAATGGCTGTTGCATTTTATCAGAGCAACAGCCATATTTCTATTGCAAAAAGAACATATATTTGCTACAATGAAGTTACAAAACAAATGATCGTTATTTTAGGGGATCTTCTATTATAGAAGACAACAGATATTTATGATAAAATTACAGAAAGCGGTGGGATTGTTATGGATGAAGAGGAGAGACAGGAGCTGTTGGAAGCGGTTCAGAAGTTTTGTCTTATGGATGATACCTTCTTCAACTGCTTTATGGCAGATAACATTGAGGGTATGACTTATGTTTTAAATGTTATCATGAAGAGGAATGACTTGGTTATCAATCGAATTGAAACTCAGCATACCATTCCTAATCTTTATGCCAGAGGCGTACGGTTCGATGTATTTGCAACTGATAGTAAAGGTCGCGAATATGATTTTGAAATTCAAAACGCTAATGATGGATCTGTACCAAGAAGGGCCCGTTATAACAGTGGTATGATGGACTATCGTTGTTTAAGCAAGGGAGCCGATTGGTCAGATTTGCCAGAAACATATGTTATCTTCATAACATCTAAAGATGTATTGAAATACAAAAAACCGTTGTACCATATTAATAGAACGATAGAAGAAACGGATACCAAATTTGATGACGGAGCCCATATTATTTATGTTAATGGTGAATATGACGATATAAACTCTGAATTAGGAAAGATGTTAAGCGATTTCAAATGTCGAAAAGCAAGTGAAATGAAATCATCTATACTTGCTAGTAGAATGAGATTTTTAAAAGAAACCAATGAGGGGGTGACTGAGGTGTGTGAAATTATGGAAGAATATGGTGCTAAAAGAGAAGCGCGTGGTGAAGCAAGAGGCGAGGAAAAAGGCAAATTGAAATCTGTTGTTTCATTGCTTAAAAAAGGAATAATTACAGAGAAAGAAGCAGCCGATGAAATTGGTATGACTGTAGACGATTTTAAAAAGGCAATGGGAGCGGTTTCTTAATTAATGTAAATCATAAGGGGGACTACACTAGTTGATTGTGGTAACCCTTTTTTGCATTTCGTATGTCAATATAAAAGGGTAAGCTAAATTACATTTCGTTGCTTTTATAATCTGGAGGGGTGAACATGACACATTTTATGCCTATGGAAGAAGATAATGATACTACTAACTCCGAAAGACAGCATGAGATAATCGTTTTAAGGAAAAAAGTTATGACGGCGGAGCAGTACAGAATAGAAGGAAGCGAAACTATTTCCATAGCCGAAGCCAAGGAACGATTATATAGGCGTTATAAGCAAAATAAATAATCAAAATAGAGGAATGTTTACGGCTAATGGCGAAATTAACAAAAGTTAATATCTGTATTGTGGAGGTTGAGTATTATGAGTATAAAGAAAAAGATAGCAGTTACCTTGTTAGCCGGTCTTTTAACTGGAAGTGTGGTAAATGCCACTCCGTCAATTGTGGAGCGGGAAAGCATTAATCAGGTAGCTCTCCTGCAATCCTTGGCCCAGGGCTATTTAGGGGGCACAATTAAAGTAAAGGACATAAGAGCCGTCGGGGATACTGGTATCGGAACCTTTGAAGGGGTAAATGGTGAAATGATTGTATTGGATGGAACCGTTTATCAGGCTTTGGGGGATGGCAGAGTCGTTGTGGCTGATGATAAGGTGGTAGTGCCATACGCTACTGTGACGATGTTTGATGACGATGTAGCCTTAGATTTAACCAATGTTGCAGATAAAACTGCCTTTGAAAATGCCTTGAATAAGGCCGTAAAGGAATACGGTGAAAATAGCTTCTACATGGTGAAAATGCATGCTGAATTTTCTTCCATACTGTTTCGTAGTGAGTATGGCAGCCAGCAACCTTATCCAACATTATTGGAAGCGCTAAAGGGAAAGCAGACAGAATTTACGGCCAAGAATATCAAGGGGACTTTGGTTGGTCTGTATTGTCCAAACTATATGGGCGGCCTTAATACACCTGGATGGCATTTCCATTTCATTTCCGATGATAAAAAACAGGGAGGACATATTCTGGAGCTGTCATTGAATAAGGGCACTGTACATTTTGATAAAACGGACAAATTTACCATGATGTTGCCTGATGATAAGCATTTTCATGAATTTAACCTGGCAAAGGACATGAAAGAGGAAATCCGAAGTGCGGAGCAGGATAAACAGGCAGGCATGAAATAAAATGCAAGGTTTTGGTAAAATAGCAATAGTATATGCAAGGATAGGGAGGATTATATGCGTTACTTAAAGGTTTTTATGACGATGTCTCTGGTATTTTTGCTCTGTGTAGTGTTGCCTATGCCCGTATATGCGGCCAATAATGATAATGGTACAGAAACGGTAACGACCAACACGTCAAAAGAACAAAAGGAACTTGATAAAAAAGCTGAAAAGGAACGCAAACAGCTTGAAAAGGCTCAAAAAGAACGGGCTGAAATTGATGAGCTGTCAAAAAAAGCCTTGGAACGCCTATATGAAAAGGTTCCATCGGCCCAGCGGGTTATTGGCGAATCTTACGCCTATGCCACTCTTAGTAATACGGGTATGAAGCTGGGACTTTTCGGAAGTGCTCACGGACGAGGGGTGGCCATCAACAATAATACCGGAGAACGGGTATATATGCGGATGAGTGAAGCTGGGGTTGGCATAGGACTTGGCGTAAAGGAATATGATCTGGTATTTGTCATTGCCAATGAGCAAGCCTGGAACTCCTTTACCAAGGATGACTGGAAGGTTGGCGGTTCTGCAGAAGCATCTGCTAATGACGGCGAAGATGGTGCCTCACTGGAAGGTGCCACTGTTATAGATGATGGATTATGGGTTTACCAGATAACCAAAAAGGGATTGGCATTGGACGCATCCATTAAGGGGACCAATATTTATCCAGACAAAAAGTTAAATGATGTAAAAAATACATAAAGCTCTGGGGAAATATGGTATAATATAAGAGTATTGTAAGTAGAAATAATTGAGCCGGCATTAGCCGGCTCTTTGGAGTTTTTTTATACTGTTTTGCAAAGGAGGCGGGAAATATGGATTATTCTAACGGCACTGAGAGTGAAGTGAGCATGGACAGCGTACAGCTGGTGGCAGGGCTTCTTATCTGTTTCCCTGAATTTTCCAAGATTCGCCTGGACTCCAAGGAGAAGGCTGTTATTATGGAGATTTCCGTCAGGGAGGCTCCTGAGAAAGAAAAATTTGAAGAGGCTGAACGACTTATTGAGGACAGCCTTATGCTTTATCATAATATTGAGCATACCAGTGGTGGAAAATTGGGATTTACATACGAGAATTTTTCTCTGCAAATATATAGAGATATTGCCAGTCTTTCCAGAGGAGAGGTTGGTCTGATTGTTAGCTTGCTAAAGGAAAAATTTGCTGATATTATCATAACCGATGAGGTGAGAAATCCTGATGAGGATTTGATCTACATGCAGTCGGAAATGATAGACCATCGCATCAGATTTCTAAAGGAGAACAAGATTCCTGAGTCCATGGTGGGAGTCCGTGAAGAGGGCAGGGTCATGGTTTATGACAATGATTTAATATAAATGAGGTATTGTCTGTGAAGATTTTAATTGTTGGTGACGTGGTGGGACGTCCGGGCCGTAAGGCTTTCAAGAAGTACACCAAGGAGCTTCGCGAAAAAAATAATATAGATGTGGTTATTGTAAATGGTGAAAATTCTGCTGCCGGAAAAGGGGTAAGCCGTAAATCCCTTGATGAGCTTTATGCCGGCGGAGCAGATATTGTTACCTCGGGCAATCATATTTGGGATAAGCGAGAGGTATATGAGGTTATAGATACTGATCCTTATCTTGTTCGCCCTGCCAATTATCCTGAGGGGGCTCCTGGCAAGGGCTGGTGTCTGTATCCGTTTAAAGCAAAAAATCTGGCAGTGATTAATATGTCCGGACGTGCTTTTATGCCAGAGATGGACTGCCCGTTCCAGAAAATTGAGGACGTGCTCTCCGAGATTGGGGATAAAGCGGATATAAAGATTTTGGATTTCCATGCAGAGACTACTTCGGAAAAGATGGCCATGGGCTTTTATCTCGATGGTCGTGTACAGGTGGTGGTGGGAACCCATACCCATATTCAGACCGCTGATGAGCGGATTCTGCCAGAGGGTACGGCCTATATTACCGATTTGGGCATGGTGGGACCATGGAATTCCGTATTGGGAGTAAAATCCGATATTATCATCAAGAAGTTTACTACCTGTATGCCGGCAAGATTTGATTTGGCAGATGGACCGGCTGTGTATTCGGCCATTGTGGTGGAAATTGATGATGCTAGCAATAAGCCAGTGGGCGTTGAGCGGATTCTGATTAAAGAATAAGTATTTTAGCAGGATATTTAGTCCTTTTATACGAATATATTATGCTAAGGTATGTTATGGGGAGAAAAATCATGTCTAGTGATTTACACATGCATACTACCAGTTCTGATGGTCGTTTGACTCCTGAGGAGCTGGTTGATGCAGCTAAGGCTGCTGGCCTTAATTATATTGCAATTACTGACCATGATACAGTTGACGGCATTCGCCAGCTGTATGAGGCAGGGCTGTATCCTGCCAAGGGCATCAAGATTATTCCGGGTATTGAATTCAGTGCTCATCATGAGATACATGAAATTCACATTCTTGGGTATAATATTGATATTTATGACAAGGTGCTGGCTGACAGGCTTAATGATGTGGTGGAGGCCAGATGGCTGCGCTTTTCCAGTATAGTGCAGAAATTACAGGAGCTGGATTATGATATTTCCGAGACGGATGTTTTGGAAATCGCCGGTGACAGCACCTCCATAAGTCGTTCCCATATCGCACAGGCACTGATGAAGAAGGGAGCCTTCGGCTCGGTGAAGGAGTGCTTTGACAAGGTGTTGGGCAAGGGGTGTCCTGCTTACGTTTCGCATTTTCTGTTGGAGCCTGAGGAGATTATTGACTTAATAAAACAAAGCGGTGGAATTCCCGTGTTGGCTCATCCAAGACTGATTCACGATGATGAGCTGGTGGAGGAGCTGCTGAAGAAAGGCATTGAAGGGGTAGAAGCCATTTATCCAAAGCATAGTCCTGAGGATACTCAGCGTTATATGGATATGGCCAATAAATACAATCTTATGATTACTGGTGGCTCTGATTTTCATGGTATTCCGGGCCGCTTGCCTGAAAGGTTAGGCGAGTTTGTTATTGAGGACAGCTATGCGGCGGAGATATATCGCGAGCCGGGAATGTGAGCAAGCCGTTAAATAGAGGTGGTTACATGGACGTTATTGCATTTGTTGGTCCCAGCGGGACAGGAAAAAGTCATAGAGCTCTTTTGGTAGCCCACAATAATCAGGCTGATGCCATTATTGATGATGGCCTTTTCATTAAGGATGGCAAAATAATTGCCGGCAGCTCTGCCAAAAAGGAGCAGAATAAGGTGCTGGCTGTTAAAAGAGCTATTTTTGTGTTGCCAGGCCATGCCAAGGAAGTAAGCAGGGCCATTGAGGAAACTCAGCCAAAGCGGATTCTTATTTTGGGAACATCGGAAAATATGGTTATTAAGATTGCCAAGGCCCTTAATTTGCCTGAAATATCCAAGTTCGTTCACATTGAGGATATTGCTACCCAGGGAGAGATGGATAAGGCCAGAAAGCATCGTCTGGAGCAGGGCAAGCACGTCATCCCGGTGCCTACCATTGAACTGAAGCCCCATTTTTCCGGGTATTTAGTGGATTCTTTGAAGTCCATGGTAAAAAGAGAGGATGAACAGAAGCGCCGTCAGCGCCACCTGCTGGGAGAAAAATCCATTGTCCGCCCGGTATTCAGCTACTATGGCAAGCTGATTATTGATGATTCCTGTATTGAGGCCATCGTGCGTCGTATTCTCACAGATAGCGGAAATGTTACCAAGGTGGCTGATGCAGAGGTGCGTCATGTGTATCGGGGGGATGGTGCAGTAGGGTATGAATCTCAAGGCATAGAGCTTGATTGTTCAGTTATTATATCCTTTGGCAAGCACATACCTACTTTGGTTCAGCAGATGCAGTTGGAGATAAAAAAGGAAGTGGAGCGGTTGACAGGTATGGCAGTGAAAAAGGTCAATATCACCATTAAAGCATTGTTTGTGCAGCCGAAGAACTTATAGAAATTCAAAAGAATACAGATTTTAAACATAGTAAAAAAGGGTTCTGCATTAGCAGAACCCTTAAGTTTTTTATATGGCAGGGGTAGCAGGACTCGAACCTACGAATGCTGGATTCAGAATCCAGTGCCTTACCAACTTGGCGATACCCCTATGCTGTTTTCACAACGATAATTAGTATAAGTGAAAGAAAGGGTATTGTCAAGAATAATTTACCTATTTTTTACGAAGAGTTGGGGAAGTTTTTAGATTTATTTCGAAGGTCCTTGGCCAAGGGAAGTATGAGCTTATCTGCATATCAGTTACAGCATACTCGGTGTTTTGTAACCAAAAAGATTTGGTGAAAGCATCTGAAGTCTTATATTGAACAAGCCGTTGATTCATGGCGGCTTCCATCATATCCACTGCCCATTTATAATTGTGCTCCAAATCCAGATCGTATACGTTGCTGTACCCCTTTTTCTTAAGGTTGATGTTCACCAGATCAATTACATCCTTCAAATAATAATAGTCTTCGCAAATTCGATTGTTAAGATTGTTTAGGTTGCTGTATACTACTCTATCTTGTTCCAAGCCTTGATTAAGCGCAGTAAGATATATTTCTGCCTGGGATACGGCTGTGCCTATGGAGTTGCTGGCAGTGTTCCAGCCAGCGTAGGCTATTAGGGAGTTTACAGGAAAATTTTCCTTTAGGAGGATAGGCAACAGTGCCTCCTGGGCTATGAAGCTTTTGCTTAAATCCACCAGTGCCACTGGCTTTCCCCTTTGCTGATAGTCTAACAGCTTTTCTGCGTTGTAGCGCCGCCTATCCATAGTTTCTTCATCTGTGGCACTTATAAAGAGAATATAATCTGCTTCTTCAGGGGTGCTTACAATAATATCATGATGGAAATTCAAGCGTTCGTTGGCTGTATCCTGATTGCAGATAGCCATGTATGGCATAACCTTAATGGCGGCTTTTTCGCTGCTGTAATCCACATATACCTTGAAGCTGTTTGACCTTGATATAATGTTGGTCAGTATGGACAGGGCCACCTCGTCGGCACCGTGCACAATGGCCAGCTTGTCTTTAGCAATCTGATTCTTGTGGAGATAATGCATAAATTCCTTTAGTTTCAGATTTGGCAGGCTGTAGACTTCGCCGTCATCCTGCCCAAAGCTCAGATCCTCCAGCGTTCCGTCAGCTACAAGATTTGCCAGCAGGCAGTTAAGACGTAGATTTCTGTTGTATATTTCAATATATGCTTTTATTTGCTCTGATGGAATTTCTCGCTCCAGTACTTGAATTTTCTCAGCAGTTTCAGACAGGGGATTATCATCGTATTTGTGAACCAGACGAGACCATTCCATTAGCTTTTTGCGGTCCTGATATTTTTCCACAAAATCAGGAGGGTTCATGCGAGGGAGAATGGAAAAGGCATGTATTTTTATGTTAGGGTTATCTCCATGCAGCTTTTTCAGATATTCTGCCAGAGCAGTGATATCCTCATCCTTTATGGTCTTATTTCTGGATGCTATAAGCCCTCCATAAAGGAGCTGGTCGATGGAAATAATGGCTTCGTCGCAGTTCTTTATTTCGTCGTAAAGCCACTTCCGCATTTTTGAGGTATCTCCCGGCAGGGTGTAAAAGTCCATGGTTTCACTTGGGGGGAGGATAATTTCAATGCCGGCGGTGCGGCCGTTGTCTGCCACCAGCTGTCCACATGGTGGGCGGCTGTCCAGAGGTACCAGCAATATCTTCTTGGTGGTTGCTGGCATCTGATCTATTATTTCTCCCTGTTGCTTTTGGGACATGAGGAAGCCCGAGCCAAGCAAAAAACATATTATTATTAAAAATATAGGAATGTATCTTTTCATATTAGCCTCTGTTATACAATAAAATGATAACTTATTCAGCTGGAGTTTTAAACTCCACCTGAATTTAGTTGAATTTTACCCAGGGCTTTACGGGTGCTTAACTCCACCTTAGAGGAGGGAGTCTTAGCACCCGTTAGCATCGGATAAAGATTCTTGCTATATTATACCCTATCTGTGTAAAATGTACCCTTTAAAAGCAAAAGAAAAGGAAGCCACGGGCAATGGCTTCCTTTTCGAGGGATGGAATATGAAAAAATGGGTTGTATAGCGATTTGCTATGGTCATATAATACTAAAGAAATATGGAAAAACCATGGAAGACTATGGAAATAACATGAAAATTTTAATATTTTTTTGTGGCAGTATTTTGTGTTAGAATTATGAAGGAAAAAATAATGTAATGAGGTTTATATATGCGTATAATTACTGGCTCGGCCCGGGGCTGCAATTTAAAAACACCCAAAGGAATGAATACCCGCCCAACATCTGACAGGGTAAAGGAGTCACTATTCAGTATTTTGGGGCGCGAGGTCGTAGGCAAGAGAATACTTGATATATTTGCCGGTACCGGAGGCTTGGGGCTGGAGGCACTTAGCCGTGGGGCGGAGCATGCCTGCCTGGTCGATAAGGCTACAGCAGATATTTTGAAATACAATGCAGAGCATACACATTTGGCGGACAGAACAGAGATTTATAAAGGTGATGTATTTGCCATAATGCAACGTCTTTCCACTCAGGGAAAGGAGTTCGATGTGGTATTTTGTGATCCGCCATATCATTTAGGGCTTTGGGAGAGGGCTCTTTTATGGCTGGATTCCAGTGATATTCTGGCAGATGATGCTTTGATTATTGCCGAGATGGGTGGAGATGAGAATGATATTCCGGAGCTTCCCCACATGAGAATTTTGAGAAATCAGAAATATGGCAAAACAACCCAGATTTATATTTTCGAGTACAAGAAGGCAGGTGCGGACAAATGAGTTCAGCAATTTTTCCAGGAAGCTTTGACCCAGTTACCAATGGTCATCTCGATATAATAAAAAGAGCTGCCAAAATATTTGACCGGCTGGTGGTAGGGGTATTTAACAATATCAGAAAGCAGTCATTTCTGCCAGTGGAAGCCAGGGTGAAAGCCTTGAAGGAAGCAGTAGCGGATATAGGAAACGTGGAAGTGGTTTCCTTTGATGGGCTTTTGGCGGATTATATGATTGAGAATGATATCCAGGTTATTGTCCGTGGCCTTCGTTCCGTTACTGATTTTGAGTATGAGCAGGGACAGGCACAGATTATAAAGAGTATGCACCCTGAGCTGGATACATTTTTCCTGTTAACAAAGCCCAAATTGTCTTATGTAAGTTCTTCAGTGATAAGGGAAATGCACAAATTCGGTGGCGATATTAGCACGTTAGTACCAGAATCGGTCTTAATAGCTATTGAACATTTTAACAATAAATGATATCCTAATAAGGTAGATTATAATTAAGAAAGTGGGTTTGGGCTCATGGAAATGGAAATAGATAAGATCTTAGAAGAAATTGAGAATTTGGTTGCTTCTTCCAATCGAGTTCCTTTTTTGGATAAAGTTATGATAGATGACGTAGAGCTGTTTCGCCTGATGGATGTTTTGAGGAGTGAGCTTCCTCGGCAGATTCAGGAGGCAGGAGATATTGTCAATCGTCGTGATGAGATTATCAGTGCAGCTCAGATGGAAGCAGAGCGTTTGGTAGATGGTGCGAAGCGTGAGGCTGAGCAGACCATTGAGCGTGCTAATGCTTATGCCCAGAAGGCAGTTGACGAGAATGAGATTGTTGTGAGAGCCAAGGAACAGGAAAAGGCTATTATGGATCAGACTATGGCTGCCGCTCAGCAGATGAAGGATGAAACTGAGCAGTATGCTACTCAGCTCAGAACCAGTGCTGATGATTATGCCAACCAGATTTTTGACCATGTACTGGAGACTGTGGGCAGTGCCCTGCAGGCTGTTCAGGAGGCCAAGGGTCAGCTTAATAATCAGCAGTAATATAGGATATGTTTTGATTAGGATGTCGCAGATGCGGCATCCTTTTTTGCTTTGACAGAGGTAATTTTGCTTATGGCAAAATATGAAATATTGCGTTATAATAAAGTCAAATAGTCAATTAATCAATTAATTGTATAAGAAGGTGAGCTTATGAGCAATATTGCAGATTTGATTGAAGAATATATCCTGCGTCGGCTGGCTGAACAGCAGAATGGTCAGGTGGAACTGAGGCGTACCGATATAGCAGACGAAATATCCTGTGCGCCATCTCAGATCAGTTATGTTCTGAATACCCGCTTTACCCATGATAAGGGCTTTGCCGTCGAATCCCGTCGTGGTCTTGGTGGCTTTATCCGAATTGTGCGGGTACCTTTGCAGAATATTATTTATGAGGATATGGTCAGCAAAATTGACGCTGATACAGAATTTATAGAAATAAAGGGCATGGTACGTTATCTCATTCAACATCAGATGATTAATTCCCGGGAGGGAGCTCTGGTTATTCAGGCGGCAAACTGTGCCTATGATGGTATGGAGACTAAGGACAGGGTAAATATGCTAAAGACGTTGTTTATAACCCTGGCGGAATTTTCCCGTTAAATGACTTCGTGATAAGCTTATGGGAAGAAACAAATTGGCTCCCACAGAAGGGGGCATTCTAAAGGGTATTGTTAATTTTTTGCTTAGCTTTGGCATAGCGGTGGTATGGTTGTTCAGGTCACTTCTTAGGCTGTTGGCTAAGCCGTTTATCGGGAAAGGGAAGCAGCGGTAATGGCAAAATCAAAGACCATGTTTGTTTGTCAGGAGTGCGGCTATGATACTCCTAAATGGCTGGGAAAGTGTCCTGGTTGCGGTCAATGGAATACATTGGTGGAAGAGGTAATAAAGCCTGATAATACAAAACAGAGAGGGCTGAATTTGGGCCTTTCCAATCAGAGCAAGCCTTGTCCCATCAGCGATGTGGTGCTGGAAAAAATGCCCCGCATCACCACTGGTTCTGCTGAGCTGGACAGGGTGCTGGGAGGCGGCTTGATACCGGGCTCCATGGTGCTGATTGTGGGCGATCCTGGTATAGGTAAGTCAAGTCTTACGCTTAGAGTATGTGCCAATGAGGCCAGAGATGGCCGAAAGGTGCTGTATGTAACCGGCGAGGAAAGCGTACAGCAGGTTCGCATGCGTGCCGACCGTATTGATGCGGTTTCGGAGACCTTGATGGTGGTAAGCGAGACAAATCTTGAGGTTATAGAAAAGCATATTCTTGATCTTAAACCAGATATATTGGTTATTGACTCTATTCAGACCGTATTCCGCCCGGATATTCAAAGTGCTCCGGGTAGTGTCAGCCAGGTGCGGGAGTGTGCTGTGGAAATCCTGCGTGTAGCAAAAACAAATGGTATTGCAGCCTTTATCGTGGGACATGTGACCAAGGATGGGACCTTGGCTGGGCCAAGGGTTCTGGAGCACATTGTGGATACGGTGCTTTATTTCGAAGGTGGCAATAATGCCGAATACCGTATGCTGCGGGCCATAAAAAACCGTTTCGGCAGTACCAATGAAATTGGTGTATTTGAAATGCGTGATGTGGGCCTTGTGGATGTTTCCGATGCCTCGAAGCTGTTTTTGTCTGAGCGTCAGGATGATAATGGCAGCGTAATCGTGCCAACGGTGGAGGGATCACGACCTTTGTTGGTGGAGATTCAGGCCCTGGTGGCCAAGACACCCTATGTGCCACCTAAGAGAATTTCCGATTCAGTGGATCTAAAAAGACTGCAGCTTTTGTTGGCGGTCCTTGAAAAGAAGGTTCATCTTGCCATGGGGGCATGTGATGTATTTGTAAAGGCTGCGGGGGGAATACGCATCGATGAGCCAGCAGCGGATTTAGGGATTTGTGTTGCCATGGCCTCCAGCTTCGCCAGCAGACCCCTTCGCCCAGCCACAGTGGCCTTTGGTGAGGTGGGGCTCTCTGGGGAAATTCGAGCTGTAAGTCAGGCCGAAAACAGGGTTCGGGAGGCAAAACGCCTTGGCTTCAAGAGTATCGTATTGCCTCAGAAAAATTATGAGCAGCTTTTGGCTGATAAAAAGTTTACTGATATGACACTTTATGGAGTATCAAATATAACGGAAGCATTATCAAGTGCTATGCCAAGATAGCAAATATATACGGATAAAAGACACAGGGGCGGTTGCCTGGAGCAATTAGGAACCGTAACGTATAGAAACTTTTATTGCTTTTTTTCGCTATTGTTAATAGCAATACAAAGTTTTAGTTACGGTGATGTGCGACAGGGAATTGCCCCTGTGTCGTTTCTTGACATATTTTTTTTTATATGATAAAATTCATTCTTTTTTATTGACGAAATTTTTGGTATAATTTTACGTGTAGAGATGTCAATAGGGGGTGAATGTTTGCTGCAGATTGGTGACCGGGTAGTGTACCCGATGCATGGTGCTGGAGAAATCACTGGCATTGAAGAGTACGATGTTATGGGGCAAGGACAGATGAAGTCGTATTATGTCCTGGAGATGCCCATCGGCGGAATGAGAATTATGCTTCCTGCTGATAATATTGATAAGGTTGGTTTGCGAGAGGTCAGCCCAACTGACATGGTGGATAAGATCGAAGAAGTGCTTAAGGGCGACCCTGTCAAGGCTGTAGGAAGCTGGAATAAAAGGTTTCATGCAAACCTGAACCGTTTAAAGACTGGTGATATTTTGGAAGTAGCCGCTGTCCTTCGTAATCTTGTACTTCAGGACAGGATTAAAAAAATATCCAGCGGCGAACGTCGCCTATTAGATACGGCGAAGCAGATTTTTTTGACGGAAATGGTATATGTCCTGGATGGCACCATGGAGACGACTGAAGCATGGCTTCAGAAGATGTTAGAGCGAGAAAATTGATTTTATGGTTGCAATGGAAAGATTTAGGCTGCACTGCCATAGCGTTGGGTAATGGTATCGCAGCCACTTTTCATTTTATTTTAAATTATGTGGTAAAGGAGGTGAGAAAGATGTTGGAAAAAGTTTTAAGAGTATTTGTGGTTGCATTGCTGGCGATTATTGGCGGTATTGCAATGCATATTGCCAGCCCGTTTTTGACGGAGCTTATCAGTACAGAGGTATTAAAGAGTGAGCTCGGCCTTTTCAAGATGACAGCGGCTCATCTGATATTTCTACTGTTGGGTATTGCAGCTGGTGCAGCAATAGGTTATACAACATCACCTTATTTCGCTTCCAAGCTTCAGAGATTTTCAGTCTGGGTTGAGGGGCAGCTAAACAAAATGCCATTGCATGATGTTATAGCTGGACTTATTGGCCTGGCAATAGGACTTATAATTGCTAATTTGTTAGGTATAGCATTTTCCAAGATACCTGTTGTGGGAGATTATATTCCTGGTATCTTCAGTATCATTTTTGGTTATTTAGGGATTCATATAGTTATTCGTAAGCAGAAGGAATTAGGTGACCTTATTGGCAAGCTCCCGAGATTTTTCAAGGAAACCAGCCAGCATGTGGAACAATCTCGCAACAATAAAAAGATTAAAGGGGCAGGCCTTGATGCCATTAAGGAATTTGCTTCATCTCAGATTCCTTGCAAGCTGCTGGATACCAGCGTAATCATCGATGGACGCATTGCAGATATTTGCCGCACTGGCTTTATAGACGGTAAGCTGCTGATTCCGGTTTTTGTGCTGGAGGAATTACAGCATATTGCTGATATGTCAGATTCTCTTAAGCGGGTTCGTGGAAGACGGGGACTGGATATTTTGCAGCAGCTTCAAAATGAATTCGGCTCTCAGGTTGAGATTGTAAATCACGATTTTGATGATATTACTGAAGTGGATTCCAAGCTGGTGGAGCTGGGGCAGCTTACTGGGGGGAAAATCATAACCAATGATTATAACCTTAATAAGGTGGCAGAGCTTAGAGGTGTTTCCGTTCTTAATATCAACGAGCTGTCAAATGCCATTAAGCCAGTGGCTATTCCAGGTGAGAGCATGAAGGTTCAGATTGTTCGTGAAGGAAAGGAACAAGGCCAGGGCGTGGCTTACTTGGAGGATGGTACCATGATTGTGGTGGAAAACGGTCGTCGATACATTAACGAAAACATTACGGTGGAGGTTACTTCTGCTCTGCAGACTGCTGCTGGCAGAATGATTTTTGCCAAACCGGTGGTTTGATTATTGTTTGATTCAAAAACTAAAGGTTTAGGGCTCCTTTGGAGCCCTTTTCTGATATTTCGGTAATTCTGGAGGTACTATGGTTACAGTTATTTTTCCTGCCGCAGGCAAGGGGAGCAGAATGCAGGCCGGCATGAATAAAGTGTTTATGCCATTAGGTGGTGTACCAATACTCATCAGAACCCTGTTGCAGTATTCCAGCTGTTCTGAAATTGATCAGATGGTGGTCGTTGTGGCTGCTGCAGAGGTGGATTTTGTTAAATCCGTACTGAGTAAGGTGCAGAGGTTGAAGCCTTATAATGTTGTGGCGGGAGGCAGTGAACGACAATACTCTGTACTGAATGGTATAAAAAGCGTCAATGGAAGTGATGATGATATTATTCTGGTCCATGATGCAGCCCGTCCTCTTATCAGCCATGAAACCATAACTGCAGTAATTGATGGTGCCAAAAAGTATGGCGGTGTAATTGCGGCGGTGGCTGCCAAGAATACCATTAAGGTCTGTGATAATGAAGGGGTGGTCAAGGAAACCCCGGACCGTTCAACTTTGTGGGAAATACAGACACCTCAGGGATTTACGAGAAAAATACTTCTTGAGGCCAACGACAGAGCCCAAGCTGAAGGCTTTTTGGGTACAGATGATGCCAGTCTGGTGGAGCGTATTGGTCATCCGGTTCATATAGTAAAAAGCGATTACAGGAATATAAAGATTACCACACCGGAGGATATAATTGTGGGGGAGGCTTTTATTAAGAGCCAGGAGCAAAGCCGGCTTATTGAGAAAAATAAACGGATTATGGTTGAAATAAATGATTTAATCAAAGATTGCTGGCAATAGGAGGCGGTTTTATGACAAGATTTGGTATGGGCTATGATGTTCATCAGCTTACTGAAAATAGAAAGCTTATTATTGGTGGCGTGGATATTCCCTTTGAAAAGGGATTGTTAGGCCATTCTGATGCGGATGTGCTGCTTCATGCCATTGCAGATGCCCTGTTGGGGGCGGCAGCCCTGGGGGATATTGGCAAGCATTTCCCGGACACAGATGCTCGTTACAAGGGAATATCCAGTATTATTCTTTTGGAGCATGTGGGCAAGCTTCTGCATGAAAAGGGCTATTCCGTTGGCAATGTGGATGCCACCATTGTGGCTCAGCGTCCAAAGATGCTGCCACATATTCCACAGATGCGGGAAAACATTGCCAAAGCCCTGAATGTGGATGTGGACAGAATCAATGTAAAGGCCACTACGGAGGAGCATCTTGGCTTCACTGGCAATGGACAGGGGATTTCCTCTTACGCAGTTGCAGGAATAGAGGGCTAATGATAAAATGAGATTTATTCAGTTGAATTTACCCATCAAAGGAGTATATAGAGGTTATGTTGAAAGTTTATAATACCTTAACACGCAAAAAAGAGGAGTTTATTCCACAGGAGCCGGGAAAGGTAGGCATGTATGTCTGTGGTGTAACTCCTTATAACTATCCTCATATTGGTAATGCCCGTCCCTTTGTGACTTGGGATGTTATTAAGCGTTATTTGAGAAATCGTGGCTTTGAGGTAAAGCACATTCAGAACTTTACTGACATGGATGACAAGATTATCAAGGCTGCCAATACTGAGGGAGTTTCCTGGGAGACCATTACCGAGCGCTATATTGACGGCTATTTTAAGTCTATTGATGCCCTTAATGTTCAGCGTGCAGATCTCTATCCTAAGGTTACGGAGCATATTCCTGACATTATCAATATGGTTCAGCGAATTATTGATAACGGCTTTGGCTATGTCATTGACGGGGATGTATACTTCAGTGTTGAGAAATTCCCTGAGTATGGTAAGCTCTCCGGCCGCAAGCTGGAGGACATGCAGGCGGGAGCCAGAGTAGAGGTGGACAGCCGCAAGCATAATCCAATGGATTTTGCCCTTTGGAAGTCTGCAAAGCCAGGGGAACCATTCTGGGAAAGCCCATGGGGTAAGGGTCGTCCAGGCTGGCACATCGAATGCTCCACCATGTCCCTTAAGTATTTGGGAGAAACCTTTGATTTCCATGGTGGTGGCAGTGACCTTATCTTCCCTCACCATGAGAATGAGATTGCCCAGTCCCAGTGCTGCTGTGGTAATTATAAGAGTTTTGCCCAGTATTGGCTTCACAATGGCTTTATTACCATTGATAACGAGAAAATGAGCAAGTCTTTGAATAACTTTATTACAGTACCAGATATTTTGAAGCAGTATCCTGGTGAAGTTGTTCGCTTCTTCATTTTGCGTACCCATTACAGAAGTCCGTTGGATTTCAGTGAAGAACGTATCAAGGAGGCCCAGGCTGGTCTTTTGCGCCTGAAAAACGCCTTTGACCTTGGTAATGAGGTGCTGGAGAAGGCAGGCACTACAGAAAAGGATAATCAGCTGGAAGAAATTGCTGAAAAGGCAATGGCTGATTTTTATGAGGCCATGGATGATGACTTCAACACCGCTCTGGCTATTGGCTATATGTTTACACTGTCCAAGGAAATTAATACCTATGCCAACAATGTAATTAATAAGGGAACTGAGTTTGATGCAGTTCACTTTGGTAAGCTGATGCAGGTTTATAAGGATATGGCAGCTGTAATTGGTATTTTTGAAAGCTCCCTTGAAATGCCTGAAGCTGATGACGGGGCTGGAATTTCTTCAGAGGAAATTGAGGCGCTTATTGCTGAAAGAGCTGAGGCCAAGAAAAACAAGAATTGGGGACGGGCTGATGAAATTCGTGACAGTTTAAAGGCTCAGGGCATTATTCTTGAGGATTCTGCAGCCGGAACCAAATGGAAGAAAGCGTAAAATATGACATTTGAGCATTTAAAGAAGCTAGTTGATATGATGTTCGTGGATGATGGCAATGGTGGTGTTCAGCAGAGATATGATTCTGTTGACCCCAAAAGCCTTAATCCCTTGGTGTTGGCCTATATAGGGGATGCCTATTTTCACCTGTTTGTAAGGGGACGAATTCTTTCCTATGAGCAGAGCAAGGTTCAGGTGCTGCATCAGTTCAGCGCTCAGATTGTATCTGCTGTGTGGCAGGATAAGGCATATCGTGGTATCGAATCCATGCTGACAGAGGAAGAAAAGGCTGTCTACAAGCGTGGTCGCAATGCCAAAAGTCATGCCCCAAGAAGTGCCAGTGTAGCCCAGTATCATTCCAGCACAGGCTTTGAAGCCTTATTGGGATATCTGTATCTCATGGAAAGAAGCGAACGCCTTTATGAGCTGGCGGAAGAGTCGTTTAAGATTATTTCCAAGGCCATGATGGATGAAATATCAAATAAGAAATAAATTTTGTGTATATATTAATTGGAGAAAAACTATGATAAAGGTTAAATTATTGGAGCATACTCCTGAGCCAGAGCGTGTTGTGGCTATGTCTGCAAGACTTTGCTATTCTGCCTCCGGCGCTGAGGAGCTGTCAGAGCGAATGACTGATGAGCAGGTTCAGAAGCTGCTGGCCAAGATTATTAAAATGGGTCATGCCTCCACCATGGAGCACGTTTCGTTTACATTCGGCATTGAAGGTGTATCCCGTGTGCTGACTCATCAGCTGGTACGCCATCGTCTGGCATCCTATAGCCAGCAGTCACAGCGTTATGTGGCAGAGCATGATTTCGAGTATATCCTGCCACCAAGTATTGAGGAAAAGCCTGAGGCCAAGGAGCGCTTCCAGAGTTTAATGGATGATATTCAGAAGGCTTATAATGAATTGGCTGATATGGGAATTCCTAAGGAGGATGCCAGATATGTGCTGGCAAATGCCACTGAAACCAAGATTGTGGTAACCATGAATGCCCGTTCTTTGATGCACTTTTTTAATCTTCGTTGCTGCAACCGTGCTCAGTGGGAAATTCGTGAGCTTGCTTATAAGATGCTGGAACAGGCGAAGAAGGTTGCACCGCTTCTGTTTAAAAATGCAGGAGCCTCCTGTGTGGCCACCGGCCATTGCCCTGAGGGTGCCATGACCTGTGGTAAATTTGCTGAAATGATAAAGATGAGAGAAGACTGATATGGATAATAAAAAAAGTCCTGTACGAGAAATGCCCGAGGATATGGTGGCTGGACGCAATGCGGTTATGGAAGCATTAAAGGGCAGTCGCAGCGTCAATAAAATTATGGTGGCCAAGGGCAGCAATGAAGGCTCAATTAAGGAAATAATTGCTGTGGCCAAGGAGAAGGGCGTTAATATTATGTACATGGAGCGCAGTAAAATTGACTCCATGGCCCGGGGAATCCGTCATCAGGGGGTACTGGCCCAGGTGGCACCAGTCCAGTATGTGGAGCTGGAGGATATCTTACAGATTGCCCGGGATAAGAATGAGCCTCCATTTATCCTGTTATTGGATGAGCTGGAGGACCCGCATAATTTGGGAGCTCTCCTTCGTACTGCTGATGCAGCCGGTGTTCATGGGGTGCTGATTCCTAAAAGGCGTAGTGTGCCTTTGTCTGCAACTGTGGCCAAAACCTCTGCCGGTGCAGTGGAATATGTGCCAGTAGCCCGTATTGGAAATATGGTGCAGACTATTCGCCGTTTAAAGGATGAGGGGCTGTGGGTAGCTGCTGCAGATATGGATGGCACTGACTATTATGAGGCTGATATGACAGGACCGTTGTTATTGATCGTGGGCAGTGAGGGCCATGGTGTTGGCCGTCTTGTAAAGGAGCAGTGCGACTTTGTTGTGCGTATACCAATGATGGGAAAGATCAATTCACTGAATGCATCTGTGGCAGGCTCCATTCTCATGTATGAGGCCATGAAGCAGAGAATTCAAAGGGGCTAGCTATAATGAAGAAAAAGCCAAGAGAATATTATATTATTGATGGCTATAATGTAATCAATTCCTGGCCGGAGCTCATGAAGCTAAGAAATAATCTGGCTGAGGCCAGGGATACCCTTGTCCATCTTTTGTCAGAATATGGTGCTTATGAGCGTTACGAAATGATAGTGGTTTTTGATGCCCTGTTTACCGATTCCGAGGAACATGTGGAAAAGGTGAATGAACACTTTACGGTGGTATATACAGGCAAGGGGGAAACTGCTGACAGCTACATTGAGCGCAATGCCTATGAGTATGTTCGTTTGGGTAAGGAGGTCCACGTGGTCACTTCTGACGGGGCGGAGCAGTCTGTTATTTTAGGTGCCGGAGCCTATCGTCACCCTTCCAAGGAATTTCATCGTATATTGAAGCGGGCCAAGAAAGAATTACGGCGTGAGTATCTGAATAAGCCGGTATTCCCTATTTCCCGCAATGAAATCAGCAGCCATCTTGATGCTGATACTTTGGCAAAATTAGATGCACTTCGTAAAATGAAATAGGCAAAATAAATATCAATTATAGTTAATTTGGGGAAATAGTTGTAACTCTTGATTATTTTTTTGCTGGGCTGTATAATCAATTTGTGGGCTGTATATAAAGATATGAAACAGTCTGACAGTTTATAGGGGGCAGGGGCTTAATGGAAAACAGCTTGTTGACCTGGGATGAATCCTTTGATGATTACATTGATCTTCCCGATGAAGATGTGATAGTAAAAATTCAGGATAATCAAGATGGCGTGGCCATGGATTATCTTATAAATAAGTACAGAAATTTTGTCAGAGCCAAGGCACGTTCTTACTTTCTTATTGGTGCTGACAGGGAGGATATTATCCAGGAGGGCATGATTGGCCTTTATAAAGCCATCAGGGACTTCCGTAATGATAAGCTGTCTTCATTTAGAGCTTTTGCTGAGCTGTGTGTTACCCGGCAGATTATTACTGCTATTAAAACCGCTACCAGACAGAAGCATATTCCACTTAACTCTTATATTTCGTTAAATAAGCCGATTTATGATGAGGACTCTGACCGCACCCTATTGGATGTTTTGTCCGGTGCCAAGGTAACCGATCCTGAGGAATTGGTTATCAGCCGTGAGGAGTTTATTGATATTGAGGCCAAGATGGAAGACATCCTCTCTGATCTGGAGTGGTGTGTTCTTATGGCATATCTCGATGGAAAGTCTTATCAGGAAATAGCGTTGGACCTGGACCGTCATGTTAAATCCATAGATAATGCTTTGCAGCGTGTTAAACGCAAGCTGGAGCGCTATATGGAAATGAACGGAAATGAAGTAGATATTGGAACTATATATAAGGGACTTACGACAATTAAGCGTAGGGGCCGTATTTTCTCTGAGATTAAAAAAGGAGAAGGGGTGCAGTGATGCGCCTCTTTTTTTATATATAAATATTTTTTATAACGTCATTGTTAAAATTTTTCCTTTTTATATAGAAATAACATACAGGGGTACTTTTTTTTTAAGAGAAGTACAATTTAAAAGTATAACGGGCTTTACAGTGGGCCTTTTTGTTGACAAGTTTACAATCAGTATATTATACTCTTTATTAATGGCGTTTATTGTAACATAAATGTAATCTTTACAAGATACAATTATGTTAAAACGCATAAAGGGGTTAAGGAGGGGTTTATATGGATGGTTATGCAACACTGGGAATTTTTTTCATCATGGCTTTGGGCTTTCCTATTGCGCCAATTATTATTGCCAATATTATTCAGCCTAAACAACCAACCAATGAAAAAGATATCCCCTATGAATGTGGTGTAAATACCATTGGAAAGAACAATGTGCAGTTTCATATAGGCTATTTTATGTACGCACTTGTCTTTCTGCTGTTTGATGTTGAGACAGTATTCCTTTATCCATGGGCTGTAAAATACAGCCAGCTGGGCCTTTTTGCACTGGTGGAAATGCTGGTGTTTGTGGGGATATTAACAATAGGTCTCTGGTATGCGTGGAAGAAGGGGGCGCTCTCATGGAAATAGTAGATATCGTGCCACCTGAGCTGAAAAATAATGTTATTGTTACCAGCGTGGATGCACTTTTTAAATGGGGTAAATCCAACTCCATTTGGCCGTTGTCATCTGGTCTGGCCTGCTGCTCCATTGAAATGATGTGTGCTGCTGCTTCCAGATTTGACTTGGCACGTTTTGGTTACGAGGTATTTCGTTCCTGTCCTCGCCAGTCTGACCTTCTTATCGTTGCAGGAACCTTAACATGGAAGATGACACCACCGCTTATTCGTCTCTACGAGGAGATGCCTGAGCCAAAGTATGTTATTGCCATGGGCAACTGTAATATCGGTGGCGGACCTTTCGCAGATTCCTATTCGGTGGTGACGGGGCTGGACAAAATTATGCCGGTGGATGTATATCTGCCTGGTTGTCCTCCAAGACCAGAGGCTCTTATTGATGCTATGCTTAAGCTGAAAAAGCTGATTCGTCATCCTGAGCTGGGCCGCGATGCCGCGGATGCCAAGGCTCTCAGCAGAGCTAATCTGGAACTGATGACCCGTCCTGTACGCAATGTGGAAGAAAGGGCGGAATAATATGGGAACTTATTTTGAATTAGAGAAGCTGGAGCTTTTGAAGGCCCAGTTTGATACAGCTGAATATGATACAGAGCAGGCTGAGCCAGCCCTGTATATTGGTAAGGAACAGCTCTTGGAGCTTATGCGGGTATTGAGGGAGACTCCTACCTATTCCTTCGACCGTATGGGTATGCTGACGGCAGTGGATTATAAGGAATATATTGAAATGGTATATAGTCTTTATTCCCGCCGTTATGACAAGTGGGTTACAGTAAAGGTAAAGCTTGACAGGGATAACCCAGAGGTGGAATCCATGACTCAGATTTGGGAAGGCACCAATTTTGAGGAAAGGGAGACCTATGATCTCATGGGAGTTAAATTCTTGCACCATCCGGATCTTCGTCGTATTCTGATGCCGGATAACTATGAGGCACATCCTTTAAGAAAGGATTTTGTACCTCTGGAGCCTAGAATCGAAGGAGGAGTGCTGACATGGCACAAACAGAGAAGTATGTCTTAAACATGGGACCTCAGCATCCAAGTACCCATGGTGTACTTCAGGTTCAGGTGGAGCTTGACGGTGAAAATATCGTTGGCGCAAAGCCTGTAATGGGTTACCTCCATCGTGGTATTGAAAAGCTGATGGAATCCCGCACTTATGTTCAGTGTGTCCCATTTACCGACAGACTGGATTATGTGTCCGCCATGAATAATAACCTTGGCTTTTGTATGGCTGTGGAAAAGCTGGCGGGGATTGAGGTGCCTGAGCGTGCAGAGTTCATAAGGGTAATTTGTGCTGAGCTTAACAGAATTGCCAGTCACCATGTATTTATCGGTTCTTTGACCAATGACCTTGGTTCTGCCACTGGTATGATTTACGCGTTCCGTGACAGAGAAAAGATTCTGGATTTATTTAATATTATCTGTGGCGCACGCATGACAGCCCACTACATTCGTATTGGCGGTGTGGCAGCTGATGCCCAGGATGAATTTTTAAGGGATACCCAAAAGTTCATTGATTATGTGCCGGAAATGCTGGATGAGTACAATAAACTGTTCAGTGGCAATGAAATTTTCCAGGCCCGTATGAAAAAGACTTCCATTATAACTAAGGAAATGGCCCTGAAGTTTGGCATGTCCGGCCCGAATATCAGAGCCAGCGGTGTGGATTATGATATCCGCAAGATCGATAAGTATGGTGCCTATGGCAAATTTGATTTTGACGTACCTTTGGGCAAGCGTGGCGATAACTGGGACCGTTACATGATTCGCATGAAGGAAATCGCTGAAAGTGCAAAGATTATTCAGCAGGCACTGGATAATATGCCAGAGGGACCTTATATGGCCAAGGTGCCAAAGGTTCTGCGTCCACCTAAGGGCGATGCATATCATCGCGTGGAAAATACCCGTGGTGAGCTTGGCTTCTATATTGTAAGTGATGGCTCCACCAAGCCGTACCGTGTTCACATCCGTCGTCCATCCTTTGTAAATCTTCAGGCGCTGGACACCATGTGTAAGGGAATGCTGCTGGCTGATGCCGTTACAGCATTTGCTACCATTGACCCTCTCATGGGCGAGGTAGATTGTTAATACAGATAGGCAGGTGGAAATATGCATAGCGGAATTCTTTACTCTTTGGGGCAGTCCCTTAGAGAAATTCTGACGTCATTGATAGGCGTTCCTATTTTAGTAGATCTTCTTATGACGATAATATGCGCAACGATTCTCCTTTTGATTATGGCTACCTCAGCCTTGGTATTTACCCTTGGAGAAAGAAAAATCTGCGCATTTATCCAGGTTCGTATCGGACCAAACCGGGTAGGTCCCGGTGGTTTGCTTCAGTCTGTGGCAGATATGCTTAAGCTGATGGACAAGGAGGACATTGTTCCACGTGGTATTGATAAGTGGCTTTGGGTGTTATCCCCAATCCTTTTGTTGGTACCATCTGCATTGATTTATGCCTTCTTCCCATTTGATGATGGCGTTATATTGGCAGATGTTAATGTGGGCTTGTTCCTGCTTATTGCCATAACTTCCCAGACCATTTTGCCATTTCTCATGGGCGGCTACTCCTCAAACAGCAAATACTCCCTGATAGGTGGTATGCGTACTGTAGCTCAGATGCTGGGCTATGAGGTACCTATGGTATTCGCCCTTATGGGTATCGTAATGATTACTGGTTCTTTGAAAATGAGTGCCATTGTGGAGGCTCAAAGCGACGTTTGGTTTATCGTGCTGCAGCCATTGGCATTCCTCATTTATATTGTTACTGCTCTTGTAGAGAGCAACCGTCCTCCGTTCAACATTGTAGAGGGTGAATCTGAGATTATTGCCGGTCCGTTTACGGAGTATACTGGTATGCGCTGGGCTCTGTTTTTCCTGGCTGAGTTTTCAAATCTCATGTGCATTGGTATTTTAACCACGACCCTGTTCCTGGGAGGCTGGCACGGCCCTGATTTCCTGCCGGGATTCTGCTGGTTCTGGATAAAGACCCTTTTATGTGTACTGTTTTATCAGTGGGTGGGTTGGACCTTCCCTCGTGCCAGAGTGGACAGCATGCTGTCCTTCGGCTGGAAGGTGCTGCTGCCAATCGCTCTTATTAACGTACTGCTGACTGGTGTTGGTATCTATGTTTACAATGTAATGTGATAGGAGGCTTCATTATGTGGGGCAAAGGACTTATTACAGGAATGAAGGTTACCTGGGGCCACTGGTTTGGCAAGAAGGAAACCGTTTATTATCCTGAAGAAAAGCTGCCAATGACTGAACGCTTCCGTGGTGGTCATCTGGCATTTGATGAAGAAAAATGTATCGGCTGCAAGCTGTGTGCCATAGGCTGTCCAAATGCGGCACTGGATCTTACGGTGTCCGTGGACGAAAATAAAAAACGTCACATGGAATCCTATATTCACCAGATTGGCCGTTGTATGTATTGTGATTTGTGCATTGAGGCATGTCCTACCAAGGCAATTACTTGGGATAAGAACTATGAATTCGCTTCTTATTTCAAGGAGGACATGACCTATGATGCATTGGTAGAGGCTCGGAACAGGAGGGGTAATAATGAATGAAATGATTAGTACCCTGGTGTTCTACGCAATGGCCATGGTGATTTTGGGTACAGCTTTGGGGGTTGTAATGAGCCGTAATCTGGTTCACAGCGCACTTTTGATGACTGCCTGCTTTATCGGTGTTGGTATGCTGTTCTTTTATCTGGATGCTGATTTTCTGGGGGCCATGGAGTTTATGCTGTACTCCGGTGGTGTAGCAATTCTGGTGGTAATGGGTGTCATGCTTACCAAGCGTCATGACGGACCTCCGGGGAACCCATTTAACAACAACACAATTCTGGCATTAGGCGGTGCGGGACTGTTTGTTCTGGTGATGATTGGTGTGGTGATTTCTACACCAGCTCCTGCCGGTGGCTACGTTTCTCCTGATACTGTCAACGAACTGGCGGATATGATGCTGAACAAGTATATCCTGCCATTTGAAATTGCAGCAACGCTGCTGTTGGCTGCCCTTGTGGGAGCTATTATCTTGGCGAAGGGGGATGGAGAAGCATGAGTATCGGATTGGGTCATTGCCTGCTCCTGGCTGCAATGCTGTTTTCCATTGGCCTTTACGGAGCGCTGGCAAAGCGTAATATTATTGCAATTCTCATGGGTATTGAGCTTATGCTTAATGCCGTAAATATCAATTTTGTTGCCTTCAACCGCTTCACTGTTGTTTCAGACCTGACAGGTCAGCTGATGACAGTTTTTGCCATTACCGTGGGCGTAGCTGAGGTGGCAATTGGTGTGGCGCTGGCTTATCGCATCTACAATGACAGATTAACTATCAATGTGGATGAGCTGGATAATATGAAGGGATAAGGGGGAGTTTAAGATGTTTTATGATTTTGCACTTGAACATGCCTGGCTGATTCCTCTGTTACCGGCAATGGCCTTTGTCATTATTGGCATGATAACCCGCTCCTACGGAAAGCTGTCAGCAGCTATTGCTGTTTGCATGAGCTTTATTAGCTTTTTGCTTTCCTCCGGTGTTACCTATGCCTTGGTAAATTATGGAATCAGTGTTGAGCAGCCTTTTGTGCAGCAGTTGAACTGGATGCATATTGGTAGCGTCAGCATTTCCATGGGTGTTCTTATTGATCCGCTGACGGCCATGATGCTGATGGTGGTTTCCACAGTATCATTGCTGGTTCAGATATATTCTGTGGGATATATGAAAGGGGATAAGGGCTACGGACGGTTCTTTGCATTCCTTTCGCTGTTTGCCGCTTCCATGCTGGGACTGGTATTGGCAGTAAACTTCCTTCAGATGTATGTATTCTGGGAGCTGGTTGGTCTTTGCTCCTATCTGTTAATCGGTTTCTATTATTACAAGGTTTCTGCAAGGGAAGCTGCCAAGAAGGCCTTTATGACTACCCGTGTGGGTGACTTTGGCTTGCTCCTTGGTATTCTCCTGTTACAGATTAACTTTGGAACTCTTGATTTCATGGAGCTTAGGGAGATAATTCCAGCCTACATTTCTATGGCTGGCACTGGCTTGATGACAGTCATTGCCCTGCTGGTATTTGTTGGTCCTATTGGCAAATCTGGTCAGTTCCCACTTCATGTGTGGCTGCCTGATGCCATGGAGGGTCCTACTCCTGTATCTGCACTGATTCATGCAGCAACCATGGTTGTTGCCGGTGTATATTTGGTAGGACGTGCCTTCTTCATGTTCACCGAGCTGCCTTGTGTTATGAATGTTATAGCCTGGGTGG
The DNA here is from genome assembly GCF_900141865.1 of Anaerovibrio lipolyticus DSM 3074. Classification (GTDB taxonomy): domain Bacteria; phylum Bacillota; class Negativicutes; order Selenomonadales; family Selenomonadaceae; genus Anaerovibrio; species Anaerovibrio lipolyticus. Next base: position 105,010 of record NZ_FQYW01000006.1, on the reverse strand, counting down.
GCGGCTTCACAGCCTTCTTTGCTGCCAGCATAGCCTTTACCCAGACTGCCATAAAGCGTATTTTGGCATATTCCACTATAAGTCAGCTGGGCTACATGATGTTGGCTCTGGGAGTTGGTTCCCTTACTGCCTCCTTCTTCCACTTGATGACCCATGCTTTCTTTAAAGCACTGTTATTCCTCTGTGCTGGTGCAGTAATGCACGCCATGGCGGATGAGGCAAATATCTTTAAAATGGGCGGCCTGAGAAAGAAGATGCCGATAACCTTTGCCACCATGACCATTGGTGTGTTGGCTATTGCCGGTATCCCGCCTTTTGCAGGCTTCTTCTCCAAGGATGAAATCCTGCTGGCTGCAGCTCAGGTGAGCACACCTCTTTATGTGCTGGCTACTTTAACAGCTTTTATGACGGCCTTCTATATGGCCCGTCTGCTGTTTGTAACCTTCTGTGCTGACCCTGCCAACGAGGAATCTTATGAGCATGCCCATGAACCATCAAAGTTTATGCTGTTCCCATTGATTGTTTTGGCAGCCTTGGCAGTTGTCAGTGGTCTTTGGGGGCATCTGGAGGGCTTTGGGGAGTGGGTACGCTTCGGCCATCCTCATGAAGCCGGTATTGATATGACTATTGCTGTTTCCTCCACTATTCTTTCCTTCATTGCTTTCGGCATTGCATGGAACATTTATGTGGCCAAGCGTTGGAGCTCCGATACAATAGCGGAGAAAACGGGTATTCTTTACAAATTAAGCTATAACAAATTCTATATTGACGAAATCTATGAAGCCCTTATCAAGGTATTTGTAGATGGCGTTGCCAAGGTATTCTACTGGATTGATATCTACATCGTTGATGGCATTGTCAACGGTCTGGCTCATCTGGTAGGGGGCATCAGCTGGATTTTAAGCAAGGCACAAAATGGACAGGCCCAGCATTATTCCGGGGTCTTCATCTGTGGTGTGGTAATCCTTGTGGCTTATAGCCTCTACTTTTTGGCAGTTCTGGGAGGTGCATTGTAATGACTAGCTTTCCTTTGTTATCAGCAGTCCTGCTGGCACCTATCTGCGCTGCTGTAATTCTGTGCTTTGTCTCTCCAAAGGCAGCACAGTCCGTAAGGGTTATTGCTGCTTCAGCCATGACTGTGGCATTGGCTCTTACCTTGTATGCTTTCTTTAGCTATGATATGACAGCAGGGGGCATGCAGTTTACCGAAAGTATTCCCTGGATTAAGGATTTAGGTGTTCACTACGCATTAGGTGTAGATGGGATTTCCCTTCCTATGCTGTTGCTCACAGATCTCATTGGGTTGGCGGCAGTGTACAGCTCCTGGAATATTACCAATCGCCCAAAGGAATTTTACATTCTGCTGATGATTCTCATTGCAGGTGTAACGGGTACCTTTATTGCAACCGATCTGTTTATATTCCTCCTTTGCTATGAGGTAGTGGTTATTCCAATTTACATCATGGTAATTATTTGGGGCTCCACCAAGAGGGTTTCAAAGGAATATGCTGGTATGAAGCTCACCATTTATCTTTTGATGGGATCTGCTTTTATGCTGGTGGGTGTAGTTGCCCTTTATCTTACTGTGGGTGATGTGGTTGGCTTCAGAACCTTTGATATGCAGGCATTGGCTGTGGCAGGTCAGAATGGTCTCCTCAGTGAGGAATTCCAGATTTTTGCCTTCTTGTTGCTGCTCCTGGGCTTTGGTTCACTGCTTTCCATGTTCCCTTTCCACAGATGGTCTCCAGATGGTTATGCTGGTGCACCAACTGCGGTTTCTATGATTCATGCTGGCGTGCTTAAGAAAATCGGTGGCTATGGTCTTATCCGTCTTGGTCTTCTGGTGCTTCCATTGGGTGCCAGATTCTGGGCTCCGGTTATTGCGGCTCTGGCCATCATAAATGTAATGTATGCCGCATATATAGCACTTGCTCAAAAGGATTTGAAGTATGTAATCGGTTATTCCTCTGTATCACACATGGGTTATGTTCTTCTTGGTTTTGCTTGCCTTAATGTGGTATCTGTAAGCGGTGCTGTGGCCAACATGGTGGCTCATGGTGTAATGAGTGCCCTGTTCTTCTCCATGATTGGCTTTGTATATGAAAAGACTCATATGAGAAGCGTTACTGAGCTCCGTGGTCTGGCTCATCAGATGCCTCGTGTAGCCACCGGCTTTATGCTGGCTGGTATGGCATCTTTGGGGCTGCCAGGTCTCATCGGCTTCATTCCGGAGTTTACAATTTTCGTCGGTTCCTTCAGCGTATATCCTGTTTTTGCTATTCTGGCAATTTCCGGTATAATCTTCACCGCTCTTTACACCCTGCGTGTATTGGCGAAGGTGCTGTTTGGACCAAGGGATTCCAAGTTTGACAGATATAAGGATGCCAGAGGCGTGGAGATGATGCCACTGGTAATTCTGGGTATTGCACTGGTTGGCTTTGGTATATTCCCACAGGTTCTTATGGGGATGGTTGGCTCCGGTACAGAGCAGCTGATGCCATTGCTTGACCGCATCGCAGAAGTACCTGGGTTCATAGGAGGGATCAGATAATGAATTTTGAAGCTATTAGTACAGAAATTTTCATTTTGGTCCTTGGCCTTTTTGCTATTGTTATGGACCTGGTATTACCTAAGAATGAGTCCCGCAAGAGCATTGGTGGGGTTCTGGTATTTGCCCTAACCGGATGGGTTCTGTATATGTTTTCCATGTATGTACCGGAAACTGCTGTGGCCGATGGTTCAGCAACTACAAGATATTTCATGGATATGATGTATATCGTGGATAACTATTCTTTGTTCTTTAAACAGTTATTTATGGTAGCCACTGTGTTTACGTTGCTGTTTTCCATGGATTATATGCAGACGGTGCTTCGTTACAAGGGTGAGTTTTATGCTCTCCTGATGACAGCACTTCTCGGTATGTGCGTTCTTGCTTCTGCCAATGATTTCTTGACTGCCTTCATTGGGCTGGAGCTTATGACCATTTCCTTCTATATTTTGGTTGGTGCAAGGATTTCTTCCGTGAATTCCTCTGAGGCTGCCGTAAAGTATCTGGTGGTTGGATCAGTATCTACGGCCATCATGCTTTATGGTATCAGCTTGGTATATGGTTCTACCGGCACAGTGCAGTTTTATGAGATGTTCCACAACCAGCATCTGTTTACCGCTGCAGGGCTTGCAGGAGCCACTATGATAATGATTGGCTTCTTCTTCAAGCTGTCAGTTATTCCGTTCCACATGTGGGCTCCTGATGTATATCAGGGGGCACCAACACCGATTACGGCCATGCTGGCCATGGGTTCCAAGGCTGCGGGGATTGCGGTGTTCATGCGGGTAATCTATGTGGCCTTCCCATTGATTGGCTTCTACTGGCTGCCAATTTTGGCAGTACTGTCTGCAGTATGTATGATTGGTGGTAACATTATGGCTATCCGTCAGAATGATGTGAAGCGTATGCTGGCCTATTCATCTATTGCTCAGGCAGGCTATATGATGGTGGGTATGGTATCTGCGGATTATCCTGGCATGAAGGCTGTAATGTTCTACGGTATGCTGTACGTATTTGCCAATGTAGGTGCCTTTACGGCTCTTACAGTGGTGGAACAGCAGCGTGGGGGATCTGATTACAAGTCATTGGCTGGGCTTGCCAAGTCGGCTCCTGTTCTGGCGGCTGTCATGACCATTTCCTTGCTGTCCATGGCGGGTATTCCTCCTACAGCTGGCTTTGCCGGAAAACTGTATCTCTTTACAGCTGTAGTAAATCAGGGGTATTTGTGGCTGGCCTTTGTGGGCTTTATAATGTCCATGATTTCCGTTTACTACTATTTACAGGTAGCCAAGGCTATGTATCTGGCTGAGGGTGATGGCAAGGAGCTTCATATTAGCGGTGCAGTTAGGGCTGCCGCTGTATTGAGCGTCATCGCTACTATTCTCTTTGGTGTATGGCCTGAGAAGCTGGCAGAGCTTACGAATTTGGCTGCATATACTTTCCTACAATAAGAGCATATTAATTGATAACAAAAAAATAGGGCCTGTGACGAGATAAGTGTCTTGTCATGGACCCTATTTTATTATGCTTTAAATTCAATTTTAGATAAATTTTTTTGGTCTAAATATGTATACAGTATATTTTGCAATAAATATTAATAATACATTGCCTGTATATTGGTATAATGTTAGAATCATGGTTAGTGGATAATTGCTAACAGCTTTGATATTAGTCTTAGCCAAGGGATGGCTAATTTAATCAGGGAGGATTAACGGGATGGTATTGAAGAACTACATGGAGGACTTTGTTCTGGATAAGCTTGAGGAGCTTATTCCTAAGTATCCGGGATGTTGTTTTTGTGAAAATTGTAGAACGGATATAGTAAATTTGGCACTTAATCACTTGCCACCTAAATATGTATCAACAGACAAGGGACAAGTTTTTGCCCGTGTGGAATGTTTTAACAGCCAAAGTGAAGTGGAAATCGTCAAACAAATTGCTGCAGCCATTGAGCAGGTGGAGGCACACCCAAGACATTAAGGTTCAAATGTATTCTAATACTGTAAATAATTTTTGGTATAAATTAGCGAGTTATCAGGTGGGTATAAAAAACATAGCTATGTGAGTGAGCACTCTATCCTAAGGTGGATTGAGTGCTTTTGTTATGCAGTAAATTGGAAAAAAATCGATTTTATTCAGAAGAAAAAGGATAATGCCGGAATAGTATATTAATTAATGGAGCTACTGAACATTTTCCATATAACAACGAAAAGCTATTACTGTAAATTTTGGTCACCTATAAAGCCGGTGGCTGCTGCTTTTGTGTACCATTCCTGGGCCTTTTGCAGATTTTTTTCTACACCAAGGCCACTTTCATACATATGCCCCAGAGCCACCATGGCTGGGGCGGCAATAATGTCACCGCGCTGGGCGGCTTTTTGATATAGGGTCAAAGCCTTGCGGTAATCCTGGGGAACACCATTGCCGGTTTCGAAAAGCCGTCCTAAATAATAGGTGCCTGTAATATCGCCACGTTTGGCGGCAATGGCATACCATTTGGCGGCTTCCTCGAGATTGGCTTTTACGCCATAGCCGTGTTCGTAGCAAAGGCCTATGTAACGGGAGGCCTTTATGTGTCCTTTGTTGTTGGCAGCTGTGAATTTTTCCAGTGCTTTTTTATAATCACCGGCTTTGTAGGCGGTGAGGCCGGCATCCTGTAAAGATTTGGCAAGCAAGCTGTGTTGCCCTTGCCCGTCATCTTTGCTCTGCTGAAATAGCCAGTCGCGGATGGCTTCGATATTATAAGAAAATGACCAGGTATACATGTGGTTGCCATCGGCAAAAACAGAATAATTTATTGGTGCCTTGGCAGCTGCCATATCTTTGACCTTATTATTGATTTCCGTCATGTCGGCATGACTGTCCCAGAAGGTTTCGTTTCGTGAAACCTTGCTGCCAAGGGATTCCCAAAGTTTTGTAGCAGCGTTCATGCCGGGGAAGGCCTTGGTATCCCCCTCGCATACTGTTATCCAAAGCTTCTTGTCCTTCATGGCGGCCATTTCATCTACATTCCATTGGCAAGCTACCAGCCATTGTGCAGCAAATAAATCAGGATATTTATCACTGATGGCAATGTTGGCCATACCTCCCTGTGATTGGCCGGTGCCATATATACGGTTTTGGTCTACACTGTATTTGTTAATTACGTAATTAAGCAAATTGGTAACAAGAGTAAGTCCGGGTGTCCAGACGTTTTCATCGGTGGTCATCATACCCAGCTTCTCCACCAAGTCGGCGGTGTATTGTGGTGCCAGGACAATGCACTGGTGCTTGGCCTGTTCATTGTCGCTTGCCCAGATGGTGGCACCATTTCCCTGAAACAACGGCGTTTTTATTGCATTGATGTTGGCACTGGCATCGGCCACGAAAAACAGCAGGGGATATTTTTTCTGGGGATCGTAGTTTTTGGGCAAGTACAGATTATAGGGAATGGTTGCACCGATCTGCTCATCTGTATACTCATCTTGCTGGAAGAGTTCTATGTCTGGCTCCTTTACTTCTGATGCCGCTAAATTCGCTGGGGTAAAGGTGGTGCCATCAATAGCGGTAAGGGGATGTACCTGCTGCACATGCAAGGTTAAATCTGGCAGCCTTCTGTTGGATTGTCGTGGCGCATCTGTACCTTTGCCATTATTATCATCTGCTGGTTTTGCCTGGTGTCCTGGCTTCTTGCTTAAATCACCATCAAAGACGTTGTTATGGTTGACAAATTGCAGGATGACATAACGCCCTGCCTTCCCTTTATCAGTTATTTCTGGTTTATTGTTGACTGTTACTGCGATAATTTCTTGGCCTTCCACCATAAAATCCGACGGCTTTACGGCTGATGGTAACAGTACCGTTGGGTATTCCAAAATAGCTTCGGCAATATGCTCACCATTGCCATAGACCCGCGCCACCGCCGTAACCTTCTGCATAGATTGAATGCTAATAGCTGACTGAATTTCCTCGGTATGAATAACAGCTGCCTGTACCGGCAGGGGATTAGGCATTATAAAAACTCCTGTCCCAATCAAGGCTATAGCTGAAGCTAAAAATTTTTGATATTTTCGCATATTATTTCCTCCATACTTTTTTTAGGCAATAAAAAAATCGACGCTCCCTAAAAGGGGGGAAACATTAATTGGTTTCCACGTCGATTTTCTGCTGCCAATGCAGCACGGCTCCTACACAGCCGTCTATGCTATTGGCATAACTATAGCATAGACGGCGGATATTTACAAGAATGTTTTTATGTTATTAGTGTAAAGGTAGCTTATTACAAATGATTTACAAAATGCTCGATACGGGCCAGGGCCTCGGAGATTTGTTCTATGGAGGTGGCGTAGGAGCATCTTACGAAGCCTTCGCCACATTCACCAAAGGCGTTTCCAGGTACCAGTGCCACATGCTCCTGCATGAGGATTTTTTCGGCAAATTCCTCTGATGAAAGACCAGTGGAGGTGATGTCAGGGAAAATATAGAAGGCACCCTTTGGCTCGAAGCATTTTAAACCAGCCTTTTGGAGTCCGTCGTAAATCAGACGACGGCGCTTGTCGTATTCTGATACCATTTTTCTCATGTATTTCTCACCGTGGCGCAGGGCCTCCACAGCAGCAATCTGGGCAGTGATTGGAGCACAGAGCATGGTATACTGATGAATCTTGGTCATGGCGGCAATGATGTCAGGATTGGACAGGGCGTAGCCAATTCGCCAGCCAGTCATGGCATAAGCCTTGGAAAAACCATTTAGAAGTATGGTTCTGTCCTTCATTTCGGGGAGTCCGGCAAAGCATACATGCTTGGTGTCCCCATAAGTAAGGTCACCGTATATCTCATCGGAAATTACGATAAGGTCATGCTTTACGGCAAAGCGGGCAATAGCCTCCAAATCTTCCTTGGAAAGAATGGCTCCCGTTGGGTTGTTTGGATAGCCAATAAGAAGAGCCTTGGTCTTTGGAGATACATGAGGCTCCAAATCAGCAGGGGTGATGCGGAAATCGTTTTCAGCCTTGGCTGGTACAGGCACCGGTATACCACCTGCCAGAGTAGCACAGGCTTTGTAGGAAACATAGCATGGCTCCGGAATGAGAATTTCATCTCCAGGGGAGAGAATGGTACGCATGGCAATATCCAGAGCTTCACTTACACCTACAGTAACGAGTACATCGGTCTTTGGATTGTAATCAAGCTCAAAACGTCTTTTATGCATGAAGCAAATTTCTTCACGAAGCTCCATAAGACCACGATTGGCAGTATATGATGTGTAGCCCTGCTCCAGCCCGTATACGCAGCTTTCACGAATGGACCATGGAGTGACGAAGTCAGGCTCACCAACACCAAGGGAAATAACATCCTCCATTTCGGAAGCAATATCAAAGAATCTTCTTATACCAGAAGGCGGCACACTTTTTACTATAGGTGAAATTCTGTCATTCCAGTTTGTCATATACTCATCACCAACCTACGATCTTTTTCTTTGTCATCAATGATAATGCCATCCTTCTTGTATGGCTTCAGCAGGAAATGGCTGCGGGTCTGGGTTACACCCTCAATGGTTGCCAGACGGGTGGCTACGAAATTGGCCACATCCTGCATGGATTTTCCTTCAATGATTACCAGCAAATCAAAGCTACCTGACATGAGATAAACAGTGCGCACCTCGTCGAAGCGGTAAATGCGCTCGGCAATGGCATCGAAGCCCACCTCTCTCTGTGGAGTGAGGTTTACCTCGATAATGGAGGTAACGGTATTTTCACCGGTTTTGTCCCAGTTGATGAGGGTATTGTAGCTGAGAATGATTTTATCCTTTTCCAGCTTGGCCATTTTTTCCTCAACTTCGTATTCGCTGATATTCAGCATTGATGCCAGCTCCTTGGCCGGGCGGCGTGCATCATGTTTTAAAAGCTCCAAAAGTTCACGCATTGTAAATACTCCTTTGTACGTTATTGTTAATAAAAAAAGCCCCGTCCAACAAAAGGACGAGGCATATTCCCGTGGTACCACCTTATTTAGCTCTACTGGAGAGAGCCACTTAAGCTGCCATTATCGCTGGCTGACGGCAGAATTTTTATCCCTTTGGGGGATATAATAATCTGCGGCTCATGAATAGCTTTCCGCTTATCAATAATAGCAATTTTCACCAAACATTGCCTCTCTGAATTATTTCGTAAGCGTACTTTTTCAATCATTGCCTTTGCAATTTAAAATTCTTTTGCATACTATAGCACATTGAATTTCATTTTGCAAGAGGTCGTACTTGATATTGTTTCCAATGGTGTAGAATTGTTTACTTCCTTTCGTTGCATTGAAGCGAATATTTGAGTACAATGAAAAAAGGATAAATTTCGCTGCTTGTTAAAGGAGTCGATTATTTTGGTACTTGGAAAAATCAAAGAAGTAAGTTCAGGTTTTACAAAGTTCCCTGAGGCCATACGAAAAGCTCTGTTTTTCCTGGCCGAGCATAATTTCAATGAAATGAAAGACGGTACTTACCCCATTGATGGTAAAAACAGCTATGCAATTTTGCAGCGTTATAGTACCAGACTGCCCGAAAGTGGCAAACCGGAGGCCCATCGGCAATATGTGGATATCCAGTATGTTGTCAGGGGAAGGGAGGAGCTGGGCTGGTGTCCATTGAATCCTGAGCTCATAGAGGCGGTCCCGTATGATATTGACAAAGATATAGTGTTTTATGAAAAGCTCGTTCCAGGAAGCAGTATAGTGCTTGATGAGGGCACCTTTGCTGTTCTTTATCCTGCTGACGTACATCGTCCTTGCGGTTCCTTAGATGGAAAACTCGCACCAGTTACCAAGGTGGTCGTAAAGATTGCCGTGGATTACATAAAGTGATGCTGTTTTTTTATTAAGTTTTTGGAGGCATGATTGATGACTGTAAGAAGAATTTACGTGGAGAAGCGTCAGGGGTTCTATGATATCCCGGCTCAGCAGCTTTGCGATGACCTTATTGAGAGTTTTCGCCTGACTGATCTTAGAGCTGTACGGTTGTTTAACCGCTACGATATCGAGGGCCTTAGTGATGAGGAATATGCTACAGTAAAATCTGTGGTATTTTCTGAACCACCTGTTGATGTAGTATACGAGGAGAAGCTTCCTGAGTTTGCCAATTCCAGGATGTTTGCTGCCGAATATCTGCCTGGACAGTATGACCAGACTGCTGACTCTGCCGCTCAGTGCGTACAGCTTGTTACCCAGAAGGAACGCCCTATTATTGCAACTGCAAGGGTTGTGGTTCTGGTGGGAAGCATCGATGATGCCACTTTTGCCAAAATAAAGGATTATTATATTAACGCAGTGGAAAGCCGTGAGGCCAAGCTGGAAAAGCCGGAGTCCTTGGAAATGAAGCTGAAGGCTCCTGCAGATGTTGAGGTCCTTACTGGTTTTACATCTCTTTCGGATAGTGAACTTAAAACCTTCATGAATAATCGTGGCTTTGCCATGAGCTTTGAGGACCTGAAATTCTGTCAGAATTACTTCCGGGATATAGAGCATCGTGATCCAACCATTACTGAAATTAGGGTTATTGATACTTACTGGTCCGATCATTGCCGTCATACCACCTTTACCACTGCAATTGATTCAGTGGGGATTGAACAAGGACCATATACACCAGTTATAGCCCAGGCATATCGACAGTATCAGGAGGACAGAAATCTGGTATACAGTGATGAAGATCGTGACGTTACTCTCATGGATCTGGCTGTTATCGGTATGAAGGTCCTTCGCCAGCAGGGAAAACTGGAGGATTTGGATAAGTCCGAGGAAATAAATGCTTGCAGTATCGTTGTCAATGCGGATATTGGCGGCGAAAACGAAGAATGGCTGGTTATGTTTAAAAACGAGACCCATAACCATCCTACAGAGATTGAGCCATTTGGTGGTGCTGCAACCTGTCTTGGCGGTGCTATACGTGATCCTCTTTCAGGACGCTCTTATGTATATCAGGCTATGCGCGTAACCGGTGCTGCTGATCCTCGTCGTCCTGTTTCTGAGACAATAAAGGGTAAGCTGCCACAGAAAAAGATCACTCAGGGGGCCGCAGCAGGCTATAGTTCTTATGGCAATCAGATTGGTTTGGCCACTGGCCAGGTGGCTGAGGTTTACCATGAGGGCTTTATGGCCAAGCGCATGGAGATAGGTGCCGTTATTGCTGCTGCTCCAAAGGTAAACGTAGTTCGTCAGGTTCCAAAGAAGGGCGATGTAGTTGTCCTGGTAGGTGGACGTACCGGCCGCGATGGCTGTGGCGGCGCAACTGGTTCTTCCAAGGAGCATACCACTGAGTCTTTGACCACTGCCGGGGCAGAGGTCCAGAAGGGTAATCCTCCGACAGAGAGAAAGATTCAGCGACTTTTCCGTATACCTGTTGTGAGCAAGATGATTAAGCGGTGCAATGACTTTGGTGCCGGCGGTGTTTCCGTAGCTATCGGTGAGCTGACGGATGGCCTTGTGATTAATCTTGACTCCGTAAAGAAAAAATATGAAGGCCTTGACGGTACAGAATTGGCTATCTCCGAATCCCAGGAGCGTATGGCAGTGGTTCTGGATGCCGGCAATGTGGACGATTTTATTAAATATGCCGATGAGGAAAATTTAGAAGCAACAGTTGTTGCCCTGGTTACTGACGACAGACGTCTGGTGATGAAATGGCGTGGCAATAATATTGTTAATCTCAGCCGTGACTTCCTGGACACCAATGGCGTTAAGCAGCATATTGATGTGGAGGTGGCAGCTCCAGCCAAGGAAGATTGCTACTTTAGAAGGCTGCCCAAGAAAATTGAGGCCTTGGGCTCTGATATAGAAAAGGCTTGGCTGGAAAACTTAAAGGACCTTAATGTATGCAGTCAGAAGGGGCTGGCTGAGCGCTTTGATTCCACCATTGGTGGCAATACCGTTCTTATGCCATTTGGAGGAACCCAGCAGATAACCCCTACTGAAGGTATGGTGGCCAAGCTGCCTGTTCTTGGTGCTGAAACTACAACAGCGACTGCTATGACCTATGGTTACAATCCATATCTTATGGAGTGGAGTCCGTTCCATGGTGCTTTGTATGCTGTAGTGGAGGCTGTGGCCAAGATGGTGGCTCTGGGCGGTCGTGCTGATACTATTCGTATGACCTTCCAGGAGTATTTTGAAAGTCTGGGCAGAGATGCTGCCAAGTGGGGCAAGCCGTTCAGTGCCCTTTTAGGTGCTCTTTGGGCACAGCATCAGTTTGAGATTCCTGCCATTGGCGGTAAGGATTCCATGTCTGGTACCTTTATGGATATGACAGTGCCTCCTACACTTACGGCTTTTGCTGTGGATGTTATGAAGGCTGATAATGCCATTTCACCTGAATTTAAGTATGTTGGCAACAAGGTTTATTATGTTGAATCTCTTCGTAATGAGTTTGAGATGCCTGACTTTACATATCTGAAAAAGGCATACAGCAAGATTAGCCAGATGATTGCCGAAAAGAAGGTATTTGCTGCTTCCAGTGTTCGCATGGGCGGTGTGGCAGCTGCCATTACAAAGATGTGTCTTGGTAACAATATTGGCTTTAAGTTTAGTGCCAATATGAAAAAGATGGATTTGTTCCGTGCAGACTATGGCGGAATTATTCTGGAATTAGCAGATAATGTTGATGTGAAGGAAGCTCTCAAGGGTGTTCGTTATATTGAACTTGGTGAAACCACAGCAGTTACCAGTATTGTTTGTGGCAATGCGGTTATTACCTTGGCTGATGCCCTTAAAGCATATACCAATCCATTGGAGAAGATTTTCCCAACAAAGATAAAAATAGACAAGAAGCCGGTTAATGAGTTCCTGTATAAGAGCGGCAACCGCATAAAGAAGCAGATTACCATTGCCAAGCCAAAGATTTTTATTCCTGTATTCCCTGGCACTAACTGTGAGTATGATTCTGCAAGGGCCTTCGAGAGGGCCGGTGGCGATCCGCAAACCTTGGTTATTCGCAACTTGACTCCTTCTGCAGTTGAGGAATCTGTAGAGGCCATTGTAAAGGGGATTAAGGATTCCCAGATTGTGATGCTGCCTGGTGGGTTCAGTGGCGGTGATGAGCCGGATGGCTCTGGTAAGTTCATTGCAGCTATGTTCCGCAATCCTCGCATAAAGGATGCAGTCCATGAGCTTCTTCAGAAGCGTGACGGTCTGATGCTGGGTATCTGTAATGGTTTCCAGGCATTGATAAAATTAGGATTGGTTCCTTATGGCGAAATTCGTGATCTGAATGATAGTTCCCCAACCCTTACTCATAACCAGATTGGCCGACATGTATCATGTATGGTGCGCACCAAGGTTGTGTCAAACCTTTCTCCGTGGTTTAACAATGTAAAGGTGGGAGATATATTCACCATTCCTGTTTCCCATGGCGAGGGTCGCTTTGTAGCTGACAAAGCTGTTGTGGGCAAGCTCCGTATTAACGGTCAGATAGCCACCCAGTATGTGGGTTCTACTGGTGCTCCTTCAGCAGATATTCCATTTAATCCAAATGGCTCTGTTAATGCCATCGAAGGTATTACAAGCCCTGATGGACGTGTGCTGGGCAAAATGGGGCATTCTGAGCGTATTGGTGACTGTGTTGCCAAGAATGTTCCAGGCAAGCAGGATCAGCAGATCTTCGAGGCTGGAGTAGCCTATTACAAATAAAATACAGTTGAAAGCTTGTATGTAAAAAGTTTCAAATGTGCTTTCTGGTATCTCGTTGAGATTTCAGAAAGCACATTTTTTCTTCCCTGAAAATTATTTTTTCAGTGTAAAATCAGTGATTACAAGTGCTCAGAATAATTGTTCAAAAAATTTTTTAAAAATTTTCAGAAGAAAGAAGGAATTTAGTTTATTATGGCGAAATATACACGCGAGGAAAAAGTTAATAGGCTTGGATGCGTTCCGAATGCCAATATGGCAGAGGAAACCATCTATCAACTGCTCCTGGTAATATGAGTTTAGCCGCCGTACCTTAAGAGAGGATTCTTGTATGTGCTGCCAGACCAAGGAGAAAAGGTCGTGAATGGTATAGCACCCGTGATGGTTGGTACCATATTGCTGGAGCAACATTTTGATTCGGGTATCATGTAGTTGCTTGCAGAGAGATAGGCCAGGCTAAAAAATTAACTTCACCTTTTATGAGTCGATAAATCGGGGATTATATCGGCTGCCGTATTTTAATTTTAGAGGGGGATTTTTTAAAATGGCAAAGAAGTATGTAATGGCGTTAGACGCAGGTACCACTAGTAACAGAGCTATCATCTTTGATGAGAACTCCAAGATCGTAGGTGTTTCTCAGAAAGAGTTCACTCAGATATTCCCACAGCCAGGTTGGGTTGAGCATGATGCAGATGAGATTTGGAGCACCATGACTACTGTTATGAAAGAAGCTCTGGAGCAGAGTGGCCTCGCAGCTAGCGACATCGCAGCTATCGGTATCACCAACCAGCGCGAGACTTCAGTTGTATGGGATAAGAACACTGGTCGTCCAGTATACAATGCAATTGTATGGCAGTCCCGTCAGACCGCTGATATCGCAGATGGCTTGAAGAAGAAGGGCCTCACTGAGGAGTTCAAGTCCAAGACTGGTTTGACTATCGATGCATATTTCTCTGGTACCAAGATTACTTGGATTTTCGAGAATGTACCAGGTACTCGTGAGCGCGCAGAGAAGGGTGAACTGCTCTTCGGTACTATCGATACTTGGCTGATTTGGAAGCTGACCGGTGGTAAGGCTCATGTAACTGATTATTCCAACGCTTCCCGTACTTTGATGTACAACATCAAGGAACTGAAGTGGGATGATGCACTTCTCGGATATCTCGGTGTTCCTAAGTGCATGCTTCCAGAGGTTCGTCCATCCTCTGGTGTGTATGGTGAGGCTGTTCCTTCCATTTTGGGTGCTGCTATTCCTGTTGCAGGTGCTGCAGGTGACCAGCAGGCTGCTCTCTTTGGTCAGAACTGCTTCGAGCCAGGTATGGCTAAGAACACCTATGGTACTGGCTGCTTCATGCTGATGAACACTGGTACTGATATCTATGATTCCAAGAATGGTCTGGTAACCACTATCGCTTGGGGTCTCGATGGCAAGGTTGAGTATGCTCTCGAGGGTTCCATCTTCGTAGCAGGTTCCGCTATTCAGTGGCTGCGTGACGGCGTTCGCATGGTTGATTCCGCTCCAGATTCTGAGTGGGTTGCCAAGAAGGTTCGTGACACTGCTGGTGTATACCTCGTTCCTGCATTTGTAGGTCTTGGTGCTCCATACTGGGATCAGAACGCTCGTGGTATGATCATCGGTATTACCCGTGGTACCACCAAGGCACATATCGTTCGTGCAACTCTGGATTCTCTTGCATATCAGACCAGAGATGTTCTGGGTGCAATGGAAGCAGATTCCAACATTAAGCTGGCTTCCCTGAAGGTTGATGGCGGTGCTGTTGCCAACAATCTGATGATGCAGTTCCAGGCTGATATCCTTGGCGTTCCAGTAGATCGTCCTCAGATCATTGAGACTACTGCTCTTGGTGCAGCTTACCTCGCTGGTCTTGCTGTAGGCGTTTGGAGCAACAAGGAAGAACTGAAGACTGCTTGGAAGTTGGATGTTCGCTTCGAGCCAGTAATGGATAAGTCCGAAGCTGATAAGCTCTACAAGGGCTGGCAGAAGGCTGTTAAGCACTCCATGCATTGGCTGGATGAGGACTAATCAAAAAAGATTAGTTTCTTAAGTTAAGTTGTTCATTTTTTAAGAATTCAATTTCTGGTACCGGCCCCATCCAGGGCTGGTACTGGATATGAATTGTAGCAATTATTTTTATTATTTTTTTGAAAGAAGAGGGATAAGAAAATGGATAATTTGTTAGGCGAGTTCGTCGGCACTATGGTACTGATGGTATTTGGTTGCGGTGTTAACGCAAACATGACTTTGGCTAAGTGTTATGGTCGCGGTGGCGGCTGGATCTGCACAACCACTGGATGGTGTTTTGCAGTTGTAATGGGTGTTTACACCTCTGTAGCTCTCGGTGCTCCTCAGGCAGATATCAACCCTTCCGTTACTATCGCTAAGACTTTGGCTGGTGTTTACACTTGGGATCAGTTCGCTGCTACTTCCATCGTTCAGATTCTCGGTGGTATCCTCGGTGCAATCATTGTTTACCTGGCATATCTCCCACATTGGGCAGAGACTGAAGGCAGCAAGCTTGGTGTATTCTCCACTGCTAATGCTTGTGGTAACCAGATGACTGGATTCTTAGGCGAGTTTATCGCTACCTTCTTCCTGATGTTTGGTATCTGGTGTATCTTCTCCAAGGGCGTACAGGGCTCCATCGGCCTTGCTCCTGGCTTTGGTCCTTATCTCGTAGGTTGCTTGATCTGGGCTCTTGGTCTTTCCCTTGGTGGTTGCACTGGTTATGCAATGAACGCAGCTCGTGACCTTGGTCCAAGAATTGCTCATGCAATCCTGCCAATTCCTGACAAGGGCGACGGCAACTGGGGTTATGCTTGGGTTCCAGTAGTAGCTCCTCTTTGCGGTGGTGTTGCAGCTTATGTTGTATCCAGCGCTCTCGGTATTATCTGATAGCATTTTGCTAGGTTAAGTTAATTAAACATCCCCACTTGTGACTTCATGGGTGGGGATGCTTTTATTAGACAGGGGTAGTAGTGGTTATTAACTTTTCAGGAGGGATTTTTATGAAGAAGCTCATTAACGAAGTTGTAAATGTTGAAGAGGAAATGATTCTTGGCTTGGTAAAATCTGCACCAGATAAGCTCCGTAAATTGGATTGCGGTACTGTTGTAGTAAGAGCCAACAAAAAAGAAGGCAAGGTTGCATTGGTTTCCGGTGGCGGTAGTGGTCATGAGCCTGCACATGGCGGTTATGTTGGGGAAGGCATGCTGGACGGTGCAGTAGCAGGTGCTGTATTTACATCTCCTACTCCAGACCAGATTTACGAGGCCATTAAAGCTGTAGCAACTGATAAAGGTGTTCTCTGTATCGTAAAGAACTACACCGGTGATATCATGAACTTTGAGATGGCTATTGATATGGCCAAGGATGAGGGCATCAAGGCTGATTATGTAGTAGTAAACGATGATGTAGCTGTTAAGGATTCCCTTTACACTACTGGCCGTCGTGGCGTAGCTGGTACTGTTCTGGTACACAAGATTGCCGGTGCATTGGCAGAGAAGGGGGCCAGCCTGGAAGAGGTTAAGGCCGTAGCTGAAAAGGTTATTGCCAACGTTCGCACCATGGGTATGGCTATTACAGCATGCACCATGCCAGCAGCTGGCAAGCCTGGTTTTGAGCTTGCTGACAATGAGATGGAAATCGGTATCGGTATCCATGGTGAGCCAGGTACTTCCCGTGAGGCTTTAAAGCCTGCCAATGCTATTGCTGAGGAGCTCCTCAATAAGATTACTGATGATATTGATTTTGTTGGCAAGGAAGTAGCTGTTATTGTCAATGGCATGGGTGGTACTCCTCTTATGGAATTGTACATTGTTAACAATTTCGTTCATGATTATCTGGACAAGAAGGGTATTAAGATTTATGATACTATGGTAGGAAACTATATGACATCTATTGAGATGGCTGGTTTCTCCATTACTCTGCTTCGTCTGGATGATGAACTTAAGTCCTTGTACAATGCAAAGGCAGATACACCAGCTCTGAAGCGCTAATAAACTGAGGGGAGCTGTTTAAAACGATTACTAATGCACAGATGATTGACATCTTGAAGGCTATTGCTGCCAAGATCGATGAAGAAAAGGATTATCTCACTGAACTTGACAACGAGATTGCTGATGGTGATCACGGTGTAAACATGGCTAAGGGTTTTGATGCAGTTGTAGCAAAATTGGATGCTATGGCTGGAAAGGATATTGGAAGTATCCTTAAAACAACTGGTATGACACTGGTATCCACCGTTGGCGGTTCTGCCGGTCCTCTTTATGGTACTGCTTTTATGAAGGCTGGTGCCAAGCTGGCTGGCAAAAACGAAATGGATGGCAAGGACCTTGTTGAGGCAATGGAGGCTGCCATTGGCGGTATCCAGATGCGTGGCAAGGCTACCACTGGCGAAAAAACCATGCTGGACGCTCTCTGCCCTGCTTTTGATGCATTGAAGGAAGGCATAGAGGCTGGTGAGGATCTTAAGGATGCTTTGACCAAGGCTGTTAAGGCGGCTGAAGACGGTGTGGAGTACACCAAGACCATCAAGGCTACCAAGGGACGCGCAAGCTACATTGGTGACCGTAGTATTGGTCATCAGGACCCTGGCGCAACCTCCGCATTCTATATGCTGGAGACCCTGTTGGCAAACATCTGATAATTAAGTTTTCTAGAGCCAGGCTTAGGGGAAGCTCCTGGGCCTGGCTTTTCTTTTAAGGAGAATTGAAATATGGTTGGTGTAGTTATTGTTTCTCATAGCCAGACTTTGGCCGAGGGCGTAGTTGAATTGGCAAAACTGATGGCTTCTGATGCAAAGATTGTTGCAGCGGGCGGTCTTGACGATGGTACTCCTGGTACCAGCTTTGAGAAGATTTACAATGCTGTTGAGGAAGTTTATTCTGATGACGGTGTTGCAGTTCTCATGGATATGGGCAGTGCTGTAATGACCACTGAAATGGTTATTGAGGCAATGGAAGGCCGTAAGATTGTTATGCTGGATGGTCCTGTTGTGGAAGGCGGCGTTGTAGTAGCCCTGGAAGCATCACTGGGTACTCCGTTGGAGGAACTTCAGGAAAAGGTTGATGAAGCAAGAGATACTAAAAAATTAGATAACTGATTGGTTTTACCAATATAACAATACATAATATGAGGCTGCGGATATGGCTGTTTGATGTCATACATCCGCAGTTTTTTCTTTATACATAATATGAAATAGTACCATAGTCTTTATAATAAAAAGGAAATTTACATGGTATATATAAATTAGACGACAAATTGGCTAAAAAAATTAGCAAAAGGATGATTTGAAATTGTTAAAATATTCCTTTTTCTTTACAAATTATGCTATAATAAAGTAGTCGGGAGGGGTATCGATTGAAGTTAAGAGGAAGCTTATGTCTGTTGTTGGCAGCTTTTATTTGGGGAATCACATTTGTGGCCCAGCTTGTTGGAATGGACAATATTGGCCCCTTTACCTACGGCTTTGCTCGCTATGTGGTAGGCGTTATGGCCATATTTGTTATTTGGTATGGCTTTAGAGGAAAACGCCGTGATGCCAAGGAGCATGGTGAATATTACTCAGGCTGGAAGGCCGGCATGGGCGCCGGCGTAATTATGTTTGTGGCTTCCGCCTTTCAGCAGTGTGCGCTGCAGTATACGACTGCCGGTAAAACAGCATTTATAACCTGCTTATATATTATTTTTGTCCCGATTATTTCAGTGGCCATAGGGAAAATATTGAAGCTGGAAAATTGGATAGGTGCCTTGGCAGCTCTAGTGGGGCTATATTGCTTGTCCATAAAGGGAGATTTTGACTTAAATTACGGTGATGTTCTTGCTTTTATCTGCTCTATATTTTGGTCATTGCATATTATGTATATTGACCGTTTTGCGGATAAAAAGGATAACATAGATATATCGGCATCTCAGCTGGTGGTTTGTGCTGTGCTTAACGGTATAGCCGCCTTTGCCATGGAGAGTGTAGTATGGCAACACATTGTAGATGCTTGGTTTCCAATAGCTTTTGCCGGGGTAATGTCCTCCGGAATAGCCTTTACCTTGCAGATTGTGGGGCAGAAATATGCAGAACCAGCTCATGCCGCTATTATAATGAGTCTTGAGTCAGTATTTGGCGCTGTGGGTGGCTGGTTCGTGCTTAATGAGCAAATGTCCCATATAGAGGTGTTTGGCTGTATGATGATGCTAATGGGAATGCTGATTACTCAAGGCAGTGTTATTATAAGAAATCATTCGTTTAAAATATAGTATAGTATAGAAGAAATATGGGATTCTTTTACACTATGGGGAGGATTGTAAGGATGACTGAATCTAATTCTTCAATAAGAGGAGCAGTTGTTACTATAAAAATCGTTGGTGTCGGTGGTGGCGGCAATAATGTTTTGGCCCGTCTTGCTGAGGATGGTATGGACAAGAGCCAGCTTGTAGCTGTCAATACGGATGTGCGTCAGCTCAGAATCCTTGATGCTGCAGGTATTCCTGCAGTTTTGATAGGTGCAAATTTAACTAGAGGTCGTGGTACTGGTGGCGATCCTGAAAAGGGACAGTCAGCAGCTATTTCTGATGCGGATCAGATTGCAGAGGCAATTCAGGGAGCTGATTTAGTATTCATTACTGCTGGCATGGGTAAAGGCGTTGGCACCGGTGCGGCACCTGTAGTAGCTAAGATTGCCCATGATATGGGCATCCTTACAGTGGGTATGGTAACATTACCATTTTCCCATGAGGGCAGCCGTAAAATGGAAGTCGCACGGGATGGCGTAAAGCTCCTGCGTGAGCACATGGATGCTCTGGTTGAGGTTAAAAATGATAATATTCAGCGTCTGCCTGAGTTTAAACAGAAGTCTGTCGGTGAGTCCTTCAGCATGGTGGATGATGTATTGCGTCAGTCCATCAGCAGCATAGTGGAAATGATTCAGACCACAGGCGTTATTAATGTGGATTTTGCAGATGTTACAACCATTTTTAAGAGTGGTGAGAACTGTGATGCTGTCATGGGTATGGGTGAGGGAGCCAATGCCTTGGAGGCTGTTCAGACTGCAATTAGTTCTCCGCTTATTGAGACATCCATTAAGGGTGCCCGTGGACTTATAGTAAATCTGACAGGCAGCAAGGATTTGCCTCTCCATGATGTTAGGGAAGCCAATGAATTCCTTTATGATAACACCCATCCGGATGTAGAGAATATTATTGGTTTGGTTGTTGATGATAATATGGGGGAAAGAGTAAGAGCTACAGTTATAGCCACTAACTTTGACCCTGCTGTGCTTGCTGATAAAAACAGCATTGTAAAGCCAATTCAGTTTGGCAAGGTGGAAGCACCTAATCCTGTTCCACCGCTTTACGTGGATAAAAAGCCAGAGCCTCAGCCAGATGCAGAGGGAAATGTTCAGACCAATGATGGTCCTGAGCTTATTGGCTTTATGAAGCGTCCTGCCCACATGGGAGGTAGCAGTGTAAATGCAGTTAAAATAGAAGAAAAGAAAGATTAATAAATAGATTTATGGAAACTCGTTTTGAAAGGACAGAGCTGCTTCTGGGAGAAGTGGCTCTGACGAAGATGTCCGGTAGCCGTGTAGTTATTTTTGGTGTTGGTGGTGTTGGTTCATATACCGTTGAAGCCTTGGCCAGATGCGGTATCGGGCATTTTTTGCTTATAGACAATGATGTAGTCAGTGTAAGCAATATCAACCGGCAGTTACATGCACTCACAAGTACAGTGGGGCAGTACAAGACCAGGCTTATGGCTGAACGCATAAAGGAGATTAATCCAAAGGCGGTGGTAGAAACAATTGAGGATTTTTATCTGCCAGATAACCGGGATAAATTCCTCAAGGGGAAGATTGATTATATTGTGGATGCCATAGACACAGTGACAGCCAAAATAGACTTGGCTGTGCAGGCTGATAAAATGGGAATACCGATTATCAGCAGCATGGGAGCTGGCAATAAGCTTAATCCGGCAGAATTTGAGGTTTCGGATATATATAAAACCAGCGTGTGTCCCTTGGCAAGAGTGATGCGTCAGAAGCTGAAAAAGCTGGGAGTGAAGAAGCTTAAGGTGGTCTATTCCAAAGAAGAACCTATTAAGCCAAAGAAAAAATCTGGGGAGACAGATGATGCTTCCAATGGTGCATCAAAAAAGGCTGTTCCAGGCAGCGTGTCGTTCGTTCCTTCAGTTGCCGGCCTTATCGTAGCCAGTGAGGTAGTGAAGGATCTGTGTAATGGGTTAATTGAACGATAAAATTAACCTTGGTTTGGTTATTTCCGTGTATACATTATAATTTAACAATTTTGTTATATCTACTATGACAATAAAATAATATTATGATATAATATTATTTGTTGTATGCCAAAACTTTATAAGGGGTTTTGAGGTGTAAATGTATAAGGAGGAATAAGAAATGAAACTGTTTGGCAAACTTTCTCTGTTAAGCGTCATGCTGGTGACAATTATTGCACTGGTTGCAGGTTGCGGCGGCGATGGCGGTAAGAAATTCCTGAACATTGCTACTGGTGGTACTGCTGGTACCTACTATCCAATCGGTGGCGCAATGTCTGAGATCCTGAACAATGAGATTAAGGGCATGAACGCAAGCGCTCAGAGTACTGGTGCAACTGTAGCAAACATCAATATGTTGAAAGAAGGTCAGGTGGATCTGGCTATCGTTCAGAACGATATTACCTACTATGCTGCTAACGGCACAGAGATGTTCGAAGGCAAGAAGGTAGAAAACATTAAGGGTATTGCTACTCTGTATCCAGAGACCTGTCAGATTGTAACTCTTGATGGTAAGGGCATCAAGACAATTGCAGATTTGAAGGGTAAGCGCGTTGCAGTAGGTGCTATGGGTAGTGGTGCTGAGGCCAATGCACGTCAGATTCTCGCCGCTTATGGCATTACTTATGATGATATTGATGAGCAGTTCCTTTCCTTCAGTGAGGCTGCAAGCGCATTAAAGGACGGTAACGTTGATGCAGCATTCCTCACCGCTGGTTATCCTACTGCTGCAGTACAGGATATTGCTTCCCAGAACAAGGTTCGTCTGCTTCCTGTAGAGGCTGCAAAGGCTGATGCTTTGATTGCCAAGTATCCATTCTACACCAAGGTTACTATTCCAGCAGGTACTTATGGCATGACTGAGCCAGTAGAGGCTATTTCTGTTATGGCTATGCTCGTATGCTCTGACAAGGTTGACGATGCTCTTGGTTATGAAATCACCAAGGCTCTCTTCACTCACCTTGATCGCATTCAGGCAGCACATGCAGCAGCAAAGGCTATTAGCAAGGAAGGCGCAGTTAAGGGTATGCCAATTCCTATGAATGCCGGTGCTGAGAAGTTCTTTAAAGAGTAAGAGAATATGAAAGCTATGGGAGCTGTTATAGAAGCCATTCTTTCAGCTCCCCTTTTTAAAATGATAAAAAGAATACTTGCATCATGTATACTGGTATTGGTCTTGTGCTGTACCGGCTGGTGGCTGACAAGGCCAATGCTCAGTATATATGGAAATGAAACTCAAAAAGTTGTAACTATGAATGTTACACCAGAAACCAAACTGGAAATAAGCTTTATACATTCAGTACAAAAGACTTTAGTGGAGGAGTTTCTCGTCCCCGATGAGAAGCTAAAAGGTTTTGTGCTGAATTCCACCAAATATCATTCCTTTGGTGTTGGATTGCCTTTTATGGAGTCAGATGGTGCCTTCCGACAGGAAGGAAATGCCTTTATTATGGATGATATGAACCGTCACTTCAATGAATTGAACCTGCGTACTGGAGTGGGTACTAAGCTGACGGTTACGGTTGATGATCAGAAATTTGAGCTTTATGAAATGTTTGAGCCTGGTCAAAAAATAGATATTGTTATTATACCTAGATATAAGACCTTTTTAAGGTAACGGTAAGAAGGAGGGATTATACAGCTATGGCAGAAGAAAAAGATGAAAAAGAACTGGCCGCCGAAGTGCTGAAAAAGTACGATAAAGAGTCAGATACTATGCTGTATACAGGGGTTATGGCCAAGATTGTTTCGGCCATTGCAATTACGTTTTCAGTATTCCAGTTATATACCGCTATCTTTGGTGTACTGGATGCCCAGCTCCAGAGAGCTGTGCATTTAGGGTTCGCCTTGGCGCTGTCATATTTACTTTATCCTACCAGAAAATCCTGGTCCAGAACCAAAGTCCACCCATTTGATGTGCTCCTGTCAATATTGGGTGCTGCAGCACCTGCTTACATCTGTATTATGTACCGTGAGCTGGCCATGCGTGCTGGTATGGTAACACCTACAGATATGATAATTGGTGTTCTCGGTCTGCTGCTGGTGGTGGAGGCCACTCGCCGTGTAGTTGGTATCCCAATGGTTGTTGTGGTGTTGGTATTTTTAACCTACGCATTTGCAGGACCTTATATGCCTGGAGTTCTTGCTCACAGAGGATTGTCCATAGAACAGCTGGTAGGTCACTTGTATTTTACTACTGAGGGTATTTTTGGTATTCCGTTGGGGGTATCGTCGACCTTCATATTCCTGTTTATTTTGTTTGGTGCTTATCTGGAATCAACTGGATTGGGCAAATTCTTCATCGATATTGCCAATGCAATAGCTGGTTGGGCCAGTGGTGGCCCGGCAAAGGTAGCTGTACTTTCCAGTGCCCTTATGGGTACTGTATCCGGAAGCTCCGTTGCTAATGTTGCCGGCACCGGAAGCTTTACTATCCCAATGATGAAAAAGCTGGGCTATCGCAAGGAATTTGCGGGAGCAGTTGAGGCCGCATCCTCCACTGGTGGTCAGCTGATGCCACCAGTAATGGGCGCTGCTGCATTTCTCATGGCGGAGTTTGTAGGTGTGCCTTATATTGATATCGTCGCAGCTGCTGTAATTCCAGCAATTTTGTACTTTACAGGCTTGTGGCTGGGTGTTCATCTAGAAGCCAAGCGCAATAATTTGAAGGGTGTACCTCGTGATCAGCTGCCAAAGGCATGGGTTATCTTCAAGGAACGCGGTCATTTGGCTATTCCGCTGGTAGTTATTGTTTATCTGTTGGTAACCGGTTATACTCCAATGCGTGCTGCACTGGTAGCAATTGTGCTTTCTATTGTGGCATCTGCTTTAAGAAAGTCCACCCGCATGAAGCCAATCGAGATTATCAAGGGCTTGGAGGCTGGTGCCCGTAATGTATTGGGCGTTGTTATTGCATGTGCTTCCGCAGGTATCATTATTGGTGTTGTAACCAAGACTGGTATTGGCTTGAAGCTGGCATCTGGTCTCTTGGCATTGTCCGGAGGCAATTTGCTCCTTACAATGTTCTTTACCATGATTACTTCAATCATTTTGGGCATGGGCGTTCCTACCACCGCAAACTATGTAATTACATCAACTATTGCGGCTCCGGCTCTTGTGCAGATGGGTGTACCGGTATTGGCTGCCCACATGTTCGTGTTCTACTTCGGAATAATTGCGGATGTAACACCACCTGTAGCCTTGGCGGCCTATGCGGCCTCGGGTATCAGTGGCGGTAAACCGCTGATGACAGGTGTAAATGCGTCGAAGCTGGCTATAGGAGCCTTCATCATACCGTACATATTTGTAATGTCGCCAATGATATTGATGATAAATGCCACGGCCTTTGGATTGATATTCTCCACGGTCACGGCAATATTGGGAATGGTTGGTGTAAGCTCTGCAATGATTGGCTATCTGGCCGATCACAGCAAGCCTATTGAACGGGTTATCCTCTTTGTAGGTGGTATTTTGATGATTATTCCAGGTGTCGAAACCGATATTCCTGGTATGATCATCTTAGTTGCAATCATGCTGTTGCAGAGAAAACGCCGCACTAGCAGAGAAGCAGCTGCAGCATAAAACTTAATTTTGTGACTAATAACAGCATCCTGAGTTACTTGGAAAATGTAATTCGGGATGTTTCTTTTTTGGCTAAAAATATTGAATAAAAAGGGGAATTTGTATATCATTGTATATAAGAGTGCTAGTATCTGCGATTGGGGGATGAGTGATATCAATGAATAAGCGTACGAATATCCCACAAGGCTCTATTCTCAGACGAATATCCTTATTTTTCAAAATGATTCAGCGAACCACGGATGATTATTATTTTGCTACTGACCTTGATGAGAATCTGATTACGGTATCGGCTAATATGGTCAATGACTTTGAGGTTCCCAGTGAGTGCTTCTACGATATGGATCGTTATTGGACACCGTTGATTCATCCGGATGATTTGGACGGTTTTTATGAATCCATGAAGATACCGGAATCCAGAAAGGCTAATATTGGCCACGATTATGAATATCGTGTGAAGAACAGAAAAGGAGATTATGTATGGGTGCGTTGTCGTGGGCAGTATGCCTTTGATACCCGTACGGATAAGCCTTTCTTGTTTCTTGGCTGTATCAAAAAGCTGGCCCAGAGAAATCATGCCGATGAGCTTACGGGATTGCTGAACAAGTATCAATTTGAACATGCTGTCAAGGTAGCCT
Source organism: Anaerovibrio lipolyticus DSM 3074 (assembly GCF_900141865.1). Classification (GTDB taxonomy): domain Bacteria; phylum Bacillota; class Negativicutes; order Selenomonadales; family Selenomonadaceae; genus Anaerovibrio; species Anaerovibrio lipolyticus. The sequence goes on along the minus strand of NZ_FQYW01000006.1, from coordinate 79,301 downwards.
TGAACCGGTATCGCGTGGATGGAACCGGCGGGGCTTTGATGGTGCTCGGAATCGATAATTTTAAAATCGTTAATGAAACCTATAACCGTCACTACGGTGATGAGGTGCTGAAGCTGGCTGCAAAGATGATATCAGATGTATTACCAGCTGGGGTAATGCTGTATAAGATGGACGGTGACGAATTCGCCCTGGTTATACAGGATGTGGACACAGAAAAGGTTGAAGATATTTACGGAAGTATTCAGAAAAGCTTTGCCCGTCCTCATAATATTGACGGCAAGCAATTTTTCTGTACTGTTTCCTGTGGTACTGTGTTGTTCCCTCAGGCTGGCAAGGACTATCTGGTTCTTCATAAGCATGCAGAGGCTGCCTTGGATTTGGCCAAAAAGGATGGTAAAAACAAGAATTGTATTTTTTCAAAGGAGAACTACAATCGCTGGATACGTTCACTGAGTATGCGTGATGATCTCAGGGTAAGTATTGAGCGGGGCTGTGAAGGATTTTCTCTGTTTTATCAGCCACAGGTCAGTGCCAAGGAAAATAGAATTATTGGTGCGGAGGCTTTGCTTCGTTGGCGCAATCCTAAGGGACGCATGGTTTCACCGATGGAATTTATCCGTATTCTTGAGGAAACCAAGATGATTATTCCGGTGGGACACTGGATTTTTGAAACTGCTGTTAAGCAGTGCAAGGAGTGGCAGAAGATTAATCCGGACATGAGCATCAGCATCAATTTGTCCTATGAGCAGATTAAGGATGCTTCCTTCAAGGATTTTGTGGTGGACTGTCTGAAGCGGTATGAGATTGCCCCGGAGCAAATCGTGCTGGAGCTGACGGAATCAACCATCGTGTCTGATTGGAGCAATATTAACCGCCAGTTTGATGATTTCCGCAAGCTGGGTATAAGGATTGCCATGGATGATTTTGGTACAGGCTATTCTTCTTTGGCTTATTTGAAAAATTTGTCCTGTGATATCGTAAAGATTGACCGGGCCTTTGTTACTCACATTACAGAGAAGGATAATGCCTTTGACCGTCGACTTGTAGGGGTTACTGTGGATTTGTGCCATAGTGTTAATATCAAATGTTGTATAGAAGGCGTGGAAACCGAGGAGGAATATGCCCTCCTTAGGGATATATGCCATGCTGACTGTATTCAGGGATATTTGTTTGGTCGTCCTGAGTCGCCGGAAACCTTCGAATTGAAATATTTTAAAGGTGAATCCACCAGCGCGGAATAGAGTGTTTTTGTAAAGTTGTAGTTTGTTTTAGGAGATTCTATGCCAAGAGATAAGGAAGAAATGCCGGAGATTACCCTATTGGGCAATCAGAATACTAAATATGGTTTCGAATATGATCCGGGGGTGCTGGAGACCTTTGATAACAAGCATCCGGACAATGACTATTGGGTAAAGTTCAACTGTCCTGAATTTACTTCCCTGTGCCCTATTACAGGGCAGCCGGATTTTGCTACCATCTATATTTCCTATGTACCTGATATTAAGATGGTGGAAAGCAAGTCACTGAAGCTGTATTTGTTCAGTTTCCGCAATCATGGTGATTTCCATGAGGATGTGGTGAATATTATCAAGAAGGATCTTATTAAGCTTATGAACCCAAAGTATATTGAGGTGTGGGGCAAGTTCCTTCCAAGGGGTGGTATTTCCATTGATCCTTATACCAACTATGGTCGCCCTGGAACCAAGTTTGAGGAGCTGGCCTGGCACAGATTTCAGCAACATGATTTGGCCTTTATGGACAAAGTGGATAACCGATAAAATAATTATTAATGAGTGTTTAGAATACTCCTGTATATTTTATGCAGGGGTATTTTTTTGCATTAAAATAGAAAAATAAGTAGAGTATCATATTGAAAATATTTAATAATAATATATAATTTAATTAAAAAAGAAGGTGGGAACATGGATATTGTTAAAAAATCACTACTAATGTTAGCGGGGATATTATTACTTGCAGTTGGTATAACCTATTGGCAGCTGGGCAGTGATGAAACCCTTGAAAACGAGGCAACCAGCGGACAGACACTGGATAATACCACAGAGGAGCGTGGTGGAGCAGCTAATATTGCAGTATATGTTTGTGGGGCGGTGAAGAATCCTGGAGTAGTGCTGCTAAGTCCCAACAGTCGTGTGGGAGATGCCATAAACAGCTGTGGAGGCCTGCTTCCCAATGCCAATGCAGAAAACATTAATTTGGCGGAGGGGATTAAGGATGGGATGCAGATAAAGGTACAGTCAAGGAATATGAATCCCGGTAGTGAGGGAATGGGGCAGGGGACTGCCTTACCAGGAAAAGGGGAATCGGCTGATGGCAAAATCAATATCAACACAGCCGGCATTGAGGAATTGACAAGGATTCCAGGCGTAGGAAAGGCAACAGCCCAGAGAATAATTGATTACAGAGCTCAGAACGGTACTTTTGAGGATATAGAAGATTTAAAGAAAATCAAGGGGATTGGCAAGGCAAAGTTTGAAAAAATGGCGCCTAAAATAACCATTTAAATAGCCGACATTTAAATGGGATTTATTCGATGTGGAAGAATGATGGAGAACAATATGTTTAATGGACGGCTGTCACCTAAGGTATTGGTAAACGGGTTGCTGGTTTTGCTTATTGTGGCAATACTACTTGGAAGGAAGTTTGCCTGTTTACCCGGCATGAATATGGATCAGGGAGATATTGGCCAATGGGCGGAACGGGAGATTACAGTGGTGGGAGAGCTGGTGAATGCACCTGCGATGCGTATTGATGATGCTGGTAAGCGTCATATAAAATATGTAATAGCCAGTAATCAGGTTCTTGTAGGAGGGAAATGGACCGATACCCACGGAAAAATTATTTTGTATGCCAATGACACTTCTTTTGATAACCATAAGGGGCTGTTGGGGGAAGGGGAATACGGCGAAGAAAAATATGGGCGTTCAGGGGATCAAATCAAATTCAGTGGTAAATTGATGAAGCTCCATGACTATCAAAATCCCGGGCGTATAGATATGATAATGGTCAATTTTGCCCAGGGAATTCATGGTCAGATGTCTGCAGGGAAATACAGCATTGAGCTTACGGGGCAAGAAAAAAATATAATGTCACGGGTGGCTGAGAAAATACGTCATTTATATAAAAGTCAGATGGAGGCTGTTATGCCCAGAGAGGATAGTGCTGCCATATTTGCCATGTTATTTGGAGGTTATGGAGGTATTAAGCCGGAGCTGCTGGAGGCCTTTACGATTACAGGCTTGATTCATATTCTCTCAGTATCCGGTTCCCATATCACTTTGATGGCTGGCACCGCCAATGTTATAGGGCGATTACTGGGATTGAGAGGTGACCTGACTTCCCTTTTGGCAACAGTGATTATTGTAGTATACAGTTTGTTGGCAGGCTTTACCACCCCGGTTATTCGCTCGGCAATTATGGGAATATTAACTGTTATGGCCCTGTCTTTGGGACGGGAAAAGGATGCTCGGCATATTTTGAGCGTTACGGCCTTGGGATTATTGTTGATATGGCCACTTTCCCTTTTTGATATATCCTTTCAGCTATCCTTTGGGGCTACGGCTGGATTGCTTTATATATCACCGCTAATTGGCAGATATTTGAGAAAGTATTTACCTCATTATGTGGCTGATTCTTTGGGAGTAACCTTGGGTGCACAGCTGGTTGTTTTGCCCTTTATAGCTTGGTACTTCAATGTAATATCCATAAGCTCCTTGTTGGCAAATCTTGTGGTGGCTCCAGTGGTGGAATTGATTATTGTGATAAGCCTGCTGGCAGGCGTCTTGGTTGGGTTTCTTCCGATGCTGGGGCAATTCATTTTTATTGTATCCTCGATGCTTTTGGGATTGGCATACGAAATGACCAGAATTATAGCCAGGCTGCCGGGGAGTCAGGTTTATTTGCCAACTCTTTGCGTAACATTTTGGGGGATGTACTATGTATTATTGTTAATTTTTATTATGCCTGAGGATAAAAGAGCTTATTTTCGCAATAAGCTCAGCAATTTGTGGTGTATTGTAAAAAACGAAAGGAAAGGCAGAAAAATAATTGGTGGTGGAGTGGCGTTGCTGTTGGCTGTAGCTGTAATTAGCTATGCAATTAGGCCAAATGAAATGCAGGTTCACTTTATTGATGTGGGGCAGGGGGATGCGGCTCTTATAGTAACTCCAAATGGGCATGCCTTTATGATTGATACGGGAGGTACCCGTCAGGGGGCTTATGATATAGGTGCCAGGGTGGATGTGCCGTATTTGCTTCACTATGGGGTAAGAAAGCTGGATTTTATAATGCTTACCCATGCCCATGATGATCATGCCAAGGGAGTAAGTGGCATATTGGGAAAAATATCAGTGGGGGCTGTTATGATAGGCCATGAAGGCCAAGGGGCCTATTTAAAAACCTTTGGTGGCTTAAATCCGGCCGTGAAAACAGAGCCCATGGTGGTTCTTAAGGAAGGTACTGAGATGAACCTTGACGGTGTACGGATTCAGGTATTATATGCTCCGGAGGAAAATAAAACTGGTGGAAGTACGGGAAATGAGTTTTCCAATTTGATAAGGGTATCCTATGGTAAGCATAGTTTTCTTTTTACCGGGGATTTGTCCAGTGAACATGAAAGCATATTATGCAGTAGGGGGACTCCTCTGGAAAGCACAGTTTTGAAGGTGGGCCATCATGGAAGCAACACTTCAAGCTCCCAGGAGTTCCTGAGGGCAGTAAAGCCTAAATGGAGCGTTATCAGTGTGGGATATGGCAATAGCTTTGGTCATCCTAAAAAAGAAATTTTGCAAAGACTGGAAAGCTGTACTGACAGTAAGGTATTGAGAACAGATGAAAATGGAGCGGTTGTATTTTATAGTGATGGAGAAAAATTGCGTGTTGATGCTCAAATAGTGTATGATAAATAAGCACTGTATGATATACGAAGGTGATTATATGAATTTTGGGGAATTGAAAACACGCTTAAAAAAGGGAGACATCAGCTGGCTTTATTTATTGTCCGGAGAGGAATCCTATTATATACAGAAGGCTGAAGAAGCAATTTTAAATACCTTGTTTCCTAAGGGATATAATGTTGAGGATGTGCAGCTTGTAGACGGCACCAGTCTGTCCATTGTGGATTTCGTTGGTATGGTGGAAACAGTGCCGTTTTTTTCGCCTAAAAATGTAATTATTGTAAGAGATGCTATAATGTTTAAGGCAAAAAAGAGTGCCGAAAATGAAGCTGCTGGCAAGGACTCAGCAAAGCAGGCATCTGCAATGGAGGAGCGTCTCTATAAGCTGTTTGCCAATATGCCTGATTTCAGCATTGTTATTTTTGAGCTTCGGGGAAAGGCGGATGGCAGGAAGAAGCTCTATAAGGAATTTTCCAAGCACGCTCAGATTATGGAGGCTGCGCCAGTAAAGGCCTACAATATTGATGAATGGTTGCAGGGAAAGCTCCAGGAGATTCATAAAACCATGGACAGGGAGGCCCATGCCTATTTTGTACGGGCTGTGAGTATGATGGAGAATATTCCTCTGGGTTTTCTGGACAAGGAAATGGAAAAGCTGTCCTTGTTTATGGGGCCTGAGCAAAAGCTAATAAATCGTGATACTCTGGTGCAGGTTTTTTCTGATATGCCGGAGATTTACGGCTTTGCCATGAATGATGCCATAAGCAATCACGACATAAAAAAAGCCCTGTACCTGTTTAATAAGCAGCAGGAGCAGGGAGTATATATAGTACCTATAATAGGTCAGCTGGTACATTTCGTTCGTCAGATGTGGCAGGCGAAAACTATGCTGAAGAAGGGACTTAGGGATAAGGCCTTGGGACAGGCCATTGGGGTATCTCATCCCTTTATAATTAAAAAAATAATTAGAGAATGTCAGGGCTTTTCAGAGGAAACCCTTAAAAATGCCTTCCTCCAGTTGGCAGAATGTGATTTGGGAGCCAAAACGGGCCGTCTGGATAACGCTGAGGTAGAAGGGGTAATTATTAGTCTTTGTGCCAATAATAAATAAAGTGCAATGTAATAAAGCCTGCCTCCATGGGAGACAGGCTTTTATTTCATGCGAATCATTATGCCATTGCGTTAACCTTGCGAGCTAAACGGGACTTCTTACGGCTTGCACAATTCTTGTGATATACATGATTTGCAGCAGCCTGGTCGATAGTCTTGCATGCAAGTGCAAGGAGGGCCTTTGCTTCTTCAACGTTACCAGCTTCAACAGCGTCCATAACCTTGCGGGAAGCAGTTCTTACGCGAGACTTCTCAGCCAGGTTCTTAGCATGGCGCTTCGCGTCAGTCTTTACACTCAGAATAGAAGATTTGATGTTTGGCAATTAGTTCACCCCCTTGAAATTTCAGTACCTATGTATTCTAGCATGCTAAAATGAAAAATGCAACATTTTATTTATGATTATTTTTCTGTCAATGGGAGTTTTTTCTATATAAATATGGAAAAATATTAATAACTGGGTTATAATAATTTGACTATTTGTGTTTACTTTTAACTCGAAGGGAAGAGATTATGGATACAAAGAAAATTCGTAATTTTTCAATTATAGCTCACATTGACCATGGCAAGTCTACTATTGCCGATCGTCTTATCGAATATACAGGTACCCTTTCCAAGCGTGAAATGGAAAATCAGGTGCTGGACAATATGGATTTGGAGCGGGAGCGTGGTATTACTATCAAGGCTCAAACGGTTCGCATTGATTATAAGGGTAAGGACGGGGAAATGTATTGCCTGAATCTTATCGACACACCGGGCCATGTGGATTTTACCTATGAGGTTTCCCGTAGCTTGGCTGCCTGTGAGGGTGCCCTGCTGATTGTGGATGCTGCCCAGGGCGTCGAGGCCCAGACTCTGGCCAATGTTTATATGGCATTGGAGCATGATTTGGAAATTATTCCTGTTATTAACAAGATTGATTTGCCAAGCGCGGATCCTGACAGAGTTAAGCAGGAGATTGAGGATGTTATTGGCCTGGATGCCTCTGAGGCAATTTTGGCTTCTGCTAAAACCGGTGAGGGTATCGAGGAAATACTTGATGCCATTGTGGAGCGTATTCCTGCACCATCCGGAGAGGCGGACAAACCTTTAAGTGCGCTGATTTTTGACTCCTATTTTGATTCCTATAAGGGTGCCATTGCCCATATCCGTATTATGGACGGCGTTCTTAAAAAGGGCATGGGGCTTAAAATGATGGCCACAGGCAAGGTGTTTGATGCCACAGAAATTGGCTGCTTCCGTCCTCAGACCACGGAGCTTCAGGAAATGGGACCCGGCTCTGTAGGATATTTGGCTGGTTCCCTTAAGCAGGTTCGTGATGTGCGGGTTGGTGATACTGTAACTCTTGCGGAGGGGGGCGTTACTGAACCATTGCCTGGTTATCGGGGCGTTACTCCGATGGTGTACTGCGGCCTTTATCCTGTGGACAGTGCAGATTATGATAATTTAAAGGATGCCTTGGAAAAGCTGCAGCTTAACGATGCTGCCCTGGTTTTTGAGCCAGAGACCTCCATTGCCCTTGGCTTTGGCTATCGTTGTGGCTTCTTGGGACTTCTTCACATGGACGTTATTCAGGAGCGCCTGGAGCGTGAGTATAATCTGAAGCTTATAACAACCGCTCCAAGTGTTATTTATCACGTATTTAAGACTGATGGGGAAATGGTAACGGTGGATAATCCATCCGACCTGCCTGACCCTACTACCATTGATCATATCGAGGAGCCATTCGTTAAGGCCACGGTAATCGTGCCAAAGGATTTCGTGGGCGCTGTTATGGAGATTTCCCAGAATAAGCGCGGTGAGTTCAAGAGCATGGACTATCTGGATGTGAACCGGGTTATGGTAATTTATCATATTCCTCTCAGTGAAATAATCTATGATTATTTTGATAAGCTGAAATCCTCCACCAGAGGCTATGCGTCCCTGGATTATGAGTTGGCGGATTATCAACCAGCGAAGCTGGTTAAGCTGGATATCCTTATGAACGGTGAAGCGGTGGATGCTCTGTCTACCATTGTTCATGTGGATAATGCGGCTTCCCGTGGTCGTTCTCTGGCTGCTAAGCTGAAGACCATTATTCCTCAGCAGATGTTTGAGATTCCAATTCAGGCAGCTATCGGCAATAAGATTATTGCCCGTGAGAATGTCCGTGCATTGCGTAAGGACGTATTGGCCAAGTGCTATGGCGGTGATATTTCCCGTAAGCGCAAGCTGCTGGAAAAACAGAAGGAAGGTAAAAAGCGCATGAAGGCTGTGGGCAGGGTAGAGGTGCCACAGGAAGCATTCATGGCAATACTCAATATAGATTAAATACGTCAAAATAGTGTTGTCCTTCGCTCGGCTTCGTCACTAAAACTATTTTTTTTCTTTCAATTAGTCAGTGAGAAAAATCCAAACTCGCTCGCCTTTATACGATTGGTGTTGCTTCGCTCAAACAGTGGATGTTTTCTCACTGTGTAAGTATGAAAAAAACAGTTTATTAACGTTCCTCAGCCTAATGTCTCAGGACAATCACCCTTTCGACGGCTATATAATAGAGGTGTGTGCGTATTGCCATGTAATCACATACCTCTTTTTTATGACTATAATAGAGCTGGTGTAGGTTATGACAACTGATTTTGGCGTATATATCCATATCCCCTTTTGTAAGCATAAGTGCTTTTATTGTGATTTTCCATCCTTTGCTGGGCGGGAGAAGTACATAGATGAGTACCTTAACAGTCTGCACTATGAAATGGAGTTGGGGGCAGAAAAAATTGCTGAAAAGGGGAAATTGACTCCCCATACTATTTATATTGGTGGCGGAACCCCTAGTCATTTGAATTTATCTCAGATGAAAATACTGTTTAAAAGTATTCATGCCAATATGCAGGTGAAGGATGTGGCAGAATTTACCATGGAAGCAAATCCTTGCACCATAGATGAAGAAAAACTTCATTTAATGAAGTCCAATGGCATAAATCGTATAAGTATAGGTGTGCAAAGCTTTGATGATGGCTGCTTGCAGCGCATTGGCAGGATTCACAAAAGCAGCATGGCAATTGAAAAGGTTAGGCTGGCCCAAAAGGCTGGTTTTGATAATATCAGTATCGACCTTATGTATGGCCTGCCGGGGCAGACATTGGATATGCTTAAGAAATCACTGGACAAGGCCATGGAGTTAGGCATTCAACATATTTCTGTTTACGGGCTTCAGCTGGAGGAAGGTACAGTGCTGGCAAAGCAGCAGGAAATGGGCAGATTGGAGCTGCCGGATGACGAAGCAGTGGAGAAAATGTACGATTATCTGGTGGAGTATTTGCCGGCCCATGGCTTTAGCCGCTATGAGATATCCAATTACGCTATGGGTGGATATTATAGTCGCCATAATACCCTTTATTGGCAGGATGTACCATATCTTGGATTTGGCTCTGGTGCCCATTCCTACTGGCGGGGAAACCGCTATGAAAATCCAGTGGACATTGGGGAATATATTAAGGCCACAGCAGAGGGCAAATTCCTTCATATTGTGGAGGAGGCTGTCAGCGAAAAGGCCCATATGGAAGAATTTTGTTTTCTGGGTTTGCGCATGACTAAGGGCATTAACAAGGAAAAATTCAGGGAAATATTCAATCGGGACATTTATGAGGTTTTTGGCAAGGTTATAGATAAAATGGTTGCCAAGGCACTGCTGGGGGAATCGGAAACTGCTATATTCCTTACCCCTTTGGGGATGAAATACGGAAATGTGGTGTTTGGGGAGTTCATCTTGGAATAAAAAATAAGCAAAAAAATAAAAAGTCAAATATTTTGTCTTGACTTATTGACTTTTATGTTCTTTAGGTTTATAGTCTTTATAGAAGTTAGCACTCAGCAACATGGAGTGCTAACAACAGGAGAGATTGTTATGATTGATGAGAGAAAGCAGCATATACTGCAGGCTGTCATTCAGGATTATATATCATCTGCGGAGCCGGTGGGATCAAGAACCTTGGCCCGTAAATATGATTTGGGCGTCAGTCCTGCAACTATAAGAAATGAAATGGCAGACCTTGAGATGCTGGGATATCTTGAACATATTCACACATCATCAGGCCGTATCCCTTCTTCCAAGGGTTATCGTCTTTATGTAGACTCTCTTCTGCCAGTTAAGCCTATGACTGATGCTGAAAAGGCTATCATTGATAAGTGGTACAAAACCAAGGTTCAGCGCATAGACCAGGTTTTCCAGGAAACGGCCAAGCTGATTTCCAAGATGACCAAGAATGTGTCCCTGGTGTTGGCACCACAGATTTCAAAGGCAGCCTTTAAATGTATGCAGTTTCTTCCATTGGATGATCATCGGGTCATTGCGGTGCTGATGACTGATGCGGGCTTTGTAGAGAACCGCATTATGGAAATGCCGGATGGAGCGTCCTTTGAAGATTTTCAGCGTATGGCTCAGGTGGCCAATGGCCACTTATCTGGTCACACACTGGAGACCATTCATACCAAGAGCTTGAAGCAGATAGAATCCGCTATAGGTGATAAGGGCCTTTATGATTCAGCCTTTGACCTCATTAGCAAGGCATTGGATTCAGACCGCAGGGAGCGCCTCTATTTGGGGGGGCACCACGGAGCTGATGACGCAGCCGGAATTCCACAATGTGGATAAGGTGAAGGAGATTCTGCTTATGCTGGAGGAGGATCAGCTCATGAAGGATATTCTTCGTTCCCATTTGGGAGATGGTCTTACCGTATCCATAGGACAGGAAAACGAATACAGTGGTATCAAGGATTGCAGTATTATTACTGCAACATACCATCTGGATGGAGAATTGCTTGGTTCATTGGCAGTTCTTGGGCCAACCAGAATGGAATATGGACGCACAATGTCCCTATTAAATTACATGAACCAAAATCTCAATGAAGTCGTAAAAAGGCTGAATTGGTAGAATACTAAAGAGGTGAAAAAACAGAATGCCTTTCGATAAAGACAAGCTTAAGAAAAAGGATGAAGAAAAGCTAGAGGAAATGCAGAGGGAGATTGATGAACATGATGAATCTTCTGAGGAGCTTGCCGATGCCGATGCTGAAGCTGCAACAGAGGTTGTAGAGGATGTTCCGGAGGAAAAGGACGAGCTGGAGGAATTAAAGGAAAAACTGGCTGAGGATGAGGAAAGATACAAGCGTCTTCAGGCGGATTTTGAAAACTTCCGTCGTCGCACCCGTCAGGAAAAAGAGGAGCTGTCAGATCTGGTGGTTCAGAATTTCATTACTGAGCTTTTGCCAATGGTGGACAATTTTGAGCGTGCTATGGCTGCTGAGGCTAATGACGCCACGTCTTTCCAGCAGGGTGTGGATATGATTTTCAATCAGCTCATGGATATTTTGAAGAACCGGGGGCTGAAAAAAATTGAAACCAAGGATGCAAAGTTTGATCCAAACTTCCATCAAGCAGTAATGCGTGTGGAGAATCCTGAGCTGGAGGATGATACCATTGTCATGGAGCTTCAAAAGGGCTACATGGTAAAGGATAAGGTTATCAGACCTTCCATGGTTCAGGTTGTATCCAATTAAGGCTTGTTTTAATAAAATAGTTTGTTACTTTTAAGGAGGAAATATAAAATGTCTAAGATTATTGGTATTGACTTAGGAACAACTAACTCTGTTGTATCCGTTATGGAAGGCGGCGAGCCTACAGTTATCACTAACCCTGAGGGCAGTCGCATTACCCCATCTGTAGTTGGCTTCACCAAGACTGGTGAGCGTCTGGTAGGTCAGCTGGCAAAGCGTCAGGCTGTATCCAACCCTGACCGTACCATCGCTTCCATCAAGCGTCACATGGGTGAGAAGAATTACACCGTTACCATAGATGACAAGAGCTATACTCCACCAGAGATTTCTGCTATGGTTCTTCAGAAGCTGAAGGCTGATGCAGAGGCTTATCTCGGTGAGACCGTTTCCCAGGCAGTAATCACTGTTCCGGCATACTTCAATGACAGTCAGCGTCAGGCTACCAAGGATGCTGGTCAGATTGCAGGCCTTGAGGTTCTCCGTATTATCAACGAGCCTACTGCTGCTGCACTGGCCTATGGTATTGATAAGGAAGATGCTCACACCGTTCTGGTATTCGACCTTGGTGGTGGTACCTTCGATGTATCTATCCTCGATATTGATGGCGGTATGTTTGAGGTTCGTGCTACCAATGGTGATACCCATCTGGGCGGCGATGACTTCGACCAGGCTGTTATGAACTGGATTGTTGAAGAATTTAAGAAGGAAAACGGCATTGATTTGTCCGCAGATAAGATGAGTGCACAGCGTGTTATTGAGGCTGCTGAGAAGGCTAAGATTGAGCTGTCCAGCATGATGTCCACCAACATCAACCTGCCATTCATCACTGCTGATGCTTCCGGTCCTAAGCATCTTGACCTCACCCTTACCCGTGCTAAGTTTGATGAGCTCACTGCAGACCTGGTTGAGCGCACCATGGTTCCTACCCGTAAGGCTATGGAAGATGCTGGCCTCACTGGCAACGATATTGACAAGATTCTGTTGGTTGGTGGTTCTTCCCGTATTCCGGCAGTTCAGGAAGCTATCAGAAAGTATCTTGGCAAGGAGCCACATCGCGGTATTAACCCTGATGAGTGCGTATCTGTTGGTGCTGCTATCCAGGGCGGCGTTCTCTCCGGCGATTATGACGAGAAGGGCGTAGTTCTTTTGGATGTAACTCCACTTTCCCTTGGTATTGAGACTTTGGGCGGCGTTTGCACCAAGATTATTGAGCGTAACACCACCATTCCTACTTCCAAGAGCCAGGTATTCTCCACCGCAGCTGATAACCAGCCAGCAGTAGAGATTCACGTACTCCAGGGTGAGCGTGAGATGGCAGCAGGCAACAAGACTCTGGGCCGTTTCAATCTTACTGATATCCCACCAGCTCCTCGTGGAGTTCCTCAGATTGAGGTTAAGTTCGATATTGACTCCAATGGTATCGTACATGTATCCGCCAAGGACCTTGGTACTGGCAAGTCCCAGAATATTACCATTCAGTCTGATAGTGGCATGAGCAAGGAAGACATCGACCGCATGGTTAAGGAAGCTGAGGCTCACGCAGCAGAGGACAAGAAGCAGAAGGAAAACATCGAAATCCGCAACAACGCTGACTCCATGGTTTACCAGACTGAGAAGGTTATTAAGGAGATGGGTGACAAGGCTGATGCCACTCAGATCGAAAAGGTTAAGGCTGGCGTAGAGAAGGTTAAGGAAGCACTGAAGGGCACTGATAACGAAGCTATCAAGAAGGCTACTGAGGAGCTCCAGCAGCCACTTTACGAAATCAGCGCTGCAGCATACCAAGCTGCACAGCAGGCTCAGCAAGCACAGGGCGGTCAGTCCGGTGCAGGTGCTCAGCAGGCGCCAAAGGATGATAATGTAGTAGATGCAGACTTCACTGAGGTTAAGGAAGATAAGTAATCCCGATTTTATTGAAGGCATAGATGCAGCTATTGCATAATGCATAAAAGTATTGTAGTATATATGGGCTGCTGCCTTATGGTGGCAGCCCATACTTGATAGGATAAGGTGGATTATATGAGCGAAAAGCGAGATTATTATGAGGTCCTGGGACTCCAGAAGGGTGCTTCCGAGGCTGAAATAAAAAAAGCATATCGCAAGATGGCTATAAAATATCATCCTGACCGTAACCGTGATAACAAGGAAGAAGCAGAAGCCAAGATGAAGGAAATCAACGAGGCTTATGACGTTCTCAAGGATCCTCAGAAGAAGGCACAGTATGACCAGTTTGGCCATGCAGCCTTTGACGGCCCCGGCGGTGGAGCTGGTGGCTTCGGTGGCGGCTTCGGTGGCTTTGGCGGCGGAGATTTTGGAGATATATTTGAAACCTTCTTTGGCGGTGGTGGCGGCTTCGGTGGCTTTGGCGGCCGTTCCCGTCGTCCTGGTCCTGAGCAGGGGGCAGACCTTCGCTATGACTTGGAGATTACCTTTGAGGAAGCTGCATTTGGCAAGGAAGTGGAGCTTAATATTCCTCGTACTGAGAACTGTGAGAAGTGTCATGGTACTGGTGCTGCAGAGGGAACATCCCCTGAGGAATGTCCGCAGTGTCATGGAACTGGCCAGGTTCAGACTGTACGCAATACCCCATTGGGCCGTATGATGAGCACCTCCACCTGTGGTCGTTGCAGTGGTACTGGAAAGATTGTAAAAACTCCATGTAAGGAGTGCGGTGGCAAGGGTCAGAAGAAGGTTCAGCGGAAGATCAAGGTTAATATTCCGGCTGGTATCGACGAGGGACAGCGCATCAGAGTTGCTGGCGGTGGCCAGGCTGGTAAGCGCGGCGGTGCCAACGGTGATCTCTATGTATATATCTACATTAAGCGTCATGAGCTGTTTAGCCGCGAGGGCGCTGATGTAATGTGCGAGGTACCTATTTCCTTTGTTCAGGCTGCTTTGGGTGACACCATAGAGGTGCCTACTATCCACGGGAAGGTTGAGATGAAGGTGGCAGCTGGTACTCAGTCCGGCACCATTATGCGTCTCCGTGGCAAGGGAATTCCTATTTTGAGGCGTTCTGGTTCCTTTGGAGACCAGCACGTTCGTATCAAGGTTCTGACTCCGCAGAAGCTGTCTGATAAGCAGAAGGAACTCCTGAAGGAGTTTGGCGAAATCAGCGGCAAAAAAGTAAATCCTGAGCAGGATAGCTTCTTTAATAAGATGAAGAAGTTGTTTAAGAATTAATTGATGTATTTACCCTGGGCGCATTATGCGTCTAGGGTATTCGTCATGTATAGGAGAATTTTTAAGGAGCGAGAAATATGAAGTGGTGTGAAATAAGCATTCAGACAACCCATGAGGCTACGGAGCTTATTGCAGAGATTTTCAATGACTTGGGTGCCACTGGGGTGGTTATTGAGGACCCGGAACTGGTAAACGATTATATTACCTCCGGCAAATGGGATTATACAGATATTCCTATTGCCACTGAAACTGAGGTGGTTACAGAAAAGGCATATTTGGCAGTGGATGGAGAACTGGAGGGCAAGCTCCAGACCTTCAGACAGGAGGTAAAGGCTCTTGAAGGCCGTGGCGTAAGCATTGCCCCTGGTATTATTACCACCAGCGAGCTGGCAGATGAGGACTGGTCAGATACATGGAAGCAGTATTTTCATACAGAAAAGCCGGGAGATCGCATTGTTATCAAGCCTAGCTGGGAACAATATGAGCCAAAGGATGATGAAATCGTTGTGGAGCTGGACCCGGGAGCTGCCTTTGGAACGGGTACCCATGCCACCACCTCCATGTGTATTTGCGAACTGGAAAAGCTGGTACAGCCGGGCATGAAGGTTTTTGATGTGGGCACAGGCTCCGGGATTTTGTCAATTATTGCTGCCAAGCTGGGAGCAAAGGATATTCAGGCAGTGGATTACGATGATTCCGTATTGAAAATCGTCCAGGAAAATCTGGAGGAAAATCATGTGGAAAATGTGATTTCAGTTGCTCAGAGCGATTTGATGCAGAATGTTCACGGCAAGGCCAATCTGGTAATTGCTAATATTGTGGCTGACATTATAATTCGTCTTTTTGATCAGCTGGATGAGCATCTTGAGGAGGATGGTACTCTCCTTACCAGCGGTATTATTGAGGACCGTATTGATGATGTAATTAATGCTGCTACGGCCCATGGCTACGGCGTGGTTAAGCGCATGGAAAACAAGGGATGGGCATGCATAACGTTTAAGAAGCAGGCTTAATAATGAGAAGAATCTTTATATCTGATTTATTAAAAGAAAATATAACCATAACCGGCCCTGATGCCCATCACCTTTCTCGGGTGATGCGTTCCAAAGAGGGAGACCATATTGTGGTGGCTGATGATGAAGGCAGGGTTGGGGAATATGTCATGACTGGCTTTACAGAGAATAGCGTGGAGTTGAAGTTGGTGGCATATATTGATGAAAATACCGAATCCAATGTGGAGATTACTCTGGCTCAGTGTCTGCCCAAGGGAGATAAGCTGGAGCTTATTACCCAGAAGGCTACGGAGCTGGGGATAAATTATATTGTACCCTTGGCCAGTGATAACTGTGTGGTGCGCTATGATGCCAAGAAAGCCAAGACCAAGCGTGATAAATGGCAGAAGATTGCCAATGAGGCTGGAAAGCAGTGTGGCAGAGGCCGTCTTCCTGAAGTGGAGGAAATTCAGCCTTTGAAGCAATGGCTGAAGGAAATGGCGGCTCATCAGGATGATGTGGCCCTTTGTATGTGCTACGAAAATGAGGAGCAGACCGGAATAAAGGAGTTTTTGGCAAAGTGCAGCCAGAAACGATTTGCCGTGGTTATTGGACCGGAGGGAGGATTTTCCCTTGATGAGGCGGAGTATGCCAAAAAGCTGGGGATACCTTCCGTAAGCCTGGGCAGCAGAATTTTGAGGGCAGAAACGGCGGCTATTTCCGCCATGTCCATTATCCAGTATGAAAAAGGTGATTTAGGAGGTAGAAATTAATGTCGACAGTGGCGTTTATAACGCTGGGCTGCAAGGTAAACCAGTTTGAGACGGAATCCATGGAAGGACTGTTTAAGCAGTCCGGCTATGATATTGTTCCCAATACCAATGTGGCTGATGTTTATGTTATTAATACCTGCTCTGTTACCAGCTTTGGTGACAAGAAGTCCCGTCAGCTTATTCGCCGGGTACAGCGCCTTAATCCTAAAGCAATTATTGCCGTCACTGGCTGTTATTCACAGGCGGCTCCAGATGAAGTAAAGGCCATTGAAGGGGTGCGTGTTGTTCTTGGTACCAGTGACCGTGCCAATATTGTAAACTATGTTGAGCAGGCCATGGCAGAGGATGGTATTATTGACAGGGTCGATGATATTATGAAGGCACGGGATTTTGAGGAAATTCCCCTTTATGAAATGCCTGCAAGAACCAGAGCCTTCCTTAAAATTCAGGAGGGATGCACCAATTTTTGCAGCTATTGTATTATCCCTTATACCAGAGGTCCCCTTCGTTCCCGCAAGCTGGAAAGCATTCGCAGTGAAGCCAAAAAGCTGCTGGACCACGGCTTTAAGGAAATTGTGCTGACTGGTATTCACCTTGGGGCCTACGGCAAGGATTTTAAGGATGGCACCTCCCTTTATGATGCGGCCAAGGCCGTTTTGGAGCTGCCGGGTCTCAGGAGATTACGCCTCAGCTCCCTGGAATCCATTGAACTTTCACCTGAGCTTTTGGAGCTTATCAAGACTAATCCTAAATTCAGTCATCATTTGCATCTGCCATTACAGGCGGGCTCCGATGAGGTGCTGAAAAAGATGAACCGTCATTATAATAGGGATGAGTTCACCAGTCTCATAAAAAATGTGAAGGAAAGTGTTCCGGGTGTGGCTATATCCACCGATGTTATTGTGGGGTTCCCAGGAGAGACGGAGGAAATGTTTGCTGAAAGCCTTGAGTATATAAAGACCCTCGGTTTTGCCAGAATGCATGTATTCCCTTATTCCCCACGTACTGGTACTCCTGCAGCCAAGATGCCGGATCAGGTGCCTGAGCCGGTGAAAAAGGATAGGGTACACAGACTTCAAGCCCTGGCCCAGCAGATGGCCGATGATTTCCATAGCCAGTATTTGGGTACTGTTCAGGAGGTTCTCTTTGAAACCAACAATGATGGTATTACGGATGGACTTACGGATACTTATATTCGGGTTTATACCGATGATGAAGTTAAGACCGGGGAACTATATAAAGTGCGTCTTGAAAAATTGTATAAAGATGGCGTATATGGTAAGCTTACTGGACACATATGATGTGTCCACACGCCCTTACACGCACACTAAGCTTGCACTACGCCATTCGGCTTGTGTTCGCTAAGTGTTTATAGTAAAATATACAAGTGTGAGTAACATTTAAGCATGATGTAAAGGGAGGTGTACCGAAATGGCAGATTGTATTTTTTGTAAAATTGCAAACAAGGAAATTCCTTCCACTGTTGTATATGAGGATGACCAGGTCATTGCTTTTAAGGATTTGGAGCCTCAGGCACCAGTACATGTGCTTGTTATCCCTAAAAAGCATGTTGCTAGTATTGCAGCCTTAAAGTCTGAGGACAAGGAGCTGGCAGGCCACATTCTCTGTGAGGTTATTCCTAAGATTGCAAAGGAACAGGGCGTTACAGATAGTGGCTTCCGCGTAGTTGCCAATACTGGCGCAGAAGGCGGCCAGACCGTCAACCACTTGCATTTCCACCTGTTAGGTGGTCGTTCCATGCAGTGGCCTCCAGGTTGACATACACCATTGGCCATGGGGGATTAATTCCCATGAAATATTGACATGGCTAAAATCTTTGTGTATAATAGTCAGGTGTAGTTATGAAATACACTCCCAAGTCAATTGGAGGGGGGAAAAATAGATGGCAAACGAAATTAAAGTTGGTAAGAACGAGAGCATTGACAGCGCACTCCGCCGCTTTAAGCGCATGAGCCAGAAAGCTGGTACCATCGCTGAGGTTAGAAAGCGTGAGCATTATGAGAAGCCAAGTGTTCGCCGTAAGAAGAAGTCTGAGGCAGCTCGTAAGCGCAAGTTTAGAGCTTAATTATTAAAGCTTAATATGAGATTAAAGGCTATAGTCGTCCCGTTTCCATGGGATGGTTATAGCCTTTTCTAATGATTAAAATTTAATTATAAATGTTTAAAAAATAAATTATAAAAGCTCATCACTCATTAAACTTGTGTTAAATAAGGGCTTTACGTATTGCGGTTACTTTTTTGCGTGTTATTCTTTGGGTAAGAATAATGAAAAATGGAAAAAGGGTGATGGATATGAAAAAGAAGCTGGCAGTAGCTATTGCTTTGGCTTTAGGATTGAATCTGGGAGCAGGGCAGATAGTACAGAATGAGTTTACCGCCAATATGGGACTAAACAGCAAAGCGGAGGCCTTTAATATTTTCAGCCTCTTTGCTCCGTCCAAGAAGGAAATTCAGAATTCCTACAAAAAGATGATTTCTTATTACATGGCAGGCTTTGAACTGAGCAGCCGGGCGGCTGCAGTTTCCCACGAGCTGCTCAATGATTATGGAGTAGAGGCGGAGCTGGTAAATGTAAACGGCATAAATGCTTCCACCGCTGGCTATGATTCCTCGGTGGATATGGTCATGCAGAAGGGCAATTCCGGCAAGACCGTGAAAATGCCTGAAATAGATGCCAATAGGTTCTTTAATATGATACCTGCTGAGGATGCCCGTCTGGCAGAGGCCAAGAGGCTGGTTATGCTAAAGGATGAATGCTTTGCCCGTGGAAGGGACGAAGGAACTTTCCTTGCGGCACAGGCCTTACTTTGTGGTGGTGATCAGACCAGAAATATAGCTATGCTTATAGGCAGTGCTATGCTCCTGAATGAGTGGAAGGACAGTGTGGACAGCTCCACAGGAGTAAATTATCAGAACTTTGAGAATTCCCTTCGGGCCATGAATAAAGTGGAAGTGGACAAAAGGAAAATAAAAGAAGCCGCTGATCGCCTGCGGAAGGGATAAATACTGGGAGAAATATATGCAGTATGGAAAAGTAATATGGGCTAAGTTTATTGAACGGCCTAATCGTTTTGTAGCCAAGGTTGAAATAAATGGTACGTTGGAAACGGTGCATGTAAAAAATACGGGCAGGTGCAAGGAGCTTCTCCTGCCCGGAGTGGATGTGGTGCTTTCAGAGGCAGACAACCCTAATCGCAAAACCCGTTATGATTTAATAGCTGTGGAGAAAGCAGGATTGGGCCTTATAAACATAGATAGTCAGGCTCCTAATAAGGTTATGGCAGAATGGCTGGCTACTCAGGGCTTTGACTATATAAAGCCGGAGTACACCTATGGTGCTTCCAGAATAGACTTTTACATGGAGTGCCAAGGGCAAAAGTATTTACTTGAGGTAAAGGGATGTACTCTTGAAAGAGATGGCATAGGATTTTTCCCCGATGCCCCTACAGAGCGTGGGGTGAAGCACATACATGAGCTTATTAAGGCAAAAAAGGAAGGGTATTGGGCCGGAATTGCCTTTGTGGTGCAAATGCCTAAGGTCAGTGAGGTCCGTCCAAATATTGAAACCCATCCCGCCTTTGGGGAAGCCATGGAGCAGGCAAGGGCTGTAGGAGTACAGATTTTAACCCTGGGCTGCACGATAAAGCCTGATTCTTTGACAGTGGATAAAAAACGAATAAGTGGAAGTTTTTAATTTTTTTCTAATTAGCCTCTAATTGCCCTGTAGGGCAAAGGGGCTATATTTATTGTAAGGAAGTTGATGATGCTAACTAATGGGGGATGAAATATGAGGCGGGCACTGGGTATATTTTTCATATTGGTAGTTATGGTGGTACTTCCAATGAGGATTGTATTTGCTGAAAAACCGGTGGTTTATATTCAGCCAGCCCTGACATACGAAAATTCCATCAATAAGATAAATATTGATGAGGATACCCGCCGGCAGGTGGAGCGGATAATTGGGGAAAGGCTAAAGCAAATCGCTGATGCAGGGGATTTGCCCTATGAGGTCAGAGTGGCTACGGCGGATTCCTATCATAGCACCAATGAGCATATTACAGACAGTGATAAGATATTTCTTTACCCTACCATAATGGTCAGCACTTCTATAGATACAGTTAATAATAATTCACTGGAAACGGCATACACTTCAACTGTTATTGCAGGGATTTCGCTAATGTTCTGTATGCCAGAGGAAAATTTGGATATAACTAGGGTAACTGAAGACGGAAATCCGGTGAGCTTGAGGCTTTTGGGGCTAGTGCCTATGGTGGAGGCTGAAACTATAGGTCTTTCCAGATATAATCCAAGCAATGACAGATGGCAGAATATTCACAATGCTCCCATAAGCGAATGGGAAAAGACGGGAAAGTTTATTTCCCTGGTGCGACAGATGATGAAGGATCATATCAGCTTTTCCAATCTAATTGGCAATCTTAGAGATGACAAGGCAAAGCTGGGTATGGATACATATCAGGTGACAGATGTTGATATGTCCTCGGAGATGGCCAAGGAGCTATTTACAGGAAAAGAAGCTGAGGATTTAAAATTTCTGGTGGGCTACTGTTTCACATCGGCTTATCAGAAAAAGACCAAAAGGGTAATGTACCCACCGGCAGTTGGGGGGCAGGATCTGGTTAACAGCATGATAAATGGAGCCTACAAGCTAAGCCTTGACAGTGCCAATGGTAAGGTGGATGTACATATGAGTAATCCTGGACATTCTATACGGTTGGATATATCCGGGTTGGCCAGTGAAGTAGTGGATTCAGGGAATAACGTATACACGACTTTGCATAAGGTGTGGTTGACAAAGAGTCCAGTGGAGGGTAAGGAAAAACGGGAGCTGAGTCGATTGCATGAGAGAACTGTTAAGCTGCCACCGGGCACCAGCACCGATTCCGATGATAATCAGATTTATGCCGCGTTGCTTTTGGGACTGGCTCAGGAGTTGGGCGGGCAGGATAAATAGTATGTATTGAAATAACGAGGGAAATGATAGTGGGCAGGAAAAGGATGATGGGAATATGATTAAATGTATAAAGAAAAAATGGATTATTCCTATAATGGCCTTTGGAGCATTCCTGCTTGGCAGCGGATTAATTAATCAGCAAATTTGCTCTGCAGAAATTGTAGAGGGAGTAGCCCTATTTAACGGGGACGCCCAGAAGGCCAGGGAAATGGCTCTGAGAGATGCCATGAGAACCCTTTTGGAATCCAAGGTGGGCATGTATATCCGCAGCAATAGCGAGGTGGATATGGGAGTATTGGTTGTAGACAAAATAATAGCCCGTTCCACTGGATATGTTCGTATTAATAAGGTGATATCAGAAAGCATTGAGGGTGACGTTTATGTGGTAAGGGCAGATTTGGATGCCGATGATACCAACATTGAAACAAAATATAAGGATGATGTGGCCAAGGCCATGGCGGCAGCATTGGAGCCCAGGGTGGCAAATGTGGCTGTGGTGGATTACGGTATAGATGGAAGTATAAGACGGGATGAACGGGCTGTGAACATTGTAGGTCAGTACCTCAGTGACATGGGAATCCAGATGGTGGAAAATGAAGGGGTGTCCCAGCTGTTATCCCACAGCCTTAACCCTTATCCTTCGGATCTTAGACGAATTGCCAGAAATGATGGTGATAATGAAGCAAACTCCGTTTTGGCGGGTTCCTTGAGAGATGTAAATGTTAATCGTGATAGTAGTGGCTATTACAAGGGCGTTGTGGAAGCAAGCTTCTCTCTTGTGGGGATTCAAAACGGATATGCCAATAGTTTTATGGAACAGTTTGTGGGGCTTGGCAAGACAGCAGATGAGGCCCTGTTTGCAGCCAGAAGGGAAGCAGCAGCCGCTGCTACGGAGCATTTGGCAAGAGCAGCTCTGAAGACCATGCAGTTTGAAAATCGTGGTGGCGTAAATAACCTTAATACCACAGTGGAAATTCACGGATTGTGGGATAGGGCAAACCAAAGCGCATTTTTTAACAGCTTATTGGAGGGAGCCAGGTGCCGAATTACCAGAGCCGGCTTTTCTGCAAATGGTGCTTACAAGGTGAAGGTTATTGCTCAGGGCTGGGAAAATCTTTATGAGCTGTCACAGGAAATAGTAAGTGCAGCAGCCAGTAATGGATTATCTCTTGTGCCTTTGGAAAGCACCACAAAAATTATTCTTCAGGTTCAGTAAGTTTTAATGATGTATCATGATTGCCGTGGAAGGAGGAGGGGCACCATGAACAGACGCTACATAAAAATGAAATGGCAAATATTATTTATTTTCTTATTGATATCCTTGCTTTGCGGTATAGTTACCCATGGGGACGTCGAGGCATCACCTTTGGATGTGGTGAAGATAAGTGGTAGCGCTCCGGCAGGTATGGTTAATAAAGCCGTGGAGGATGCCAAAAAAAGAGCCGTTTTCAAGGTGCTATCCCATGAAACTAGGGCGGAAGGGGATCCCACCAGTATATTTTCACAGATGATAGAGCGATATGGCGATTACGTCAGCGACTGCAAGGTACTGAGCAGGGACACCAGTAACTCCCAAATGATGGTTATTGCTGAGGTTACTGTAAATCATTCCAAGCTAAACAAAGATTTTCAGGAATATGTTGGAAATAAACAGGTAGCAAATGATGCTATGACAGCCAGTATATTAATGAGGGCCGTGAATACTTCAGATAATCAGGGCTTTAGTGATAGCCTTCATGAAGCCTTTAATCACAGATTTAGCAATTCGGGATTTCAGACAGAGGTGGAAGATGACGATATAAAAGTTGTGAGGTCTTTATCTGATGCAGAATCCTATGGCAAATATCTTGGTTCTGTAAAAAGTCTGATAGATAATAACTCGATTATGGCAAACTTTGCTATTATCGGTGAGGCCAGTATTGATAAGCTGGTAGCCGCTCCTGCAGGAACAGGCTATATTGCAAAATCATCAGTGAAGGTTCAGGCCTATGATTGTATGAGAAAAACAGTTTTGAATGGATTTTATGAAACCTATGAAATTCTCGCCAATACCCCTCAGGAAGCGGAAAGACTGGCCATGGAAAAGGCAGGGCTGGATGCGGCAGAGGATATTGCCAATGGCACATTGAAATATTGGCGTACACATAAATAAAAGGTTTAAATAAGTGGTCATAAAAATAGTACATATAAATAAAAAATTGGGAGGAATTTTTATGAAAAAGGTATTTTCGGTAATTGTTGCTTTGGCAATGATGCTCATGGGTTGTACAGCTTTTGCGGCAACTGACATCACAGATGGGGTTATCAAGGTTGAGGGCGTGGGTGCCCTGCAAAATCCTAATCCAGCGGCAGGCTACAGAGCCGCCAAAATGGATGCTATGCGCAATGCACTGGAGGAGGCTCAGGGTGTATATATCGATTCCGAGACCACTGTCCGGGACAGTGTTATGGCCAGCGATGTAATCAAAACCCGTATCAATGGTATGATTAAGGGCGCCAAGGTAGTCCAGAGGTATAAGGATGCTGATGGCTATCATGTAGTTATTGAGTTCCCTGTTCATGGTGCCCAGTCCCTGGCAGCAGCTGTAATGCCGGCAACTGCCACTACTCCGGCTCCGCTTCCAGCAGCCACTACATTTGTACCAGAGATTCCAGTAAGCACCGGCCCATACACTGGTCTTATCGTTGACTGCACCGGTCTTGGCCTTGAAACAGCTATGGCTCCTGGTGTATTTACTGCAGATCATCAGCTGGTATACGGTCAGGCCAACTTCAGCTATGATCAGGTTGTAAACAAGGGCTATGTGGGCTATGCCAGAAGCATCAACAGTGGTGTATCCAGAGCCGGTTCCAATCCACTCATCGTCAGAGCCCAGTCTGTACAGGGCTTTGTAAATCCAGTGGTATCCGCTGCAGATGCAGCCAAAATTTTAAGCGAAAACCAGATTACCGGTTTCCTGAGCCAGGGTAACGTGGTATTTGTGAAATAAAGGAATGTAATCTGCAACAAACGAAAAAAATGGAGGCTATCGTGTTGTGAGCCTCCATTTTTATTTTTTATTACTATGTGATTGGCAGCAGGTCAATTACCAAGGATTATACCGCCATGAATAAAAATAGGCGTTCCGTTGGCAGCAGTCCAGGTGGGAACCTTTGTTGACAGCTTATAAGGGGTATCTAACATGTAGGCAGTAACAAGGATGGCACTGTCCTTGATTTTTTGAAAGATTTTGCTGTCCAGTTCTACTTTATAAACCGCAAAGCTATGGACGTCAATGGAAGAAGATGTCAGTGCCTGTGTAAAGACCATGTTATCGGACCACTGCCAGAGCTTTTCCCCGTTTTTATCAGTAATAACAAAATCATAAAGCTGTCCGTCCCGATGGCTCATACTGTAAGGCAAATCACCACTGTTGGTAACCTTGAGCTCCATAAAAAGTGTTCCGTTACGTTTTTCAACGGTAAGCTCCTGAATAATATTATCAAATTGGATGGCGGCGTAGTTACAATTAGTATTTGGAACACTGGATCCGGAGCCAGACACAGGGAAGGTGATACCGATTCCCGTACCAAAGCCAGCATTAGCTATGCTGGGGATACAAATGGTAATTGCCACTACAAGGGTCAATAAAAATTTATACATAATGCATCACCTCGTGGAATATATTTTTACAACATTTTACAAAATTTTACGGTTTTAGTGAAGGAGGTTGCAGATTAAAAAATGTGATGAAATATGATGTGGTGTAAGATTTCAAAAAACTTCATATTATGGTATACTTCTATAAGTAACCTACTAAAGGGGCTGTGGATACAGCTCCTTTGTTTTTACTAGTAAAATTATAGAAGAATCGAATATGAATAATTAAGCGGTGATATAAATGAAAGAAATTGTTAAAAAAGTCCATATTTGGATGGACAAATACGTTAAAACCTTCTATGAAGACGATGAGGAGGTTATGCTGGGCATAAAAACCAAGGAACTGCATACCGGCTATGTAACCTCCTACTCAAGAGAGTTGGCCCGGCATTTGCAGCTTGATGAACATGACGTGCTGCTGGCAGAGCTGGTGGGACTGTTTCATGATGTGGGGAGGTTCCGTCAAT
Source organism: Anaerovibrio lipolyticus DSM 3074 (assembly GCF_900141865.1). Lineage (GTDB taxonomy): Bacteria > Bacillota > Negativicutes > Selenomonadales > Selenomonadaceae > Anaerovibrio > Anaerovibrio lipolyticus. Next base: position 53,697 of record NZ_FQYW01000006.1, on the reverse strand, counting down.
GGAAGCTGTATCGCACCTTTTCTGATGCCTTGTCAGAGGACCATGCCAACCTTGGATTAAAGGTTATTCAGGAACTGCCATTTTTTCAGGAGCTTGCTGATGAAGACAGGGATATTCTTCTCTTTGCCATTGACAATCACAACAAGAAGAATATAGCTACCCCGCCTTCCAAGCGGCATCTGCTTTTTGCCAGAATTATCCGTGATGCGGACAAGCTGGATATTTTCAGGGTGCTGGAGCCTTATCTTACGGGAAAGAAAATCCAGACCTTTTCCAAGATTCAGTTTGAGGATGAAAAGATGCTCTTTGCCCCGGGCTTTATTGATAAATTCGTCCGCGGGGAACAGGTGGATTACAATGAAATCCGCACCAATAATGATCGCATTTTGGTACGGCTTATGTGGGCCTATGACATAAATTTTGCCTGGACCATGATCCGCATTAGGGAAAAGGGCTATCTGCCACGGGTTATGGAGCATTTGCCTCAGATTGAAAAGGTCAAGGAGGGCTATGCCAAGCTAAACAGATATGTGGAGGAAAAATGCAATTCCTCAGATTTGGACATGCTGGACTAAGACGTTTCCTTAAAATCATCGTGCCAGTACCTTGGTTTTATGATATACTTAAAGTTACTGATGGCCAAAGGGTCATCCCAGACCTATTTATGGGGGTAAAAGAAAGAAGGAGCGATTGATTATATGGCTGAGAACACTTCTGTTGTTTCCAACTTTATACAGAATGAAATAAATGATGATTTAAAGAATGGATATTACCCTGAAGGGGTTCATACCCGTTTTCCACCGGAGCCAAATGGGTACCTTCATATTGGCCATGCCAAGTCCATATGCCTGAACTTTGGTCTTGCCAAGAATAATGGCGGCATTTGCAATCTTCGTTTTGATGATACCAATCCTGTAAAAGAGGATGTTGAATATGTAGACTCCATTCAGGAGGATATTAAATGGCTGGGCTTCAGCTGGGATGACAGAATGTTTTTTGCTTCTGATTATTTCGGCAAGCTCTATGATTATGCCGTGGAGCTTATCAAGAAGGGTTTGGCTTATGTTGATGATCTTACCGCTGAGGAAATCCGTTCCTATCGTGGAACCCTTACTGAGCCAGGCAAGGAAAGTCCTTACCGCAATCGCAGTGTGGAGGAAAATCTGGAGCTTTTCCAGAAAATGAAGGCCGGTGAGTTTGGCGATGGTGAGAAGGTGCTTCGTGCCAAGATTGATATGTCAGCGCCTAATATTGTAATGCGTGATCCGGTTATTTATCGTATTGCCCATGTTTCCCATCATCGTACCGGGGATGAGTGGTGCATTTATCCAATGTACGACTTTGCGCACCCTCTTTCCGATGCTATTGAGGAAATAACCCATTCCGTATGTACATTGGAATTTGAGGATCACAGACCATTCTACGACTGGCTTTTGGAGGCATTGGGCTTCAAGGTTGGTGCCCGTCCTCGTCAGATTGAGTTTGCCCGTTTAAATCTTACTAATACTGTAACCTCCAAGCGCAAGCTGCGTCAGCTGGTGGAGGAGGGCTATGTGTCCGGTTGGGATGACCCTCGTATGCCTACTATTTCTGGCCTGCGTCGTCGTGGCTACACTCCTAATTCTCTCCGCACCTTCTGTGAGGAAATTGGTGTGGCCAAGGCCAACAGCCTGGTGGATGTAGCTATGCTGGAGCACTGTGTCCGTGATGATTTAAATAAGAATGCTGACCGTATTATGGCAGTTCTTCACCCATTGAAGGTGGTTATTACCAACTATCCTGAGGGACAGAAGGAATTTATGGTGGCTGACAATAATCCTAATACCTCTGCTCATCGTTATGTACCATTCTCCCGGGAACTGTACATTGAGCAGGAGGATTTCATGGAGGATGCACCAAAGAAGTTCTTCCGCTTAAAGCCAGAGGGAGAGGTTCGCTTAAAGCACGGTTATATAATTAAGTGTGAGGAAGTTATTAAGGATGAGGCAGGCAATGTGGTGGAGCTTCACTGCACCTATGACCCTGAGTCCAAGACTGGTGGCGCTACGGCTAACCGCAAGGTGAAGGGCACCATTCATTGGGTATCTGCAGAGGATGCCATTGAGGCTGAGGTTCGCCTTTATGACTACCTTATTGAAACTGATGAAAATGGCGAAGTACCAGCAGATTTTCTGGCAGCTGTAAACAAGCAGTCCTTGGAGGTTGTGGAGCATGCTCTTATTGAGCCAAGTGCCAGCTTTACTGCTGTGGGAACCCATTACCAGTTCCTGCGCACTGGTTATTTCGTTGTTGACAAGGATACCACCTCTGAAAAGCTGGTATTTAACCGTGTAGTTGGTCTGAAGGACAGCTGGGCCAAGGCCAAGAAGGGCTAAGTAGAACTAGGAAGGGATAAGACTATGGGAAAGATACCAAAGGGATTATCTGATAAGGATATGCTGGATGGTTACGTTGAAGAGGTAACCATGGAAGCACAGTTTATGGCGGCGGAGGCTGCTGAGGACAAAAAGCGCCGTGAAAAGATTTTCGGCACCGGAAAGAATAGTCTTTCCATGTCCGGTCTTGATGACGAAACCCTGGAAAAGCTGGGACGAAAGCTCCTGGAATTAAAAATGGAGCTTTTCCGCGAGGGCATCAAGAATTATACCCTTAAGGTAAAACGCGAGGATTGGGACATCGTTATCACCCCGGTGGTAAGGGGCCAGTCCATGAAGAAAAAATAAATTTTTGTAAAAATAAAGAATTAAAAATATGGGGGGCTTCACTGTGGAGAAATACATGCCACAAAAGATTGAAAAGAAATGGCAGAAAAAATGGCTTGAGTCCAATGTTTATAAGACGGAAATGGACCCTAAAAAACCAAAATACTATACTCTGGAGATGTTCCCATATCCATCCGGAAATCTTCATATGGGTCATGTTCGTAACTATTCCATTGGTGATGTGCTTGCCCGTTACAAGACCATGGAGGGATTTAATGTAATTCATCCAATGGGCTTTGATGCCTTTGGTATGCCTGCGGAAAATGCTGCTATCAAGCATGGTGTAAAGCCAGCAGATTGGACCTATTCCAACATGGACAACATGAAGCGTCAGCAGCGTGAAATGGGCCTGTCCTATGATTGGGACCGTGAGGTGGCTACCTGTCGTCCAGATTATTACAAGTGGACCCAGTGGCTCTTTGAGTTGTTCTACAAGCGTGGTCTGGCATACAAGAAAAAGGCCTATGTAAACTGGTGCGACACCTGCGGCACTGTATTGGCCAATGAGCAGGTTATTGATGGTCTGTGCTGGCGCTGTGATAACGAAGTAGTAAAGAAGGATTTGTCCCAGTGGTTCTTTAAGATTACTGACTATGCAGATGTGCTGCTGAAGGATTTGGATTTACTAAAGGGCTGGCCAGAGCGTGTTAAAATCATGCAGGACAACTGGATTGGCCGTAGTGAAGGCTTGGAGCTGAATTTTGAGGTTCCAGAGCTCAATGAGACCCTGTCCGTATACACCACCCGTCCTGATACCGCCTATGGTATTACCTTTGTGGCATTGGCTGTTGAGCATCCAATGGTGGAGACTATCTGCAAGGCAAAGCCAGAAAAGGCAGATGAAATCCGTGCCTTCGTGAAGAAGGTTCAGAGCCAGTCTGATATTGAACGTACCTCCTCCGAGTCCGAGAAGGAAGGCGTTGGCACTGGTGTATATATGATTAACCCATTTAACGGCAACAAGGCTGAGATTTGGGTAACCAACTATGTATTGGCAGATTATGGTACCGGTGCAGTTATGGGTGTTCCTTCCGAGGATCAGCGTGACTGGATGTTTGCCCAGAAGTACAACTTAGATGTAATTGTTACCCTGCAGCCAAAGGGCGTTGAGCTGAAGGTTGAGGAAATGACTGAGGCTTACACCGACAAGGATGGTATCCTTTGTAATTCCGGCGAATTCGATGGCCAGGATATTAAGACTGCCAGCAAGGGAATTATGGATAAGGCTGAGAGAGAGGGCTTTGGTAAGCGTCGCGTAAATTATCGCCTCCGTGATTGGCTGATTTCCCGTCAGCGTTATTGGGGTGCTCCAATTCCTGTTATTTACTGTGATGATTGCGGTGAGCAGTTGGTTCCTGAGGAGCAGCTTCCTGTAATGCTGCCAGAAAATGTAAACTTTGAGGCAGGCTCCGTATCTCCATTGGCACAGTGTGAGGAATTTGTGAACTGCACCTGTCCAAAGTGCGGCAAGCCAGCCAAGCGTGAAACTGATACTATGGATACCTTTATTTGTTCCTCCTGGTATTATCTCCGCTACACAGATCCTAAGAATGACAAGAAGCCATTTGATACCGACAAGGTGAATTATTGGGCTCCTGTTGACCAGTATATCGGTGGTATTGAGCATGCTATTCTTCATCTGCTTTATTCCCGCTTCGTAACTAAGGTTCTTCGTGATGAGGGACTGGTGGACTTTGCGGAGCCATTCAGTAATCTCCTTACCCAGGGCATGGTTCTGAAGGACGGCAGCAAAATGTCCAAATCCAAGGGCAATGTTGTTTCACCTGAGGAAATCATTGGAGAATATGGTGCAGATACGGCCCGTCTCTTTATTATGTTTGCGGCTCCAGTGGAGCGTGATCTTGACTGGAGTGACGAGGGCGTCGCTGGTTCATTCCGCTTCCTGAACCGCGTATGGCGTATTGTCAGCCAGTTTGAGGATAAGATTAAGTCTGCTGGTGACGAATATGACAAGAAGGTTCTCACGGATGCTGAGAAGGAGCTGCGTCGCGTTCTTCATGTTACTATCAAGAAGGTTACAGAGGACATTCGTGACCGTTTCATGTTCAATACAGCCATCAGCTCTATTATGGAGCTGGTTAATGAGTTCTATAAGTTCCAGAATGATGAAAATGTGAATGCTGGTCTTGTTCGTGAGGTTTCCTTGAATCTCCTCAAGATGCTGGCTCCATTTGCTCCACACATGACAGAGGAGCTGTGGTCTGAGCTTATTGGTGAGGACAGCAGTGTTCATGCCCAGAAGTGGCCTGTATGTGACGAGGCTGCCACCGTTAAGTCTGAGGTGGAGATCGTTCTCCAGATTAACGGCAAGGTTCGTGACCGCATTATGATTGCCACTGGCATCAGCCGTGAAGAAATGGAGGAGGCTGCCAAAAACAACAGTCGTGTTCAGGAGCTTACCGAGGGCAAAAATATTGTAAAGATGATTTGCGTTCCTGATAAACTTGTAAACGTAGTTGTAAAGTAATGAGTAATACCTGAAAATATTGATAAATGGGCTCTGCCAAAGATGTGTATTTTTGGCAGGGCCTTTTGTTTTTGTGGGGAATATCCATATAGGAAAGATTTTTAGTATAAGTGTCCATATAAGGTGGATTTTTCTTGACATAAATGTCTCGTACCACTAGAATATGTTTCTAGGTGGTGTACCACCTTGGTTTTATATTCTAAATATAAGGAGTTTATTTTTTATGGTAACAGCATTCAGAAAATGGCAGAGCATTAGCTTGATTCTGCGTATTGTATGTGGTCTGGTTGTGGGTATTCTTTTAGCCCTTGCGATGCCGGACAATGGTGTGGTTCCGATTTTTGGTAACCTATTTGTAGGCCTGTTGAAGGGAATTGCCCCTATATTGGTATTCATTCTGGTAATTAGTGCCTTGGCCAATGCCTCCGGTGATATCGGTGGCCGTTTTAAGACAGTAATGTTCCTTTATGTTACCGGTACATTATTGGCTGCAGCGGCAGCAGTTTGCTTCAGCTTTGCCATGCCTGTTGGAATGGTTCTCACTGATGCAGCAACCAACACTCCACCAGGTGGTATCGGGGAGGTTATCAAGACCATTCTCACCAACATGGTGGCCAACCCTGTGGCTGCTCTTATGAATGCGAACTATGTAGGTATTCTCTGTTGGGCTATAATTTTTGGTATGGGCTTCAAGAAGCTGGCATCTGAGGGCACCAGAGAAATGGTGGCAGAATTTGCTGCTGTGGTTTCCCGTGCCGTAACCTGGATTATTCAGCTGGCTCCATTCGGTATTATGGGTCTGGTTTACTCCGCAGTATCTGAAAATGGTATGTCTATCTTCGTGGACTATGGTATGCTGCTGGTGGTTCTGGTAGGTACCATGTTCCTTATGACCTTCATTGTTAATCCATTGATCGTTTTCATGTTCCTCAAGAAGAATCCATTTTCCTTGACCTGGAAGTGCCTCCGCACCTCCGGCGTAACTGCTTTCTTCACCAGAAGCTCTGCAGCCAATATTCCGGTTAATATGGAGCTTTGCAAGGAGCTGGGATTGGATGAGGATTTCTATTCCGTATCTGTTCCTCTTGGCGCTACAATTAACATGGAAGGCGCAGCCATTACCATTACCGTTATGACTTTGGCTGTGGCTCACACCTTGGGCATTCAGGTAGATATTCCTACTGCCATTATTCTTTCCGTTTTGGCAACTGTAGGTGCCTGCGGTGCTTCCGGCGTTGCCGGCGGTTCCCTGCTTCTGATTCCTATGGCCTGCTCCCTCTTCGGTATTTCCAATGATATTGCCATGCAGGCTGTTGGTGTAGGCTTCATTATCGGCGTAATTCAGGATTCCTGTGAAACTGCCCTTAATTCTTCCACTGATGCTCTATTTGCAGCAACTGCGGAATTTAAGGAACGCCTTGATCGTGGCGAGGAAGTAAACATGAATTTCTAATATACGAATTCGCTTGAAATTTTATAAGAAAAAGAAGGATTTTCTATCTTGGCGGTAGAAAATCCTTTTTGATTGGAAAAATATTTTCGAAAGTAAAATGTTATTAAGAATGAAATGAATTATTAAATATATTCGGGTAGGACAGGAGAGGTCATCATGAGTGTTTCAAGTGCAAGTTCTGTGTGGCTGAGCAGACCAGAAGCCTTTAGCAATCCTCAGGAATTCAAGATTTTTTCCGGTGGGGATGATACGGTTAGTTATCTGTTAAACCAGTATATGGATGCAGTGATTTACTTCACTTACGACAATGATGTTATGAGGCTGGAGCTTACAAACGACAAATATGAAGAAAATATTCTTCCCCAAGCTTCCCTTGACAGGGTAGGAGTTGAGGGAAAGTGGCAGTTTTCTGATGATGAGGAAAAGCAGAAATTCAACAGACTGTTAAAACGTGCGGAGAGAAGTAAAAACCATGAAACTGAGGGAATATGGTTCCGCTCCTTTTCTCAGTGTTGCGGCTATCAGGAATGCTGTTTAATCTTCCAGCTTCGCATGGTTGCCAAGCATGACAATGAAGTGCTGTACTGTGCTTTATTGTACAATGATACAGAAATGCAGCACTCCTTTAAGAGCATATCCGACAATGAAGCAAAATTCCGTATGGCAGCGGAGCAGGCCAATATATACGCATGGGAATATGATATTGCCACCCATGAAATGCGGCCTTGCACCAGATGTATGAGGGATTTGGGATTGCCGCCAGTGGTGGAAAATTATCCTGACCTTGTTTTTGAAAATGGTATTTTTCCACGGGATTACGAGGATATGTACCGCAACTGGCACGAGAGACTGGCACAGGGTGAGGCACAGATTCAAGGAGTTATCCCATTGACACCTGACAGGATCCCCTTTCATGTTCGCTATATCACGGAATTTGACAAGGATGGAAAGCCTATAAAGGCCTATGGTTCAGCTACACTTGCTGTTGACAACGAAAAGGAGTCACAGCTACGGGAAATAATTTCATCCCTTACCATGAAGTACGCTACTGTATTAAAGGTTGATTTGGATTCAGGTGAAACTGAGGTGCTTAATGTTGGGCATGATTCCTCAGTTCAGGTTCAGAATCTTTATTATGAAAACAAGACCTTCAGTTTCGAGGACATAAAAGAGGACTATTTGGAGAATTATGTTTTTGATGCCGATGTTCCTAAAATGAATGAATTGTTCTCTCTTGATTCAATAAAGAATATTTTGGAAAAGGAGCAGGATTTCACCCATAGCTATCGCATTGTTCGGAAACAGAAGACAGTATACATGCAGTGCCGTCTTTTTAGCATGTCTGATCAAAAGAGTGCCATTATCGCTATCCGCAATGTGGATGATGTGATGAAGCTGAAGATGGAAACTGAGGACAAGCTGAGGCTGGATATTCAGAATTTTAGTGATGATATGGATGTGAATAATGCGGTTATCAATAATATGGGGGATAATATGTCCGATGTGGTGTACATCCTGGAGCATATCATTGATGGTAAGGAATCACTTAACGCAGAAGATGTAGATAGCCTTCGTATGAATTTTGCCCTTATGGAGGAGCTGGCCCGGGATATTAAGAAGGCTAGTGAGCTGAAGAGTGTGAAGGAAAAAGCTGAACCTGAAACCTTTGATCTTTATGATATTTACAAATACGTGAAGGCCTTTGCCGAGCCTATAGCTGAAAAGAAAAATATTGAGCTGTATGCTGATGAGAATATCAGCTCCCTTAAGTATTCAGAAGTGGTGGGAAATATGCTCTATGTGAAGCGTATACTGTATAACGTAGTGCATAATGCGTTAAAATATAGTCCGGAGGGAACGGAAATTCATTGCTCGGCTGAGGCTAAGGCTCATGGTGGCAGGATTAACTGCAAGGTAAAAATATCTGATGAAGGAATCGGAATATCACAGGAATTCCAGAATAATATGTTCGATGCCTATACCCAGGAGAATCGCCAGGTGGACCCTTGGGCCAACGGACAGGGGCTGGGGCTTTATGTGGCCAAGCAGCTACTGGAAAAAATCGGGGGAACCATAGCTGTATATAGCGCTGTGGATCTGGGGACCATCGTTACAGTAACTATGTCCTTTGATATTGCGTGAATAATGGGGCAGGATACAGTCATAGTGTAATTGGCTGTTTCCTGTCCTTTTAGTTATTAATAATGATTTTCTTAAAAAAATAGATTTCTTCAGGGTGGCAAAATTTTAATGGATGGAGTATAATAACGAGAGTATGTTCTGTTATTGCTTGTATTTTTTAGGGAGGTAAGGAAATGGCAGAGGTCCCTAAATTAAATAATATGGATTTTGGTGAGGGAATTCCCTTTAAGGTGGTAGCTCCATTTGAGCCTATGGGTGATCAAAATCAGGCCATTGAGGATTTGGCCGGGGGTATCGAAAATGGTCAGGAGGCCCAGGTGCTGTTGGGCGCTACTGGTACCGGAAAAACCTTTACTATCGCCAAGCTCATTGAAAAGGTGCAGAAGCCTACGCTGGTTATTGCCCATAATAAGACACTGGCGGCCCAGCTGGCCAGCGAGTTTAAGACATTCTTTCCCGACAATTATGTGGGATATTTTGTCTCCTACTACGATTACTATCAGCCTGAGGCATATATAGCTTCCACTGATACCTACATAGAGAAGGATGCGTCCATAAATGATGAAATTGATGAGCTGCGCCATTCTGCCACCTGTTCTCTCTTTGAGCGGCGTGATGTCATTATTGTGGCCAGTGTGTCATGTATCTATGGCCTTGGCTCCCCTGAGAGCTATCACGAAATGGTGCTGTCCCTTCATAAGGGGCAGGAGATAGACAGAAACGATATCTTGCGCCGTTTGGTGAATATGCAGTATGACCGTAATGATGTAGTTCTGGAGCGTGGTCATTTTCGGGTGCGTGGTGATGTGGTAGAGGTTTTCCCGGCTGGATACAATAACCGCGGGGTGCGCATTGAGATGTTCGGTGACGAGATTGACCGCATTGTGGAATTTGATGTGCTGACGGGAGAAATTTTTGGCGAGCGCATTCATTCCATGGTTTTCCCGGCATCCCATTATGTAACCCCAAGGGAAGATCTGGAGATTGCCATGGGCACCATAAGGGCTGAGATGGAGGAACAGGTCAAGTTTTTCAAGGAGCACGACAAGCTCATTGAGGCTCAGCGCATTGAACAACGCACCAACTATGATTTGGAAATGATACAGGAAATGGGCTATTGCTCAGGGATTGAGAATTATTCCCGTCATCTGACTCAGCGGGCTCCCGGGGAGGCACCATATACGCTGTTGGATTATTTTCCGGAAGACTTTATGATGGTTATTGATGAGTCCCATGTTACCTTGCCACAGCTCAGGGCTATGTACGCCGGGGACCGTTCCCGAAAGGAATCCCTGGTGGATAATGGCTTTCGCCTGCCCTCTGCCTTTGATAATCGTCCATTAAGATTTGAGGAATTTGAGCAGCGAATAAATCAGATTGTTTATGTATCTGCCACTCCGGCCAAGTATGAGCTGTCAGGGGCCCAGCAGGTGGTACAGCAGATTATCCGTCCAACGGGGCTCCTTGACCCTGAGGTGGAGGTTCGTCCGCTGGAGGGCCAGATTGATGACCTTTTAGGGGAAATTAAGCTACGTGTAAAGAAGGACCAGCGGGTGCTGGTAACCACCCTTACCAAAAAGATGGCGGAAAATCTTACGGAGTATTTAAAGGAAACCGGTATCAGAGTAAGATATCTTCACTCGGATATTGCCACCTTTGAGAGAGCGGAAATTATCCATGATTTGCGTGCTGGCGAATTTGACGTGCTGGTGGGTATTAACCTTCTCCGTGAAGGATTGGATATGCCGGAGGTGTCCTTGGTGGCTATTTTGGATGCGGACAAGGAAGGCTTTCTCCGTTCGGATACATCCCTCATTCAGACCATTGGCCGTGCTGCCCGTAATGCCGAAGGCAAGGTTATTATGTATGCTGACAGAATCACTGATTCCATGAAGCGGGCCATGGATGAAACAGAACGCCGCCGGGAAATTCAGCAGGCCTATAATAAGGAGCATGGCATTGTACCAAAAACTATTATCAAGCCTGTAAAAGTACTGATTGAAACCACTTTGGTGGCTGAGGCAGCTGCTACCTATAAAACTGGTGATGGTAAGAAGAAAAAGAAGCTCACTGCCAAGAACAAGGAAGCTCTTATCAAAACCCTTACCAGAGAAATGCAGCAGGCCTCCAGGGCCCTGGAATTTGAAAAAGCGGCAGAGCTCCGTGATATGATTTGGGAGCTGGAAGGAAAAAATAAGTAAATAATAGGATATAGAAGAGGTTTTTAAATGGAAAAATATATCAGAATCAAGGGGGCGAGAGTCCACAATCTGAAAAATATAAATGTAGATATTCCCCGTGACAAAATGGTAGTTGTTACAGGGCTTTCAGGGTCAGGGAAGTCTTCCCTGGCCTTTGATACGGTGTATGCCGAGGGACAGCGCCGCTATGTGGAGTCACTGTCTTCCTATGCCCGTATGTTTTTGGGCCAGATGGATAAGCCGGATGTGGACTATATTGAGGGCCTTTCACCGGCTATTTCCATTGACCAGAAAACCACCAGCCGTAATCCCCGTTCTACAGTGGGAACCGTAACGGAAATTTATGATTACATGCGTCTACTCTTTGCAAGGGCTGGGCGGCCTCATTGTCCAAAGTGCGGCAAGCCGGTTAATCAGCAGTCCATTGATCAGATGCTGGCCCAGCTGTTGGAGCTGCCGGAGCGCACCAAGCTGCTGATAATTGCCCAGGTGGTTCGGGGCAAGAAGGGTGAGCATAAAAAGCTGCTGGAGCATATCCGCAAGGAGGGCTATATCCGTGTCCGCATTGACGGTGAAATCATGGATGCCAACGATGAAATCAATTTGGAGAAAAACAAGAAGCATACCATTGAAGTAGTGGTGGACCGTCTTGTTATCCGTGATGAAATTCGTCAGCGCTTGGCGGAGTCCATGGAGGCAGCATTAAAGCTGGGTGAGGGTGTGGCCTATGTTCAGATAGTGGACGGGGCAATGCTTATGTTCAGCCAGAATTTTGCCTGCATTGACTGCGGTATCAGCTTGCCGGAAATTGCTCCCCGCATGTTTTCCTTCAACAATCCTTTTGGTGCCTGCCCTGCTTGCAGCGGTCTTGGAAGTCATAGCGAGTTTGATATAGACTTGGTAATGCCGGATACTACTTTGAGTTTGGCTCAGGGCCTTATTGTACCTCTTACCAATAATCCAAAATCCTATACCATGTGCCAGATGAGTTCTGTTTGTGAGGCCTATGGGGCTACCCTTGATACACCTTGGGAGGATATGAAGCCTGAGCTTCAGGAGGAGCTTCTTTATGGAACAGGGGAAAAGAAATATAGCTTCGGCTATGAGAATATGTTTGGCGTGTATAAGATTCACACAGGCCCCTTTGAGGGAATAATGCCTTTGCTGGATCGTCGCTATCGGGAATCGGATTCCGATGCCATGCGGGAAGATTTGGAAAATTACATGACCATTCATAAGTGTCCTGTATGTAATGGGGCCCGTCTGAAGCCTGAGTCCCTGTCCGTAACTGTAGGGGAAAAGAATATTCAGCAGGTAACGGAAATGACAGTACGGGATTGCGCCACCTTTTTTGAAAATTTGGAGCTGACTCAGCGGGAGCAGAAAATTGCAGCCCAGATTTTAAAGGAAATTCATGCCCGCTTGGGATTTTTGGTAACTGTGGGCCTTGATTATCTTACCCTTTCCAGAGCAGCGGGAACCTTATCTGGAGGAGAGGCCCAGCGTATCCGTCTGGCCACTCAGATAGGCTCCGGCTTGGTGGGAGTGTTATATATCCTTGATGAGCCAAGTATCGGACTTCATCAGCGGGACAATGAACGCCTTCTTTCTGCGCTTAAAAATCTTCGGGATTTGGGCAATACTCTCCTTATTGTGGAGCATGACGAGGATACCATGTTTGCGGCAGACCATATTATAGATATCGGCCCAGGAGCAGGGACAAATGGTGGTACTGTGGTGGCCCAGGGGACTGCCAAGGAAATCATGGCGGTGGATGAGTCTGTAACAGGCCAGTATTTAAGCCGTAAAAAATATATTCCGGTGCCTAAGGAGAGACGGGAAGGTAATGGCCTTTTTGTGGAAGTCGTTGGGGCCAAGGAAAATAATCTAAAAAATCTTTCAGTAAAGCTGCCACTGGGGACCTTTACTGTAGTAACAGGTGTTTCCGGCTCCGGAAAGAGTACCCTTATTAATGAAATTTTATATAAGGGAATTGCCTCCAAGCTGTACCGCACCAAGGGAAAGCCAGGCCAGTTCAAGGAAATAAAAGGGCTTAAGAATATAGATAAGATTATAAATATAGACCAGTCCCCTATTGGCAGAACTCCTCGCTCCAATCCAGCCACCTATACTGGGGTCTTTGACATGATAAGGAGCCTGTTTAGCCAAACCACAGAGGCAAAGCTGCGGGGCTACAAGCCGGGGCGGTTCAGCTTCAATGTAAAGGGCGGACGCTGCGAGTCCTGTCGTGGTGACGGTATTATAAAGATAGAAATGCACTTCCTGCCTGATGTATATGTGCCTTGTGAGGTTTGCAAGGGAGCCCGTTACAATACGGAAACCCTGGAGGTTAAATATAAGGGAAAATCCATCTCCGACGTGCTGGATATGATAGTGGATGAGGCAGTGGAGTTCTTTAAGAATGTACCTCGTATTGCCAATAAGCTTCAGATAATGCAGGATGTGGGGCTAGGCTATGTGAAGCTGGGACAGGCTGCCACTACCCTTTCCGGCGGTGAGGCCCAACGTGTTAAGCTGGCCACAGAGCTATCCAAGCGTTCCACCGGCAAAACCATGTATATATTGGATGAGCCGACCACGGGACTTCATGCAGCGGATATACATAAGCTGCTGGCTATTCTACAGCGTCTGGTGGATGGTGGTGACACCGTGGTGGTTATTGAGCATAATCTTGATGTGATAAAATCCGCTGACCATATTATTGATCTTGGACCTGAAGGTGGCGACAAGGGTGGCACTATAGTAGTGGAAGGGACGCCGGAGAAGGTGGCCAAGACCAAGAAATCCTACACTGGTAAGTTCTTGAAGCCACTGCTGGAGGAAAAACACAGAGATTAAATGCAACTTTGTTTATGGACGGGGGGAATTTTTTCGCCTGCAAGAACGGAGCTGTACTGCCGGAGGCTCATCATGGACATTAGCCATTTTTATGTTGCGATGTGAGAACGGCCCTGCCGACCCCGAAGAAGCAATTACATACCGTGCATGATGATTACAGCGCAGTGATGAAGCCGAAAAAGTTTCCCCTGGCCAGACAGTATAGTTAACATGATTTGGAAAGGATGTGACAGAATGAACAACATAATAGAGGAAAAGCTGGTGCTTCTGCCACATTCTCCTGGGGTCTACATAATGAAGGACGCCAAGGGCAAAATAATCTACGTGGGCAAGGCCATCAGCCTTAAAAACCGCGTTACCCAGTATTTCCGTCATAACAGCAGTCATTCTGTCAAGGTAAAATCCATGGTATCCCGCATCGAGGATTTTGAAACCATCCTCACCGGCTCTGAGGTGGAGGCACTGATTTTGGAGTGCAATCTTATAAAGAAGCACCGTCCAAAATACAATATTAGCTTAAAGGATGACAAGAATTATCCATATTTAAAGGTTACCACCAACGAAGTATTTCCCCGTGTTCATATAACCAGACGGGTGGCACGGGACGGGGCCAAGTATTTTGGACCCTACACCAATGTTACAGCCCTTCATGAGAGCTTGCGGCTTTTGAAAAAGCTGTTCCCTTTGCGGAGCTGTCGCCATATGGATTCGGACCGTCCATGTCTGGAGCATCATATTAAAAGGTGTCTGGCTCCCTGTGCGGGAAAAATATCCCCTGAGGAATACAAGCTCATGATAGATGAGGTGTTGCTGTTTCTCGAGGGGCGCACGGAGCAGGTGGAATATAACCTTAAAAATCGTATGACGGAAGCAGCAGACAATCTGGAATTTGAACGGGCGGCCCGTCTGCGGGACCAGCTTTTGGCAGTGCAGAAGATTTCCGAAAAACAGCGCATTATTACTGGTGTGGGGGATCAAGATGCCATTGGCATGGCCCGTTCAGGTTTGGGCGTTTGTATGCAGATTTTTTACGTCCGTAGTGGTAAAATGGTAGGCAGGGATTATTTCCTCCTGGATGGCAGCGAGGAAGAAACAGATGAAGCATTGCTTATAGCCTTTTTGAAGCAGTATTACAACCAGGCCACCTTTATTCCAAGGGAAATATTGCTTCCTATGGAAGTAGAGGAGCAGGAGCTGCTGGAGCAGTGGCTGGGAGAACAGACCAAATACAAGGTGTCCCTCAATGTGCCAAAGCGGGGCACCAAGCGGGATATTGTGGAAATGGCCATTGGCAATGCAGAAAAGGCACTGGCAGATGAAAGTGCCCGCCTAAAGCAGGCCAATGCCCAGACATTGGGAGCTGTTCATGAGCTGGGGAAATATTTGGGATTGGTGAATCCACCAACCCGTATGGAATGCTTTGATATTTCCCACACCCAGGGCTCGGAAACCGTGGCCTCCATGGTGGTATTCGAGGATGGGGTGCCGAAAAAATCTGACTATCGTCGCTTTAAGATACGAAGTGCGGAAGGGAAGCCAGATGATTTCAAGTCCATGAGGGAGGTCACCATGCGCCGTTATGGCAAGGCAGATGCGGAAATGCCGGATCTGATTATCATTGACGGTGGTAAGGGACAGCTTAGCTCCGCCTGTGAAATAATCAGGGGAGCAGGCCATCTTACAGTTCCCGTGGTGGGACTTGCCAAGCGTTTTGAGGAGGTTTATCGCGAAGGGGAATCCGACCCGGTGATACTTCCACGCAGCAGTCAGGCCCTGTACCTTATTCAGCGTATCCGTGATGAGGCCCATCGCTTTGCCATTACCTACCATAGAAAGCTCCGGAATAAGCGAAATCTTGTTTCTATACTGGACAATGTGGAGGGGATTGGCCCTAAACGGAGAAAAATACTTATGGACCATTTTGGCACCATAGAAAAGATAAAGCAGGCCTCAGTGGAGGAAATGGCTGGTCTTGATGGCATGAATACCCCATCAGCGGAGGCAGTACATAATTATTTTAAGTTTCGTTAACACTAATTCCATCGCACTTGCCTTCCCCCTTGGGGAAGGGGGACCGCCTGCGACGCGAAGCTAGTCCTGTAAGGGCGGTGGATGAGGTCAACAACAAAAGGATTGATTTTATGATAGATTTACATGTTCATTCCACCGTTTCAGACGGTACCTACACTCCAAGGGATGTAGTAGATTTGGCCAAGGAGAAGGGAATGGAGGCAGTAACCCTCACCGACCACGAATCCATTGCGGGAAATGGGGAAGCAGCAGCTGAAGCCAAAAAGCTGGGGGTTAATTTTATAAACGGTATGGAAATGACTGTGGCCTATGAGGACCACAAGCTCCATATTGTGTGTCTGGGCTTTGACGAGGCAAATCCTGATTTTAAACAGCTTTATGCCAAGATTCGCCACAACAAGGAAAAGAATATGGACCAGGTGGTGGAATATATTCAGCGCAAGGGCTTGGATATTACCATGGACAAGGTAAAGAAGCATGCGGCCGTTCATTTGGATCGTTATGCCATTATGCGTACTATGGTAGCTATGAATCTGCCGTGTAAGATTCAGACTCTGTGGGATGAATATCTAAATCCTGGACTTAAGGAAGCAGGCGTATATGGTGATATTCCCGCTGAGGAAGCACTGCCGGTAATCAGAAAAGCAGGTGGCGTGACCTCTTTGGCTCATTACCATAAGGATATTGGCATGAAGGGCTGGTCCTGGGGGAAGAAGGAGGAAGCCTTGAAGGAGCTTATGTCATTCGGCCTTGACGGCATGGAGCGGTATTATCCAAATTATTCCCCTGAGGACGAGGAATTCGCAGCCCGCATGATAGAAAAGTACAATATGCTGGCCACCGGCGGCACTGACTTCCATGGAACAAATCGTCGTGGTATCGAACTGGGTACCGGACGTGAAGGCAATATGAATGTGCCATTTGAATTTTATGAAAAGATTTTGGCTCGCATAGGGCGTAAATAAAATACTAAGTTAATAAAAAGTGCAAAGAGTACAAAAACTGCGGTTGAGATGAGTAATCATTTCAACCGTATTTTTCTTGTTTGCAGTTTCCTCATACCACAAGACTGCAGGGGTCTGGAGTCTGTCAAGGATACCCAAATGTCTTGCGGGGGGGGACAATAATGCTATAATTTTCTCATATTAATAACTGTTTAAGAGATAGGAGGGCAGTGGGGGTATAGGCTGATTTATCAGCAACAAAGGGTAATTTAATCAATTGTTATGGGGGAAAGTATATGAAATTACGAAGAATTTTGGCAGGACTGTGGATTGTCCTGCTCTTGCTGGCCGGCACCTGCTACGCCGAAAATACGGAAAATCCGATTATAGCCCAAACGGAATACGGGTATATACGTATGAAGGTTCCTTATGTTCAAAAGGTTACTTATTACGGGCGCAGTTATGTTAAATGTGCCTATTCTACGCATCTTCAGCAGTATTTGCCTTATGGGATACCTATAGTAAGCGACAATGGTACAAATTATGTGTTGTTTGATACAGCTGACGATATGGTAACGTATTATAGTGTTCCTATTGACATTGATAATTGGACAATGTATAAATTCAAGTTTGTAAATATTTCTGGTGATGCACTTACGGTATACGACGCAGTAAAAAGCATGTTCCCAGCTCTGTGCAACGAGGTGGCGGCGGACAATCGGGCCTTCGATGCTGCCCATAAAAATGATTTTAACCAAGCAGAAAAGGCTGTTTCTGAAAAGGATTGGGAAACGGCATACAAACATTTGAAAAACATCTATGATGGTGGTTGTCATGATCAGGCAATTGCCCGGGATTTAGGCAAGGCATGCTGGGAATTGGGTAATTACGATGAAGCCCTGGAGTGGGAAAACAGACGTATTGAGGCTGCACCTATAGCTTCTGCGTATAACCAGAGGGCATGGCATAATTACTTATTGGGAAATTATGAACAGGCCCTTGACGATGCCAAATGGGCAGTAATGAAGGACAAGGAAGATGCCAATATTCTTGATACAAGAGGCTCTATTTATTACGCATTGGGCCAATATGATAAGGCCATGGTGGATTTTAATAAGAGCTTGGAATTAGATGACACATCGGCTCATACCTATTATTATCGTGGAAAATGTTATGAAGCGGTTGGAAAAAATAATGATGCCCAGTCTGATTATAAAAAAGCAGATAAGTATCGACCTGGAATCATTGATGATAAAGCAGATTTTGCAAAAAAGCGCAGTCAGGCGCTGGCTCGGAAACAACAAGCTCAGTACCAGAGGCGTGAAAAGTACAAGGAAGACTTAAAGAAGCTCAACGATGCTATCTATGTAACCAACAATGCCAGCAATTTCTCCAAACTGGATATCTGTGAACAAAACAGAGTGATTATCAATGTTGCGGACGCCATCAAGAATAATGAGCCAGAGGAATTCTATGAGGAAGTAATTCCACAGGCGGTACGCATAAACTACGAAAATGGCACTTACCAGCAGCAGTATGAGCAGTTGAAGGCTGAAGTAGAGGCTGAACAGGCCGCAACCATCGGCGGAGAAGCGTCTCCTCAATCATTCCCAGTTACCCTGGCCAATGAAGATATTCATGAGAAATATAAAAGTGATCTTAATGAGGAATATTCCATTTCCTACGAACCGTCGCAAAAAACCAGTTCCGTTCACGGAAAATATATACTTTTTAAGTGCCAGGACCTGCAAGACGGCAGTTTTGTTCATGGCTACGACACATGGTTGCAAGGAAATGATTTGTCGTTTGTAGAAACCAATCATCCCGAACTTTTCTATGGTGGTGGTTTTGGAGTAGAAGAATCATTTGACTATGATAGCACAGCAAATGGAACATTTACTTTTTATCTTAATCACACAAAATTTAGAATAGGATACTACGATGTTAAAATGGATGAAATTCGCACCCGTTTAGCCTTTGGTGATGATTCAAGATACTCGGGGATGCGTTCTTGCTGGGACGCAGTGGGGCGCATGCGGTATTCACTGGATGAAAACCTAGGAAAGATTATTTATGTCGACAATAGTTATAAATATCCATTTAAATATTCAGTTCGTCTCTATCCTAAAGGAATTAACGCTAAGCTGCCAACAATGTGGTATAAATTGACTAAAACAGAATGGCCTACTGAATGGACGGCTTTCACCTACGATAAGGAAAACGGTTTATTTACCATATATGATTCCACTGCTGTGGATAATGTTTTTATAAACGCTCGCATGTCGGTAAAATTCCTTGATGCAGAGCGTATGGAGTTACGCAGAAACGGTGAGGTCGAGATAACTTATGGTGACGGAATTGCCCCTTATGTAGTAGATGGAATGCGCTTGTTTTTGAAACGCATCAGTAATAAGTAAGTACAATAACGGATAATAAAAAGCTCATGAGAAGCCAACGATGCCTTTCATGGGCTTTTCCTATGTTGACACTATGTCTTCCATGAAATGTGAACTTGCCAACTGAATAATAACTATACTATGACGCAGTCTACGGGATGCTTTTTATTTGCTTTTGAGGTATATTATATTTTGATACTTATATAATATCTAATAAAATAGCGTATTTTGAAAAAATATAAATAAAAATCTCAAATTACATAAAAATATAAGCATATAAATTGACTTTACAATAATTAAACCATATACTAATCTTGTAGATCTACAGAGGGATTGGTATCAGGTATCCATGGAGCTTGATACTGTAGTATGGGGATGGCACATACAATATTTGTGTGCTAGAATACAAGGAGAAGGGTATTATGGAAGATAAAGAAATACTTTCTACTCAATTTGAACCATGGGAAAAAGCCACTATAACCAATGCTGTAATGTTTCGCTTGGTTATGGAAAAGCCGGGATTGTGCAAGAAGTTATTGGAGAGACTACTAAATATAACCATATCAAAGATGGAAATTCCCGAATTTGAAAAGGATTTTAGGGAAGGAATGGTTAGCAGAGGTATCAGGCTGGATATCTACATTGAAGATGCAGATGGAACTGCTATTGATATCGAGATGCAGGCAGTTACTAAGAAAAAAGAGGAATTGGGGAAGCGGACAAGGTATTATCAGTCCGTTATGGACCATAATCTGTTGGCAAAGGGCCAGCATTATACGAAATTAAGAAAATCATACATTATCTTTATTTGCACATTTGACCCTTATGGTGCAGGCTTACCTCGGTATACCTTTTCTAATTTATGTGTATCAGATAATACCCTGGAGCTCTGTGATGAGGCATATAAGATTTTCTTTAATGCTTCTGCGGTGAATATGGATAATATCACCAAAGACCAGAGGGCATTTTTGAAGTATGTAAACGGCGGTTCTGCCGATGATGATTTCACACGGGAACTGGATAGCACTGTAAAGGAATATAGGGCAGATGAGAGAAAGAAGGCGACATATATGACTTTTCAGCAGGAAATAATGGAAATTGAAGCTCGTGGCGAAGCGCGTGGCGAAGTAAAGGGCGCACTAAAAATGGCGGTTCAAACAGTAAGGAATTTTATGTCCAAAAATCCTGAAATGGATGTTAATACTGTCATGGATGAGTTGAGTTATGAAGGCAAACTTCGTGAGCAGATTTTAAAGCATATCGTACAGTAATCCATAGCAATAATTAAAACTGCGGTTGAGATGAGTAATCATTTTGACCGCAGTTTTTATTGGCTCATACAGGAAAAAATGAAAAACGTGATTTAAGCTGGGGAAATGTGCGGAGATTTTTAATGAAGTGAAATAGGTCTATTGTCTTATTAAATTAATAAGTATCGTGCAAAATAATTAGAAAAAAATGAGAAAACAATTATACTCCTATTAGAATCCTCCGTTTATATTGTATGGGATGGATGATAGTGCTATAATCGTAAACGGCTTGTGGGGTTGCAAGCTAAAATAACATCATGGAGGAATGGTTATGAAATTACGAAGAGTATTGGCAATTTTTTGGATGATATTGCTGATGCTGACGGCAACATCCTATGCGGAAAATACGGAAAATCCAATTATAGCCGACACTCAAAACGGCTATATACGCATGGATGTTCCTTATGTCAAAAAGGTTACTTATTACGGGCGCAGTTATGTTCGATGTGCCTATACCACCCACGAGGAGCAGTATTTGCCTTATGGAATACCTGTGGTAAACGAAGTCGGTAAGGATTATGTGTTGTTTGATACAGCTGACGATATGGTAACGTATTATAGTGTTCCTATTGACATTGATAATTGGACAATGTATAAATTCAAGTTTGTAAATATTTCTGTTGCTGCACTTACGGTATACGACACAGTAAAAAGCATGTTCCC
Organism: Anaerovibrio lipolyticus DSM 3074; assembly: GCF_900141865.1. GTDB lineage: Bacteria > Bacillota > Negativicutes > Selenomonadales > Selenomonadaceae > Anaerovibrio > Anaerovibrio lipolyticus. The sequence continues at coordinate 32,448 of NZ_FQYW01000006.1, read as the reverse complement.
AGCTCTGTGCAACGAGGTGGCGGCGGACAATCGGGCCTTCGATGCTGCCCATAAAAATGATTTTAACCAAGCAGAAAAGGCTGTTTCTGAAAAGGATTGGGAAACGGCATACAAACATTTGAAAAACATCTATGATGGTGGTTGTCATGATCAGGCCATTGCCCGGGATTTAGGCAAGGCATGCTGGGAATTGGGTAATTACGATGAAGCCCTGGAGTGGGAAACCAGACGTATTGAGGCTGCACCTATAGCTTCTGCGTATAACCAGAGAGCATGGCATAATTACTTATTGGGAAATTATGAACAGGCCCTTGACGATGCCCAATGGGCAGTAATGAAGGATAAGGAAGATGCCAATATTCTTGATACAAGGGGCACGATTTATTATGCATTGGGCCAATATGATAAGGCCATGGCGGATTTTAATAAGAGCTTGGAAATAAATGATGAATCGGCTCATACCTATTATTACCGGTCTTTGTGCAATCAGGCATTGGGCAGGAAGAGTGATGCGGACTCTGACTACGGGAAGGCCGAGAAATACGATCCTAATATCATCGATGATATTGGCCGATTCCAACATGAACGTTTGAAGCACGCCAATACCAAGCAACAACGTCATCAGGACAAGATGAATAAGTACAAGGATGACTTAAAGAAGCTGAATGATGCTATATACGTTACCAATAATTCTTCACAGTTCCCTGCCAGAACCGTATGGGAGAATGATGGGGTTATTATATCTGTTGTTGGTGGCATTAAGCAGAACGAAACGGATGATTTTTATAAGGAAGTAGTACCACAGGATGTACGCACCAAGTATGAAGGTGGCGTATATCAGCAGCAGTATGAACAGCTTGGCTCAGCGGTTAATGTACCTACTGCTATGCCAGGTGCCGGCAACGGTCCGCAGCTGGCTTCTGACGGTGCTATTGTCACTGCACCATCCACGTTACCAACTAATAGCTCTGAGGAAATTTATGACTTGAATAATACTGTCCTTAAGTATTACTCAGAGGGACAGCGGTATATCCTTTCCTATGAAGACCCAATGAAGACCTACAATTATCTGAAGGCTAACTATGGCCCAACTACTGTGGATTTCGTTGACCGTCCTCATGGCAAATATCTGTTTAAACAGGATTATGGTTATATTTGGGGTGACTTCTCCTTCGATTACGATTATGATACCCATGAATATCTCATTTATGATGGTGCCGGCTTAAAGCAGGCGGTTCGTTTTGATGATGCGAACAATGCCGTTGTGGTAAGGGATTTTGTTAATAGTCAGGAAAGTGGCGTATATGAGTACAGTCAGTCCTTGGCTGCTTATGTTCTGTATCCACAGAATTACACCATTAAGCCACACATTTTAACCTTGGTCCGTAACATTATTTTCAATGGTGACAGTGATATCGGTGCCCAGTACGAGGTAGAAGATGGTCATGGGGTAATATATGAGGTAGCTCTGTATCCTGAAAAGGAAGTAGAAGCGCGCCCTAACCTGCCTGCCATGTGGTATAAGATGACCAATGAGAATGATCCGAGTGAATGGACTGCATTTACCTACGATAAGGCCACTAATGTATTTGCCATGTATGGTAATGACGGAGCAACAATATTTAATTACGCCAAACGGTGGTTTACTGATGCCAACCATATCGAAAACCATTTGACTGATACTCCGTTGAATGGCGCAATGGATGGCGTATATGAGCGTACCAGCTCCGGCGAGTACTACAGTGGTTATAGCAGTATTTTCACCTATGTAACTGATGGTTTGTTTAACTTCATGCATTATGTAAAGAAATTCTAAATGATTAATAGGGTGTGGCATTTTTGTCACACTCTATTTTTTATTGAAAAGTGACTAATCGCCTTATTTAATTGATTATTTCATAAGTATTTGTTATAATATCATTAGTTCAATGTTCAGATTGTGACCATACGCAGTCTGTCGTAAATAAAAGGAGGAATTGTAAAATTATGAAAGTTACAGTTGTAGGTGCAGGTAACGTAGGCGCTACCGCAGCAAATGTTATTGCAAGTGCTGGTTATGCTAGTGAAGTAGTACTTCTCGATATTAAAGAGGGTGTTTCCGAAGGTAAGGCTATGGATATGATGCAGACCTCTCAGATCCTTAACTTCAACACTACTATTACTGGTGTTACTAACGATTACTCTACTACTGCAGGTTCCAAGGTTGTTGTTATCACTTCCGGTATTCCTCGTAAGCCAGGTATGAGCCGTGAGGACCTCATCGGCGTTAATGCCGGCATCGTAGGCAGTGTTATTGAGCAGGCTGTTAAGTATTCCCCAGATGCAATCTTCATTGTTATCTCCAACCCAATGGATGCAATGACTTATCTTGCACTGAAGAATTCCGGCCTTCCTAAGAACAAGGTTATCGGTATGGGCGGTATGCTGGACAGCTCCCGCTTCCGTTATTTCCTGTCTTGCGCACTGAAGAAGAAGGGTTATCCTGCAACTCCTACCGACATCGAGGGTATGGTTATCGGTGGTCATAGTGACAAGACCATGGTTCCACTCGGATCCATCGCAACTTACAAGGGTATTCCTGTATCTCACTTCCTCAGCGAGGCTGAGCTTGAGGATGCTATTGCACAGACCAAGGTTGGCGGTGCTACCTTGACCGGTCTCCTGGGCACTTCCGCTTGGTATGCTCCAGGTGCTGCAGCTGGCGAGCTGGTTAAGTCCATCATCACTGATGGCAAGAAGCTCATTCCTTGCTGCGTATACCTCGAGGGTGAGTATGGCGAGGATGACCTCTGCATCGGCGTTCCAGTAATTCTGGGCGAGAACGGTATTGAGAAGATTGTTGAGCTGAAGCTCGAGGGCAAGGAGAAGGAGCGATTCGCTGAGTCCGTACAGGCAGCTCGCAACACTCAGAACAACCTGGGCGACGCACTGAAGAAGTAATTTTACTTCTAAACATCATATTTAATATGTACATGAAAGGTCTGCAGATTTCTGTGGACCTTTTTTGTATATTTTAAAAGTATACATGGATTTTTCAGAAAAATGTGTTAATTTATGGGTAAATAGTACCGATATATGTGGCAAGAAGAGATAATTAGTTAATTTTGGGGGATTATGGTTGATGTATTAGTGAATTAATAAAGTGAGGTGATCATCATGTTAGAGAAAATTGAAAGAGTAGCAAGAGTAAAGGGTGTTGACTGTGATGTGAACAGCCCATTCCTGCGGAAAAATAGTCGTGATGATCAGAATAATGGTAAATCCCCGTTCCACAAAATGCTTACCGAAAAGATGAGACAGCAGCGGGAAGATGCTCCGATTTCAGAGGCTTATGTGCTGGATTGTCAGCAGGTAACCCAGTCCCTGTTCTACGAGGGTGGCGTGGATTTGCGATTCTTTCGAGGAGGAGCTGAGGCGTAAATGATATTAGATGACGAAAAGTATATGAATCTTGCCCTGGCTGAAGCTCAGAAGGCTTACGAGCTCGGGGAAGTTCCTATAGGTGCCGTCCTTGTGGCCAAGGACGGCACTACTGTTTCTGTGGGACATAATCTGCGTGAAACAGCAAAAGATGCCACAGCCCATGCGGAGATAGAGGCTATACGGGCAGCAAACAAAAAGCTGGACAGGTGGCGTCTTTCCGGAACTACCCTTTATGTGACAATAGAGCCTTGTCCCATGTGTGCCGGGGCCATTGTGAACAGCCGCATTGACAGGGTGGTCTATGGTGGGGCTGACATTAAGGCCGGGGCAGTGCATTCTATTTTTAATGTATTGACAAACAGCAATCTTAACCATCAGACGGAGGTTACTGCCGGGGTATTGGAGGACAGATGCTGTGGCATAATGAGGGACTTTTTTAAGATGCGACGTGAGCAGAATAAAAAGAAAAGACAATACAATCCCCAAAGTTGTGAAAAAACAGAACAAGACACTTGTACACTTGAAAAAGAATGATAAAATATTAATTGACAATTATATATTTTTTGAGTATCATACTACTCATATTAAAATTATTACCGACTAAGCAGGTTGGTAATAGCTCAGAGAAAGAGGGGGAAGGATATGTCTAGTGAAAATGATGTTCAGAAGAAGGCGCAGGAGGCCATAAAGCAGACTGACCAAAAAGCTCAGGTAAAGCAGATGGTTTTGTGGTTTTCAGCACTGATTGTGGGCGGAGCCCTGGGATGGCTAAATATTCCGGTGCTTAACGATCTGTTCAACTTCGTTGCCACCGTATTTACCCGGCTGTTCCAGTTTGTGGCAGTTCCAACCATTGCTCTGGCAGTTATAACCACCTTGGCGACCTTGGGCACCAAGAAGGAAACAGGCCGAATTTTTGGTCACGCTGTGGTATATACCATGCTTACAACCATTGCGGCAGCGGCTGTGGGACTGGCCTTATACATCTTTATTGCACCGGAAAATTTACCAGCAGATGTTATTGGTGCCGGGGTTGCTGAGGTTCCGGATAAATTGGGGAAGCTGTCCTATTATGACCATTTCTTGTCGGTAATACCTAACAATTTGCTTCAGCCATTTTTAGCTGGCAATGTATTATCTATTCTCTTAATTGCCTTTGCAGTAGGTCTTGGTCTGGCCAATATGCCGAAAACGGAAAATGTACAGATGCTTATGAAGGTGATAAATGGCCTTCAGGAATTGCTCTTTACTCTGATAAGGGGCATTGTGTATGTGTTGCCAATCGGTATTGTGGCTTTTGCTGGTCAGCTGGCTGCCCAGATTGAGGCCGGTGTTATCGTAGGCTCCCTTGGTAAATATGTGGCTGTAGTTATGGGTGGAAACGTAATCCAGTTCTTCATTGTTTTGCCAATCTTCCTGCTTCTGAGAGGGCTCAATCCATTTACTGTATTTAAGAAGATGTCCCCGGCCCTGGCAGTGGCTCTGTTTACCAAGAGCTCTGCAGCAACATTGCCTGTTACCATGGCATCAGCTGAGGATAACTTAAAGGTAAACAAGAAGGTTTCCCGTTTTGTTTTGCCAATTTGTACCACCATCAATATGAATGGTTGCGCAGCATTTATTTTGGTAACTTCATTGTTCGTAATGCAGAATGCGGGCTTTGAGCTTTCCATGGGAACTATGATCACCTGGCTTTTTGTGGCAGTGTTCGCCGCAGTGGGGAATGCAGGCGTACCAATGGGATGTTATTTTTTGACCCTGTCCCTTATGTCCTCCATGGGTGCACCACTGGGAATTATGGGTGTTATTCTTCCTATTTACACTATTATTGACATGATAGAAACTGCAGAAAATGTTTGGTCAGACTCCTGTGTATGCGCTATGACCAACAATGATCTGAAGGATTCTCTTGACTGACAATTTAATCTGTGTTTTTAGTTAAGTCGGCTACTGAAAGGTGGCCGACTTTTTCTTCGCCTATTGACTTTTATGGTACCTGCTACCATAATTATTTGGTAGGAGTTGGTAATAATGTTTGATATGTTTCTTGAAAATAGAATTGTATTTTATGGCATGATTGCCGGTATTTTTATAGTGGTAAACGCCTTGGCATATTTATTATTGAAGTATATCCTTCCGTGGCAGGCCATGAGGACTTTGAAAAAGTTCAAGATTCGTGCCAAAAGCCGCAAGCTGCTTCCGTTGTTAAATCTGACAGGGCAGCTGGTTATGGGTATTTCTGGTGCTGTTACTAAGGGAGTGCCAATGGTATATGATATTATTCCCGCCGGTATAGCCCCATCTAAAATGATGACCTTTGCAGCATCTGCTGAGGCGGGTGTCCAGCATCCTTTGGCGGATGCAATAGCCGAGTGGGCCGACGAAAAGCACCTTGAATTATCTGAGGCCTCTGCCAGCAATGTGGTTCCAGGTAAAGGCGTTGAGGCTCTAATCAACCATCAGGAGGTCAGAGTTGGCACAGCGTCTTTTCTGCAGGACCATGATGTAAAAATCCCTGCGGAAATACTCACCAGGGCCGATCAGCTGGCAGGGAAGGGAAATGTGGTTTCCTTTGTAAGCATTGGTGGTTTTTGCCGTGGCTTTATTGTGTTTAGTGATGCCCTGCGGCCGACTGTCCCAGGTGCGGTTCAAACCCTTAGGGATTATGGTATTTCCACCGCTATTATGACCAGTGCTGCCGGCAGCACTGCCCGTAATATTGCCCGACAGGCCGGTATTAATAATGTTAATGCCGAAATGGATACCATGGAAAAGGCCAAGAAAATTACTATTATGAAGACTTCTGATTCCCTTATTGGAGCTGTGGCCACCACCAGCAATACCCAGGTTTTGGCCCAGTCAGCTGATATCAGCTTCGCCCTTAGTATTACTGATGAGTCAATTAAGGAGCAGTGTGATGTGTATGTGGACAGTGTGGATTTCGGTAATATAATGAGTGCAGTGGATATTGCCAGATATACATACAGCAAGCGAAAAACCGGCATTATTGTTACAGTGCTGTTTAATCTTGTTTTAGGTGCTATTACCAGCTACATTGTGGCTGAGTCAGCCCTGCCGTTTTTTGCACCAGTGCTGCCGATTATGGCAGGCGTGCTTTTCCTTATTGGTATTTTTGCCAACCAGTTCACTTATAACTATTAATAGAAAAATAGATTTAGAGTTTTAAGGAGTTACATTTTTATGGATAAAGAAGAATTTTCCGAGTTAGTAAATACAGTTCTTGATAATTCAGCCCGTCCTCCTCAGGAGCTTTTTGCCAATGGTTACGATGACTGGCATTGCCGTGCCCGTTTAGGTCATTTTCTGGCCATGCCGGAATTTAATCGTCTGGATGCTGCCAAGGAACTGTTTATGTCCGTGTTGGATGTGGAGCCAGACGAGGAAAATAGTCAGGATGTGGAGGAGAAGGCTTACGCCCTCCAGCACCTTAGTCAGGTGGAGAAGGATCAGAAGATTTATAACAAGGCCCTTGAGCACATCAATATGGCTATTGAAACTGCAGAATCCTATGATTATCTTTATAAATATATACTTAGAGGTGAGCTTTGGGCTCAGCGCTGGAATATTATGCATCTCATGAAGCAGACTGAGGATGCTGAGGCTGAGGTGGATGAGCGTATTGAGGTATTCAAGGATATTCCTATAGAACATAACAGCTATCTGTATTATGGTTACCGTTTCAAGGCCCAGTTGGCGGCGGAGCGTGGTGTTCCTCTTGTGGCCAAGGATTATATGCACATGGCGCTTCATAATATGGAGATTACTGAACAGTATAAAAAGAGATTGGATAAGGCATTTGCTGCCACCCATGAAAATATTTCTTGGATTTTGTCAGAAATTGACAAGGCAACACCTAATCCTGATAATCTGCATTGGGATATTTAAAGATAAATTAAAGGAGTGGGAACAGTGAGTTCCGATAAAATCGAAATACAGGCGAATGCAAAAATAAATCTGACGCTGGATATTTTGGGTACCAGAGATGACGGCTACCATGAGGTGGCTATGGTTATGCAGGAGGTAAGTCTTCACGATAACCTGTATATGGAAAAGACAGATGGCGGTATTGAGCTTGAAATTCCGGGCTCTGACCTGCCTGCGGATAATACCAATCTGTGCTATCGGGCAGCTGCACTTGTTATGGAGGAGTGCGGTCTTAATGCTGGGGTGAAAATAACCTTGGATAAGCATATACCCATTGCTGCAGGCCTGGCAGGAGGGTCATCTGATGCGGCGGCTGTTCTGAAGGGAATGAGCCAGCTTTATGAGCTAAATCTTTCAGAGGAAAAGCTATGTGAGCTGGGGGCACGTCTTGGTTCCGATATCCCTTTCTGCATAATGGGGGGCACCATGCTGTCCACTGGCCGGGGGGAGATTTTGGAGCGTTTGCCAGATTTTCCGGAGGTTGACATAGTGTTGGCCAAGCCAAAGGTGGGAGTATCCACGGCTTGGGCCTACAAGACCTATGATGCTGGCTATACTGGTCCTCACCCTGATAATAAGGCCATGATAAAGGCTATAGAGCGGGGGGATATTTTATCTGCAAGTAAATTGTTGTGTAATGTGCTGGAAAGTGTTACTATAAAAAAGCATGCCATTATCGACAGATATAAGAAGGAAATGTTGGATAAAGGGGCACTGGCCAGTATGATGTCAGGAAGCGGCCCTACAGTATTCGGCATTGCTCCTGATGCATCTGTGGCAGAGAAAATGGCGGCAGCGATAAAAAATATAGATAATGAGGCGGCTGTGTTTACAGCGAAAACTGTTGGCAGAAATAGAGGTTAATTATGGACACTAAATTATCACCTATTAAATTGGATAGCTATCAGCCTCTCCGTGAGGTAGTTTGTGAAACCCTCAGGGATGCTATTCGCAAGGGGAAATTGAAGCCCGGCGAACGACTTATGGAAAGCCAGTTAGCAGAGGATTTAGGTGTCAGCCGTACCCCTGTAAGGGAAGCAATCCGTAAGCTGGAGCTGGAGGGCTATGTTATTATGATGCCCCGTCGTGGAACCTATGTGGCTAATCTGTCAATCAGGGATGTAAATGAGGTTTTTGAAATCCGTACTTCCCTCGATTCTTTGGCCAGCGGTTTGGCTGCAGAGCGCATTACTGATGAGGAACTGGAAAGATTACAGCGCCTGTTGGTAGCCATTGGAGGATACATTGAGGAAAATGACATGGACAAAATCGTTGAGTGCGATACAGAATTCCATGACCTTTTGTATCAGGCAAGCCGCAATTCCCGTTTGGTAGGTATAATTTTCAATCTTCGTGAACAGCTCACCAGATTCCGTTCCACCTCCATGGCCTTTCCAGGCCGCCTGAAAGCAACTCTGGAGGAGCATCGTCGCATTGTGGAGGCCATAGCCCAGGGGGATGTGGCAGAAGCCCGGGCGGCTGCTGAATATCACATGGAAAAGTCTGAGCAGACTCTTTTGGAGAGCATGGAAGTCATGAAGAAGCGTGGAAAATAATTATATATAAAAATATTGGAGGCAATTTTTGATGCTGGATTTAGTAACAGTAATTTTAGCGGCAGGCAAGGGCACAAGGATGAAGTCCAAGCTGCCAAAGGTTTTACATAAAGTTGCGGGCAAGTCTATGCTGCAGCACGTTCTTGATGCTGCAACCAAGGCTGGTTCCAAACGCAATGTTGTAGTCGTGGGCTTTGGTGGCGACACCGTTAAGGAGGCTATTGGGGACCAGGCTGAGTTTGTGGTCCAGGCTGAGCAGCTGGGAACTGGTCACACAGTAAAGCAGGCAGCCCCACTTCTTTCCAAGGAGAAGGGAACTGTTATGGTGCTTTGCGGTGATACTCCTCTGGTTACTGCTGATCTTATCAGCAAGCTCTACAAGGGACATAAGGCTGCTGGTGCCAAGGCAACTGTGCTCACTGCCATTATGCCAGATGCCACTGGTTATGGCCGTATTATCCGTACGGCTGAGGGCGATGTTGCCCGTATCGTTGAGCAGAAGGATGCCACTGAGGAGGAGCGCCAGGTTAAGGAGGTAAACTCCGGTATTTATTGCTTTGAGTGCAAGGAGTTGTTTGAGGCCTTGGAGAAAGTGGGCTGTGATAACGCCCAGGGTGAATATTATCTTCCGGATGTATTGGGCATTCTCCGTGAGCAGGGTGAGAAAATCTGGGCTGTGGCTGCAGATGATTATGAATCCACTTTGGGCATAAATTCCCGTGTTCAGCTTTCCGGGGCAGAGAAGATTCTCCGTCGTCGCAAGAATATAGAATTGATGGATAACGGCGTAACCCTTATGGACCCAGACAGTACCTTTGTGGATGCTGACGTTGAGGTAGGCCCTGATACAGTGATTTATCCTTTCACCTGGCTGGAGGGCAATACTAAGATTGGTGCAAATTGCGAAATCGGTCCTAACTGCCGCTTTAGCAATGTTACCATTGGGGATGGCGTAAAAGGCCATTTCGCTTATGGTCATGACTGCATCGTTGATGATGGCGTTGACTTTGGCCCGTATGTTCATCTTCGTCCTAATACCCATATAGGCAAGGACGTTCATATCGGAAACTTTGTTGAGGTTAAAAATTCCAACATCGGTGAGGGTACCAAGCTGCCTCATCTCCAGTATATCGGTGATGCTGATGTGGGAAGCCATGTAAACTGTGGCTGTGGTACTGTTACCGTTAACTACGACGGCAAGAACAAGCATCGTACTGTCATTGGTGACAATGCCTTTGTGGGTTGCCAGACAGCACTGGTGGCTCCTGTAACAGTTGGTGAGGGCGCATATATTGGTGCCGGTTCCACTATTACCAAGGATATTCCAGCCTCTGATTTGGCTATTGCCAGGGCTCACCAAAAAAATATAAGTGGATGGGCAGATAAACGAAAAAATTAAAGTGGATATTTCAGTGTTTTACTGATAATATATATACGGAAATTTTTTGCTGGGAAATCCCAGTTGAAAATTTTCCCCAAAAGAAATTTGTTTTATTAAAGTTTGGAGGCTTTATAAAAAATGTCACAATCTGCAAAGAGTAACATGCGTCTTTTAGCTGGTAATGCGAATCCAGAGCTGGCTCAGGAAATTGCCGAGCACCTTGGTATCAGCCTTATCGAGGCACAGGTGGGCCATTTCAACAACGGTGAAATCCAGGTTATGATCAGTGAAAGTATTCGCGGTAAGGATATCTTCATTATCCAGCCTACCAGCCAGCCAGTTAATGAGAATCTGATGGAGCTTCTCATTATGACTGATGCTTGTAAGCGTGCATCTGCTCATAGCGTAACCGCCGTAGTTCCTTATTATGCTTATGCCCGTCAGGACCGTAAGACCCGTGGCCGTGAGCCTATTTCCGCAAAGCTGGTTGCAAATTTGATGCAGTCTGCTGGTATGGACCGTGTAGTTACTGTTGACCTTCATGCTGGCCAGATTCAGGGCTTCTTTGATATTCCGGTAGACCATTTGGCAGCAGCTCCTGCAATGGCTGAGTATTTCAAGGAGCTTAATCTTGAGGATGCTATTGTGGTATCCCCTGACCTCGGCGGTGTTACCCGTGCCCGTAAAATGGCTGATTTGCTGGATGTTGGCATTGCCATTGTGGAGAAGCGCCGTCCACGCCCTGGTTGTGCAGAGGTTATGAACCTCATCGGTGAGGTTAAGGGCAAGACCTGTATCATGATTGATGATATGGTTGATACTGCTGGTTCCCTCTGTGAAGGTGCCAAGGCTTTGAAGAAGCTGGGTGCCAAGGAGGTTTATGCTTGCTGCTCTCATGGTATTTTGACTGATCCTGCTGTACAGCGTATAAATGACTCTGTTATTAAGCAGCTTATTATTACAAATACTATTCCATTGGCTCCAGAGAAGCGTTCCAACAAGATTGTAACCATTTCTCTGGCACCTATGTTGGCTGAGTTCATTGATTGTATTTACAACAATGGTTCTGTAAGTAAGCTCTTCAAATAATAATTAAATAATGCAAGGGGCGAATCTCGGTTCGCCCTTTTCGTTTAGCAAGAATTTTGGGGTGATAATAATGGAATTTGCAAAAAGAATGGAACAGTTTGGAGAAGGGGTATTCTCCAGATTGGCAGAAATGCGCAAGGAGCGTATGGCTGCCGGTAAAAATGTCATTGACCTGAGTATCGGTGCGCCTAATATTCCACCTGCCAAGCGGATCATGGAAGCAATGGCCAAGGCCGTAATGGATCCAGCCAACTATGTATATGCCATTTCTGACAGAAAGGCTATGCTGGATGCTGTGGCCCGGTGGTATCAGCGTCGCTACAATGTAACCTTGGATCCTGATACGGAAATTTGCTCTCTTTTGGGTTCTCAGGATGGACTGGCTCATATTGCCCTTTCAATTTTGGACCCAGGGGATATTATGATGGTTCCGGATCCATGCTATCCAATTTTTGCAGATGGTCCTCGTATTGCCGGGGCTGAGCTTTATTATATGCCTCAGAAAAAAGAGCACGATTATGTGATTCAGCTTGGGGATATTCCTGAGGAAGTGGCACGTAAGGCCAAATTCATGCTGGTTTCCTATCCTAATAATCCAACAGCAGCTATGGCACCAATAGAGTTCTACAAGGAGCTTATTGCCTTCGCTAAAAAATATGACATCATTGTTTTGCATGATAACGCTTATAGCGAGCTGGTATTTGACGGCCGTGAATGGGGTAGCTTTCTGGAGCTTCCTGGAGCCAAGGAGGTCGGTGTGGAGTTCAACTCCCTGTCCAAGACCTACGGTCTGGCAGGTGCCCGTATAGGCTATTGCCTTGGTAATTCCAAAGTTGTTGGTATGCTAAAGACTTTGAAATCAAATATGGATTACGGAATGTTTTTGCCAATTCAGGCGGCGGCTATTGAGGCAATTTCCGGGGATCAGTCCATTGTGGCGGAAACCAGAGCAGCCTACGAGCGTCGTCGTGATGTCCTTTGTGATGGCCTTATTGAAGCTGGCTGGCAGATGGATAAGCCACCTGGAACTATGTTTGTATGGGCACCGATTCCAGCCTCTTATGAGCATTCTGAAGCCTTTGTTAAGGATTTATTGGATAAGACTGGGGTGCTGGTAACCCCTGGTAGTGCCTTTGGACCTTCCGGAGAGGGCTATGTCCGTATGGCACTGGTACAGTCTGAGGAGGATATGCAGCGGGCTGTGGATGAGGTAAAGAAATCCGGTATTTTTGCCTGATGTTGTCTGTCAATGGACTTTTGTTATGCTTAATTGTTATATTAGGTATCCGAAATATATATTTTTAGTTGAGAAAAAATGTATTTTGTATTAAAATAAATGAGTATTTATTCTCAATAAAAGAAAGTAGGAAAAACACATGGTAGAATCTGTATGGTCAATATTGCCACCTATAATCACTATTGTGCTGGCATTGGCGACAAAGGAAGTGTATATGTCACTGCTTATCGGTATTTTCTCCGGTGCTTTGCTATATACAAATTTCAATGTTATTGAAGCCATTATGACTATGTTTGATGTGCTGGCTGATAAGGTTGGCGGCAATGTCAATATCTTGGTCTTTTTGGTAATCCTGGGTATTATTGTGGCGGCTATTACCCGCTCCGGTGCCACCCGGGCTTATGGTGAGTGGGCGGCAGAAAACATCAAGGGACGTCGCAGTGCAATGCTTTTGACTGCTGTCCTTGGTATTGTAATTTTCATCGATGACTATTTTAACTGTCTCACCGTTGGTACTGTAATGCGTCCAATTACGGATAAATTTAAGATTTCCCGTGCCAAGCTGGCTTACATTATTGATGCCACTGCGGCACCTATCTGTATTTTGGCGCCAGTATCCAGCTGGGCGGCAGCTGTAGGCTCTTCCCTGCCTGAGAACAGCGAAATCGATGGGTTTTCCCTGTTTTTGCAGACCATACCATTTAACCTCTATGCTCTTTTGACCATGGTATTTATGGTTTTCATCATAGCTTCCCAACGTGATGTATTTTCCATGGCGGCTTATGTGAAAAAGAACCAGGAACACTTCATTGTACCAAAGGAATATCGGGATAGTGAGGAAGAAGCTCCCTTGGGAAACGGTAGAATTATTGATTTGATTTTGCCATTGCTGGTACTTATTGCCGCCTGTGTATATGGTATGCTTTACACTGGTGGTATCAATGAGGGCAAGACCATTGCAGATGCCTTTGCGGACTGTGACAGCTCCAAGGGGTTGGTATTTGGTTCCTTTACTGCATTTGTGTTTACTGCTCTGCTGTATCTGCCACGCAGGGTTATTTCCTTTAAGTCCTTCTGCGAAACCTTTGTACAGGGCTTTAAGGCCATGACTCCTGCAAATTTGATTCTCTGCTTTGCCTGGACTCTTTCCGGTATCTGCAGTGACAAGTATCTTAATCTTGGCGGTTATGTGGGAATGCTGGTAAGTGCCAACACTGATGTGGTAATGTTCCTGCCGGTGATTTTCTTTGTTGTGGCTATTATTTTGGCCTTTGCCACCGGAACCTCATGGGGAACCTTCGGCATTCTTATACCTATTGCGGTAGCTGTTATTGGACCAAATGATGCAAATATGCTGGCTATCACTGTGGCAGCTATTTTGTCCGGTGCAGTAGGTGGCGACCACGCTTCACCTATTTCCGATACGACAATTTTGGCTTCTGCCGGTGCCCAGTGCAGTCACCTTGACCATGTAAGCACTCAGATTCCTTATGTGCTGATTGTGGCCAGTGCCAGCTTTGTAGGTTATATGGTGGATGGTTATACCATGAACGGCTGGTATGGTCTGGCTGCGGCAGCTGTTATTTTGGCAGTGGTTATGGCTATAATCTGTGCCAAGGTTAAGCCTGTTGACGTTGATCATTAATTTTTAAATATTATATAATTACAACACCTGTGCATTTTTGTGCAGGTGTTTTATTTTCGCCTTGACATTCAGTTGGTATAGTTTTATTCTTAATAGGTTGTAGAAGATTGAAAAATGAGGAGATGATGTTGTGGTTACAACAGTACGTCACAAGGTTAACTTTTATGACACAGATGCCATGGCTGTGGTGCATCATTCCAACTACATCAGATGGTTTGAAATCGGTCGTGTGGAGTTTCTTCGGGAGGCTGGCATTACCCTGAATCAGCTTATGGATGATGGTTATGTTTTTCCGATTACGGAAGTTAGTGCCAAATATGTCAATTCTGCCAAATTTGATGATGAATTGATTATTGAAACTACTCCTGAAGCCCTTACTAAGGCGAAGATGGCATTTACATACCGTATTTTGCGGGCATCCGATGATACCCTGCTGGTAACTGGCAGGACACAGAATGTTTTTACTTCAATGGAAACTGGCAAGATTACCCGCTTGCCGGAAAACTACTACAATAAATTAAAAGCAATGCTGGATTGATTAATCATAAGGCATTCAAACAGTTGGAGGTATAATTTATGGAAACCGTGTTATTGTGTATAGTCGCTGTTGCAATTCTGATTGTACTTTTTACGAAATTGTATTTTATGCATTTAGGAGTGGAGAATGTAATTGCAAAGAAGGATAGCCGTAGTGCCTTTGTAGTGGATGAACAGACTGAGGATAGCCTGACCTTCAGCACCAATGTTGAATTTGTGAATGAGGGCAAGCAGTGTACTGTTATGATGGACTGCTTTGTTCGCCCACAGCTCCCTTATGAGCAGTATGATGGTGTTGAAACAAGAGGTCATGCGGAGCTCCTGTCCGCTCCCCGTGAGGATGATTATTTTGAGGCTTATATCATTCAGCGGAAGGGATATGGAAAGGATCTTGACCGCGCTACCATTAAGGCCCAGATTAAGCTCATTGCCCGTCATGGCATGACCATTAAGGAAGCCATTTCCAAGATGCCTGACTTCAATTTCTTGATTATTTGGATGGAAGCTGGCCGCATGGAGGCTCATTACCGTCAGGTTCGTATCGAGGTACCGGCAGCGGAAATCGCCAAACTTGTCGGCACTGAACTGGTTGAAGCATAAGGAGGGCATTTGACATGAGTAATGATGCAAAAATTGAACTGATTCCAATCCCTACCAGAATTCTTACTGATAAGGATGATATTATTGATACAGTAGAGCGTTATACCAAGGACAAGATTGGTCCTGATGATGTTATTTCTGTAGCGGAAAGTGTTGTGGCTATTACCCAGGGGCGGGCCGTGCGTCCTGAGGATTTGAAAATTACCAAGGTGGCAAAGTTTTGTTGCCGGTTTATCCCTGATTATGGCTCCTTGGCCACCCCACACGGCATGCAGTCCTTGATGGATGTGGAGGGCAAGTGGCGTGTGGCCGGTGCACTTTTTGCTGGCTTTTTGGGAAAAATTGTGGGCTTAAAAGGCCTCTTTTACAAGTGGGGCGGTGAGCAGACTGCTCTTATCGATGACGTTACCGGTACTATGCCACCATTTGATAAGCACATTGTTTATGGTCCGAAGGATCCTGACAAGGTTGTTGAACAGCTCAAGGCACGTCTGGGCTGCTTTGGCGGTCTTATCGCTGACGTAAATGATTTGAAGCGTTCCCGGGTGGTTGGTCAGTCCAAGGGCCTCAATGGTCTTATGGCGGCTAATCTTCTGATTGATAATCCTTTTGGTAATGCTTCCCAGAAGACCCCAATTGTTATTATCAAGAACTTTAGACAGTATCAGGAACAGAACAGTTAAGATTTTTGTGCCCCGTCGCCCATATAGGTGGCGGGGATTTTTGCTAAGAAATCTTAGTGAATCAAATCCAAAGGATGCAGATGAACTTTAGATTTCGTGTAAGGGCTGATGAAAGCCTGTATGCTTTCATCTTGCTTTCTAAGGAGGAAAAATATGGAAAGAAAAGATGGCCGTAAGAATGACCAGCTTCGTAAATACAAGATAAACCGTCATTTTCAGATTCACCCGGCAGGCTCCGTGCTTATTGAGATGGGGAATACCAAGGTAATTTGTGCTGCCACTATTGAGGACCGTGTGCCCAGCTTTTTAAAGGGAACTGGTGAAGGCTGGCTTACAGCTGAATATTCCCTGTTGCCAAGTGCTACAAATACCCGAACCTCCAGAGAGGCTGCCAGGGGTAAGCAAACTGGCCGTACCCAGGAGATTCAGCGCCTTATTGGTCGTAGTCTGCGTTCTGTAATGGATTTGAAGGCTTTGGGGGAAAGAACTGTTACTGTTGATTGTGACGTTATTCAGGCCGATGGCGGTACCCGTACAGCTTCTATTACAGGTGCCTTTATTGCTGTGGTGGAAGCCTGTGCAACCATTTATGACGGCACGAAGCCTTTTCCTGTAAAAGATTTTTTGTCAGCCATCAGCGTGGGAATTTCTGCATCGGGGGAGCCTATACTTGATTTAAATTATGAGGAAGACTCCAGCTGCATTGTGGACATGAATGTGGTGCGTACTGGTATGGGCCAGTTCGTGGAGGTTCAGGGGACCGGCGAGGGCAGGCCATTTAGCCGTGAAGAAATGGATAACTTACTGGCATTGGCAGAAAAGGGTACCGATGAACTGATTTCCTATGAAAAGGATATTTTGGGCAATGATTTAGTATGGAAAGTTGGCCGGGAATAAAAAGTTTTTAAAAAAAATTTCTTGTCGGTAAAATATGCTAATGATAAGGCGAATATTCTATAAACACCGATTATCACTGAATTGTCAGACGACCAAAGAAAAATTACGAATACCATTCATCTTTTTAGTGGCAAACCCTTGTGGTTATTGGCTTGAAAGCACATTAAAAGTATGATAATATGAGATATGTATGCGAGTGTAATTTTTTTATTATATTAGGGAGGGTTTAATTTGCGTACGATCAATGTTGAACAGATCACAGCAGAAGTAGCGCAGATGTGTAAGGAAGCTGCCTACTATTTACCTCAGGACGTGTATGAAGCTCTTAAGAAGGGCCGTGAGACAGAGGAGTCTCCAGTTGGTCAGGTTGTTCTTGATCAGATCATTCGCAACTCTGAGATTGCTAGAGCTGAGGATCGTCCTATCTGCCAGGATACTGGTATGACCATTATTTTCCTTGAGGTAGGTCAGGATCTTCATATCGAGGGTGGCGATCTGACAGAAGCTATCAACGCTGGCGTTGCTAAGGGCTACACTGAGGGTTATCTTCGCAAGTCCGTTGTTGCTGAGCCTTTATTTGACCGTAAGAATACTCAGAACAACACACCAGCTATTATTTATACCAAGATTGTACCAGGCGATCAGCTTAAGATTGAGCTGACCTGCAAGGGCTTTGGCTCCGAGAACAAGGGCGGTATCAAGATGCTGGTTCCTGCTGATGGTGTTGAGGGTGTTAAGAAAGCTGTTCTGGATATTATCCAGCATGCAAGCTGCAACCCATGCCCACCAATGGTTGTTGGTGTAGGTATCGGCGGCACTATGGATCAGGCTGCTTATCTTTCCAAGCGCGCTCTCATGCGTAAGATTACTGAGCGTAATGCTCATCCTGATTACGCTGCACTGGAGAACGAGCTCCTCGGCCTTATTAACAAGACCGGTATCGGTCCTCAGCTTGGCGGTACTACTTCCGCATTGGCTGTAAACATCGAGTGGGGTCCTACTCATATTGCCGGCCTGCCGGTAGCAGTTACCATCTGCTGCCATGCTTGCCGTCATTCCCATCGTGTTCTTTAATATAGGAGGTTTATATAATGGCTGAGACAATTCGTATAACTACTCCTCTTAAAGAAGAGGATTCCCGCAAGCTCCGTGCTGGCGACAGCGTGCTTATTACTGGTACTATCTACAGTGCCCGTGATGCTGCACACAAGGTTATGACTGAGGCTCTGGCTCGTGGCGAGAAATTGCCAATCGACTGGAATAATCAGATAGTTTACTATCTTGGTCCTACACCTGCAAAGCCAGGCGATCCAATCGGTTCCTGCGGTCCTACTACTGCTGGTCGTATGGATGCTTATACCCCTACCATGCTTGAGCAGGGTATCAAGGGTATGATCGGTAAGGGCTCCCGTGCTCCAGAGGTAGTCGAGTCCATGAAGAAGAACGGCGTTACTTACTTCGCTGCTGTTGGTGGTGCTGCTGCCCTCATCGCAAAGTCCGTTAAGAAGTACACCGTTATTGCTTACCCTGAGCTGGGGCCAGAGGCTCTTGCTGCTCTTGAGGTTGAGGATTTCCCTGCAATCGTAGTTATCGATTCTGAGGGTAATGACTATTACGAGATTGGTCAGAAACCATATCGTAAGTTATGATATTAAATACTTTCCTGTGTGAAAGAAAATTTTAGGAGGTCAAGAATGATTAACGTATCTTTTTATCTTCGTCGACTGCATTCCCTGTGCGGACTTGTATTGCTCGGCGGTGTGCTGATTGAGCATTTGCTCACAAATGCATCAGCAATGGGCGGCCCAGAGGTGTTCAATAACGGCTTAGCAATGATGGAGCAGATTCCTCAGCCAATTTTCCTTGGCATTGAGATTTGCCTCTACGCTGTACCTATCCTGTTCCATGGTATCTACGGTGTATATATTGCTATGCAGGCTAAGAACAACCCTAGTGAGTACGGTTATTCCCGTAACTGGAAGTTCGCTCTTCAGAGATGGACTGCTTGGTATCTCGTAGCATTCCTCATCTGGCATGTTGGTTACCTTCGTATTTACACTAAGGGCATCATGGGTGAGCATATCAGCTATGCTTTGGTTCAGTCCACTTTGGCTAACCCAGTTGTATTTGCTTTGTATGCTATTGGTATGTTTGCTGCAATCTTCCATTTCTGCAATGGTATCACTACCTTCTGCATGACTTGGGGTATCACCAAGGGACCTCGTTCCCAGTGTGTTGTTGACAAGGGTGCTATGGGTCTTTGCGTACTCATGTGCCTGTTCACTTTGGCATTCATGTCTTCTTACTTCATGTAATAGAGTAAGAGTGTCGTAGTAGTAAAGATTTATTTATAAGGAGAGAACCTACGTGGCTAAAAATAAGATTATTGTAGTAGGTGGCGGCTTATCAGGTTTGATGGCTACCCTTAAAATTTGTGAAGCTGGCGGCGAAGTAGATTTATTCTCTTACTGCCCAGTAAAGCGTTCTCACTCCCTCTGTGCACAGGGCGGTATTAATGCCTGCATGGATACCAAGGGTGAGCACGATTCCATCTATGAGCATTTCGATGACACCGTATACGGTGGTGACTTCCTGGCTGACCAGCTGGCTGTTAAGGGCATGGTTGAGGCAGCTCCAAAGCTCATTAAGATGTTTGATCGTATGGGTGTACCTTTCACTCGTACTCCAGAAGGCGTTCTTGACCTCCGTAACTTCGGTGGCCAGAAGAACAAGCGTACTTGCTTTGCCGGTTCCACCACTGGTCAGCAGCTCCTCTATGCTCTTGACGAGCAGGTTCGTCGTTGGGAAGTTAAGGGCGGCGTAACCAAGTACGAGTTCTGGGAATTCGTTAAGATCTTCAAGGATAAGAACGGCGTTTGCCGTGGTATCATTGCTCAGAGCATGAACTCCATGGAAATCAAGGCTTTCAAAGCTGATGTTGTTATTCTTGCAACCGGTGGCCCTGGTCAGGTATTTGGCCGTTGCACCGCTTCCACTATTTGTAATGGTTCTGCAGTTTCTGCAGTATATCAGCAGGGCGCAAAAATTGCTAACCCTGAGTTCATTCAGATTCATCCAACCGCAATCCCAGGCTCTGATAAGAACCGTCTGATGTCCGAGGCTTGCCGCGGTGAGGGTGGTCGTGTATGGGTTTACAGAGATGGTAAGCCTTGGTACTTCCTTGAGGATATGTACCCAGCTTATGGTAACCTCGTTCCTCGTGACGTAGCATCCCGTGCTATTTTCAAGGTTTGCGTTCACATGGATCTTGGTATTAACCATGACCGTCGTGTATACCTCGATCTGTCCCACATTCCTGCAGATTATCTGGAGCGCAAGCTGGGCGGTATCATCGAGATTTACACTGAGTTCGTTGGTAAGGACCCTCGTAAGGTTCCAATGGAGATTTTCCCTTCCGTTCATTATTCCATGGGCGGTATCTATGTAGATAGAAAGCATTTCACCAACATTCCTGGCCTCATGGCTTCCGGTGAGTGCGACCATCAGTATCACGGTGCAAACCGTCTTGGTGCTAACTCTCTGTTGTCCGCTGCTTACTCCGGTACTGTTTCTGGTCCAGAGGCTATGAAGTGGGCTAAGGAGAACGTATCCAAGCTGTGTGAAATCACCGATGCTGAAATCGAGGCTGCACGCAAGGAAGTTCAGGATGAGTATGACAAGATTCGTCAGATGAACGGTCCTGAGAATGCTCATAAGCTCCATCAGGAGATGGGCGAGATCATGTACGAGTATGTATCCATCGAGCGTGATAACAACGGTTTGGATATCTGCCTCGGCAAGCTGAAGGAAATCCTGAAGCGTTGGGAGAACATCGGCGTAACTGACCATGGTAACTGGGCTAACCAGGAGGCTATGTTCGTTCGTCAGCTCCGTAACATGATTATCTATGCTATGGCTATCACCAAGTCTGCTCGTTCCCGTGATGAGTCCCGTGGTGCACATGCAAAGATTATGCTGGATGAAAATGGCAAGCGCATTGAGAAGGATGGCGAGTTACAGTTCTATCCTCGTAACGATGAGAAGTTCATGTTTACATCCGTTGTAAGCTTTGATGCAGCAACTGAGGAGCCAGTTGTAACTTATGAGGAGTTTGAGCACTCCCTCATTAAGGCACGTCCTCGTAACTACGCTGTTGCAAAGAAAGAGTAATAGGGGGATAAAATAGAATGGCAGAACAGAAGAAAACAGTTAAGTTTATTATTGAGCGTCAGGATAGCCCTACCAGCAAGCCTTACACTCAGGAGTTCGAGATTCCATATCGTCCTGCTCTGAATGTAGTAGCTTCCCTGATGGAAATCCAGAAGAACCCTGTAACTACTGATGGCAAGAAGGTTGCTCCAGTAGTTTGGGAGTGCAACTGTCTGGAGAAGGTTTGCGGCGCTTGTATGATGGTTATTAACGGTCGTGCTCGTCAGGCTTGCTGCGCACTGATCGATGAGCTGGAGCAGCCAATTCGTCTGCAGCCAGCCAGAACATTCCCTGTAATCCGTGACCTCCTTATTGACCGTTCCGTAATGTTCGAGTCCCTCAAGCGCGTACAGGCTTGGGTTGAGGTTGATGGTTCTTGGGAAGTTAAGGATGCTCCTATCCAGAATCCTTACACTGCAACCACTGCTTATGAGATTTCTCACTGCATGACTTGCGGTTGCTGCTTGGAGGCTTGCCCTAACGTTGGTCCTCAGTCCGACTTCATTGGTGCATCTCCATCTGTACAGGCTTACTTGTTCAACCTCCATCCACTTGGAAAGTTCGACAAGGAAAAGCGTCTTGAAGCTCTTATGGGCAAGGGCGGTATTACCAGCTGCGGTAACTCCCAGAACTGCGTAGAGGTTTGCCCTAAGAACATTAAGCTGACTACTTATCTTGCACAGCTGAACCGCGATGTAAATAAGCAGGCTCTTAAGAACATTTTCAATAAGTAATTGAATATTTGTTGAATAGAAATGACTGTCGTGTTGATTTCAACACGGCAGTCTTTTTATGTGTATAAGATGGCAATTATATTTCTGTTGCGGGTCCTGTCATGGGTTGGCCCATTCATTCATTTCGCTAGTGTCACATCAAAATAGTACAGTGCTTCGAGAAATATTGACGGGCTACGCAGCCGTCAGCCACATCATATCGTCTTCGAGATGAACGTGCTGATGTGACATTTTACAGCTCCATTACTTCATGGGCTCATCCCATGCCACCCGCGAATAATAAACAAAAAGGAATTTGTTACCAAATGTCGTAATATAAAACATATAAACATGAATGTAGGAGGTGTTTGTATGTCCTTTCTTGGAGCTTGTGTTGTACCTCATCCGCCACTTATTTTGCCGGAGATTGGCCGGGGTGAGGAAAATAAAATATCTGATACTATAAAAGCATATAAGACTGTAGCAGCATGGATTGTGGAAAATAATCCTGATTTGGTGATTATTACCAGCCCTCATGCAACCATGTATGCTGATTATATGCAAATTTCCTCAGGTGACTCAGCAGAGGGGAGCTTTGCTAATTTTGGGCATCCAGAGCTGGCCTTCCATGTTGATTACGATGAGGAATTTGTTCAAAAGGTGACAGATACCGCTGAAGAAATAAAGCTGGCTGCGGGGACTCTGGGGCGTCAGGAGAGACACTTGGATCATGGAACAATGATTCCCCTGTATTTTCTCCAAAAGGCTGGATATAAAGGCAAGATCGTGCGGATAGGTCTTTCCGGACTTTCCAATATTCATCATTACACCTTAGGGATTCTTCTAAGGGAAACGGCGGATATTATGAATCGCCGTATGATGATAGTGGCAAGCGGTGATTTATCCCATAAGCTAAAGGCAGATGGCCCTTATGGTTTTGCCAAGGAGGGACCAGTATTTGACCAGCGTATGGCAGATTGCTTTTCCTCAGGAGATTTTCTGGAGCTGCTCACAACCCCATTTAAGCTGGCAGAAGGTGCCGCAGAATGTGGCCTGCGTTCATTTTGGATAATGGCGGGTGCCTTTGACTGCCTGGATGTGGATGCAGAGCTGCTGTCATGTGAGGGCCCTTTTGGCGTTGGCTATGGCGTGGCACGATTTATTCCTAAGGGAGAAAACGTTAAACGTAACATAGGCGAACAGGCCGTAGACAGTCATAAAAAGAATATGGAGGAGTTAAGGAAAAAAGAGGACGATTATTTAAGGCTGGCACGAAAAAGTCTTGAAAGCTATGTACGTTATCATAAACATATAGAAGTGCCTAAGGGATTGCCGGAGGAAATGATTAATACCCGGGCCGGTGCTTTTGTGTCCATAAAAAAAGCGGGTCAGCTCCGGGGATGTATAGGTACTATATTGCCTGTAAGGGATAGTTTGGCATCAGAAATCATCGCCAATGCCATATCAGCAGGAACGGCTGATCCCCGTTTCTCAGCAGTAACAGAGGATGAATTGGAGGATCTGGTATATGATGTGGATGTACTGTCGGAACCGGAGAATATAGAAAGCCCTGACCAGCTGGATGTGAAGCGGTATGGTGTGATTGTTTCCAGTGAAGATGGTTACAGGCGGGGACTGCTGTTGCCGGATCTGGATGGGGTAGATACTGTGGAGGAGCAGATTTCCATTGCCCGACGCAAAGGCGGGATTTCTCCAGAGGAAAAAATTAAATTACAACGGTTTGAAGTGACGAGACACGAATAAGAATATAGCCTGATAATCAAAGTTTATTTGAAAAACACTGCGATATATAGTAGAATTATTAAGGCTTAGTATATTTGTGTGAGGGATAGAATTGGCTAACAAGTTATTTGATATTATAAAGTCAGATTTGGCTGAGCTGGAAACGGCTTTGCATGAATCTGTGGTTTCTCCGGTTGCCACCATCACTGAGATTGGCAATCATCTGATAAAGGCTGGCGGCAAGAGATTGCGTCCTGCAATGTTTTTTTTGGCTGCCCGTTGCAGTGAGAATTTTGATTTAAAAAGAGTTATGCCACTGGCTGTGGCATTAGAGCTTATACACATGGCTTCACTGGTGCATGATGATGTTTTGGATAGTGCCGCTACCCGTCGTGGTGAGGCTACTGCCAATGCCAAGTGGGGCAACCAGCTGGCTATTTTGGCAGGGGATTATCTCTTTGCGAAAGCCTTTGTGCTGGTGACGGAAAACGGCTATGGTGAGAGGGTCAACAACCAGCTTTCCAGACTGTTGGCGGATCTTTCCGCCGGTGAGCTCATTCAGAACAAGGAAATCTATAAGGCGTCCTGTGATACTGAGGAATACTATGAGCGTATTGCCATGAAGACTGCCAATTTCCTGGCCATCAGCTGTCAGCTTGGTGCCCACGTTATGGGACTTCCGGAAAAGGATGTTCAGGCCTTGTACGACTATGGTTACAGTGTAGGTATGGCTTTCCAGCTTACTGATGATTTACTGGATCTCACTGGTGATTCCAAGACCATTGGTAAGCCAGCAGGCAATGATATTCTTCAGGGCATTATTACCTTGCCGGCTATTAGAGCTTTGGAAACCTCTCCAGATAAGGATGAGCTGCTTTCGATAGTCACTAATCGCGATATGACCAAGGAGGACTTGAGCAGGGCCCTGGAGATTGTAAGGGCAACAGATGGTATTGATTTTACCAAGAATAAGGTTGAGGAATATCTGGACCGAGCAAGAAATGTCCTGCCGGAGAGTATTCCTGAGGATGTGAGAGCTGCCTATATGATGGCTGCTGATTTCATTGCTGGCAGAGAATTCTAAGAAGATATGTTTCTTTCACGGAGGTAACGTGATGTTTGGCATAGGAGCCCCAGAATTAATTGTTATTCTTATCATTGGACTTATTGTGTTTGGCCCTGGCAAGCTGCCTGAATTGGGCAGAACCCTGGGTAAAACCATAAGGGAATTCCGCAAGGTGTCCAACGGCATTATGGAGGATGAGCCCGTTGAAAAGACTGCCAAGAAGCTGGAGGCTTCCACTGAAGAGAAGAAAGTGGATGAATCGGCTGAGCCTTCTGGTATGGTTGATGGTAAAGATAAACAGTGATAATTGTATATCCCCTTCATTTTCTGGAGGGGATATTTTTTTAGAGATTTAATATATTTCCAGCTTCATAGAAGCTCGAATGGAATTTTTTCTACTTTTAGAAGAAAAAATTGAATAATGGGGTTATAATTGAGTAGATAGAAAAGATTATATATTGGTAGGAGGCATATTATGTTTGGTGGATTTGGCGTACCAGAACTCATTTTAATTTTAATTATTGGTCTTGTTATTTTTGGACCTGGCAAATTGCCTGATATCGGCAAGGCCTTTGGCAAGAGCATTAAAGAATTCAAGTCTGCACAGAGCGGCAGTGATGATAAGGACACTATCAATATCACTGCCGAGTCTAAAGATAAATCCAAGGATGAAGCGTAATTATGGGTGCAGATGAAGAAAAGTTAGAGGATATTGAATCAGAGGGCATGGCTGAAAATGAGGAAATCGCCAGCCTGGAAAATGATGATGAAATGTCCATAATTGACCATCTGACGGAGCTGAGGCGGCGCCTTATTCGTTGTGTCGTGGCTGTTCTGTTGGGAAGCTGTATAACCTATGTCTTTGATGAGGACATAATGCAGTTTTTGCTGGCACCGGCGGGAAAACTATATTTTATGCATCCCGGCGAGGCCTTTTTTTCCTATGCAAAGGTGGTTTTGTTTTCCGGATTTCTATTAGCTACTCCGGTGGTTTTTTACGAAATCTGGCGTTTTTTTGTGCCGGCCTTTACCAGACGGGAGCGGATGGTGCTGGGAATCATGGTTCCAAGCTCAATTTTATTATTTTATACGGGACTGGCCTTTTCATTTTTCCTGATTGTGCCGATTGGCATAAAATTTTTTATGGGAATGGGCTCAGATGATTTGTCGCCACTGTTTTCCATTGAGAAGTATCTTGATTTTATAATTACATTTCTGTTGCCCTTTGGGCTGGCCTTTGAGTTGCCGCTTGTTATTATAATAATGGCAGCCATTGGGTTGGTAACTTCCCAACAGCTCAAAAAATATTTCAGATACGTATTTTTTGTTTCCTTTATCGTTGGTGCCCTGCTGACACCGCCGGACATAATCTCCCAGATTACTCTGGCACTTCCGCTGACGGCACTGTATGGACTGAGTTATTTGGTTGTAAGATTCATTTTAAGAAAGTAGGAGGCTAAGCATGGCTTTTAAGGATTTGCGGGAGTTTATAGCTGAATTGGAGAGCCGCGGTTTACTGAAGCGTATTAAAACTGAGGTGGACTGTGAGCTGGAAATCACAGAGATAACGGACCGGGTATCCAAAATGGAGGGGGAGAAAAATGTCGCTCTGCTCTTTGAGAATGTAAAGGGCTACGATATGCCGGTGCTCATGAATGCCTTTGGCAGCATGGAGCGTATGGCTATTGCCTTTGGTGTGGAAAAACTGGATGATATAGCGGATGAGCTGAGGGAAATCCTGCGTCTTCCTTATATTTCCGTTTCCCATAAAATGGATTTGCTCAGCATAATTCCAACTGCAAAGGGGGCTATTAATTTCCCTAAGTATGTGAAGAAGGCACCTTGTCAGGAGGTGGTTATCACCGATAATCCATCTCTGGACAAATTCCCAATTTTGAAGTGCTGGCCTCAGGATGGTGGTCGCTTCATTACCCTGCCGTTGATTTTTACCAAGAATCCAAATACGGGAAAGCGCAATGTGGGTATGTACCGCCTTCAGAAGTATGACAGTAAAACCACTGGTATGCACTGGCATATCCATAAAAACGGCGCGGACAACTACCGTGACACCAAAGCTATGGGGGCACAGCGCATGGAGGTGGCAGTGGCCATCGGTACTGATCCTGTGGTGACCTATGCTGCAACAGCTCCACTTCCTCGTGATATTGATGAAATGGTATTTGCTGGCTTCCTCCGTCACAAGGGCGTGGAAATGGTAAAGTGCAAAACCGTTGATGTGGAGGTTCCTGCCCACGCAGAAATTATTCTGGAAGGTTATGTGGATGTGGATGAAACCCGTTGGGAGGGGCCATTTGGTGACCATACCGGCTATTATTCCCTGGCGGATTATTACCCTGTATTCCATATTACCTGTATTACCCATAGAAAGAATCCTATTTATCCGTCTACCATTGTGGGCAAGCCACCTATGGAGGACTGCTTCCTGGCAAAGGCCACGGAGCGTATTTTCCTGCCACTTCTTCAGCAGGCGATTCCGGAGATTATCGACATAAATATGCCATTGGAGGGCGTATTCCACGACTGCATCTTCGTATCCATAAAGAAAACCTACCCTATGCAGGCCAAGAAGGTTATGAATGCCCTGTGGGGAATGGGACAGATGATGTTCATAAAGATGATTATTGTGGTGGATGCCCATGTTGATGTGCAGAATCCAAAGGAAGTATGGTGGCGTGTATTCAATAACATCGATGCCAAGCGTGATCTGGTAATGGTGGAGGGGCCTCTTGATGTCCTTGACCATTCCTCCCCTATGGCAAAATGGGGTACCAAGGTGGGCATTGATGCCACCAAGTCCTGGCCGGAGGAAGGTCATACCCGTGAGTGGCCTGATGAAATTGAAATGACCCAGGATATAAAGGATTTGGTGGACTCAAAGTGGAAGGAGCTTGGACTTGACTGACAGTATGAATAGTTTTTGGCAGAAGATGGATGCTCATTTGAACAATGTGGCATTCTATCAGACTGTATTTTCCCTTCCCTTTGCATATATGGCGGCCTTTTTGGCTGCTGATGGCAAGCCGGATATTATGATAATGGTCTGGATTACCCTTACCATTGTGGCGGCCCGTAGTGCGGCCCTGGCTATGGATAACCTTATTGATTTGAAATACGATGTGGACCAGCCACGTTTTAAG
Source organism: Anaerovibrio lipolyticus DSM 3074 (assembly GCF_900141865.1). Lineage (GTDB taxonomy): Bacteria > Bacillota > Negativicutes > Selenomonadales > Selenomonadaceae > Anaerovibrio > Anaerovibrio lipolyticus. The sequence continues at coordinate 4,566 of NZ_FQYW01000006.1, read as the reverse complement.
GGACGTCCCATGGTGGCAGGCCAGCTCAATAAAAAGGATATTTATCTGCTGGTGGCCATTTGTTTTGCAGTGCTGATATTCTCCGTGTTGCAGCTGGATCCAATCTGCATTAAGCTGCTGCCGGTGGCGGCATTGCCATTTATCGTTTATCCATATATGAAGCGCATAACCTGTTTTTGCCACTACGTGTGTGGTATTGCAGTGGCCATGGCGCCTGCCGGAGGCTGGGTGGCTGTTACAGGCACCATTGACTGGCCTATGATCGTTCTGTTCGTGGCAGTGGCTCTCTGGATAGGGGGCTTTGATGTGGTATATGGTGCCCAGGATGAGGAATTTGACAAGGCACATGGCCTTCATTCCATGGCTACAGCTATTGGGGCCAAAAATGCCCTGCTACTGGCTAAGCTAACCCATGTGGTGTGCCTTGGGATATTCGTTTATATGGGTACTCTCTTTGATCTGGGGGCTATTTATTATTTGGGCGTGGTAGTTTCTGCGGCTGTGCTTTATTACCAGCATCGCCTAATTGCTATCAAGGGCTTTGGTGCCTTTACAAGAGAGTATTACATGCGAAATGGCATAGTATCTGTGGCCATGTTTTTCTTTACCTTGGCCAGTGTTTTTTTGAAGTAATAAAGCCTTCCCCTTTGGGGAAGGTGCCGAGCTTGCGAGGCGGATGAGGTGTTACAGCCTTGGTTCTCTCAGTTAGACTACTGGCTGAGGGGGGAACCAAGGCGGAATTAAAGTTGGAGGTAAGTTATGACGGCAAGATTATTGGAAGGCAAGTTTTTTGCGGCTAAAATCCGTGAGGAGGCAGGCAAGAGGGCTGCCCGGTTAAAGGAGAAATATGGCGTTACTCCTGGATTGGCAGTTATTATTGTGGGGGAAAATCCTGCTTCCCAGGTTTATGTGAGGAATAAGCACAAGGCCTGCACTGAGCTGGGCTTTTATTCCGAGGGCGTGGAAATGCCTGAAACCACTACCCACGAGGAGCTTCTTGCTGAAATCAACCGTCTTAACAATGACCCTAAAATTCATGGTATTTTGGTTCAGCTGCCACTTCCAAAGGCATTGCAGCCTTATGAGTCCGAGGTGCTGGAAGCAATTAACCCATTGAAGGATGTAGACGGCTTCCATCCTGTTAACGTGGGCCGTCTGGTAACCGGTCAGAAGGCGCTGGTACCGTGTACACCACATGGCTGTATCCGTATGCTGGAGCTGGCGGAGATTCCTATGGAGGGAGCCAAGGCTGTGGTTATTGGCCGCAGCAATATTGTGGGCAAGCCAATGCTTCACCTGCTTTTGGGCAAAAATGCCACCGTTACTGTCTGTCACTCCCGTACCAGGAATCTGAAAGATGTGGTAAAGGAAGCTGATATTGTGGTTGCCGCCGTTGGCAAGCCAAGGTTTGTCACTGCGGACATGATTAAGCCGGGAGCCACCGTAATCGACGTGGGCATCAACCGCATTGTCCCAAAGAAGCTGGTGGGGGATGTGGACTTCGACGCAGTTAAGGAATTAGCCGGTGCCATCACCCCTGTTCCGGGCGGCGTAGGCTTACTAACCATCGCTATGCTGATGCAGAATACTGTAGACGCAGCTGAGCTGCAAGTAAAATAGCCTTCCCCTCTGGGGAAGGGGGACCGCTGCGGTCCTATAATGGCGGTGGATGAGGTTTCTGTTGAGACATATTTAGTTTAATCAAGAAGCTTCGTTTCTCCAAGCTTATCAAGCAATAGATTCGTTTCTAAAACGGACAGTTCATTTTCCAGGGCATGCCATATTACACTGTCCCAGCTGTTGCGCACATAGAGCTTTTCAGCCTTTGCATAATATAAGAGGTGTTGTGTTTCATCGGGAGTCAGCTTCATGGCAATGGCCAGAGCCAAAATTTTATTTCGGGAGGTATTTTTGCGACCTGCGAAAATGTGATAGGCATATACCTTATCCAGACCGGATTGTTCAATTATGAGGGCTTTGTTTAGCCCTTTTTCTTTTATAAGCTCCTCCAGATGCTCACTCAAGGTCTGATTAACAAGCTCAGAATCATTGGCAGTCAGGTAATCCTCAACCCGCTTTGTTTCGCTCAGCTCATGCTCCAGACTGGCAGTAGTTTTATTTTTCATGGCTCCTCCAACTGAAATGATGTATTATTATATTAATCTAAGTGGTATGATAATATACTTTAGCGAGCAAAGCAAGGTGATATTATGGGGCAGGAGACTTCCAAGACTGCCATACAGCTGGCAGAGAAATTTATACAAAGCAAATATGAAAAAGTGCGTCTGCTCCACCAAACAGATAAGGCCGAGGTATGGCTGGCGGTCGACAGCACAGGCAGCTTTGTGGTAATAAAAAATATTAAGCTGGTCAATCTGCCCTACTCAATGCTTAAAGCAATGGGGAAAGCTCTTTGGCCGGAGGTTATATACTGCGCAGAGAATGAAGCTTATACAATTGTGGTGGAGGAATTTATAAACGGGAAATCCTTTGAAGAATTGCTGGAAAACAAGAGGTATTTGACGGAAACAAGGGCAAGGGAGCTGTTGTTACAGCTTTGTGATGGACTTATCATGCTCCACAGGAAAGGAATTATTCATCGTGACATAAAACCATCGAATATAATTTTGCAAGCTGTTGGCGGACATGACTTTGTCAGACTGATAGATTATGACGCTGCCCGAATTGTAAAGGAAGAACAAAAGGAAGATACCCGGCTGTTGGGCACCAAGGGGTACGCACCACCGGAGCAATACGGCTATGGTCAGACGGACCAGCGCAGTGATATTTATTCCTTGGGTATAACCTTTAAGGAAATGCTGGGAGAGAATTATAATGGCTGGCTAAGATCAATACTGCAAAAATGCACCGAGGTGGACGCACGTAGCCGTTACCAAACCGTTACAGAACTAAAGAGTGATTTGCTCCATCATAGACGTAACAAGCTGCTTAAGGCAGCGGGAATTGTGGCAGCAGCAATGGTAGCTGTGCTTGTGATATGGTCTAACGGGCAGCATTCCCATCAAGAAAAAATCCTTCCTCCTGCCGTGGAAGAAATCATGGAGGAAGTAAAAGAAAAGGTGCCTCTTCCTCCCGTAGAGGAAAAGACACCTGAGGTTGAAAAGAATAAGGTTCCATCACAGGAAAATGGCCCTGTACCAGCTGAGAATAAGCCAAACACCACAGAAAACGATAAGTCACCACAGGAAACGGTAACTAATAATGAAACGGGGAACAATGCTGTTTATGCCAAGTATTATTTTAATGGTGAACGGCAGGGGGAGTGGACGGATAGATTTGATAAACCAAGAAATGATTGGGGGACGTTTTTTACAATTCCGCCTAATATATGGAAAAATTGGGATGACTCTTATCCAAATGACTGGGAAGTACGCGTCACTGTGGAAAACAAGAGCAACGCACCTTGGGAAAATCCTTATCTTAGTGTATGGACCACAGATGGTGTCGGGGGAGAGTCAAAGGACTATTATGGAAATACTTTGGCACCGGGAGAGAGCTGTGTATATGTGGTGCCGCTAAATGAATTCAGATTGCCTGCCCTGCATAAGGAGAGGCGAAGACAGGAAATGCATTTCCAATTCTATGCCTCGGGAGATCAGTTGCTTTTTGGTGAAAGAACAGAATTTGTTTTTGAACTGATAAATAAATAGCGACCATAAAAATTGTCCCAGCGGGTAAACAAAACCTGCTGGGACATTTTGTATAATTGTAATAAGCTGCAATAGCTCTATTGAGGTTCATTTGGGTTGTTTTCTTGATCATATACGGCATTAAGAGTGATATCCACAATATCCTTGCCGGAATCACTTAAATCCAGATATTTCTGGAGCTGTCCGCTTATATGGGGAGATACTTCCCGTACCTTGCTTTCCAGTGTGGATTCCTCACGGCCAAGCAGGTAATCGACACTGACATTAAATAATACTGCCAATTCATTGAGCTTTCGTACAGGTTTGATGTCGCCACTTTCGTACTTGTTATAGGCGGTTCGAGTGATACCAAGATATTTGGCCACATCTTCCTGGGAAAGCTGCTTTATTTTACGAAGCTCCCGCAGTCGGGACGCTGTAATATCCATACGAAATCACTCCTTACTTTAATAAGTATAGGGGTTATTTTGCGTATGAAAAAAGTCGTGAGTTTAAGTTAGAATATTATTGTTTTATCGGCAGGATTTTGGGTACTTGATGTTGAAATAGCTTCCTGTATAATTCAAAGTGTAGACAACAGATAAGTCAAACTTAACAAAAAGAGATACCTCAGCTAAACTGTCATTACTGACCCTGAGAAGTTAGTAATAAACAGAAAAGAGAGGTATCTACAAAATGAAGTCTACACAAAACAAGAAGATCGAGCAAGTAAAAGAAACATCTATGATCGTCGGCATCGATGTCGGCAGTGAAAAACACTACTTCAGGGCTTTCAACTGGAGGGGGATCGAATTCACCAGAAAGCCTATCCCGTTCTCCAATTCTATGGCGGGATTTGACATGTTTCATTCGGCTGTGGCAGAGCTGATGGAAAACAACCATCTGGAGGAGGCTC
>NZ_FQYW01000026.1 GCF_900141865.1 Anaerovibrio lipolyticus DSM 3074 | reverse complement strand
AACCTGCCAACTGAAGATTCATAACACTATACTATGACGCAGCCTACGGGCTGCTTTTTATTTGTTGTTGAGGCATACTATATTTTGACGCTTACACTACTTGTATCCCGTCAAACCATTCCGTTTGATCTTGTCCAATTTTATTATCAATAAAAGCTACAATTTCACTCTCACTGAAAAGTGATTTTATCCTGCCATATCTTTTTTTTAGGTATTCTCCTACTCCAAATATTACAACTCTCATTTAATATTCACCCAAACCCTTGACCGTTATTTCGTACACATCCTATCCCATAAAGGCACATAGTATTTAGTAAGCAGTTTTTTTTCGATTTGAGCATACTCCCAAAAGCCCTTTCCTTCTTCAATTCCCCATTCCTGCAGTTGTTTCTTAATTTCACCAGAATATTTTGTCGTTGCTATAATTACAATATTATCTTTGCCTATTATTGTTTTTTGGGGTTTAACAACTCTATTTTCACTATCATTTACCTTTTTTTCTTCTGCTCTTATATCAAATATATATTCGATGGTTCGACCATATTCTTTAAATAATTGTTTTGCCCTATTAGCCACCAATCCATTGCCCCAAATAATGTATTTGGCATACTGCGGTAATATTTCATCTAGAATCATTTTGACTTTATCGTTCTGTTCTCGTAATAGACGCTCGAACAACAATATAGAAACCCTATTCCATTCCAAATTTCTGTATGATATATGTTGCTTTTTGTCAAATTCAAGTTCAACTTTTTCCAGCAAAGATAATTCAACAAAATTTTCTAATATTGGCTTCCATAAGGATAAATATTGTGGCTTACTCCAAGCATGACAACCGAAAGGTAGATTTTCCACAGACAGTTTATCCCAAGAATGAGCCACATTAAACTCAACTGAAAATTGAGCCGCTATTTTTGAAGCAGGAACTTCGAAATCAATTTCCTTATCTTTTCCGCAATAGGCAAAGAATTCATCTTCAGAAGCCTCTAATTCGGATTGAAGTCCTGTTTTATCATAAATTTCTTGTCTCATTCGAGTCACACGGATGCAGCTACTAACCTTGCGCAACGAAAATCCACCATTTCCAACTCTGGCGAATACATTTTTCCAATATGTTATTGGCATAGGCGCGCCCCAATAGTCATAGCCTTGATTGCAAAAATAATCCAATTTATTGTGAAACACAAAGGCATCTAACTGGTAAATGAGAATATATTTATATGACAAAAAACGCTCGTAAAACTCTGGCTTTAATAATAATTTACTATACGGCAACCGGCCGGCAAGATCTTCATCGGGAAAAAATTCCGCATACAGATTACGTTCCGAAAAAAAAGGCTCCATTTTTTTCGGTGCCATAAAACATATTGGATAGTGCCCCAATACACTATAAAGCTGTTTTAAAGCGATTTGTTCGGAAGCCAGCAATTTCTCCCGATATACAGGAACAACTATTATAACATCATTCAAAGCTCTCACCCGCATGTATATATATTCCATAAAAACACACAAAGTCTACTATAATTCGCTATACTTCTTTGCTCAACTGTTCCTTTGTCAACACATCCTCTATATACCACAAGTTACAAAATCCAAAATCATTCAATATTTTTGCAATTTCAAATCTATATTTACGAGAAGAAATGATAACGGGACATTGACAATTTTCGCTCAATAATTTTTCTTTTCCAAAAATCTCTATGCCATCTATTCTGTTTCCTATAACTTTATCATTACTATCTACAATATATGAAATATCAACATCGAAAGATTTCTGTTTTATAATACGCTTAGCATCAATGCCCGATCCAAACATAATATAACTCCCTTTTTTTATTTTTCTGTTCTTCCATACCATAAAGGACATCATTTCAGGGAAATATTCATTTATAAATTCTTCGTATTTTGATACCATTTTTGACTCAAAGTTAAAAATTCGTAAATACGATTGAAAAACAGAACATATCCTCATTTTTAATGTATCCCGATTTTTTTCATATACCTGTTTTTCCTTCATAAAATTTATAGCAAATTCCATTGAAGATGCATAATCCATCCCGGCTTCATGTTTTCTGGCATTAATCAAGCTTTCTGAATTATCAACAGTATAGTAATAAAGGGCCTTTTTATTCACGTAGACATGCTTTGCCATAGACGCGATCATATAAGAAAAGCTTTCATCCTCACTCAAGCCATCAAACATTGTTATATTATTTTCTACCAAGAATTTCTTCCTGTAGACTTTGCACCATACAGTAACAAAAATGTCTAGATCTAAGTATGTATTAAAATTTACTTGAAACAAGCCCTTTTCACGTGGTAATCTTTCTATCACCGTACCGTCATATAAGGTTCTATAATACCCACAGCAAGAAAAATCCAGCCTATTATTATTTTCTAACGGCGTGACCATCTCCATGAGAAAATTTTCATCTATTCTATCATTAGCATCCACGTAAGCAATAAACTCTCCCCTTGCCAAATTCATAGCATAATTTCTTGCATCTCCAAGGCTATTATCCTTTCTACTGACTATGATAATCCTATTATCCCGTCGTTGCCATGTTATACATTTATTCAATGAGTTATCACTACAGATACCAACCATAAGCAAAACTTCAAAATCATCATAGCTCTGATTTAAAATTGATTCCAGGCAATTATCTATATATGCCTCACTATTAAAAACCGGAACTATAATCGAAACCATAAAACTCACCTCAAACTTAATTATACATATCGCTAGGGCTATTAGAAGCAATTATCTGATAACTTTTTCCAAACATCGGAAGAACATTGGCATGCCATACTACGATAAGTGCCTCAGTTCATTTTTCCCCTTAGCTCTATATAACTCTATTTCATTGATATGTAGCATTTTATCCCCTCTCATGCATAACAAAAATAATCATCAGTGTTCAACTATGTATTTTTCGCTTACTTTTTCTAATTCCTTTAATTTTGTAAAAGTATATTCTGAGTCTATAATTCGTTCTGAAATCGTTAGCACCTTTTCCGGGGTCTTCATCTTGCGCTTCAGCTCAGTAGCTATTTGCTTTGATGTATCAGGATTAGTAACGGCTATCAAAATATAATCAAATAATTCTTCATTTATTTCTTCTGGCGAACTAACTTTTTTACCATTTTTCTGATAGTATTCTGCCTCTCTATCAAACCAGCCAGCGCAAATATACTTTGAAGAAAGTTTCTCATATATTTCTTCTCCTAATACGCCAGCCCCATAAATGGCAATTCTATTTCCTGTTGGCACTTCACAATAAGGGTATATACCACTATAATCCGCAAAGTATTCATATCCTCCTAAAAGCAAATCACGTACAATAAGCCATCTGATTATTTTATCCCCACTATTTATTCCAGCATGAGGTTGAAATAGATGTAAAAGAAACTCCTGCAGTAACTTTTGACTAAAAACATTCGTTTTTTTGTGTGAATGACAAAACGAATCATCATTTTGACGATAAAAATACACCACATTGCTTATAAAACAAACTTTTTTGGATTTTAGCAAGCTAAATAATGTACAAGCACAATCCTCACTATAATTTATTCTTAAATCTATAATAGAAAAAAAATCTTGCAAAACTTTTTTTCTATATAGTATCGGATACATTCCAGTTGGTATTCCAAATGAAAAGAAGTGAGGCATCATAAACCTCTCCACGGCATCTACGCCAGCATATATTCCCTCTATGCTTTTCATTATTCCTTTTAATTGCCCGTTTTGATATTTTTGTATTCTTCCAAAAATCATATCTGCACTTGTCATTTTATAAGCATCAATAAATTTTTCACAAATATCAACAGAAACGAAATCATCTGCATCAACAGATATTATCCACTCACCTTTTGCCTTTTCTAAGCCAAGCTTACGTGCAGCATTTTGCCCAGCATTTTCTTGGTAATAATATACAAAGCGACTGTCCTTTTCTACATATTCATTACATATATCTGCTGACTGATCTATAGAGCCATCATCAATTAGAACCACTTCAATATTTTTATATGTCTGTCGTTTTATACTTTCCAAACACTCAGGTAAATATTGGGATTTGTTATATATTGTTACAATAATACTCACGAGTTCCATATAGTATCGTTCCTCTCACAATTACATTTACTTACTATATTTTTCTATAAACTCGTTGATAGGTATAAACATATCATCATATCTTTCTCTAATTGTATCATCCTCCCAATCCCACCACCTGATTTTTTCTAGAGCAGCTATTTGCTCTTGAGAATACCGATAGCGAACAACACGAGCAGGAATGCCGGCCACAACAGCATAAGCTGGAACAGGCTTTGTTATTACTGCACCTGCTGCCGCCACAACGCCATCCCCAATATCAGAGTAATTTGTAATTATCACATTTTCTCCAAGCCACACATCATTGCCAATCGTAATACGTTTTACATTAGGAACCTTTCCTAGCGGCTTTATATCCGGAATATACCATTTTTCACCTTTCCACGCATCATATGGAACATCCTTAAAGCCTTCAACGCCTTCAAACCCACCACTACCTACTAAAAACGGTGAGGTGGAAATTAAATCAATATTATGATTATTGACTACATCTACACCTGCAGCGAAACTGCAAAAAGCCCCCACTTGTTTTACCAAAGGATGATTACATAAAGGACCATAACTATGCTTTCCACAAACAGTCCTTTCCCAATTCTTGGGATTCCATAATCCACCATGATTTAACTCATAAAAAAAAACATCCATTAATTGTGACTCTGAAACATATCGCAGGGCCTTATCACGTAATATATCATGAACACTAGGATTTGCCGTAGCTAAAATTAGCACAACGCCTTTATTTCGTTCATAAGATAATTCCACCAATCTAGAAGATGGCTTCACTTCTGGATTAAACTCACAAATATTATCATCAAAAATATGTGTTGGTTCAATGCAAAATTGTTCCTTTAGAATTCTTTTAGCCAGTAAACCTATGTCACCAAACGGATATATAGCAAACTTTCTCCTTTCAGGAGACTTTTGCAAAATTGTCTTTATTCCGTTAGATATTTTTTGAAAAACAGTCATGCTATCATCCTTATAAACCTATTTTATGATCACGTCCACTCCTTGATATCCTGTTTGCTTATTTCCCAAGGATGATCATAGGTCCGTCCCTTTACATTACAATATCGGCAGAAATTTATAGGTTTCGCAAGAAACTCCAATACTTCCTTAGCACTATGAGCCATATGGATATCTATACCATCGTCCACAGTCAAAGGAAGATTTTTACCATAAAAATTATTAAACGCCTCAATATTAGGAGCTATGCTACAAGTATAAAGCTTACCTCTTTCCAATGTATGACAGGCATTTGCATTGGCACAATGAATAAAGCTTTCCATTGCATCTTGACTACCTGATAAATCCAACGGAAAATGCCACAACGTACGGCCACTTTCCGAAGAACCTATATACTCCCAAACAATCCCATTTCCCTCAGCAAACTTTTTAAGCCCATCATAGTCAAGCTTCACTGGATATTTTGTTACCATAAGACCAACAGTGGCACTCCGTAGAACACACCAAAATTCCTCGCCCATTTTACCAAGCAAAGTACCATTTGTAGCAATAAATATCTCTGTACGCGGCATATACTCCCTAGCAATTTTTACATACTCCAACAGATTTTTATTTAAAAGTGGTTCGCCCCCCAAAAGGATAATTCGATGAATATGGCCTGCCATAACATCTGCCAAACGCTTCATATCACGCTCAAACACATCCAATTCCAGAGCATCAGCCTCTGCTATTGGGGCAAAATGGTCGCATCCCTTACATTTAAGGTTGCAATCCTTATTAATATTAACCTCGATGTGTATAGAATCTAATGGCACCAATCTCAGCTTCTGTTCCTTTGCCAGTTCCTCTCCAACAATATCTCCTGGAAGTTCTGTAATTATTTGTTCCTTAGGGATTCCAGCGTCCAACAACTGTTGCTCCATTTGCTTACTATGGCGCAGAGAAGCCACTATAAACTTTGATTTACCATACTTTGCAACAGCTTCTTGCAAAGAAATTACTTTTATACCATCATGCTCTCCTTGTTTAGTGCTGGAATTATCACAAAATACGATATTATCTTCTGCATTTTCATGCTTTAAACGTTCATACAGCTTTTTCCCTACTGCTGCGTAGCCGAAAATAATAATTTTCCTATATTCGTCTTCTATATTATGAATCATAACAAGCCGCTCCTGTTATTACAGTTTATTCTACGATTATCCCTTTATTTTCTGTTTATGACTAGTCCTACTGCTTATATATTTAACATATAGTTAATAATTGTTTCTATCAGTCCACGCACATATCTTTTCGTAGCTTTTTTATTTTACTGTCCACAAATTTCAAGAACTCTTTATTCTCATCATACAACGGGTCATAATCAGGATTATGTGGTCGAATAACATTTCGTGATTCATATAACTGGCTTTCAAATTTATCTTGCCAATCCAATAACGCTGAATCTGCAATATGTCGGTTATTTTGGATTATTTTTATAACCTCTATAACAGTATATTCATCTACACCGAAATACCCTTCATCGTAAAAATTCGTTTTATAGAAACCCATTATCTCTCTATGTATGGGACAATATATTTTCTCTAGTTGTTGTTCCTTTATTTTTCTCTTATTATCATCCTTGTTGTTTCTAACAAAATTTTCACAATTTTGCAACTTAGCTTTTATGTTTTTGATATTAATGTTGTTTATAATATTATTTATTTCTTTTTCAATGTCATGCGTGTCATACATGATACTACCATTTATAAACTTTCTAAGTTCTGCAACTGCCTTAAACCATTTTTTTAGTGTAATTTGCTCATCAGTGGACAAGCAGGTAGTCTCAATATAATCTTTCCATTTATCATCAATAATCGCCGATTCTATTAACTTTAACCATTCTTGACTTCCTGTACGCCATGAATCTTTTAATTCTCTATTGGTTAATACTAAATTATCTATTGCATTTTCTATATACTTAGATAATAATGAACTATTTTTATATACTGATTTTTCTACCTGTATGTTATTGGGGCTAAGATTATTATTTATAACATTTCCATCACCACTTACTATTTGATTAATTCCATGCATTTCACAATTATTTTGAATAGAATTCCCTTTATTTTTAATAATTGTATACTTTTTCCCCCAAAAAATTACACAACTAATAATAAATACACCTATACCACTAAAAATCCATTCTTTATTATCTCCAATATATTCAAATATACTAAGAAAACTATCCCCTATAAGCAAAAAAACATCCCTTCTTTTCACATCATATCCAATTCAACAAAATAAGATACAACTATTTACTATCCCTTCTTAATAACTACCTCAATAGAGTATTCCCCATCACTAGGCAATTTAGGGTTGGTAACAGAATAGCCCTCATCACATACTTTAGCATATTCCACACTGTAGCCTTTTAGACTCCTACTGATTTCTTCCATAATATCCAACGTATAGGCGTTTGTATCCCCCCCTAGAATAAACATGTGTTTATGATGTGGATTGAATCTTGATGGCAGCTCTTTCTTCTTCTCGTACAAATCTCTATGGGGAATATACAATATTAGATAACCTCCGGCTTTGAGGACACGAAACCAATTATACAAAGCGATCTTGACATCTATCATATGCTCCAAGCAGTGCGATGAATATACAAAATCAAGACTATCATCGTCTACACCTTTAAGATATTGGGCATCCCCATTCATTAAATCCCATCCGTATACACCATCAACCACCGGGTCATTTCCACAACCAATATCCAGGCCTTCACCCTGACAATACTTTTCAAAGAAACCTTCTCTTTTGCGACGATTTTGAGCCTTGCCTGTTTCTCCTCCGCAATGCCCCAATGGATTAATAACCGGAGTTTTAGTAAAAGGTACAAACGGCTTCTTTTCTATGTCAAAATATCTATCAAGTTCATCAACATAATAATCAACTCTGGACCAACCCTCTGCCAATACGATTTTGTCAGAGTCAACTCCCATGTCAATACATTTATCCCTAACATCCAGCCAGCCATTTATCACTGCAAGCAGGAGTATATCAAATTCCTTGTTCATCAACTCCATCGGAGACTCTACCTTATAGGAACCACTTGCGCCCGCCAACGTGCTTCCCCATATTTTTTCATTACCATCCACCCACAAAACAATCTCATTATTTTTCCGTAACGGAAATGAAAGGATTTTCTTCCCTACCATTCCTGCACCATATACAGCTATTTTCATTTGACTTTTTCCTCCAAATAAGTTTCTATTTCCGATAAAACATTCTCAGGGAGAATGGACCACATACACTCAGGCTTCTCCATGCCTCTAGCACATTTATAATATTCAGGATAGAGAAGGTAACAATTTTTACATTTATCCGACACTATATTAATATTCTGAGGATAACTAAACAGTTCAACCTGTGTAGGCCCATAAATAACAGCACATTTTGTTCCAAGCTGAGTCGCAAGATGCATAAGACCACCTTCTATGTCCAAGTGAAGCAATGCACCTTTAAGAATGTATTTCACAATCTCCAAATCCTTACCAAAAAGTATTCTGTCCACGTTAGATATAGGCTCCGTATAATCGTCGCCTAGTTGAACAACTTCAATATCAGGATACTTCTTCTTAAATAATATAACGAAATTTTCAAAATATTCTTTAGGCCACTGCTTACTTATAACTTCCTTATTTTCTTTGCCAGCAGCACCATTGCCATAATTGAAAGTTATATACCGATGTAAGCCGAGTGCTTCATAGTCTTCTCGATATTTATCCTGAACCGGGATATTAACCTTTTGATCTCCAATATGAAACACATCTGTATAATTATAAAATGTGTAACAATTCTTTCCCTGATACATAGAACGTCTGAAGTGAAGATGATTCTGCACTGTAGGAAATGGACTAAGCCCATATTCACTATGACGCTGCACATGAACGCGTATTTGCTCAGCAAAAAATTTATTGACTCGTTCTATTTTTTCATAATCAACATGGTCTACTTGAATCATAAAGAAAATAGACATTGACAGCCCATATTCTTTATGATGTTGCGCATATAACGCTCCACCATCATCTATGGCACAGTTAAGATTTGGTTCATCGGCATAAAATGATTTGATAAATTTAGCACCACCAGGAGTATAAATATCAACTTTTGCCTCTGGTGCCATTTTAACAATTTCCCTGAAAAGCCGTTTCTTAATCACCGCATCACCAAGTCCAGGACCAAACTTCAATGCTATAGAAATAGGTGCCTTTTTATATGCATAATCTATATCCGTTTCTTCTGTCTTTGACTCCTCTGTATACAGAGAGTTACACTCACCTCTGGCCCCTATATGGACGATTTGCTCCGCAGCTACACCTTTCTCCTGTAAAAAATTAGAAATGTCATTGTAGAATATCGCTGTTTTCATAGCGATAACAACATAATCAAATTCCACTTGTACCACTTTTTCTGGCGAGAGCACAGGAATAATCATGGAAGGATATTTATCAAAAGCACGATCAAGAAAACAAGCCACATCTGCGTAGCCTGTCAATAGCATCTGCTTTAAATATTCCTGCCCCACATCCCCAGCACCATAAATAATTATACGGGAGCCTTGGGGGATTTTTTCATATGGAAAAAGGTATGTATATTTTTCAGGCATAGTATCAGCTACCCTCTAACAACATCAATTCTTAAAAATATAACAAATAATATTAGCAACCATTATTACCTTGTCAATGCTACTTACAGTCTTTTTTGCTTGTAGATATTCCCATAATTTGTGCCTCTTCTACCCATATAAAAGACTTAAAGTCGCTCATATCATATAACCCTTGTTCAAATTATTTTGGTGTATTAGGTTTTAATATATTTTTACCTAAAGCTTCCTTATCAATTTCATTAACTAAACGAGTCACTTTTTCAGTTGCTTCCATAATAAGATCATAATTAAGGTTAATTCGCCCCTTTGAATCTTTTTTGAAGTCAGGATATTTTTCATTAAAGTCTTTGTTTACTTTTCCATCAGCATGAACTAATATATGTCGTATTTCCAAAAAAGGAAGCGCATTTTCTATGACATCACCAGGAAGTTTTAATCCAAGTTTATTACAAACTTTCTTTATCAATTCTGCCGTACTACGTTCAGCTTCTAATTTTTGAATAATATCTTCGGCTATTTTCATAATCAATTCCTTCAAAGTCGAAAATTGTAAAATATCATGTGCCGCGACTTGAATCTTGTGTTCACCAAGTAATCGATGCGCTGCACCACTCTCTTTACTAATAAGTGCACCTTGATAAATAATACTCTTCAAATATGCCGTCAACTCTTCATACAAATCTTTAATATATGATGAATAAACTGTCTTTCGTAGATGCTTTATTACTATTTCTCTACTATTTTTAACAGGGCGTCTTTTTTGTAATTCTGTATGTCTCGGAGCTACATAGCGAAAAAGTGCATCTTTGGTAACTAAAAAATCACCATTTTTATTGGCATTGCATATTACATCTATAAGCTCTAAATCTTCCTTAAATGATATAATCCGATTTTGAAAAATAAGTGCTTCTTTTGAAATATTCGCACTCATTGCGTTCTCCCCCTTCTGCACAGTTGTTGGTATAGGTTACTCCATCTTCATTTTCCCCACTCAATTCACGCCACGTTTCAACAAACATTTCAGATGAGACACCCAGTTCATACGAACATATTGCATTACCTTTTTTTAAGAATAAGTTATCATAAATCTCACATAAAACTCTTTCAGCTAAATCACTTAATTTCACGGTTTGCCCTCCATATATTGCTTCATAGGGTTTTATAACTGTACCACTGCTTATTGTTTTAAAAGCCCCCATTCTTCACTTATCCTCATGTATACAGATCTTTCGCACAAATGGCTCACTGTTTCATTCATTCCTCGTATTGCAAAAATTTGATTAAATCTTAATAAACCGTAATGTATAATTAATTTTGCAACCAATTCATCAATAAATGACGAACTAACCGTCGCAACTCCTGAGAAGTCTAAAACAATAGCTTGTTTTCTACGAGTAAAGATATTAATAATATCTTTACGCAAACATCTCCCCGCATCTCTCGTTGCAGTTCCTGAACAATTTTCATAGATATCATAAACCAATAAATCAGAATCCTCTTGTACCATATAATCATCTAATCTTATATCAAAGCCATCATACCCCCCAATAGATAAAAAAACTGACGAAAGGCTCACCTCGTGGCCTAAATCAATCTGAAAGTCCACCACGGTACCAGGGCGTTTGTTATCTATATATGGTAGTCTTTCAAATTTTTTTGTGTCATCACCATATAACATAAACGAGGAATTTCCTGATGTTATACTTAATCGTCCTCTATTCTCTTTGACTATTTTATACAATCCGAACAAACCATTCCCTTGTCCCTGTCCATCACCGACGCCCTCTTGTAGTGAAAGTGATATTGCATCTATTCCTTTCTTAGGATGATGTTTCGTATTTTTTAATGAGTTGTATATTCCAATACCTGTATCCACTATGCAAATTGCTATATGCTTGCTTCTATCATGCAATTGTCCCATTACATATCCTTTATTACATTCGCTATGAGTCAATACATTGTCCATCACTTCATTTATACACCAAGTTAAACTATCTAAAACACCAGATTCGCACTCTATTCTTTGGCTTATACTGTCAATACACCTCTTTGTATACTCTGCTACTTGACAAGAATTATCATAATAAAAAACTTTGTCAAATGGATTAATGTTGTTACTACCAGATAAAAATGCAACAGGAGCTGTAAAATCACACTGAGTTAAGTATTCATCCTCCGAAAAGTTAAAACAGAATTTAAATCCATTTTCCCTATAGTAATCTATAATGCCAGCAATTGGTACACAAGCATTGGGATATACTAATAAAGAATTTGAATCTTCACTGTATATATTTTTGGTTTCAATAATGAACTCGGTATATCCTCTATTTATACCATCTTTAATGCAACGAATAAAATCACTAACACATGCTGGATGGTCCATCCGGGTTATTATAATTTTATTTTTATCTCTATGTATATTTTGTTGCTGAGACATCTGTTCCCACCTCGTGCTGTTTATTTATAAACACTAATACACATTTCCTTTTCGATGATTTTTACTTTTATCATAGCAATGCATTATTCAACCTATGACGTTTAACTATTTAAATCTTAGTTACTACTTACCATCTTTCATATAGCTTTCAATAATTTCTGTTTTCTTCAATATGAATTCAAAATCAAATCATTATATGATTTTTCAAGTTACTTAGTATTACCAAGTCAGTCAAGTCCATATATACCACCCGTTCTGTATACTTTCCTGAACATAAAACAATGCTTTTTCAGTCTCATATTTACATTTATCCATAATCAGCTTATTATGTCCCCACTGAATTTTGAAAACAACATCTACAGAATTTACCCCAACTGGAGGTATCTTTACAGCCTCAAAGTATAATTCATCAAACCAAAGCCACTGCTGAGGTATCAATATGATTTTTATATACAAATTCTGTTATTGTCCTCACAGCGTTTTATTTTCAATAACATCAACCATCCTCTTTGAAGCATTGCCATCTTCTTTCACTTCTAATTCATTAAAGAGCCCTGCCACATCCTCATAGTATTTTTCATTATCAAACACCTCGATACTGTGAACAAGTTCATCCATATTCTCTGCGTGTGGAAACGGAAGCATTTGCAGATCCCACATAAGTTCTCCCCGATCATTTATGTAATCTCTTAAGTCATAGACATACAAAAATACAGGTCTTTTAATATACGCCGCATCAATGGTCATGGCAGAATAGTCCATTATCAATACACCTGACGGTCATTTAAGGATGATTTCCTAAAGTCTTTCCTAAACGTATCCCTGTTATTAATGGGTTCATCAACACATACCAGGTCTGTAAATAAAACTGCTCAGGGCTTTTCCTACATTCCAACTTTTCCCAGCTGTTATCCACCCAAACTACAGTAGTCGACAGCTCATAGGCACGATTTTTTAGTGTATTTTTGACTTTGTAGGTACACGTTGTGGTCGATTATGTCACTCTATTATTTCCCAATGCCCATCTTTTCTTCCGCCTACTCTTTCCAATATCTGTAAATCTTTCAATATTTTTATATGTTTTTCAATCGTCCTAGACGATACAGATAAGCATTTGGCTATCTCTTTTGCCGTAATTTTAGAATTATCAGATATTAATTCTATAATACTTCTCTGGGTACCATTAAGCAATTCTTTTCCGAATGTTTTCCGAACGTTTTCCGAATCTTTCCCGAATTTTTCCTGGTTCTTCCCTTTTTCCTGTTCATAATGTTTCTTATCATAGTAGTTCAAATTATACAATGTCAGCACAAAATCATTAGCATCCGCATAGATTTTAGGCATCAATTCTTCTCTGGAATTCTCCTGAAAATCATAATCTTCTAGTATCTTTTTAAAGCCACTGCCACGACGTTCCATCAGCTGCAGTCTGCTAAATATATCTGCTAGTACCGGGTTGCGCCTTTTTGAAGATATTGTTCGTAAATCCTTTCCTTCAAGGGTAGAGCCGTCTACCATACCGCCTGGTGAATAGATTTCCAAACGGTCATCAAACATATCTATATGGACTTCGCTGCCTATTTCCAGATAATTTCTATGAATCAAGGCATTAACCAGTCCCTCAGTTACCGCACGTTCAGGATACTCTGGATACTCCACTCTACTTGTCGGTAATTTTCGCCATGCTTTTCTGTTATTCCGCATGATAAATTTCAGTCCATCTTGAAACAGCGAAACAAGGCCACCAGAATATTCTTCATCATCAAGAGCATCCATCAATCCAGATGCTTTAGTAAGTCCATTCCACCTAGTACAGAACACCCGTGAATGTCGTACTGGAGATTCGTCAGCAAGAAGGGCACCGGCATTAGTGAGGTTGCCATTACCATCTACTATTCCGAATGATTCATAATCCGTTTCTTCAAATGATTTTCCTGTACGCTGCTTATATACCGAACGTAGCTTAGTAAAGGCCATATCCTCGAACATATAACGTGACGGAAGGCTATCATAGCTTTGCCCACTTCCCCGTATTACAAGTTCGCGCAGCTGCGCAGGATTCGCTGGAACACTTTCATTTCCAATCCGAACATAAGCAATTAGTTGCCCTTCCCCGGAGTAATAATATGGCGTTTCATCACCAATCATTACATCAACTATAATTAGTACCTTATCATCAATTTCTTGAAATGACATTTTAAACTTTGGAATAGGGTTCATTCTATTTTTGATTGTCTCGCTAATAATTTCTGAATCACTTTTAGCATTTTCTAAGCCAATTACCGTACCATCATCGGAAATTCCAAAAATCAATTTCCCACCAAATGTATTGGCAAATGCGCTGATACTTTTCAGCCAGCTCTTTGGCTTTTTAACCTCAAGCTCCTGCTTCTTATCATATTCAGTTGCCTCACCAATAATTCTTTCTATGTTCATTACAATAACCCTTCTAAACATCAATCAACAAAAATGCTAATGATATTCCATCACCAAACTCTTCGAATGCATCATAACGGGCCATGGCAACAAATTCTGCCATATCATAATGTTATAATATTTTCAATAACATCAACTATACGCTTTGAAGCGTTACCATCTTCTTTCACTTCTAATTCATTAAAGAGCCCTGCCACATCCTCATAGTATTTTTCATTATCAAACACCTCGATACTGTGAACCAGTGCTTCCATATTCTCAGCGACGGGAAAAGG
This sequence comes from Anaerovibrio lipolyticus DSM 3074, assembly GCF_900141865.1. GTDB lineage: Bacteria > Bacillota > Negativicutes > Selenomonadales > Selenomonadaceae > Anaerovibrio > Anaerovibrio lipolyticus. Next base: position 21,025 of record NZ_FQYW01000026.1, on the reverse strand, counting down.
GAGTTTTTTCAGATTCCACATAAGTTCTCCCCGATCATTTATGTAATCTCTTAAGTCATAGACATACAAAAATACAGGTATTTTAATATACGCGGCATCAAATGTCATGGCAGAATAGTCCGTTATCAATACATCTGCCGCCCCCAAAGTCTCGCACATGTCATCTTCTCTACTGACATCAATAACATTATTTTTTACTTCTTCTGGTAGGCTTGCAGATATATGCCTGGCTGTCAATTGAGGATGAAGACGAAGAGCCACAGTCCAACTACCACCAAATCTTTTTTTTCAATGCCTTTATAAGTACAGTAAAGTCTGGCATCTTATTCTGCAATTCAGGATTCCTATTGGTGTCCTGACTACCACTTCTGAATGTTGGGGCATACATTACAATCCTTGTGTCATCAGCCAAACCATATTTTTGCCTAAAGTTTTTCCTTAATTCTTCCCTATTATTAATGAGCACATCTACTCTGGCCGAACCAGTGCGAAGCATTTTACCGCTATAAAGCATTCCCAAAGCAGCATGGTCCTCTACCCACTTGGAATTAGTTACCAACAAGTCAATCATACGAGAATCGTGTTCGGTAACCATTCTAGCTATCTTAGTAAAAGAAGCTCCGCGCTGAAGTCCTATTGGTTTAATGGCAATACTGGCATGCCAGGTCTGTAAATAGAATTGCTCCTGTCTTTTCCGGCACTCCAACTGTTTCCGACTGTTATCCACCCAAACTGCAGCAGTTGAAAGCTCATAGGCTCGATTAATTAGTGTATTTTTGACTTTGCGGATACCAGGTGGAAACGACTTACTCATATCATCCACCAGCCACACCAAGTCCAAATCCTGCCTGCGCCGTAATAGTTCCAATGCTATATATTTTGGATTACAGGAAAACCCCGTGGTTCCCTCAATAGTGGTAAATACTATTTTCTTAGGATTAATCGGATATTTACGGCAATAATAAAATTCCCTGGCCTGTTTTCTTGCCTGCCGCAACCTCCGACGTATATATCTGTCTTCTTTAGATAGTTTCATTGATTAGGTTACCCCTTAATTTCAAAGTAAGTTTAAAAATGCCATAGTTCTTAAATTACAATCTACACTGCATAATATCTATCGAAAGGCTCCACCTTAATATAAAGCTACAAATGCCTTATTTTGTACAATTCTATCATTCTCTAGCATAATCCTGCAAAAACAAGATATTTCTTTCCGACTGCGCAAAATTTCGGGCAAAAGAAAACTGCTGCACCACTTTCGTACAGCAGACATATCGCACAAAACAATCTATTAATGTGCCTCATAATATTTACATTTTTCTTCTAGCAGTCTGAAATTACAGCATCTACCCTTCAAACCAGGTGATATATGCCCATGGATATACATACCGCGTAGTCTAGTTGCAATCTTTTTTATTTTATCGGCATTACGCCTAATATCACGGTACTGATTGTATAATAATTCTTTGTAACTATCATCTTCTAGGCTAATATTTAATAGGTGATAACATCCTTCCACAACAGGAATCATATTATTAAAATTAATAATTCCATATTCGCCACCACCTATTTTATATAAATCTTTACCATGCAAGTTTTTGTGCTTAGCTTTTGGCGAACTCATGGGTGCAAAATACTTACAATCATTAACTTCAAGTATTATACCTATATATGGCCTTCTATAACTTTCAGGATGTTCCATAGGCACTCTATCATCAAATTTCCTCAAGAAATCAGTATATTCCCTGTCTACAGTATAAAATTTCAACGACATACTATTCCTCCAACAAAAAAGGTGAGCTATAAGCCGCTCACCTTTACCTCGCACTTAACGGGGGCGATTTCCCTATCTTTTTTTAGCCTCGCACTTAACGGGGGCGATTTCCCTATCTTTTTTAGCCTCGCACTTGACGTGGGCGATTTCCCTTCCTTACCTTATATTACATCTTTCTATTATTTATTGTCAACTCATTAATGCACCATTCCGTACATGCTATAAGAATTATAGCATGTACGGTTCAACATGAAAAGTATTAATTTACCCTTAACCTTTTCAGGCAAATGCATTGCCAGCACCTCACAACCAATTTTCATTCAGTTCTTGATACAGCTTTTCAAACATGATAACAAATTTATCTTGGGTGTCTTTAATTATGGACAAGGCAATTTCATCACTATAGGAATGCACCACATTATTGTGTGCCTTCAATGCCTCGCTCCATACATCCTCATCATCAATCATCTCAGCCTGATAGGCTAGCTTAATTATAGCAGTTGGCGAGCCCAATTATGGGAGTTCAAAACATATTTCAAACAATTTTCCAGTGCAAAATAATAGTAGGCATACTTCAACAAAATCTTGATATTTTCCCCTATATGAAGGCACAACAATCGAAAATCTATCATCCCCACTGCCACCTTCATTTGCTATGTGCTTATAAATTGTTATAAGAAAAGCCACCTCTTGTTCAGATAAACTATTTATAGTGTATACATACTTTTCACCACGCGTAATATCCAAATAACCAGAATACATAACATCATGTGTAATTTTGGCAAATCGTTTAATTCTTCCTTTTGTACCATTAAATATAGTTTTTCTAACTATACCTACCAATAAATTATATTCATCATCAGATAATTCACGATTTATCTTGGTATCATTAATGTGATTGTGCAACTCTTTTTCGAGTAATGCTAATCTTTCATTAGTCTTTTTTTGTACCACAATGTCATAAACACTAGCACTTGCTGACATAATGCTCCCTAAATTGCCAACCAATCCAACTACAGTTTCAACATCCATCATCTAATTCCCTCATGTATCTTGTTATATTGATGATATACTCTTTAAATACTTCATGCTATCAATACCTTTTCTCTCATGACAGTTTTGTAAAACTCACTATCTTGGTTTATTTCATTTATTTCAAAGACACCAACCTTTTTATTGAAGGTATCTCGTAGTTCTTCACCTAAAGCAAAAATCTGTGTCAACTTAAAGCCTTCTCCACCAATAACAAGAAAATCCATATCGCTACTATCATCAGCTTCCCCTCGCGCATACGAACCAAATAAATCTCTTTTACTTTAGACTTTGCTACTAAAGGTTTTACCAGATAAGTTTTATTTTCCAAGGTAACAACATTCTTATCCATCTTTTCACCTACCAATTAATCCAATTCATCTATCAAAAGGCTCCACTTTAATCTACAGCTACAACTACCTCGCCTTATGCAATTCTACTATTTGCTAACATAATCCTGCAAAAACAAGATATTTCTTTTAGGCTGCGCCAAATTTTGAGCAAAAGAAAACTGCTGCACCACTTTCGTACAGCAGAATTAACACATTTTTCTCACTTTAGTCCAAAATGCTGGTACCAAGCAAAAACTATACTTTCTTTGTTAGCAGCAATCCCTTTTAAAAGACGATTTAAATCTTTCTGTGGTATGTGACCATTATTATGTGCTACAACAGGATTACCGTTAGCAGGCAGCCAAATTTTAGTAGCATTTTCTGTTGGCGATCCCTTGCATACATGAACATGTATGGGTTCATTATCTTCCCGTGACCAAAAATAAATGCGATAACCGAATAATTCACCCCACGTCGGCAATGATCTCACCATCCTCGCGGGCTATTTCCCAAATCAAAGGGCTATTATTTTTGACAAAAGCTGTAAGTTTTATTAATTCATCTTCAGTGAAGCCCATACATTTTGTACACACTACGCTCGGCAACAAAAATTCAGCCTGGTCAAACCCATGTGCATTAGGACGTTCCATATGAACAATAATACTTTCTCCCTTTGTAAGGGATGAATGAATATCAGAAAAAGTTGTATGTATATTGTCGATAGTGCTATAGTGATGCTTCATGACTGCAAACCTCCTTCGCAGCTTAATATCTGTTAAATAAATTATAAACTGTTTAAAAGGTAATAACAACCTAATTAGTAAGCACAAACACAGCCTTGTAAAAACGAATTAATACCGTCCAATTATCGCAGAATCCTTAAATTCAGCAACCTTTTTTCCCGGCAAAGTTAGGATATAGCCATCCACAAAGTCATTGCCTTCCTTCAACCCTATACCCTCAAACATCTTTTTTAATACCTTATAATGCTTACTGATAATTACCAAAACTCTTTCATCAGCAGGCAAAGAGAAGAAAAAATCTATAAGGTCACCACACTGCAAGTTGGTTGTCTCATCTTCACCGCTATCATAGAAGGTACCATTTAGACATAATTCCACTTTAGACGCCAAAACACGGCTTCCAAATATTAATCTTTTAGATTTCCCCAACAACAATGTTAATAGATTGGACCGCTCAGCCAACTCCCTGCAATTTTGTCCCAAATAAGACAAACTCCTCATGGAAGCCTTCTCATTTTGCCAAGGAGTCTTGCATAAATAATGCCAAAATAAGGTGTCATACGCATCATTGGTATCAAGCTTCAATGCTCCACCAGCATAATGAAAAATAGCCTCTTTTTTATCCATTTTCTGCATGCGGGCATAGTTAACCAAAAAATTATACTCTATTGGTAACAAGCGGCATGATTCATCAAAAGCACAGTTCAAAAAATCCTGATCTGGATATTCCGTATTAATCCCATCCCGCAATAGAAAAGCAATAACATCATCTGTTATCTGGCGATACTCACTAAAAAAATTCATATCCATCAAAAACACACCAGAATTGAAGTATTTATCCTGCTGAACCAGCCCATTTTTAACCACAACAGGAACCAGATCCATTGGAAGCATAGCTATGAAGCTATCAGAAACGGCGGCAATATGGGCATGTCCCAATTCCACATTCCATAACTTGGCAATATCCATGTTCACAATGGTATCCGCATCGAGATAAATAGCCCGATCTATAGACGAAGGCAACAGTTCCCCCATGGCAAAACGAAAAAGTATCCCTTGATATTGTGGCAAATATATTTGTTGTATTTTACCTATAAATTCTCTAATGGAAGGAACAGTTAAAATATTATAAAAACAAATTTTCTGACCATAATCCCCTGCCAATACTACAAGCCTATTTTTATTTTCTTCATTCAAAGTATCATCATGTAATACATGTGCAACTACAGGAGATTGAGTATTTTCAAATATAGAGCAAAGGGACGTGCCAACAAACTTAGTATAAGTCCCACTTAAATCATTAAATGCATAACATACATGAATTGCAGTATCCATAAAAACCTCTTTAAAAACTATTGCAATAATCCATCAGCAATTTTTCTACCGTTATCAGGGCAGTCAGTGATAATTACATCCACCCCATAATCACAGAATCGCTGCATTTCTACCCGTGGATCCACTGTCCAGGTATTTACCTTTATTCCATGGGCATGGCATTTATCTATATATTCCTTATCTATATGCTGGTAGTTCGGGTGAACTGCCTCTGCCTGCATCATGGTAGTATATCCAGGAACATCCACAAAATTCTGTCCCATCAAAAGGCCGATACGGGCCTCAGGCACAGTCTCCTTCAACAGCTTAAGGCTATAATGATTAAATGAAGAATAAATAACCCTATCCTCCATTCCAAATTCCCTTACCATTGCTGCAGTCTTTTTCTCCAGCCCATCATAAAAGATAGCAGATGTCTTTAATTCTATGTTTAGCTCTTTACCCGTTGGAGCAAAAAACTCCAAAAACTCCCTTAAAGTAGGAATTTTCACATCACCATATTCCGGATGAGTCTTGGAAAAGGAAAACTCCCGCAGTTCTTTTAGTGTAAAATCCTTCAGCCAACCACCGCCATCGCTGGTACGGTCAATTTTTTCATCATGGCAGATAACAATCTCCCCATCCCTTGTGAGCTGAACATCCAGTTCAACACCATCCGCCCCCATTGCAACGGCCTTTTCAAAGGCTGGCATGGTATTTTCCGGGGCATATTGCTTATCCCAGCCGGAAGCGCCCCTATGGGCATATATTTTTGTTTTACTCAATTACCTTGCCCTCCTCAATAGGTGTGGAAGAACGCCAGGCCAGGAATTTTTCCATAACCTCGGCTATAGCAATGGATTCAGCTCTTGTAAGCTTAAAGCCCCCCTTGGGATGGCCGTTGATTGTGGAAACAAAATCACTAAGCTCATAGCGTAGCCCGTCACCCAAATACTTGGTAAAGAACTTCTCGTTCTGATTAAAGTCCTCATAACAAATTTCAAACTCCGTTGTCTTCCACCAAGGGGCCGGAACAAATATATAACCTCTAGTGCCGGAAATCAGCAAATGACCATCCGACTTTACCTTAACACCTGTTTTGGCTGTGGCCATACTGCTGCCATAATTAAAATATGCCTTAGCATAAAGGTCGATACCATTTTCAGCCTTAAAACACTCAAAACGGACTGATTTATAGTCCTTACCCAACAGCTTTATTATCGGCAAAAGGGTATAACTGCCAAACTCAGTAAAGCTGCCACCGTTTACAGGGTCAGTAAGCTCTCTGGTATTACGCTCCGGCATAATTCTTGTAAAAGCCGATTCAACATCGCGTATTTCGCCAATGATGCCGCTCTGCACCATGGACAGCAACCGAATAAACCCGGGAGTATAGGCAGTTTTCAGGGCTTCCATCAGAATCAGCCTCTTTTCTTCAGCAATTTTAAACAGTTCCTCCGCCTCTGCCTTATTCAAGGTTATAGGCTTCTCACACAAAACATGTTTGCCGTGGAGCAGGGCATTTTTAGTATATTGATAATGAAATTGATGAGGTACACAAACATCCACAGCGTCTACATGCTCGTAGAATTCTTCCTCATTATCCGTGTAAAATTCGCAGTCCATTTCCTCAGCAAATTTTCTGGCACTTTCAATATGAGGATTAAATACTCCAGCAAACTCCATACCACTTACATACTTGGCCTCCGGAATAAAACGGCGGGCGATACGGCCACTTCCTATAAGGCCCATACGAATTATTTTGTTGTTGCTGGCACGCTTCATAGTGCTGGAAACGCCCTTAGTCCGCTCCAGATATCTAACCTCACAAAAGTCTTTGAGATAGTCAAATTTCCCCGTCCAATCCGAACCAAGGACAAAAATATCCACATCATACTTTTGTATATCCTCTACCTTTTGCCCCACATGGTCTTCCACTATCACTTCATCAGCAAAGCCTGTTTTCTTCACGTTCTCTATGCGGGTCATAAGAGAATCCACCACATTTAGTTTTCCTCTGGCCTCATCAAAGCTTTCAGTGGTCACTCCCACAATCAGATAATCCCCCAAAGCTTTGGCTCTTTGAAGCAAGCGATAGTGCCCCTCATGAAACAAATCATAGGTACCATATGTAATTACCTTAACCATAGCATCAACTCATTTCTTTGTTCGCCATCATTCGCTCCATGACAAAATCATATATCTTTTCCCCCGCAGTACCATCATTATTGGCCGCAATGCTAGAATATGCTGACAGCTGTTGCTCCCTATCAAACTGCTTGCCATGGATATTGTCATCAAGTAAATCTTTCAAGGAATTAAAAGCATTTTCCATACAGCCATACAAGAACCAGGCTGACATACGGTCATAGCCAATTTCCATATTGAATTTACTTTCATCATCAAAGGTAATTGGTACTTCTTCCCAAATATCCTCATCCAAATTCACATGGTACAGCTTACGGGTTGGCCAATAAACGAACTTTAAATCCTTGCTGTTACATTCAAAGCTTTCCCAAATAAAACCACCAATACCCCAAGTGTATAGATAACCATTATCCGTCTGGGGACTCGCCTCAAATGGTGCATCCCACTTGGTAATTTCACCAGTAGACTTATTTAGCTTCAAAAATTGATTTCCCCAATTCGGCACTATATACAGATACTTCTCGTTATAGGCTGTAGAACCAAGAGGCTGTATGTCACACTCATAATGCATTCCCGGATGATAGCAGGTAAAGCCCTCTGGAAATCCACAATACTTTTTAATACTGCCATTATTCGGGTTCCATTTCCAAATTTCCTGCCCCTGGGCTGCGTACATCCAAATATAATCTCCATCTGAAAACAATACATTAAATCCGATTTTGTGATTTGGAGCTATATCGCGTATCTCAACAGAAGCTGTCTCAGGAGTTATAATGATTTGTTTTGCACTGTTAATTGCAGAAATATATAGCTTATCATTTAACAGGCACCAGCCACCCATCAACCAATCATCATCCTGCTTCATACTTATAATGCCTTTGAGGCCTTCTATATATGATACAGTATCATCTCTGGTATCAAGACAAACAATGGACGGATAACGCAATGGTCTCAAAAAAATCTTATCACCAATCATACAGGAACCGGCAAATAGTCCCCCCTGATTTTTCTCTTCTCGCAATGGAATGGTTTTAACAATTTTATGGTCCTGTAGCACCAAGATATTCTGTATATTTGATGGACACACATAAATCTTATCATCCTTAGTCCAAACTGTACTGTAGTAATTTCCATCCTGATCATCATGAAGGCGGCAATAGAACTCATAGTTATAATCATGATTTGGTGAATAAAGCAGACAGTTATTCCAGGTAATAAGCCAATCCCCTGTGTAATGGGCAATACCGTTAACAGCTTTGCCCCGCCAATCATTGGTTCCTGGCAACTCATGTATCTGATTATCCAAAGCAAAGATTGGTTTTCCAGCCACTCCAAATAAGGAAGTAACACTGGTACCAAGATCACCTATATATACATCTGAACAAGCGATAGCCGTTTCCATAGACGGGGAATCATCATAAATACCAAGGTTGCTCTTAATAAATAAATCCCGCATTTTTTCATAAGTAGGAAACGCCTCTGGATGAACTGACTTTAACGTAGACTGTAGCAATGGATGAGGACGCCATAATATACAAGCATCCTTGCGGCCTACAAAGGTATTAAATACATACGCCATTTTCTGCATAAATGCCTCTGTATCCGCAAGCATGCCGCCCAGACTGGTATTATAAAAATAAACTGCCTTCCCCTTCATCTTTTCCGCCCACCCCTCTGGCAAGGCAGGAGGATTCTGACATAGATGAATCACACTATCAAATTTAGGGGACCCTAATGGAAATATCTTGTGACGAACTGACTCATCAAAAAAGCCTATCAGGCGTTCAGCTTGTACAAATATTGCATCAGCATTTTCGTATGCCGGCAGCATAGCCTGACTTTCAGCCATTCCACCAGTAGTAGCATAGTACGGAATATAATACAAATTTTCAGTAACAACATTAAGGTTGCGAGAATAATATTGTTCTGCCACTGTCGTGACTGTATTTGCATCATCATAGGGATTGTGTATAAAAATAGCATCCGGATGGATTTCTTTTAGCCTGTCCAATTGAAAATCGTGCCAGTCTAAAACTGGCACATACTCAGGGAATAGGTCGGCCTCACAGTGCATCTCACCAAGAGATCCATCACTATCTATATCATAATATGGGATGGGCACAACATAGGCTTCACAATGTTCCTTATCTTCCACAGCAGCTTTCCAAACGCTTTCTAAACTGTCCCACATGGACGCCTTATAGGGCAGGAAAAAAATCTCCTTTTTAATATACTTCTCTTCCCGAAGGCTTTGCAATACACATTCCACAATCTCACTGCAAAGGCTACGACATTCTTTTAATTCGTCAGTGCCTAGTACCGACCAATCTGTATCTAATATTATCTGACACAGTGAACCAATCATATCATGATATTGTTCATAAACTACTTTTTGAAAACCTTTTCTGCACTTATCATCCACACTCTGCAAAATCCCCAACACCATTTGGCTCTGCTTATTATCCTGCCAGTCGATCTGTCTAAAAATCTGCAACAATGATGTGAGAAGCTCTAACAGTTTTTTTGTACGGCCCGATCCATCAATTAAAAACACACCCTATCAATAAAATGAACTATAATATAATATTATACAAAAAAGTACCTATCTCCTGCGTAATTTGTAGAAAATAGGCACTTTTATTCAGAATTATTGTAATAAATTTAATACATCAGAAGAGCTATGATTAAACTGACTCAACATTGCCATAGTCGACTGGCTCAATATGTTGGCCGTAGCCATATCCATGGCACTCTTGGCAATATCTGCATCACGAATTACCGATTCCGCCGCTGTAGTATTTTCCAGTTCAGTAACGATATTGGTATCCGCATTTTCCATGTGAACAATCTGAGCACCAATCAGAGTGTTGGCATCAATCAGATACTGCAACCCCTTATCCAAAGCACCAGTGTACTTAACTGGATAATCCTGTCCCAAGAGGAACTCCCGCTTTTCCGAGGTCATTATGCTATAATCATCCAATGTTTTTTCACCAATCTTGTAACCAAAAATCTGGTCCATGGTAGTTTGCGGAATCCTTACATGAATATTGGCAGATGATTTATCCGTATGCTGAATAACCAAATCATTTACGTAGGTATTACGATAATCATTCACCACGTTGTCCACAATACCATTAGCAATCTTAGCACCCTTTTCCGTCTGTCCGTTGAGAACAGTATACTTTCTAGTATCATAAATGGTTATAGTACCAGCAGTTAAATCCGCTGCCACACGGAAATTTTGGCTAGAGTTAGCAAGGAACTGTGACAGCCCCTGCTCGTTTTTGTCCCCATCCCCCATATAAAGAGTTCTGACAAGGTCATCAACGCTGGTGACATCGGATACATCCACTACCAGGGTATCTATATCCATGCCGTTTCCCCCACTAGGCGGACGCTCATCATCATTAGGATTTATTCCATTGACGAACAAAACATTTACCCATTGATTCGCATTGGTGGCATCATAGAAACGGAAGCCCTGACCGTCCAGTGTTGAAGGAATGTCCGCACCACTTAGCAGGCTATTAAAATCTATGGTATAATCCCGCAAACTGCCTTGCACGAGCGAAATTTTCTGATTATTGCCTTCCTCACCGCGTACCGTAGCATTAAAAGTTATGCCCGTCACACTTGAACCGCTTGTTTTGGCTTCTGCCAAGGCCCCCATCGCAGAGGTTACCAGACTAACAAACGCTTCAGTGGCAGAACTGCTACCACGAATACTGTTCAAATCAATGACCGTAGATCCATTTATCTTTGAAATACTGTCGATAGTTGGTGACTTACTGCTATCAATAAACTCATAATATTGCTCATTGCCACTATGATAAATGGCTTTTCCCGCAAACTCAGCAATCAAATCATCCGCACTACCATAACTGGACAAGTTCATCGTCCAAGTGGCCGTAAAACCATCTTTGCCTGGATGTGTGATACTTTGCATGGATGCGGGATTAATCATAGATGCAGGTAACGCCTGAGCTGCAGTATAGCCATCTCCCCCCTCCAAGGCTACACCTTCTACATTATATAAACTCGTGTCATTAGTTATATCTCCAGCCTCAACAGTTGTTAGGATAATCCTATTTGAGCCTCCATATGTGGAATCATACTTTACATCTACATATTCACTTAAGTGAGCTGCCAAATCCATAACCACATATGTAAATGCATCATACCGGGTTGCATCGATTTTATGCACATTCGCGCCCCTATAATTATTACTCATATTGTTAGTTAATACAAATATTTGTTCGCCTCCCCTATAGGATACCTTAAAAGCCCTGTTATATATTTCTGGCCTAGTAACAGTATCACCAAAATCAATGCCAATAACTCTTGGCGTATCCTCAGTACCACCAGACATAGCATTAGTACTTATTGTATTTATTTTATATCCATCATACTGTGGATTATCACTATCTGTACCAAAGACCGCAAAAGGTCCTTCCTGCCCATCCAACGGATTATAGGAGCCTGAAACAAAATTAAAAGCATCACTACCCTCCAGCTTTTCGGCATGATCCAGCTTAAACCAACTCTTTACAGCTTCACTGACCTTCGTGCCAAGCAGCAAATGCTTGCCATTAAAAGTAGTTTCAGCAGCAATATCATTTATTTCATTATAATACTCGGTGATTTCCTTTTGGATAATCGCCCGATCATCATCAGTATTCGTATCATTATGCGCGTCAATAACCTTCGCCTTTACAGTACGAAGGAGATTAATCTGGCTCTGGATAGCCCCCTCAGCCACACGTAGCATGGATGCACCATTCTGCACATTGGCATCCGCCTGATCCAAAGAGCGTATCCTCACCCGCATTCTTTCAGAAATTGCATATCCTGAAGCATCATCACCGGCATTACGGATTTTCTCTCCTAATGCCAGCTGTTGGGCGGCCTTATTTTTTTGTTTATATTCTTGTTTAAAGTTCCCAGAATAAATCCCGCGGAAGCATTATTCGTGATTACCATTAAGCTTCACCGCCTAGCATCCTTGCTAAATTAAACATTTTCAACATCCTTGCGAAACACACATTAAAGCATTCTCTATAACAATATTCACTTAGTTAATCGAAAAAACATGGCCTTTTCTAAAGTCCAAAAAGTTTTTTTGCAATAAAAAATGTCGGCGTATGCTCATCGCCGACAATAGCTATCAACACCGCCCTATTATTGCTGAATCACTAAAATATGCTATCTTTTGCTCCGGCAATGTCAGGACATAGCCATTCACAAAGTCACTGCCCTCCTTCAGCCCCATACCGGAAAACCAATTTTTCAGAGCTTCATAATGACGGCTGACCACCACAATTACTCTTTCATCAACAGGAATAGTATCAAAAACATCAAGCATGTCACCACATGACAGGCTGCTGTTTATATCCTCTCCGCTATCATAAAACATACCTTTAAAAGATGGTCCCAATTCAGAATACAAGGCCGGACTTCCAAAAAATATACGTTCCGTTCTTTCCAGCAACAATCTTAGCACTGCGGCCTTCTCGACAGTTTCACGACAAAGCTTGCCTAATTCAGACAAGCTCTGCGTTACTGCGACCTCATTTTGCCATGGCGTCTTATATAAATAATGCCAGAACAAATTACTAAAGCAATCTGACAAATCAAAACCAAAAACACTTCCAGCATAATGAAAAATTGCTTTTTCTCTGAACAAATTATGCCATCTGGCATAGCTTACCAGATAATTAAACTCTATCGGAAGATATTTGCACGAATTTCGAAAAGAATAGTTCAAGAAATCCTGATCGGGATATTCCCGCCAGTTCTCATGCTCCAATAAAAAATCAACCATTTCATCGGCAAGCTGGGGATGTTCCCTAAAATAATTCATGTTCATTACAAGAACACCAGAATTAAAATACTTATCCTGAGCCACTATTCCAGTTTTCACCAATAGAGGGGCCCGTTCAGGGGGCAGCATACCCACGATACTGTCTGGTACAGCAGCAATACTTGCATTATCCAGGCGTATATCCCACAGCTTGGCAATATCCATGTGAACAATAACATCCGCATCAAGATAAATGATTTTTTCTACATGTGATGGCAAAATTATTCCTGCGCCAAGACGGTAAAACATTCCCTGATAGCGTGACATATAGATACGATTCATTTTTGCAATAAAATCAACCATTGCGGAATAATGCAACACATTGTAAAAAAATATTTCCTGCCCATAATATTGCGCCAAATTTACAAGATGATTCCTGTTTTCATCGGTTAAGGTATCATCATGCAGAATATGTGCTGTCACATGATATGGGGTATTTTCCCACAAAGAACAAAGGGAAGCACCAATAAACTTGGTGTATTTCCCGCTTATATCATTCAATGAATAACATACATGAATTGTGGTACTCATACTAGCTCCTTAAAATGTCTCAATTATTAAAGCACACCTATAATCCCTTATCATCAATAAGCCGCTCTATGGCCTGCACCACCTGAAGCGGGGTTATCGATTTGCTGCACTCAAATTCTCGTTCTGTCCCCTTGTTATATGGACACACCTCTTTCCAATTAACCTTCAAGTCATTATAACAGCCATGACACACCAACTGATTATAAACCCGATACGGTGTGTCAAATTCCCCAATAGGCAAACTGAAACCACTTATAAGCACAACTGGAATATTGCAGGCATCTGCCAGCCAGGACAGGCCACTGCCAAGTCCAATAAAAAAATCTGCATAGGCCAATAGATTTATTCGCTCCATAAGGGGATGCATACCAGTAAAGTCCTCGGCTCCCGCTGGCATGGTTATTTCATAACCATTTTCTTCAACCTTATTGGCACCATCAATGCATAGTACCCGATAGCCAAGGCTCTTTAAATATTCCACCACAATATCCCAGCCATCCGGATAAAGCCACCGCTTCACTATACCCGAAGCCTGCACAGCGATGCAAACATATCTTTCCTGTATCTGCCTTGGAGCAGTAGGATAATAAAGAATCGGTTCAGCCGTATGGTGTAGCCCCAATATAGCCTTAGCCGACATATATGGCGGCCACCGTCGGGAATCATCCGGAATAAGATACGGCGGCAAATCAAACACTGCCAGACAAAAGCCCACATAACAATCATCTGGTATTTCCTCCGTTAAGATTATATCCGGCATATACTCTTGACACAGCGGAACAAAGCTTTTAGGTGGATATAAAAATATATTGGCATCATAAATCCGCTTCAATTCGTTTATATATGGCAAAACAGAAATAGTATCCCCTAAAACACCATTTACCATAAAAATGTAAATATCCTTATTATGAAGGTCCATCAAATGCTCGAAAACCTTTTCGCCATCCAGCCAAGCCTCGATGTACCAATGAACATAGTATTTTTCCAGTGACACCAGAACCTGCTGGGAAATTTCCCCATCAAAACCGACAAGGCCCGTATCAAAATCAGAAATTTTGATATGCCAATTTCCTTCCGGTACTTCCAAACGAGCCCCCGCATTGAAATCAAATTTCAAGCCATCTATACCCGTCTCCAGCTTCACATCACCAGCTGCTTTTTCAAAGTACAAGAGCCTGCCAATCTGCTCCGGCTGTATTTCATCCTTTAGTATCGAAAAATAAAAAATAGGATACTTATGCATTATATATTTCTCTCCATATATTCTTCCATAAACACCTGCTGATACTTGTCATATGAATCATCCAACAGTTTCGGTGCAGAACAATGAATACACCAGAAATCATCTTGCTGGGGCACCACTACCCGATATCCGTGCCGCTGCATTTCCTTGCACTGGGATATATCATAAAAATGCCAGCCGGTAAATAAATCCTCCCGCCAAGGAATATCCACTTGGGTTGCTATCATAATTCCGTCAACTGCCTCTACATCCATGCAATTACCATCAAACTCGGGATAACGGTACTTTAGGATGCTCTCCGGATCCATGATTTGTAATGCCCGCCCAACGGGCCGTGACGTATCCCACCACACACCATTGGATGGTAAGTTTTGTGCTCCAATTACTCCCATTGCTCCAATGGTTTTATCTGCAAAAATATCAAGCATATCGCTAATAAAATCTCTATTCGTAATTAGTACATCCTGATGCAAATATACTTTATATTTAGCATCCGTATGCTTCATTCCCAAATTGTATCCCTGACAAATGGACTTGGCCCCTCGAATCGGCACCAGTTCTATCGCCATACCATCAGGAACATTCAAATTATTTATATACAGCTGTGTCTCATGATACCATTCCTCATCATTGACACAGGCAATGAATGCTACTTTCTTTTCAGGCAAAACATTCGAAGCGTCATTTACAATAGATGAACTTTTATCAGTGGATGGCAGAAGCTCATCCGGATACTCATCAAGCTCATCAATACATTTTTTCCATTCGATAATTGTATCATAATCTGTATTGGCACGATAAAAGTCTACCATCACATCAAGCAATTCTCTAAGCAGCTTTATACGGCCTGCTCGGTAAAAACCAGGAACAAAGTTACTCATAAACTGACCTACATTATGAACATGATTAAATATAAAAACCACAATATCTGATGTAGCTATTGCTTCTTTATCCGCCAAATGCAATATCTCATTCGTAGTATCAATGCTATCAATACCGTACTCCACTCTAAGAAGTCTGGTTACCAAAGTCCAGCGCACGTTTTTACCATAACGTCGCTTAAATTCAATTTTATCCGGATAAAACTTAAGTGCTTTTACACACCACATTTTTACGCTCAAAATATTCGACGTATTGTCAAAGCCACCAGAAACTAATTGTTCAATGCATGCTTTGCCTTCATTACTGCAATCAACTACGGGGGTAAAATTGATATCTTGAAATTTTGCATTATGAAGTACATCTAAAATACTTTCATCTGTAAATACCCTGTCAATAAATCGGTCAGAATTTCCCCGCATAGTCTCCACAACACTTTTCCAATAGAGCGAATTAGCAAAGGAAACAACTACATAACCTGTTTCTGACAAACAAGTGCTTAATAAGCTTGCCATTCTTACGGGATTGCAGGATCTAAAAAACAAATCTTCCCCTATAATTACGTCAAAGCTCTCCGGCTGAACCGGAATACTGTTACTCAAATAATTCTCGTTAATCCAATGTATTCCCAATCCTTCATACCTGCTCTTGTCAACAGCCTCCTCACCGTTTATCACTGCCGTAATATCAGCATTGGGCACAATCCGACGAATTTCCCCAATATACTCAACACTGTTTATTACCATTACCTTTATATTTTGTTCAGTTTTTTCTATCAGACTTAATAATACTTGCGTATGCTCTGATTGTAATTTAATTTCCATATTCTTCTTTTTCCAGCCAAAACGCTTCTTACACTACAACCACACTTACAAACTTTTTTATATCACGCAATGCCGACCGTGCCTCATCAATATCATGGAAATGCAACACTAATGTTCCAATTGCTGCATTTGCGCCTGAAAACTCAGAAACCTGTGTACCAGATTCAACCCACATATCACATTCCACAACGTGCTTTTGAGCAAATAAATCATCGACAAGTATCTTTTTGAATATTCCTGATTTATTACTATGGATGATATACTCCGCCCATGCACCTGTATATACTGGATCATGTAAGTCTTGAATAGGCATGCCCAATGCACCACGTATATTCGCTTCAATCAAATCCTGCCCGCACGCCAGCTTTAGCATTTCTGAAAGGCGATTGCCGCCACCACGCGGTGATACCTCCATAATATACGGTTTGCCATCTGTACAAAAACGTGTTTCCACATTATATATAGAAGTTCCTAACTGCAACAATTTAATCAATCTTTGCAGTTCACCCCGTAATTCACTCTGAGCAGACACAGGCATATCTGATGGCCAACTATATCCAGACGGCGTATATGGATTAATCGAATCATCATCAAAGCATTGGCAATCAAAACTAGCAAATACCAACTCACTATTGACAGAAAAACAATCCGTGTCGGATGAGCAACCAACTTTTTCCAAAAATTCTTCTACAATGACACGTCCGGACAATGAATGTTCGAATGCATCATCTAACGCCGCCCCCAACTCTTCAAGTTTATCCACACGTGATACGCCTTTACTGCCAGCAGAATCAACAGGCTTAACAATAACTGGTAATAAAAAATGCTTTATACCCTCAAGAGCCTCTTCTTTTGAGCTATATCCTTGTGCTTTAGGAACATTAAAATTATTATCTGATAGAAATTTACGAAATTTATCTTTGTTTTGCAAAATTTCTACGGATTTATATGGGCATCCAGGCAATCCCATTTTTTCGGCCACATAAGCAGCGGTTACTACACCAGGATCAGTAGCAAATGAAACAATTCCATCAATCTGAAGTTTCTTAGCCAGTTCTAAAACATTTTCTTTATCTGTAATACTAACATTGTGATATTCATCCGAATATTTATGCCCGATATTATCAGGTAGATAATCACAAGTTATTACATAAATCCCCATTGCATGGGCTTTCTCGACAACTGGAATAATATATCTTGATCCGCCTAGAATCATCAGCTTATTTTTCAATAAATCTTCCTCCTCAAGGCCAAAATAACTTTTATACAATTACTTCACCACTATCAGGCGACTAACCAAAGATTTAAGCACATCTATTGAATCAGATTCATATCGGTTTTCCCTTATTTTTTTTAGCACAAATAGCACATTGTTTATCCAGGTGAATAATGCCATTTCAAAATCTTCCAAGCTTGCAAGATACAATTTGTTTTTATACGCATATTCAATCTCAAGCCCCCAGCAAATCGCACCTTTCAACATTGTTCTAGGAGTTCTTTGACTTTGTCCTTCGTGTATACGGAACAAACTCAAGCTCTCCCTAATATACAACAAATCACCATGCTGCAGACAGGCTAGCCAAGTTGGGAAATCACTTAAAAAATATTCCCCTTCTTCTCCACTGAAGCCGAGATCATTATTATTTAGATATTCCTTTTTTATGAGCACAGTTGTTGGCTCACCTACAAAATTTTGTCCTGAAACAAGTATCTCTCTGCCCACAGTCCCCCCATCAACACGTGTTGTTTGATTAAACACAGGTTTCCACTGGGAATCGTTAATTTTCTCACCATTTGCTCCAATCATTTCCCGATACGACGTAACAAGAGCAAGACCTTCGTTTTGTTCATAACAATCAACCATTTTCGCAATCTTTTCAGGCACAAACAGGTCATCGTCCATCAACCAATTCACATACACTGCATCAGGATTATTATATTTTCGTGCTCTATTCCAATTGTCATTTGATTCAAAATCCGGATGATGCTCATAAATAATGTTTCTATATTTTTTAAGATACGGAACTATTAACTCTTTCGTTTTAGTATTATGACTATTGTCTGTAATAAAGACTTCAATGTTTCTATACGTTTGTGAAAGGACACTTTCAAGAGCTTCCCTAAAATATTCAGGACGATTATACGTTGGGATTACTACAGAAACCAGCGGGAAAATATCTTTCGAATATGTATCTAAAAATATATCCTGACTTGCCTTATCATGTTGCCTTTGCTCTGCCCAATTAGCTATGCACCAGTAATCCGTTTGTTTAGGAACAACGACCTTATACCCTGCTTTTCTGTATTCTATGCACTGAGCGACATCCCAGAACGCATCTGTATAAAACAAGTCTGTCCTCCATGGCAAATCATACTGAGTCGCCATCCAGAAACCGTCAATGGCCATAACCTCCATATAATCGTCTATAAATTTTCCCTTTTCAAACGTTTCCCCATTATAGCCTATAGCTTTGCCAATTCTTTTATTTGCCCATACACATACTCCACTTGTCGGGATTTTTTCCGTACCAATTAATCCTATCATTCCAATTGATGCATCTTTATTGAACACACTAAGTATATCTTCTAAAATATTTTCATTGACCATAACAGTCTTTGCATCAAGATATACCTTATATTTTGCTTTAGTCTGACTGGCCTCTTTAACATAGGCTTCCAAACGAAGTGATGCATCAATGACCTCAAATAATTCCACACTATAACCTTCAGGAATTCGCAAAGCCTTCATATATTCCCCTTGCTTTCTTCCTGCTTCTTCGTCATTAATCCAAAGAATTATTGCAATGCTTTTTTCATCCACCATTTTTACTCCTCATTTTTTGAAACTAGATACACACAAGATGTATCTATCAGCCCATTCTTTTTCATAACTTCCCGTCCAAAATATTCTCTGTCGCACTCCTTAACATTGAATCCAGCCCGATGGATACGATTCAAAAAACCTCGACGTGAATATCGCCTTATATGGTCGTTCTGGTAAAACCTTCGCCATCGTTCGCCTTCATCAGAGCATGATGGATCCTCATCTATTCCCTCTGCATTAAGATCAATAGGAACAACTAGGATACCTTTGCCTTCAGCAGAGAGTATTCTTCTTAGTTCAAACATTGCCTGCATATCGTCACTAACATGTTCCAGTACGTGTGAACATATAAAAAAGTCTATACTTCCGTCCGGAATAATATCCATATGCATTATATCAATCTTATAGTCTACACCAGGCATAAATAAATCAGCCGTCCTATACTCCACGTTTGGAAATGTCCGGCATATGAAATTCCCCAATGCCATGGATGGTGCTATATCCAATACACGTAAGCAAGCATCCTTCGCAAGTTCCTTTTTCATACAGATGGCGTAAGCTCGTTCTCTATCTGCAGCACCACATACGGGGCATGAATATTGCAATTTGTTTACCATCTCTGAACGGAAATCATCCGAAACATGATTTTTCTTAGCCTGCTCCTTATAATAAGGAGATAGTGGGACATACTCATCAAATACACTACCACAGCAGGCACACTTCTTCTTTCCTTTTTCGCCAATCACCCCTGACAATGGAGGTTTGACAATCGTACAGTGCAAAATACGCTCTAATTCCTCAATTTTTTCATCCAGAATCTCATAAAGTAAAGTCAGGCTTTCTTTATATAGGTCATCAGCTGTTGCATACTCTGTATTAAGCAGCTCTAATTCTCCTTGGAGTTTAAAGGCACATATGCATCTTTGTACTTGAGTTACCTTAAAAATCAATCCAAACGCATAATAGCGATCCGAATCAAGATTTTCATCTGGACAAAATCCTTCAATTGACACAGTGTTTTGGCTGTCCTTACAAGCAGATTCAACTACATGAACCTCAAAATCTAAAAAATTATATCTTACTAACCTACACAGCATATTCCGTCACCAACTTAGTCTGTCAACTCCCATATCACAACAACTAATCTCACATATCCTTATATAATCTTTGGATATGCATTTTGTTGGAGTCGGTCGAAATTAGCCACTCCAGGTCGGTCAAAATTAGCCGATTTTAGTCAACATAAAATAGCCATTCCTTTTTTCATTCGTTTCCTCTAAACTGGATAGTGACCAATCAACCCAGCTGGAAGGAGACAATGTGAATGATATAAAAAGTAATGGCTTAGTGCCAATTATAGCACAAGCCTTAGAAGTAATGGAAGCCAAGACAGGCCACAATATACCTTTGGATAAGGTAAATCTTGCAGAGCTTGGCAGATTAACTGGATTATCTCGCAGCAAGCTGCGTACTCTCAAGAAGAATAACTTTCAAGACGGCATCAGAACTAAATTACCA
>NZ_FQYW01000012.1 GCF_900141865.1 Anaerovibrio lipolyticus DSM 3074 | reverse complement strand
GGCAATTGTACAAACTCGGTTTCTGTAGTTTGGGGCTGAGTAATGTATTCCCTGATTTTTCGCAGCCAATAGTAATAGGCGTGCCAACTGATATTTCTGTCTTCACAGAATTCAGCTACCGTCATGCCGGATTCCTTGCACTCTTTAATTATTGACTGCCATTGAGCCATGCGGACCCTGGTTCGTATTTCTAACGAATTATCCGCCAAAGAAAACACCTCCAATTTGAAGTTTTCCCGAAACACGAAGACATTCGGCAAAACTTTAATTTGTTAGTGTTATTATCCCACGAGAATGGGCTGGCGGGAAGACGACTTAAACTTTGACGCTTACCATATTATATCATAAATGGTAAATTTAATATAGGTTTTGCATGTATACATGTAATATTTAGGCAATTATATTCTAATTTTCCCACCAAAAAATCGGACTGCAATACGCAGCCCGATTCATGTAAATTAATTATTTCATTTTTTCCTTTAGCATATCAGCAGCCGCCAACAATCCCATAATCATGGCTGTTGGTCTTGGAGGACAGCCCGGTACATATAAATCAACCGGCACCACCTTATCAGCGGCTCCTACAACTGCGTATGTGTCACCATAGGTTTCGCCACCAGCTGCACAGGCACCACAGGCCATTACCAGCCTTGGCTCTGGAAGAGCCTCATAGGACATCTTAAGGGCCTGCTCCAGATTGCGGGTAACAACCCCCGTAACCATCAGCATATCTGCGTGACGTGGCGACGCCACAAAATGAACACCATAACGATGCAAATCGTAAACAGGATTGCTCATGGCACCCATTTCAAAGTCACAGGCATTACAAGAACCAGCATCTAAATGACGAACATGGAGAGAACGCCCCAGCTTCTCCTTTAAAACGTCCTGTAAAACCTCCTGGCCGCTTTCAAGCAATACTGGCAGAGCATCCTCATGCTTATGGTGAAGGCCGGACTCATTTATGGCCTTCTTGGCGCAGGCCTCCACACAACGACCACAGAAGATACATTTCTTGTAGTCAATGGTATAGCCGTCACCAGATACGGCAAAGGCCTTTACTGGACAAGCAGCGGCACATTCCTTAAGTACATCACCATCAGCACTGCCCTCTATTGGCCCTCTATATCTATCACTGCCTGCCAGAGAGATTTTCTCGGTAGCCAGCTTGTCTTTAAAAATACGTTCCAAAACCTTAAACATAGCTTTTACTCATCTCTCCTTATCTGTCAATGCAGGCATAGCAAAGCTCGAAGCTCTTGTTAATAAGCGGAAAATCAGGAATAATATCACCCTGAACCGCAATAGGCAGGGCTGGCCAGTTGGCATAGGAAGCACTGCGGACAAAGAGTCTGTCAATGCGGCCATCACCATCAAGAGCCACATACTGGAAATTACTGCCACGGGCAGATTCACTGATGCCCCAGCCAAAACCTTCATTATATTCCATTGCCACGGAAAGCTCCTGCTCCCCGCAGCTATTCAGCAATTCAATAAGCTTATCCACCATTTCAAAGGAAGCAGACAGCTCACCGATGCGAACCAGCAGACGAGCTGCCACATCCCCCATGGTCTTGGTATATGGCTTAAAGTCCAGCTCATCATAGACTCCATAAGTAAAGTCACTACGACTGTCATGGCTATAGCCACTGGCTCTGGCACCAACGCCCACCATGGCCAAATCCATGGCAGTCTGGTTGCGTACAATACCAGTGGTCTGAATACGATTCTGGAAATTCTCCTGCTCACGGAACATGGTGGCCATATCCTCCACTCCATCAGCCACCTCATCCATCACTTGATGAATATGGTCACAAAGCTCAGGAGTAATATCCATGGAAACACCGCCCGGGATAATCATGCCCCTGAGGAAACGATTCCCCGCCACGGCCTCGCAGAGACGCATCAGCTTTTCCTTCAGGCGGCCACCAAGGCTGATGGCTGGATTGAAGCCCACGCCTGCGGGAATATTGCCGATATCACCCACATGATTGGTGATACGTTCCAGCTCCATTAACAGGGTACGGATAATTTCAGCACGTCTTGGAACCTTAACATTTACAGCCTTTTCCACCGCCTGACAGAAGCTCCAGGTGTTGGAAACACTGCAGGCCCCGCAAATGCGCTCCACTATAGGCAGAGCCTCATAAGGAGTCTTGCCCTCCACTGCCTTTTCTATGCCACGATGGGTGTAAAAGAGCTTGGCATCCAGCTGAAGCATGGCTTCACCGGCCTGACTGAAGCGGAAATGCCCTGGCTCAATGATACCAGCATGAATTGGTCCAACCGGCACCTCAAAAAGTCCTTCACCCTTGGCAGTACGCACCTTAAACTGGCGTTCCCCCCGCACCTTGGCATTAACCTTTACGTTCTTACGGAGAGGGTAAAAATCCTCCGGGAAGGTTTCATGAAGCACCAATGGGCGAAGATCAGGATGACCCTTTGGCACCAAGCCAAACATATCCTTAATTTCCCTTTCATACCAAGCAGCCGCCGGGATAATATGAGTGATACTATCATACTCCAAAGAACCGTTTGGATTAAATACTACCTTAAATCCATCTACGGTCTTATTTTCGGGAATTTCAAAATAACAATATATAACATAGCCCACACCATTGGCTGTTTCATCCCGACCAAACATGGCTGTGAGAGGATGCTTGCCACCTGCGGACATCTTTTCAGCTGCCATAAGGATGGCCTCTGGCATAATAGTTGTCATCATTATGCGACACCTCCCAATACAATCTTGGCCGCAGCCTCCAACAGGCGGTTAAGGACAGTAATTTCACTTAACCCGGCACTGGCAATTCCACTAAAGATTAGCAATCCGGCAATGGTCAAGGAATCAATAACACCAAAAAGCTCTCCGGAGGATTTCTTTTTCGACTGACCACCCATCATGCGGAGAATATGATACAGGATACCAATCAGCATACCAGCCAACAATATCAGGGTGATAACGCCCAACCAAGGATGCTCGGCAGTAAAGAAGCCATAGATCATGTAAAATTTACTGAAAAATACACCAAATGGTGGCATACCAAGGATAGCAACAATACTTAGAAGTAAAAAGCAGGCTGTCCGAGGCACCTGAACCATCATGCCATGAATCCGCATCATATTTTTCGTGCCGTACTCCTCCATAATAGTACCAGCTGTATAAAACAGTGAATATTTTACCAGTGCATGGTTAAACATGTGCAGCAGCATGGCCTGAGCGGCAATTGGTACAAATAAACCAAGTCCTGCAACCATAAGGCCGAAGTTTTCCATGGAGGAATAGGCCAGCATGCGCTTGATGTCGCGCTGCACCACCACAAACGGTACAGCCACAGCAATGGTAAATATACCAAAAAACAGGCATAAGCCGCTGATGAAATCTATGCCAATAGATGGCATGAGAATAACGATGTTACGGATAAGCACATAAATGGCACAAATACATAATGAGCCGGATAACAGACCACTGGTCAAGGCCGGGGCCTCGGAGTGGGCATCAGGCAACCAGGCATGCATTGGTGCCAAACCAATCTTGGTACCATAGCCCACAAAGAGAAAGCAAAAGGCGAACTTAGCCATAACCGGATCAATATTTTTACTGTGCTCTACCATATATAGCCAGTTCAAAGGACTATCACTGCCCATGGTAGTAAGCTGAATATAGTAAACAATAATAGTACCCAAAAGAGCCAGACAGATACCTACTGTACATACCATTACATACTTCCATGTAGCCTCCAATGAAGTACGGGTAAACTTAAAGGCCACCAGCAAAGCGGAAACCAGGGTGGTCGCCTCTATGGTAACCCACATAAGACCAAGATTATTGACCAACACCACCAGGAACATTATCCACACAAATATATGGGACAGGGCATAGAAACGCCCCTCCAAATAGCCAAAGCGTCTAAGGTATCCATAGCGCTTATTGGTATCTCTATCCAAGTACGCCTTACTGGTCCAGGCAAAGGCAAAATACAGAGTACCAATTATCATAAGCATCCACATACTGAGGGCATCTAAATAGATGTATTGACCAGCAAATGGGATATTGGCATCAAAGGTCATCAGCAGCATAACAATAGCTGCCCCAACTCCGGTTGCCACCAAACGGTTCAACCAATGAAGTACATTCCTGCCCAGAAAATTTGCCGCCGAGATAGCGCTGAAAACCAATGGCAGGGCAAGTATTATATATATTAATTCTCGTATATCCAAATTCATAAATTACCCCTTCAATTTTTTCATTACGCTTGTATCAGTTGTCATAAAGGACAGACGCATTCTGGAGGTAAGTATAACCAGAACCACTACGGCAATCAGCACATCCAGGAAAACGCCAAGCTCCACCACCAGAGGCAAGCCTTCAGTCATGAGAAGGCCTAACAGATAGATGCCATTTTCCAAGGTTATAAGACCGCAAATCTGAATAATGGCACGCTTTCGGAGCACCATCAGTGAAAGGCCGGTCATAATCATCAAAATAGACGCTGCCACTATATCACGGCCAACAGAACCAGGCATAAGACGCTCAACCAAGGCATAGCCCATTACCAAAAAGAGGGCTGCCGCCATGGTGGAATAATTTACATTACTGGCAGAAACGATTTCCCGCTCGTTTTTCAATTTGTTTACCAGACGATATACAGCACCTGGAATGAAGATAACCTTTACAATAAGAGTCAATACACCAGGCATTACCGCATGGATATCATTGCCATGGGAAAAACCGATAACAAAGCAAGCAATTGCAATGATTACCGACTGACTAGCCAAACAGATAACTGCTCTTTTCAAGTCCGTAACTCTGGTTTGCAGGAAAACCACAAGAACTAAGAACACTACTAAATAATCCATATTTCTGTGACCTCCTTATTCTGCAATAATAGCCAGCAATAAGAGAACTATTGCGGCACCAAGATATACCCGGACCTTGAAAAGGCGCATTTTGTTATTGAGTGTTTCCACAATACCAATAAGTACTGCCCCCAACAGTACCTTCAGTGCCAAAGGAATTTCCACCGGCACATAAAGGGCACCAAACAAAGCCAGAAAAACGACAATTTTAAGATAGCTGCCCAAATGAATAAGGGACAACAGCTTTCCGGAATACTCCAGAGTCATGCACTCGTGAATCATGGTTAGCTCCAGATGGGTGTCCGGATTGTCCACCGGAAGACGGCTGTTTTCTGCCAGCATAACCAGGAAAAAGGCAACACAAGCCAAAACAGCAGACACGGTAAAGAACGCCTCATTGTAGTCAATTACCATGGCAGAAAGGGTCGTGGAATGATAGCGGATGCTGTTAATGAGAATAGCCAGCATAACCGCAGGCTCCACCAATACGGAAATGTAGATTTCACGGGAACCACCCATGCCGCCAAAGGAAGTGGCCGCATCCATTGAAGAAAGGGTCATAAAGAAACGGCCCAGGGCTAAAATATACACGAAAATGAAGGCATCACCCATGCTGAACTGACCAGTCAGAAAGCCTGGAACCATGGTGGCTGCCATAAAAGAGGTCATAAAATAAACCACTGGAGCCAGCACAAAGATAACCCCGGTATATGGAGTCAAAATTGTGGCCTTCTTCCACCACTTGCAGATATCAAAATACTCCTGAAAAATGCTGGCACCCTGACGCTTCTGGAGCCGTGCCTTAACCTTGTTAATTATACCAGCCACCAATGGGGCAATCAGCAATAACACAAATCCTTGTACCAAACTGAGGCCGATACTTGTCACTATATATTCCATTACAACAGTACCCCCCAAATCAATACAACAATCATGGCCACCATGGTGTAGCCAATATAAATACTAACACTTCCCTCCTGAATTCTGTGGAAGGATGAGGATGAATTTATCAGCATCTGCTGAAGTGGCTTGTACAGCTTATCATTAAAGAGGTCCGGAATAGACAGCTCATAATGGAGCTTACGACCGAAATAAGCATGCTCCTTGCGGAGATATGTGGTACGGCGCTTTGGATTGAGAATACCGTCAAAGGCGCGGCGCAGTGGCTTACTGAAGCCAGTGGCAGAATACTGTTGACGGGATGTAGGCACAGTACCGCAGTTCCATGTAACCTCCTTTGCCTGGAAGGTGCTGGAACGATAAACGGCAGCAACCATAAATACACCAATAAAAGCAAAGACAATAAAGATAAGAGCAGGACTATACAGTGCATAGTAGCCGCTTCCACCCCACATTATTCCCAGTGGATTGCCCATAAGGATAATGCCACTGCCGGAAACGACACGCTGCATAAGATTTACCAGAAAATCTGGCATTACACCAACAAAAACAATCAAAACAGCTTCAAGGGCCAGACCAGCCAGCATGAAGAACGGCATTTCGTGAGCTTTTTCCACAATATGGGTACGGGCACGGCCCAAAAAGGCAATGCCATACATGCGCACAAAGCACCCTAAAGCAGTGGCCCCGGTAAGTCCCAGCATAATAAAGGCAAATACCACCAGCAAACGTAATTCCGGTGATCCAGCCTGCTGAGCAAAGGTAATAAAGCTCTGTAAAGTAAGCCACTCCCCTACCAAGCCACTGGTGAATGGCATGGAAGACAGGGCCATAGAGCCAATCAGGGTAAATAAAGCGGTATAAGGCATTTTTCTTGCCAGTCCACCCATGTGTTCAATATTTTTACTGCCAGTAGCATGCATTACACATCCGGCACTCATAAAGAGCAGTCCCTTCATAAGGCTATGGCTGGCAGCATGCACCAGGGCCGCAGTAAAGGCAACCACGGAGAGCATAGGGAATTTCATGGAATAAAGCACCATACCACAACCAAAGGCTGAGAAAATAATACCCATATTTTCCACGGAGGAATAGGCCAAAATACGCTTCATGTCCACCTCCATAGTGGCATAAAGTACACCTAAAAAGGCGGAAATCAAGCCCACAACCATTACAATAAGTCCATACCAGAATACATCCATACCAATAAACTGGAAAGCAAAGCGACCAAAGCCATAAAGAGCCACCTTTAACATAACACCACTCATAAGAGCAGATACGTGACTAGGTGCTGCCGGGTGAGCATTTGGCAGCCATATATGAAGTGGCATAAGACCTGACTTTAAAGCGAAGCCGCCAAAGGCAAACAAAAAAGCCACATTTTTCATGTAACCGGATAAATTATTGTTGGCCATATCCATAAAGGAAAAGCTCTCTGCGGCACTGGCTACCAAGTAAAAGGCTACCATAATAGCCGCTGTTCCAATATGGGTCATCACCATATACTGATAAGCTGCACTAACAGTCTTTTTCTTTTCCGACTCATGATTTACCAGCAAGAAGGAAACCAAGGCCATGATTTCCCAGGCAATAATAAAGGTAAAGGCATCACCGGCAATTAGTACCAAAACGATTGACATAAGGAATAAATTCCATAGGCCACCCAATGCCCTAATTCGACTGCCTAAATATCCCTTGCCATAATCAATGGCATAAATACTGATGATTACACCAGCTACACCAGTAATCAAAAGAAAAGCCCCGCTCCAGCCATCGGCCTGCAGGGTATATTGCCCCCAAGCCATATCAATAAGCCATACGCTGTCAGAGGAAAGAAGATAGCTCAATGATGAAAAAGCCACCAATCCGCTGGCTGCAATGGAGCAAAGCATACCAAAATAATGTGCCACTAATTCAGCCTTTTTCGGCCAAATAAATGTCACAGCTCCCAACAGATAAACCAGAAGGGAAAGTACCATAAAATCCATTTTTTCAACTCCAAATCAACTAATATCTATTTGTATTCCCTTATCAAACTCTTTTCGCCAAAAGCTCCTGACGAATATCCTCAGGCACCATTCCACCACCGGTGGCCCAGATAATGTGGGTTGCGTTTTCCATATAACGATGAAGATTATTATCCTCCAGATAATCATCCATCTCCTTGGAATGGCTCCAGCAAACAGGACCATGAATGGCTGAACAGGAGCTAGGCTCTATGAAAATCTTTTCTGACTCCCACAAAATGCGCAAATAATCGAAAAGTCTTTTGTCCTTGACAGTAATAATTCCAGTCAAAAATGGCTTGATGAAATCACCGATAACCGCCGACGGTCTGCCCACTGCCAGCCCATCAGCATGGGTTTTCCCGGAAAGTCCAATATCTTGTACAGTAATATTATTGTACAGGCCAGTAACCATACCCAAAAGCACACAAGGAGCCTGGGTTGGCTCTATAAAAAAGCAGTGTACATTGTCGCCCAAAAACTGTCTAAGGCCAAAGGTAATGCCGCCAGGAGCACCACCTACACCACATGGAATATATACAAACAGAGGATGCTTATCATCCACTACTATGCCCTGCTGTCGCATCTGCTTTTTAAGCCTCTTGCCGGCAACAGCGTAGCCCAAAAACATTTCTTTGGAATCCTCATCATCAACAAAATGGCCATTGGCATCAACCTCTGATTCGGCCCTTGCCTTGGAAACAGCCTCAACGTAATCACCCTCATAGGCCTTTATGATTACCCCTTTACTGCGAAGCAGCTCTTTTTTCCATTCCGCTGCGTCAGAGGACATGTGCACAATTATTTCGTAACCTATGGCCTTTCCCATAAGACCTACACTAAGCCCCAAATTACCAGTGGAGCCTATATGCAATTTTTTTGTACTAAAAAAGGCCTTGGCGGCAGGACTGGCCAGCTTGCAATAATCATCCTCATAGCTTTCCAGTACACCGTTTTTCACAGCCAAATCCTCGGTATATTTCAGCACCTCATAGATGCCGCCTCTATCCTTTACGGAGCCTCCTATAGGTAACATACTGTCCATCTTCATATAGAGCTTACCTGCCAAATTGGCACCTATTTTTTCACGGTTAAGAGCTTTTCTTAGCTCTGGCACCTCCACCAATGGAGATTCAATTATTCCCTTTGACTCTACAGTTTCTGGAAATATCATCTTGATAAATGGTGCAAAGCGTCTCAAGCGTGCCTCAGCGGAATCAATATCTGACAAGTTGAGAACAGAACGAATAATAGCATCATTGTTGGGCAGCTTGGAATTGTTGATCCAGTTGACCTCAATGGCATTTTTTATATCAGTAAATAAAATCTCACGTTTTTCAAGCGAAGAAAGGCTATCCAGTTCCATATATTATAACTTCCTTTCCTTGGGTAAAATAACCATCCATATTTTTTTGCACACAAAAAATGTGGCGTAAAAACCACCTAGAATATTATACATATAATGCCATAACAGTTCAATAATAAATCACTACAATAAGAAAAGGCTGCCTGACAGATGAATAACTCACCTGGCAAGCAGCCTTTATGTGTTTAATGATGGGTTCTTTTATGTAAGCAAATGC
Organism: Anaerovibrio lipolyticus DSM 3074; assembly: GCF_900141865.1. GTDB lineage: Bacteria > Bacillota > Negativicutes > Selenomonadales > Selenomonadaceae > Anaerovibrio > Anaerovibrio lipolyticus. The sequence goes on along the minus strand of NZ_FQYW01000012.1, from coordinate 105,160 downwards.
TTATTTTTTGAAATCCTTGGCAGTATCAAAATCACGGGTAGGAGTCTTGGTTACGTTATAACCATAGATAGTCTTCCAGTCTTTGGCCATGGAAATTGGAGTAATGCCATACTTCTCACAGAAAGCCTTGAACTTGTCGCCCTTAGCCTGAGTACCCCAATCGCGAACGCTATCATCGCAGCATACGCCCATAGCGAAGCTCTTATACTTAGGGTTAGCAAGTGCATAGTTCAGCATGGAACCATCGGAAGTGGAGTTGCCAAGAGCAATAACTGGCTGAATACCGATTTCCTTGGCAATATTCTGAACCTTACCAGCCTTGTTATCAGTGAACTGGAATGGGCCACGCATTACCTTATCTTTAGCGCCATCTTCATTGAAGAGGAAATACTGAGAACCAGCCCAGCCCTGACGCTCCATAACAGGCAAGCTGTCAGTACCGATTACATGGTCAGCATTGATGGAAGGCATTGGAGCCTTCAGTGCCTGACGAACCAGCTGACGGTCAGTACCGGTTACAACGTAGAAGTTGAAGCCGTTGTTCTGGAGATAAGTAATAACCTCTACCATTGGCAGATAGTAAGCCTCTGCAAAGGTGCAGTTGGTAAGGCCATCCAGTGGAGCATTGGAGAAGTAGTTATCAACATACTTGTCGAAGTCCTCCATGGACATACCCTGGAAAGCATAGGACTGAGCACGGTCTTCACCTTCATCCATGTCAGCGGAAATCTTACCAGCCTTAGCTGCCTTCAAGCACTCCAAAGCATAAGCCTTTTCAGTTGGAGTTGGGTTGTAAGTTGGGTCATTGAACATACGATGGAAATACAGATACCACTCAGAATAAGTAGGTGCCAACTCACCATAGAAAGTACCATCCATGTCAGATACGCATACACGATCCTTTACAGGAATGAAGTTAGGGCTGCTAGGATTGGTAACATCCTCAACATAAGCCTTCAGTGCCTTGAAGGAAGCGGAATCCTGATTCCAATACTGGAAGTTGGAGCCATCCTTCTTTACGTTAATCTGAGCAATCTCGCTAACAGAAGCAGCCTCAGTAGTAGCCATGTCTGCCCCTACAGCACCAAAAGCCAGGCCCAAAGCGATCAATGCGGATGCTAATTTCTTACTTGTCTTCATAAATAAACTTACCCCTTTCGTTTCACATGCGCACCCCTCAGTGCACAATATTAAACTTTTAATTTGTTCAGGTATTCTGAACATAATTTAGTATTTCTACATGCACTCCATAATTCCTGCTAATATTAAAAAAAAATTAAAATTTTTTAATAAAGACAAAATGAACCCATCTCATACAGGCGAGATGGGTTCACTATTTTTTATGCTGATGACAACCAGCAATTATTCATTTATTTATTCAATGGTCTTTTCAGTACTGACATCATAATGCATCCTACTACTGCACCACCCAGAATTGCAGCAAGGTGCATACCAGCATTACCAATGGTAGGTACTACAAAAATACCACCATGAGGGGCTTGCAATGTGCAATCGAATGCCATGGACAGTGCCCCAGCAGTAGCCGCACCGACACATACTGAAGGAATTACCCGCAATGGATCACTGGCAGCAAATGGAATGGCACCTTCCGTGATAAAGGACATACCCATAACGTAGTTGGTGATACCAGCCTTCCGCTCGCTTTCAGTAAAGCGGTTAGGGAAGATAGTAGTACACAGGGCAATAGCAAGAGGTGGTACCATACCACCAGCCATTACAGCAGCCATAACATGATATTCGCCGGAGGCCAACAGTCCTGTACCAGTAACATAAGCCGCCTTGTTGATAGGACCACCCATGTCAATAGCCATCATACCACCCATAACAATACCCAAAAGAATTCGGGCATTTGGATCCATGTTTTTCAGCGTATCAACCAGCCAGGTGTTAATTGCACTTACAGGTGGTGCAATTATAAACATGCTGATAAAGCCAATAAGGAGAATTCCAAAGAAAGGATACAGAAGAACTGGTTTGATACCCTCCAGAGATTCAGGCAAGGCGGCGAAAACCTTCTTCAACAGGTTTACACTATAGCCTGCCACGAAGCCTGCCAGCAAAGCTCCCAAAAATCCGGAGCCAGTGGTACTAGCCAATGCACCACCTACAAAGCCTACGGCCAGACCTGGACGATCCGCAATGGACATTGCAATAAAGCCCGCAAGGATAGGAAGCATAAAGCCGAATGAAGCACCGCCAATATCCTTAAGGAACTTCGCCAATGGAGTATTGGAACCGAAGTTGCTTGGATTAATGGAATAATCATCAAAGAGGAAGGCCAAAGCGATTAGAATACCGCCACCTACTACAAATGGAAGCATGTGGCTGACACCATTCATCAAATGCTTGTAAATCTGACGACCCAGGCTTTCACCCTCCACATCAGCAGCCCCCTCTGTACCTTCGGCACCAGTGGCATGATATATTGGAGTATTGCCGGACAAGGCGCGGTCAATAAGGTCATCAGCCTTGTTAATACCATCGGCCACCTTGGCAATAATGACAGGCTTTCCATCAAAACGTGCCATGGCCACATTCTTATCAGCTGCCACGATAATGGCATCGGCCTTGCTGATTTCTTCTGCCGTCAGCACGTTCTTGGCACCGCTGGAGCCATTGGTCTCAACCTTTATGGTGATGCCACGCTTCTTGGCGTGTTGTTCCAGACTTTCCGCTGCCATAAAGGTATGGGCAATACCAGTAGGACAGGCAGTTACAGCCAAAATCTGAATGTAATCAGAAGGAGCCGCTACCCCATCTGAAGCAACAACGCACTTGTCATCTTCCTTTTCATCTATGATGCGCAAAAATTCTTCTTTGGTTTTGGCAGCCACCAGGGCTTCTTTGAAATCTGAATCCATAAGCATGGTAGCCAGCTTGGACAATATTTCCAAGTGGGCATCATAAGCCGATTCCGGAGCAGCAATCATGAAGAACAAACGGCTAGGCTCTCCATCCTCGGAATCAAAATCCACACCGTCAGGCACTGTCATGGCAGACAGGCCGGCTGTTTTTACGCCAACACTCTTGGCATGAGGTGTTGCAATGCCGTCACCCAGTCCTGTGGAGCTGGAAGCTTCACGGGCCAGCACATCCTTCACATACTGCGCCTTATCGGACAAATTGCCACTGGCCTCCATAAGGTCGGCCAACTGATTGATAGCGGCATTTTTATCCGCCGGCTGTGCACCCAATACAATGCTCTCTTGCTTGAGCAAATCCCTAATACGCATAATTTTCTCTCCCCTTATAAAAATTATATAAATAAAAATTATATAAATAATGCCTAAAGGCTATTACCCAATTCCTTTGAGCAGTTCTTCCACTTCCGGTCTGGTGGCAAGATTTTCACTGAAGGCCGAAGCCGACCCAGTGGCCACTCCCATGTGGAAGGCCCTCTCAAAATCCCCATTTGATTCCATGAAACCAGTGATAAACCCAGCCACCATGGAATCCCCTGCACCAACGGAATTTACCAGAGTTCCTTGAGGTGCCGGACACCTATAAGATACCCCTGCTGCCGTCAGCAGAATAGCTCCATCCCCAGCCATGGATATCAGGACATTTTGTGCCCCCTTGTCCTGCAGCTTCTTGGCATAGGTTATTATTTCATCATGGTCGGTGAGCTTCACGCCGAACATATCACCAAGCTCGTGATTATTTGGCTTGATGAGAAACGGATGATACTGCAAAACATTCAAAAGCAGCTTCTTTTCCGCATCAACCACGATTCGAATCCCCTTGCCTTCAAGTCGTGCCATAATGCGCTGATAAATATCATCCGGCAGTGCCTTTGGAATTGAACCGGCCAATACCAGGGTATCCCATGCCACCAATTTATCCAATTTTGAAAAAAGCTCCCCTTGTTTGTTTTCGCTAATGTCCGGTCCCTGTCCGTTTATCTCTGTTTCCTTGTCAGCCTTAACCTTCACATTGATACGGCTGAATCCCTGCTCCAGCTGAACAAAATCGCTTTTTACGCCAAACTCCTGCAGCTGCCTCTTGATTTCCTCACCAGTGAAGCCAGCCACAAAACCAAGGGCGGTACTATCATGGCCAAGATTTTTCAGCACAATGGATACATTTATTCCCTTGCCACCACCTAAAATCTGTTCATAGTTCACCCGATTTATTTCGCCGGCAGCAAAATGATCAAGTCGCAGAATATAATCCAGCGACGGATTAAAGGTTACGGTATAAATCATGTACTCACTCTCCTTCCAAGACGGTGGTGTAATCACGATACTTCTTATCCTCCAGCCGTCCTGTAATTATGGTGGCACTGGAAATTCCAGCAAAGGTAATGGGGGATATCTTGTTGAACTTTGAGCTGTCGGCCAGCACAAAGGCACTCTTACATCGCGCCATTGCCTCACTTTTGACAGCCCCCTCATCGGCATCCGGAGTAGAAAAGCCAGACTTGGGGCTTATTCCATTTGTACCGAAAAAGCCCTTGGTAAAATTGTAATTCTCCAGGCTTTTCAAGGCTTCTGTACCAACCACGGCTTCAGTTACGGCCTTTACCGCTCCACCGATAATGAAGACCTTGAAGCCCTTGGCTAACAGACGCACTGCGTGTTGCATACCGTTAGTTACGAAGGTAGCACCATTGTCCGTCAAAAAATCAATAAGGTGCAAGGTGGTGGAACCAGCATCAATGTAAACAAAATCCTCACCTGTTATAAGCTCTGCAGCTTTGCGGCCAATAGCAACCTTTTCCTCAGGATACAAATCCCACTTGGTCTGCATATCTTCCTCTGAGCTTGAATAATTGTTATCAATGGTAGTAGCACCGCCGTAAACCTTGTACAATCTGCCACTACGATGCAGAGCGGTCAAATCCCGGCGTACTGTGGACTCCGAAGTCTGTAACGCTTTGGTCAGCTCAAGAACCGTCACCGCCTTTTTTTCCGCTAAAATCTTCAATATAGCTGCGTACCTCTCCTCGGTAAGCACGGCTATCACTCTCCTAAAATTGATTTCTGTATTTATAATACAGCCAAACTCAGTCAAAGTCAACCAATATCAGTCATAAATAATCAAAATTAATCATAAATAAGAAAGAGCAATTACATAAAAAAAGCGGAGCACTGCCTCCAAGCAGTGTTCCGCCATTCCATCAGGCTTCAGTATAATCTTTGTTGTTTAGCTGGGTCTCCTCCTCATCATCCTCACGGCCCGGAGTCTTGAAATCAAACCTCTTGATAAGGAAATAGAAGGAAAAGTAATACAGGAAAAAGTAAATAATACCAACCGGGATAATCAGCATCCAGCTAGTCTTATCATTTCCCTGCATAATACCAAAGATTAACAATTCCAGAAAACCTCCGGAGAAGGTAAGACCAACTGCGATATTAAGTATATGAGCAATCATGTAGGCTGCACCGGCCAGAATAACCTGTACACCGAAAAGCAACGGAGCTACAAACAGGAAGGAAAACTCAATCGGTTCTGTAATACCGGTCAGCATGGAAGTCAGGGCTGCAGAGAGCAATAAACCGCCCACAGCCTTCTTCTTTTCAGGACGGGCGCAACGGTACATAGCTAAAGCGGCCCCTGGAAGACCAAAAATCATAAAAATAAACTCACCAGAAAAATAACGGGTAGCATCAGAACTGAAATGTTCAACATTAGTGGAAGCCACCTGAGCGAAGAAGATGTTCTGACCACCCTGGATAAGCTGGCCATCCACCATCATGGTTCCTCCCACGCCGGTCTGCCAAAATGGCAAATAAAATACGTGATGTAAACCGAATGGAATCAATGCGCGTTTTACGATACCGAAAATCAGGGTACCGATATAACCTGTTCCCGTAACCACATTGCCAAGACAAAAGATGATATCCTGGGCAAAGGGCCAGATAAAGGTCATTATAATACCTACAAACAGAAATACCACCGTTGATATAATCGGAATAAATCTGGAGCCCCCAAAGAAGGAAAGGGCAGACGGCAGAACAATCTTATAATAGCGATTGTGCAGCACGGAAACGCCAATTCCCACGATGATACCGCCAAATACCCCCATCTGCAGTGACATAATGCCACAGCTTGGTGCAATGGTTCCTTCCAGTACCCCAGGTGCAATAGAGCCGTCAGTCAGAATTCTCCCTGTTATTCGCAACATTGCGTTACATGAAACATGCATAACGAAAAAGGAAATCATGGCAGCCAGGGCCGCAACTTCCTTCTCAGCCTTTGCCATACCAATGGCCACACCTACGGCAAAGATAATAGGAAGGTTGCCGAAAATGGCTCCCCCTGCAGCACTCATAACCATCAACAGTGAATGCAGCACCGTGCCATCGCCAAGTATAGGTTCAAGTCCATAGCTCCTGATGGTGGTCGGATTTGTAAAAGATGCACCAATACCTAACAGAATACCAGCAATTGGCATAACTGCAACTGGAAGCATAAAACTTTGCCCAATCCGTCGCAACGTACTAAGAATTTTATTTTTCATTTTACACACACTCTCATAAAAAAGGAGCTGTATCACAAGAAACAGCTCCGAAAAAACAAATTGTCCCGAATAATATTAACTTATTCAGCCAAAGGCTTCATAGTTGGGAACAGCAGGACATCTCGAATAGATGCACTGTCTGTGAGGAACATTACCAGACGATCCACACCGATGCCCAAGCCGCCTGTTGGTGGCAGACCATATTCAAGGGCAGTAATGAAGTCACGGTCCATCATGTGAGCCTCATCATCACCATCTTCACGGGCCTTAAGCTGATCCATGAAGCGGCCCTCCTGGTCAATAGGGTCATTGAGCTCAGTAAAGCCATTAGCCAGCTCACGACCATATACGAAGCACTCAAAGCGGTCAGTAATACGAGGATCCTCAGGATTGCGCTTAGCCAGTGGGGAAATCTCAGTTGGATGACCAGTAATGAAGGTTGGCTGTATGAGGGTCTCCTCCACCTTTTCCTCAAAGGCTGCATTTAAAATACCGCCGATACCAAAACGCTTCTCGTAAGGAACACCGATTTCGTCAGCCATAGCACGGGCTTCCTCCACGGTTTCACAGCTAAGGAAGTCCTTGCCGGTAGCCTCCTTAACCGCATCATTCATGCTGATACGCTTGAAGCTGGAATAATCAATGGTGGTACCCTGATAATCCACCTGGAGGCTGCCACAAACAGCCATAGCTGCATCACGAACAATGCCCTCAGTAACATCCATCAAATCATTATAATCGGCATAGGCCTGATAAATCTCAATGGAAGTAAACTCCGGATTATGGCGTACATCCATGCCCTCGTTGCGGAATACACGGCCAATTTCGTATACGCGCTCCATACCGCCTACAACAAGGCGCTTCAGATTAAGCTCAGTTGCAATGCGGAGGTACATATCAAGATCAAGGGTATTATGATGGGTGATAAACGGACGTGCTGCTGCACCACCAGCAATCGTACCCAATACTGGAGTCTCAACCTCAAGGAAGTCACGGGAATCCAGATAATTACGGATAGATTTAATAATATTGGTACGAGCCACAAAGGTATTCATAACCTCAGGGTTCATAATAAGATCCACATAGCGCTGACGATAGCGAATTTCGGTATCAGTGAGGCCATGGAACTTCTCAGGAAGCGGACGGAGAGACTTGGAAAGAAGGTCAAAGTCATCTACACGAACGGTAAGCTCACCGCGACGGGTACGGAATACATGACCCTTTACGCCAATAATATCACCGATATCCAGGAGCTTAAACTGCTTGTACTTCTCCTCCCCCAGTACGTCAAGCTTGAAGTAAATCTGAATACGGCCGGTGCGGTCCATAATAACAGAGAAGCTGGCCTTGCCATGACCACGGATAGCCATAAGACGGCCGGCAATAGTCACTTCCTCTGCACTTTCATCCTCGCCTTCAAGATTTGCATACTGCTCCAAAATTGCAGCATTATGATGAGAAACCTCAAAACGATGGCCGAAAGGAGCTACACCCATTTCTCTGAAGGCTGCCAGCTTATCACGGCGTACCTTCAACAATTCATTCATATCCTGCTGAACAGGAGCATTTTCCTTATTTTCTGCCACTTTACATTCTCCTATTTATTAGTGCTTAATTTCCATGATTTCATAATTGATGATGTTCTCACCAACATGAACCTCTACGACCTCACCTACGGACTTGCCAATAATAGCCGCACCCACTGGGGACTCATTGGAAATCTTGCCCTCATCAGGGTCTGCCTCGGTGGAGCCTACCAGCAGATACTCATCAGTTTCATTAAACTCCAAATCCTTCAATACGATTTTGGAACCCATGGAAACTACATTGCTGTCAGCACTATTCTCGATGATCTTGGCATGGCGTATTTTTTCCTCCAGCTCAGCAATTTCGCCTTCCAGGAAAGCCTGCTCATTCTTGGCATCATCATACTCGGAGTTCTCGGAAAGGTCACCCAGAGCAATAGCAGCTTTCAGACGATCAGCTACCTCAAGTCGTTTTACACTTTTTAAATGATCAAGTTTCTCCTGTAGTTTTTTCAAACCGTCTGCGGTAAGAAGTACGCTCTTGTCTGCCATTACTAAAAACTCCTTTACTCAATAAATAATGAGTGCCGCATGGGGCACTCACATAAAATACAAAATTTACTAGAATATTATAAGTAAAAACCTGCTCTTTGTCAATCACAGCAGCAAGCTAAAAGAGACTGTTACTAGCGCAACAGCCTCAAAAAATACCAAATATTACAATGTAGCAGCTACAGACTTCATCTCGTTAATTTCAACACCATTTGGTGCATAAAGAACCATGGTATTGGAAATACGATGAACGAAACCATCCTGAACATAGCAAACACCATTCAGGAAATCACAAATACGCTGCTGCTCAGGAAGCTCCACACGCTCGTAATTAACGATAGCTGAATTCTTAGCCTTCAAAGCATCAGCAACCTCACGAACATCATCAAAACGCTGTGGCATGAAAATCTTAATTTTCATTTCAGCAGCACGATGGCTGTTATTGGTGTGCAAGGTAAGATTAGGTCTCTTTACAGGTGCTGGAGCTGGCTTAACAGCACTTGCAGCAGTGCTACCCCCTACAACCTTACGCTCAACCTGTTCCTCAACCACCTCTTCCTCATCAACAAACAGTTCATCTTCAACCTCAACCGGTGCGAAGAAGTCTTCCAGTTTTTTCAGAATACTCACAACGTCCGCCCTCCATTAATATAAGTCCAGAATCATTAAAATAAATAGAATGGAATAAATAAAAAATAAGTTCTTGATAATAAACCCAACTTGGGGTACTTTCTATTATATTCGCTAACAGCAGGTTTTGTCCTGCTGTTTTTGCAAATATTTTTATTTTTTTCAAAAATGAGTCTTTAGACCTATGAAGAAGCTGTCAGCAAAAGCCATTATCAGCTTTCTTTACGAGCATTTTTACTTGCTCTGCCGCGAACAACCTTATCAAGAATGGCCTTGCGAAGGCGAATGCTGTCTGGAGTTACCTCCACCAGCTCGTCATCGTTAATATACTCAAGGGCCTGCTCCAGGCTCAAAATACGAGGCGGAGTCAGTCTTATAGCTTCATCAGATGCAGAAGTACGCATGTTGGAAACATGCTTTGCCTTGCATGGATTAATATCCATATCGATATCGCGGGAGTTCTCACCAACAATCATGCCCTCATATACAGCCTGTCCCGGGGAAATGAACATGGTACCGCGATCCTGAAGGTTGTAGATACCATAACCGGTGGTCTCGCCCTGTTCAAAGGCTACCAGAGAACCATGGGTACGGCCCGGGATATCGCCCTTGTATGGTACATAGCCGGAGAATACATGGTTCATGATACCATTGCCCTTGGTATTGGTCAAAAGCTCACTGCGGAAGCCGATAAGTCCACGGGCAGGAATAAGGAATTCCATACGCATATAGCCGGAAACCTCAGTCATGTTGGCCAGCTCTGCCTTACGGGTTCCAAGGGACTCCATAACAGTGCCCATATACTCCTGAGGAACCTCAACAGTAAGATTCTCCATTGGCTCACACTTCTGTCCGTTAATCTCCTTATATACTACCTCAGGCTTACCAACCTGAAGCTCATAGCCCTCACGACGCATGGTCTCAATGAGGATGGAAAGATGGAGCTCACCACGGCCACTAACCTTAAAGACATCTGCGGAATCGGTATCCTCAACCCGAAGGGAAACATTGGTCTCCACTTCCTTATAAAGGCGATCGCGAAGATGACGGGAGGTAACGAACTGACCCTCACGACCTGCAAATGGGCTGGTATTTACACCAAAGGTCATGGACAGAGTTGGCTCGTCAATATTAATAGTAGGTAATGCCTCAGGATTTTCGGCATCTGCTACTGTATATCCAATACTTACATTGCCAAGGCCGGTGAGGCAAACAATCTCACCCATTTTAGCCTCTTCAACCTCTACACGGCTCAGGCCCTGATATGTATACACCTTACCAATCTTAGCCTTGGTCTGGGAATCCCCATTAAGCAAAACTACAGACTGGTTTGGCTTTACGCTGCCACGAATAATACGGCCTACTGCCAGCTTGCCAACATACTCATCAGACTCCAAGGTTGTAACCATCATCTGGAGAGGACCATCTGCATCACCCTGTGGGCAAGGAATTTCCTTAACAATGGTCTCCATGAGAGGAGTCAGATTATCGTTGTCATCCTCCATGCTGTACTTGGCAATACCATCACGGGCAGTGGCATAAATGCAAGGGAAATCCAGCTGATCATCATCAGCATCCAGCTCCATGAACAGCTCCAGAACCTCATCATAAACCTCATCTACACGCTGGTCCGGACGGTCAATCTTGTTGATAACAACGATAGGCTTAAGGCCCTGCTCCAGAGCCTTGCGAAGAACGTACTTGGTCTGTGGCATTGGGCCCTCAAAGGCATCAACCAACAGAACTACACCATCAACCATGTTCAGTACGCGCTGTACCTCACCACCGAAGTCAGCATGGCCCGGGGTATCAACGATATTAATCTTGGTACCCTCATACATAACTGCTGTATTCTTGGAAAGAATAGTAATACCACGCTCGCGCTCCAGATCACCAGAGTCCATTACGCGCTCTGCAACCTGCTCATTTTCACGGAAAATGTGGCTCTGCTGCAGCATTGCATCTACCAATGTAGTCTTACCATGGTCTACGTGAGCAATAATCGCGATATTTCTCAAATTTTCATTCTTACTCATAGTATTAAAATTCCTCCCATACATAGAAAAAGGAGTCCAACGCTCCCCTCACAATAACTTCATCTTAAATTTCAGCATACTAATATTATTATAGACGCTTTCTATTGTCAATTACTTTTTATATAGAAACCTTTTGATACTAACAGAAAATGAGGCACAATTTTTTGTGCCCCACTTAGTTAGTTAATCAGTATTCAAATATATCAGACACCAGCCTGAGCCTTCAGTGCATCAGCCTTGTCAGTGTGCTCCCAAGGAAGATCCACATCAGTGCGGCCGAAGTGGCCATAAGCTGCAGTCTGAGCATAGATTGGACGACGGAGGTCCAGCATCTTGATAATTCCAGCAGGACGCAAATCGAAGTTCTTCTGAACCAGCTCCTCCAGAGTACGGTCATCCACCTTGCCAGTACCAAAGGTATCAACCATAATGGATACAGGCTTGGCTACGCCGATGGCATAAGCCAGCTGAACCTCGGCTCTGTCAGCCAGACCGGCTGCAACGATATTCTTTGCCACATAGCGGGCTGCATAGGCACCAGAACGGTCAACCTTTGTTGGATCCTTACCAGAGAATGCACCACCGCCATGACGGGCCATTCCGCCATAGGTGTCAACGATAATCTTACGGCCAGTAAGACCGCAGTCACCCTGAGGACCGCCAATAACGAACTTGCCGGTTGGGTTAATGAAATACTTGGTATCGTCGCTGAGAAGCTCAGCTGGAATAACTGGCTTTACAACGTGCTCAATAAGATCCTTGCGAATCTGCTCCAGACTAACCTTTTCGTCATGCTGGGTAGAAATAACAATGGTATCAATAGCAACTGGCTTGCCATTCTCATAAGCAACAGTAACCTGGGTCTTGCCGTCAGGACGGAGATATGGCAGAGTACCATTCTTGCGAACCTCAGTCAAACGACGGGACAGACGATGTGCCAAAGCAATAGGAGTTGGCATAAACTCAGGGGTCTCATTGCAAGCATAGCCGAACATCATACCCTGATCGCCGGCACCAGTTGCCTCCTCCTCACTCATATCTCCCTCACGGGCCTCCAGAGCCTTGTCTACGCCCTGAGCGATATCAGGAGACTGCTCATCAAGGGAAATGAGAATACCACAGGTATCGGCATCAAAGCCAAACTTTGCACGGGTATAACCAATATTACGGATAGTCTCACGAACAATCTTGGAAATATCTACATAGCAGCTGGTGGAAATCTCACCGGCAATATGAGCCTGACCAGTGGTTACCATGGTCTCACAGGCAACACGACCCATTGGATCCTGCTCAAGAATAGCATCAAGAATGCTGTCGGAAATCTGGTCTGCAATTTTATCAGGATGGCCCTCAGTAACAGACTCAGAAGTAAACAATAAACGCTTAGCCATTTAAACGCCTCCTTAAAAATAAAGAATTCATTTCCTGAAATATGAAAACACCTTATTTTATGTGCAAAAGAAATTACAAAATAAAAAAAGCCCTCTTCAAAGAGAGAGCTTATAAAATCTCTCATCTTAAGGCCAACAGCCTTCAGGAATTAGCACCGTTTTGATATTCAAGCATATCAATGGTTGCCGCAGCTTCACAGGGCCAGTCCCTCCACTGCTCTTGATGAGTCCATATTCAGTTTACTCAATTATGATATTCTATCCCTATAAAAAAGTCAAGACATTTTAAGATTATAGGCCCATAATGGTTAATAGCTGTATTATTTCATAAATTTTTGATATAATGTAATAATCAAAGGGATAACTCAAAGGAGTCGTACAATGGAAATTGTAAACGCTTTTGCAATATTTTGGATTTTGTTCAACGGGTATACACTATATAAGGTTCTTATAAGCTCCAGTGATGAGGAACGGGATGATATTCACAACGAACTGGTGGATATGTGCCGTACAATGACTCCCACCGCAGTAGGCAAGACCATGGTCACTCTTTTTCTGGCAGTTATGGTATTGGATATCATCGGCTTTTATCTCACTTATACCTACGCCTATACCATGGAGGAGAATTTTTATACCAGAATTCTCCTGTTCTTGGCTTTTGTGCTGGTTTTCTTCATCGATCAGATTGTGTCCTTCAGACAGACCATGAAGATTGCAGCTGCTCTCAGGATACCAAATATAAGGGATGATGTTTTAAAGAGATTCATGCGCATGACCGAGAGGGATATGGATTTCATTAATACCATTTCCGCCGTGGCCAAGTTCGTAGCTGCCCTTCAGCTGGTACTGTATACCATTCTTACCAAATCATAATAATTATTAATCAAATTGCAAAAATATAGTCTGTGCCAGTCAGATGATTTACTCATCTTACCAGCACAGACTTTTTAATTTTAAAAATTACTCATCCCAATTAATGTTTTTTATTAGCTCCATCAGCTCCTCAACGGAAGCTGCTTCCAAGCGAACAGTCTTGGCAGGGGACTTTTCCTGCGCATCTTCCTGGGCTTTCTCCGTTTTAAGGAGATTCAACACATTTTCAGGTGCGTATGCACTATTGTCTGCCTTTTCTTTTATGGCCTCAGTAAGCTCCTGATGGGAAGGAACCCTTGGACGCTGAGGTGGAGCCTTGGTATGGTCACGATTAGCCGCCTTCTTATCCTCAGCCTTCTTTTCCATGGTTTTCTGGCGAATTTCTTCCGTCTTTTCAGTAAACTTCTCCAGCTCTGCAAAAAGCTTCATATTGCCTTCATCATCAAACGAAATCCCCAGACGACTGAACTGCACCCCTTCACCAAGCTCCCCGCTTTCCTGAAGCTCATTTAGGGTACTTACGCCGGAATCAACCTTGCCCATTACTTCATTGGCATAGCTCTCATCCTCTGCCATACGTTCTATTTCCGCAGTAGAAAACATCACAAAATAACTTTTGTCACTTGGTCCGGCAATATCTAACGGGTTGTCCACATTATCAGCAATGAGGAACTCATAATCACCGTACTTTTCCCGAAGCTTTGCCAAAAATTCCTGGGCCTTCGGAGAAAGCTTTTCTTCTTCAGGGGTTACATTCCACTTCTTTTCAGCAACCTCCTGAATAGGTGCATCCTTCTTTTGCTTTGCTTCCTGTGCTGCCAAAAGCTTGCCATCAGTGGTGAAAGAAACATCAAAATCCTTACTCACCTTATTTTGAATATCACTGCCTTTGCCCTTTGCCTTTTGCTTGCCAATATCCCCCATATTCTTCAGGGGAGAGAAGCCAAGTGACCGATTAATCATATTTGCCATCGTCATTTCCTCCTTTGACCGATACGAAATCCTTTTCTTATTGGAGTACTCATCTTACATCTTTTATCGACAGCACTTTCGTTATACTTAATTAGTCATGACTGTATCCACAATCTTTGATATTTTTCCAGTTGCCTCATAACATGATAAATAATATTTTTTGCTAAAAGAGGCGACTTCTTAAGGGTAGACATCAAATTTACCAAAGGCACAACCAGTATTGTAGCCTGCTCAGTAATTACCTCTGCTGAAATCTTCACCTTATGCTTTGGCAGCATTACGTTTTCATTTATCCAGCTGTTTCCCTTTAGTATATCCAAAGTGTTATACCAGCCATCACCACATTCTATACTGCGGGCCACTTTTCCTGACAATACGAATACCAGCTGGTTTTCAACCTCATGCTCAGATATGCGGTCCCCCTCAAATTTGGTATATAGCTTTGCCCCAAGAACAAACAGCTGAATAATTCCCTGTTCGCATTCCTGGAATAGGGCAATTCTGGACAGGGCATCCTGTATAATGGACCGAGAGTCCTCCTGAGATTCATCCAGCTCCTGAAATTTAACCTCCCAACGCTTTTTCAGCCGTTCTATGAAGTATTCAACGGGCTCATTCCAGTCCGTCAGCATCTGCTGCAATACCAGCAGATAATGCTTTAGCAAAATAGCGATATCATTTTGCAGATAAGCCTCTCCATTGTAATCAACGGAAATTATCACCTGATTCCCTTCATTGCGGAAGGAAACATCCAAAATAACATCCCGCACATCCCAGTGCTTCTGGCTGACAATGGTACCATCCCCGGTTCCCTTCACCTTGGAATATGGCTTAGGCTCCGCCAGAAAATCATAGAAATTCAGAAAATGGTCAAAGGGCTCACTATGCTTGCCCAGCAGATTAATAATATCCTCCCGCCCCAAGGAAGCATAGGGCTGGGAAACTACAAACTGCTTAAATGCATTATTTACCATTGTCTTTACAGTAGGATTATCCTCTGCTTTAAGCAAAAACGGTACCAGACTTTGTGCCCCTGGAATGCTTTTCTTCTTTTGAGGCACCAAAAGACAATAGCTCACATTGTTGACGGAATTGCTTTGCTGCAGCAATAAGCCCCAGGCTGTCTGCAGCATGGACATCAACAATAATTTATTTGACTCTGCTTTACTTCGCAAATCTGACAATATATCACGAGGAACATAGACCAAATACGCTTCCTCACTGTACTTCCCCTTTGCTGGCTGCGGATTCAAATGGGGAATTTTAGGCATGGGCGGTAAATCACTGAGCATCTTTTCCCAGTAGTTTTTTACCGGTGAAGTCATTACTCCATTGCCTCCCACCACGGCATCCACAATTTTGTATATATCCTCTGGCTGAGGCAGCTTTAATGCTGCCCTGAAAATTCTGTGAAAATCCAGCTTAAGGGCCACTGCCTCAACAGTGGTAACGATTATGGCATATTCATCCTCCCCTGTATTAAATACAGAAAAGCGCACCAGCTGTCCATTGGTCAAATCAAAGCCAAGACGTTTATCAGCCGCAATATTTCTTTGCAGCTCAACATCCAACTCATCATCACTCAAATCCTTCAGATTATGATAAACGATTTCAAGAGGAGGATTCCGCTTCTCCTTGACCACCGCCATCATCATGCCATTAATCAGGACATAGTTGGTCCTCAATATGTCTTCCTGTACAAACGCTCTGTCCACTGCCACATTAAAATGTAACGGCAAAAGCTTACCGCTTATTTTATAGATTATTTGCAGCACCGAGCCAACAGGAGCTGACCCACCTTTTGTACTGAAAACTCCTTTTTCCTCAGTTGAAAGCTCCCGCAGATATTTGATATTGTGCGCCAAAACATTTTCCTGCTGGTTGTACAGCTCAACTAAAGAAGCCTTGTATTCCGTGGGCAGGCTTGAAAATAACATTTTTTCTGCCATAAAAACCCCATCCCCTTATGAAATCACGCCATTTCATGTCCGTTATAGACAAGAGCCAGCATAGTAATATCATCAGACTGTTCCGCATGGCCAACATAATTCTTTAGTACCTGCTCTAATTTCAAAAGAAGCTTCTGGGCACTATTTTCACTTTTAGTTGTTTTATTAAGCGTATCCAGTAATCTTTCTTCACCGAAAAGCTCCTTGGAATAATTAAGGGCTTCTGTAACACCATCAGTATACAGCACCAGCCTGTCTCCCTTGCAGAGAGTCAGTTCCTGGCTTTTATACTCGATATTGTCCATACCACCCATGACAAAATTCCGCGCCACAGGCATAAAATCAAATCTGTTTTCATTAGCTTTATATAATACTGGTGGATTATGTCCAGCATTAATATAGTTAAACTTTCCTGTAGTAAGGTTCAATATGCCCATAAATGCAGTTACAAACATCATGGCATCATTGTTCTGGCAAAGCTGATCATTGGTTCTGGCCATTATAGCAGCCAAATCCCTTTCACCCTCCATGGACAGAACAGAGTTTTTCAGCATTGTCTTGGCAATAACCATAAACAATGCAGCCGGTACTCCTTTCCCGGAAACATCTGCAATAGTAACGAGCAAATGCTCGTCATCCACCATATAAAAATCATAGAAATCGCCACCGACTTCCTTAGCTGCCTGCATAGTGGCATAAATATCAAATTCCGTATGCTCTGGTGCAAAGGGGAATGTGTGGGGCAGCATACTTTCCTGAATATTGGTGGCTACTGCCAGCTCAGTGGCTATATGCTCCTTTTCCATGGTTACCCTGGTTAGATTCGACATATAGTTTTGCAACTTATCTGTCATATTATTAAAGGCATTGGCCAGGGTCTCCAGCTCATCTCTGGTAGGTATGGCAATCTTCTTTTCCAGATTACCGGCGGCAATTTCCCTTACTCCATCAGTAAGTTCCTTAATTGGCTCAACAAATCTGTTGGTAAGCCAAGAGGTTATATTAAAAAGCATTACAAGCGCAGACCATATACTAATTATAGCCACCAGCGCAAATTTCACCATCTGACTATTCATCATATCCTTAAAGCTGCCGACTTGGTCAACAATATGCTGGCGGGCAGTCTGCACAGGAGTCATAACCTCATTTATGGCTATAATAGTACCAAAGCTCCACTTTAACTTTTTCATAGGAGCATAGGCGAGAAAATAGTTTTGACCATCCATTTCCACAATCTGCCAACCACTGGCCCCGGACATCATTTTTTCTACTGCATCACCCAGACTATCACTACTGTCTTTTTGTAAATCCTTCCCATCAACATCATTCATGAGCCCCTCATGATTTGTGGAAAGCATTATCTTTCCCTTGTCACTTAACACAAAGCTGATACCGGATTTGCCCATAAGGGAATTATCGAGTATATCTGAAATGGATTTTACAGAGCAGGCAATAGCCACTACCCCCGCAAAGCCGTCATTATCTTCGTATGGTGCTGAACAGGTAAAGCTGGGATAGCCATCGGCACCCACATATATATCATTAAAAGTAATAGTGCCACGTTCTTTTGTATTCTTATACCAGCCACGCTCCGTAGGCTCATAGGTAGTCAGAAATTCCTCCGTCATATTGATATACTCTTTGCCCGGTGCATTATCCGCTGCAATAATATATCCGTTCTTGGAGCCTATAAATATAGACGATTCAAACTGATTATATTGTTTGGCCATAGGCGCAATATAAGAAAGAGCATTGGACATTATGCCAATTTCATGCCGCAAGGAAGGAGAAACACCCGAAGCCTGCAACTTGGCACCTCGATGGATATACACCTCTCCCGGTCGTATCTTCTGAAATCTTGGATCAGGCAAACTGCGTTCCGCAAAATATTCAGGATTTTTAATTACACTTTCAACTCCGTATGCCAAATAATTTGTATCATTGGTTATACCCGAAAGCTCTGTTTCAATAGCAAGAGCACGGGTCTGAGCCACATCCGTAAGGCGACCGGTTATCTGCTGACTGGTTACGTTTTCTATATAGCCTGCAGAAGTAACAGTAAGCTGGTCACTTTGAGTCATAAAAACACTGTCCATGGTATAGAGCCCATAAGCCACCAAAAGCCCCATAACCACCAATATGGTCATACTGCCCAAAAGTATAAGACGAAATACCCTATTTCGTATACTGCCCTTTTTTAAGAACCATAAAGAGTATATCTTCTCATTCATATAAAATCACCTTTAGTGTTTTTAATAAAACACCGCATCTCAAACGGAAGTTTTATACACACAAATAATATATCTAAATAATTTAGTCTACAATATCCAGGAAATTTGAAAATCCTGTCATCTCCAAAACATCCATTACATCTTCGTTAACATGGAAAATTTTCATAGTACCCTGCTTGTTCATGCGTTTCTGAGCCACCAACAATACGCGAAGTCCTGCAGAGGCTACGAAATCAAGAGCAGCAAAATCAAAAGTCAGTTCATCAATACCGTTAAGGTCGTTTTGAATAACCTTGTCCAAATCCCCTGCAGACACCGCATCCAGACGGCCCTCCAGTGAAATCTTTAATTTATTGCCAGTTAATTCCTTTTTGATTTCCATAAAACTATTTCCCCTTTCAACTATATCAGCACTATTCCTGTCTACATCATTGTACTACTGTTAAATTACTTTAACAATTGTAAGAATATTTTGTCCATCTTCATGCTGATATGATATATCGTCAACATTATTTTTTACCAAAAATATTCCCAACCCGCCAACGGGTCTTTCGTTAGCCCCTGCCGTTATATCAGGATCCGGCTGCTTCAGCGGATTGTAAGGTACTCCATGATCCATAAATTTCAATCTGAATTTAGCAGCATCGTCTTCAAGACAGCCTTCAATAGTAACATTTCCAGCATCATCACCATAGGCATAGTTGGCTATATTGGTGAAAATCTCCTCCACCACAACCTCCAGCTGCATTCTGACTTTAGGGGAGCACTCCTTCTCCTTTAAAAATTCCTCCACAAAATCATTAACTTTACTTAAATTTTCCAGTGTCGCCTCAATAACAAGTTTCTTGTTATCCTGTGAGTCCATAAAATCCCCTCCGCAATAAATCATTCACCAAATTTGGATTTTATATATGACTTTATGCTATTTTTCAGTCTTTCCAAACCATCCATCAATACTGACCTAGGACAGGCAATATTCATCCGCAAAAATTGTCTGCCCACAGCACCATATTCTGCCCCCTCAGACAAATACAAACCGCTCTCCTTCCGTATGAACTCCATCAGCTCCACAGAATCTTCACAGAAACTGGAGCAATCAAGCCATAAAAGGTAAGTAGCATCCGAAGGAACCATATATACATCAGGAATATTCTTCTCCATATACTCCTGACATACCTTCTTGTTTTCATAGATATATTCCCGAAGTTGATCAAGCCATTCCGCCCCATGATTAAAGGCAGCTATAGTGGCCTCAACGGCTATAATATTAGGTTCAGCCACCTCGTCAGTATTCAGCCTCCGCCACATTTTATGACGCAAATAATCATTTGGTACCATAACCGCCGCTGAATTTACCCCCGCAATATTAAAGGTTTTGGTTGGAGCCATACAGGTTACGCTGATATCCCGGCAGGTATCGGATACAGAGGCGAACGGAGTGTATTCCTTTCCCGGATCCGTGAGATCACAGTGGATTTCGTCCGCAATCACCGTCACATTATATTTGGCACAAAGCTCCCCCACCTTAAACAGCTCATAGCTGCTCCACAAGTGTCCGGAAGGATTTTGCGGATTGCATAAAATCATGAGACTCACCTGAGGATCGGATAAATCCTCCTCCAGCCGTTCAAAGTCCATGGAATAGTTTTTTCCGTTGTATTTAAGAGGACTTTCTACCACAAAGCGTCCATTATTCACAATAGAGTTAAAAAAGTTATTATAAACAGGTGTCTGAATCAGCACCTTTTCCGCTGGACTGGTGAGCTTTCTCACCGCCGAAGAAATTGCAGGCAATACCCCTGTTGTAAATACCAGCCATTCTGATTGAATACGGAAATTATGGCGTTCTCTCCACCATGTAACGTAGGCCTCATTCCACGCCTCCGGTATTATGGAATACCCCAAGGCACCCACCTGCAGCTTCTCCTGAATTGCCTCCATAATTGGAGCTGCCGCAGGAAAATCCATATCCGCCACCCACATCGGCAGCTCATTTTCCTCCACATCCCACTTTAGAGAATTAGTGTTACGCCGATTAATTACCTTGTCAAAATCGTACTTCACTCCATTGCCCCCCTATTTTCCCATTTTTGTTTATAGATTCTAACCAGGAAAAGTAACCCTCTAAAACATATTTCAAGGCACATAGCGGTCCATGCGCCATGCAGTCCGTAAATACCAACCAAATATAATGCGATAGGGATGCGAACACCCCATACGCTTACCAGATTCATAACACTGGAAAACAGGGTATCCCTTACTCCACGCAAGGCACCTGCTCCCACTATAGATACAGCAAAAAGTGGCTCAGCCAACAGCTGAATACGCAATACCTCAGTCCCCAAATCCTGGACATTTTTCACCGGTGTCAAGAATGCAAATACCTCCGGAGCCAACACATACATAATAACAGCCAAGGTTCCCATGGTAAACATGCCGGTTCCCAAGGAAAACCAGGCAAAGCCCTTTGCAAATTTCTTTTTTTGAGCACCAATACTTTGCCCCACCAAGGTGGTTGCTGCAATGGCTATACCATATCCCGGCATATAGCAAAAGGATTCTGCCGTTATAGCAAAGGAGTTTGCGGCAATGGCCACAGTGCCCAAAGGCGCAACAATAATCATCATGGCAATCATGGCTCCCGTGAGAACTCCCTGTTCAAGAGCTATAGGACAGCTAATTTTCAAAGCATCCCTCAGACATGCCCAGGTAAGCTTCCATTTCATACCATCCTTCTGACGGGTATATTTTCTCCTAAGCATCGCCAAATATAACAAAATACAGGCTGTGACCCCCTCAGCAGTAATTGTACCCAAAGCAGCTCCCTTAACACCAAGGCCAAAGCCGGGCCACCACACATCTATCCCCAATATGGCAACATAACCGGAGGAAAAGATAAACAGGGCATTAAAGCCTATGTCCAGCACACACATTATACTGTTAAAGAAGCTGGCTGATTTCATACTGCCGGAGCTTTGCAGCATGGCAGTAGACAAAATACGCAGCATAACAATTGGCATACCAAACATATACACCTGAAAGTAATCATACGCCCCCACATAAATTTCAGGAGTAGCTCCAAGCCATCCCGGCAAATACGGGCTTATATATACACCTATTACGGATATAAGTACAGCAAAAGCCGTGACACATATCAGCCCCTGTCTAAAGGTGTCACGGGAATAAAGTAGCTTCTTGGCTCCAATAAACTGGGCCACCTGAACGGAAAAGCCCTGAACAGTTGCCATTCCTATACCATATAAAAACCACAATACAGGTGCCACCAAGCCTATGGAGGCAGAGGCTGCTGCCCCAAGGCTTCCCACCATGGCAGCATCTATGTATTCCATAACAATATATGTTGTTTGAGCCAGCATTGCTGGAATACTGAGGCTCCATACGCACTTTAGCATTTGCCGCCAATGCAGTTCTTTTTCATTATGGATTACACTTATTATATTCATTAAAACATTCCTTGGTAAACTATTTCTCTATATTATTTATTATCTGTAAAAACCAGTTCAGTGGCATCCTTGTCAATGGCAGGATCATCAAAGATAAGCTCCTCCACACCTACAGCCTTAATTCGGCCGGAAATTGGATTCTTGATGCTGACCACCTTGGTGGTAATTTCTGCATCAATATCAGAAACATATTCGAAGGCCAAATCCGTATTAAGTAATCGACAATTTTTCAGGGTAACATTCTTCATATAACATAACCCCTGATTACTTTCTATAGTGCAATTAACAAAGGTTACGTTCTCAGAATTCCAGCCAATATACTCACCGCAAATATAGCTGTCATAAACGGTTACATTTCGGCAATTCCAAAAGGCATCCTTTGATATCATCTTGGCATTGCGTATATCCACATTTTCACAGCCATCAAAGGAATAATTCCCCGCCAGATTAAATCCATCAATCTTTATGTTTTTACTGTCCATGGCAAAATAGTTACCCTTGGCAGAAACATTATTCATCTCAATATTATTGCAATGCCACAGGGTTTCGTCAGCATTTAGGAAATTCACATGATTTAGCTTAATGCCATCACAACGTCTGAAGCCCTTTGGGGCCTCAAAGAGCACATCCTCAAAGGAAACATTGTCAGTATACCAAATACCGGCCCGGCCCATTTCAAAGACAGCACTGTTTTTTACAGTAACGTCCTTACTATACCACAGAGGGTACTTCCATTGAAAGCTGGAATTTTCAATATGAATATTTTGGCTCTCCTTTAATGGTGACTCTCCATCAGCAAAAATACAGTTCTTTATTTCCAAATCCTTACCCATGAACAATGCTCTCTCACCGGTAAGTCTCTGCTCATTAATTTTTTTCATCTCTTTGCCTCCATTTACATATATGAATCTCTTTTAAGAATTCTTTTTAATTCCGAGTAAAACACTCTGGATTATCTAACCAAATCAGAATGAAAATTACATGAAAATCCCACTTATCGGTTTTCTACATCCGGTAGTAAAATTCCTTTATTTTATCCAATTAAAAAGCCGTCCATGGATATGTATCCAAAATTCTGAACACATATACTATTCGGACGGCTAAATCTACTATTTTATTCCTTTTCCTGACGGAGTACCACCTGGTCGGTGTCGTCTATCTCCACAACCTTTACATTAACAGATTCCTTAGAGGAGGTAGGGACATTTTTGCCCACATAATCTGCTCTTATAGGCAGCTCACGATGACCACGGTCAATAAGAACGGCTAGCTGAATTGATTTTGGACGGCCCATATCAATTATGGCATTCAGGGCAGAACGAATGGTGCGGCCAGTGTACAGCACATCATCCACCAAGACAATAATTTTGTTGTCAATATCCACCGGCATGGTGGTTGGCCTGACAATAGGCTGATAGGACAGAATAGACAAATCATCCCGATAAAGGGTAATATCCAACACGCCTACAGGCGGACGCTTGCCCTCAATATTTTCAATGGCATCGGCTACCCGTTCAGCCAAGGGCACACCACGGGAACGAATACCAACCAACACAATATTGTCTACCCCTTTATTTTTTTCAAGAATTTCGTGGGCTATACGAACCAAGGCACGATGCATGGCCTGCTCATCCATAAGAACCGTCTTGTCAATAAAAGTTGTCATCCTATTCATCCCCTTAATATTTAATATATCAATGACTACGCAGCTTTTTTAATATTTTCTCCATGTCCTCAGGCAATGGAGAAGTAAAGGTCATACGTTCACCAGTGGTGGGGTGGGTAAGCTCCAAACTAATGGAATGAAGGGCCTGCCCCTGAATTGAAAAATTCCCTTTCACCTTGCCATGTCTGGTGGCACCATATTTAGGATCCCCTACTACCGGATGGCCAATATGAGTCATGTGAACCCTTATCTGATGGGTTCGCCCTGTTTCCAGTCGACATTCGATAAAGGTACAATCCCCAAAACGCTCAAGCACCTTAAAATGGGTTGTAGCAGGCTTGCCGTTTTCCTGCACAATAGCCATCTTTTTGCGGTCAGTCGGGTGACGTCCAATATCGCCGCGGATAATCCCCGCTTCCTCCTTGATATTTCCCCAAACAATGGCATTATACACACGATGGGCAGTCTTCTCCTGAATCTGCTCTGCCAGGCTTATATGGGCCCTATCATTTTTGGCAGCCACCATTACGCCAGAGGTATCCTTGTCCAGACGATGCACAATTCCCGGACGGATTTCCCCATTTATTCCCGAAAGATCCTGGCAATGATACATAAGGGCATTTACAAGGGTCCCGGAATTTATCCCCGCAGCAGGATGAACCACCATGCCACGGGCCTTGTTGATTACAATAATATCATTATCCTCATAAAGAATATCCAAAGGAATATCCTCTGGCAGAATCTCCACTGCTTCTGCTTCAGGAACTGACAGCTCCACTTCATCATCCAAATGCAGACGATAATTACCCTTTCTGACTTTACCATTAACAACAGCACAGCCATCTGCCACCAGCTTTTGTACATGGGAACGGGAAAAATCCGGCTGCATTCTGGTGAGAAACACATCCAGGCGTTCATTGTCGGTATCAGCCTTGAAGGTCAGTGTCATTCTCTTTCCTCCTGGAGAAAATATCCATAACTATAAGGGCAGCCCCTACACATATTGCGATGTCTGCAATATTGAATACAGGCCACACCCTAAAATCGAAAAAGTCTACCACTAAGCCGCTTTGCAATCTATCATAAAGATTTCCCACGGCACCACCTGCCAACAGACTGACACCGTATTTCATCATCATGGATTCCCTGGCCAGCTGCTTACGGAAATAAAATACTACAGCACAGAGAACTACTGCCACTATAATAAACATCATTCGCTGGTTGGCAAACATTCCAAAGGCTGCTCCCGGATTAAGAACATAAGTGATATAAAAATAATCCTTAATAACCGGAATAGACTGTCCTAATTCCATGTAAGCAGTAACATAACTCTTAA
Source organism: Anaerovibrio lipolyticus DSM 3074 (assembly GCF_900141865.1). GTDB lineage: Bacteria > Bacillota > Negativicutes > Selenomonadales > Selenomonadaceae > Anaerovibrio > Anaerovibrio lipolyticus. Next base: position 80,050 of record NZ_FQYW01000012.1, on the reverse strand, counting down.
CCAGCTGATCTATAATAAAAACAATTAAACCTAATCCTACAGGTATCAATCTTGCCTCCAAAAACCTCTTACTCATTTTCCTCTGAAGCAACCTCTTCAGATGCTTCCAACTCCTGAACATCATCTGTCTTTGTGCCAATCTCGATGTTTACATTCTTCAATACCTGAGACTCCTGCTTATCCGGGAACTGCTGCTCCGCATCCTCGAGAAGTGACAGCTCGGTCTTTAAGGTGTTGCGCATCTTGGCAATAAACTGACGCTTTTCGCTTACGATACGCTCATATTCTGTAACGGCCTCACGCACCTTCTGGGCTGCATCCTCCAGACGACGCTTTGCCTCGATTTCAGCAGCACGGATAATGTTATCACTGGCCTGCTTTGCCGCTGCCCGGATTTCCTCGGAACGGGTATTGGCCGTATTGGTAACCTCATCAGCAGTGCGCTGGGCCACCAAAAGAGTGTCCTGAAGGTTCTTTTCCAGCTGATGATACTGGGTAAGAGCCTTCTCATTAAGCTCAATTTCCTTTTTCAGCTGGCTGTTTTCACGGAACAGCTTCTCATAGTCATTAACTACCTGATCAAGAAAATCATCTATTTCATCTATATCGTAGCCACGGAAGCTGCGTTTAAATTCCTGATTATGTATATCTACCGGTGTAAGCATCTTTATCCCCCTAAAAACAATAATTAATAATAAAACCACCGTATATTTTAGCATATTTTTTAACATTAAAATAGGGGCATTAGACTAAAATGCCCCTAAATTTTTACATCAAAATATTGTTTTTTGACAATTCATTTTTCAAAAATCAATATCACACTCAAACAAGCGGTTCCATGGATTTGTTATGCGCAGATTTTTGAGAGATAAATTTGCCGGCAAATTAATATTTTGCTGAGCGAATTCCTTCATCCATTCTGTTCCCTGCTGAGAGACAAAATCACGGGCACCATCCAGATTACCCGTGCTTTGGCTGTAACCAGGATGAGCCCAAACAGCAGCACCAAGCTTTTGGCGGATATTGGATTGATAACACCACTCATCAAGATAGCGGATAAGCATCAATTCTTCCCGTGACTGTTTATCCATCCATTTGGTCAGAAGGCCTGTACCAATGAGGAATCCAGTAGTATTTGTAGCCGTATTCCAGCCGCCATAGGCCCACAGCCTGAACTGTAAATCTTCCTTGTGCAGTTCGTTCATTAAGGCGTTGTCTGCACCATTTCCATAAGCAATATCAGCCACTGCAACAGGATATCCCTTATTTACCAGGTCCTTTACCAAATTAACGAAGTGCATAGTTCCCTTCCGTGGCTTAGTTGTGTTAATCGTGCTGTTGGCCTCCAGAGTATTGCCATCAGGATTGGTATTTACAGCCATTACAAGCTCAGCCCGTTCCGGGGCTGGCACCTGCATACCGCCGGCAGCCACAATGGTATTGTCCACATCATTGCCAATTTCTTCATTACAATATTTAGGGATGGTATTGCGGCCCTTCCCCATATTATAGGTGGTATAAATAAATGGAATATCCCTCTTATCATCACAAATGGCCCGGCACATCATAACCATACCAAGCTCATCTGACCCGGAGGTTATTTGTAATTTCGTCTTGCCAACATTTTTTCCATGTTCCCGTAAATGCCGGGTTTCGTAATGGGTCTGGGAATAAAGAGCAGAATCGTCACCACCTAAAAACAGGAAGGAGAAAACATTTTGGCCAGTTAAATCTATCAGTGCCTTGTTGGCATTGTAATTTAGTCCGTGACGATGGGTCCAATCCTCCATGGCTGCCGGCAAAATATCCTTTGTAAGCTTGTCAAGCTCCCGCTTTTCCTTTTTGGTAGCCTGTCCCATTTCCACTTTATCACGAAGGGCGCTGTAATCACGAAGCATTACAGCATTTTGCTGATAAATAGCAGGCTCCATTCCATTGCCGGAATGGGTGGCAGACAGCAAGGTACGCAAAATAGTACCAAATCCGTATATAGGCAAGCCCGGATGTTTTTCGTGGAAAGAACGGAAACGCTCCACCCGTTCATTTATGGTATCCTGAGTTAATTCGTGATTTCTGGAAGCCACAAGACTGCCATAAATCATGGCATCAGTTGATACCACAACAGCCTTTGCTCCAGGGGCATTTTTATTCAGCCACTGCCAAAGGCCATCCGGGTTGCCCGGCTGCTCTCTAGTTCCCAATAAAGTATCCGGTGGAACCACCACATCATACCCCAGCTTTTCTGCCACCTGACGGGTTTCCTTATCCGTTATTGGACGGTTATCCAAAGGCACAAACAGAATTTTACCACTGTCCACAGCAGAAGCTGCTGCCGGGGTAAAGCCCGATACCACTGAAAGCACCATTGTTAGTGCCAACAGCATAATAATTTTCAAATTTATTTTCATAATAAAATCCCCTGTTAATCCAAATCTGAAGCCTTCCTCCAATTTATATAAGGCTTATTATCTACATTATCTTTTCCAGCTGCAGGCACCGCCCTGGCATTCATCGCTTTGACTATACCCAGCATTTGAATTGTCATTTTCTGAAGGAGCATCATCTGCTGCCAATACCGGCATCGTCAATAGCAACAAGCTGACTGTCAACAGCAATAAAATTTTCTTTAACATCAACAACATCTCTCCTTGTTTTCCCTGCCCAAATACAAAGCATTATGAGGGCAGGCCTCTATACATTTACCGCACATTATACATTCAGCAGAAGAAGTCTGCCGGGCAGGATTAATATCCATAGGACAGCTCCCACGGCATATACCACATGCTGTACAACGCTGCTCTGCCAAGCGCAGCCGATAAAGACTAATTGGATTCATTAAGCCATAAATAGCCCCCAATGGACAAAGGGCCTTGCAAAAAAAGCGGTAGGTCGTCATACAGCCGATTACCACACCAATTAAAAGCAGAAATTTCCAGGCAAACAGCATTCCGGCAGCCTGTCTAAATTCCGGGTGAGTCAGCAAAAGCGGAACAGCACCTTCCAAAGTCCCCGCTGGACAAATATACTCACAAAAAGCTGGTATCCCTTTATTGTCATAAGCACCGCCCCATAAGGGAACCAGTAAAACAAAAAACATCAAAATAATATATTTGCCATATATCAATGGTGGAAACAATTTCTTCTTAGGCAAGGGAAGCTTATGCAGCAATTCCTGGAAAAAACCAAATGGGCAGAGAAATCCGCACACAAACCGTCCCATCACCACTCCCAGCAACAAAAGAAAGCCGCTGACATAAAAGCTTATGCCAAAGCCTGAGGTTCCTCCCACAGTCTGCAAGGCACCAATTGGACAAGAAAGTGTTGCCGAGGGACAGGAGTAACAGTTCAGCCCCGGAGCACAGAGATTTTTCCCCGGCCCTTTGTAGATTTTCCCAGAAAGCAGGTTGGTTAGTTCCCAGTTGGTGAGACATGTCGTCATTATCTGCACGAATCTGCGGCGGAAGCCAAAGGTGAAGCCCATACCCTCACCCCAATCCTATACATTCCATGCAAACGCGAATGGCCTTTTGAAAAATCAAGGACACTTCGCCTCGCCACACACCGAAAAATATGCTGGTCACGGCTACCAATAAAAGGATCAGCCGTTTTTTTACCACCGTCATCACTTAAGATACCTCTTCAAAAGCTCCTTATATTTGGCTACGTCTGCCCCTACCACAGTCTCGCCAATGATATTACCATCGGAATCCACAAAAATAGTTGTTGGTACCGCATCAACACTATCAAGATAACTCATGATGCCCTCATCCGGTACAATATTCACAAATTTGGCATTAGCATTGGCAGTAATTTTTTTGGCCTCGTCTATGGTTTCTTTATCATTTTTGTCTCTAGCATCGCAGACGATACCAATAATTTGAGCATCTGCCGGCATTTGTCCAGCCCACTTCCCCAGCTCCGGCATTTCGCCAATGCATGGTGGACAGAAGGTTCCCCAAATATTGACTACAGTTACTTTTTTTGACTTAAAGATATCCTGGGTAACAACATTTCCTGCCAAATCAACCGTTTTAAAGTCAGGAAACTTATTTAGCTTGGCAGCTCCCTGATTTGAAGATGTGGCATTTTCAGCCAGGCAGCCCGCAGACAGCAGCAGCATTGCCAACACAATCATGGCCATACTCGTTAGTTTGAAGAATTTTTGCATATTAGCATCCTCCCGTATATTAAAACAATATATAACTTTCACTACTCAATCCAAATCTGAAGCCTTGCCCTTATACTGTGGTGGCCGTTTCTCCAGGAAGGAGTTAATTCCCTCCTTGTAATCATCACCACTATATACCTTCTGACGATAATAGTTAATACGTTCAAAGTTTTCTGCACTGATTACAGTTGCTGCCCTTGATAAAATACGGAACTGGCGCTTAATAGCACTGACGGAAAGGATGCTGTTGCGGCGCAGCGGTGCCAAAAAATGCTCCTCCAAAAGTTTTTCCAGAGCTTCGCTATCATCTGCCACATGATTTATAAGACCTACATTCAAAGCATCCTCTGCCTCAATTGGAGTCCCCAGAAAGAACATTTCACGGGCCTTGTTCATACCCAACTGATTAATAAAGTGAATTAAACCCGATGCGTTATATGGAATACCAATCTTGGCCGGGGTAATGGCAAAGGTGGAAGCCTTGGAGCTGACAATCATGTCACAGGAAAGGCACAAATCACAGGCACCTCCCCAAACTGTGCCATCCACACAGGCGATAACGGGAATAGGCACATCCTGCACCTCTCGCAGCAGCTCCTCCATAGGCACATTAAAGGCCAATGGGTCACTGCCGTCTACAGGCAGCTCCTTGATGTCGTGGCCTGCACTCCACACATTACGATTCACTTCTGCTTTTATGACAATACCAACACATTTCAAGGAATAGCTTTTTTTATGGCCTCAATCAATTCCAGGCACATTTCTTCACTAAGACAATTATAATGCTTCCCATTCTGCATTTTAATATAAGCAATACGATCCTTTATTTCGGTACTTACCAGCATCTAATATTCCACCTTTCAAATATGATACTTGCTTTGATATAAACATTTTACGTTATGTACTTCGTCAAAAAAAATTAATCTCCTGCAAACTATGTAATAAAAAAGCCACCCGAAGGTGGCTGAAAAATCTCAAATATATCGTTTTAACAATACACCAATGCGACCTTTTTTGGTGGTTCCACGAACCTCAACCACCTCAAGGCGTCCACGGCCACGCATGGAGAGAACATCCCCCTCCTTAACGGACTGGGAAGCATTCTTTACCTGTTGCCAATTAAGCTTCAGCTTATCTGCCGCAATATCAGAAGCGGCACGACTACGGGATGAGCCATAGCCTGCGGCGGCAATGGAATCAACTCTAAGGGAGGCAACTGTAGCCCGAATTTCCTTGCAGTTCTCTTCCTTTGGTGTAATATTGGCCAGATCATCTTCAACACAGGATACTCCGGTGCGACCAATCTGGGTAAGATTATCTATGAGATAAGCCCCCATGGTTTTATCTGCCAAAATACGGGCTGTGGCACCACCCATGAGAATATCGCCAATACGATCCCGTTCAATGCCCTGCCCCATAATAGAGCCTAGAACATCGCGGTGGCCAATATGCTCATATTCACCATTCCAGGTGGCCTTGATAACCACAATATCAAATCCGGGACTCCCGCCGAAACTTTCATCAATAAACATGGCCCGCTGGCGTTCAGCTCCCTGATAGCCGCCATTAAATTCCAATCTGATACCTGGATAGTTGGCCACAACAGTTTCAGCAATCTCCTGGCCATAAAGGTCCAAAAAACCGCTAATACGGAACTTCTGACTGCGCATTACCTGCTCGGCCATATCTACCAGCTTTACAGCAGTATCAGCGCCTTCAGTTCCTTTATAATATCTAATAATCTTTTCTTTTTGTTCAGAACCTGCCATACCTTAAATTATTTCCCCAATTCCTTTGAGCGTTCAGTAGCAGCAAGTACCGCATCAATAAGGGCACCACGTACCCCCTGCTGTTCCATTACACGAACGCCTGCAATAGTTGTTCCTGCTGGGCTGGTAACCTGGTCACGCAGCACATCAGGATGCTTTCCGGTTTCCACCACCATCTTTGCAGCTCCAAGCAATGTCTGAGCTGCCAACAAAATAGCTGTCTGACGTGGAAGACCTGCTGCCACGCCGCCATCTGCCATAGCATCAATCATAAGGAAGCCATAAGCGGGACCACTGCCGGAAAGTCCAGTAACCGCATCCATCATGCTTTCCTTAACCTCAACAGCCTGACCACAAGCATAGAGAATATCTCTAATGGCCTTGACAGTTGCTTTGCCGAAGGCACGCTCATTTCTGGCATAAGCGGACATACCCTCGCCAACTGCCAATGGTGTATTAGGCATGATGCGCACAATAGGATTAGATGGAAAATACTTCTCCAAGGTCTTAATAGGAAGACCTGCCACAATGGAGCCCACCAAAACATCATCTGACACCTTGCCCTTCAATGATGTCATTACATCGGTAGCTACCTGAGGCTTAACAGCCAAAATCAATATGTCAAGCCCTGCATTTTTGACAAAATCATTGTCAGTGACAGCATTGACGCCATGCTTATCCTTTAGCTCCTGACATCTGTCTTCCCTGATTTCTGAAACAAATACGTCCTTTGGAGCCAACGAACCATTAGACAATACTCCGGACAGGAGAGCCTCTCCCATTGCTCCGCCACCGATAAATCCAATTTTCATGTCAGACACCAGCCCTTCTTAGTTTAAATTTATTAAAATATTCATCATTTATTATTGTTATTTGGCTCCCATGGCATATTATTCAGGCCATGGTTCTGCTGACTTACAGCAATATTTACATTCTTTGGCGCAAAGAGCCATACATTGCGACTGATTTTATTTACAGCACCATCAATGGCATAGATTGTTCCACTTATAAAATCAATAATGCGGACAGCTGTAGGCTCCTCAACATTTTCCAAATTGATCACAACAGGCCGCTTTTCCTTTAGGCAGTTGGCAATCTGCTGACAATCATCAATATTCTTTGGATTAATAACAACTACCTTCATCATGGTATTGGCCATAGTGGCAGCTGCACCTCCTTCACGGATGGATACAGAATCAGACCCCATATTTATCACCTTTCTATCATGCATACTACGGCGGGAACCAAAGCTGACAGGTTCAGCAGGCTTGGCTCTCGGAGGCACCGGTCTGTCCACTTCTTCCTCCTCAACAGTATCCAAAAGCACTTCCTCCCCATCTGTGTCCTTAATGCCAATCTTTTCCAAAAAAGAATCTATCTTACCCACAGGATGTTCCTCCTCAATTAAATATCAAGCTACACCTCAGTACTGTCTTGGCCCAAAAATTCCGGTTCCAACCCGAACCATGTTTGAGCCCTCCTCAACAGCAATCTGATAATCATGAGTCATACCCATTGACAAATATATTATATTCGCTGTCCGGAAGTTCATTTCCTTCACGCGATTATAAATTTCGTACATTTTTGCAAATAAAGGACGACAATCCTCCACATTCTCATAGTTTGGAGCAATACACATCAGTCCCATGAGCTGAAGGTTCGGCATTTCATCCACTTTATAAAGCAGCTCCTCCATATCCTCGGCATATATTCCAGACTTGGAAGCCTCCTTGGCGAGATTCACCTGGACCAAAACCTTTTGAATTTTACCAATATTGGCAGCAGCATTATTTATGGCTTCTGCCAAATGCAACGAGTCCACAGAATGAATTATATCAAAAATTTTAACTGCCTGCTTGGCCTTGTTAGTCTGGAGATGACCTATAAGATGCCAGGTCACATCCCTGTCCAGAGTTTCAAACTTCTCCTTGGCTTCCTGGATACGGTTTTCTCCAATATCAGTAATTCCAGCATCTATGGCTTCACGCATAGCATAAATGTCATGATTTTTGGTAACGGCAATCAGAAGAACCTCCTGAGCCTTGTCAAAGCTCCTTTTGGCCTTGGCTGCCTCAATATTATCCTTAACCTCTCTCAACTTCTCCGATATCATCTAATCACCCTTTATAAGCACCTCATCCACCGCTCCAAGCTACATGAGCGGTCCCCCTTCCCCTCCAGGGGAAGGCAATTATTTTATGGACAGCACCGCTGCTATCCGCCCTGTCCTGCCCTTGTCGGCACGATAGGAGAAAAACTGACGATGATTGCAGGCGGTGCACACACCGGCTACATCAATATTTTCCGGTTTGAGTCCAGCCTTTATTAGCTGAAGCTCGTTGGCCTTCCACAAATCAAGATGCTGTCCACCCTTTTCATCAATGATTATTTTATCATAAAAATCAGGAAAAGCATCCCTAAATTGCTTTATAACTTCCGTTCCCACTTCATAACAGCAAGGCCCGATGGCTGGTCCAATACCCGCCAGAAGCTTCTCCGGCTTTGAACCATACTCCTTTACCATCAGCTCCACGGTTCTGGCAGCTATGGAAGCCACTGTACCTCGCCAGCCCCCATGAGCCACACCAATAGCCTTTTGTACGGGGTCTGCTATAAGAATCGGCGTACAGTCCGCAAAGAAAAGCATCAACGGAACACGCGGCTCATCAGTAATGAGGCCATCCGCATCCTTTATGGATTCCTCAAAATTATACATTCCGCTGCCCGCCTGGGCTTTGGTAATTTTAACCACCTTGCTTCCATGAACCTGCTGACAGGTGGTCCCCTGTCCCTTAGGAAGCTCCAGTCCTTCAAAGAATATATCCCGATTTCGTCTTACATCGTTAAGCTCATCCTCCACATGAAGACCTAGATTCAGAGCTTCAAAGGCACCTTTGCTGACACCTCCATGTCTTGTGGAAATACCATGAACAAACAAATCCTCCGAAAAAATGGAGAATTTTCCTATCCACAGATTCTTCAATTTGCCTGATACAAGGGAAAAACTCATATAATATCACACCGCTTTTGCGTAAATCTATTTGCAGACGCCACAGCGTTTACAACCATCAAAGCACTGAATTGTGTGCTTTGGCTTTTCCTGCTGTGACTCTATTAATTCTTTTTTAAGATAATCCTTGGTAAAGCCCATATCAAGTATATCCCATGGAAGGATATTGTCAAAGGATACGGGATGACTTACCAAATCCTCCATAGACAGCTTATGGCTTTTCAATACAGATTTCATAGCCTTGCTGCCACCATTTTCATAGGCTTCCAAAAGATATTGGCCAGTTTTTCTGTTTCCCCTGGCCAAGACCGCCTGAACATAAGCATCCCGTGGGGACTCAGCAATGACCTCAACATTATGCCGCTTTCTCAGAGCATTGGTGATTTCCTTTAGAGCACCCTGAATATATTTTATTGGTGCCATAGGAGACCATTGAAAGGGAGTAAAGGGCTTGGGAATAAATGGGTTTATGCTTAGGGTAAGACGGCCTGTGGCCCCCTTTGCTTCCATAAAATCCTTCAGCTTTACGGCCATATCTATGATGCCCTGAATATCCGATGGTTCTTCTCCGGGAAGACCAATCATAATATACAGTCTAAAATTTCGTATACCAGCCTTGATTCCCATGCTCATGGCATTCAAGAGATGTTCCTCCTCAATGCCCTTATTTATAACAGCCCTCATGCGGGTACTGCCGGCCTCTGGAGCCATGGTCAAGGTTTTCAAGCCACTGGCAGCAAGTGAGTCCACCAGCTCCTGGGTAACGGAATCTGCCCTAAATGAAGCCACCGACATACTGAGTCCATCCCCAAGGATTTCCCTACAAAGCTGATCAATTTCAGGATAATCAGAAATTGCTGCTCCCATCAGTCCTACACGGCGCCCCTTTTCCTTGGCCGCCACCAGCATTTTCTCAATGGCTTCCAATGAGCGATTGCGGGGTCTTCTAAAGCAATAGCCAGCCATACAGAATCGGCAATGACGGCCGCAGCCTCTGGCAATTTCCACCAAATGAAGGTTAAATTCCGTATTTTCTGTGTAAATTGCCGTCTCACCAGGATATTCATCGAGGTTTTCCTGCCACTGACGGCATATCCTTTCCGGAGCATCAGCTACTGGTTTTATCTGAGTATCATACCCATCCTGTCCATAGCTTACTTCATAGCGTGAAGGCACATACACTCCTGGTATTTTTGCCAAAATCGAAAGGATTTCTTCCTTGGAAAAGCCCTCACCTCTTGCCCTGTTATATGTATCCATAAAGGTGGGCATAACAGCCTCGCCTTCACCGATAATAAAGGCATCCACAAAGGGACTCATAGGCTCGGGATTAAAGGTGGCACAAGGACCACCAGCAATTACCAAGGGATCCATTTCCCCACGCTCTGTGGCCAACAGCTTTATCTTCCCCAGCTCCAGCATCCTTAAAATGTTGAAATAATCCATTTCAAAGGACATAACAAAGGCCACAATATCAAAGGTGGAAACCGCACTTTGGGTTTCCATGGTCATAAGCTGGACCCTATGCTTTATATACTCATCCTGCTGACGTTTTTCCGGCAGGAACCCCCGCTCACAGGCAGTATCGTCACGCTGATTTAGTAATCTGTATACGATATGAAGGCCCAGATTGGACATACCCACAAAATAGGAATTTGGATACAACAAAGCCACCCTGGTTCTGCCACCAGCGTGATAAATATAGTATCCAGATTCTTCTGCCAGCATATTTTTGAGCTGTTCCTTCAATCTCCAGGACAAGTATTTTCCTCCATCTTAATCATTTAATCATTTTTATCATCGTCTGCCAAAAGCACATCCAGCTCATGGCGGAAGCTGTTTATATCAGAGAATTTCCTATATACGGAGGCGAATCTGATATAGGCTACCTGGTCAAAATTCTTTAGATGCTTCAACGTAATTTCACCAATAGCCTTGGATGGAACCTCCTGCTCAAATTCCCGATGTATGTCCTGCTCAATATCATGAGCAAGAATCATCACACTTTCCAGTGATTTATCCCGCTTGTCACAGGAACGGATAAGACCGTTCAACAGCTTGTTACGGTCAAAGACCTGACGACTGCCATCATGCTTTACAACCATCAGGGGCAGCTGCTCCACTGTCTCGAAGGTAGTAAATCTTTTGCCACAATGAGGGCAGCCACGGCGCCTTCTGATAGCACGACCATCATCCACTGCTCTGGAATCTATTACCCTGCTATCCTCTTTATTACAAAATGGGCAAAGCATTACTGCACCTTCCTTCTAACCTTACGTGAATTACCATTTTTATTGCTTGTTTTATTGCTGTTCCTATTTCTGTTCTCTTTATGAAATGTGCCTTTATGGATTGTATCCTTATGAGATACAGCTTTACCGCCCTTTTCAGGACGAATAAGACAATCTGGGCCATAGCCAATGAGGTCAAACCGCTTTGCCCTTTCCAAGGCCTTCTTGACAAGGTCATAATTTCTTGGAAGCCAGTATTGCATCAATGCCCGCTGCATAGCCTTGTCCTCAGGCTTTTTAGCACTATACACCCTTTCTCCGGTCATAGGATTTATGCCGCTGTACCACATACAGGTAGAAAGGGTGCCAGGAGTTGGAATAAAGTCCTGAACCTGCTCCGGATGATATCCCATTTCCTTGATAAACACCGCCAGCTCAATGGCATCCTCCAGTGTACAGCCAGGGTGACTGGACATGAAATAGGGCACCAAAAACTGTTTTTTACCCAGTTTTTTATTCATGCGATTAAAACGCTCCACAAACCGCACATAGATATTGCGGGAGGATTTCCCCATAATACGGGTAACTCTGTCAGATATATGTTCAGGAGCAATCTTTAGCTGACCACTTATATGATGTTCGCAGAGCTCCTGCAAAAAATCATCCTTGGCCAGCATCAAATAGTCAAAGCGTATCCCAGAGCGGATAAATACCTTCTTGATACCCGGAATTTCCCTGACTTTACGAAGCAGCTCCATATATCCACTATGATCCACAATAAGGTTATGGCACACATCAGGGGACAGGCACTGCTTTCCATGACAGGTGCCCCGCTCCAGCTGCATATCACAGGAGGTGCGATGAAAATTGGCGGTAGGACCACCTAAATCATGGATATATCCCTTGAAATCCGGCAATTTTGTAAGTATTTCAGCCTCGCGAATAATGGATTCATCACTGCGACGCTGAATAATTCTGCCCTGATGGGAAATAATAGCACAGAAATTGCAGCCACCAAAACACCCCCTATGGGCCGTAATGCTGAATTTAACCTCTGCATAGGCTGGAACTCCCCCGTCCTTGTCGTAAATAGGGTGCCATCTGCGCTCATAGGGCAAATCATATATTTCGTCCATTTCCTCCACAGAAAGAGGCATGGCTGGTGGATTCTGAACAATACACCAATCACCATTCTGCTGGGCCAGCTTTTTGCCTCTAAAAGCATCCTGCTCCAAATACTCGGTTTTAAATGCCTCAGCAAACTTCTCCTTGCTTTCTCTAACCTCGTCATAGGAAGGAATTGGCGTAAAATCCCAAATATAGTCAAAATTGGGCACCCTAAAGCAGGTACCCTGAACATCCTGAATATTCTGTATTTCAACGCCTTGATGGAGCTGTGCAGCTATATCTATAAGCTGTTTTTCACCCATGCCATATACCAGAATGTCAGCACCGCTCTCCGCCAAAATTGACTGGCAAATCTGATCCCCCCAGTAATCATAATGGGCAAAACGCCTAAGGCTGGCTTCAATGCCACCAATAATAATCGGAACCTCATTTCCCCAGCACCTTCTCAGCATCTGGGTATACACCACCACAGCCCTTTCCGGGCGATGACCAGCCTTACCTCCAGGAGAATAGGCATCCTGATGGCGAACCTTTTTGGCCGCAGTAAATCTATTCAGCTGTGAATCCAGGTTTCCACTTGAAACAAGAAAGCCCAGCCTAGGTTTCCCAAGGCGGGCAAAATCTTTGATATTGTGCCAATCCGGCTGTGGGATAATCCCCACCTTATATCCATGCTTTTCCAACAGACGACATAATATGGCCGGGCCAAAGCTGGGATCATCCACATAGGCATCACCAGATACAAAGACAAAATCCAGCTGTTGCCAGCCCCGAATTTCCATATCCTCTTTTGATATTGGTAAAAAGCTCATTAAATCACACCATCAACAACTTGAATTATTTGGCACTCTTATTTGACTTAGAAGTATCAGCCTTGGCACCATCACTCTCCTTGGTCATAAGGCGCTCCACGACCTGTCCCTTGCTACCAAGAACACCCAGACTCTTTCCGTTCCAAGTAAGCTCGATAGCTCCGGCATTACCAGCAATAAGCTCAACCTTGTCATTACCCTTCCAGGACATCTCCTTGCCACTATCCACAGTGCCTTCAAATACTTCCTTGCCGTCAATCTTAACTGAAATCCAGCATGGATCGGTAAACTTGGCAGAAACCTCAACGGAATCATACTTCTTTTCAACAACAGGTGGTTGCTCCTGCTTCTTGTCCACAACCTTTTCTGTCTTTACAGTAGGCTTTGACTTCTCCTGAGCCGGGTCGTCACTGAAGGCATAATATACACCGCCCAAGAACACAACCATCATAGCCAGAAGAATCATGAATTTTCTGGAGCCACCCTTTTCCTCGGTGCGCTCACGATAATCATTGCCGGAAGAAAATAGATTGCCCCCCTCGCTGCCAGAAGCAGAATATGAAGAAGATTTTACAGTAATGGTGCGCTGTGGCACATCATCATAGTAAGTCTCCTGAGGGCGCTGGTCAACTGGCTGAACAGGAACATCAATATTTCTCTCGGAATTAAACTGCTGTAATAATGGAGCACTGTCCATATTCAGGGCCTTGGCATAATTGCGTATAAAGCCCTTTGTATATACATCACTTGGCAGGTGATCATAGTCACCCTTCTCTATTGCTTCAATATATAAAGACCTGATACTGGTCTCATTCTCGATATCTTTAATCGTTAGTCCTTGCTTTTCTCGTTCTCTCCTAAGAATATCTCCCAGCATGTTCTAACCTCCTACACAAAAACTCTACTATATTATACATGGTTAAGTTTTTATACTCAATAGCAACAATTCTATTTTTTGAAAATAAACAAAAATAAAGAAACGGACCCGCATTGACAATGCGAGTCCCAATTGTAATATTTACCCATTGCTTTCCCTTACAAGGTCAGCCAAAGTTATGGAGTTAAGCACATCATTTACCTTATCACTTATATGCGACCAAACATTTCTGCGACCACAGCCCTCTGCCTTTTCACAGGGAGCCAGCATACAGTCGGCAAAAATAACAGGCCCCTCCATAGTGACAATAATCTCACCTATGGTTATATCCTCTGGAGCCTTGGCCAGCATATAGCCACCCTGGGCACCACGAACGCTTTTTACAAAGCCAGCTTTCTTCAATGCCCCCATAAGCTGTTCCAGGTAATTGTCAGAGATGCCCTGATTCTCGGCAATAGTCTTAACCGTAATGGAGCCCTTACCATACGCCATAGCTAATTCGTGCATAGCAATTACACCATAACGGCCCTTACTCGATAATCTCATATAATCACCTCAAACATACTTAAAATTGGATGAGCCTAAACTCTTTAATCAGCTGAAGCAGAATAGCAGCTGTTCTATCCACACCGTATTTACTGGACTTGATTGTAATATCATAGCTGGCGCCAATACCATATTGAGCATCAGAAAATTTACGACAATGTTCCTCTCTCAGCTTGGCGTGCTTCTTTATCTGTTCCACTGCCTGCTGATGATCAATTTTTGCCTTGCGCATAACACGTTTGGTCCGTTCAATCTCGTCAGCAGTAATGAAAATGTGCAAAGAATTTTTATGATTCTGCAACACATAGTTGGCCAGGCGCCCCACAATAACGCATGAATCCTTGGAAGCAATTTCCTGGATAACCTGGGCCTCAATTTTATACACCTGCTCCTGTGTAAGCTCCTCATCCTTGTCATAGGCAGAGGTATACCATTCGTACAAGCTGTATAGGGCATTGGAAGTAACCTTGTCACCGTGTTCCTCCAGATATTTATATGCAAATTCACTATCCTCTGCAGCCATCTGGATAATATCACTATCATAATAAGGAAGATTTAGCTCGTGAGCAATACGTCTTGCTATAGAATGCCCACCACTGCCATATTCATGGGATACAGTCAGTACAAAATGCTTCTCGTTAATATCATCATCAATAACAGAGGAAATATCATCTACACGATTCTCCGGCAACAAAATGTAAGTAAACCAACGCAGATATTTCATGAGCAGCTTTAGAATAACGCCAGTGAATACGGCCACGATAAGGGTTCCTTCACGGACGCCTCCAAGATTACCCAAAAACACAAGGCCCAAAACAGCGGAGAACAGAGACAGGGTTATGTCAGAAATCCATCTCATGGTGGAAAATTTCTTATGGTAAATTGCCCCCAAAAGTCTCAGCAGAGAATCTATCGGCAGTAAGGCCACACTGGATATTACGCAGCAATAAAGGCTGCTGGCCATCAGTACACTGCTGAAAAAGCAGGTAACAGCTCTGCTGGAATGGGACATAGGATTAAAGCCAGCCAGGGTATTTAGGGCCATATCCGTAAATATTCCCAGAGCCAAAGCCGTGATAATTTGCATTATCACTGCCTTTTTCTTTACCCGCCCTCTGCGAATAATAAGCTGACCCATAAGACCGGCAAAATTAAACAGACCTATCCAGGCTCCTACTGTAAATACATCTGCAATTAACCATATAGTATAAGGCATGGTAACCATAGGGGCCACGCCCATTTCCGCCTTAATCAGAACAGCTATACCGCAAGCCATCAGAATAATACCCAAAGTATAAAGCAAGTATCTTCGTAACAGCTCGGAAACTGTCTTCTTTCTTTCTCTCATATCTAAAACTCCAAAAAATAAGATAATGCCCGCCTCACCAAAAGCAAAGCGGGCATAAATATTTTACAGGAGAACCTTATGGGATACGTTTACACGGCCCTTCTGGTCAATCTCAGTTACCTTAACTTCCAGCTCATCGCCAACGTTGACAACATCTTCAACCTTCTCAACGCGCTTCTTGTCAAGCTGAGAAATGTGGCACAGGCCCTCACGGCCTGGCAACAGCTCTACAAAGGCACCGAAATTCATAATACGGGTAACCTTACCCTTATATACCTCGCCTACCTCTACTTCCTTGACGATTTCGTTGATGCAGGCAATAGCTGCCTCAGAAGCCTCAACGCTGGTAGCAGAAATGCGAACGGTACCGTCATCATCAATATCAATCTGAACACCGCAGTCCTCGATAATCTTCTTGATTACCTTTCCGCCAGGTCCAATAACCTCACGAATCTTGTCTGGCTTAATCTGCATAGTGGTTACGCGAGGAGCATACTTGCTCAGCTCCTTGTTAGGCTCAGCAATGCACTCCAGCATCTTGCCGAGAATAAAGGCACGACCGCGCTTTGCCTGTGCAAGAGCAGCGGAAAGAATCTCACGGGAGATGCCCTTAATCTTGATATCCATCTGAATTGCAGTTACGCCCTCAGTAGTACCAGCAACCTTAAAGTCCATATCGCCCAGAGCATCTTCCATACCCTGAATATCGGTGAGAATAGTGTAATCATCCCCATCCTTAACCAGACCCATAGCCACACCGGATACAGGACGCTTAATAGGAACACCTGCGTGCATCAGAGAAAGGGTGCTGCCGCAAACGGAACCCATAGAGCTGGAGCCGTTGGACTCCAAAATCTCGGATACCATGCGAATAGTATATGGGAATTCCTCAATGGAAGGAATAACCGGAACCAAAGCTCTCTCAGCCAAAGCGCCATGACCGATTTCACGACGTCCAGGACCACGAACAGGACGAGCCTCACCTACAGAATAGCCAGGGAAGTTGTACTGATGAATGTAGTGCTTGGAAGTCTCAACGCCGAGGCCGTCAAGAACCTGCTCATCACCAAGAGAACCCAAGGTAGTAACTGTGAGAACCTGGGTCTGACCACGGGTAAAGAGGCCAGAACCATGTGGACGAGGCAAAATGCCAACTTCACAGCTTACAGGACGAACCTCCTCAACCTCACGACCGTCTGGACGAATCTTCTCCTTGGTAATCATACGGCGTACGATTTCCTTAACGATTTTGTGAAGCATATATGGAATTTCCTTGATGGCATCAGGATAAAGCTCAAGGAAATGCTCCATAGCTTCAGCCTTAACATTGGAAATATCCTCATCACGAGCCAGCTTATCAGGGTTACGGACAGCCTGATCCAGCTTATCAGTAGCGTACTCACGAATAGCCGTTTCCAGCTCCTCCGGAACAGCAAAGAGCTTAACCTCACGCTTCTCCTTGCCACAAGCCTTCTGAATCTCATCCTGGAAAGCAACGATCTTCTTGATTTCCTCATGACCAAAGAGGATAGCCTCCAAAATAACTTCTTCCGGAAGCTCATTGGCACCAGCCTCAACCATCATTACCGCATCACGGGAGCCGGCAATGGTCAGATTAAGGTCAGAAACCTCACGCTGCTCAACATTAGGGTTGATAATAAACTGTCCATCAACGCGACCAACACGAACACCAGCTATTGGACCAAGGAAAGGAATATCGGAAATTGTCAGAGCACAGGATGCACCAATCATAGCCGCAATCTCTGGAGCGTTGTCATGCTCTACAGACATAACTGTAGCTACAATCTGAACATCATTACGATAGCCCTCTGGGAACAGAGGACGGATAGGACGGTCAATGAGACGGCTGCAAAGAATAGCAGACTCCCCTGGACGCCCCTCTCTCTTTATAAAACCGCCTGGAATCTTACCAACGGCGTACATCTTTTCTTCATAATCTACAGTCAGAGGGAAGAAATCAACACCCTCTCTTGGCTCATCAGAAGCCGTAGCTGTAACCAAAACAACAGTCTCACCATAGCGCACCAAAACAGCACCATTTGCCTGCTTAGCCATTTTTCCGGTCTCAACAGTAAATGTGCGGCCGCCTAACTGCATCTCAAAACTCTGCATTAAGTTTTTCCTCCTATAATCTTCTTTATACCTTTTAACCTTGATAGTATAACATATTGTTGACAAAAATAGCTACTTAATTTTTAGTTTTTCCCTAAGCAAAAAGGGACCCCAAAATGGAGTCCCTCAGGTCCGAAACTAATATTAAATTACTTACGGAGACCAAGCTTGGATACGATTGCACGATAACGCTCGATATCCTTCTTGTTCAGGTATGCCAGCAGGCGACGACGATGACCAACCATCTTCAGAAGACCGCGACGGGAATGATGATCCTTCTTGTGCTCCTTGAGATGCTCAGTGAGGTAAGAAATACGAGCAGTGAGAACAGCAATCTGAACCTCTGGGGATCCAGTGTCGCCCTCATGAACTGCATACTTCTGCATGATTTCCTGCTTTGCTTCGTTAGTTAACATTGAAAATTCCTCCTATTGTTTAAAAGTTCCACAAGCTGAGGCAAGGTCGGAGTCGTCCATGTCTTAGCAAGGGATAAATATTATGTCCTTAGCGAACACTTTTAGAATTATACTATAGGCCTATTACTTTGTAAAGGATAATTTATTCATCCTCTGGTAAATCCAGCCCCATATTTTTCATTACCCGCTTACGCACCTGTGGCAGCATAGCGTAAAGCATATCTCCCGGGCAGGAGGTGGAATTGACATCCCTATGCCCAATTACTCCCATTTCATCAGGAATAAGATTATATACACCACAAAGAGTTGTTAAGAGATTCGTTAAAGATCTTATCTGGGCGTCCGTTGGTGAACCAACGTTGAAATTGCCGGCTACACAAATTCCCACAGAATCGCTGTTATTGCCACTGGCATGGGCACCTATCATATTCCATCCGCGGCCCCGTTCAATGGTGCCATTTTTTCTGATGACGTAATGATATCCTATACCAGCCCAGCCAAAGCTGTCACGGTGCAAGCGATGGATTTGCTCCGCTGACATATCACGATCCTGGGATGTTCCTGTATGATGAACAATTATTCTATTGGTTTCTCTTCTTCTGGATGGTTCCTCAGCGAACCAAAAATCATTTTCCTCTATACGAAAACGGGTCTTCCCCCACTTGGTGGCCGCCGAAGCCTTGGAGGCCAACTCGGGCAGGGACAGTAAGCTAAGCCCCAGTGCCAGACCCACTGACTTCTTTATAAAACTACGTCTGTCCATTATATGTAAAAGCACTACCTTTTTAAAGAATCTGTCTTGCCTTTTCTTCGTCTGCACGAAGCTGTTTTACCAAGGCCTCAATGCCGCTAAATTTTTTCTCATCCCGCAGCTTTTTTACAAACTGCACTGTGAGAGGCTTGTTGTATAAATCTCCCTTAAAATCCAGCACATGAACCTCCAAACGGCGATTACACCCTTCAAAGGTCGGGTTGTTTCCCACATTGGCAATACCCTTGTGCTTTTCACCATTCATCAGCACATACACTCCATAAGCCCCGTTAGGGAGCATGGCCCGCTTGTCGGGAATGGCAAGATTAGCTGTAGGAAAGCCAATGGTTCGTCCACGCTGATCGCCGTGAATAACACGGCCACCAAAGCTAAATGGTCGGCCAAGGTATTCATTGGTTAGCTCCAAATCCCCTTCTTCAATAAGGCCCCGAATTCGGGTGGAGCTTACCATGCGGCCATTAAGCTGGATGGCCTCACCAATCTCAGCCTTAAATCCATAGGAGCTGGCCACTCGGCCCAGCATACGGGTATTTCCCTTGCCCTTGTACCCAAAGGTAAAGTTAGGACCCGTAACCACGAATTTGGCATTACAGCAATCCTTCAGACGTTCCAAAAATTCTTCCGGAGTCTGCCTGGATAGCTTCTCGGAAAAAGCCACATTAAGCAATAAATCCACGCCCATTTCCTCAAGAAATGCCGCCTTGGAGATATTATCGCCTATCTGCACCGGCACCCTTTCAGGAGCCACCACGGACAATGGATGATTACTAAAGGTAAACACCACACTAAGAAGGCCATGCTTCTTGGCCAGCCCCATGGCCTGACGGATAATACTCTGATGTCCAATGTGAACCCCGTCAAAAGTCCCAAGAGCAATAGCTGTCCTCTGGCCCTTCAGGAAGGTCTTTATATCACTAAATTTACTGAAAATCTGCATTAAAAAAATCACCTAAATCATATTACTCAACAGACTTATTATACCTTTTGAAGCCTCCAAAGGCAAATTTACCCCCTGGCGTATTCTTCCCGCTGGGCCTGAAGCTGCTTTATGGACAGATTTCTCAAATATGATTTATGCTTCTGGTCATTCTGGTACACAAATCCTACATGGGACACATAAGGCTCTATTGTACCAATTTTTAGCAATGGAGTTACCACCAACAGCTGTAAATCCATTTTACGGAAAAGCTCCAACCCAAATCTGGCTGATTCATCAGAGCTCTTTAAAAAAGCCTCATCAATCACCACAAAACGGAAGCTGTTTATTTTCTTGTGCTTGCTTTCAAGGCCGAAGTTATAAACAAGACTGGCAGCCAATATGGTATAGGCCAGTTTTTCCTTCTGACCGCCGGATTTGCCGCCGGAATCGGTATAGTGTTCATATTCTTCTCCAGTTTCCCGCCAGCGCTCTGAAGCTGCAAAGCTAAACCAGTTTCTTACATCTGTAACTCTGGCAGTCCATCGCTTATCAGCCTCAGCACACTCAGGCCGCCCCCTAAAGCGTTCAATAATCTTTTCCACCTGACGGAATTTTTCTTCCGAATATGCTTCATTCTCATCCCCCTCTGAATAACCACTGACACAGGAGCGAAGCTGATTACGGAAATCCTTTATATCATTGTCTGCCACATTGTCGCATTCAATCTGAATATAACGCCCCTCGCTGTAATCAATTTCCGCCAGAGAATGATTAATCATCTCGATGCGTTCCTTTATTACATCGCACACATTGTTCAGCTTTTCCCTAAAGAGGGCAATTCTGTTAATGGTATTTTCACGAAGAAGCTGACGGAATTTGTCTTCAAAGCGTGGCAATGCATCAGTCTGGAGCTTTGTAAGAAGCTGACGATAATCATTAAGGCCTTCAGTGGCTGCTGCCAGCTCATCCCCAAATTCAGGGAAAGCTGCCTTAAATCGCTGCATCATAACTACCAGCTGCTGTCCTTTTTCCTCCTTGGAACGAACAGACATCTCCCGTTCAGCCCGCAGATTTGCCCCCAGCTTTTCCTTCAGCTCACTCTGGTTATCAAGGGAAAGATGCTTTTCTCCAAATACCTGGGCTGCTCTTTCAGAAATTCTTGGGAATATACGCAGCTGTTCTTCCTCGCTGATTTGCTCCAAACGGGCCTCATCTGCCTCTATCCCCTGTTTATTGCTTTTAATGCCATAATTTATGTTATTTAACGAAACAACAATCCGCTGTAGCTGTAAATCAATATCCTTCCGCTCAGCCTTTAGCTGGGAAAGCTGCTTTTCCAGCCTCATGTAAACGGCATTTTCCTCCTGAAGCCCAGACAAAAGCTGCTTTTTTTCAGCCACTTCCTTTTCAAGGGTTACCCTGTCCAAAAGAGTGAAATCCTTAAACAGCTGAAGGTTATTTATATAAAGCTGTTTCTTGCGACACTCCCCGTTTTGACGCTTCAACCGTCCTTCAGTGCGCCTTGCTTCCTTTACAGCCTCCTGCAAATCCTCCAGCTCAGATTCCAGGGCCTGAATTTTCTTCAAGTTGGAAAAGCCCAGCACATAACGGCGACGATCATTTAAATCGTAGCGGTCATCTTTTTCGTGACGCCGCCCCTGGGTCTTTATCTGCCCCTTTATGGTAATGGCAAATTTTTCCCGTTGAAAATCCTTGAAGGTTTCACAGCAAGTATGGCTATACCGCTGATAAAGCTCCCTCATAAGCCATTTTTTAAACGGGGAATCCTGACGAATGTCCAGCTTGGCACAGGCCGCATCCTCAGACAAATCCTCAAAATTAACAGGATCCACATATTCCTCACAGCTGTAGTACACCACCCGCTGCTTGACCTTATGCTTCTCCATCCACTGAATGATTTCACCATAATGAAGCTTAGGCACCAATAAGGACATACCGAAGCCGTGAAGAAGACGCTCCAGGGCACCCTCCCACTGTTCCTCGCCTTCGGCCACCTGCATAAGCTCTCCTGCAAATGGAAGCTCGCTTTCTGCCAAATCCAAGTCCTGACAGATCTGCTGCCGAAGGTCTATGTAATCGGCAGAAATACTGGATTTGCGGGAACGCAGGGAACTCAGCTCATTTTCCACCATTGCTATGGAATTATTAAGGGCCTTAATCTCGCTGTCATTGTCGCTTTGGGCATCAGCAATATCCAGCTCCCGTTGCTTCTCCTCTTTATCCAGAGCTATGAGCTTTTCAAGATTTTCCTTAAAGGACGTCAAGGTATCTGGCACTTCCAATGACAGCCCCTTAGCATTTTCCTCATACTGCTGACGCTGCTTTAAGCAGGCCTCCAGAGCCTTGTTGGCATTATCCAGCTTTTCTTCAGTAACGGAAACCTTGTCACCACCATTTTGGTAAAGCTGACGCTGTACATCCTCAATGGATTCCTCATTGGTTTGCTTTTGCTCCATAATGGATTCATGGTCTTTTTTTACCTGTGCAAGATTATTTTCCAAATTTGACAGAGCTTTTTCCCTAAGCTCCTTGTCCTCCTTGGCAAACCAAGCTGACAGGGCCCCTTCCATCTGTTCAATAACCACCTGACGGCTATGAGCATCAAAATAGCTTTCCCCAAGGGCAGTAAGAGGCAACAGCATTTCCTCCTGCCTTCTTGCCCTTACCACCGCACTATGGGCGGTGTCCAGGTCATGAAAATGCTCCAAAAGACGCTGTACATCATCCTCTGTTCCAGGCTGCTCCAGCATATTTTGGCGCACGAAGCTGGTGAGGGAATCCACCTTCTTCATGGAAATAGTCTGCTGGAAAAGATCCATGGCCTGCAAGGAGCTGATGCCAAAGCGACGGCGAAAATCCTCCGCATATTTTGGGTAATCATCATAAATATGGATATAGACATCATTGCTGAGGCGCTTTCTCAGGCTTCTGATATCGCTTCCAAAGTTGCTGAAGTGATTTTCAATGGTAAGAGTCTTTTCACCCAACACAAAGAACCTATCCGGGCTTCCCGTTTCATCCTTGTACCAGAAAACCTGAGCCAAAGTCACTCTGGCTCCCAAATTTTCGTCACCAAAAACAGCCAGTACAACGCTGTACTGGTTTCTGTCACGAAGGGCCTCGGGCTGGCCAATGCCGTCCTCAGACCTTTTCTGGGCATAATAGCCCCTGATATAAGAATTAAGGCTGCGCTCTCTGGCACTGGCATCCGCCGCCTTGTTGTAGGTAACCTTTTTAGGTGGCACCAACAGAGTAATCAGTGCATCCACCAGAGTAGATTTGCCGGAGCCTACATCACCTGTCAAAAGTGATGTTTCCCCATCCAAATCCATGGCCCAAATCTTCCCATCAAAGGTACCCCAATTATATACTTCCAGCCGAACCAGCCGAAACCCCATCTTCACATCCTTGGGGTCATGCTCAAAATCAAATAAATCCATAATTATCCTTTTCTATCTTATCCAACCATATCCCTGCACGGCCATATCCATAAAATGGGCCATTAGCAGATTTGTTTTCAGCTCAAAAAATTCTTTGTCATAGCTATCTGGTAAGTCTTCGTCCAAAACTTCCTCTATAGCCGACTTTACTCTGGAACGAGGCTGTTCATCCTTGTACCAGTCCACCACGAAAATATCCTGTTTGTTATCCCGCAGCTTCTCATACAAACGCTTGGCCGAAAGTTTAACCTTTTGTTCCTCGGTCTTGGTGAGCTTCTTGTCTGCCATCAACAGGTCATAAATCTCCAGTTCTTCATCTGTAAGCCCCTCACGGCTGGCTCTGGAATCTTCCTCCTGCATATCCGCTAACAGCTTCACCAATTCTTCATAATAGTGTTCATTATCAGCACTGCCTGCGTTATATTGATCAATTATATTTCTATATCGTTCAGAGAAATTTCGGCGAGTACAATTTCGCTTCAACATCTGAACCAAAGCCCGCTCAATAAATGACTTCATATCGTCAATTTCCACCGACCGATATTTGGCCTGCTTAAACTCAGCTTTTAACTCCTCAGCATCAATTTTCGACAAATCAATAACTTTGGTTTTATATATGGCAACACCTTCCTTAATCCCCTGAATTGGGTTAGCAGCTATCACACTATCATCAAGCAGAGCTGCCATTCTCATACGGGCACGATTAATTTTCTCATCATCAATTAGATTATGGTACAGCCCGTGAAGATAACACAACGCAGAATAAGCCTCCGCGTGCGGCCAGTTATATTTGAAAATCTCTGGCTTGGCACTCTCATAAAGATT
Source organism: Anaerovibrio lipolyticus DSM 3074 (assembly GCF_900141865.1). Taxonomy (GTDB): domain Bacteria; phylum Bacillota; class Negativicutes; order Selenomonadales; family Selenomonadaceae; genus Anaerovibrio; species Anaerovibrio lipolyticus. The sequence continues at coordinate 55,635 of NZ_FQYW01000012.1, read as the reverse complement.
AACCAATGTATTAACAATAACATTGAACTTATCCTTATACTCGTCCTTATCAACAATGATATTATAGGCCTCCCGCAATTCTTCCAACTGATCAAACAGGGTACTTTCCCTCAATATGTCATCAATATCTATACCTAGTCCCAACAGAAATGCCTTGGCTTCTTTAACAGCATCGTCCAGATATTTTAAGAGTTCCTCCATATTTTTCACAGGGAACTCATCATCATTATCCCCAACAGCATAATCACGCAGAGCTTTTTTCATGTATTTGAATACATTTACATAATCTACAATCATTCCGCACTGCTTGCCCGGAAAAGTCCGATTTGCTCTGGCAATCCCCTGCATTAATGTATGAGCCTTCATTGGCTTGTCCAAATACAAGGTAGACATGCTTGGCACATCAAAACCAGTGAGCCACATAGCACACACGAACACCAACTGTAAATTGCTGTCCGGGCGTTTAAACCTATCCTCTATGTCCTCGCCTTCAGGAGAAATATAATTCATTTTGTCCCGATGTTTTTTTATGTCCAGCCCCTTTGCACTGAATTTTTCTTCCTCACCAGCTTCCTCAGAAATAACCACCGCCATTTCGGCCTTATTCATATAATCAATAATCCCGGTTATTTCATCTTGTTTTGCTTTAGTAGCTGCTCTGTTGCGTTCCTGAATTAGCTTTTTCTTTTCCTCGGACCAATAGCGTTGTACTTTGTCATACATCTGCACTGCCGTGTACTTATCTACCGACACTACCATACCCTTGCCAAGAAATCCCCGACGCGGAAAATGATAAGCAATATGGGCCGCAATCTTATTAAGACGGTCCTCCCGCTTGATTACTTCCAAAATTCTTGAAGAAGAATTTTCCAACAGTCGCTGTTCCTCATCATTAAGATTTTCTTCTTCGATAATGTTTACCACATCATCATCCAGGAAATCATTTTGCAGACACACCTCTGGTACTGGTTTGGAGTAAAACAACGGCACCGTAGAACCATCCTCTACAGACTGAGCAAAATTATACTCGGATACATAATTACCAAACCACTGATTGGTTAGCCTCTTGCTTCCCAACAGCGGAGTACCTGTAAAAGCTACATAATTTGCATTAGGCAGACCAGTATGCATATTTTCTGCCAGAGTCTTGTACTGGGTGCGATGTGCTTCATCCACGATAACAATAATATCATTACGCTCGGACAATACGGGGTATTTCTTTCCCTTATCATATTTGAACTTATGTATCATAGTAAAAATAATTGGCTTGTTGCCGGTCAAATATTCCCGTAGCTGCTTTCCATTCTTTGGCTGGCATTCTTCATTTTTACCAATTACTTCTGTACGAATGAAGTTCTTTACAATCTGATTATCAAGGTCCTCACGGTCAGTAATTATCAGGAAGGTGAAATTCCCCTCCATAGTCTTCCTCACCTTGCGGACAAACATAACCATGGAGAAGGACTTTCCACTACCCTGGGTATGCCAAAAAACGCCAAGCTTTCCCTGTAAATCCTGACGATTCTTTAGTGCCTCTATCAGATTGTTTACTCCTAAATATTGATGGTTCTTGGCGATAATCTTATTACCGCCATTCTGAAACAGAATGAAGTTCTCAATATAATCAACAAGATTACTTTTATTCAGCAATCCCTCAATAAAATACTTTATGGAGCTGTTCTCTGCCTTTGAAACTTCTTTTAATTCGTTACGGTCTACCTTTTCCTTTTCCGACTCCACCTTCAGCCATTCAAAGAAATACTCATAGGTAGCACAATATGCCCCCAGCCGTGTTTCTATGCCATTGGACAGCACACAAATCTGATTAAAGGCGAAAAGATTTGGAATGTCCTTCTTGTAATTGGTGAGATTATCATTATATGCTTCCTTCACCTTTACAATGCTGTTTTTCAGCTCAATGAACACCATTGGCATACCATTAACAAAAACCAGCACGTCGGGCCTTCGCCAGTACACATTGCCCATAATCCACATCTGGGAAACAGCAGTAAAAGTATTATTTTCCGGCTGGCGAAAATCCACCAGCTTCACGAAATCAAAATCAGCCTTGCCATTCCGTCTGACATTAACCTTGATACCATTACGGATTTTACGATACAGCTCATAATTGGCTGTTGCAATATCCTTGGCAGAATAATCCTGACATAATTCACGGATTATATTATTTAAAATATCCGCATCAATATTTGGATTCAGGCGAAAAATAGCTGTGCGCATCACCTCTGGCAATACACACTGGCTCTTGGAGGTGCGCCCAGTGCCATCGTTTAAATCTTCTCTTTTGGCCGGGTCCGGATCACACTTTAAAATGTCGTACTTAAATGATGGTTCTTGAAGTTTTGCCAGTATCGCCTGCTCAATATCATCCTCTGAAATAAAGCTGCCCATGGCTCTATCTCCTTTCGTATTCTAAGCCATCCCCCGTGGGGAGGGTGCCCGTAGGGCGGGTGAGGTCATACCTGTAGTTTTCCACTCATTAGACGAGGAAGCAAATAATCCCTCTGTTTGATAAGATTTTGATTTTGTTTGTTAAACATCTCAATCTGTTTGATAACACTATCCGTAAATCGTTTAAATCTCACTAGCAATTCATCACTTGGCAGCAACCATTTTATTTTTTTTATGAATGCCAAATCTGCTCGTTGTCTACCATCTGCACCATTCATGCTATTTATGGCTTGTTTTCTAAACAATTCATCTCTAGCAATACAATAAGTGAAGAAAGAGTCCACTTTAACACCATGCATAACAATAAACTCTGTCGAACCTGTCCCAACTTCATCGTCATTCAAGCAATTAACCAATCCTGTCTTGCCATTCTCCAAACAAGGGGTTATTTTTGCAAAAAGTACATCTCCATTTACGAAATGAGTACCCGAGCTTTTTTCCTCTATTGTTATCTGTGATTTATCAATAGACATTCCAAATGTACTTAATGCAGCCATTGGAATATTTATATAGCTATATTGTTGTTTAAAATCATATTTAGGATTGAATTTTATAATATCTTTTAACTTGCAAACCTTCCATCCCTTTGGCACACCATCCACAAATTCAGCCTTTTCATGCCCTGGAAACCTAAACCGCACAAACCATTCCTTGTACAGGTTTTCAGCCATTTGCTCAAGGATTTTGATACGTTTTTTGTTGGTTTCGAGCAGTCTATCATATTGTGATATAACTTTTCCTATTTTAATTTGCACATTATAGTTGGGAATAAAAAACTTAAACGACTTTATCGTTTCCAAGGTTATACTTGCTTGATTAGCTGCACCTCTCGCTTGTCCTACAACATGGCCCGAAAAATCACTTGACTTTAACCTATAATACAGAAAGTCATTGTCCATACCTTCATTTGGTATTATTTTGACAGCATTTTGGTTTAATAGAGCATTATTCAACTCATAAGGAACTCTTACGACCTTTCCTACAACAGAATCCGGATTATTAGGCCAAGAACCAACCGTCTGAATAATTATATCTTTATAGTGCAACTCATAATCCAGATAAGTATACTTTTCTTCTTTTGGATAATATTTTAAATCATTTGCAGAAATACTATCTGATGTAAAATCTGATACTCTGACAATAGGCACACCACTATCAACGTATTTTGTACTTTTAAACGCAAAACCTTTCTTGGTAGTGATATTTTTACCCAAAATAGTTTCATGCCAATTCATATTCCCAATTCCTTTAAACTACCAACTATACTATCCATCAATTTATTACTTTCTTGCTGTAACTGATACAATTCCTTATTAAGCCCCAGAATCTCTTCCTTAAATTCTTCCTCGCTAAGGCCATCATCTTCAACAGCTACACCTACATAACGTCTGGCATTCCATGAAACAATAGTTCATACTTATCATACTCCAAGTTCCTTCAATTCAGCCAACAGGAACTCTTCCAACTGTTTTTTATCTGGCAAATGCAACATATATGTAGAAACAAAAATCTGTTCATCCACACCATTAAGGACATACTCTACCATCTTTTCTCCCTTTTCGGTACACAAAAGAATCCCGATAGGTGGATTATCTCCCTCAGTCATTTCACATTCCTTGTAATATGACACATAGGAATTAAGCTGTCCAAAATGCTCATAGCGAAACTTATCTACCTTTAATTCAACAATTACATTGCAGTGTAACAAACGATTGTACAGAACAAGATCTATAAAATAATACTCATCATCTATAACGATTCTTTTCTGGCGTGCTTCAAAACAAAATCCTTTTCCCATTTCCAGCAGAAACTCCTGCAAATGCTCCATAATGGCTTCTTCTAAATCAGATTCTGTAACAGCCTCCTTGCCATCCAGCCCGAGAAATTCCAGTGAATAGATATTTTTTACTGTCAATGACTTACTAAAATCCTCACTATCTACCTGCCTTAGCAACAATTCTGGCTTTTTGCTGATACCTGCCCGGAAAAAGAGTTTTGAGCTAATCTGTCTACGAAGTTCTCTGACGCTCCATGTCCCCTTTATACATTCTACCTCATAAAAGAACCGTTCAAGAGGGTCATCAATAGGCAATATCTCTCTTAAATGTGAGAACGATAATCGGCTTATCAATACATCTGGGGGCATTTCAAATTTGCGTGACGCTGTATCGCAGATTTGATTTTCGACATTTTTCAGATAACTATTTTCAGCATCAAACTCCTTAGGTAACATCTCTATTTCATCGATACCACGTAATTTGCGTGACACTGTCGCGCAAATCTGCGGATACCTTTGATAAAACAGTCTGCATGTTCCTAACATCTGTCTGTCAAGACCTTTTATCTCCACTTTTTTAGACAGCTTTGTCAAAAGCTGAGTCCCATATTCAGCCCTGTCGTTACCACTTTGCTCAAATTCCACAATATAAAAACCAATCATCCAGTTTCTAATTGTAAGAAGCTGATTTACTGCACCTTTAGCATATAAACTTGTAACCTTGTGTATTTTCTCAACATTATTAGCTAGTAGTTCAAAATTCATCCTTTATTCTCTATCCCCAATATCTGCATATTATTGAAAATAGCCTCCATCAACTGATTGCTTTCATTCTGAAGTTTTTTTAATTCTTGGCTAAGCCCCAGCATTTCTTCCTTAAATTCTTCCTCGCTGAGCCCATCATCATCCACAGCTACACCTACATAACGTCCGGCATTGAGGGAATAATCCTGATCTTTGATACCATCTTCACCATCCAGCTTGGCTGCCTTGCAAAGACCAATTACGTCCCTATATTTCCCCTCAGGGAATTTTTCCTTAAGCCACAGAAGGTTTTTCAGATAGTATTTAACACTATCCACCAGCTCCAGGCCACCGGCAATCTTGTCTTTAAACTCCTGAACTTCCTTGTTTTGACCTTTCTTGACCTTGTTGCCATTAATCCATTTATCAGCCTTGACAAACTCCTTACGGCATTTACTTAGCTTCTCCAGTTCACTATGCAATAATTCAGCAGTATGGTTTACAAGAACTATATCCAGCTTATCTATTCCCAATGCAAAGCTTTCTGTTATTTCCTCAGTTTTGCCTATATCAGGATTTTCCACCTCAAATACGATGTTGTAAGGAACAAAATCTTTTATCTGCTGATTTAAATCACTTACACCTTCTGCCAACTTTTCCTCATATTCATGCACCAATTCCTGATAGCTGGCTTCATCCCCATTATATAGCTTGGTAATAATGCCCAGATTTTTTATCTGTTCATCACTGAACTTGCGGTGTGCCCTGTCCACCTGTGTAAAAACATTGCGGGCATCAATAAAGAGGATTTCATCCTTTTTATCGCCGTGAGCCTTTTGTTTATCAAAGAACCATAAGGTTGCCGGCAAAGTTACAGTATTGAACATATTGGAGGAAAGGGTCACCATCTGACTGATAATACCTTCCTCAATCATATTTTTACGAATATCATATTCGCTGCCGGAAGCATCAGAAGCTGAGTTGGCCATAACCAGAGCTGCCTTGCCTGTTTCATTTAAGGCCGATGCAAAATGACCAATCCATAAATAATTGGCATTAGGCACAGTTTCTTTTTTATCAGCATTCTTTTTACTGGAACTGCTTTTTTTACGAGGGATACCATAGGTATTGAAGCGCTTATCATCTTTTACCCGATCATAGCTTACCTCATCAACGTTAAAAGGTGGATTGGCCATTACATAATCAAAGGCCCCAAAAGCATTATGTGGGTCAGAATAAAAGGTATTGGCTTCTCTTATATCTCCCCTAACATTATTCAAAATCAAGTTCATTTTGGCCAGTTTTACAGTATCTGGCTCTTTTTCCACACCATAGCACCGAAAATTCATCATTTCTTTGTTGTCGGCATTATGTTTGTGCATATATCGGGCCGCCTGCACAAACATACCACCAGAACCACAGGCCGGATCTAAAAACTTCTTCTCCCCGCCTGGCTCCGGACCAAGTACTTCCACCATATAGCGAACAACAGTAGAAGGCGTGTAGAATGTTCCACCATCCTTACCCTCAGCCAAAGCAAAATTTCCTAAGAAATACTCGTAGATTTCACCAAATATATCCAATGTGGATTTTTCTGGAATATCCTTAAATATTCGCACAATACGTGATAAAAGCTCTGGCTCTTCCTCTGGCACCAGCTGCTCATAAACATCCTTTGGCAATACATTTACCAGTGTCGGATTTTCCTTTTCAATGGCTTCCATGGCTTCTTTTACTAATGTTGCCTTTTTCGCATCATCAGGAGCATTATTAATGGAATCATAATATGCTTTCTCTGGCAGATAAAAACCACATTTATCAATGGCAATCTCCCGCATAGTCTTTTCCCGGCGACCGCCTTTTAATTTATCATACTCGGCCTGAATTTCCTGCTTATGCTGTTTAAATAAAATATCAGCATAACGCAAAAATATAAGACCAAGTATCGGCTGGCCATATTTATTAGCTGCCAGATGGGCTCCAGAGCGAAGCACATCCGCCGCATGCCACAAATCATCTTTAAGTTTTTTCAGTTCTATGTCTGTCATTGTAGTTCTTCCTTACTAATTTGTTTTTGCTAATCACGTTTTATTTTATCACGAATACAGCGTTCAAAGATACATTTGAAATAAAATCTATAACAAAAAAGAAGTTGATGTACTAAAAAAGTAACAACAACTCCTTCTGTTTCATTTTCCCTGTATCGGGAACATTTAATCATCGCAACTTACCTCATGGATGTTGGCTCAGGTATTTCCATTTTTCGCTCAATCATACTGGAAAACCATTCTTTTTTGGCTTCTTCAATATTACTGTATGCTTCCTCCAAAGTATCTCCATCACTCATACAACCAGGCAAAAGAGGCACATACACGAAAAAACCGCCCCCATCTTCAGGCTTTATTTTGCTGAGTTCAACAGGATAATCCAATTCCATGTAATATTCCAATGTCTTTTCCATACATGTCACCTGCCCAAGCCATTAATAGATTTTACTATTCTTTACTGAAATTATACCAATCAACTACTCAATTTTCTATATGCCATAGCGGGATTAGACTTTAGCAGCCTCAAAATCTCAAAAAATATCTCCGGGCTGTTCACAAACACCAAGGCAGAACTGTAAGGCCAATTAGCAGATGCATATTCCTGCCACAGACCTTTTCGGTGCTGGGCCACTATGGCATAATCACTGTCTTCATGACTTTCCAGCCAGAAATAAGCAAAATAATCTGCCAAAGACTCCGTCAGCTGGTGCTTTCTTTCCATAGATATTCCCGTTCTGGGGCTGGCATCCTGCAAAAAGGCCTTTTCATCCCATATTCGGTGCACGGAATGAAAAAATTCATGAGCAAGCACCATACTTAAAGCACTTTCATATTCATTCTCCAAATGAAATGTGCAGCAATATTCCTTCACTGCCTCATAGTATATGAATACACTGTAGCCCTTTTTAATGGATTTCCCCAGCTGCTTATCAAAGGGGCCATTAGCTTTAGGAATAACTATCACTTCATCTGAAATATATACAGGTGGCAGCCATTCCTTGCGCTCCCCCAGCATTTTACAAAAAGACTTATCTGTAAAACCAGCCATGAAATCATAGAAGATTTCCCTTATTTGCACCAGCTCATTTTCCAAAAATGAATCAACATTATATGTAAACATCATAAATCCAATATATTTTACTTAACAAACATAAAACAGGCCAAATACCCCAAAAGCTATGAGTAACTGGCCTGATTTTTTTACCCGTTAATATCGGATAAAACTACATTTTCAAGAGCATCGCCACATTTTCCGGGCAGTATTCTATCTGCTCTGACCAGCGGCGTATGGCTTCAGGCAAATCACCCGTAATGGCTGCTGCTATAAAAATATATTCCGTGGATATATCTGTATAAATCAGCAAATCATCCAGGCTGTAATCACTGAGTTTTTCCAACTGACGGTACATTATATATTGATATATACGCTGAAATATCTGGTGTGGCATTATTAGTTCATAATTTTCAAGAAATTTAGGATTTTCACGGGCATATTGCAAATAGGCAGCAATATCCTCCCGCCACTTATCATCAATGGGTTCAGTATTTCCCATTATTTCCAGAACCTCAAGTGCATCATTCTTGGAAAGACCGGGATGAAATGTCTGCTGTTCCTTTTTCATGTTTATTCCCAATAGCTTCAAAAGCTCAGAAAAGCTCAGATTAGAGCTCTGACCCTCAATACTGAATTCCAGTGAACCAGCCTGCAAAAGCAGCCCACAAGAAACCTCGCAGCTAAGGCCTACCCCAGCCAGCTCATAATCATTGAGAACGGTATAGAAACGGGGATGATTGGTGCATATCTCGCAAAGTATTTCCTCGCCTGCTGACAAAATCAGCTTGCAAAGGCCATCCTCCTGTAAAAATGGGCAAGCTCCATTTTTAGCAAGCCCAAAGGAATACACACCAGTTGCGCTGGATATATTAGCCCGTAGTTCATCCCCCAGACTTCCTCCAATTTTCAGATATTTTTCCGCCGTGGCATTGTCTATATCTATCTCCCAGCCCTTACAGCATGAATGGCTGCAATCACTGGCTATACAGGAAAAATCCTTATAAAATGACGGATAAACTGTATTCATCCCATTACCTGCTTAATTCAGGGCTTCCTTCACTAATGTATTGACCATCTTTCCATCAGCACGGCCTTTAACCTTTGGCATAAGTGCCCCCATTACCTTGCCCATATCCTTTGGTGATGAAGCACCAGTCTGCTCCACAGCCTCTTTCACCAAGGCACGTACCTCATCCTCAGATAACTGCTGTGGCAAATATGGCATCAGAAAAGCAATCTCGGCTTCATTCTGAGCTACCAAATCAGCCCGTCCGCCCTTTTCGAAATCTGCGATGGAGTCCTTACGCATCTTAACTTCCTTGCTAATAACGGCTATTACAGCATCATCATCCAGCTCTACCTTGTTGTCAATTTCCTGCTGCTTAATGGCACCTCTGACCATGCGAATAACTGCCAGGCGTTCTTTTTCCTTGGCCTTCATTGCTTCCTTCATATCATTTGCCAACTGTTCTTTAAGTGACATATTATGCACCTCCAAAAATAATAACTTTAAACATTTAAAATTCCAAGGCATTTTCCTCAGATGGTTCCTCAGCATTTCTGCTGCCGAAATCAAGATAGTCCTGCAACCGCTCATTAAACCTCTGGAGCCAATCAGCGGTCACAAAGCTCCTTATGAGCTCCCTAACCTCATAGGCATCCGCCTGACCGTAGACCTCTGACAAAAAGCCCATTTCCACAGCCTTTTTGATGTGGCGGTTCACCTCATTATCAAACTTGGTTTCATTGGTAGCGGCGGGATAAAATGGCTTCAATCTCAGCTTTATATCCTCAAATGAAAGAACCAAAATACTATCACCATTGGAGGCATCAAAATCCCCCAGGCTCTTACGAAGCTGCACCAAAAGAATACTCAAGCCATAGCTTAGCTGATGGCGTGGCACCAACCGAGGTAGATTTTCATCATCATTTTGCTTCACATAGGCATAGCCCGCATTATCATCCACATAGAGAAGTAAGCCAATCTGGGCTACATATTCCTCCATGCGGGGCTGATTATCCTTAATTATATTCCATATATCCGGCTGGGTGCGCTTATCCACCACCCCCTTTAAAATCGTAATCAGGGCACGGGAATAGTCCATGTCCTTTTCTTCAGCCATAGTATTTGCCATCCCTTACCCCTCCTTTTTATAAAAAATAATCTTATCCATATCCACCTGAATATCCACAGCGTTCACATTTTCCATATCCAGAAGCTGACGCTCACCATCCACAAAGCTGCGGCTGTCACTGCTGGCAATTACCAGATAATTGAGAAGCTCGGTAAGGCCCTTGGTAAGGGGGTGCTTTTCCAAAATCGCACTTAGGGAAACCTTCTCCTTGTCCCCCAGGACATCAGCGATATTTTCCTCCAGCACCTTTCGGTCCACATATACCTGTTTAAAAAGTGCCTCCACGGAGCCCTGATGACTTCCCTTTTCAATGGCACTGCTTTCAATAATAGGCTTTTTCGGTGGCACAAAAAGTGGTCTGTCCATAATAAAATCAAAAAATGGGGCCGACTGATCCATCTGGGCGAATTCAGCATCTCTCGGAATATTATCCTTTATGGAAATTGCCTTATCCTCCACCTGCTTAATAAGCTCATAAATGTAACGCTCCTGCTCCAGATAGCCTTCATCCACATATTGGCGAATCTGACGGGACAAATTGCTGACGGTGTCCATAACCTGTCGGGCAGCCTCGGACCACTGACGGCGGATATGACGCATATCATACTGCTTTTCCACCTGTTCAATGCCCTGTATTTTTAATATTCTTCCCAAAGCCTCATCCAATTCTTCCCGTGAAGACTGGTTCATCAAATAGTCCCAAAAAGCTCCAAAGCTCCTGCCCTGCTCTGAGTGCTGTATATAGTCCCTGTCCTGAAAGAACTTTTCCAAAAGCTCTCCCTTGCCCTTTTTCCAGGTAACTATCTGCTCCATAAGACTGCGCTCCAGCTGACGGAAATTTTCCTCCACCTCACGAAAATCCGCCAGTATACTTCTGGCGGTTTCGGCAGCATGAATATATCGGTCCTTTATTTGAACTTCATCTAAAACCTTTGGAGCTCCACCATTTTCCAGGCGGAAAATCTCCTTTTCAATAGCCTCCTTTTCCTCTTTAAGCCGGGCTATGCGGCTTTCGGCACTTATATTGCTTTCCTCATCAATTTCACGAATAAGGTTAAACACAAGACGAACTCTGGATTCCGTGCCAATAAAGCTCTGCTTCCTCAAACCAGCCAGCCATTCAATACCACGCTGGGCATCTGCTGTCAGATCGTAGCAGGGCTCGTTTTTCTTCACAAAAAATTTACGGAGCCATGAGTGCTGACCATCAGTCCATGAAGCCAGATAATCCTTGGCGGGACGGATAATCCCCTGGGCCTTGGCATTATCATGAAGATCATATATAAAATTATTAAGATCCTCCAACAATCTGTCCTCTGGCACAGCTCTCTGATTCTTTACCATAAACTCCTGATAAAGGAAAGCCGCCACGAAGCTGCACTGCTCCGAGGCCAGCAATCTCCAGGCCGGATGCTCATTTCTCAGCTTCACCAAAAAGCTATACTGCATGTTGTCAGGGATATTATCATTCATCATATTATCAATACACCTACAGTTTAATCACGCCGTAATGCACCTTGGAGTGCTTGCCACCCACAATGGTATCAAAGCCCAGACGGGAAAACTCCAGGCTGCGGCTGTTTTCCTTCATTACAACCCTATGACGTGCCACCCGTTTGGCCTCCTTTACTGCCTCTATTGATAAAGGGCGATGGTCAGCCACAGCACGAATAGGATTTATATTATGGCTGTCCTTTAATGGATGACGGAACATAGGATCAAAATAAACAACATCCATAGACTTATCCGGCAGAGTTTTTAAATAATCATTGTAATCAGCATTTATAACATTTACCCGCTTAATGGCACTGTGAAGTTCGTAATTGGTGGCGAGAAAATGCTTCATGCCTTCACCAGTGACAAAGGCAATAAGGGGACTGGCCTCCAAGCCGGTGACACTGCCCCCTTCCCCCGTAACAAAGCTGGCCACTATGGCATCAGCACCAAACCCCAAGGTACAATCCAAAACGCTCATGCCTTCCTTTAAATCCATGGCGGCTGTCATGTGATCCTCATCACCCATACGAATATTCTTTATACGAAGCTGGGACATATTAGGGTGAAAAAACAGCTCCCCATCAAGGGTATCCAAAACAAAGCTGCCTTTTTTAGCCACCAAAATGTTATCTACACCGTATTCTTCACGCATTTCAGGCAAGGCCGCCCGATTGCGTTTAACATTTTTAATCCCCAGCTTCTCCGCCGCATAGGCTGCCAGCTCAATGCTTTCCTTATGATTTTTTCTGTCCGTCGTGACAATGGTATTTAGCATTAATTCTCCCTAAATATATGTGCAACTCAAAAGCCTGTGCGCTTAAACATCTTGGCCAGCTCATCGCTGCTGAATTTCAAAATTGTTGGTCTGCCGTGAGGGCAGGTATATGGCATGGCGGTTTTATTAAGCTCATCCAGAATAATTTCCATCTGACGGAAATTAAGCTCAAAGCCCGCCTTTATTGCCGCCTTACAGGCTGTCATAGCAAGGCACTCATGACGAATTTCCGCTGCACTAAGCTGATGCATATCCTCCAGGGAAACCAATGATGCATATCCTCCAGGGAAACCAATATTTCCCTAATTGTGTTTTCTGCCTCAGCCACAGGAATATCCGCTGGAATCTCAATTAGACGATACTGGTCCGGCCCGCTTGGTTCAAGACCAAAGCCCAAGCTATGGAACATCTCCAGATTGCTTTCAATAAGCTGGGCTTCCCTTTCGCTAAAATCCAATATGAGATGCACCAAAAGCTGCTGTGATGGTATACGCTCCGTCATAGCCGCAAAACGATCATATAATATGCGTTCATGGGCAGCGTGCTGGTCAATGATATAAAGACCATCTGCATCCTGGGCAATAATATAGGTGTTATCCACCTGACCGATAGGAACCATTGGAGTTGCACTGATACCCGCGGATTTTTCAATTATTTCCCCGGTTGACCTATCTATAAGTACATCATTTTCCAGAACAGTATTTTCTGATTGGCTGGCGATTAACTCTGTATCATTTATAGAAGTTTCGCCACCATTTGCAACTGTTCCACCCGAAGAAACCAAATCTTCACCCTTCAGCTGGGACAACTCCTCCTGGGCCTCATGCAAGGTCTTGGCCTGCTGCTCCACCCGATACTGATACGCCGAAGACGGGATACTGGAGGGAGTATAATCACTATGACTTACGGAGCTGGCTGCACTGGTTGTCCTTGGCTGTGATGCCGGTACAAAGTGCATCTCATCAATAAGGGGCTCCATAACGGGCTTTGACTCCTTCATGGAAGCAGGAATTCCCGTAAAATGTCTCTCGGGGCGCTCCACCTGGGCAGCGATATTCCCAAGAGCCTCGCCATGGGGGCGCACTGCGTCCAGCACGGCCTTATACACAGCTTTAAAAATTCTGCCCTCATCCTCAAATTTAATCTCGCTTTTCTGTGGGTGAACATTTACATCAATAGAATTTGGTGCCACATCCATAATAAGGGCCACCATGGGATAACCGGATTTTGGAATAAGAGATGAATAGGCATTATCCACCGCCTTTGACATGGCCCTATTGGAAATAATACGTCCATTTACAATAAAGGTTTGCCAATTTCTATTGCTTCTAATGGTGGATGGCTTGGAAATATAGCCCTTGATGGTAATATCATCGTCGGCAAAATCCATGCCTAAAAGAGCATCTCCTACAGAGCCTCCATAAATACTGCGGAGAGTATCATGGAGATTGCCATTTCCCGGAGTCACCACAGAGGTTTTATTGTTATTTATAAACTTAAAGGCAATATCAGGGCGGGAAATAGCCAGCTTTATAATAAACTCATTTATCTTACTGGCCTCGGTATTATTTGTTTTCATAAACTTTTACGGGCAGGAGTATTAAAAAACAAATCCTCCACCCGAATTGTGGTACCCAGACTACAGCCAGTTTCTCCGATTTCCGGCTCCTTGCCCCCGATAATCTTCACCTCAGTTCCCAGCTCCGCCCCCGCCTGACGGGTCTGCAAAGTAAAACGAGACACCGAGGAAATACTTGGAAGGGCCTCACCACGGAAGCCCAGGGTATCTATATCCATAAGGTCCTCAACCTTAAAGATTTTCGAGGTGGCGTGACGTCGGATGGCCATCTTCGCGTCTTCCATGCTCATGCCGATACCATTATCCGATACCCGCATAAAGCTGGTACCTCCCGCCATGATTTCCACCTCAATGCGGTCAGCCTTGGCATCCATGGCATTTTCGATTAATTCCTTTATAACTGAAGCAGGTCTTTCTACCACTTCACCTGCCGCTATCTTATTGATAGTGCTATCGTCAAGAACATGTACGAAACTCATCCTCGTCCCGCCTCCTCTTTGGCCTGCTGCTGTAAGCGATACAGGGTATTCATTGCTTCTATTGGGGTCATGGTCATAACATCCATGCCCAACAGCTCATCACTGATGGAATTCCCGAAAAGAGATGCCATCATATCATTGGATTCAGCCACCGTTTTAGCTTTCTCCTGTTTTTTGGTTAATGGGATATCCTCAACCCTGGAGCCCTCGGCCTCCAGTGCCTCCAGTATTTTTTCTGCCCGCTGGGTTACCGTCTTTGGTAGTCCCGCCAGGCGGGCAACGTGAATACCATAGGATTTATCCGCAGAGCCCGGAATAATACGGCGAAGGAAGCTAATGTCCTTGCCCTTCTCCTTTACAGCAATGCAGTAATTCTTTATTAAATCATCCTCCAAGTCCGTAACCTCATGATAATGGGTGGCAAATAGGGTCTTGGAGTGAATATGCTCACGAATATGCTCGATTACTGCCCTGGCAATACTCATGCCGTCAAAGGTACTGGTACCACGGCCAATTTCATCCAGAATAACAAGACTATCACGGGTGGCATATTTGAGAATCTGAGCCACCTCTTTCATTTCCACCATAAAGGTACTCTGACCGCTTACCAGATCATCACTGGCACCTATACGGGTAAATATTCTATCCACAGGGGAAATGGTGGCTTCCCGTGCTGGAATAAAGCTGCCCACCTGAGCCATAAGGGTAAGCAAAGCTGTCTGGCGCATATAAGTGGATTTACCAGCCATATTAGGGCCGGTAATCAGCATAATCTCACATTCAGTATGATTTAGACGGGTATCATTTGGAACAAACAAATCCCGTGTCAAAATCCGCTCTACCAGTGGATGACGGCCGTCCTTGATATCAATCTGCCCATTATTCAAAAGCTGTGGCCGCACATAGTTATAAGCACTGGCAGCCTCAGCCAGCCCCGTAATCACGTCAAGAACCGCAATATGCTTGGCCGTTTCCTGAATATCTCCCAGCTTTGACTTAATGGTGTCTCGAATTTCCATAAAAAGATTGTACTCAATGTTTACAATCTTTTCCTCAGCTCCAAGAATCTTAGTCTCAAATTCCTTCAGCTCCTGAGTAATATACCGCTCGGCGTTGGCCAGAGTCTGCTTACGGACATAATGATCCGGCACCAGCTCAGTACCGCTATGGCGCACCTCAATATAATAACCAAAAACCTTATTGTAGCCTATTTTCAAGGTGCGTATGCCAGTGGCTTCCTTTTCCTTTTCTTCCATCTCCTGCAAGAGCTGCTTGCCGTCACGGGAAATCTTGCGGTATTCGTCCAGTTCCTCATTGTAGCCTTCCTTGATAATGCCACCATCACGAATGGTAAGTCCCGGGGCATCCACAATGGCCCTGTTTAAAAGGTTCACAAAATCCTCATAAAGATGAATCCCCTCATGGCATTTCTGCAAAAGCTGGGATTTTCTGCCCTCAAGGAGATTTTTTATGGCAGGAAGGGCCATAAATGAGGTTCTAAGAGCCACCATATCCCTGGCATTGGCTGATCCCACTTCAATACGGGTCAGCAAACGCTCAAAATCATATATGGACTTAGTGGAAGTCTTCAGCTCTCCACGAAGGATAAAATCACTGGATAATTCCTCCACAGCATCCAGACGCTGGTTAATCTGCCCGATGTTTATCAGGGGATATTCCAGCCACTTCTTTAGGAGACGGGTCCCCATGGCCGTATCTGTAAAATCCAGAACATCCAAAAGGGTATCCTTCTTGCCACCATCCCTAAGATTACGGGTAATTTCCAGATTTCTTAGGGTATAGGTATCAATAACCAGATTATTGGCGAAATCCAGCTTGGTCAGCTGGGACAAATGGGAAAGATCTGTTCTCACAGTGTCGTGGAGATACCCCAACATAGTAGCCACGGCTTCACTGGCAGAACGGCCAGCAGGTCGATTGTTCACATCAAAATGCTGAATAATCAAATCATCCACATTTTTAACAGGCTCCTCAATACGAGTGAAGGCACAGGCTGCCATACGCATATCTATAAAGGCCTTTAAATCACCGAGAAAGGAGGGCTCACCCAAAATAATCAGCTCCGGCATCATAATACGGTACAGCTCATCATAAAGGGCTTGCAGGCGGTCATCACCAGTATAAACACCATAGAAGCACTCCCCGGTGGAAATATCCGCCCCGGACAGTACAACCTCCTCGTCAGCTTCATAAACCAAAGCAATATAATTATTATTAGCAGACTGAAGGGCACTTTCCTCCAAAATGGTACCTGGAGTAATGACCTTAATGACCTCGCGTTTTGTAAGTCCTTTGGCCTTTGGGTCACCAATCTGCTCAGCAATAGCCACCTTATAGCCCTTATTTACGATTTTTGTAATATAGCTTTCAGCAGCATGATAAGGAATACCGCACATGGGATTCTTCTTTACATCACCGCTGCGACTGGTAAGGGTCAGTCCCAGCTCGCGGGAGGCTGTCACCGCATCATCCAGAAACATCTCATAAAAATCTCCCATTCTAAAAAACAGGATTTCATCAGGATGCTGCTCCTTTATGGCCATATATTGCTGCATCATTGGTGTCATTTCCATGAAAATACCATTCCTTCTATACTAAACAACTTTATCTATGGGCAGATTTACGTCAGCAATCCATTCTAAGACTTGCGCCAGTAATCTTTGCGAAAGCTTACGCCAGCTCACCCTTCAGCACCCAGGTCTGAGGCTGACAAATCTTTACCTCTACCAAATCCCCAGGCTGTTCATTGCCCTGATATGGCCACAGCACCAGCTTATTGCCGGAGGTACGTCCGGACCAAACCTTGTCATCATTGGAGCTTGGCCCCTCCACCATAACCTTTACCACCTTGTCCTGAAGTTGCTGATTTTTCTCCAGACTTATCTTATTCTGAAGCTCCATAAGGCGATTCAGACGGTCATGCTTCACATCCTCATCCACCTGTTCTTCCATTTCTGCTGCCGGAGTGCCAGAACGCTTGGAATAAATGAAGGTATAGGCCTGGTCATAGCGAACCCATGCCATTAAATCCAGAAGCTGCTGAAAATCCTCCTCAGTTTCTCCCGGGAATCCCACAATAATATCAGTGGTAATAGTGGCATCCGGTACCGCATTTCGAATCTTAGTAATAAGCTCCTTATAGGCCTCCACAGTATAAACGCGATTCATAGCCTTCAATATTCTGTTTGAACCATGCTGCACCGGCAAATGGAAATGGGTACAGATATGCTGACTATTTTTAATGACATCAATTACTGCATCACTTAAATCCTTTGGATGGGAAGTCATATAGCGCACCCGCTCAATACCTTCCACCTTGTCCACCATTGAAAGAAGCTCAGCAAAGGTAGCCTTCTTGTGGTCCTTACCATAGGAATTAACATTTTGACCAAGGAGAGTAACCTCCTTGTAGCCCTGCTTCACAGCCTCCTGAACCTCAGAAACAATGTCCTCAGGCATACGGCTCCGTTCCCGCCCCCTTACATAAGGAACGATACAATAGGTGCAGAAATTATTGCAGCCGTACATAATTGGCACCCAAGCCGATAGAGCTGTCTTTCTGTGAATGGAAATATCCTCAGGCAAATCCTTTTCATTGATTTCTGTGTCAACAATATGCTTCTCCTGAGCCTGCTCCAGCTTGGAAACAGTGGAAACCACTTCCTGAATCTTATTGGTGCCCAGCACAAAATCAATATGGGGAGCACGCTTTATCAGCTTCTCCCCTTCTTTCTGCGCCATACAGCCAGTGATACCAAAAATAAGGTCAGGATTCTTCCGCTTGAGATTCTTTATCTCACCGATTTTTCCATAGACCTTGTCCTCGGCATTTTCACGCACCGCACAGGTATTTATCATAATAAGGTCAGCCTGCTCCATATCCTCAATGGACTCATAGCCCAGCTTGGCCAGCTCCCCCTCCATACGCTCTGCATCACTGAAATTCATCTGACAGCCGTATGTCAGCATCTTTAGGTATTTCTTTTCTCTATTTAAAGTCAAATTGATACATCCTCTCAAAAACAAACAATCGTACAGAATATTATACCATAATTGATGATTTTTTAAAAAATGAAATCAATAGAAAAAGCCGGGATATAATCTCGGCTCGATTGGAGAAAAATGAATTTTACGTATACTGTTCTCCACAAATCCATGAAATGACTTTCATTTTTTCTATAAATCATTCCCCTAGCTTGAGAATAATATTTTTCAAAATAAAAAATTTGCCAGCCTTTCGTAGAGATCCTTGTTTTAAATGCTATGTTGCGTAAATATCCCCAATCATATCAGCATCTGTAATATCTTTCAGATTCGATTAATCGGGATTACTTAATAAAAAATCCCTGATATTTTTGTGTTTTATCCCATTCCTGCTCATATCAAATTCATCCATGGACAGTACATATTTGGGATAATTATCCCTAATGTTCTCATATACACCAAATTCACGCTCTATTGTTTCCGGCGAAGCCAATAAGTAACATACCTGTACATAAATCAAGCCTTGCGGTGTTTTGACAATAAAATCGACTTCCTTGTTATTAATCTTTCCCACAGTAACCTCGTAGCCTCGCCGAATCAATTCCAAAAATACTATATTTTCCAGTACCAGAGCTATATCTTGAGTATTGGAGCCTAATACTGCCTGCCTTATACCATGATCAGCCAAATAGTATTTTTCATGAACGCTAAGCAGCTTTTTCCCCACCAAGTCCTGACGTTTTACCGAATAAAATAAAAACGCGTCCATGCAGGAATGAATATAATTTAAAATTGTTTCAGCTGAAACATTTCGTCCTTCGCTTTTGAAATACTTTGAAATAGAAGAAGCTGAAAATGTGTTGCCTATATTGGCCATAACATAAACCATTATTCGCTCCAACAAGTCTATATCACGGATTTTATTTCTCTTCACGATGTCCTTTAATTCCACGGAATTATACAAATCCTGCAAATATTGAATTGAAGAAGACTCCTGATAATCCAATTCTCCCAAATATGGCATACCACCGTATTGAACATATTTTTTAAACCCCTCTTCCTCCGTAGCTTGTGGATGCTTCATACGATAAATCTGCATAAATTCTTTAAAGGAAAAGGGATATATGGCAAACTCCACGTAGCGGCCAGCCAAATAAGTAGCCAGTTCACCAGATAAAAGTTTGGCATTGGAACCAGTAATATAAATATCGACGATTTTATCAGTTATAACCGTCAAAATCAATTATTTCTGTATTTTATCAGTTATAACCGTAAAAATAAAAAAATCGACTTTTCTATCAGTTATAACTGATAATTTGAAAAGAAAAAACGCCGGACACTCCGGCGCTTTCATTTAAATATATCATTTTCCTATTACTATTGCCTTTAATTCCTTGAGAGCATTGTCGTACACTTCAAGATCTTCGTAAGTAAAAGTGGCCTTGCATTCATCATTTTGTGGATACCAGCCAGGCATATTAAAGGTTTTACTTTGCCCTTGATATGTTATGGTAATTGGCTGTCACAAATAACAACTTTTATTTTTCAATAAATCGTCCACCAAACTGGGGAATAATATTTTAAGAATAATTTATATCAGCTAGTTTTTGTATAAAGTCAGTAATTTCTCATACATAGATTTCACCTCTTTGTATTGAAATTTCTGCTTCACTCAGCAATCTAATGCCCAAAATATTTCCCCCGGCTTAATAAGATATTTTATTGACTATTCAATACAAACTCATTAAAATCACATTAAGAGGTGATTGATATGGCAACAGCAAATTTACAAGTACGAATTGATGCTGATTTAAAAAACGAAACAGAAGAAACTCTTAAGAGCATGGGACTCTCCATGTCCACTGCAATTCATCTATTTTGCCGTCAGGTTGTCAATCAAAGACGCATCCCCTTTGAAATCGTCGCACCGCCAAAATATAATGAAGAAACTCTTCACTCCATGGACGATACTCTTGAGGGCAGAAATCTCAGCCGCAAATTCTCCACTGTCGATGAAATGTGGGATGATTTAAATGCTTGATGTGCGTTATTCCTCTCAATTCAGAAAGGACTTCAAACTTGCCCAAAAACGTGGTCTTCCCATAGATGAATTAAAAGATGTAATAAAACGACTGGCTGCCGAAAAACCACTGGAAGCTAAATTCTATGACCACCAGCTTAAGGGTAAATACTCTTCCTTCCGTGAATGTCATATACGCCCCGACTGGCTTCTAATTTATAGGATTGACCAAGAAGAGCTTGTTTTAATAGCTCAAAGAACAGGTAGCCATAGCGATTTATTTGATTGACAATCTTATAGTATCTAACCCGTATAAGGCCTGTCTTTTTGACAGGTCAAAGGATTGCATTTTTCTTCCTTGCTGATGAAATGCTTTTCATCTTTGTATTTACTCCTTGATTTCATTGTCAATGTGCTTATCTTGCAAGCCAATTACCACCAGCAAAGCCATGTCCCTGCTGATGACTCATTTAACTCATGGTATAGATTTAAGTGCCTGATTGTCAACTTTGGTACTGTCGCTTACAACATTTACCGCAGATATTCTTCCTCTAATTTTGCCATCGTGCCATCCATGCGCAGCTCCGCCAAGACAAAATTGATATAGTTCAGCCATTCCTGATCGCCCTTTTCCATCAATATACCGCAGGAATGGCGGGTAAATGGTGCGTTTATCAACGGTGCAGCAAGGCGACTGTCCTTTTTGATGTATTGAGCCGCCTCCACGGTCTCAGTAATCATGATATCCGCTTCCCCTTCTGCGATAAGGCGCGGGATATCGGCGTTTTCATTATGTACAATAAGCTGTGCCTGGGCCAGATTGGTGCGGGCAAATTTCTCATTCGTGCCACCAGGATTTATCATAATACGCACTTCAGGACGGTTCATATCGCTTATGGTTCTATACTTATTGACATCCGTCTTGCGGCAAAGGATAGTTTTGCCGAATAGACCCTCACCATAAGCATCGGACATGGCCATGATTTTTGCCCGATTGTAATTACGCGATATGCCACAAAGGGCAATATCAAATCTACCTGCCAGCGTGTCGGCAGTAAGCGTCGGCCAAGTGGTGGGCACATATTCTATTTTTACGCCAAGAGAGTCCGCAATCAGCTTTGACAGTTCCACATCAATTCCCTCATATTCTCTTGTTTTAGGATTCAAATACGACATAGGGATATAGTCTCCGGTCGTACCGATTCGTATTGTCCCCCGTGCCGCAATATCCTCCAGATGTCCTGCCAACGCCATGGACAATGAACAAAAGTACATTGCTGCAAATAATAAAGCGGCGAAAATTTTAGTTTTCTGTCTATTCAATATCATGGTATTCCCTCCGTTACAAAACATCAAATATCGCTTAGTAAGCTTCGTCCAAAACAGTGCTTCACACTACGCCCTTACTCAAAATCTAAGCTCATCTGCCCCTTCGGATTTTATTCGCTAAGATTTAATAATAAAAAAATGTGATGGTAAAACCGTTGGTGATGACGCCTCATAATCCCATGGAAATCGAACATCAATATCTGAACACCGAAACATAATCACATAACAGACTCTATTTTTTCAATAACTAATTTTTCCACCCATTTAGGAGGAAATGCTTTACCGCGGTTCCAGTCCTGCACCGTTCTATATGGAGCTCCCAATAAATCTGCCAACTGCTTGATATTTAATTTTGCCTTTTCTCTGGCGTATTTTATAGGGTTGTTCTCTTTTAACAATATTTCTCTGTACGCATCAGTATCGGCAACAATCATATTCACAAAACCATTTTTAGGTGCCTCAACAGTTTTTATATCTGTTGATTGAGGAATTGCTTCATTATCGTCCTCTAAATCACATAATACAAAGTTCAGATAATCAGTAGCCATTACAATTGCATCTGTAACATCTTCTCCCTGGGTTGCGCCCTCAAAATCAAGAAATGTAACTATATACCCGCCATCTTCAGCAGGTGTAAATACGGCCGGATACGAATATTTTGCCATTTTTTATTCACTCCTTTAACATTATTTGAATAAAACTCAATTCCTTGCTTTTACTTAATACCTGACTGTTTTAAGATAGCCTCTACTGTCCCTATCTTTATTTCAGATGCATGACGGGGAATTCTAAAATACTTATTTATTATGGGACTGTCATCGTTATCCCTCTTCTCACATTATATACATCCGTCGTATATTTTTCAATAATAATACACGTTATCTGTTTATTATTAACCAAACAAAAAAGCCTTTGGTTCCAGCATTTCAATATGAATTGGAATACAGTTACCAAAGGCCCCTTAGGTTTATTCTTTTATACACCTGTTTGGTACTTATATATTACTGCTTTGCATTTGTAGTGTCAATTCGAAAATTGTTTTAAATATTTATATTTATACAGTCAAAAACTTTCATATTTGCCAATGTACACTTCACTCTACCATTAACTTCACCATCCATTAAATACAAATTGATATTTTTCCCTCGAGGCATAAATTTCACCCCTCAACTAAATGTTAATTCCTAGCTCGAGACATTTTTATAGATAACAGCTTCATTAACCGCTTTAACACCTTTTGAGGATGGCCCTTTTCCCAGCGAGAATTAAAGGCATAGCCAATCCAATATTCTTCCCTGGTCAGCCATGTCAAAACTGCCAAGCATTTCTTTTCACTACACCAGCTTACCCCTTTAAAGGCTTCATCGTTCAAACCGTACATTTTAACTTTTATGGGTAAATTCTCACCGTAACTATGGTCAAAATAATCGTTTCTATCCAAAAGAATCAAACATGTCCAATTCGATCTTTCTCTGTAATTTGGCGTAATACTCTGCAAGGATTTCCCACGGCCAATGAATTGGCAGGAATATCCCTGGTGACTACGCTACCGCCACCGATGATTGATCCCTTGCCGATTTTTACCCCCGGCATAATGGTAACATTGCCGCCTACCCAAACATCTTCCTCCAAAATGATTTTTTCAACCTTTTCCGGATAATAGGCCCCATACTGGTTAAAATGCTTGGAACGCTCATCAGCAACCATTGGATGGGAAGGCGTGGCAAAAAGCACCCCTGGACCAATCAGGCATCTGTCCCCAATATGGATTTCATTGCCATCAAGAAATACAACATTGAAGTTAATATATACATCATCCCCAATATAGATATTGCAGCCATAATCAAACTGTACCCCATTGGCAATAAAGGAATTCTCCCCAATATGCCCCAGAAGGTCTTTCAGCAGCTTCTGTCTTTTCTCCTTCTCCTCCACCATAGTCTGATTATAAATTGTAGAAGTATTCCCGGCCAAAGCCCGTTGCTTCACCATCCAAGGCTCGTTGTCCTGAAACCATTGTCCATTAAGCATTTTCTCTTTTTCTGACTGCATATGGATACACTCCCTTTACACTTCATAAACTTCTGTTGTAGGCAAATTCTTAAGCAAGGCTGGATTGGCAGATAATATTATAAACCATAATGGTGTATTTCGTAAATCAACATAAAAACGCCAAATTATCTTTTCCTAACAAAAAGTGGACTTGAATAATTCAAATCCACTTATAAAGCAATATAATATTTTGTGCCTGTCAGATTGCCAGGTCATTCAACAGATTTCTCAGCACCACAATCTCATCCTTGGTGAAGGTGACGCCCTTCCCCATACGACTTCTGTCCGAAGACCATTCACGAATGTCATACTTTGGATTAAGGTGATTCCAGGATACAAGATTCAGCTCCTTGTGCCAGCCCCGTCTGTCCTCAGCAATTACTCCAAACTCCTCCTTGATTTCACAGGTAATTTCTCTCTTTTCGTTGTTTTCCATTGTAAAACACACTCCTTGATTAATAATATTATCTATATCTGTATTTTATCAAAATATTTTAGGCTTGTAAACAAAATACAATAAAAAAGAAGGCTGCTTTCGCAACCTTCAAAATTTATTCCATATTTCCGTCCCAGTGACGAAATAAATTATTCTCCACATTTAAGCTGTCGCAGATTTTCCCAACCAGCATATCCACCAAGTCCATCAAAGTTTTCGGTAAATGATAAAATCCTGGACTGGCCGGAATCACCATAGCACCCAAACGGGACACCTTGAGTAGATTTTCCAAGTGTCCGGCATGCATTGGGGTTTCACGAGGCACCACTATAAGGCGGCGGCCCTCCTTTAGAATCACGTCAGCAGCCCGAGTCAGGAGATTATCCGTGACCCCAGTGGCAATACAGGCTACCGTCTTCATTGAAGCGGGCACTACCACCATGGCATCAGCCCTAAAAGAACCACTGGCAATTGAAGCACCAATATTATGTACATCATGAAGCATGTCTGCACTGCTCAGAATCCTCTCATAAATGTCAGGGCACTCAAACTTCACTACCTTTTCGCCACTCTCCGTAAGCACCACATGAACCTGATGCCCCGCTTCCTTCAGCACCTCTATAAGACGGAGACCATAAATACTGCCACTTGCCCCCGTTATTCCAACTATAATTTTCATACATCCTCCAAAAAAGCCATGATTATAACGCCATTGTTCAAATTTTTCTTCTTTAGAAGAAAAATCTTCCAATTAGCGTTTCAACGAGCTGGGAGATATGCTCACCAGCTGTTGTAGTTTGTTTTCCCCCACCTAAACATCTTAAAGCTCGTTATACAGCTTCAAAGGCATTCTCAATAAGTCTGAAGCTCATGCTGCCACTTTTAGGTGCCAAAATTTCCAGCACATCAAAGCGGTAAAAATAATCATTAAGTCCCTTATACCTTATATACATCTGGGCAGTACGGATTATTTTTTGCTGCTTGAAGTAATTTACTGCTTCAGCCGGTGCCCCATATTTCACAGAGCCCCTGGTCTTTACCTCCACAAAGGATATGGTATCCCCCTTGCTGGCAATAATATCTATTTCCCCAGTCCTTGCCCGATAATTTCTCTCACGAATAAAATATCCGTGATTTTCCAAATATTGGGCTGCAGCCTGCTCTCCCTTATTTCCCAAAATCTTATTGTTCATTACATGCCTTTCATTGGCGGCATCTGATTTTTCATATCCTTGCGCCGCTGATCAATCCTATAAACATAGGCCAGAATTTCAGCCACAGTGGTATACAGCTCTGTGGGAATTTCCTTGTCCAGTTCCAGAGCCATAAGCATATTTACCAAGGATTTATTCTGATAAACGGGCACCTTTCCTTTTTTGGCAGCCTCCAGAATATTTTCTGCAACGTGCCCTTTACCCTTGGCCACCACCTTTGGTGCCATGTTTTTTTCAGGATCGTATTTAAGTGCTACGGCTTTCTTCTCTGCAAGGGGATCCAATTCCGGGTCTTCCTGCGGCCGTCTTCCTTTATTCATCATTGCTTACAGTTCCTATCTTTAAATCAGTCAGGTTAATCGGAGTATTATAAAGTGCCTTGCGGATATCTGGGAGATATTCCTTAAATTCATCCACAGCTTCATTATCCGAGAACACCACCCTAAGATTAAGATTATTGCCATCGTACAGGCGGCATACAACGTCCACAGCACCAATTTCATCTGTCAGCACACATACACGGAACCACGTATCCTTACGGGTAACACCGTATTCATCCTCATGTGGCGGTTCATCGTAAATATGAAGATATGCAGGATAGCTAAGAGTACCATCCCCTACATACAAAGGCATCATATAGGAAATAGATTTTTGACCATCAGCCTTAAAGGCACCGTCACTATCCATGGAGCCCTTTATAGCATTGGTAAAATTAACAATTTCCTTGCTGGCACTTCTGTACTGATAGCCCTTCATTTTCTTCAAGGTACTGATATCCGCCAGCTGCATAAATGCCCACAGCTTTGGCAATGCATCAAATCCCATTTTCTGGGCCGCCTGCTGAACTGAAGCCGGCATATTGCCTTCTATTGTACGAAGCAAGGTATTTAGCTGCTTGGCATCCTGCTCAGACAGCATCCCCTGATTCTCATTGATAAAATTGTTAAGAAGCTGAGTTTCTTTAGGAGTCAGCTCCATATTTTTCATAATCAGCTGTCCAGCGTCCTTTAAAGCCAAGGCCACTTGTTGGCTGTCCATTTGAGGCAGCTGGTATTGGGTGGTATTAGCAGCAGGCGCATTATTATTTTCAATAGGATGCTGAGGACCGAAACGGTTGAAAATACTTCTAAACAAAGGGTTCTGCTCCACGGGACCATTCATTCTGGCAGAGGTACCCTCATAAGCCATACCAATATTATTTAGGCGCACATTAATGGTCTCACGGCCAGGAATCGTAAAATTCGTCTGGGACTGATTAGCTTCTTCGGCAGCCATAGTTGATTGATTAGGCATAGCAGTATTTTGCTGAGTACTCTGATTCCCCTGAGTCTGTGCCATCCCCTGTGGCATAGCAGTATTTTCAGCCATTACACTGGTAGCATTAGCAGGATTACCAGCAGTATTGACAGTAGTGCCCGTTGTCCCCTGCTGGATCTGACTTGCCATTTGAGGGCTATTGCCCCCTGGTTGAGTCTGATTTGCCATCTGCGGGCCATTGCCTCCAGTCTGAGTCTGATTTGCCATCTGCGGGCCATTGCCTCCAGTCTGAGTCTGATTTGCCATCTGCGGGCCATTGCCGCCAGTCTGAGTCTGTTGAGCCCCTTGCCCACCAGCATTAACCTGTTGGGCCGCACCTTGAGGCATATTTTCGGTCCCTGAAACCCCAGCATTGCCCGCCATATTATTGGCCAAATTAGCAGTTGCCCCGGATTGAGCTGCTTGCCCACCCTGAAGAGCAGTCTGTACACCTTGAGGAGCCATCTGGGCAGAGTTACCCGTTGCTGTACCCTGGGCATTCCCCTGCTGAGGCTGTGACTGAGATGTATCCCCAGTAAATGCACTTTTAGGGAAAAAGGCATCCACCAATTTATTTAAGATATTTAGACCTTCTGTTGGCTGCTGAGCCCCCTGGGCTGGCTGAGGATTAGTGACAGCGGCCAACTGGGCCAGAAGCTGCTCAAGCTGCCGTGGCATTTCCTCACCTTCCGGAAGCTGCATCAGCTGAAAGGCCAATTTGTTGATATTCACAGTCTCCATGGAGCTATTGTTGCCAAGAACTGCCTTAAGATTATCAAACACTGTCTGCAAGCCTTCTGAAAAATCTCCCAGCTTGCCCTGATCAGCCATTTGTCCCAGCTGCGTCATGATTCTGCTCAAAGTATTAAGCTGCTCCACAGAAAAGCGCTGACTGGCCAAAGAACTGCCCACGCCTTCTCCCACGGTGCCTTCAAGAGTAAAGGCATTGCGCATAATATTCTGTATGATGTTTTTCAGCTCACTTGGAATGGCATTTTCCGCTTCAGAATGATGGGTAGAAATCTTAGACAGAACACCAGCCATATTATCTATGGAATTTTTTATATTTACATCTGTACGGGGCGAAAAGGCAGAACCGGAACTGCCGCCGCCATCCCGTTTGACAGATAGCTTATCACCTTTAGTTTCTTGTGTCCGCTCCGCAGGTTGTACTGAGGGCGTCATTCCTGTTACATTTGTTGGCAAGGCCTTTCCACCTCCTGGATACCAAAATACTGGTTATCATTTTATAAAAGCATTAATATATCGATTATCATGTTTAAATGCATGATTAATTAGTAAACAAATTCCCCACATCTTCCGTCTCTTCCACCATTGATTTAATAGGTTCAAAGGACAATCTGTGAATTGGACATGGGCCGTATTTACGAATGGCCTCAATGTGACTCCCTGTGCCATATCCCTTATGCCCGGCAAAACCATATTCAGGATATTTTTTATCATATTCATCCATAAGACGATCACGGGATACCTTGGCAATAATGGAAGCTGCTGCAATAGATGCGGACTTGGCATCTCCTTTAATAAGAGATAAAGACGCCATAGGAAGATTTTCCAGCTTCACTGCATCCAAAAGCACCTTGTCCGGCTGTGGTTCCAAGGCAAATATAGCTTCATACATGCCATTCATGGTGGCCTGTAAAATATTCACTCTGTCTATGGTACGTTCATCCACAAAAACCTGCTTTACACTCACAGCCTTGGCCATTATTTCATCATAAAGCTCATCTCGAACCTTTTCGGACAGCTTTTTTGAATCGTTGATTTTGGGAATAATAAGCCCCTCTGGAAGAATAACAGCTGCCACAGATACCGGTCCTGCCAAAGGACCACGGCCTGCCTCATCAACACCCGCAATAACAGTAAGGCCTTCATTTCTGGCCTCATACTCGTAGCGGTACATGGCCTTGACGCGGGCTATTTCCTTTTGCTGTCTTTCATAGCGTTTAAGGATTTTTCCTGCTGCCGCCCGGGTATCCATCTTAAGAGCCTCCAACAGCTCCTCAGTAACTTCGCCAGACGCAAACAAACCCTCTATTTGTTTTATCGACAAGTCTGCAATATTCATTAATTCTTCTCCTGAGAATTCTCGGTCTCTTCAATATCAGGTGGCGTATCAAGACTGACAGTGCCCAGCTTGCCACTTCTGAAATCTGTGAGGACAATACGTTGTGCCTTTTCCAGATCCACCACGCCGCCCTTCACAAGACAGCCCCGTTTCTTTCCAATAAGCTCCAAAAGCTCACCAGAGGTTTCGGGCAATTCATCTGTAATCTTGTAGCGTTCCTTAATACGCTCAGGATACAGCTTAATCATGGTATCGAGGAACACACCGGTGATAAGCTCCCTGTCAACTGCCTCATCGTTGATAGCCCCAGTAAAGGCCAGCTTAAGGCCTGCATTCATATCCTCAAACTTTGGCCAAAGAATACCCGGAGTATCCAAAAGCTCCAGACTGTCAGCAAGACGAATCCACTGCTTGGCGCGGGTTACCCCTGGCTTGTCCGCAGTCTTTGCCTTGTTGGAACCAGCAAGGCGGTTTATAAGAGATGATTTTCCCACATTTGGAATACCTAGAATCATCACTCTGGCAGAGCGAGCCTTGGCCCCCTTAGATACCAGCTTTTCCGTCTTGGAGCGAGCCAGCTCCTCGGTGATTTTTACCAGTTGCTTAGTTCCCTTACCCTGGGTGGCATCCACGGCCACTGCCTGAATACCCTTACTGCGGAAATAAGCAACCCATTTCTTGGTTATGGCAGGATCCGCCAAATCAGATTTATTCAGTGCCACCACCTTAGGCTTACCGGCAATAATCTCCTGCAGCATTGGATTGGCACTACTATATGGAATACGAGCATCCAACAGCTCAATTACCACATCCACCAGCTTCAGATTTTCAGTGATAATTTTTCTGGCCTTGGTCATATGACCAGGAAACCACTGCACATTAGGCAGCACCTGCTCAGCAGCCAGCTTTCGAGTGCTCTCTTCCCGTTCCTTTATATAATCATTCATATGTAAACTCCTATCTATACCTGCACACAAAACAACATATTAATTATACGGCCCAAGAAATGTATTGGCAAATCCTCTTTTCGGACAAAAAAAGCTGGGAGAAAAAAAGTCACATTCCTCACAGCTCAAAAATAAATCATTTTTTGTAGTTTTCGTGATAATACTTAATCGTCCTAAATCAACATATTAATGGACATAATGGCTTCTTCCTCCTGGGTTGGCTCCCTATCAGGCAAGGTACCCATTCGCTGTTTGGCTGATGCCAGAAGTCTTTTTACTTTTTCTACTTCCGCCTCATCGCACTTATTTTGCTTATAACCATCTTCCACTTCCTGTAAATCCTGTTCCAACAATGCAATTACGGCTTGCATATCCTTCTGGGTGGCCGCTGCAGCAATCTGACGGCTACGTTTTCCTTCATTGACTGTAACTGTACTTTTGGACGATTCCGTAGTCACTTCTCCATTTTCGTCTACCCTGACATTCATCCCCTGAAAGCCAACCTCATCCTTATGGCTGGCATAGGATTCATCCGCCGCCCGCAAAATATCAAACAGTCTGTTACGACTATCTTCATCAGTCAAGCACTTCTTCAAATACTTTGATGAAATACTGGTCATGCCGCCACTAACCACCTGATAATTATCCCGCAAATAGTCACTTAATTCATCGATATTTTTAAAAGCCTGACTTGTGCCAGATGCCTTGGTGTTTTGCAGATAAGCCTTAGCAAGCATAGGATTACCATTATACGGTATTTGCATAATTTTCTCAGCATTTTCCCGCAAAATATCTGTAACATGACTATCAGCCGTCCGCTTTGGGGCGCGCTGGTCTGCCGGTAAATACGGGATATCCTTAAGCTCCGAGGCCATAGCCTTCTTCTTTTCCTCAATCTTTTCCTGTAAAGCTTTTAAAGAACCCTTAGATCGGTTTTTATTTTTTTTCGACTGCTTCTCCAGCAATTCCTGCCACCAGTTTTTCTTATCAGAACGCTTAACAGAAGACTGGTTTCTGTTATCACTGACGCCAACGCTCCAAGCACGAAGGCCGCCGTTGTCATCGATAATCCAACCAGCAGATTGCAAGTTTCTCCCTTGTACTAGATCCGTGTTGGAGACATCGTATAGCAGAGCCTCATACTCCAGCCGCTTCTCCGGGTCTTTTTCCATTTGCTTCAATATTTTGGGTGAAATTGAAACATTGTTCGTCCCCACCCCAGAAAAAGGATTTGTTCCAACGCTAAACTTCATCCCTGAGAATTTTCCCTGCAATTCCGAGAAGATACCACCTTTTTCCTGGGCAGCATCAGCTTCCGCCCGTTCTTTTTGGCGAGCCTTGGCATATTCTGCCGCAGCCTCCGAAACATAGCTTTGTCCTATGCGTACTGGCATCTTAATTACCTCCCCACCACAAGTTTTTCTTATCTTATATATCGTTATAAATTCATCCCAGCTTACATTTTTGGTGCGAATGACTCATTTTTAGGTGTGAACGGCTACCTTTACACAGTTCTTTTCGTTGCTCAGCCTATATTCTCATGCTATGATGAGTAAAACGAAAAAAGAGGCTAAACCATGAAAAAAATATCCCGAAGAATTTTGTTAATTCCCTTGCTAACAATTTTTCTTTTACTGGCAGTAGACAGCTTCATAATAAGCCGCATTAACGTAACACCAAGTATATATCAGGAGCAAAACACTATTTCTTTTCCTGCCTTTCATACCAAGGATTTGCAAGGAAATATCGTTACTCAGGATATTTTTGCCCGCTCATCAGAAAGCAATATATCAATCGTCTGCCTTTGGGTAACCCAAGACACCGTCACCAGCCGTGATTTGCTTTGTGCCTTGGCCAACTGGCAAAATAACTCCACCAATAAAATCCCTATCATTGGCATCATCGGTGATTTACGGGAAACAGACAATAAAGAGAAACTCTCTCTGGCACAATCCGTTGTATGGAATCTACCTACAGATATCCCACAACTAATGGTCAATGACGACCTTGACAGCTTTTTGGTTCGTATCAAAAATGCCCCAACGGTCTGCTTCGTAGACGGAGGGGGCAATCTCATGGGCCAGCCGGTAGTTGGCAATGAACCAGACCTAATAATAAAAGAAGCGGAACGGTTAATAAAAACCGGTTCCGCCCAAGTTCAGCTTGAACAAACAATCCAAGACAATTTATTTCATTAATCTCAATTATCACTTTTTTCTTCCCTATGATAAAGCATAACAGTGAGATTAAACACCTGTTTGTCCCCTTTAGACAATGCCCTTATCTCCACATCACCATTATATTTTCTGGCACAACGCTGAATATTATCCAAGCCAATGCCATGTACCCGCTTTTCCGCCTTGGTTGTTTCCGGGAGCTCTGCCCCTGTTTTCCACACTAACTGCCCATCATAATCATTCTCTATTTCCAAGAAGAATAATGAACCCTTTTCGTAGGAGTGCAAATCTATATTTCGCGCTCCTTTTACTTTTTCGCAGGCCTCTATGGCATTTTGCAAAGCATTGTTCAAGATAATACTCACATCATATACATCAAAGGAAGCATTTTTAGGGTAATGAAAATTCACGGAAAAATCAATTTCCTTCCTTTTTGCCTGTTGCCTTATCTGGTGTAAAATCACATCCAACATTGGATTACCGGTATGATCCGCAAAATCCAGTCGGGCTACGGTCTTTTCCATTCCTTCCAAATACGCGCCCAAATCCTTATTTTCCCCCATAGAACGGTTACGTATATATGCGGTGAGATTAGCTATATGCCCCCGCAAGTCATGGCGAAGCCCCCGCATATCACCATAAATATCCTGCAAATCCTCGATTTGGTGCTGCACATCTGCCACCCGATTTTCCAGAAGCAACCGTTTTCTTTCCTCGTCCTTTGACTGAATAACACCCCTAAACAGAATCACCGATGACACCACAATACCCAAAAGCAGCAAACTTACCACGGGGAGAAGTACCAATGTTTCCGGTACCCGCTCATAAATTATCATCAGGGCACTGTTGTCCACCGAATATGCCATCAAACGCATAGTCAAATCAATGCACAGCACCGTAATGCACGGAATCAGAAGGAACCAGCTTTCCTGCCCCGTCATTTCCTCATCTATTCTGATAAAATGCCGCCCTATCAAACGCAAATACAAAAACAGGAGCCCCAGCTGCAGCCCTCGGCAAATTGCCAGCACCGCCACAATGGCCACCCGATTGAGCATCAGCATATATTCCGTCAATGACTCTATGGGCATAAGGTCTCTGTCTGCAAAATATTCCAGCAGCCACCCCCAAAAGGGGCTCCACAGGCCAAGAACAGCGTGGGCCAATGGACTAACCGTAAACCGCAGGATTTCCCAGCCGGCCACAAAGCTAACTACCACAAAGACCTGACGGGGCAAATTTTTCTCAAAAAAGAAATACTGCAAGAGTGACAACAGCAAGATATAAGACACCACATGGGTAAACCGGTCGTATAAAGGATAGGCTTCCACCAAACGCCCATACAATATTTGCCCCACCACATACACTGTTATCCAGATTATTGCAGCCTTGCGCCGATTGGCGTATTTACGCCGCAAAAATAAATCCCCATACCAGAAACTCAGCCAGCCGTTCAGTATATGTACAAGGGCTTCCAAAACATATTCTTCCTCATACATTCACCATGCCCCCTCCTTTCGCATAGGCGAGGTAAGCCTTTACGAAGACTGAATATTTTCTGTAGGCCAACAAAATACAATCCCCATTGGCAATAATTATTTCATTTTGATTATAGGATGATACCATGGCAAAATTCACCAAATAGCACCGATGACAACGGTAAAAGGCTGGGCCCAGTCCACTGGCAAATTCATCCATGGTGCCCTGCACCTCATAGGTTCCCCCGGTGGTATGCACCGTTACCTTTTTGTTGTTGCTTTCTATGTAGTATATGTCCCGCAGAAAAACCTTTCTGGTGTCCTTGCTGCCAGTCTGATGACTGGTAATTTTCAGCAGTACATATTCTTCCTCCTGCTTTGCCCGAAATTCCACTTCCTGCAAGGCCCGCCCAAGCACCTGAACAAATTTGTCCCTTTGGACAGGCTTCAACAAATAATGGAAGGCCTGCACATCAAAGGCCTCCTCCATGTGCTCCCGATAGCCGGTTACGAATATTATAATGCTTCGTACCTTACCATTTTGGGCCTGATGTTCCCTGATTTTACGGGCCATATCCAGACCTGAAACACCCTTTATATCCAGAAAATATATATGAAAATCCCTTCCAGCCTGTAGTAAATCAGCGGCTGAAGAAAACAACTCTACCCTCGCCTCAGGCCTGTGGGCTGCAATCATATTTCCCAAGTCCTTACAAAATTCTATATCACTGTCGCAAACAGCAATTCGCACCTCCACAAGTGATCTCCCCATTCTATATGTTTTATTTCGCCCCAAAAGAAAATATCTCTGAAATTATTTCCCAGAGATATTTTATCTGAATATGCTCCTTAAATCCATGAATTAAACAGGTTGCCAAGAGACGAATAACCAGACATTCTCATTAGTGAGTTGCTGGAATAAAGTGAACTAGATTTTCCATTAATGCCCAGAGCTGAGGAAATCGACGGAAACAGCCGATTTTGCTGAGACTTGGCAAAGGAAATATGTCTGTCTGCCATCCCTGCCAAACCATCCTTCCCCAGAAGCCGTCCCACCTTTGACGGATTTTCCGTCAAAGCCTTAGTCAGTACATCCTCGTCAATTTTCATTTTTCCATCATTGCCTACAACAATTCCAATACCACTGAACTGTTTAGCCCGATAAGTAGTATCTGAAAAAGTGTTAGCTATATTTTTCATATACTTAGACAAATCTGCATTATCCTTAAAAAAGCCAATAGCATCATTATATTTGCTGGCAAAATCCTCAATACCCTTCAATGCATCCACCAGCTCACTACTTTTTGTGGTTGTTACTGTTCCGTCTTCACTGGTTGTCTGTGTAAGGGCTGATTTGCCACCCACATCAAAGTTTATTTTCTTTATGTCCGCAGAGGCCTTTGACAAATCGCTCATGGTATCTGAAAACTCGGTCTTAAAGGCCTTGGCTGTACTGTCATAGGACTTCACCAGCTCAGTCATCCCCGAACGAAGCCCCATTAAGCCAGACATTGAAGAAGAGGATATACTACCTAATAATCCATATCCACCCAACATTGAACTGCCGTCACTCCACAAGGAGGATGTCTTATTAGCTGACTTCCCAGTATTAAACAAAGATTGGCCGGTATTTTGTGCATACCGCAACATCAAATAATTGTTGCGTGCCATAGATGATATAGTAGACATTCCAATCCCCCCTTATAGGAATTAATATAATACTGCTATTTTCATCTATAGTATCGTAGGTATGAGCTTTTTATCAATAGAAACGGCGCGAACGATTGTTTTTAGGGTGTGAACGGCAAATAAAAAAATGCCCGCACAGCCGATAAATCCCCCAGCCATCCAGGCATAAACAGTAAATATTCCATTTCCACATTATTCATTTCGTGCGGCTTCAATGGCATCCATTCCAGCCATAACTTCCTCCATAGAAAGCTCTTTTCTCTCGTATTTTTCCTTGGTATAATCCCCGCTGCCCTTTCCTAGCCGCTGGAGAAATCGTACCGTGCCTACGGGGCCAAGGGCCTTCTGCAAAGCCAGCATCCCTACCATCTCTGCTTCTGCGGGATTTTCGATATTAACCTTCATTTTGGACAACCTCCCTCAGACATTCGACAGGACTCATAGCATTAAGTCCCAACCTCTTACATATTTTCAATAGTTTATCATCAACCGTCAGGAAAACGGCATCTGCCTTTTCAGCCAAAGCTACATGCATACTATCCATCGGGTGCAGTCCTTCCCGTTGTAGGTATTTTGACCTTTCTATCACAACAGCATCCCGTTCCACCGACTCTGTGACAACCCGGTACATTATAGCCACCTTCTCTTTACGAACTTCATCTGAAATTGCTGCTATCTCCAGCTCTAAGGCAGCGCTACCGACTATTGTCCAATCATTCAAATACGCTCTGGCTACAACAGCCAGTATTATATCCGCCTCTTCCTGTAACCGTGCCTGTGATAAATCGTCAAAGGGCCTGTTATAACAACAGGTATCAAAATATAACCGCATCCTCTCACTTCCCTTAATTTATTATACAACTTAACAAAGTAGTGTATCAAGCTTTCATCCTTTTATTCAGCTTATTCCAATACAAAAAGCAGGTAACAGCTGACCATAGCACAAGTCAACCATTACCTGCCAACTAAGTGATTATTCACTTTAGCCTATGTTGTAAGTTGCGGAAATTGAATATCAAACACATCATCACCATAGGGAATATCAAATTTGCGGCTTTCATCCAGCACATATTCCTTACCGCCAATTTTAAAGACCGAGCCGACCTCATACTTGTCAAACAGCGCACTTCCCCGTCTAAACATCTGATAAGTGGCATCATATTCAAACTTTCTGGCGGCCACTTCGCCTATACCGCTGCCATTAGTG
Source organism: Anaerovibrio lipolyticus DSM 3074 (assembly GCF_900141865.1). Lineage (GTDB taxonomy): Bacteria > Bacillota > Negativicutes > Selenomonadales > Selenomonadaceae > Anaerovibrio > Anaerovibrio lipolyticus. The sequence continues at coordinate 19,139 of NZ_FQYW01000012.1, read as the reverse complement.
TAAAAATATTCCTGCTTTCGCTCGCCCGTTGCCACGGTAAAAAAGCCTTCGGTTATTCCGGCAGAGTTCAGCAAGCTTCGCTGTTCGTCCTTGCTGTAATACAATCCCAGGTAAGTACCATCATGGGAAAGCAAATTCCAAAATTTGGCAATGTTATAGGTTTCCTTATCCTGCCTTCCCGCAACCAAATCCGCATAGGGCTGGCTCAATCGGTCATACTGACAGGCCAAAATGTGGTTTTTACCCTTGCTGTCAGCATAGCGGTAGACGGAGCCATTAGCAAAGCTTATGACATTATTCTTAGCCTGGATGGCTTTAACAGCCTGTTGCATAACACCAGGCTTGGAATACAGTCCGCTGGTGCCTAATGGGCTATGTATATACTCAGCGCCATTGCTTTTCCCACCGCCAATAAATTGCCTCCCCTGACGACCCTTATTTGCCGCATTTTGTAGAATTTGTGCTGTTATCATTCCTGCCATATTATGCACTCTCATAAAAATCCCCCCAGCGTGCTGATACGATGTACCTACCTTGGCTAAAACCCTTTCATCGTCATGCCACCCATAAGACCCGCCAGTAAAAATTCCGCTGGAACACCCATAATAGGCATATCGGAGCTGGTGTGCAGCAAGCCCTGTTGTCTGGCCTGAATATCCCGCAGCATTGCCCGATGCTCGCCCATTCGTTTAAGCATATTCTGCTGTTCGTAGTATTTTTCATCAAGCTCTGCCTGTAGCTTTCGCTTTTTAGCACGGGTGGTCCAAAAGCCTCCCTCGGACTCCTTGTTGAATTGCTTTCGCGCTCCCAGGGGACTGCCGCCAAAATTCTTGCTAAATCCGTGGGAGTAACACCCCTCGCCCCCGTCAAATTCCAACACCCAATAAGTGCCTGAGGTCCCCATACCGAAAAACGGGTCAGCATATTGGCACCCCTCCCGGATAATATCCAGCATTTTTTGCTCATATTCCGGGTCAGCCTTCATGCGGTTCCAGCACTTATCCGCTATTTTGATGGTTTCCTCATCGAAGGGACGAGTTGGGCTGAAAGGAAACGAATCTATTTTATGCCAGATATAGCTCTGATATTCCTCCATTGTCATTTCCGCCGGGGATTTCGTTTCACTGACATTTTCTGCCGAATTACTGCCTGATACGCTTTTTTCCTGAATAGATGCCAAAATATCCTTATAGGAACGATTACTTGCGATATTTGATGCCCTTTTCTGTACCGTGGAAATAAGATTTTCCAATCCTTGCATATTGCTTACACACATGACATTATTCATAGCATTACACCTCCATAGTTGACCATCAAACTGCTATCAGCAACAGCCTTCGCAATAATCCGTTTATGTTCAAAGAGCCATTTATTATAGTCCCGTTGCTCCTGTATATGTTTCAGCTTACGCTCCCGCTGGGCTTTTTGGGCCGCCTCAATCTTGGCCTTGCGCTCCGGTGTCTCCGTGCCACCACCAATATAATATACTGTACCATCCTTATGTATTGCCACCCCGCAAGGCTCATAGGTCAGCCCCATGGCAGCACATTCATTCTTCCATTTTGGAATGTTATCAAAATAATACTGGATTTTCTGTTCATAATATTTTGCTTTCTCACGGTCAGAGGCCATCTGCTCCAAAATGTTCGGGGCAATAACTACATCGTTACCGCACATATCGGCCCCCAGCCGATCCATACTTTTTTGATCTTTGTTAAAATCCTTTGCTGTCACCCGAACCCCAAATCTTTTCTCCAAATACTTTTTATAGGCTGAACTGTCCATATATGATTGTGGCACTTCAGCCACCTGGCCAATTCCCAGCAGGGTATCATAAAACGATTTCCTACTTGTTCCACGTGGAGTGTCTGATAAATTCTTCCAGACCGAGCTGCTCAGTCCCTTTTCCCAAAGATAATTATCATTCGTAAGCCACATATCCTGCATTTTCATACAAATCTGCTCCTTTACGAACATCCCTGTTGAAATTTTGTCCATCATCCTGCCGGACATATCTAATTTCCATATCGAAAATTAAATATCAAACTTAATATAACCAGAGCGAATGCCCTCCTTTAGGGTGTGAACAACAAAAGAAAAGCCAAAACAGCCAGGCAAAACGCACGACCATTTTGGCATATAAATGTTTTATATTAGCTTTTAAGTAGATATTGCTCAATTGCATTATAAAATTCTACAGCCCTAGAATACTGTTCATCAGCATCAACCTTGGATACGATATAGAAATCATCATAATCACAGTTGTTTCTAACCTGAAACGCCTCCTGCAAATAAGCAGAATATTTTTTCTCGAAAACACCTGTCTTAATGTACTCTCGTTGAAAAATATGAGATTACACCTGCTGCGGTATTGGATTTTTTCCTTCATATACAATCTTACGATAATGCACAGGATCCGTATCTCCCTCAGTACTGATGCAGAAGACAACAGAATCCGGACCAAGCCCCAAAAGCCTTTTTATATCTGCATATTCTTTTTTCCTGGCAATCAGATTTACAAGACCAGTGGTTACGGCCCCACTTTCTCCGGATACAACCTTCGGATCAGCCCCCTGGGGTGCTGCCAGCAGACGCATTCCATAGGCTGAGACATAATCTGGGCATTTGAAATACCAATCACCAAAGTCTCTGAGAATCGGCCAGGCAATTTTACACGGTTCACCGCAATTAAGACCTGCCATGATAGTCGGAGCCTGTTCCACTGCTTCATGGGGCTCTCCGTCCCCCATCAAAGCAGACTGATAAATACATGCCATATTTTCCGGTTCCACCACGCCAATGGCTGGTCTCCTTCCCTCATAGCGATTCACCAGATATCCAGTAACGCCCCCTGCCATGGCCCCTACACCGGCTTGCAAAAACACATGGGTAGGCACAAGCTCTTGTTCCTCCATCTGTCTGCAGGCTTCCTCCGCCATGGTTGTATATCCCTGGATAATCCAAGATGGAATATCCTCATATCCATCCCAGCTGGTATCCTGAATCAGAATCCACCCATGCTTCTCCGCCATCTTTGCAGCATAGCGCACGGTATCATCGTACCCACTCTTCGTGATAGTGACCTCCGCCTTCAGATTAACATCCCTAATGGCCTGAGCACGGAGCTCACTGGAGCCTATGGGCATATAGACGTGAGCCGCACAGCCAAGCTGCCCCGCTGCCCATGACACACCCTTTCCATGATTTCCGTCCGTCGCGGTGACGAACACCATCTTGTGAACAGCCTCCTGATACTCCGGCTCTTTCAAATCAGAAAAGTTAATTTTCTCTGCATCAAGGCCAAGCTCCCGACAAATCACCCTGGTAATTGCATAGAGACCTCCCAGTCCCTTGAATGCGTTCAATCCAAAGCGCTGTGACTCGTCTTTTACAAAGAACGCCTTTACTCCCAGCTTCTCAGCCATAGCATCCAATCTACGGAGCGGAGTCTCATGATAATCAGAGTATCCACGATGGATCCTTTGTACTTGAGCAACAGCCTCTTCGGACAGAAACGTAGGCCCTTTCCCCTCAGACCTGGCGGTGTTCTGTATCACAGATACGCAACCTGTCCTGTATTCTTTCATTGTAATTCCCCTTACCGCCCAATACACTCTGCCAAAAGGGCCTGAACACGATAAACATCAGCATCCTTACTAAAGGTCTTTACTAATGGTGTACTTCCCATATCTGCCACCCAGATTTTCAGTTCTGCATCTAAATCAAAATGCCCCGCCGACTCCACCTCAAAGTGGCGAATATTTTTATATGGTATGGAATGATAATTCACCTTCTTGCCGGTAGCTCCCTGGATATCCACCAATATAAGCCGATAATCAGTAAAAATCATCAAATCCCTGATCCACTGATAAGCCTGTATCACCTTTTCATTTTGCCCCAGGAGCTTGGCATAGTCCTTTTTTACATCTTCAATGTTGGTCTGGGATGCATTGCCCATCAGACCGCTAATTATTCCCATAATTCTCGCCTCCTACACATTTTATCGGGTAATTTATTGGTCCATTTTGACCCAATAATTTTTTTACATATCAAGTAGGCCTTTCAGAACCTAGCACTATTAATTATTCTTATTTTCATCATTGACTGATAAATTTCAAAGTAGATATATCCCCAGTTGAAAGAATCCACAATAATCTACAAGCAGGACCAGTAGGATGTGTACTACCCCTTTCCCATGCTTCCACGGTTTTGCATGAAACTCCCATACAGTCAGCAAAGGTTTTCTGGGTCATGCCTACTTTGTTTCTAATCTTTTTTATTTCACAATGAGATAGCTTTTTCACCGGTTCTATAGTATACGTCCTTACTTTAGCGGGACCCGTACCTTTTTCGTGATCAATAGCCTCTTGAAGACCTTGCCGCAAATCATCGAATAATTCACTCATCAGTATCATCTCCTTTTTTAGAAGCTTCCCCTTTTAACGCTTTAACAATTTGTCTAAGTATATTCTTTTCTGAAGCTGATAAATTAGCCTGTTTATTTTTTTATAAAGGCTGTTATCAGATAGGTTACCTCGTATTCTTCAAAATCCACATAACAAACTCTGACACTACCGCTTTTACCTCTATTTCCTAAAGGAAATCTTACCTTTCGTATTCCACCAGTCCCCTCCATTACTGGACCGACCTCAGGATCTTTTAAAATCTTCATCTGCAAAGAACGAAGATCCTCACTACCTAGGCCAACTTCCTCCCACCGCCTGGTAAATAAGGGTACTTCTACAAAACGCCTTTTCATACGACTTGCTCCGTTTATCATATTTTATCACCCTATAAAATAGGGTGTCAATTGATTATTATTTGTTGTTTTTACTCTATAAATCCATGTTTTTCAATCTGGAGCGGATTGCTCCAAGGGTACGAGAATGAATCTTGGCTATATTTAATATATCCATACCAGAATTGTACTCATTATCAAGTTGTTTATCCTCGTTATCCGACCAAGATCTTCCGGCTCTATCCCGCTTGTTATGTTTACGATTATAGTCGACCCTGTCAAAAATGTTTTCTGCTTTTCCAGCTAAAATAACATCTTCATGCCCAGTACTTGTAACAACATCGGGACGTTCACACAAAAATTCTTTAACTATCTCAATGAAGCTCTTACCATACTTTTCATACTTAACCTCACCTATTCCGGAAACATTCAGCATTGCTTCCTTATCACAAGGCAACTTGACACTCATATCAATTCATTAAGTGCCTTAACTTGATCCTGCATCAAAGAAATAAGCGGTGAAATAACAATTGTAAGACCCGGAAGAAGTACTGCCGGTACTTGGTAACAGATAGATTTTCCTGCTCCAGTCGCCATTACTGCCAATACATCCTTACCAGCAAGAATAGACTCTATTATTTCCTCCTGTCCCTGCTTATATGATTCATAGCCAAAATATCTTTTTAGTATTTCTTTTGCATCCACCTTTACAATCCCCCCAACAAGCTATATTGGTCATTAAAACTTCATCGTCATAAATAAATATATTTACATTATATTATCGGCTGAAAATTTTATCAAATATTTTAAATAAAAATAGATGTATTTTATAAAATATTAAATACATCTATTTATTGTATCTTATTTTATTCATGCACAGTAATATGCTCATCCCCCAGCAAACTGCCGGTTATTACTGACGAGTTAATATTATGGTTATCAAAGCCCCGTTTTGCTCGATCTAAGCTGGCATTGGCATAACAATAACGACAGCCATGGATACAGGTGTCATATTGCCCAATGTCGAAGCTCTCCACGCAGTTACAAAGTGGTCGCTGTGTTTTGGCCCTGCTGATATTTAGTTTCCTGCCTACTATGTGTTCCACCAATTCTCCATCAATACAGGCCCCGTGACCTATTCCATACTTTTCCAAACCAATGGCCTCAGAGCAGGTTTGAAGTGCTACACCACTCCCCTTGGCAATATCTGATATTCCTGCCGCCAGTTCATTCATTTCCTCCTCAGAAAGCTCATGCAGATTCAGCCCCTGAGTGTTTTTTTTCGCCTTGGCATACAAGTCAATAAAGCTGATAACACACCGCTCCACACAGGCTGCCAATGAATCAAGAGTATTTTTGAACCATTCCAGATGTCCCTCTATTGTGTAGCTTTCATTTAATAAAATAGGGTCATACCGCCATACTACCCGTTCCCGTCCAAGTCTCTTGGATAGCTCATGCACAGTGTCAATGATATCGTTTTTATCACGAAGATTTGCCTCCACATCATGTCCGTAAGGCGTTATGGACACCTGTACATAATAATTGTAGTCTTTAAGATTATCCAATCCCTTTAACATAGGGGCCGGGTCCTTTGTCCAAAACACAATACAATCTACAAAGTCAGGCTTTAAAGATATACGGCTTACCTGCTTTCGATTGAACGGATTTACCACATCTGCATAGCCCGCCTTTAATCTCCGACAAAACCAGTCAAAGTAAAAAGCTGGTATATCCGTCCGCCTGCTGGCACTAATTATCATAAAATATCACCACTTAGCTACATAACCCCAGCATCAATCTAATCCTTGCCTTCTGTCCACCCGGCAGAAATCAGCATAGTATCTATATAAGTTTTCCGTGTTTTATACTCCTACTAAACATTAGTCGAGTAAAGCCATGGATTAACCCATAGCATTTAAACTTTCCCTTATTACAATAACTACTCTTCCAATAGAAACGGCAACATATATATAGGCATAAATATAGTCTGTCCATCATTCGATACATCTTTCTGTGAAAAGATATAGGGTCTTGAAGTAATCTTCGAATACTTTTTGCAGAAAACATCAATAGACTTGTGTGAGGTTGTAGCTGATGATTTTATCTCAATTGGAACGACTTTCTGTTCCCGTCCTATCAAAAAATCCATCTCATAATAATGCGTGCTTCCATCCTTCAGCCAAGTATGATAACAAAGCTCTCTGCCGGAAGCTGCAATCATCTGGGCAGCGACATTTTCATAAAGATATCCCAAATTAGCAGGGAGCTTATCAGATAACAGTTTCTCATAAAGTATATTCTCTGCTGACGTCCTGTCTATAAACATAAGTGTTACAAACAAACCTGTATCGGCTATATAAAGCTTGTAACTGCCTAAATCTTTTGTACTGGATAAGCATATATCAGGCCTTACTGTGTTATATGACGCCAGCACCGTCTGGGAATCAATCACATCATACAACCTCTCAATATCTCTCTTTTGGGTTTTTTTGCCTGTTGCACTGGAAATGACATATCTTTTTTTATTCTGCGACAACTGTGAAGGCACGTCCCTATATATCCTTGAAGAAAGACCAGAAGGATCTATCTTTCTGAAATCATCTTCATAGAGACGTATGATGCTTCGCTTGACCATGTCTATTTCGCTAAAACTCTTTTTATCAAGATATGCCTGTACTGCCTGTGGCATCCCTCCTACAGCCATATATATTCTAAAGTCACGCATCAACTTTCTGTTTACAGAATTTCCCAATGCAGTCCCTTTATCATAGAATTCTTTCAACAATCTATATGTTTCATTTCCAGTTGCCCACAAAAACTCCTCATAATCCAACGGATATAATTTGAGCTTCATCTCTTCTGATGGAATCAAAATATCCTTTACATTTCTTTTGATTGAAATCAAAGATCCAGTCTCTATATAATCATATCTTCCATCAGCTACAAGAAGCTTAATAGCCTGTCTGGCTCTTGGAAATAACTGAACCTCATCAAAAATAATAACCGAATGTCTATTGATAAACTGAACGCCTGTAATTGTCTGAAGTCTTAGGAAAAATCTATCCAGATCTGCAATATCATCAAAACAATCCTTTATATCCTTTGACACTTCTGAAAAATCTATCAATAAATAGGTTTTATATTCTTTCTTGGCAAATTCCTCCACCAAAGTACTTTTTCCTACACGTCTGGCACCTTCTATAAGAATTGCATATCGACCAGCATACTTGCACTTCCATTCGAGTAATTTGTCATACAGTTTTCTTTTAAACACTGCCATGATGTACCCCCAGGTATACGCAGTTCAAAATAATCCATTATTTCAAGATTATTTTAAGCGAATTTATCCGTTTTGCCAAGATTTTATGTGCAAAATATATCCGTTTTGCCATATTTTTCATTCTAACACATACCTAGTTTTATCTAGTGCCTTTTGAACGGCAGTTTTTGATTTGTCTACTAGTTCAAAAAAATTTGCAAAGGCATTCTGTTCTGCCAAAGGCACCATTATTATTTGAATTTCTTGCAAATTCTTAACAGATAATCCTGGCTGGGCAGCACCTGTTTGATATCTCTTCAAATCAAGATTAACAAGAAGCTGATTCAACCAAATACTATTCATCTCAATAATCGGTGTAACCAACAGTGCATGTTCAGTATTCTTAAACTGACCTTTGGCAAATTGCACATTTCCGCTCAAAGCCCCTTGTCTGCCGATAAGAGAGTACTCCCCTTCTTGGTTATATTCTTCAACATGTCCCCTCATACCGTTGCCACCATAACAGGGATATCTATGAGTTTCCGTTTGTTCATCAGAAATATCTGAAGCCGCAGTGAAAATACGAAGCATAGTTCTATCCATATCGAAGCCATTAAACATGGTATTCATGTAATGGTCTTTTTTATCTTTATTGAAAAATATTTCTTCTTTTTTGGTTTCTTTTAAATATTCTGCAGCAGATACCAAAAAGCCGTATGTACCGCAGGCAGGATCTGTTGCCGTGTCTAAAATGATACAACGTAACGAAATCCCCTATACTCACATAACGATGCACACGGTAGGGGGGCAAATTTGCACACCCCTCATAACGATTCAGGGTGCATCGTTACGGAGTATCAAATCCTGTTGCTTCAAGGTTTTGTGATATCATTGTATTATGCTCATGTAACCTTAACCGAGACTTTTTTCTTATTCCTTTTTCCGCTGTTTGCTGTACCTCTAACCTCCTCGTGGTAGAAGTAATCAACGATAGTCGGATGTCCCTGCGGTACACGCTCGTATGGTGTCTCGTTATCAACAAATCGGCAACCATACTTCCGAGCAATATCTTCAGCCTTATTTTCAAGAGCCTCGAAATAGCTGCGATTCTTCTTGCTGTATATCTCATCATATAGCGGAATCAGCTTCGGATATTTCTCCGCAATATAATCCATGATGGTCTTCTTGAATCCGCCGCGAAGATTAAGATTTTCCAGCCAAATCAGGTCGCACTGGTCTTTCGCTCTGTCTATAATCGCTTCAATATCCGTAATGCCTGGGAATACCGGAGAGATGAAGCAAACCGTACGGATGCCGGCATCATAAACCTGTTTCATTGCGGCAAGACGTCTTTCGATACTTACGGCAGAATCCATATCATTTTTGAAGGATTCATCCAGCGTATTGATAGACCAAGAGACCGTCAGCATATTTTTCTTGTTGATTTTCAATAACAAATCCATATCCCGTAGAACTAAGTCGGACTTAGTGCAAATCAAAATATCTGCGCCGCTGTCCTTCAGTTCCTCCAGAATCTTTCTTGTCCTGCCATATCCCTCTTCCAACTGATTATAACCGTCCGTAACTGTTCCGATAATGACCTTCTGACCTGCATACTTTCCGGGATTCTTTATCTCCGGCCATTCCTTCACATCCATGAAAGTACCCCATTCTTCAGTATGACCGGTAAAACGCTTCATAAAAGATGCGTAGCAGTATTTGCAGGCATGTGGACACCCCACATAGGGATTGACGGCATATCCCCCAAGCGGCGCATTGGACTTTGTCATCACACTCTTGGTTTCGATGCGATTTACTTTGATTTGCCGCTGCTCCATTTCCTTTGCTCCTCCAATACTCTGTTATATTCAGTCGGCATTTCCTATATCATGTTTTCCTCGCCCATGATTGGAATCAGATCTTCTTTCCAGAAAACCGGGATGCCAAGCGCATGAGCCTGCTCTGTCAGAGAATAAGCCCACGCTGGTTCTGTATGAACTTTTCTGATTTCTTAAATATGCTCCCCGCTATCGCTGATGGCAGTGTGGGAGACTTGATGAGGATTTAGTGAGTATAATCCAGTAGCTTAACTTTGTCTCCCAAGTCCTTCTCAATGATATCCTTCATTTTCTTTGCAAACGGACATGGATATCCGATAGGTGTACCTTTCTGAATGCAGGAAGCAAAAGCAATCGTATCCGCTCCTCGTTCCACAAGTTTTCTTGCTCTAAGCACAGCTTTCTTCGCAGGACATCCTCCACAGTTGCAAAAGCCAATCAATTCTATATCTTCATCGATCCCCTCAAGAACTCCCTTGTGTTCTTTTACCATTTTGAAGTCGGTAGTTCCGGGGCAATAGTCTTCTGTTTGCATACACCTTATAATTCCAAGCTTCATTTGCGCTCTCTCCTTATCTTAATTCAATGACCGTTCCCGTAGCAACTTTGCCCGGTACATTTGAGCCGGAACAGTGGCAAAGATTGAAATCACGGACACCGAGCCGTTCCAATTCGGTCAGCGACCTGTCCATGCGTTCCTGTCCTTCGCCGCTAAGATGAATACCGCCAACGATGCGACGGACGGGAAGCCCCGTCCGCTCTTTCACGGTAGCGGTAATGTTCAGGATGCCTTGATGGGAGCAGCCCACAACCAAGGCAAGGCCATCGCCTTCTTTTAGTAGCAAGCATATCTCATCCTCAAAATAATCCAGCTCTTTTTTATCGCCGCACACGAATTTTGCCGGGATATGCTCAAAAGGATAATGCCTGTCAAAATTTGTGAATAGCTGTGCGTAATTGTCAAAATCGCTTCCTTTTTCAATATTATTTTCTATCAAAATAGTTAATTTACAAATCATCAGCTAATCCTCATCCATGTCGCAGGCGTGTTATATGGGATTCTCGTATTTCTCTATCAAGTCCGGATAGCAAGCCCTCCGCATGATCGTGATGCGTACCTTCCGCACGGCAATCTCTCCTTCCTGCTTAACCTTTTTTACATTCTACCATAATCATCTCTACTCCTGCTTAAGAAAATAAAAAAATTGGCACAGAGCCGAAGCCCTGCGCCATAGTCCCCGTCAAGCCTGTATCTCCGTCCCATCCTGGAAAGTGACCGTCATCTCCTTGTTCCTGCCCACCGTGATATGTTCAACCATACAGCCCCAAAGGCTCTCATCGAAGTCCTCGATGATGCCGTCCCGCTCTCGCAGAGCCTTGGTGAAAGCCGTAAGCCGTGCGCTTTGGGCTTCCTTAGCGGATATGACAGCTACCGTCTCATCGTACTTGTCCTTGGCGGCATCGTACTTTGCCACCAGCCCATCGTACCGTTTCTGGTATTCCGCTTGGTCTTGGGCGATGCGGGCGTTCTCGGCGATGCAGCCCTGCACCATGTCCACCAACACCGCCATCTCGCTTTCGAGCCGCCGTTTTTCCTCCTGCAAGGAAGTGGTGTCGCAGAGTGTCCTGCGGATAAGCTCCGCATTGGCGATGATTTCCTTTTTCTCGATGACCAGTTTGTTGTAGGCGGAGACGAATGCCGCCTTGACTTCCTCCTCGGTCACATGGGGTGTCTGGCATTCGCAGGCTATAAGTATATGGGACAATGGTATCTCCCGTACCATGAATCATAAATGCCATACCTTGGTATTGCGATGCTGTTTCGTAGATAGGCAACGTTTGAGCTGTTTTGACATAGTTCGCCCCTAATTTCAAACCGTCCATGATCTCAATGGTTTTCGGCGGATTCAACGAATCATATTGCTTACCGAAAGAAATTCCGCGAATGGCATCTTCACGCAAAACAGCTGCCGGTGCCATTAACGCTATGCCTTTGATTTTTTGCGTGCCTAATATCCCAGCTGTCATACTGGTGACAACCCCTCCTTGCGAATGTCCTGCCATAGATACGGAACTCACCTGCGGCAAATTGTTTACATAATTGTAAACGCACTTTGCATCCTCAATTTCATTCAGCACGGTCATATCCTGAAATCTTCCTTCGCTCTTTCCATGTCCGTTGAAGTCAAAGCGGATAGAAGCAATGCCGTATTCTTCTAAATTATTTGCCAGTTCTGTCAGCAAAGGAAATTCTTTATTTAAGGTGAACCCGTGCATAATCATCACCAAAGGATACTTTTCCTGTCCGTCAGGAGTTTGAAGGACAGCGGCCAATCTGCCATGATCTCCGTCAATGTAAACGTCCTGGCTTTTAGCAAATCCAATTTCATTGATGTTAAGCAGAATTCCGAGAGCAAACATACCAATCAAAATCATTTTTTTGTATTGAACTTTTCCATCATGACTTCGCCTCCGTGATTTGTTTAAAAGTTATCTTTGTTCTCAGCATAAACTTCCGGCAAGATAGATGCCAGATTCGTGAATTCCTTGATATTATGGGCAAACAGGCCACGAGGAACTTCTACGGGAATACTCTCTCCTTTTGGCAACACAGAGGCAAACCTGTCATCCACAATGCCATACCCTATCCAAAATCGCGAACAGAACAGAACTCCATCCCTGTAAGGATACCATTTGTGCGTCATGGCTGCCGGGCAATCACCGGTTCCCATTGCAGACACCAAGGATTCGCAGTATTTTGTCCCCACCAATGCAGAATCATACCCAAAATTCTCTGGACTCTTAAACATCAGTTTAAGAAGTCCTGGCCCTTGACCAATATCCTCCAATACATATTGGTCAACACCCCATGTTTTTTCTTTCAGGGGAACATTAGGGTCGCAGACATAATCCGGACGAGCCGCTCTGGAGAAATAATGATCTTCCGGATCCCAAATCTTATAACGAAGGTCAGAACCTACACTCTGCCATGCAAACCACCAGTCCAGCATCTCTCCTGTTACCTGCGGCATATAGGTTTCATTACAGACAAAGCCGGTGCCATTCAACGCAATACCATATCCCAATTGAGTATAGTCCTTATCCTCTCCTGCCAAAAAAAGATTTCTCTCTTCGAAGGGAACAGCAGTTTTTTCTTGGGGCATTTCAATGAGTGCTAATTTTTCTTCGGGAATTTTGGCCATATCCCGCTCAAAAAACTTGTAATAGGGGAGTGCCTTCTCCTCTTTGCTTACGCCGACCTTCTTGTTCAAAAACAAATTCATGTCAATTTCCTCCCTATCTGTGATACATTATGCTAACCAACATCTTATGAAACTATTGTAGCATAGAATAGTTTATGCTACAATAGTTTCATAAGATATGCAACGAAAGGACAAATCATGTATCACATCAAAGAAGATAAACGCTCCCAAAAATCCGCTCGGCTGATTACCGAAGCCGTTTTAGCACTTGCGGAGAGGAAGCCTTATGAGGAAATAACCATTACGGATATCGAAAAGAAATCCACGGTAGCAAGGTCAACTTTTTATCGACTGTTTGACAACACCACCGATGTCCTGACCTACATATGCGATTGCGCCTTTGCCGAATTAACCGCCCTACATACCCAGAAGAAAGTCAATAGGATTAATCTCACATATTTGGCCGGAACCTACTGGGGAAAACACCATAAGACTTTAGAAATAATTATCCGTGCCGGATATAAACACATTTTCGTGGAATCATTTACCAGACATTATCCGCAATTTTTATCCATTCACGAATTGGACTTGCCTCCTGTCTATGAGAAAGACAGCAACTACGCCATTTCCATTGCCGCATCCCTGTTCTCTACTTCTTTGCTGACCTGGATTGAGACGGGTCAACAGGAAAGCATCGAGGAATTATGTCAAATAGTGTATGATGTTCTAAATCAAATGATAAAAATTTTCACTCAACCACACGAATAACCGCTCTCCATAGGAAAACAATGACGTATATCGTTGTTGTTATTCGCCGCCAGCCCTCGTCATTCCTGCCTTGGCGGTCATTTTGCACACCCTCATAACGATTTGTCCTGCCTTTCGTTACGAGATATACCTATCGTTACGGGGGTGTGCATTTTTTGCATTGGGCTACTCGCCGGAGCAATGCTCCGAAATGCGAGTGACCGATGCCGCTTATAAAAAATCGGCTTTCTGCACCCCCTTCGATGTCAGCAAGCCTTGTTTCTTGGGCTTTATCCGCACTCCTTAACGATAACGGGCAAGGAGCATTGTATCAATCACGCAACTGCCTCATCGTACAATGTGCCATCGAAAGGCTCTATCATGGCAGCAATTAACTGCACCACATCATGAGGTGTATAGAACTCACCTTCCTCCTTGGTAGCATTAACTGCAAATTCTTTTAAGAAATACTCATATACCCGACCGATAAGGTCTTTCTCATCGCCAAAGGCTTTATGGCTGATTTTATTAACCTCGTCCACCAGCTTTTTGATGTCATTGGGTGCAAGATTTCTGGTTGTGAATGTTCCCTCCACAAAACAGCCTTTTAAATCCTTTGAGTTTGTCGCAAGGCTATGCAGAGCTGAATCCAAAGTGACATTGAGTTTTGGTGCCGTAGTATTAATAATAGTTGACCAGCGGGCTTCTAAGGGCAAATTATATGTACCATCAATAAAAGTGGCATCATCAAAAAATGCTGCCACTATATTTTCATCCTCAGGATCAAACCCTTCCGCTACCAATTTCTCTTTTAAGCTCTGAATACCATCATCATATTTTTCACCGATAAAACGCAAAAAAACGAGCGTAAGCATCATGTCACGCTTCTCAAAAAATGAGCCGGAATTACGGGCCGCTCTCAAAATATCTCTACAATTAAATAATATATTATCTAAGTTTAATTCTTTTCCCTTATTCTTTTTCTTTGCCATATTACAAATTCCCTTCTATATGAGGATATTTTTTTTATTTCTGGTTTCTGAAATCCTATTTTGTTCTGTAATAGCAGATACTTTTGCCACTACCCTCACGCTTCAATTCGCCAGAAGCCACCAACTTCCGAAGAGCTCCTTCTACGGAACTAATGCTAAGTGCCGGGCAAAGCTCCCGTATATCCTGTTTTGTAAAACGTCCAATCTTATTCTGCGTTGCAAGGCGTACCGTATCAAGTGCCGAGCGTTTGATTTCCACAAGAGAAAATCGCTCTTCGAAATCCTTATAGGCTGCAAGAATTGTTCCAAGCAGATACTTAATAAATGGTACCGGATTATCATTTCCCTCATGCCAGCCATCCTGTGAAGCAGACAACGCACCATAATATAAATCCTTATTCTTGGCAATTTTTGCCTCCAAAGATATATATTTTCCAACATAGAAACCACTCCGATAAAGAAGCAATGTCGTCAGCAATCTGCTCATACGCCCATTTCCATCATTAAACGGATGGATGCAAAGAAAATCATGAATAAAAATAGGAATCGCGATTAGCGGTTCAAGCTCCATATTTCCGATAACGCGATTATATTCCCCACATAACCTGTCAAGTGCATCCGGGGTCTCGTATGGAGCAAGCGGAGTAAAGAGTGTTTCTGTATGCCCGTCGGGATAAGTTGCACTAATATAGTTCTGCACAGTTTTTGTCCTGCCAGCCACCGGGTTGTTCATGTGACTATATAAGATTTTGTGCAACTGAAGGATATAATTCTGAGTAATCGGAATAGAATCAAAACTCTCATGAATGATTCCCAACACATCCCGATAACCTGCGATTTCCTGTTCATCCCGGTTCCTCGGTGTTGTTTTCTCCTCAACAAGCTGTCTGATTCGAGTATCGGTTGTTACGATTCCTTCAATGGCGTTAGATGCCTCCGTACTCTGAATCTTGGCAATCTCGACTAGTTTCTCAAGTTCCTCTGGCCTTTGCTTCAAATACATTTCTTGCTTTCCAACCTCTTTATATATGGCAGCAACAAGCCCAAGCAGCTCAGAGTCCCATTTTTTATCCCTTATCAATGAGTAATTGAAATCTCTCATTCCCTTACCACCTTTCTCTTCCCCTTAAATTTTAGCATATTTTAAGGGGAACACCAAGTGTTTAAGGGAATATAACCTTAACATTACCCCTTTTTTAAGGGAAAATACACCATTAAAGTAATATGCTTTGATCATATTGCGATTTAATTTGTCATATAGCAAATCAACCTAAGTGCGTTGCATTTAGCATTATCCTTCATGAACAGTAATATTTTCATCACCCAACACGTTTCCCGTTATCACCGACGAGTTAGGATTATGATTATCAAAGCCCTGTCTTGCCCGCTCCAAGCTGGCATTGGCATAACAATAGCGACAGCCATGAATACAGGTATCATACTGACCAATGTCGAAGCTCTCCACGCAGCTACAAAGTGGTCGCTGGGTTTTGGCCCTGCTGATATTTAGTTTCCTGCCTACTATGTGTTCCACCAATTCTCCATCAATACAGGCCCCGTGACCTATTCCGTACTTTTCCAAATCAATGGCCTCAGAGCAGGTTTGAAGTACAACGCCACTCCCCTTGGCAATATCTGACATTCCTGCCGCCAGTTCACTCATTTCCTCCTCAGAGAGCTCATAGAGATTCAGCCCCTGAGTGTTCTTTTTCGCCTTGGCATACAGGTCAATAAAGCTGATAACACAACGCTCCACACAGGGAGCTAAGGACTCAAGGGTATTTTTGAACCATTCCAGATGACCCTCTATTGTGTAGCTTTCATTTAATAAAATAGGGTCATACCGCCATACTACCCGTTCCCGACCGAGCCTCTTAGATAGCTCCTGCACAGTGATGATAATATCTGTTTTATCACGAAGATTTGTCTCCACATCATTTCCATAAGGCGTTAAGGACACCTGCACATAATAGTTGTAATCTTTAAGATTATCCAATCCCTTTAACATAGGGGCCGGGTCCTTTGTCCAAAACACAATACAATCTACAAAGTCAGGCTTTAAAGATATACGGCTTACCTGCTTTCGATTGAACGGATTTACCACATCAACATAGCCCGCCTTTAATCTCCGACAAAACCAGTCAAAGTAAAAAGCTGGTATATCCGTCCGCCTGCTGGCACTAATTATCATAAAATATCACCACTTAGCTACATAACCCCAGCATTATAATTTATGCCATCGATAACCTTTCTGATTCCTGCCCAGACAGATAAATCAGTAAAAATATCAACTACGCTGCCTTGGTCAGTGAATGGTGACTCCTGCAGCACAGAAAGGTCCGTCATCATGCCATTATGAACAATGTATTCCACAATCTGATTCACGAAATAAATTTGTCTACTATCAAGATTAGTGTCATCCAAAAACTCTGCAAAGGCTTCCTTAGCGGCATTCATATCCAGTCCTACAATTTCACGCACCAATTCACCAAGCGGCTTATGACCATATTCTCGCTCATAATCTTCTTGAGACCCAACTTCACTCCATAAAATTTTTTCCAATGATTCTATATCCAACCGTGTCAATGGCTGATTCGTCCTGAGCTTTGCAATAACGGCGTTATCCAGATGCTGGTGAATATAAAACTCAGCTTTGGCCTTATAATTTTTCAAATCGTCATTTTCCAGCTCAGATTCATTCCATTCGTAGCTCAATATATCATCCGTAAAATCCGTATCATAGCGCACCTGGTTACGGGGTATGTACTTCATAAGATTTCTAAGATTTTCCCTGATATGCTCAAACTCATCAATTCCCGCCCGCTCCACATAATCTGTGTGCAAAATGGTGTTTATAAGCTCCTTTTGAGCAACAATCTCCGGAATATTGGCAACAGACGCAATCCCCTTTACCTTTTTGATCAGGTCTGTTTTAAGTTTTCCATACTTCTCTCCAGCAAGCTGTGCCAATTCCAAGCCATAAATCAATGCATCAAAACGCACTGCTGTAGCCTCATCATTATCCGGCAACACCAATGGTGCCAGTTCTTCCCGCACCAACAATGTATCTTCATAGGATATAGCATTGTAATTTTCAGCCTTTGAATATAGATCAACATACTTTATATGCTGTCTTACGGCAAAATTTTCTCTGTTCAGTTCCTTAACTTTCTCAACCACGGCATCAACCAACGATTTACGGAACTCCATCAGCCTATCCGTCTGATATTTTATATCCTGCAGCTTGTAAACAATCTGGAACATCAAATTGAAGATAGCCCCCTGCAAAGCCATCCTGGTTACAGCCTTTTTTCCTTCTCCCATACGGAAAAATTCAAAATTGCCGCAAAAATCGAATATATAAAACTTACTCTTATCTTCTCCATCAATAAGTCCCGGACAGCATCTAGTACCACGGCCAATCATCTGCCAAAACTTGGCCTTACTCATAACCTTCTTGAAGAAGACCAAATTCAAAACTTCCGGCACATCGATTCCAGTGTCCAGCATATCAACGGATATAGCAATTTGCGGCATTTTCTTGCTGTCAGAAAATTCATCAATAGCACTCTGACTATATGTCATGTAATTATCAATGACCTTGGCAAAGGCCTGTCCATTATTATTCTTGGCAAGATGTGGATATTCCTTATTGAATACTTCTAAAATCTTCTCCGCATGCTTATGATTTTTGGCAAAAATAATCGTCTTGCCTATCATCTCACCATAATTTACTTTCAAGCTGTCCTTCATAACGATATCAAGCACCTGACGAATGGTGTCCTCATTAAACAGCCACGTATTAATAGCAGAAGAGCTGATTTTCTCAGGAAGATTTCCGTCCTCATCCTCAAAAGTATCCTCATACTCTTCCTTTTCTTCATCCGACAGTTCATCATAGCTAATTCCCTGCTCAATAAACTTTAGGACTGTTTCCACAGACATATAATCCACTAAATAGCCATCTTTTACTGCCTGTGCCAAGTCATATCCATAAGTAGGCACACCATTTTCCATCTCAAAAATTGAATAGCTTCCTGTATAATTCAAAGTGTAGACAACAGATAAGTCAAACTTAACAAAAAGAGATACCTCAGCTAAACTGTCATTACTGACCCTGAGAAGTTAGTAATAAACAGAAAAGAGAGGTATCTACAAAATGAAGTCTACACAAAACAAGAAGATCGAGCAAGTAAAAGAAACATCTATGATCGTCGGCATCGATGTCGGCAGTGAAAAACACTACTTCAGGGCTTTCAACTGGAGGGGGATCGAATTCACCAGAAAGCCTATCCCGTTCTCCAATTCTATGGCGGGATTTGACATGTTTCATTCGGCTGTGGCAGAGCTGATGGAAAA
>NZ_FQYW01000011.1 GCF_900141865.1 Anaerovibrio lipolyticus DSM 3074 | reverse complement strand
CTGGGTTCAGAACGTCGTGAGACAGTTCGGTCCATATCCATCGCGGGCGTAAGAGATTTGAAGGGAGCTGCTCCTAGTACGAGAGGACCGGAGTGGACGAACCAACGGTGTACCAGTTATGACGCCAGTTGTACAGCTGGGTAGCTGCGTTCGGAAGGGATAAACGCTGAAAGCATCTAAGCGTGAAACCCGCCTTGAGATGAGATCTCTCACAGAGTAATCTGGTAAGACTCCTTATAGACGATGAGGTAGATAGGCTGGAAGTGGAAGCGTGGTGACATGTGAAGCGGACCAGTACTAATAAGTCGAGGGCTTAACTTAAAAAGCACTCTTAAGATGAGCTTGTTTCTGTATAGTTTTGGAGGTACATACTTCCAATTGAATATCCGGTGATGATGGCTATGTGGTCCCACCTGTTCCCATTCCGAACACAGTAGTTAAGCACATAAACGCCGAAAGTACTTGGCTGGAGACGGCCTGGGAGGATAGGAAGTTGCCGGTTAATAAAAAAGACTGTCTGTTGGCAGTCTTTTTTATTATGCAGATTTGTATTTTTCACGGGTCGTCTCCAGCCAATCCTTCCACAAAACAATCTAATGTTTTTCGAAAAAAGATGATTCAATTTAGCAGGAAAATTAAGCTAAAATATAGAATAATAAATTTCACATGGTGTTTCGGATGTTCAGTCTTTTATTTAAGTAATGCAAGGGAGTGGTTATATGAATGTTAAGCAAAAGTTTTTTGCACTAGCTGGTATAGCTGGTCTTATCATGGCTATTGTATCGGGAATCGGATATTTTACAGCTTCCAGCGCGGTTAATGAAACTACTGAAGAAAAGATTGTTTCCATTATTCACGCAGATAATAACGCTGCGGAGGCCTGGCTGCTACAAAAGGGGCAGCTGGGTGAAGGGGTTGCATCTATTCTTACCAATTTATCAGCTGATCAGGAGGCTATGGCCAGAAGTCATGAGCTTACTCAGGCAGTAACAAGTGATAAAGAAGTAACTAACCTTATCAATGCCATGGAGGATGGCTACTGTATGGCACGCACTGGTGGTAACCAGACAGGTCAGGCAGAATGGACAAAACGTGCGTGGTATACTCAGGCCAAGGCTGCAGGTAAACTGATTTTTACAGATCCGTATAAATCAAAGACAACCGGTGATATTGTGTGTGCAGCTGGTATACCTTATACCAGAAGTGGTGCTCCAAGCGGTGTAGTAAGCGTTACGTTTAAGACGGATACCCTTTCAGAATTAGCAAAAAATATAAAATACGATGGGGAAGGCAAGGGTATGATAATAAATCCTACCTCTGCTCTTATTTTGGCCTCTGCTGATGAAAGCGAGAATTTGCAGTCTGCCAAGGATAGTCCTATTTTAAAGAATCATCTTAGTGATATGGCATCTAATAAGTCTGGCTATTTTATAGATGATGTGGACGGGACGGAAATGGTTATTGCCTACGAGAGTATGCCAGTCACAGGCTGGGTTACAGCTGTAGCTGTACCAGCAGATTTTGTATTTGCTGATATTGCAAGATTAAAGTTGATATATAGCTTCCTTACTATTATAGGTATTGTGTTGATAATGGCTTCCCTGTTGTTCTTCTCTAATAATGTGGTTAACAGCATTAGTGGACTTGTAGGACACATGAAGGAAATGTCAGAGGGGAATTTGCATTTGTCTGATTTGGAGGTTAAATCTAATGATGAATTTGGACAGATGGCAGGACAGTTTAACACGATGCGTGATAATATTCATGGATTGATTACCCAAATGTCCCATTCTGCTGAGCAGGTTGCTTCCAGTTCAGAAGAATTAACAGCCAGCTCCCAGCAGGCAGCAGATGCAGCAACTCACGTGGCTCAAACCGTTGTTGGTGTGGCTAGTGGCATGGAAAGACAGCTTTCAAGTGTTACTGAAGCTAAGGACAATATAGATAGAGCCTTTGTAGATATAAATGCAATGACGGAAAAGGCCGGGGTAGTCACAGAAAATACTGAGAATATGGCTACTTCTGCAGAGCATGGCGCTCAGCTTATGCGTAATGCTATGGATAAAATGGGTGGTATCGAGCAGAGCGTTTCTCATTCAGCGGAGGTTGTTAAGAAATTAGGGGAGAATTCCCAGCAAATTGGTGCTATTGTGGAAAGTATTTCTGCTATTGCTGATCAGACCAACCTGCTGGCATTGAATGCAGCTATTGAGGCTGCCCGGGCAGGTGAAGCCGGCAGAGGATTTGCTGTAGTTGCCGAGGAAGTCAGAAAACTTGCTGAACAGTCACGTGAATCTACGGAGGAAATTAAAAGCCGTATTTCCACTATTCAGTCCGATACAGAGAAGGCTGTAGCCGCCATGAAAACCGGTACCGAGGAGGTAGCTCTGGGTACCCAGGCTATTCGTGAGGTGGGCGAGCAGTTCAAGGATATTACGGATAGAGTAGCTTCCATAAAGAATGAAATGAATGAAATAAATTCCGCAGTTCAGACTGTTTCAAAAGGAATGCAGGAAGTGGTAACGGCAGTGGACGAAATCGACACTATTAGCCGTAATACTTCTAAAGAAACGCAGACCATTTCTGCTGCAGCTGAGGAGCAGTCAGCTTCCAGCGAAGAAATTGCTTCTGCTTCTCACTCGTTGTCAAGTCTGGCTGGCAAGCTACAGGACGAAACCAGAAGATTTAAATTGTAAAAGCTGTTAGTCTAATATCGGGCTGTGTCTATGTGCATGGCCCGTTTTGACTATCTGTAAGTACGAGGGGGAGATGGCAGTGTTTCAATACAAAGGTCTAAAAAAAGCAATAGTGGCTGGAATGGTGCTGGCACTTAGTGCTTCTCTATGCGAGGCTGAAATACCTGTGGATAGGTCTATTCAGCCTGTTCAGCTTTCGGTAAATACCAAATATTACTGGGATGGAGACAAGGATGGGGACTTGCTTTGGTCCTCAAAAACACTTGTTAGTGTGGTAGGCTCCGAAAAGGGAAAGGGAATATCAGGCCTTCAGGATAGTCTTTGGCAATATTGCAAAGATGTAAATAAGAAGCACAAGGATATAAGGGAAGGTATACTTGATGCAGCAAAGCAGGAAAAGGCTTTGCGTAAGGAATATCAGCCCTATGTATTTTATCCCTTTGAGCATTGCACAGATGTATATATTCGCCGGGCTGATACTGTTGCTACCAGTCTGTTGGAATTTTCTCATACCTATGAAGGTGGGGTACATGGTATGTACGGTGTTCGGGGAAGGAATTTTGATTCCAGGTCAGGCAAGGAATTGAGCCTAACAGATGTATTTACCGATACCAATGTGCTTATAGGAGCTATTGAAGCTCAGCTTCGCCGTGATTATCCAAAAGCTACCTTTATGGAGGAGGGCAGCACTCTGATGGAGGATATGGTTTCCAGAATGGTATTGGATGAAGTTATCTCCTGGAGCCTTGATCCTTGTGGTGCTACATTCTACTTTAACCCGTATGTTATTGGTTGTTATGCTGAAGGTATATTTAATGCCACTATTCTCTATGATGATTATCCAGGGCTGTTTAAAGAAAAATATGCTTCTATGCCAGCCAGCTACTGTATGGAGCTGTATCCTTATTTACCGGTACGTACTGGCTTTGCCGATGGTAGCAGCACTGTTGTTGAGGTGGGAGGTACAGACAGTGGTGTTCGTGTAGTGGCAGGGGGACAAACCTTGGTGGATAGTGGTTTCAAGGGAGAAGCTCGCCCGGTGTTGGTAAGTCTGGCAGACGGCAGGCGGTATTTATATGTGGATGCAGTGGAGGAAGGGGAACAGTTCGAGCGTACCAGGGTATATGATATCTCAAACGGAGCCCCAGTTACTGTACCTTTTAAGAATTGGCTCAGCCGCCGGGAAAACGTGCCTGCCAACTATAAAAGGGCAAATTTTGATAAAAATAAGAAAATGGAGAAAAACTTTTATATTATGTCAGATCCAGATGATTTCTTTATGACAGCCTTCAATGAAGAAACTGGCGAAACATATAAGGAAGTATTTAAGATTGGAGCCGATGGCATCCCGGAACAATTAATTAGATAAAAATAACTGGACTCGATTTGAATAATGGATTATAATAATGATAACAATTATTATTTCCATAAAGCCACCAAATAATTAAGTATCTTTATTATTGAACATAAGCTAACAAAAGTGTTATAATTGTAGCGAAGTTATTCTTCGTTGTTATATGTTGAAGGAGGAAAATTTAATGTTTCAGAAGACAGATTTTTGGATTGGTTTAGCAGTTGGTGCAGTTGCAGGCATTTTTGGCTATCGTTTCATGCAGGAGCGTGAGCAGCAGATGGCAGCTATGCAGCAGTCCATGCTTCCAGCAGGTCAGGTTCCTTTAGCTGAACTTCAGCGTCAGAAGGAAGAGCTTGAGGACATGATTGCAGCTCAGGAAGCAGCTCAGGCTGAGTAATTGCGCGATTTAATTGAGGTTGCTTTGGAATATCTGGAGCAGCCTCTTTTTTCTTATTAAAGATATTTAATAGAGACTCATTTGGCTGTGGGAGTGAAGCAGTATGGATAAAAAGAGTTTTAAAAATACAATTAAGAATATGCCGTTGTCTTTGCCAATGGGAGCAGCAGCCATTGGAACTGCAGCTTCTTTATGGTTTGCCAATAAAAGGGTACATACCCTGTGTGGCATGATATGGCTTGGAGTATCTGCAGTACATACTTGGCAGCATTACAAAAAAGTAAGACAGGATGCGGCAAAGGTGGTAAATAAAATGGGATTAATGGATGTTTTAAATCTTCCAAAGAGTAAATTGGATTTGTTTGTACGCTCCGTGGAAGTGTCTTCGTATATACCTGGACGTGTGCGCTTGTACAGCAAGGCCCTTATCGGTAATAAAGCAAAGTGCCAGCAGGTCCTGGAATATCTGCATGGGGTTGGGGAATTGGATGAAGTGAAGGTAAACGAAGTTACTGGTTCTATTTTGATTTTATATACCCCTCAGATATTGCGAGCCAATAAAGAATTAATTAGGGTGGAGGAATATATCAAAACCCATGTGAGGAGGTAACATAATGTCATTTATGTCTGGAATTATGATGGGGGCTGCCATCGGGCGTAATATCCATGAAATAATTGGCGGTAAAAAACGCTGGAGGGGCAAGGCAAATGCCATGGCAACGGGCAAAATAAGCAAAGGCAGTTGCTGTGGCAAAGGTCATGCTAAAGCAGAGGAGTTTGCCTTAGTAAGTAAATTGCCAGGACGTCGTCGTTATCGGATTCAAGCTTTGGTAAACAATGCTGCTCTAGGTGCTCTTATTGAGAAGAAGCTTAAAGAGGATAGAAAGATTTCCAAGGTGGAAATCAATTTTCTTACAGGCAGTCTTTTAATCATCCATAAAAAAGATGACAAGGCAATGGATTCTCTGATGGTGCAGATAAAATCAATGATTCCTGTAAAAAAAGGAAAGGCACCTGTTATTTATGCCACTAATTGGTATAACACCACTGATTCTCTTAATAGTCGTGTAAGATGCCTGACTCATGGCTGGTTTGACTTGTCAACCCTTTTGTCAGTGTTCTTTTTGATTCGCGGTATTCGTAAGATGTTGCTATTGGGGCAGCGACCATCTGGTCCTACCATGGTATGGTGGGCTCTTCACATGATGAAGGGGTGGAAGTTTTAATGGCTTTTAAATGTTATAGCATAAAATTGGGGGCACGATTGTCCCAGCCTGACAGCAGAATGCTCTGCGTTCGTCTCAGAGCTTTATCGGGTATAGTTTCTGCTGTTGTGTCCGGCATGGAGCTAAAAATATGGTACTACGGTGTATTTCCAGCTTCTAAGGTAAATTTGCTGGTGGCCAGTATTATGAATTCCTACAAAAAGCAGGGCGAAGAGCCGGAAATGGCGGATTATCGCCGTGAAGCTCTTTTGTCTGTGGGCAGCTTTATTGCCATGCAGCTTCTCAAAAAGGCTTCACCTGGGGCTTTTGCCAGCGTAAAGCTGTTACGCAGTGCTCTGATTTTGTATATTTCCCGTAATTTCATAAAAAATGGTGTTACGGGACTGGTAAGGGATAACAGGCCAAATGCGGATACCTTAACTGCTACAGCAGTGGTGGCCTCAGTATTAGCAGGTAAGCCAGAATCCAGCCTCAGTTTACTGGCTCTTTCCAATGGTGCGGAAATGCTTACAAGCTATGCGGCTGAAAAGGCCCGTGGTCATATTTCCGGATTGCTGAATTTGAACCAGCCTTATGTATGGCTGGTGGATAATGGTATTGAGCGAAAGGTTCCAGTAAAGGAAATTAAGGCTGGGGATATTATTGCAGCCCATACTGGAGAAAAAATCTGTATCGATGGACAGGTATTGTCGGGAACAGCGGCCATTAATCAGGCATCCATTACCGGAGAATCAGCACCTGCCATGAAGAAAAAGGGATTGCCAGTGTACGCAGGCAGTGTGGTGGAAGCTGGTGAGGTTGTTATCAAGGTTGAGAAGGTGGGAGATGATACTTCCCTTGCCCATGTAGTACACTTGGTGGAGGAGGCCCAGACCAGAAGGGCTCCGGTACAGAATTTTGCCGATACCATGGCAAACCTTTTGGTGCCAATTTCCTTCCTGGGAGCGGCTATTGTTTATGGTGCCACCAGGGATTGGCAAAGGGTGTTGAATCTTCTCTTTATTGACTTCTCCTGCGGTCTGAAGCTGTCTACGGCTACAGCGATTTCTGCGGCTATTGGTGCTGCAGCCAGAAAGGGTATATTGGTAAAGGGTGGCAACTATATTGAGGCTCTGGCAGATACTGATACAGTAGTGCTGGATAAAACAGGTACCATTACCATTGGCGTGCCTCAGGTATCTTCAATCCTTACAGTGGAGAATGTGGATGAAAAGGAGCTGCTGCTTTTGGCAGCTTCAGCCGAGCATCATTCGGTACATCCACTGGCAGTGGCAATTCAAAAGTATGTCAAGGACAAGGAATGGACAGTACCACAGCATAAATCCTCCAAGACCATTGTAGCCCGTGGTATGACGGCAATTGTACCGGATTTTGAGGACTATAAAGGCGGCGAGGTGCTGGTGGGTAGTGCCAAGCTCATGCAGGAGCGGAACGTTTCCGGTATGGAGCAAATAACCGTGGAAGACATTACCATGGGTTATATTTATGTTTCCAGAGATGGCAAGCTGTTGGGGGCTATTGGCATAAAGGATCCTATTCGCCCGTTAATGAAAAAGACCTTAAATCAGATGCGTCGCCATGGTGTGGATGAAGTAGTAATGCTCACCGGTGATTCCAAAGCCGTTGCCAGCGAAGTGGCAAGGGATATGGATATCGATGCTTATCATGCCGAGGTGCTGCCGGAGGATAAGGCAAACCATGTAATGAAGCTGAAAAAACGTGGAACCGTTATGATGGTAGGAGATGGCATAAACGATGCACCAGCTCTGGCCTTTGCTCATGTGGGTGTAACCCTGGGAGGCAGACAGACGGATTTGGCGGCTGAATCTTCAGCAGTAACTATTCGCTCCGAGGATCCTACACGCCTGATAGAGGCTTTACAGCTGGGACGGCGTACTATGAACCTTATCCACCAGAATTTTACGGCAACTATTATGGTAAATTCTGCGGCTATGATTCTGGGGGCCCTGGGAGTTATTAATCCTCTGTGGTCGGCAGTGATTCATAACACAGCAACTTTGGCGGTGGTATTGAATAGTGCCCGCATATTGGCACCAGATAAAAGGCGGATGGCCGGATAATTAACGATTAATGAATTATATGGGGCTTTTCAACGATAATCTGTTGGAGAGCCCTATTAATTTGTTAATAATTTACTATCCATAAAATATGGTGTATGCTATACTTAACAATAGGAGAGTATGACAATAGTTTATCAATATTCTATTTTTACTATAAGGAGTGACGATTATGTCAGCTTTAACAGACACCTTAAAATCTATGGGATGCGGAATTGACGAGGCTATGGCCAGATTCTTGAATAATGAGGCCTTTTATGAAAAGTGTTTTAAGAAGTTCCTTGATGATACTGTTTTTGAGGGCTTGGGGGCAGCTTTGTCCACAAACAGTGTAGAGGATGGCTTTAGCATGGCCCATAACCTGAAGGGTGTTAGTGCAAATCTTGGTATTACTCCTATGTACGAAATCGTTGCTGCTCTGACCGAGGAGCTGCGTGCCGGTAATATGCCAGCTGATGCCATGGACAGATATAATGAGATTATTAAGATGCGTGATGATTTGAAGCGTCTGGTGTAATTTTATTTTCTTGTTTAAAAATATATATAACGAGCTTTAAGATGTCCCCCACCTCTTTAGGTGGGGGATAGCAAACTACAACAGCTGGCGAGCATATCTCCCAGCTCGTTGCGACACGAACGAAGTGAGTTAGTCCTTTAGGGAAACGCTAATTGGAAGATTTTTCTTCTAAAGAAGAAAAATTTGAGCAATGGCGTTATAAATTACTTGACATGGTCTGCAAATTAGTATATTATATATTGTGTTGACGCGTTAAGCGAAGGCACGATCGGGGCATGGCTCAGTTTGGTAGAGCACCTGGCTTGGGACCAGGGGGTCGCAGGTTCGAATCCTGCTGCTCCGACCATTTTTATTTGCGACAGTAGCTCAGTTGGATAGAGCAACGGCCTTCTAAGCCGTGGGTCGGGGGTTCGAATCCCTCCTGTCGCACCATTTAAAAATAACCTCAAAGTCTTGTGTATCAAGGCTTTGGGGCTTTTTTATTTTCAGGCGAAATCTGAGCATTTGTCCACATTAGCATTTTGTACCCCAATAGCAAAATAGAGAATGTAAAAAATGTAATTAATTTAGGTAATGTTTGACTACAGTTTAAGTATAATTATACAAATTACAAAATAGTTTTCCCCTTGGTCGTTATAACCAAGGGGAATTTTTCATTTTATAGCAGTTTGGATGTACTCGTTGACACTGGTTTGAGGAATCTTCCATATCCGTTTAATTCTAAAGGCTTTGATTTTCCCAGACCTCAGTAATTCATAAGCAGCGTTTTTACCGATTGAAAGCTGTTCACACAGCTCTTCTAAGGATAGTATAGGTGTTGGTTCTTTATTGAAAGACCTGTAAAAAAGATAACATCAAAACTTGTAAAGGTTATGGAGGAGGTATCCAATGTCCCAAAGAACGGAACGTCAACAATAATATAAAAATAGCTCCCTGCATAACACAGAGAGCTGTACCGATACTACTTATCCCGGTAATGAGAGCCACATTGGACTATTTTTATGGTGTCATTCTCAATCTTATAGACTATACGGTTAGCATCATCAATGCGCCGGCTCCAGTAACCAGACAGATTCTCACCCAGAGGTTCCGGTTTTCCGATACCAGAGTACCCGTTTCTGTCAATATCTTTTATGAGATTCAGAATCCGCTTTAAGGTTTTCTTGTCCTGCTTTTGCCAATAGCAGAAATCATCCCAAGCGTCATCAGTCCATGATTTAATCAACGTATTTTACCTCATGGACAGTACCGCCAGTTGCTTCCATCTGAGCAATAGATGCTTTCAAACGTGAAATATTCTCATCGGAGTAAAACGGATCAGCGGACACTTCAAAAGGGATACGGCGTTCTCTACATACTTTCTTTGCGAAAATGGTAAAAGCTGTAGTCATGGTCATTCCCATGTCTTTGCAAACAGCTTCCATCTTTGTTTTTAATTCTTTTTCCAAGCGGAAATTTACAGCTACCTGCTCCATTTCGATTACCTCCTTTTTATTCAATTATAAAGAAAAATAAAGACATTGTAAAGAAAATTCATTACAAGATAGGAGCGATAATATGTCAGATGAGCGTCAAATATGACACATAACAACACCACTACTCCAAGCAGCGGTTCATAATCATAATTTTTGTATTCTTTTTTCGGCCAATTCGTAAACGTCATTATCTGCCCTGACTCCGATAATAATTATCCTCATACCCTTTTCATCTCGCTTTAAATCGTATACTATCCTGATTCCAAGTTTCAGTAATTTGATTTTGAGAAGGCCGGATAGATTGATGCCGTGTTTGTTGCCAAGGGGCTTTCCGTAACCACCCTCATCAGTAGGCAACGGATTCTTGGCAACTTTGCTGATTCCTTTCAGCACGATATTCCTTTGGGAACCATCAAGTCTATCCAAGTCATCTTCGGCTTCTGGTATATACTCGATGCTCCAGCTCATTCTATTTCAACATCCTCCATTTCATCAAGGTCATCTTGGCTGATGCCATACTTCTTCATGATTTCCTCATGGCTAATAGTTTTACCGGAAGTATGGGAAAGACGGTCTTTGGCCATTGCCAAGAGTCTCATATCTTCAAGTTCGTCCAATAAAGATATGTATTCCTCAGGGGACATTAACACACATTCAGGAATATTATTTTTGATTACAACTTTAGGCCCGTTGCTGCGCACATCTGCGAATATTTTGCCGGCCATACCTTTATTGAAATTAGAAATAGGAACAGAATTTTGGATTGCACTTCTAACAGATACGGTTCTCATAGTAAATCACCATCCTCAATTATATTATAGTATTTATAGATATATTTATCAATCAATATATCGTTTGATTTAATAATAAATAAGGAGAAAGCATATGAATAAAATATATGGTTATGCACGTATCAGTAGGAAAGAGCAATCTATAGACCGGCAGATTCGGAATATAAGAGCAGCATGTCCAGATGTCCACGTAGTGCAGGAGGCGGAGGCTGGTGTTCCAGTGAAAGTAGTGAGTGAAAGATTAGGCCACAGTTCTGCAAAAATGACCCTTGATGTATACGCCCATGTTATAGCTCACCAGCAGGATAAGGCTGTAGCTGCCTTGGAAAAATATATGAAAGAATAGTGTGCCCATGCCCATTGGAGGCATGGCACAAGCTCTGGCGATACGCCAGGGCTTTTTTAGATTGTGCAGAAAGTGGAACGAATATGCTAAATAATATGCTATAATAAGGAAAATATAGGAATCGATAATAATATTTGTGACTCTAAATGTTTGATGGAGGCGATAATATGTGTCAGGTTGCAATAAATATACCAGAAGAAGTGCTATACGATACTTGCATGAATCGTATAGAGGCTGAGCAAATGGTGAAGCGTGCCACAGCTTTGTATTGCTATGTGAACCATCACGTTTCTATAGGTTATTGTGCTGAAATAGCCGGAATGTCAGAAGAGGATTTTATGCTTTTCTTAGGGCAGAACAAAGTGTCTGTGTTTAATTATGATGCGGATGAATTGCAAGAGGATTTTGATAATGCGTGATGTGATTGTAAATTCTACACCTATGATAATTTTGAGTAAAATAGGAATGTTGGATATATTACACAAAATGTATGGTAATGTCATTATTCCTCAGGCTGTCTTTGATGAAGTGACTGTAAAAGATGATTCTGCGTGCCACACTATAAAGACATTGGAATGGGTCAATGTAAGGAGTATTGCCTCGCAGGATGACAGGAGAATGTATAAAGCTAAACTTCACGCTGGTGAAGTTGAGGTAATGATTTTGGCCCAGGAGCTGGGTGAGGATGTTTTGACTGTCATTGATGATAATGCGGCCAGAAAAACGGCCCGTTATCTTGGGATAAAGGTAACTGGTACAGTCGGTGTTTTGATGAAAGCTAAAAAACTTGGGTATATAGATAGCGTAAAGAAATGTATTGCCATGATGCGCAGGGCTGGTTTTTATGTTAGTACTGAGTTGGAAAGGGTGGCTTTGGACAAAGTTGGAGAAGCTTAGGGATTGACAATATATACATGTTATTCTCATGATTATTCATGGAGTTTTAATAGGTGCACACAAAAGCTTTGTACCACAATTTGTACCCCAACAGCAAAACAAACAATGTGTAAAATGTAGACATTGGGCTGAAAGAATGTAAAAAAGTAGTGTATATAATGGACAAATGGCAGGAAAAACGCAGGATAAAGCCCACCGAGCTTCTTCTAAGCCGTGGGTCGGGGGTTCGAATCCCTCCTGTCGCACCATTTGGAACTAACCTCAAAGTCTTGTATATCAAGGCTTTGGGGATTTTTTATTTTAATGTATCTTTAGCAGGAAAGAAGTATTGCTTTGTAGAAATGTAGCTGTCGAGGTGGTTATAATGAAGGATAAAACAATTGATGTTGATTTCAGCAAAATTAAAGTAGAGAAATATGTGGATGATTATTCTGAGGAAGGACTTTGGAATAAAATAAAGGAAAATGTTACTGCCATTGGTATTGGCCTTATTTATAAGGCGTTGCAGCTTTATTATGTGGCCCAGTCCCCCAATTGCCCCATGAGAGTTAAGGCTGGAATTTATGGTGCCTTGGGATATTTGATTTCCCCATTTGACTTTATTCCAGATTTTACACCAATAGCCGGTTATACCGATGATGCTGCAGCCATTGGCATAGCCCTGCTTTTGGCACAGATGTACATTAACGATGACATTAAGGCCCAGGCCAAGGGGAAAATAAAAGATATTTTGGGGGTAAAGGCTTTGGAAAAGTTGAATGAGGGTTAAACGAATTTTTTGTTTTCAAGAATTATTAAAAAAATTTAAAGGATTTTAACTTTGAAGATAGAATACTTGCAATAAGTGAATGATTATAGTAAGAAAAGAGGGGATGTAAATGAATTTTTTTTACAATTTGAAGATGGTGTATAAGATATTAACCCTTGTGGTAATTGCCGCTATCGGTATGGCTCTCATCGGCTATCGTGGGTATTCCACCATATCTGAATCCCGTGATTCATTGGAGGTTATTTATCAAAAAAATATGCAGCAACTGTATTGCATAGGTGAGATAAAATACATGCTCCGTGACATGCAGTCAAGAGGTGCCCTTTCCCTGTCCGCCAAGGATCAGAAGCGAATTGATGATTTGAGAAATGACCAGAAGGAAATAAGGGAAAACTTTGAATCCAACTGGAAGCTGTATGAGCAGGCTACATCAGGAACTGAGGCAGAGAAAGCCAATGCCGCTATTCTGGAAAAGTGGAAGGTTTTTGGCGCTGCCATTGATCAAGTAATTGCTTTGGCAGAAGCCAATAATAAGGATGAGGGTGCAACATACCTCAGTAAAAATGCCGGTGATGCCACCAAGCAGCTGCGTTTATTGTTGGAGGCTCAGCAAAAGCAGGCCCAAGAAAATTCTCAGGCCCTTTTTGAGAAGATGGAAAGTGATGCGACTTCAGCCAGCAGAATGATGGTTTTGTTCAGTGTTGCTGCTTTGATTGCCCTGTTTGCTTTCTCCATGCTGATTATTAAAGCAATTACTGGCCCGTTGAATAGAATGATGGAGACCTGTCGCCATATGGGTGATGGAGATTTTCGTATTACTCCTCGTACCATCACCACTACCGATGAAATAGGTGAGCTGGCAGATACAGTATGTATTATGCGTGAAAACCTTAATAAGCTTATGCGTCAGACCAGCTCCAGTGCTGAACAGATTGCGGCTGCCGGTGAAGAGCTGACCGCCAGTGCCCAGCAGTCAGCCCAGGCCTCTACTCAGGTGGCTCAGTCCGTAACTGATGCTGCCGGTGCAGTGCAGATACAGCAGGGAGCTATCGAGTCCAGTACCCAGGCAGTCAGCAATATAAATGATTCCGTATCTGCCATTGATAATCAGTCCAATAATGTGGCATCCAGAGCAGATTCTGCAGCAAAGTCTGCGGCACAGGGCTTAAAATCCATTGAGGAGACAATTAAGCAGATTCGTAATGGTGCTGTTGGGGTTCAGGATTCCTCAGAAATTGTGGATAGGCTGGGAGAAAGCTCTCAGGAGATTGGTACTATCGTAGAGACAATTTCCGGTATAGCGGAGCAGACCAATTTGCTGGCGCTCAATGCGGCTATTGAGGCTGCCCGTGCTGGAGAACATGGTCGTGGCTTTGCTGTAGTAGCTGAGGAGGTCCGTAAGCTGGCCGAGCAGTCCGGTGAAGCCGCTCAAAAGATTACCCAGCTTATTACGGGGATTCAGCAGGAAACCCAGCAGGCGGTTACTTCTATGCAGAAGGGCAGAGCTACAGTGGATGCTGGGGCTGAGTCTGTGGCTAATCTGCGACAGAATTTTATAGAAATAGAGTCACTGGTAAATGAAGTTACCCAGGAGGTCAAGCAGATGAGTCAGGCCGTTCATTCCGCAACCTCCGATACAGAGAATATCACTACACAGGTGGAAAATATCGATAAGCAGGGACGTGCGGTTTCTGACGAAATGCAGACTGTTTCGGCTGCTACAGAGGAGCAGTCAGCTTCTGCCAGCGAAATTGCCACTGCCAGTGAATCCTTGTCAAAATTGGCTGAAGACCTGCAGCATTCGTTGCACCAGTTTAAGTTTTAATTGAGTGTAGGTTGAAATTGGACATAAAGAAATAAACTATAATAACCCCAGAGTCAAATCATATTGGCTTTGGGGTTATTATTTTGCTAAAAAGGTATTTGAAGATGAAGGTCGAATATATCAAGATAATAAGACTATTATGGAGGTGCTATGATGGTTAAACTTTTAGGTTACATATTAAGGACGACAGTGACTGCAATGATGTTGGCAGTTGTGCTGGTGGCATTGTCATCAGGAGAGGCATTGGCAAAGGACAGTACCTTCTATACCAGTAATGGGTATCGGCTTGAGGTTCCCAACAAGTATAAGGATGACTTATTGACCACTACCATTTTTGATAAGTACGAAGGGACACTGTTCTCTGTATCAGAAAAGAAATCCGTGGAGGAGAGCAGGGCAGCTGGTATGCGCTATGACGGCATGGGCTGGCTGTTCAGTATCGGCAAGATTAATGAAAAACAATTAAATGAAATGCTTTGTTATGATATGTCCGGTGTGGAAATTTTTGCCAGGGATATATCTGGTATGTACTATGTATTCAGACACCCAACGGATGTGCGTTATCATAGGTCTACTATAGAGGAAATGAAAGAGGACCAGGCTAAGTGGACTGAATTGGTACAGTGGGGCTATAAATATGTAAGGGATGAATTTGTTAAGAATAATCCTGGGTTAGTGTCAGTAGCTTTTAATAATGATGAGGTTATGGATAGCTGGCGCAATGCCATGGCAAATTATAAGGGATACACTGAAGGTAGTTACGAGGCATCTCCAGCTTGGGTGCAGCAGCTTCCTGAGGCACAAAAGGCAAAGCAGCTTTTTGTGGTGGCTGGCATAGGGGATACTACTGCCTGGGTTTCTATGCACGAAAGGGATTGGGATGGTAACTGGAAAGAGATAATGACAACTCCTGGAATTATTGGGAAAAATGGTTTAGGAAAAAATAAGGAAGGGGATGGCAGGACTCCGGTAGGAACATTCTGCTTCAATGCGGCCTTTGGCATTGCCCCTGATCCTGGCTGCGCTATCCCTTATCGTCAGGTGGATGAAAATATATATTGGTCCGGAGATGTTCGTCCGGGCATGAAATATAATGAAATGGTGGATATCCGAAGCTTGCCGGCCTTGGATAAGGATAGCAGTGAACGTATTGTGGATTATAATCCTCAATATCTTTACTGTATGAATATCAGCTATAATGCTGAGGGCCTTCCGGGGGCTGGGTCGGCTATATTCCTCCATTCCTTTGGCCCACAAAAGCCATATACTGGTGGGTGTGTAGCCATTCCGTTGGACAAAATGGAATTTGTAATGAAGCATGTTCAGCCGGATTGTGTGGTAGTAATTAATACTTTGGAAAAGCTGGGTGGTAGCCTTTAAGGCTCATTTTGTGTGTAAGTAGGAGTGAGTGTGATGTTTTTGCAGCCCAATATAAAAAGGCGGGATATGATAAATTGTGCCCTGTGTGATAATGCACCCTGCGATGAGGCGTGTCCATACAAGCTTAACCCAGGTGAAAAGCTAAGAGAAATATGGTTGGGAGGCGAGCATCATGCGGTGTCCTTTTTGCCGGAAACAGACGCTTGTGCAGCTTGTGATGCCCTCTGCGAAAAGGCCTGTGTTCGCCCGGGGCTGGTGCCTATAAAAGGGCTGATTACCCGTCTTAGAAATGAAGTAAAGCCAGTGATAACAAAGGAGCAGCTGGCTGATGAAAGCATTTTGCAGACGGATATTTGTGGCATACCTTTGGAAAATCCATTTTTGCTATCTTCCTCTGTTGTAGGCAGCAATTATGATATGTGTGCCAGAGCTTTTGAGGCAGGATGGGCTGGGGTTTCCTTTAAAACGATATGCAATTTTGATATTCACGAGGCATCTCCAAGGTATTCTGCCATAACCGGTGGCAGCAGCAGTATTATAGGCTTCAAGAATATTGAGCAGCTTTCTGATCACAGTGTGGTAGAAAATATGAAGATATTTAAGGAGTTGAAACGGGATTACCCAAATAAATTTCTTATGGCTTCTATCATGGGCCGGGATGATGAAGAATGGGAGAGCTTGGCGCGGCTTTGTGAGGAAAATGGGGCGGATGCAATAGAGCTTAATTTTTCTTGTCCAAACATGATGGAAGGTGGTCTTGGTTCAGATATTGGACAAAATCCTGTATTTGTGGAACGGTTTACCAGAGCGGCCTGCCGTGGAGTAACAATTCCGGTTTTGGCAAAGCTGACCCCCAATGTGGCTTCTATGAATGAAGCGGCAGAGGCAGCCAAAAGGGGCGGCGCTAAGGGAATTTCGGCTATCAACACCGTTAAAAGTATTATGCGTATAAATCTGGATACTTATGTTTCCAGCCCAGCGGTAGGTAATGACTCTGCGGTGGGGGGATATAGTGGTAATGCAATAAAGCCTATAGCTTTAAGATATATTACGGAGCTTGGGAAAAATCCGAATATCTCTGGCCTTCATATTAGTGGTATGGGAGGTATTGAGACATGGCAGGATGCCACGGAGTTTATGCTGCTGGGGGCAGGCTCAGTACAGGTAACTACCGCTGTAATGCAATATGGCTATAGGATAATCAAGGATTTAAAGGCGGGGCTTAATTATTATCTAAGGGTAATAGGCGATAACAGTGTAAAGGATATAGTGGGGCTGGCCTTGGAGCATGTCAGCAATACCACGGATTCTCTGGAACGGGACACGGTTGTTTATCCAAAATTCCTTAGAAATAAGTGTATCGGATGCGGTCGCTGTCGCATATCCTGTGCAGACGGTGGACATCAGGCCATAACCATGAAGGAAAGAAAGCCTATTTTGGATCCTAAGCGGTGTATAGGATGCCACTTATGCTTGCTGGTGTGCCCAGCCGGAGCAATAGAATCCTCCGGGAAAAGGGTAAAGAAATGAAATAATTTAGATTAGCCATCCCTCTTGGAGCTATCATGGACCAAGGAGGATGGCTTATCAGTTGAATAAAGGACAATATTGTACCCAAGGGGGATTATTATGAAGCGAAACAAGAAAAAAGAGCTGGTGGAGCTATCCAAGAATACCAAGACCCTTTACCAGACGTTATGTGCCAATATTAAGGGGCAGGATGCAGCCATACATTATTTCGTTCAGGGAATTTTTAAGGGCCAGTTTATTCCTGAATCATCGGGGCAGACACTTCATAATATTTTCCTGCTATCGGGGCCTCCTGGTATCGGCAAGTCCCGTCTGGCTCATATTACGGCAGATGTACTGAAGCGCAGTATTTTGGAAATTAATCTGGATATGAACGCGGCTGAAACCTTTGCCAAGGATTTGGTTAATACCGTAAGCGGCAGCAAAAAGACTGGTAGGATTACAAAATTCGTGGAGGAAAATCCCAGCGGCATTTTGCTTCTGAAAAATATAGAAAAGGCCAGTCCAAAGGTGGTTTCTGCTATAAGCCAGATCATTGAAACGGGCCGTGTGGTGGATGCCTCTACGGGAAAGTCGATATCCTTTGGGGAGAGTATCATTATTTTTACTACCCATGTAGGGGCGGAGCTGTATCTAAATGACAATCTTGGCTCCATGCTGCCTAAATCAGTGATTTTGGGCTCCTTTGCCAAGGAGCTGGAAGAATCTGATTTTCCTATTATTTTCTTCTACGAATATTTTAATAATGAAAATATCATTTTCTTCAAGGACATGGCGGTTAACCATTTGCTGGAGCTCATGGAGCAGAGCTTTTTTGACTTTGCCAATGAAATAAAAAATGAGTATGGCTATGATATGGATTTGGACCCGGATATGCTGAATCTGTGTCTGTTTAATCAGTGTGATATGATAGATGCCAATTCTGTATTGCCTCTCAGCAGGGCATTTCTTAAAAATGAGTTTTATGAATTAAGCCGTCATTTGGCACCAGATGCTCTTACAAAAATCCAGAAAATTATTTTCACGGTGGAGCGTCCTGAGCTGGAGAGCCCTATGGCTACGTTGTTCAATTACAAGGAAAAGCCTCAGGTGCTGCTGGTGGCAGACAGGGAAAAGTATAAATGTCTGCTGGAAAATGAATTTATAGATTACATTTTTGTCACCAGTATTGATGAGGCGGTGAAAACCCTGTCCAATACTATTCTTTCCTTTGTGGTGGTGGACCTTATGGAAGGAGTGGAAGACAGGGGATTTAATGTGCTGAGCTTGGACGATGAGGTGTCAGTAGGTCTTGGAGTTTTTGAAATTGTTCGTGAGAATCTTCCAACCCTGCCAGTTTACCTCATTAAGCACGACAACATTACCATGGCGGATTACTTTACCTTTATGCAAAAAGGGGCTCGGGGGACTGTGGATCTTTCCGTGGACCGTGAACACGCCCAGGCGGAAATGCTGCTGGTTGCACGGGATACCCTTATTCAGAAGAACTATGATGCCCTTCAACGGGAGGATTTAATAGTAAAATATAACACGGCTCAGCAGATTTCTGATGATGGCAAGACAGCTGAAGTAATTTTCTATGATTTCGATTTTGAAACCCTAAAGGGACCGGATCCGGTGGATGAGTATCTTGAGGAGGAGAAGGAACCACGGTATTTTGATGATATAGTGGGAGGTACAAGTGCCAAAGAGGATTTAAAATACCTGAAGGAGTATTTGGTTAATCCTGAGGCCTTTGTGATGAAATATCACAGTGTGCCGGGGGGAGTTCTGCTCTTTGGTTCCGCTGATGCAGGGAAGGTTTCTCTGGCCAGGGCGTTGGCTACTGAGGCAGAGGCCAGCCTGTTGATGATAACTCCATCAAGATTGGCTGACCTTACGCCTGAGGGGGCCTGCCAGTTATTAAAGGATCTTTTTGAAAAGGCCATTCGTGAGGCACCGGCGGTTATTCTGATAGAGAAGTTTGACCTGTTGATAAAGGCCTGTGGACTGGGGGCTGTAAGAACATTTATTAATGGTATCAAGGATATAAAAAATTGCGGTTCCCCGGTACTATTTGTGGGAACTATGAATTGGTCCCATTCCACTGTTTCTGATGAAAATTCTGAGTTGGATCCGGAGCTGCTGCACCTTTTGGAGCACAAGATATATGTTCGTTTGCCTGACCGTGATGAACGTATTGCTGGTATCAAGAAAGCCCTAAACAATAAAGGAATAACAACAATTCCTGATACCATTATCAATAATATTGCAGATCGTGTTTTTGGACATAGTATAGCGGATATTAATGAGTTTATTTCTTTGGCTACCCGTATGGCCTTAAAGCAGCAAAAAGAGGTGGACAGTGATATTCTTTCAGACGCCCTTGACGAGCTGACATTTGGTCAAAAGCATGATTGGGAGGAGATTAACTATTTTGCCACTGCAGTGCACGAGGCGGGACATGCTTATCTTTTGTGGCTTACCGGTGAGCAGTCATCCTTTGTAACTATTGTGGGCCGGGAGGAATACGGTGGCTACACCAAGCCGAAGGTAAATGAAAAAATCTCCAAGAACTACAATCGTCAGTGGTATGTTGACAAGATACGTGTTAGCTTGGCGGGACGTGCAGCTGAGGTGGTTTTCTTCGGGGAAAAGGAAGGGGTCAATGCCGGTATTAGCGGCGATTTGGAAAATGCTACTGTTCATGCTGTTCTGATGGTTAATAATCTAGGTATGGGTAAACAGCTTCGGGCCTATATACCATTGGAAACCCTTTCTGTAAGTCCGGCGGCGGTGAAGGTTTATGAAGAGGCAAATGAAATAATACAGCAGGAATACGAAAACACCTTGAAAATTGTAAAAAAAGGCAAGAAAGCTATTAAGGCACTGGCAGACAAGCTGGTGGAGAAATATCAGCTTACAGGTCCTGAAATAGACGAAATTTTTGCCAAGTTTAAGAAGGCATAGTATAATTACAGGTGTTGAGGACACTGGTTGGACAAGCTTTGTTTAATTTTATGGCCAGGTTCTACAGAAAGGTGCTTTGTATGTCAGAAAAAGAAAAATACCTTCAGATTCGCAGGGAAGCCATGTGGACCGGCATAACCCTATTGATTTTGATTGTCTTTTGGGTGTTGGCCGGATTCGGTCTGGCTGGTGTGGATATTAAGGTTTTTGGACTGCCGCTTTGGGCTGTTGCCGGAACCTTCGGCGTGTGGATTTTTGCCATGGTTTTGGTAAAGCTGCTTACTACCTTTGTTTTCAAGGACATTGATTTGGAAACAGATGGTACTCCTTCCCGAAAGGGGGGACAGCCATGAATGGCGATATAAGTCAGCTTTTACCTCTTTTAGGTTATATGGCCTTTATGATTGGTATCAGCTTCTATGTACGTCATCAGCAGCAGTCAGGGTTGATGAATAATTTTGTCAAGACCTACTTCATTGGCAATCGGGACTTGGGTGGATTTGTTCTTGCCATGACTACTGTTGCCACCTACAGCTCCGTAAGCTCCTTTGTCGGTGGGCCTGGCGTGGCTTGGAATGTGGGCTTTGGCTGGGTTTATATGGCTGTGGTTCAGGTAACTGCGGTATTTTTGGTGCTGGGCATATTCGGCAAGCGGGTGGCATTGCTGGCCAGCAAGTTTAATGCGGTAACGGTGGTTGATATTATTCGTCATCGGTATAAGTCGGATTTATTGGCAGAGATTTCTGCATTTATTATAGTTTTGTTCTTTTGTGCTACTATGGTTGCCCAGTTTGTGGGCGGTGCCAAGCTATTTGAAGCGGTGACCGGGTATAGCTATGTGACGGGATTGATTCTTTTTGGTGCCATGGTAGTGGTATATACCACCATTGGTGGCTTTAGGGCAGTGGCCATTACGGATACCTGTTGTGCTGTAATGATGATGATTGGCATTATGATGCTGGTATATTTTGTTCTTCAGGCCGGTGGCGGCTACGACAGCATAGTGGCACATCTGGAAACAAATCGTCCCGATATGCTGGAGCCACTTTCCGGCGGCAAGATGCCTTATGGCTTGTATCTTACCCAGTGGATTTTGGTGGGTATCTGTACTATTGCACTGCCACAGTCAGTGGTAAGGGGCTTGGCCTTCAAGAACAATAAAAGTCTGGTTAGAGCCATGCTTATTGGTACTTTCGCGGTAGGCTTTATGAATATTGGTGTAAATCTCACTGGTATTCTGGGACAGGGAGTGATGACGGGGGCTCCTGCTGATTATGGCGGAACTGACAGCATTATTCCGCGCATCGTGGTAACGGCAATGCCAGCCACTTTGGCAAGTATTGCGATAATTGGTCCCCTTTCTGCCAGCATTTCCACCATCAGCAGTTTGCTGTTGGTAGGCTCGTCAGCAATTATTAAGGATATTTATCTCTATCGTCAGGAGAGAAAGGGCAATAAGCCGGGAGATGGCAAGCTGCGTATCTTGTCCATGCTGGCAACGGCAGTCATTGGTGCCATAGTATTTTTTATTGCGATGACCCCGCCAAGCCTTATTTGGCTTATTAATATGTTTGCTTTTGGAGGTCTGGAAACTGCTTTCTTCTGGACACTTTTGCTGGGGCTTTATTGGCCAAGGGCAAATAAGACCGGAGCCATGCTTTCTATGGTGGGGGGGACAGTGCTTTATTGCCTTGCTCAGGGCATGGGCTTTAAGATTATGGGGCTTCACCAGATAACCATTGGTATTACTGTTTCATTGATTTTGTTCTTGATAGGTTCTTACGTGGGTAAGTCTGAGGATAAAGAAACTTTAGGGGATTTTTTCCCTGAATAGGGAAATTTATATTTATTTTTAAAAGGAAAAGGGGTAGATAAGAAAATGTTGGATGCGTTAATTGGAGAAATCTCTAACTTCATGTATGGCAAGTTGTTGATTGTCATGATTCTGGGCGTAGGTTTTTATTACACACTACGGACCAGATTTGTCCAGATTCGTCTTTTCGGGGAGACGTTGAAGGTTATCATGGAGAAAAAAGAGGGACAGAAGGTATCATCCTTCCAGGCTTTGATGGTTTCCACTGCTTCCAGAGTTGGTACTGGTAACATCATTGGTGTTTCCACAGCACTGTGTCTGGGCGGCTTTGGTTCCATGTTTTGGATGTGGCTGGCTGCATTTTTGGGCGGCGGAGCTGCATTCGTGGAGAGCACTTTGGCTCAGGTGTATAAGAAGCGCGGTGAACACTCCAGCTATGGTGGCCCGGCCTATTACATTGAGAGTGCCCTTCATAACAGATTTGTGGCAATTATCTTTGCATTGGCACTGATTTGTACTTATGGTGTTGGTTTTAATATGCTGTGTGCATATAACCTCCAATCTACATTCTCTGGATTCACATTCTACAACCCTGCCAGCACACCATGGGTTATTGGTGGAGTCCTGGCAGTTCTTGTGGGATGGTGTATCTTTGGTGGTGGCCGCAGAATTATCAAGGCTACTTCCGCATTGGTTCCTCTTATGGGCCTTATTTATGTTGTCGTAGCATTAATCGTAGTGATTATGAACATTGGCCTTTTGCCAAGTGTTTTTGACACTATTTTCACTCAGGCCTTTGATTTTGAAGCAATTTTTGGTGGCTTCACCGGTTCCTGTGTAATGTTTGGTATCAAGCGCGGTCTGTTCTCCAATGAGGCAGGTGTAGGTTCTGCGCCAAATGCCGCAGCTGCAGCAGATGTTTCCCATCCTGTAAAGCAGGGCCTTGTTCAGATGTTCTCAGTATTTATTGATACTATGATTCTCTGTACTGCTACTGCTTTTCTGTGCATGAGCTCCGGTGTGGCTCCTACCAAGGAATTGGCCGGTGCCCCATTCGTTCAGGCATCCCTTGATGCAACCCTGGGCTCTGGTGCCGGTGTGTTCCTGACAATTTCCATGCTGCTCTTTGCGTTTACTACATTGCTGGGTAATCTTTATTATGTAGATAACTGTCTGGCTTATGTAAACGGCAAGGTGCCTGGGAAGCTGTTTATGACCGTTTATCGTACATTTGCTGCACTGGTTATTTTTGTAGGTGCCGGTCTCAGTATGGATCTTCTGTGGAATCTGGCAGACGTGCTTATGGGCTGCATGGCCATCATCAACCTGCCTGTAATCGTTATTTTGGGCAGTCAGGCAATGGCATGTCTCAGAGATTACGAAAGCCAGAGAAATGAAGGGAAGGATCCTGTATTTTATGCCAAGGATATTGGGATTACTGATAGCCTTGATTATTGGCAGAAGTAATAAAATAAAAAGTAATAAAATTTGTTGACAAGCAATGGAGATTGTAGTATTATTATCAATGTTGACGCGACAAGGGTCGACAACGGGGCATGGCTCAGTTTGGTAGAGCACCTGGCTTGGGACCAGGGGGTCGCAGGTTCGAATCCTGCTGCTCCGACCATTGCATTTAAAGCTGGATTTTTCGAATCCAGCTTTTTTTATTTTTCCTTTTTTACATAATTAGATTCATATATAAGTATAAATAAGATATATTTGTCTGATGATTATTACCAAGAAACTGAAATTTTGTTCAAAATTATTTTGGTTTCTTTTCATTTGTGCGAAAATAAAAAGAAAAAGCGATTTATTTTACAAAATAAATGGTTAGATGTATAATGAATTTGTAAAACATTTATAAGGATATTGTTATAGATGTTATTGTTACTTGATTGGTATTCGGGTAAATTTCGTGTTATGAGAGGAGAGTTAATCAAGTATGGGCAAGAAAATGAAGACTATGGATGGTAATACAGCTGCGGCTTATGTGTCTTACGCATTTACCGATGTGGCTGCTATCTATCCTATCACCCCATCTTCACCAATGGCAGAGCATGTTGATGAGATGGCTGCAAAGGGGCAGAAGAACCTTTTTGGTCAGAAGGTACGCATTGTTGAGTTGCAATCCGAGGCTGGTGCTGCAGGTGCAGTTCACGGTTCCCTGCAGGCTGGTGCTTTGACCACCACATACACTGCTTCTCAGGGTATGCTGCTGATGATTCCAAATATGTATAAGATTTCCGGCGAGATGCTCCCAGGTGTATTCCATGTATCTGCTCGTGCACTGGCTACTTCTTCACTGAATATTTTCGGTGATCATCAGGATGTTATGGCTGCACGTCAGACCGGTGTGGCTATGCTGGCAGAATCCTCTGTACAGGAAGTAATGGATTTGGCTGCTGTAGCACATTTGGTTGCTATCAAGGGCAAGATTCCTTTCTTGAACTTCTTTGATGGTTTCCGCACTTCCCATGAGATTCAGAAGATTGAAGTGGTTGATTATGATGATTTGGCCAAGATTCTTGACTGGGATGCAGTAAATGCTTTCCGTCGCAACGCTCTGAATCCTGACCATCCTGTAATTCGTGGTACTGCTCAGAATGATGACATTTATTTCCAGGGCCGTGAGGCTGTAAACAAAGCCTATGATGCTTTGCCAGAGCTCGTGGAAGAGGCTATGGGCCAGATGGCCAAGATTACCGGCCGTGAGCATCATATTTTTGATTACTATGGTGCCAAGGATGCTGAGCGCGTAGTAATCGCTATTGGTTCCATTAACCAGACACTTCAGGAGTGTGTAGATTTCCTCAACGCTAAGGGTGAGAAGGTTGGTGCGGTTGCAGTTCATCTCTTCCGTCCATTCTCCGTAGACCATTTCCTGAAGGCTATTCCATCTACTGTAGAAAAGATTGCAGTTCTCGACCGTACCAAGGAGCCTGGTGCTCTTGGTGAGCCACTGTATCAGGATGTTCGTACTGCATTCTATGCAAGCCATCGTCATCCACTGATCGTTGGCGGTCGTTATGGCTTAGGTGGTAAGGATGTAACTCCTACCCAGGTCCTCGGCGTATTTGAGGAACTGAAGAAGGATGCACCTAAGAATGGCTTTACCATTGGTATTGTTGATGATCTTTCCAATACATCTCTTGCTCCATATCCAGAGCATGTTAACCTCACTCCAGAAGGAACCACTGCTTGTAAGTTCTGGGGTCTCGGTTCCGATGGTACTGTAGGTGCCAACAAGTCTGCTATTAAGATTATCGGTGATAAGACTGATTTGTATGCTCAGGCATACTTCGCTTATGACTCCAAGAAGTCTGGTGGTATTACCATGTCCCACCTGCGTTTTGGTAAGTCTCCAATCGCTTCTCCATATCTTATTGATAATGCAAACTTTATTTCCTGCTCCCAGCAGTCTTATGTAAATAAGTATGACCTTTTGGCAGGCTTACAGCCAGGCGGTACCTTCCTGCTTAATACACTTTGGTCTGACGATGAGCTGTCTGAGAAGCTGCCTGCTTCCATGAAGCGCTACATTGCCAAGAACA
Source organism: Anaerovibrio lipolyticus DSM 3074 (assembly GCF_900141865.1). Taxonomy (GTDB): domain Bacteria; phylum Bacillota; class Negativicutes; order Selenomonadales; family Selenomonadaceae; genus Anaerovibrio; species Anaerovibrio lipolyticus. Next base: position 90,583 of record NZ_FQYW01000011.1, on the reverse strand, counting down.
ATATTAAATTCTACACTGTAAACGCTGTTAAGATCGCTCAGGATCTGGGCCTTGGCGGACGTTTCAATATGGTAATGCAGTCTGCATTCTTCAAGCTGGCTGATATTATTCCACTTCAGAAGGCTGTTGGCTATCTGAAGGATGCTATTGTAACTTCTTACGGCAAGAAGGGCCAGAATATCGTAGATATGAATAATGGCGCTGTTGATGCCGGTATTGATGCACTTCATCTTGTAAATGTTCCTGCTGACTGGGCTGATGCAAAGGATGCCAAGGAAGAATGCAAGTCTGATGTTCCAGCTTACGTTAAGGAGATTCTGGAGCCAGTTAACCGTCAGGAAGGTAACAAGATTACTGTTAAGCAGATGGCTGCCCATGCAGATGGTACCTTCCCATCCGGCACTGCTGCTTACGAGAAGCGCGGTATTGCAATTAACGTTCCTGAATGGGATGTTACCAAGTGTATTGAGTGTAATCAGTGCGCATTTGTTTGCCCACATGCTGCAATTCGTCCAGTTCTCACAACTGATGAGGAAAAGGATGCTGCACCAGAGGGCTTTACCTCCAAGCCAGCTCTTGGCACCAAGGGCCTGAACTTCACCATGGCTATTTCTGCTCTTGACTGCTCTGGCTGTGGCAACTGTGCTATTGTTTGCCCTGCCAAGGAGAAGGCTCTTGTTATGAAGCCTATCGCTACTCAGATTGACAAGCAGGCTGTATTCGATTATGGCGTAAAGGTTAGCCCTAAGACTAACCCTATGAAGAAGACTACTGTTAAGGGTTCTCAGTTTGAGACTCCTTGTCTTGAATTCTCCGGCGCTTGCGCAGGCTGCGGTGAGACTCCATATGCCAAGCTCATCACTCAGCTCTTCGGTGGTCGCATGATGGTAGCTAACGCTACAGGCTGTTCCTCCATTTGGGGTGCATCTGCTCCTGCAATGCCATACTCCAAGAATGCTTGGGGTCATGGTCCTGCTTGGGCTAATTCCCTCTTCGAGGACAACGCAGAGTATGGTCTTGGTATGTTCCTGGGTGTTAAGGCTGTTCGTGAGGCCTTGGCAGCAGACGTTACTGCAGCTATTGAGTCCGGCAAGCTGTCTGTTGCATTAAAGGATGCAATGATTGACTGGAAGGACAACATGAACTGCGGTGAGGGTACCCGTGAGCGTTCATTGAATCTGATTGGTGCTCTTGAAGCTGAGAAGGGTAATGATCCGCTTCTCAACAAGATTTATGAAAACCGCGACTTCATGGTTAAGCGTTCCCAGTGGATTTTCGGCGGCGACGGCTGGGCTTATGATATTGGTTACGGCGGTCTGGATCATGTATTGGCTTCCGGTGAGGATGTAAATGTATTCGTATTCGATACTGAGGTATATTCCAACACTGGCGGTCAGGCTTCCAAGGCTACTCCTACCGCTGCCATTGCACAGTTTGCTGCAACTGGTAAGAGAACCAAGAAAAAGGATCTGGGCATGATGGCTATGTCCTATGGCTACGTATATGTAGCACAGGTTAACATGGGTGCCGATAAGAATCAGGTTCTGAAGGCTATTACAGAGGCTGAGGCTTATCCAGGACCATCCCTTATCATCGGTTATGCTCCTTGTATCAACCATGGTATCAAGATTGGTATGGGCAAGTCCCAGATGGAAGCAGCCCGTGCTGTTGAATGCGGTTATTGGGCTAACTACCGCTACAACCCAGAGCTGGTTGGCACTGACAAGAACCCATTCAGCCTTGACTCCAAGGAGCCAGATTTCGGCAAGTTCCAGGATTACCTCATGGGTGAGGTTCGCTACAACAGCTTGAAGCGTGCATTCCCAGAGGCTGCTGATGCTCTCTTCGAGAAGACTCAGAAGGATGCTGAAACCAGACTCGCTAACTACAAGAGACTTGCTGGTAAAGAGTAATAAATAACCATTTTGCTAATTTGCTATACTAACCCCTAGAAATATTTTGGAGCACTGTTCAGATACGTTGACAGTGCTCCCTTTTTTTGGCATTTGTTTGCTGAGATGGTATAGTTTGGACTTTCCTTTCATAATATGATAAAATTAGACGGATATAGAGAAATAGGAGGGTGTTACAGTTGGCACTGTTAGATATAGTAAAAGCTGGTGATCCTGTTTTAAAACAGGTTGCCGCTCCAATAGAGAAGGTTGACAGCAAAATTAGAAAGCTGATGGAAAATATGGCTGAGACCATGTATAAGGCGGATGGAGTCGGTTTGGCTGCGCCACAGGTGGGTCAGTCCATACGTTTGGTGGTAATTGATGTTGGTGACGACAATGGCCTGGTGGAAATGGTGAATCCTGTGATTACACGTCGTGAGGGCACCGAGATCGGCCAGGAGGGATGCCTAAGTGTGCCCAATGTATTTGGCGATGTGGAACGTGCGGAGAAGGTTAGCGTTGATTACCTTAATCGTTGGGGCAAGAAAAAGCATCTTACAGCAAAGGGACTTATGGCACGCTGCATTCAGCATGAGCTGGATCATTTGGAGGGTACATTGTTTATTGATGTGGCCAAGACCATTAAGCAGGGAGAAAACAAATGAGCAAATTAAAAACTGTTTTTATGGGAACTCCGGACTTTGCCGTTGGTTGTCTGGAGGTAATGCAGGAAAAGACGGAAGTGCTTACCGTTATTACACAGCCTGACCGTCCAAAGGGGAGAGGTCAGAAAATGACACCTTCTCCAGTAAAGGTTAAGGCACTGGAATATGGTTTGCCTGTTTGGCAGCCAGAGAAAATAAAGACAGCTGAATGTGTGGCAAGGTTAAGGGAGTTAAATCCTGATCTTATTGTGGTGGTAGCCTTTGGTCAAATCCTTTCCCAGGAGGTTTTGGACATTCCTCGCCTGGGCTGCGTAAATGTTCATGCTTCTTTGTTGCCTAGATATCGTGGTGCGGCACCTATTCATTGGTCCATTATTAACGGGGAAACTGAAACTGGCGTAACCACCATGATGATGGATGCGGGCCTTGATACCGGAGATATGCTTCTTAAGAGTAAAATAGAGATTACACCGGATATGACTACAGAGGAGCTTCACGATAAGCTGGCTGTTATGGGCAGCAAATTGTTGACAGATACTGTTGATGGGCTTATGGCTGGGACTATCACTCCGGAAAAACAGGATGACAGCCTTACCAACTATGCGTCAATGCTTACCAAGGAAACCGGTCATATCGACTGGACCAAGTCGGCCCAGGAGGTTCACAATCTCGTGCGTGGCCTTAACTCTTGGCCAGTGGCCTGGACCTTGTTGGACGGCAAAAACTACAAGGTGTGGAGCACCAAGGTGAGAGATGATAAGTCCGGTAATCCGGGTGAGGTGCTGGAGCTTACCAAAAAGAGCTTTATTGTTGCTGCAGGCAAGGGGGCTGTGGAAATCACAGAGATTCAGCCACCTAGTAAAAAACGCATGTCAGCAGGTGATTTTGTTCGGGGAAATGGCGTAAAAGCTGGATTGATTTTTAATTAATGTTGTTTTCCCAGAGGATAAGTTATGAAATATACGGTAAAAAAGGCTAAGAAGCGACTTTTCATCAGTCTTTTGTGCATAACCTATATTATTATGCTGATAATATGTGCAGGAGTCTGGTTTATAACCCTTCCTGGTCTTAATAATATAAATCCTCATCTGGCCCCTGCCTTTGCGGCGGCTATGATAGGAATCCTGTTCCTTATTGGCTTTGGCATTTTGGGAATGGTGTTTGGCATAAAAGGTTGGCCATTGCCAACTATTTTTAAAAAGCAGACCTATACCCTTTTGAATGTCCTTTATTATATTGTTATTTCGGCAGGAAAAATCGTTGGGATTGATCGTCGGCGCATAGAGGCATCCTATGTGGCAGTGAGTAATACCATTGTAGGTAATCGTCATTTAAAGGTGCCGGCTGACAGGCTATTGGTGGTGACACCCCACTGCTTGCAGCTGAGCACCTGTCCCCATAAGATAACTACGGATCCCAATAATTGCAAGCGTTGTGGTGGTTGTAATATTGGAGATTTGGTAACCTTGGCTGAAGAAATCGGCTTTCATTTCTTCGTGGTAACGGGTGGAACCCTGGCCCGTCAAAAGGTTATGGAAATAAGACCACAGGCGGTTGTGGCTGTGGCCTGCGAGCGAGATTTGGCCAGCGGTATCCAGGATGTATACCCTATTCCTTCAGTAGGTGTTATGAATATTCGCCCTAATGGTCCATGCTTCAATACTAAGGTAGATGTTGAGGAGTTCAAAAGGGTCATTATGGATATTATAGATTTGCCTGTGTCTGATGCTGTCAGCCAGGAAAAGGAGAATTAAATGGATAAAGCACGTGAAACGGCTTTGAAAATTATAAATGCGGTCCATGAACAGGAGGCTTATGCCAATGTAGCTCTGGCCAAGGAGCTACGCAAGGGCGGTCTTAGTGATATGGACCGTCGTTTTGTTACTGAGCTTGTTTATGGTACCGTAAAGGCAGGGGAAACTCTGGACTGGATTATCAGAAGGTATATTAATCGTCCCATAAGCAAGGTCAGCCCGATTATAAGGGATATTTTGCGCATGGGCGTTTATCAGCTTAAATACATGGATAAGGTGCCTGACTCCGCTGCTTGCAATGAGTCTGTGGAGCTGGCTAAACGATTCGGCCATGCGGGGGTTGCCAAATTTGTCAATGGTGTAATGCGTACCATGGTAAGAGAGCCGGAAAAGGGGGCATTTCCAGAGGGAAAGGGCAATGCCACTGTTCAGCTGGCCCTTACGGAGCAGCATCCCGAGTGGTTGGTTCGCCGTTGGATTAAGGAATTTGGCTATGATGAGGCGGCAAAGCTGTGTGCATTTAATAATCAGCAGGCACCGCTTTCTGTACGGGCCAATACACTGAAGACAAACCGTTCAGAGCTTATGCTTCAGCTTATTTCAGTGGGGGTGGATTGTCAGCAGTCTGTCTTCACTCCAGAGGGAGTTATTATTAAGTCCCATGGTTCCCTTGATGATTTGCAGGTGCTTCAGGATGGTTATTGCCAGGTCCAGGATGAAAGCTCCATGCTGGTGGCCCATGTGGTGGATCCACAGCCGGGGGAGCTGGTATTGGATGTGTGTAGTGCTCCGGGAGGAAAAACTACCCACATGGCAGCCATGATGGAAAATCGTGGACGCATTGTGGCCTGTGATATTTATGAGCATAAGCTGGAAAGAGTCAGAAGCAATGCAGAGCGCCTTGGTGTCACCATTATTGATCCAATGCTTATTGATGCCAGAGAAATTTGGCAGGAATTTCCGCAAGAGGCAGATAGGGTCTTGGTGGATGCTCCATGCTCTGGCTTGGGAGTTCTCAGAAGAAAGCCTGATTCCAGATGGCGTAAATCTCCTGAGCTTATAAAGGAGCTGCCTAAGCTGCAGCTGGAAATTCTCAGAAGTGCTGCAGCAGCAGTAAAGCCAGGGGGACTTTTGGTGTATAGTACCTGTACTATAGCTCACGAGGAAAATCAGGATGTAGTTAAGGCATTTTTGGAAAAGGCCAAGGAATTTACTTTGGAAAATGCCGGGGAGAGACTGCCTGTACCAAGGGATGATGAAATGGTTCAGCTGTATCCTCAGCGTGATGGTACAGACGGATTCTTTATTTCATGTATGAGGAGAAAATAAATCATCATGGTTAATATTTTCGGCAAAACATTGGAGGAGCTTACAGAGCTTCTTACGGAATGGGGATTGCCAAAGTTCCGCGGCAAGCAGCTGGCGGATTGGATGTACAAGAAAAGCGTTACTGATTTTAATGAAATGCAAAACCTTCCTAAGAGTATGAGGGAAAAGCTGGCTACGGAGTGCGTTATTGACCGTGCTGCCAGAGTGGATCAGCTTGATTCTGCCGATGGCAGAACATCCAAGTTTCTCCTTAATTTCTCTGATGGGGTGGGGGTGGAAACGGTGCTTATGCGCCAGCCCTACGGAAACAGTATTTGCGTTTCTTCCCAGGCGGGGTGCAATATGGGCTGTGCCTTTTGCGCTTCAACTCTTCACGGCATGGTCCGTGACCTTACTGCGGGAGAGATGCTGGCCCAGACCTATTACATAAATGATATGCTGTCAAAGTCCGGGGAAAAGGTAGATACCATAGTTATTATGGGTTCTGGTGAGCCACTGACTAATTATGATAATGTTCTAAAATATATAAGATTGCTCCATGAGGATTATTGTCTTGGAATGAGCTACCGCAGTGTAACCTTATCCACCTCTGGTATTGTTCCCAACATTTATCGTTTGGCCCAGGAGGAGATACCAGTTAATCTCTCAATTTCCCTACACGCACCAGAGAACAGCCTTCGCTCGGAGCTTATGCCCATTAATCGCAAGTATCCTATGGCTGATGTGGTAAAGGCCGGAGGGTATTATGGTGAAAAGACCCATCGCCGGGTTACCTATGAGTACATTCTTATAGATGGGGTAAATGATAATGCCAAGCAGGCCAAGGAATTGGTGGAGCTGCTGAAGGGACAGCTGGCTTCAGTAAATTTGATACCGATAAATCCCGTTGTGGAACGGAATTGGAATCGTCCCTCCCCGGAGAGAATAGAATTCTTTGAGAAGTACCTGGCCAAGCACCATATTACGGTAACAGTTCGCCGGGAAATGGGGAATGATATTCAGGCTGCCTGCGGACAGTTGAGAAACAGACACCTGGATAATGGCTGAGATAGCTGATTTTATGCGGATTATCTTATTTACTTGTATAGATTTAAGATGTAAAATTAAGACTAGTAAGGCTTAGGAGGGACTATTATGTCTATAGGAAATCTGGAGTCTTTTCTGGAAAAAAAGATAGAGGGATTTTTTAATCGCAAGCTGAGCTCTGTCCTGGAACCAACTGAGGTCATAAAGCAGCTGGAGCGAGAAATAATCAGAAAAAGGCGCAAGAGTCAGACAGGTCTGATTGTGCCTAATTTTTATTATGTGGAAATGGCCCCTGATGACTATCAGCGACTTTGTGCCCGTCGATTTCTTGATGAGCTTTATGTCATGGTGGAAAAGATGATTATTTCCAATGACTGTTTTATGGATGGGCAGCTGGAAATTACTCTCAATGCCAATGAGGAATTCAAAAAGGGAACCTGTGAGGTGAAGGGAACCTTTGTGGATGACAGCTACGGAGAAATGGAGCAGCCAATTGAGGTGCCTGAGTGCCATACCATTGTGCTGAACAAATCAGAATTCAAGCCGCCTCTTAACCTGCCGGTGGAGCACAAGACAGTAAGTCTGCTGGCAATAGAGGGGCCTGATATAGATTCATATTTGGAGTTTGGAGAAAAGCAAATATATATTGGCAGAAGGGTGAATAACGATTTTATTCTTACTGATACCAATGCTTCCAGGGTCCATGCTTTTATTACCTATGAAAGGCATCGTCATATATTGTATGACGCCGAAAGTCTTAACGGTACCTTTGTAAATGGACAAACGGTAGTGTCACCACAGCTCCTTCATACCGGGGATGAAATACGAATTGGTGAGACGGTGCTGGTGTATGAGGTGATTTGATATGCAGGGAACTGCAATAGTAATTAAGACGTTGGGCATTGCCCTTCAATATGGGTTGCTTCTATTATTACTGTATTTTGTCTACAAGCTGATGAAGTTTATGAAAAAGGACAGTCAGCATGTGGTGGAGGATATATACGCAGTTACGGAAATTTCCAATGTGGAAGCGGTGCTGACAGTGCTGGAGGCTGCTGATCAGAGTATGGTGGGACAGCGGTTTGCCTTTTCCAATCATATCAGCATTGGTCGGGGGAACGATAACGACATCGTATTAAACGACAGCTTTGCTTCTCATCATCATGCGGAAATAGCCCTTTTGAACAACCTGTATGTAATAGAGGATATGGGCAGTGTCAATAAAACCTATGTGAATAACGAGCCTATCACCGGGCGTCAGTATCTGCAGTCCGGGGATTTGATTTCTGTAGGCTCGGCTACATTTGAGTTCGGGAGGTGATAGATTTGTTAAAGGTTAGTCAGGCTACTGATATCGGATTAGTTAGAGAGTTAAATGAAGATAGCATTTTAGTCGGACCTAAAGATGTATTTGTGGTGGCTGATGGTATGGGTGGTCATGTGGCCGGTGAAATAGCCAGCCATATTTTTACGGCAACTGTGGAAAACAAACTGTCATCTGAGGACACTATCCTTGATCAGGACGGCCTTCGTTATTTGGTTATTGATGGCAATGATGCCATCTTTGAATGTACCCAAGAAAATCCTGAAAGAAGTGGTATGGGTACTACCGCCACCCTACTTCACATTGAGGAAAAATCAGCATTTTGGGCCCATGTGGGGGATAGCAGATTATATCGTCTCAGAAATGGTGAGCTTAAGCAGATAACCAGCGACCATACCTATGTGGCGGAGCTTTTGGCCAATGGCAGCATTTCTGCCGATGAGGCCAAGGACCATCCCAACAAGAATATGCTTTTAAGAGCAGTGGGAGTAGACCCTGTGGTAAAGGTGGATACCGGTGAGATGGGACTGCAGAGCGGGGATGTGTTCCTGCTTTGTTCTGACGGTCTTACCAATATGGTGACATTGCCTGATATTCAGGCGACTCTTGATAAAGGGGATTGCCCAGACAAGGCGGCAGTATTGGTGGAGCAGGCCAAGGCTGCCGGTGGTTTGGACAATATCTCAGCAATAGTGGTGGAATATAATGAAAACTAAAAGCCTGCTTTTGGTGGCAGTTGATTTTTTGATTATGTTTGCTGGTTTGGGAATTATAATGCTGAACCAGTATCCAAATATAGATTATTCGCCTATGCCCTGGGCGTTGGGGGCGGCTGTTATGGGGATTGTCATTCAGCTGTTTCTTGTCAAGGGAAGGTATAGCAGTGATATATGGGTGTTTCCCATGGTGCTGTTTTTTTCAAGCTTGGGCATAATTATGCTGGCAAGGTTGAAGCCTATACTATGCGTACCTCAGCTAAGATGGCTGATGATTGGCATGGTTGTAATGCTGGGAGTTTTGTATTTCTCCCGTCAGCTGAAAAATATGATGCAGTATCAGTACATTTTGGGAATATGTACTTTGGTGGTATTGTGTCTTTCCCTGCTTTTCGGTGTGGAAATCGGCGGCAGCAAGAACTGGTTGGTACTGGGACCTATTTCTGTCCAGCCTTCAGAGTTTGGCAAAATACTGCTGGTGCTTTTTTTGGCAGCCTTTCTTTCTGACCATGGGGAAATGCTGAATGCGGCAAAACGTAAATTTCTCTTTCTTGATTTGCCGCCAATAAGATTTATTGCTCCTCTTTTGGTTATTTGGGGCATCGCTATCCTTATGTTTGTAGTTCAGCGTGATTTGGGCTCAGCCCTGTTGTTCTTCTGTATGGCAGTGTTTATGACCTATATGGGGACCGGCAGTAAATCCTATGTGTTTATAGCTATGCTGTTTTTCGGTCTGGGAGCTGCAGTCAGCTATGCTTTTTTCTCCCATGTGCAGGTCCGCTTTAATATTTGGCTTGATCCTTGGGCAGATCCAGCAGGGCAGGCATATCAGGTGGTTCAGTCCCTGTTTGCTTTTGCTGCTGGTGGTGTTTGGGGCACGGGCTTTACACATGGTCATCCAGGCCTTATACCAGAGGTTCATACGGATTTTATTTTCTCGGCTGTGGCTGAGGAGTTGGGGCTTTTAGGCTGTACCGTGATTATGATGGTATATGTGATGCTTTTTTATCGTGGTATTATGATTGCCATGAACTGCAAAAAGGAGCTTCACACACTGGTAGCCGCGGGCTTTTCCATAGCTCTCTTCACCCAGGCCTTTATCATTATCGCCGGCGTCACAAAATTTCTGCCTCTTACGGGCATTACTCTGCCATTTATTAGCTATGGCGGCAGTTCCATGGTATCAGGCTTTATTATGATAGGTCTTTTATTGTCATTATCAAAGAAGGAAAAGGTTCATGGGGCATAAAGATATAAAAAAATATATTCTGCATTGCAGTCTTTTTATGATGGCATGCTTCCTGTGTCTTTTTGGATATATTGTTTACTTGCAGGTTATCGCGGCACCATCCTTGGCGGCAAATCCTATGAACCGTCGTGGCAATGCGGCATTAGATATAACAAGGGGAGCAATCCTCGACATAAATGGACGGGAGCTGGCAAAAAGCTCTCAGCCGGGAGAAAGAAGCTACCCTTATGGTGAAATAATGGCACCAGTAACAGGGTATCTTGGAGAGACCATAGGCAGTGATGGTATTGAGTCTGTGGCAGGCAATGATCTTACAGGTCAGTCACAGCAGCTACAGATGTTGGGGCCAATAGGCCAGGCAATGCAGTCAACCCAGGGCAATAATGTGAAGCTGACGGTGGATGCAGACATTCAGCAATTGGCCTATGAGGCATTGGGCAACCATAGGGGGGCTGTGTTGGTTATGAATGCAGAGACTGGAGCCATAATTGCCATGGTGAGCAAGCCTACTGTAGATCCTACAGATGTGGAGAGCAACTGGAAAAGTCTCACAGCAAGGGAAGACAGCCCACTCCTAAACAGAGCTACCCAAGGCCTTTATCCTCCCGGCTCCACCATTAAGGTGCTGATAGCTGATGCAGCCCTTGATGAAAAAGTTACTGACTTAAATGAGAAGTTCAACTGCAACGGCAAATTGCAGATTGGCAATGAATATATAGGCGAAAGCCACGGGGCAGTTCATGGTAACAATCTTATCTTGAAGGATGCTCTTACAGAATCCTGTAATGTTACCTTTGGTACCCTGGCTATGCGAATGCATGGAAAAGGGTTGGAGAGTGCCTTTGACAGATTTGGTTTTACCACTCCGATTAACAGCGAGTTTAATGAAAGCAAATGCCATTTGCCAAAGTTTTCATCTCTTGGTGATGGGGATACGGCCCAGGTTGGTATCGGTCAGGGGGAGACATTGGTAACACCTCTGCGGATGGCAATGCTGGCCAGTGCTTATGTTAATCATGGCAAGATTATGGTTCCATATCTTGTGGAGGAAGTGATTTCTCCAGTAGGGCTGGTAATAAGAAAAGCCTCTCCGTCGAAATGGATGGATGTTACCTCTGAAAAGCGTGCCAACATAATTGGCGGTTTTATGGAGAATGTTGTAACCAATGGTACTGGTGGGGCAGCGGCAGTGTCTGGTGTCCGGGTTATTGGCAAAACCGGTACTGCAGAAAATTCCCAAGGGGCAGACCACGGCTGGTTTATTGGCGCAGCTGAGCTTCCAAAGGGGAAAATAGCCTTTTGCATAATTGTTGAAAATAGTGGTGGCGGTGGAACCGTAGCGGCTCCTATCGCCCGTCAGATAATTACAGCTTTGAAAGACAGGTAGGAGGATATGGCATGATAGAACGCGTTTTAGCAAGACGTTATGAAATTCAGGAACATATCGGTGGCGGCGGCATGGCTGATGTATACAGAGCCCATGATAAGCTGTTGGACCGTGCTGTTGCTGTAAAAATCCTTCATGCGCAGTTTGCCAATGATGCTGAATTCATAGAGAAATTCCATCGTGAGGCCAAGGGTGCAGCCAAGCTCACCCATCAGAATATCGTTAATATATATGATGTAGGGGAAGATGAAGGCAGTCATTTTATTGTTATGGAATATGTGGCTGGCAAAACCCTCAAGGAATATATTCAGGAAAAGGGCTATCTGGAGCCGGAGGAGGCTGCCCGCATAGCCAAGGAATTGGCCTGTGCCCTGGAGGCTGCCCACAAGAATGATTTGGTGCATTGTGACATTAAGCCCCATAACATTTTGATTATGGATGATGGTCACATTAAGGTTACTGATTTCGGTATTGCCAGAGCAGTTTCTTCTTCCACAATGACCTATGGGGGAAATGTAATGGGGTCTGTTCATTATTTCTCTCCTGAACAGGCTAAGGGCACTGCTATTACTACTAAGTCAGATGTATATTCTCTTGGCGTGGTGCTGTATGAAATGCTTACCGGCACATTGCCATACAACGGCGAAACCTCTGTCAGCATTGCACTGAAGCATTTGCAGGAGGAGCCGGTACCTATTCGTCAGATTAAACCATCTGTTCCAGCGGTTTTGGAGGCCATTGTACAGAAGGCAATGAACAAGGATCCTATGCTGCGGCCTACCAGCACAGATATGTACATGGATCTGGAGCAAGCTCTGTCCATGATTCAGGGCAAATCCACTGGGGCAATCGTGAATGCACCGCAGACTTCAAATGATCCTTTTGCAACCCAGGTTATTCCACGGGTTACCCCTGATATGATTCAGCAGAATCAGCCTCAGCAGTACAGCTCTCAGGATTATGATTACGATTATGATGGTGATTACGATGATTCCGGAGAGGAAGATGAGGGGTCCTTCAAGAAAATGATTAAGTCCAAAAAGTTTGTCTTTGGCTTGGTCTTGATTTTGATATTGGGATTCTTTGCAGGGTCCTTCCTTTCCTTTGGAAATTTCTGGAGCTCCGTAGAGGTAGAGGTTCCGGATGTGGTAGGGCGTCAGGTGGAGATCGCCCGTGAAATGTTGGAGGAAAAGAATCTGCGTGTTAAGATAGCAGAAACTTATGATGCCAATGTTCCAGCAGGACAGGTTGTATCCCAGTACCCTGAGGCGGGAATTATGGTTAAGGAGCAGCGCCAAGTAACCATTTATATCAGTAAGGGCGGTGAAGAGCTGACTATGCCGGATTTAAAAGGGATGTCACGTTCAAATGCTGAAGCCAAGCTGAACAAAATGGGGCTTAAAATAGGCGCAGTTTACGAGGAAGAAGCCGATGAACCGGCAGGAACGGTTTTGAAGCAGGATCCAGCTAATGGCTCCAAGGTTACCAAGGGGCAGACCGTAGACTTTACTGTCAGCAAGGGGCCTAAGAAGACTGGAGTGACCATTCCGGATTATACTGGTATGTCTGTGGACAGTGTAAAATCCAATCTGGCAGCAAATAATCTGAAGCTTGGCACTGTTACGGAAAAGACGAGTTCCCAGTCAAGGGGCACCGTTATTGGGCAGTCACCGGCAGCAGGCTCCGAGGTAAAGGAGGGCGGTGCTGTAAATATTATTGTTTCCAGCGGACAGGCTACCTCAACTACAACCAAGCCAACAGATCCGGGGAAGAAAACCCAGAAAACATCTCCGGAAGAGGTCGTAAAACCATAGTTATTTTGAAAATGTAAAGGACATATAAATGCCAACAGGTCAGGTTATAAAAACATATAACGGATTTTATTATGTGCTTGAAGATGGCAGGGAGCTTACTCAGAATCCGGAGCTTTTATCATGCCGTCTTCGTGGCAGAATAAAAAGAATAAAGGGCTCCGTGGTGACAGGGGATATGGTGGAGTATGAGCTCTTGGGTGATGGTACTGGCGTTATTGAAAAACGTCTGCCCAGAAAAACACTTCTCCATAGGCCTTCTGTTGCCAACATTGACCAAGTGATCATAACCTTTGCCCTTAGGGAGCCGGATATTAATTCGTTGTTGCTAAACCGTTTTTTGGTGCTGGCAGAGTGGTCGGACATTCCGGAAATTGTAATTTGTCTTAATAAAACGGATTTGTTGCCTGCTTCCGCTGATGAGTTTGTTAAGCCTTATGTGGACGCAGGTTATAGAGTTATTTTTGCCTCAGCTCATGAAAAGCAGGGAATCGAGGAGATCAGAAGCCTGCTGAAGGGGAAGGTTACCGCCTTTGCGGGGCCTTCTGGTGTGGGAAAATCCTCTCTCCTTAATGCTATTGACAGCAATTTATCCCTTACTACGGGGGTTATCTCTGAAAAAATAAAGCGGGGAAAGCACACCACCAGAGCGGCCTGTCTGCTGCCAGTGGCCAGCGGCGGCATCGTAGTGGATACACCGGGCTTTAGTGCGGCAGAGCTGGAGCAGCTTGATAAAAATCTTCTGGCGGGCTATTTCCCTGAGTTCAGACCATTAATAGAAAAATGCTATTATAATACATGTACCCATAGCCATGAGCCCGACTGCGGTATAAAAAATGCCCTGGCAGAGGGAATTATCAGTCAGGAGCGCTATGATGCATATTTGAATATATTGCAAAGTATTTTGGAAAGAAAGAAGGCATATTGATGACTAAGGTTGCGCCATCAATTTTATCTGCTGATTTTGCCAATTTGGCTCAGGAGGTTGAAAAGGTTATTACAGCAGGTGCTGATTATGTACATATAGATGTTACGGATGGCACTTTTGTGCCTGAAATTACTTTAGGTGCCTTGATCGTAAAGGCTATTCGCCCTGTTACGGATGCTGTATTTGACGTACATCTCATGGTAGAGCATCCGGATACTCAAATTGAGTCCTTTGCCAAAGCAGGTGCGGATATTATAACCTTCCATGTGGAAGCCGCAAAACATCCTCATAGAGTATTGCAGGCCATTAAGTCTGCTGGCTGTAAGGCTGGTATCTGCCTTAATCCCGGGACTCCTCTTTCAATGGTGGAGGAGCTGTTGGATGATCTGGATATGATTGTTATCATGTCTGTAAATCCAGGCTATGGTGGACAGAAGTTTATTCCTAATTCATTGGATAAAATTGCCCGCTTAAAGGCGATGCTGGTCAAGGCCGGAAGCAAGGCCGAAATTGAGGTGGACGGCGGTGTTACCGTGGACAACTGCAAGGCACTGGCGGAGGCCGGGGCCGATGTATTGGTAGCTGGTTCAGCGGTATATAAGGCACAGAATATAACTGAGGCTATTCGTAAACTGCATTGCGTCGGGTAAGGAGGGCGTTTATATAATGGAAAAAGCAGTTGTTTTACTTTCTGGTGGTCTTGATTCTACCGTATGTATGGCTGTGGCCAAATCAAAGGGTATGGAGGTTTATCCCATCAGCTTCAATTACCATCAGAGACATAATATTGAATTGGAGGGTGCCAAGAAGGTTGCCAAATTCTATGGCGTGAAAAAGCACCTTATTATAGAAACTAATATGGAGGAAATCGGAGGCTCTGCCCTTACAGACAGTCAGATTGAGGTTCCGGACGGAGATTTTCAGCATGGGGCAGAGGATATTCCAGTTACCTATGTTCCTGCCCGTAACATGATTTTTCTCAGCTATGCCATGGCGTATGCTGAGGTTATTGGGGCAGACCATGTATATATTGGTGTGAATGCAGTGGATTATTCCGGCTATCCGGACTGTCGTCCGGAATTTATCGGCAGCTTCCAGAAAACTGCTAATCTGGCTACTAAAGCCGGGACTGCTGATGGACGTAATATTAAAATAGAAACCCCTTTGCAGGACCTTTCCAAGAAGGAAATAGTTCAGCTGGGAAGTAAACTGGGGGCTCCATTGCAATTTACACATAGCTGCTATAAGGGCGGCGAGAAGGCCTGTGGTGTCTGCGACAGCTGTAAGCTGAGACTTCGTGGATTTGCTGAGGCTGGTGTAGTTGACCCAGTTGAGTATGAAAATATGTAATAGGTGTATTTATGAAGGATGTACAAAATAGTGCAGATACCCGCGGTATTGCCATTCAGAAGGTGGGTATCAGGGATGCACATCTTCCTCTTTTGATAAAAACAAAGGAGGGGGACTACCAGCAGGTTTTGGCAAATATTAGCTTTACAGTTTCACTGCCAATGGAATACAAGGGTACCCACATGAGTCGGTTTCAGGAGATTCTGAACAAATGGACCCGCCTGCCCATTGCAGAGGTGGAAATGGCTGATATTTTGCAGGAGGCTATGGATAAATTACAGGCGGAGACAGCGGCTATCCATATTGAATTTAAATATTTTGTGGATCGATTTGCCCCAGTTAGTAAGAGAAAATCAGTTTTGGACGTGGACTGCTTCTTTGATGGTGTTATGGAAAGAGAACAGCCATTGCAGTTTACTTTGGGTGTGAAGGTTCCATATACTTCCCTTTGTCCTTGCAGCAAGGAAATTTCTGAATACGGAGCCCATAATCAGCGTGGTGTTATGGACGTAAGGGTTTCCTTCGATGATGAACATGAATGTATTCTCATTGAGGATTTGGTAGCTCTTATGGAGCAGCAGGGCTCATGTCAGGTTTATCCGCTGCTAAAGCGTGAGGACGAGAAATTCGTCACGGAAAAGGCTTATGACAATCCAAAATTTGTTGAGGATATTTTAAGAGATGGCGTGATTGCCCTTCGTCAGCTTGAAGGCATCAAATGGTTCGCTCTGGACTGCGATAATTTTGAAAGCATTCACAACCACAGCGCTTATGCCAGTCATGAGGAGTTTGTGGAATAGAGGTAGAATTTGGCACGAAAGAAAGCAAATGGTATAATAGTGCTGATTTCTTTTTAAGGAGTTGCTGAATGAATAAGGTTTATGGGCGTATACTAGGCTTATTCCTATTGGTTTTGGTAATATCCAGTGCAGTAATTTATTTTACGGTGGACATTAATACCATTACCAATTTATATATGTTCCAGCCCTGGTCCGTTGGTTTGGCAATATTGGCCATGGCCATCGGTCTTGTATTGGATGGAACCAGATTAATGCACATGGTAAAAATATCCGGGGAAAATATTACCTTGAAGCAGGCTGTACAAGTGGTTTTTGGTAACTATTTTCTGGCTATGCTGGGGCCCGGTGCTGCTGCCGGTGCCATAGCACAGGTGATGTTTCTGCGCAGGGCAGGAGTCCCAGGGGGAAAAGCCGCTGTATTGGCATTGGTCCGTACAGTGGTTTCCATATTCTTTCTGGCTTGTTGTTTGCCGTTTATATTCCTTCATGACGAGGGAATATTGCCAGGTGTTTCCAATGCGGTAATGGTTTATGTCGCCGGTACTGCAACTGTTTTAATGTTGGTGGCAGCCTATGGTATTCGCAGAAATGCATTTGATTATTTTGCAGTGAAAATTGCCAGAAAGCTATCCAAAAAGTGGAGCAAAAAATTTGTGGACATGTACAGAGATAGCAAGTCTGCCATAATTCTGTTGGCGTCATCGCCCAAATCCATGATTCGGGTTTTCTTTGAATCTGGCTTAAGCCTGATTTTTATTTACATGGTGGTCCCTTTCCTTATGCTTGGCTTGGGTGCTACTGTGGACTGGCTTACGGTAATGGGACGCATGATGTTTTTGAACATCCTGCTTTATTTTTCTCCTACCCCGGGAGGCTCCGGCATTGCGGAGGGTGGTTTCGTATATCTCTTTAGTGAAAGCGTACCATCAGGTACAGTAGGTATTCTTGCTGTGTCATGGCGTTTTATTGCAGAGTATTTGCCATTTTTTGTGGGCCTGTATTATACCATTACAGTATTTGGCAAGCATGTGCTGGACAAGGATTTGGATGAGGACGATCCAAATTCCATTAAAGTTATGGATAAGTAATGTATATCAGTCTATAGCCATGTTTGTTATAGGCTGATTTATTTATATGATATTAATGGGTGCTGTGCGATGTGAAGTGTATGGAGAAATATGTATCTAAAGAAATAATTGCAGGCATCATAAATTTTGCCCTGATTTTAGTAAATGTCATGGTGGTTACCATCATGTGGCAGAAAGCCGGTGTGCCCTTTAATGGAGCATATACGGCAGTAGTGTTCAGCTCAATTCTGGGAACTATGGTGGCCGCATACTACAAGATAGCAGTGTCAATGGCTCCTGGAATAGTGGTTAACAGCCTTTTATGCTATGATTTGGTTATTTGCCAGGGCTATACCTGGCAGGAGACCATGACAGTGCCTTTTTTGGCTGGGCTGCTAATATTATTTTTGGTTTATGCCAATCTTCATCGTAAGCTGGTATCCATTTTACCCCAATATTTGGAGACAGTAATTCCTGCGTCTTTGGGAATCCTGCTTGTTTATAGAGGACTTGTAATGGGACGGCTGGTTATTGGAGACCCGTTTCAATTAACATCCATGGGCAGCTTAAATGATCCTTTGGTTATAATTACTATTGTAAGCTTTGTGGCAGTAATGGTTTTTCTGAGCCGTAAAAAATCACAGGCCTTGGCTGTAGGTTTGTTGGTGGCATTGGTAATGGCAATTATAAATGGCTATGTTGAAGTCCCTGCATATATCTTTTCTGTGCCGGAGGGCTTTACAGATACGGCAGCTCAGATTAATTTTGACAGATTTTTCGAGCTGTTGGTTTCAGTAGCAGTTGTTTTCCTTGTATTGCTTTTTGATGGTCTGGCTGTGGCCAAGACCATGAGGGAAAATGAGGCGAAGCTGCTGAGAATTAATGGTCTTGGTTCCCTGCTTGGAGGACTGTTTTCAGGAGGAGCCATGAGTGTGGCCGAGGTTTCTGTTGCCAGTGGTTATGGCAGCGACACTCCTGCAAAAATCTCTAAGGTTACAGTATTACTGTTGGTATTATTACTGTTTTGTGGTCCTATGATGATGGAGCTTAAGGATTATCCGGTAATTTTTGCAGCATCTGTCATCGGAGCAGGCTGCTGTTTGCTGTCAGATTTGAAATTTTTACAAATTAATGATAATATATCAATCTTGGCAGGAGTTTTTACTCTGATGCTAGTTCCCCTTTGGGGCAGTCTTACGGCAGGAATAGGCTTTGGGCTTATTCTGTACTATACTTTGAAGATGGTAAATAGTTTTGGAAAAAGATAAAATAAGAATGCTAAAATGAAAATTGGGAGGTCTTTGGGGTGTTTTTAAAAGGTAATTGTGCCCGTTTTTTATGTGCCATGGGTGTGCTGGCAGTGTTAAGCTGTGGCAGTGCAACAGAGGCAAAGTCTATTGCTGATAGTAATGCAGAGCCTGTTAAGAAAACCACAGTTTCTACAGAGAGAACATATAATAATGGTAAAACCAAGGTGGTTACCGACAAGAACAGTTCATCTGAGAAGAAAAAGAGCTTTGCTGAAAGAATAGAGGAGATACTTCATCCTACACCTGTGGAGCAGCCAAAGGTAGTATTGCCAACCTCATCTGATGAGATGAATATTATGGGCAGTCCTGTGGCAACTCAGGAGCAGTGTGTAAGATACCTTTTGAAGAACAATCCAAATCCGCTCCTTAATACCACTCCGGAGGAATTGGTAAACTATTATTATGAAGAGGCTTCATTAGAGGGCATACGCCCTGATATCGCCTTTGCACAGGCTCTGAAGGAAACAGGCTTTTTCAGCTATGGAGGTACCGTTATTCCGGCTCAAAATAATTATTGCGGTCTGGGAACCACCAGTGCCACAGTAAAGGGAGCCTTTTTCGGGTCCCCACGGGTGGGGGTAAGAGCCCATATTCAGCATCTGTTGGCCTATGTTTCCACCAAGAATCCGGCTACTCCGGTGGTGGATCCACGTTATTCCCTGGTAAGGGGCGTTTATGGCAGCAATACCCTTAATCAGTGGCAGGACCTTAATGGTCGTTGGGCTGTACCAGGAGTTGGTTATGGCCAAAGTATTTTAGATTATTATCATGCAATCTTAAATTCATGATTAATATATAGTAATTTTTAAAACAGTATAGAGAGGATTTTTTTACAATGATTTCAACAAGTGGTGTTACACTCCAGTTCGGTAAGCGCGTGCTCTTTAAGGATGTTTCCATTAAGTTTACTCCGGGAAACTGCTATGGCGTTATTGGTGCCAACGGTGCTGGTAAATCCACCTTTCTGAAGCTGCTTTCCGGCGATATTGAGCCTACCAAGGGTTCCATAGATATTACTCCTGGTGAGCGCATGTCCGTACTGAAGCAGGACCATTTTGCCTTTGACCAGTATGATGTTATCCGTACAGTTATTATGGGTAACCAGCATTTGGTAGATATTATGGAAGAAAAGGATGCAATTTATGCTAAGCCGGATTTTTCCGATGAAGATGGTATTCGTGCCGGTGAACTGGAAGCAGAATTCGCCGAGCTTAACGGCTGGGATGCAGAGGCCGATGCGGCAAAGCTGTTAAATGGCCTTGGCATCCATGAGGAGCATCACAACAAGATGATGTCCGAGATGGATCCGGATTTGAAGGTGCGCGTCCTGTTGGCTCAGGCTCTTTTCGGCAATCCGGATATTCTTCTTCTTGACGAGCCTACCAACCATTTGGATTTGGAATCTATTAAGTGGTTGGAGGACTTCCTGGCAGATTTTGAAAATACCGTTATTGTAGTATCCCATGATCGTCACTTCCTAAATCAGGTATGTACACATATTGCAGATGTGGACTTTGGCAAGATTCAGCTTTACGTTGGTAACTATGATTTCTGGTACCATTCCAGTCAGTTGGCTTTGCAGATGGCCAAGGATGCCAACAAGAAGAAGGAAGAAAAAATCAAGGAATTACAGACCTTTATTGCCCGCTTTGCGGCTAACGCTTCTAAGTCCAAGCAGGCTACTTCCCGTAAGAAATTGCTGGAGAAGATTACCCTTGATGACATTAAGCCATCTTCCCGCCGTTATCCATATATCGCTTTCACCCCTGACCGCGAGGCTGGCGATCAGCTGTTGATAGTTGAGGGTATTTCCAAGACTATTGAGGGTGAGAAGGTCCTTGATAATGTAAGCTTCACCCTGAAGAAGGGGGATAAGGTGGCGTTTACTGGCCCTAATAGTGCTGGTAAGACTGCATTGTTCCAGATTCTCATGGGGGAAATGGAGCCAGATGAGGGTACCTTTAAATGGGGTGTTACCACTACTCAGGCATATTTGCCAAATGACAACACCCAGTATTTCGAGGGCTGCGAACTGAGCTTGACCGATTGGCTTCGTCAGTATTCCAAGGATCCGGATGAATCCTTTGTTCGTGGTTTCCTGGGCCGTATGTTGTTCAGTGGCGAGGAGAGCTTGAAGAAGGCCTCTGTTATCTCCGGTGGTGAGAGGGTTCGTTGTATGCTGTCCAAGATGATGCTCAGTGGTGCCAACGTTCTTTTGATGGATGAGCCTACCAACCATCTTGATCTGGAATCCATTACTGCCCTTAATGATGGTCTTATTGCCTTTAAGGGTACCTTGCTCTTTACATCCCATGACCATGAGTTTGTACAGACTATAGCTGATCGTATTATAGAGCTTACTCCAGGTGGTGTATTTGATAAGTTTACCACTTATGATGACTTCCTTGCTGATGAGGAGCTCCAGAAGCGTCTGGCTGCACAGTACGAAAATAAATAAGCGTTGTATTGGCTCCCCCAATTTGGGGGAGCTATCTGTATATATGTATATGAGGGATTATTATGAAATTATTTGAAGAATTAAGCGTTTCACAGCCCCTCTGTGATGCTTTAAAGAAAATCGGCATAAGAGAGACCACTCCAGTCCAGGAGCAGGCTATTCCGGCTCTCAGAAACGGCCGTGACACCATTGTTCAGGCTCAGACCGGTACTGGAAAGACTCTGGCTTTTTTGCTGCCTTTATATGACAAGATTAAGACACAGGCGGATAATGTTCAGACTTTGATTATCACTCCTACCCGTGAGCTTACTATCCAGATTTCCAAAGTGGCGGCAATTCTGGATAAGGCCACTGGTGTGCGTTCATTGGCAATATACGGCGGTCAGGATATTGAGCGTCAGAAGCATAAGCTGGGTCGTGATCCCCATGTTATTATTGGTACTCCGGGGAGAATTCTGGATCATCTTCGCCGTCGCACATTGAATTTTTCCACCACCAACAAAATAGTTCTCGACGAGGCAGATGAAATGCTTCGCCGTGGCTTCATTGAGGATGTGGAAACCATACTTTCCACCATGGCCAAGGACAGGCAGATTATGCTGTTTTCCGCCACTATGCCCGATCGTATCAAATCCCTGGCCCATCGCTATATGGTCCAGGTTCAGCACATTGAGATAAAGGCGGAGCATATCACCTTGGACACCATTAAACAGCGCGTGGTGGATACCATGGAAACATCCAAATTGGACAAGCTCTGTGAGCTTATTAATGAGGAGCAGCCATATTTGGCCATGGTCTTCTGCTCTACCCGTACACGGGTGTCCCAGGTGGCTATGACATTGGCCAAGCGGGGCTATCTGGCAGACGAGCTGCATGGTGAGCTTAGTCAGCTTCAACGTACCAACGTGTTAAAAAAATTCCGTCAGGCCAAGCTCCAGATTTTGGTTACCACTGATATTGCAGCCCGTGGACTGGATATTGAGGGAGTAACCCATGTATTTAACTATGATATTCCTCAGGATACCGAGAGCTATATCCACCGCATCGGCCGTACGGGACGTGCAGGTCAGCAGGGGGTTGCCATTACCTTTGTAAATGCCCGCCAGTATAATATGTTGAGAAAAATCGAGGCCGGCATAAAAAATCACATTACCAAGGATATTTCTGGCAGAAGCTTGGCATCCCGTATAAAGAGAGAAAAACGGGAAAAGGAGCTTGCACTGAAAAAGCAGCAGGCTGAAAAACAACAGGCAAAAAAAGCAAAAAGCAAGTATGCAAATAGAAAGGGAAGTACCCACAAAGGCCGTAATGACAGGTCTCGCAGGCTTCGCGACAGAGCAAAAAAGAAAAAATAATAAAAAAATAAAAAAAGTGCTTTACAAACTCAAAATAAGATGATAGTATATATACCTGTCAGCGGGAAACACAAAAGACGCACTGATAAGAGTGTATCTCAGTGATAACCGCCACCAAGTGAAGATACTGGGTAGGTGCCCGAGTGGTTAAAGGGAACGGACTGTAAATCCGTCGCCGTAGGCTACGATGGTTCGAATCCATCCCTGCCCACCATTTTATATCTTCAGAATATCGCGGGATGGAGCAGTCGGTAGCTCGTCGGGCTCATAACCCGAAGGTCAGAGGTTCAAGTCCTCTTCCCGCAACCAAAAGCTTGGTATGCTGATATAGCTCAGTCGGTAGAGCGCATCCTTGGTAAGGATGAGGTCACCAGTTCAAATCTGGTTATCAGCTCCATATATATGGCTGCGTAGCTCAGTTGGCTAGAGCATTCGGTTCATACCCGGAGTGTCAGGAGTTCAAATCTCTTCGCAGCCACCAACCACTAAATTTAGCCCCTTAATAAAGGGGTTTTATTTATGCCATAAATGAAATGTCCTTCATTTTTATTTTAATGAGCTTGTCTGTTGACACTCAGAATATATTATGATAAATTATGTTAGTGACATTTTGTTAAGTGTACATAATTTTCAATAGTAAGGAGTGCATACGATGCGCAATGCGGTTACGTTGGCCTGCACTGAGTGCAAGAGTCGCAACTATCAGACCAACAAAAACAAGAAGAACGATCCAGATAGAATCGAATTCAACAAGTATTGCAAGTTCTGCAAGAAGCACACACTGCACAAGGAAACCAAATAATTAGCAGTAGAGTGTAAGGGTTGCAATATTAGACAGGATGTGAATGCATTGACGAACGATAAAGCGTCAGCAGTTCAGACGAAGTCTTCAGGTTTTAACCCTATGCAGTTTTTGCGTGAAGTTTCGGCTGAAATGAAAAAGGTATCCTGGTCCACTAAGGAGGAGCTGGGCAGATATACTGTTGTGGTGTCCATAACGGTTTTCATTGTGTGCTCTCTGATTTGGATATGCGATACGTTCTTTACAAGGTTGTTTAATCTAATTTTACGTTAAGACTGGAGGGTAGGGATGCTGGGCATCCAAGTGTATGGAATCTGAAAAGAAGCTTGAAAGACATTGGTATGCTGTACATACCTATTCTGGATACGAAAATAAGGTTAAGTCCAATCTTGAGAGAAAAGTTAGTTCCTTGGGATTGGAAGACAAAATCTTCAATGTGCTTGTTCCTGTAAAGGATGAGATCGAAAAGAAGAACGGCGTCGAAAAAGTAATCAAGAGAAAGCTTTTCCCTGGTTATGTATTTGTCGAGATGATTGTCAACGAAAAGACATGGTTCGACGTAAGAAATACTGACGGCGTTACTGGATTTGTTGGTTCCGGTACAGATCCTACACCTATCGGTGAAGCAGAGATGGAAAACATCCTCAGCAAGATGGGAATGGGCGAAGCCAAGGTTGTTGTCAACATTGATGTTGAGGTTGGCGAAGTCATTAAAATCAAATCCGGTTCATTTGAAAATTACGCAGCAAAGGTTGTTTCCGTGGACAACGAGAAGGGCAAGGTTAAGGCTCTTATCGACATGTTCGGTCGTGAAACTCCTGTTGAACTTGATTTCGATCAGGTAGAGAAAAGCTGATTTCCTTTTAAGGAGGTGTATATAAGATGGCAAAGAAAGTTGCAAAGATGGTAAAGTTGCAGGTTGAGGCTGCCAAGGCTACTCCAGCTCCTCCAGTAGGTCCTGCTCTTGGTCAGGCTGGTGTTAACATCATGGCTTTCGTTAAGGAATTTAACGAGAGAACTGCTAAGCAGGCTGGTCTCATCATTCCAGTAGAGATTACTGTATTTGAGGATAGATCCTTTACCTTTATCACTAAGACTCCTCCAGCTGCTGTACTTCTGAAGAAGGCTGCAGGTCTGGCAAAGGCTTCTGGTGAACCAAACAAGAACAAGGTTGCAAAGCTGCCTCGCGCAAAGGCTCAGGAGATTGCTGAGTCCAAGATGGCAGATTTGAACGCTGCAAGCATTGAGGCTGCTACTCGTATGATCGAGGGTACCGCTCGCAGCATGGGTATCGAAATCGTTGACTAAGAATTGATTTCGTGCTCGTGGGAGGAAAATCCGTTATTACCACGAAGGGAGAAATTTAAAAATGGCAAAAGCAGGTAAGAAGTATCAGGATGCTGTAAAGCTTCTTGAGACTGGTAAAGTTTACACTGTTGAGGAAGCTGTTGATCTCGTAAAGAAGACTGCAACTGCAAAGTTCGACGAGACTATTGAGCTTCATGTACGCTTAGGCGTTGATCCTAAGTATGCAGATCAGCAGGTTCGTGGCGCAATCGTGCTGCCACATGGTACTGGTAAGTCCAAGCGCGTATTAGTATTTGCTAAGGGCGCAAAGGTTGAAGAGGCAGAGGCTGCAGGTGCAGACTTTGTTGGCTCCGACGAAATCGTAACTAAGATCCAGGGTGGCTGGACTGACTTTGATGTCGCTGTAGCTACTCCAGATATGATGGGTACTGTTGGTCGTCTTGGTAAAATCCTCGGTCCTAGAGGCTTGATGCCAAACCCTAAACTCGGTACTGTAACTATGGATCTTGGCAAGGCAATCAGCGAAATCAAGGCTGGTAAGGTTGAATACCGTACTGATAAGGCTGGTAATGTTCATTGCCCTATCGGCAAGGCTTCCTTCGATGCTAACAAGCTCGTAGAGAACCTCAATGCTTTGATGGATACATTAATTAGAGTAAAACCGGCTGCTGCAAAGGGTCAGTATATCCGCTCTGTCACCATTAGCTCCACTATGGGCCCGGGTGTTCCAGTAGTACATGCTTGATTTTTTGTGGGCTGTATAATAAAATAGTCTATGGCTGTAGACAGCAGGTATGGAGCTTCGGCTTCATTTAAAGGAGACGCCTGCCGAGGCCGGATGCTTACGCATGAATATGCGGCTTCCGGTAAATCAGCCGGAGGCCGTTTTTGCTCTTTATATTATAAAAAAGGAGGTGTATTCATGGCTGTTACAGAACAGAAGAAGGCAATTGTTGCTAACTTAAAAGAAATTCTCACTAGCTCCAAGGGTGCTGTCATCACTTCTTACAAGGGACTGACTGTTGCTCAGGATACTGCACTGCGTGTAGAACTCCGTAAGGCTGGTGTTACCTACCATGTAATCAAAAACACAATGACTCGTATTGCTGCCAAGGAGGCAGGTCTCGATGATATGATTTCATTCCTCGAGGGTACTACTGCTATGGCATATTCTGCTGACGATGCAGTTGCTCCTGCAAAGGTTATCAGCGAGTTCATTAAGAAGAACAACCTGGCTGAAGAGGAAAAGCTCGTAGTCAAGGGTGGTGTCGTTGAGGGTAAGGTAGTAAGTGCTGACGAAGTTAAGGCTATCGCTTCTCTGCCTTCCAGAGAGATCCTCATCGGCAAGCTGCTGGGCAGCATGCAGGCTCCAGTTTCCAACACTGTTGGTATCATGGGCAACATGGTTCGCAGCATCGTCAATGTGCTTGACGCTATTCGCAAGCAGAAGGAAGAGCAGGCATCCGCTTAATCTGACCGCTGCTTAAAATATTTAAAAAGAAATTAATGTTAAAAATTGGAGGAAATAAAAATGACTAACGAAGAAATTTTAGAGGCAATTGGTAACTTGACTGTTCTTGAGCTTTCCGAGCTCGTAAAGGCTGCTGAGGAGAAGTTCGGCGTATCCGCTGCTGCTCCTGTAGCTGTAGCTGCTGCTGCTCCTGCTGAGGGTGGCGCTGCTGGTGAGAAGTCCGAGTTTGACGTAATCCTGAAGGATGCTGGCGCTGGCAAGATCAACGTAATCAAGGCTGTTCGTGAGGCTACTGGTCTCGGCCTGAAGGAAGCAAAGGCTCTGGTTGACGGTGCTCCTGCTGCTGTTAAGGAAGGTCTGTCCAAGGCTGACGCTGAGGCTCTCAAGGGTTCCCTCGAGGCTGCTGGTGCAACTGTAGAGCTGAAGTAATTTCTGCCTTATAGTTTCTAAGCTATAACGAGCTTTAAGATGTC
Source organism: Anaerovibrio lipolyticus DSM 3074 (assembly GCF_900141865.1). Classification (GTDB taxonomy): domain Bacteria; phylum Bacillota; class Negativicutes; order Selenomonadales; family Selenomonadaceae; genus Anaerovibrio; species Anaerovibrio lipolyticus. Next base: position 64,105 of record NZ_FQYW01000011.1, on the reverse strand, counting down.
CCTTTCCTCTTTAGGTGGGGGAAAACAAACTACAACAGATGGTGAGAATATCTCCCAGCTCGTTGAAACGCTAATAGGAAGATTTTTCTTCTAAAGAAGAAAAATTTGAACAATGGCGTTATAAACATTAGGCTGTGGAAAATGAGCAATCATTTTTCACAGCTTTTTTGTATATATGACATATTTTTTCTTGACATAAGCTATGTATATAGGTATAATAAATTGCTACAGGTTAAAAACTGTAGTAGTGGCTTTAGTCACAAAGAAAATAGTAAATAAGTTCGTGCAAGGGGTATTAAATGGATTCATCAGGTGTTTTCGGACATTTGGCAATGCGTCGTGTGGTTTTAGCCCATGAAGAGGTGTTGTGAATCTGTTTATTTTTCGTGTGCGGATTTTTTGTCATTTTTGTTATTTTTAGCTAAGGAGTGAAGTTCTTAATGTTTCATCCTGTGCCGGTAGGCAAACGAACCAGGTATAGCTATGCCAAGATTAAAGAAGTTATGGAGATGCCACACCTTCTTGACATTCAGAGAAAGTCCTATGAATGGTTTATTGGCGATGTAGAAAAGGGTACCAAGGGCGCTGGCCTTATGGAAATCTTCGAGGATATTTCCCCTATTACCGATTTCCAGAACAAGATTGAATTAAGACTGTTGGATTACTCTCTGGGCGAGCCAAAATACGGCTTGGAGGAGAGCAAGGAAAGAGATGCAACCTATTCTGCACCTCTTCGTGTAAAAGTTCGTCGTATTAACAAGGAAAATGGTGAGTTCCATGACAGCGAAATCTTCATGGGTGACTTCCCTCTGATGACTGACTCCGGTACATTTGTTATCAACGGTGCAGAGCGTGTTATCGTAAGCCAGCTGGTACGTTCCCCAGGTGCTTACTATGGTGTCACCGTGGATTCCTCTGGTAAGTCCCTGTTCAATGCTACAGTTATCCCTAACCGTGGCGCTTGGATTGAGCTTGAAACTGATACCAACGATGTTATTTCTGTTCGTATTGATAGAACCCGTAAGCTGCCTGTAACTGTTTTCCTGCGAGCTCTTGATTTCATTAACAAGGCTGAAATCGCAAGAAACCAGCAGATTGCCGATGGCACTGCAAGTGCCGCTGAAACAGGCCGTAACGAGGATCACATCGAGGTGCTGACCTCTGATTTGTCTTTCGGAACCAAGGATGAAATTTTGGCACTCTTCAACAATGACCCTGCAATCGTTGCAACCCTTGAGCGTGATGCTACTGAGGGCATGGATGGCAGAACCATTGAAGAAGTAGCTTTAGATGAGATTTATAAGAGACTTCGTCAGGGTGAGCCATTTAACGTAGATAATGCCCGCTCTATGCTCCGCAGCTTGTTTTTTGATAAGAAGCGTTATGATTTGGCTACTGTTGGCCGTCATAAGATTACCAAGAAATTGGGCTGGAAGCATCGTCTGGTAGGCCAGGTTCTGGCTGAGCCATTGGTAAATCAGGAGACTGGTGAGGTCGTAGTACCAGCTAATGAGCTGATTACCCAGGATTTGATTGATGAGATTTCCGATGAGCAGGAGAAGGGTATTTTTGGCGAAGGCAAGGCTATTATCGTTCAGGTTAAGCTGAATGATGAGGGTGACCTGCTGGATATGATTTGCTCCCCAACTCTCATTGATAAAAAGCGTACCATTGCTGTAAACGATATTATTGCATCCATCAGCTATCTGCTGAATCTGATGCATGGCGTAGGCCGTACTGATGATATCGACCATTTGGGCAACCGCCGTGTTCGTTCTGTAGGTGAATTGCTGCAGAATCAGTTCCGTATCGGTCTTACCCGTATGGAGCGCGTAGTTCGTGAGCGTATGTCTACTCAGGAGGACATTTCTGCAGTACAGAACCTCATTAATATTCGCCCAGTTGTGGCAGCAATTAAGGAATTCTTCGGTTCCTCCCAGCTGTCTCAGTTCATGGATCAGCACAACCCATTGGCAGAGCTTACTCACAAGCGTCGTCTGTCTGCCCTTGGCCCTGGTGGTTTGTCCAGAGAGCGTGCCGGTTTTGAGGTTCGAGACGTACATAACTCCCATTACGGTCGTATGTGTCCTATTGAGACCCCAGAAGGTCCTAACATCGGTCTGATTGGTTCTCTGTCCAACTACGCCCGTATCAACAAGTATGGCTTTATGGAGACCCCATATCGCCGTATTGACAAGGAAAACAAGCGCGTTACCAATGATGTTAAGTACATCACTGCTGACGCTGAGGATACTTTGGTTATTGCTCAGGCCAACGAACCATTGGATGAAAATGATTGGTTCGTAAATGAGCGTGTAGTAGCCCGTGTTCACGAGGAGACCACTGAGGTTCGTCGTGAAAAGGTTGACTACATGGACGTATCACCTAAGCAGGTGGTTTCCATTGCAACTGCCATGATTCCATTCCTGGAAAACGATGATGCTAACCGCGCACTGATGGGTGCCAACATGCAGCGTCAGGCAGTTCCTCTTCTCCGTACCCAGGCTCCACTGGTTGGTACTGGTATGGAGTATAAGGCAGCATGTGACTCCGGCGTTATGATTCTTGCTAAGCGTGCCGGTGTGGTTGATTCTGTAAGTGCCGACAAGATTGTTATTCGCACTGAAGATGGTGACTTGGATGAGTACAAGCTTCAGAAGTTTATGCGTTCCAACCAGGGCACCTGCATTAACCAGCTCCCTATCGTATTTAAGGGGGATGTAGTTGAGGCCAAGCAGCCTATCGCTGATGGTCCTGCTACTGACCACGGTGAGCTGGCATTGGGCTACAACATTATCGTTGCATACATGCCTTGGGAAGGTTACAACTACGAGGATGCTATTCTTCTTAGTGAAAACCTCGTTAAGAGAGATATTTATACCTCCATTCATATTGAGGAATACGATTGCGAGGCCCGTGATACCAAGCTGGGACCAGAGGAAATTACCCGCGACATTCCAAATGTTTCCGAGGAAAATCTGAAGGATCTGGACGAAAACGGTATTATCCGTATCGGTGCTGAGGTTAGAACCGGCGACATTCTGGTTGGTAAGGTAACTCCAAAGGGAGAGACCGAGCTGTCCGCTGAGGAGCGTTTGTTGAGAGCTATCTTCGGTGAGAAGGCCCGTGAGGTTCGTGATACTTCCTTGAGAGTTCCTCATGGTGAAGCTGGTAAGATTGTTGATGTTAAGGTATACAGCCGTGAGAACAACGACGAGCTGAACCCTGGCGTAAACAATATGGTTCGCGTTTACATCGCCCAGAAGCGTAAGATTTCTGTGGGTGATAAGATGTCCGGTCGTCATGGTAACAAGGGTGTAGTTTCCCGTATCATGCGCGAGGAGGATATGCCATTCCTTCCAGACGGTACTCCAGTAGATGTAGTTCTGAACCCATTGGGCGTACCTTCCCGTATGAACATTGGTCAGATCCTGGAGACTCATCTGGGTATGGCTGTTAGAAATATCGGTACTCAGATTAAGAACGGTGACCCTACAGTTGAGAAGCGTCTCCGTGCTATTGGTTATGATTTTGATAAGTATGGCATGCCTAAGTCTGACAAGGCTGGCGTTCATATTGCAACCCCAGTATTTGATGGTGCCCGTGAGAAGGATGTATTCGATACTATTCGTGCTTCCGGCATGGATGAGGATGCAAAGACTGTTCTCTACGATGGCCGTACTGGTGAGCCTTTCAAGAACAAGGTTACCGTTGGTTGCGTATACATGCTGAAGCTGCATCATCTGGTTGATGATAAGATTCATGCCCGTTCCGTTGGTCCTTACTCCTTAGTTACCCAGCAGCCTCTGGGTGGTAAGGCACAGTTCGGTGGTCAGCGTTTCGGTGAGATGGAGGTTTGGGCCCTGGAGGCTTATGGTGCTGCTTACACCCTGCAGGAGATTCTGACTGTTAAGTCCGATGATGTTGTGGGTCGTGTTAAGACCTATGAGTCCATTGTTAAGGGTGAGAATATCCCTGAGCCAGGCGTACCAGAGTCCTTCAAGGTTCTCATCAAGGAGCTCCAGAGTATCGGTCTGGATATTAAGGTTCAGGATGAGAATGCCAACGAGATTATGGTTCAGGACGATGAGGAAGACATCAGAGATGCAGCCAACGAGCTGGATGTTGATGTAAATGGTGTAGATGATTCCGGCAATGTGGCAGCACCTTCCGATGAGTATACGGAGGATGATGCTGAAGCAGCGGATGACTATTCTGATACTGACTTAATCGTTGACGTTAATGCCGATAATTTTGACAATGAATAATGGAAGGGAGTGACACGCCCTTGTTGGATGTAAATAACTTTGATTCAATGCGTATAGGTCTGGCGTCTCCTGATAAGATCAGAGAGTGGTCTTACGGTGAGGTTACCAAGCCAGAAACTATTAACTATCGTACTTTAAAGCCAGAGACCTCCGGCCTGTTCTGTGAGCGTATCTTTGGACCAACCCGCGATTGGGAATGTCATTGCGGTAAGTATAAGAGAATTCGCCATAAGGGTACTATCTGTGAGCGTTGCGGTGTTGAAGTAACCCGTGCCAAGGTTCGCCGTGAGAGAATGGGTCACATTGAACTGGCTGCCCCTGTATCTCACATCTGGTACTTTAAGGGAATTCCAAGCCGTCTGGGCCTTGTTTTGGATATTGCTCCAAGAGCCCTGGAAAAGGTTTTATACTTTGCCTCTTATATTGTAATTGACCCAGGCACTACTGAGCTGAGCAAGAAGCAGCTTCTCAGCGAGAAGGAGTACAGCGAATACCGCAGCAAGTATTCCTCTGCCGCTTTCAAGGTAGGTATGGGTGCTGAGGCCATCAAGGAACTGTTGGTTGAAATGGAGGCAGATCTCCCTGAGGATCAACAGAAGCCAGAGGAGGGCATTATCAGCCGTCTTGATCTTTTGCATCAGGAGCTGACCAATGAGCTGAAGACTGTAACCAGCCAGCAGCGTCGCCTCAAGGCAATTCGTCGTCTGGAGGTTGTTGAGGCATTCCGTAAGTCCGGCAACAAGCCTTCTTGGATGATTATGGATGTGGTTCCAGTTATTCCACCAGAGCTGCGTCCAATGGTACAGCTGGATGGCGGTCGTTTTGCTACCTCCGACCTCAATGACCTGTATCGTCGTGTAATTAACAGAAATAACCGCTTGAAGCGCCTTTTGGAGCTTCATGCACCAGATATTATTGTTCGTAACGAGAAGCGTATGCTTCAGGAGGCTGTTGACGCCCTTATTGATAATGGTCGTCGTGGTCGTCCAGTTACCGGTCCTGGTAACCGCCCTCTGAAGTCCTTGTCCGATATGCTCAAGGGTAAGCAGGGTCGTTTCCGTCAGAACCTCCTTGGTAAGCGCGTAGACTACTCTGGTCGTTCCGTTATCGTAGTAGGTCCTGAGCTGAAGCTCCATCAGTGCGGTCTTCCTAAGGAAATGGCTCTGGAGCTCTTTAAGCCATTCGTTATGAAGCGTCTGGTTTCCGATGGTATTGCCCATAACATCAAGTCCGCAAAGCGCATGGTAGAGCGTGCCAAGGATGAGGTTTGGGATGTGCTGGAAGGCGTAATCAAGGAGCATCCAGTTCTTCTGAACCGTGCACCTACACTGCATCGTCTTGGTATTCAGGCCTTCGAGCCAGTTCTTACTGAGGGGCGTGCATTGAAGCTCCATCCATTGGCATGTACTGCATACAACGCCGACTTCGATGGTGACCAGATGGCTATCCATCTTCCACTGTCTGCTGAGGCACAGGCTGAGGCCCGCGTGCTGATGCTGGCAGCTAACCACATCCTTGCTCCTAAGGATGGTGGCCCTATCATCGTTCCTTCCCAGGATATGGTTCTTGGTTCCTACTATCTGACTGCTGTAAGAAATTCCAGCCAGGGCAGACCTATCGTAGGCGAGGGCAAAATCTTCACTGGTATCAACGAGGCACTGCTTGCTTATCAGCATCAGGAGCTGGATATTCAGGCTGAGATTAAGGTCCGCATGAAGGATGTTGATGAGGATGGCAATGTAGTTAAGGATTATGGTCTGGTTCGTACTTCTCTGGGCCGTATGATTTTCAATGAGACACTGCCAAAGGCTGTTCGTCAGTTCAGCCAGGACAAGAAGACCGGTGAATGGTCTCTTGGTATGCTCATGAACAAGAAACAGCTGGGCAAGCTGGTTGATATCTGCTTCAAGACGCTTGGTGCCAGCGAAACAGCTGTTGTTATTGATAATGTTAAGAATTTGGGTTATCACTATGCTTGTATCGCAGGTATGACCGTTGCTATCTCTGATATCAAGGTTCCAGAGAAGAAGCAGGCCCTGTTGGATGAGGCAGAGGCTAAGGTTAAGAAGACCCAGCGCCAGTTTGAGCGTGGTCTCATCAGTGATGAGGAGCGTTATAAGAAGGTCTGCAAGGTTTGGGATGATGCCACTAATCTGGTTGCTGATGCAATGTATGACAACTATGCAGATAACGAGCCATTTAACCCAATTTACATGATGGCTGACTCCGGTGCCCGTGGTAACAAGTCCCAGATGCGTCAGCTGGCTGGTATGCGTGGTCTGATGGCGGATCCATCCGGTAAGACCATCGAAATTCCAATTACCGCTAACTTCCGTGAGGGCCTGTCCGTATCCGATTACTTCATTTCTTCCCATGGTGCCAGAAAGGGCTTGGCGGATACTGCACTTAGAACCGCTGACTCCGGTTATCTTACCCGTCGTCTGGTTGATGTTGCTCAGGACGTTATCGTTCGTGAGGAAGACTGCGATGTTGTAGGTATTAATCTGATTCGCGAGCGTGCTAAGCTGGCAGAGTCTGCTGCTGCCGCAGTTGAGCAGCTGAAGGAAACTCTTGAGGGCCGTATTCTGGCTGCTGATGTTCTCAGCCCAGAGACTGCAGAGGTTATCGTTGAAAAGGGTGTAACCCTTGACGAGGAAATTCTCAAGACCATCGGCGAAGCTGGTGTGGCTGAGATTACCCTCCGCGGTTCTTCCTCCAATAGCGATGCTGCTATTACCAATGCCGCAGCTACTGATACCATTAAGCTTGGTGCTCCTGATGAGAACATCAGAAAGTCCATTAAGTCCGCAATGGTAGCAGAGATGATGGGCAAGGATACTACTGCAGCTGTCGTTGACAGCCAAGGCGTTGAAATCGTTCCTGCTGGTGTACCTCTCACTGAGGAGTACATTGAGGCTGTTCTTTCCAGCGATGCCAAGGAGGTTAAGGTTCGCAACAATAACATCCGTGGTATTGAGGTTGAAGCTATTGTTGAGGGTAGCGGCGTTATTGAGCCTCTCAAGGATCGTATCGTTGGCCGTGTGCTGGCTGAGGATATTATTAATCCTGAGACTGGCGAAAAGATTGCTTCCCTTAATGACGATATTGATGAGAAGCTTGCTGATGAAATCGTTAAGGTTCGCAACAAGGTATCCATCCGCAGCGTACTGACCTGTAAGTCTCAGTATGGTGTCTGCATCAAGTGCTATGGTCGTGATTTGGCTAATGCAACCAAGGTTAATGTGGGTGAGGCTGTTGGTATTATTGCAGCTCAGTCCATCGGTGAGCCTGGTACACAGCTGACAATGCGTACATTCCACTCCGGTGGTGTCGCAGGCGGCGACGATATTACCCAGGGTCTGCCACGTGTCGAGGAATTGTTCGAGGCACGTAAGCCTAAGCACAATGCCATCATCGCTGAAATCGAGGGTGACGTTGCCGTTACCGAGAAGGATAAAATCTTCACCGTTACCATCACTCCTAAAGAAGGCAAGGAGAAGGCAAAGGAATACGTTCTGCCATTTAACTCCCGTCTCGCGACTCGTGATGGCGAGCATATCATGCCTGGTGACAAGCTCACTGAGGGTTCCATTAACCCACATGATATTCTCCGCGTCTGCGGCCTGAAGGAAACCCAGAAATACCTCGTATACGAGGTACAGAAGGTTTATAAGCAGCAGGGTGTTGGTATCAACGATAAGCATATTGAGGTTATGGTTCGTCAGATGCTCCACAAGGTTCGTATCGAAGCTTATGGCGGCACTGACTTCCTGCCAGGTGAATATGTTGACATCAACAGCTTTGAGGCTGCCAATACCAAGGCTATTGCCGAGGGTAAGGAGCCAGCTGTTGCCAAGCCAATTCTCCTTGGTATCACCAAGGCTGCACTGGCAACTGATTCCTTCTTGTCAGCCGCATCCTTCCAGGAGACTACTCGTGTCCTGACTGATGCTGCTATCAAGGGGAAGGTTGATCCACTTCTTGGCCTGAAGGAAAATGTTATCATTGGTAAGCTGATTCCGGCTGGTACTGGTATGAGCTGCTATCGTAACATCAAGGTGGTTTATGAAAATGAACCGGAGCAGACTGTAGAGGCAGAAGCTGAAGCAGAAGCAGCTGCTGAATAAGTAAAATAAAGCAATAAAATAAGGAGTTGTGAGTTGGAACCCTGCGGGGTTCACTCACAACTCCTTTTTTTATTGACTAAAATTATCCCTTTACCAGATTAACAACATTTTCCTGCAGGCCCTTCAGGAAGGCTGGATTAGGAGTGTTTTGAATCTTCTGCTGGTCAAGGACAATCTCAACCTTGCAGTCCTTCAATGCTTCTTCTACCTGTGGAATGCTCTGGCCACCCCAGCCGTAGGAGCCAAAGGCAAAGCCCTTAAGCCCCTTTGGCGCCAGGCCCTTCATGTAGCAGAAGAAGGCGGCTACTGATGGCATCATCTGGTTGTTGATGGTAGGGGAGCCTACAGCGATGTATTTCGCATCCAGAAGCTCCGTCATAACATCAGAAATATGATCACAGCGGAGGTCAAAGAGCTTTGGCTCTATGCCGGCCTTGTTAAAGGCATCAGCCACATTTTTCGCCATGATTTCCGTGGTGTGCCACATGGTATCAAAGACCACAACAGCCTTGTCAGTTTTTTTGAAGGTGCTCCAGTCCTTGTAGGCCTGAATGATTTCAGGAATATGCTTTCTCCAGGAAACACCATGACCAGTGGCAATCATGCTGATTTTGAGGCCTTCAAGTGCGGAAATGGCCTTGGTGGCCTGCATGCCAAATGGCATGAGAATGTTGGCATAATATTTCTTGGCCTGATGCATAACCTCATGTAAGTCGGTTTCATCCTCAAAGCGAGCAGTGGTGGCCAGGTGCTGACCAAAGGCGTCATTAGCGAATAAAAGCTCCTCCTCAGGGCAGTAGGTAACCATACTATCTGGCCAGTGGAGCATTGGTGTTGGTACGAAGGTGAGGGTACGCTTGCCCAGGGACAGGGTATCACCGGCCTTTACAGCAATATAATCACGCTCACCATAGCGGCCAGTCAGTCCCTTCAGACCATTTGGGTCGCTGGTAACAATCTTGGCATTAGGGCAATGCTGCATCATAAATGGAATACCACCGGAATGGTCTGGTTCAACATGATTTGACACGATATAATCAATCTTGGCCGGGTCAATAATAGTTCTGAGGCGGCCAAACATTTCCATGCAGAATGGTGCCTTTACGGTATCAATAAGGGTAATCTTGTCGTCAATAATGAGATAGGCGTTATAGGTAGAACCACGGTCTGTGCTGTAGCCGTGGAAGCTGCGCATGGAATAGTCCATGGAGCCAACCCAATAAATGCCTGGCTTAAATTCAACTGAAAACATTAATAAAAACCACCTTTCAAAAATAAAATAATAGTCAAAAAAACATTTGTAGACTAAAATGTATTGTATAAGTTAATTATAACGCAGATATACTAAAATTTCTCTGAAAAATTAAAAATTTAAATATATTGTTGGTGTGGAGGTAAGTAATGCGCCACGATTGGTCAAAATTAAAGAAGGATAAAAAGTTTCGGGTGGCAGGGGCTGTGTGTTTGCTGCTGGTTTTAATATTGGGATATTTTTTGTTTGTGAAGGGCAGAAATAACAATAAAAAGCCTGAGCTGGCCCTGCCTAAAATTTCCACCTATCAGGTGAAGCGGGCCGACATGAAGCGTCATATTGTGCTGTCCGGTCATACCACGGCTGACGCCACCATTGTGTTGGCTCCAAAATACAACGGGCATGTGAAGTCTGTGAATGTTCAGCTGGGTGACCAGGTGTCAGAGGGGGATGTTCTTCTGGTGCAGGACACAGGGGATCTGGATATTGCCATTATGCAGGGGGAGGCGGCCACAGAGGCTGCCCTGGCTGATACCGAAACAGAGGAGGCCTCCTATAATGCCAATCTGGCCAGAGCCGGTGCGGCCTACGAAATAGAAAAAAGTCGTTATGAACGACAGCAATACCTTTACACTATAGGTGCCATATCTTTGGAACGACTGGAAACTGCTAAGAATACCTATGTAACCTCCAAGGCGGAATACGATGCCCTTATGGATCAGAACAACGGCAGCTCCCCTGCCAGTGTCCGCTCCAAGCTGTATAACGCCCGTAAGAACGCCTACAACGTGGATGCCCTGAGAAAGCAGCGGGAGGATATGTTCATAAGAGCTCCCAGAAGCGGTGTTATTGGGTATCGAAATGTAGAGGTGGGCAGCTACCTTACTGCTGGAAGCAAGGTGCTTACATTGGTAGATAACAGTCATCTTTATGTGGACTGTACCCTGTCGGAAAATGATGCGGCTCTCCTTACTACGGGAATGCCTGTGAACGTCACCATTGATGCCATGGGTGCCACATATAATGGCAAGGTTGTATATGTAAGTCCTGCCATGAGCGATGAGTCAAAGTCCTATTCAGTTCGTATTTCCCTTGATGTGGCTAAGGGAAATATTAAGGCGGGCTTATTTGCCAGAACCTCTCTGGATATTTTGCAGCGCCGGGATACCCTATTTGCCCCAAAGGATGCTCTCTTATCCAAGAACGGCAAAACCACGGTATTTGTGTATAATCCGGATACGGAGACAGTGGAGGAGCGGGAAATTACCATTGGCCTTATAAACGACGATGAGGTGGAAATCCTTACTGGAATTAATGAAGGGGAGATAGTGGCTGTTTCCTCTATTGATCGTCTCAAGAACGGGGGCAGGGTGACCTTGGAATCACCGGATGAAGCAGGTGATGGAAATTGATGAATATTACAAGATTTTCCATTAAGCGTCCTGTGGGCATATCTATGATTGTATGTCTCTTTGTTGTGTTGGGCTTGTTTAGCTTTATCCGTATCGGGGTGGAGCTTCTGCCGGCGGTAAATACACCTTATATTACTGTAATGGTGAAATACCCTGGGGCCAGTGCCGAGTCCGTTGAGCAGCAGGTGGTTAAGCCTGTGGAGGAGGCTCTGTCTTCCCTTTCAAATGTGAAGAATATCCAGTCAACTGCCCAGTATGAGCGGGCAAGGGTAACTGTGGAGCTGGAATTTGATGCGGATGCGGACAGCGCGGCCATTGATGCCACCAAGAAGGTGGAGGCCATAAGGTATAATTTGCCGGACGAAGCAGATGAGCCGGTGGTTATAAAGCGTGACGACAACGACGAGCCTATTGTGGAGGTGGCAGTTACCTCTGAGCATTCCATGTCGGACATGTATTCCAAGGTGGACAAGGTATTTGCCGATGAACTGCAGCAGGCAGGTGGCGTATCTGAAATAGAGGTTTTTGGCGGCCTGGATAAGGAAGTGGCCGTGGAGGTGGATAAGGACAAGATGGCGGCCTACAAGCTGAACCTCAATGATATTGTGACGGCCATCAAGAAGGAAAACAAGCTGCTGCCATCAGGTACCATTTACACGGATAAGTATAAGTCCGATGTAAGGGCTGTGGCTCAATATGAGAAGGCCTCGGATATTGAAAAGATATTTGTGCAGAATTCCAGCAAGGCCCAGATTCCTCTTACCTCAGTGGCCTCAGTGCGCCATCAGAATGCCAGGGTGAACCGCTATGGAGAATTTAACGGCGAATCCTCGGTAATGATGCTTATCTACAAAAACAGCGATGCCAATGTGGTGGAAACAGCAGATAACATCGAAAGAAAGCTGGAAAATATTCGTCGGGAAAATCCCGATTATCAGTTTACCATTACCAGTAACGATGCAGATTATGTGCGAAATTCCCTAAACAATACCTTGGGCACCCTTATTGAGGGCCTAATTACCACTGGCTTGGTGCTGTTCTTGTTTTTACGGGGCTGGCGTTCCATGGCGGCGGTTATGGTGGCTATTCCAACCTCCTTGATAGCTACCTTTTTTGTAATGTATTCTGCGGGATTTACCTTTAACATGATGTCCCTTATGGGTATGACCTTATGTATCGGTATTTTGGTGGATGATTCCGTGGTGGTACTGGAAAATATTATCCGCCATCTGAAAATGGGGGAGTCCCCTGACGAGGCGGCGGAAAATGGACGAATGGAAATCGGTATGGCAGCAGTGGCCATCACCCTATGCGATGCGGTGACCTTTTTGCCTATTGCCTTTATGTCCGGCATGACGGGGCAGTTTTTCCGTCAGTTCGGTCTTACCATTGTATTTGCAGGCATGTTCTCCCTCTTTGTGTCCTTTACCCTTACGCCAATGCTGGCTTCAAAGTTTTATCGTAAGGGCTATCATCCTTCCAGGAAAAAGCTGTGGGATTTTATGGACAGGCTGGAGGAAAGGGCTGTTACCAAATATGAGGAGCTGTTGAAAAAGAGCTTTGCCAATCAGAAAAAGCTGCTTTTAGGGGCGTTGGCCCTGTTTATTGGTTCTGTGGCCCTGATTCCTTTGGGGGCTGTGGGGGCAGAATATATGCCCCGAACTGATGAGGGCAGCTTCCAGATGTTTGTGGAAATGCCTGTTAGTTATACTGCAGATGAGACCCACAAGGTTATTACCCGTATAGAGGAAAAGCTGGATACCATTCCCGAGGTGAAGCATTATCTGGGCAATGCCGGAGGCAGCAGCTCCAATGAGGGCCGTATTAGGGTGGAGCTGAAGGACCGGGGAGAGCGCAGTCGCAGTGTTTGGGAGGTCGCAGATGAAATGCGCGCCTTCAGCATGGGCATTGATGATGCTACTATCCGTGTGGCTGAGACCCAGACCTCCGTGGCCGGTGTATCCGGCGGCGGACTTAGGGGCGGCGGTGCGGTGCGTATTGAGCTTCGCAGTATGGATAATGAAAAGCTTGTGGCGGCCGCCAATAAGGTAAAGGATGTGCTGAATACCAAGGTTCAGGGCATTACGGATGTGGCCTCCTCCTATGTGGAGGGGGCTCCTGAGCTGCGGCTTACCATGGACCGGGATAAAATCCGGGCAATGGGAGTTTCTGTGGGTGATGTGGATGAAGCTATTTCCTCAGCTATTTCCGGTAAAAAGGCGGGAAATATCAGCAATGACCCCCTTAACAATAATCAGGATACGGACATTAACGTGCGCTTTAAGGGAGCCGATGGCTTCAAGGCCTCGGATGTGGCATCCATTCCAATTGATGTGAACGGGCAAACCATGTTTATTGGTGATGTATCTGATATGAAGTATGCCACAGGCCCGGTGAGAATACGCCGTGTAAATAAGCAGCGTTCCATTACTATTTTTGCAAATGCAGGAGCACGCCCGTTAAATGATGTGCTTCAGGACGTGAGAAAGGCCTTGAAGGACGTGGACTTAGGTGAGGGCGTATCCTATAGATTTACCGGACAGTCCGATAAAATGGATGATTCCTTCCAGCAGCTTTTTATGGCTCTTATTATGGCCATGGTTCTTATTTACATGCTGCTGGCTGTGCTTTATGAATCACTTATTACGCCTTTTATCAGAATGTTTTCCCTGCCCTTAGGAATAATTGGTGCCATCCTCTTTTTGCTGGTGACCAACAACACCCTGAATCTTTATTCCATGATAGGTATATTGGTTATGGACGGCGTGGTGGCAAAAAATGGTACCCTTTTATTGGATTACACCATGACACTGCAAAGTCGGGGCTACAGTGCCTATGATGCCATTGTGGAGGCGGGGAAGGTCCGTTTAAAGCCTATTATGATGACCACAATTACCATGGTGGTGGGCATGATGCCTACAGCCCTTGCTATGTCAGAAGGGGCGGAGACCAAAGTAAGTATGGCCTGGGTTATCATTGGGGGACTGCTGTCTTCCACCATTTTCACTCTGCTGATTATTCCTATAATTTTCATGTTCTTTGAAAATCATCCGGTGAATACATGGTTAAAGTGGCTAAAAAGATGATTTTTTGGTATGATAGAGCCTGAGTTTTCTTTTGGAAAAGATATATTTGCAGAATTGCTATTTAAGGAGACAAGAATTTGAGTATCGTTAATGTGGAAAGAATGTCCCATGGCTTTGGGGCAAGAACTATATTTGAGGATGTGAGTTTTCGCCTGCTGAAGGGGGAGCATGTTGCTTTGGTTGGTGCCAATGGCGAAGGCAAGTCCACCTTTCTGTCAATTATTACGGGGCAGATGACTCCTGATGAGGGTAAGGTGGAATGGGCTAAGCGGGTAACCTCTGGCTATCTTGATCAGCATGCGGTATTGAAGGCGGGCATGACCATTCGTGATGTTTTAAAAACAGCCTTTGATGAAATGTACAAGCTGGAGGCAGAGATGCAGTCCTGCTATGACAAAATGGGAGAGGCCTCCCCAGAGGAAATGGAGAAGCTCTTAAATGATGCAGGGGAGATTCAGGAAATCCTTGATGCCCATAGCTTCTATACCCTTGACAGCAAGATTGAGGAAGTAGCTGGAGGACTGGGCCTGCGTGATATTGGCCTTGACCGTATGGTGGATGAGCTTTCCGGTGGTCAGCGCACCAAGGTGCTTCTTACCAAGCTGTTGCTCCAGAGTCCGGATATTCTTATCTTGGACGAGCCTACCAACTATTTGGATGTGGAGCATATTGAATGGCTTAAGACTTATTTGCAGGGCTATGAAAATGCTTTTATTCTTGTTTCCCATGATGTGCCGTTCCTAAACGCGGTTACAAATGTAATCTATCATGTGGAAAATGCTACTCTTACCCGCTACACCGGAAGCTATGAGAAGTTTCAGGAGATGTATGCAATTAAGCGTCGTCAGGAGGATGCGGCCTACGAGCGTCAGCAGGCTGAAATTGCCCGTGAAAAGGATTTTATTCAAAGAAACAAGGCCAGAGTTGCTACCCGTGGTATGGCCAATTCCCGTCAGAAAAAGCTGGATAAGATGGAGGTGCTGGAAAAGCGTACTGAAAAGCCAAAGCCTCACTTTAAGTTCCAGATGGACAGAACCCCAAGCCGTTTTGTTATTGAGGCAAAGCGGCTGATTTTGGGCTATGACACACCTCTTACCAATCCAGTGGATTTACGGCTGGAGCGAGGAAAAAAGGTGGCCCTTCGTGGTGTAAACGGTCTTGGTAAAACTACTCTCTTAAAGACCCTTCTTGGCATGATTAAGCCAATTTCAGGCAATATTGAGCTGGGGGAATTCGTTACACCTGGTTATTTCGAGCAGGAATCCACCAAGGGCAATGATAATACCGCCATTGAGGAAATTTGGCAGGAATATCCTGGCATGACGGAGTTTGAGGTGAGGGCGGCTCTGGCAGCCTGTGGTCTTACCAATGAGCATATTACCTCCAAGATGATGGTGCTTTCCGGCGGCGAGGCAGCCAAAGTGCGGCTGTGCAAGATTATGCAGAAGCCTGTAAATTTGCTGGCGCTGGACGAGCCTACTAATCATCTTGATGTGGATGCCAAGGCAGAGCTGAAGCGGGCTCTTAAGGAATATAAGGGAACCATTTTACTGGTTTCCCATGAGCCTGATTTCTATGAGGATTGGGTGGATTCGGTGTGGAATATTGAGGGCTGGACCACTAAGATTATATAAAAATGTAATAAATAAATTTTAATTAAATTTTAAGTAGCAAAATCCCTTTACTTCATATATTATGGTGGCAGAGAGGACTTTCTGATGGGGTAGTCAACGGGCATTGTTTTTGAAATGGAGGGATTTTTATGTGGAAAAAGGTGCTGGCGGCAGGTAGTGCAGTGCTGGCTCTGGGGTTGGTGGCACCAATCACCAGCGATCACAGCTATACTGGTGTGGCTATGGCCTGTGAGGAGACGGGGAATTTGAGTACACCGGGTGGTATTCCATTCACCCATCCCCTTGCTTATAGCTCCAGTATCCAGCGTTCTCAGATTAATCACGATGGCAGGGTTTTGATGGAGGCCTCTACTTATGAGGTTAAGCTTGATCAGTCCATTGCTGATAATTATCCCAAGCTGCAGGAGTCCTTGGAAAAGCTGTCAGCAAATAACTGGAGTTATATGCGGCATGTAATGAATCAGTGGGAACCTGATCTTATCGAACAGTATGAGCAGAGCAAGAATCATGAATGGTACAAGGAAAACAGTGGCCCTCTTTACAGCTATGAGCTAAGCTACAAAGGCTTGCGGGCAGATTCTGCCGTGTTTAGCTGTGTAGGCGGAGAGTTTGTGTATTTGGGCGGTGCCCATCCTGTATACTACTACAAGGCTCATGTATTTGATTCCAAAACTGGCAAGGAATTGAAGCTCAATGATATTTTCAAGACAACTGATAGTCTGGCAGAAATCATCGTGGAGGAGACAGAAAGCCAGATTGAGCACAAGTCCAGTATGCCGGATAAAAAGGAAGTATTAAAGGCTGTTAAGCAGATGCTAGAGGATGACTCTCTCCAGTTCGGTATGACGGAGGACGATTTTGTGGTTTATTTCGGCAATTACGCCATTGGTCCTTATGCCATGGGAACCTTGGAAGTGAAGCTGCCTTACAAGAAGTATTTCAAGCTATTTAACAGCAAGTATGTTTTCTATGGCACCAGAGCCAAGGGATAAAGTGAGCAAATAAAAAGCAGGGAGCAGTTGACTATGTTAGTCAATGCCCCTGCATTTTTTGTATTGGAAGCTGTAGCTGAGGCCACAATTTACGCCCCGGTTGCCTTGGGCGGCTTCCGCCATAACCACCCATGAGGACCGCAGAAACCGTGCCCAATGGCCTTGATTTGCTTTTTTGATTTATTTAGAAGAAAAGGACTATATGTTGGCAAGATGATTATGATTGTACAAAATATACATGGATATTAAAATCAACTCATGATAAAATGAAAACGGTAAATATAATAAAATGAAAACAGTAAATATGACAAAATAAAAACGGTAAATATACTAAAATAGAAATTACTAATCTGCTAAAATTGGAATTGTAAATCTGATAAAAATGGTAAATATGATAAAATAGAGGTGAGAAAATGGAAAACAGGAAATACCGCCCGCGGATAATTGACAGCACTGTAGAGGATTATCTTCAGGCCTTCGGAGCGGTTTGCATCGAAGGGCCAAAATGGTGTGGCAAGACGTGGACATCTGCATTTCACAGCAAAAGCCAATTCTTGTTGGGGGACCCATCCAACAACTTCCAAAACCGCTCATTGGCTCAATTAGACCCAACTATGGTTCTCAAAGGGGAGGCTCCAAGGCTGATTGATGAATGGCAGGAGGTTCCGGCTATTTGGGATGCGGTCAGATATGAAGTGGATGCGAGGGACGAGCAGGGACAATTTATTTTGACCGGATCTTCCACACCTATGCGAAAAGGTGTTATGCACAGCGGGGCCGGACGCATTGCTCCTATCCGTATGCGTACCATGTCCCTGTGGGAATCGGGAGACTCCGATGGTAAAGTTTCCTTGCAGGACTTGTTTGAGGGACATATGGAATCCCAGCTTACAGGTGAAATAAAATTGGAGAGTCTGGCAAGATACATAGTGCGTGGGGGATGGCCCAGAAGCTTGGCTGTTCCTTACGAAAAAGCTGTTTTGCTTCCAAATGGATATATCAATGCCATAATTGATGATGGTGCTAACCGCCTTGATGAAATAAAGAGGGACAGCTCCAAGATGATTAAATTGCTTAAATCTCTTGCAAGAAATGAATCAACAACTGTATCCAATAAGGTGCTTAGAAAAGATATAAAGGATGTTGAAGGAGAAGATATTAGCGAGCCGACAATAGCTTCTTATTTGGATGTGTTTCGGAGATTATATGTGGTTGAGGACCAGCCAGCCTTTAGTCCAAGTGTGCGTTCATCGGTCAGGGTGAAGCAGGCCGGCAAGCGTCATCTGACAGATCCATCAATAGCGTGCAGTCTTTTGGGGCTGAATGAGGAACGGTTGATAGGTGATTTGAAAACCATGGGCTTTTTGTTTGAAGCCCTTTGTGAAAGGGATTTGTGGATTTATGCCAATTATTATGGGGGAAAATTATTCCATTATCAGGATTATAAAGAAAAGGAAATCGATGCTGTGATAGAAATGCCCAATGGAGAATGGGGGGCCTTCGAAATCAAGCTGGGAGCGAACCAAATAGATGGTGCAGCGGAAAATCTATTATCTATACGGGATAAAATTGCCAAGGACAATAAGGATAAAGTTCCAAAATTCCTGTGCGTTCTCTGTGGACTTTCAAATGCTGCTTATCGCCGCCAAGATGGGGTTTATGTAGTGCCTATAACATCATTGAAGCACTAGCGGCCCCGAATAAAAAAGACAACTGCCGATTTTGACAGTTGTTGACATAGAAGCTAAAGGGCACTAATTTTTAGCGTGGAAATTGAATCAATATAAATTATGCAATCCATGATTTAACAAATAAATCGGAAAAAGAAAATATCCATGCTTTGAGCAATGCACTATAACCATGCAAAAAAGACGGGGACACGTTGCCTCCGTCTTTTTGTGTGTGCCCAGCATGGGACGCTGATCTTACAGCTCCACCTCAGCCAGCTTCAGCTTTGGCATACGGGGGATAAGGCCCATTTCGTAGGCGTATTTGTAGAATATCATAAGGTTGTCAAGGTATTCTTCCGTAAGATTCCACTTTATGACCTCCAGATACTCATCCAACTGCTGGAAGGTAAAGGGCTTGGAGTCCAAAATGGAATTTATGGCGTCAGCCTTGTGGGCGTAGCCGTGACGAAGACCCTTGTAGAGTCTTTCGTGGAGGAGCTGAAGTGCCTCCGGGTTATTTTGGGCAAAGTCCTTATGAACAGCCCATACTGCGTAAACCATGCACCGGCCGGTGAGCTTCTTCCATTCCACACCCATATCGTAATAGTAGAACTTGTCCTTGTTCTTATGATGATATACGTTAAGGGCATCGTCACCAATCAATAAGGCTGCTGTACAGTCATCGGGAACCGGATTGTCCGGGGTAAGGTGTCGCACACAGTATTCCGGGGTGGCGTCATAGGACTTGTTCAGGATAATCTTCAGCAGTACATGGGAAGTAGCGGATTGGGCAGTGAGCACAATCCTGTCCTGATTGATTTCCGTAATTGGCTTTTTTGACACCAAAATAATACTCCGTACAGGCCCGTCAGCCCGTACACATAAATCCGGCAGAATAAGCAGCTTATCAAAATTTCTGGCATAAACAATGGAGGATACTTCACTGGCATCCAGCCGATTGTTTATCAGGTCGTTATTCATAACAGAAGGGACGCCACCCTTTATATCAATACCTTCTCCATAGCCACATTGTGTCAGACTGTAGGTGATAGGCAATACATTTAAAAAATGAATATGTCCCAGACGTGGTTTCTCCATAAAAACCTCCTGCAATAAAAAGTACATTCACTATTATACCTTTAAAAGGCTATTTTGTTTAGTGATTTGTCTTATGTTTTAATGTATACATAAAACAGGGCACAAAAAAACTCCTGGGGTATCAGGAGTTTTTTGTAAATATGTGAATTTTGCAAATTAATTCTTTTTTTTGTCGTCCTTGCTTTTCAGCATATTGATAACCTTGCTGCCGGTATTGTGAATACGACGGAGCGGAGCAACCTTTGTTTTAGTTTTTGGCTTCATGTCAGTGTTTGTACCAAAATCTCCACGTTTAAGGATAGTGGTTTTTGTTTTCTCCGGCTTAAAGAGCTTTCGTATGGAGCTGAAAATCTCCTCTGGTGCGGCGTCTTCCTCGCAAATAAAAGCATCTGCGGAAACGTACTGAAGCTCAGGAAAGGCATGGACGGTAATGTGTCCTTCATCAAAAAGCAGAATAATTGCAATATGGTCATCTGACATAATCTGGCCGGTGGAAGACAAAATATCAAGATTGCTTTCCATCAGCAGAGTTTTTAATGTAGACTGTAAGGCCTGCACATCTTCAAAGCAGGAATTCTTGCATTTGTACATATCAACTGTAAGGTGACGGGCGATTATACTCAAGTAAGCTACCCCTTTCATAACATATTTCATCTACATAATTATACAATAAATGGTTTTTATAGTAAAGAAAATGTAAATAAGTGTTATACCTTTGATTCAGGTTTTGACGTACTGTCAGTCTTTTTGTCCTTATGTCCCTTGATTTGCAGGGCTATGAAGCAGATGAGGGCAAGTGTAAAGCCGGTAATGCTGGTCATTTGGGCAGAGGTAAAGAGCCCCAATACGGGAGCGGCATAATCTCCCCGTAGAAATTCCAGGAAAAATCTTGCTGCACAGTATAGCATTACATAAAGGGAAAAGGCCTGGCCCCTTACATGGGGATAAGCGCGAAACAGCAGGAGAATGGCAAAAATAACGAAATCCAGCTGTCCCTCCCAGATTTCAGCAGGCCACAGGGGCTGGTTACCGTAGGTATGATGAGCAAGAGTGGTTGAGGGGTAAATTATACCAAAGCTTCCCCCTGTAGGGGCACCAAAGGCATCGCCGTTTAAAAGATTGGCACAGCGTCCCAGACCCTGACCAAAGATAATGGCTGGGGCACTTATGTCCATCATGGCCAATATATCGATGCTGTGGCGACGGCAGTACAGAATTCCCACGGCTACACCCAGAATAACACCACCCTGAATGGCCATACCTCCCTGCCAAACATTCAGTATTTCCGTAAGGTGATGGCTGTAATAGTCCCAGTCAAAAAAGAACACGTCCCAAAGTCTGGCACCCAAGAGTCCGCTTAAACCGCAGTAAATGCCCAGATCCACCACATGATTGTGGTAGCGGCCGTCCTGCTTGGCGAGGAAATAGCCAACGCCTGTTGCTAAAATAATACTGAGGCTAAGGACAAGGCCGTAGGCTCTTACGGGGAAATCCCCTATGTAAAATAAGTATTGATGCATATAGTCCTCCACTTTGCAGTTTTTATTACATTAATAATTATACGCTATTAGTCAAGGATATTAGCCAAAAGGGCTGTAATAATGTATAATCTACATGTATTTGCGTTAAATTGATTGTCATATAAGGAGATTTTGTTTCATGAAGTTAATTGCTGGATTGGGTAATCCAGGAGTGGAATATGCCAAGTCCCGTCATAATGTGGGCTGGATGATGGTGGATGCCCTGGCTGAGGCATTAGGGGCAGAGCCTTGGAAGGAAAAGGAAAAGGGACTGGTGGCAGAGGCCAGAATAGGCACGGAAAAGGTGCTTTTGGTAAAGCCCCAGACATATATGAATAACAGCGGTGAGTGTATCGGACCATTGATGCGCTGGTACAAGCTGGAGCCCCAGGACCTTATTGTGTGTCACGATGATATGGATATTCCAGCTGGTACTATCCGCATCCGTAAAAAGGGCAGTGCTGGTGGTCACAATGGTATTAAGTCCACCATTGCCCATGTGGGGGATGAGAATTTTGGCAGGGTGCGTATCGGCGTGGGTCGTCCTTTACCAGGGTGGACTGTGGTAAATCACGTGTTGGCAAATTTCCCGGAGGAGGATGTGCCAAAAATTCAGGAGGCCATCAAATATCTTGTTCCAGCCATAGAGTGCATGGTAACTGAGAGTATTGATAACGCCATGAACAAATACAATCCGAAAAAGCAGAAGAAGGAAAAGAAGAACTGGAAGGAAAAGCCGGTTGACGGGGATAAGGACGGGGCAGAGGCCGGAAGTGCAGAAGCTGTAGGAAATGAAGTCGGATTTGGTGAAGTGAAGGAGGCGGCAGAGGATGGCAAGGAATAAAAGGGAGCCTATTATCGCTCTTTATGCAGATGAAAACGGAGAAATCTTTGATGCTCCCGGCATTTTGGCCATGGGCCGTGAGGGCGACGAGCTGCGTCTTCTTACTCCTGAGGATTTGATTCCCCTGCCGGAGAGTGCTGATTTGATGTTTCTGCCGGACCGTCAGGCGGTGGGCATGAGTCAGGAGGGCGAGGTGCTGACATTGACAGGCAATGCGGTGTCGGCAATTTTGCCAGCGGGGTATACCCGTACCATGATGCCGGCCTTTCAACTGGATGAGAATGCCAGTCGGCTGCCTTTATATGGCTATACGGCGGTATGTGTATATAAGGACCAGCTCTACGGGACGGCTATTTATACTGATGAAAATTACAAATGGGACCCTGAGCATTACAATACCAAGAACTTGAAGCGTCTGGTAAAACAGGTTAAAAAGGATTTGCCGAATAATCCCCTTATTGACCATCTGGCTAACTGTTCATTGGAATGGCATTGCTGTACGGCAGAAAATATTTTTTATCGCCGTTGGGAGTGTGGTATTCCTACATCACCTGTATGTAATGCCAACTGCTTTGGCTGTATATCCTTGCAGCCAGCAGAGTGCTGTCCTTCCCCCCAGAGCCGTATAAAGTTCCGGCCAACGGCTGAGCAGATTGCTGAGCTGGGAATTTATCATCTGGAAAATGCTCCCGAGGGTATTATCAGCTTTGGTCAGGGCTGTGAGGGAGAGCCATCCCTGGCGGCGGTTAATATTTCTGCGGGTATTAAGCTGATTCGTGAAAGGACCAGCAAGGGACAGATAAATATTAATACCAATGCGGGGTACACCGAGGGGATAAAGCAGATTGTGGATGCGGGGCTGGATACCATGCGCGTCAGTATTATCAGTGCCATCCCTAAAAGCTATGATGCCTATTACCGCAGCAATTATAAGCTGGATAATGTAAAGGAATCTATACGCTATGCGTTGGATCATGATATTTATGTGTCATTAAATATGCTGTACTTCCCGGGCTTTAATGATCGGGAGGATGAACTGGCAGCCTGGAAGGAATTCTTTAGGGAGCTGCCTGTGCAGATGATACAGGTGCGTAATCTTAATATTGACCCTGATGCGTTCCTCGATATAATGCCGGAGCAGAAAACACCATTTGTGGGCACCAGAAAATTCTTATCAGAGCTGAAAAAGGAATTTCCACAGCTGGTAATTGGCAGCTTCAGCCATTATGTGGAAGGATAATAACGAGCTTTAAAATGTCCCCTACCTCTTTAGGTGGGGAAAACAAACTACAATAGCTGGTGAGCATATATCCCAGCTCGTTGCGACGCGAAGCTAGTCCTGTAAGGGAAACGCTAATTGGAAGATTTTTCTTCTAAAGAAGAAAAATTTGAACAATGGCGTTATAAACATATTTTAAAAAATATAGAGGATTTTTGGATTTTAAGTGGAATATAAAATATTAAACATGTATAACTGTTTGGAGGGATTGATATGACAGAAGAACGGGATTGGACAGAATTCAAAGGAAAATTAAAGGCAAAGACTGAAATAGACTTGGATTTGTATAAAGCGCCACAGATGCAGCGCCGCATTATGAACCTTGCCAAAAGAAACGGCTTTAATACTTATTCCGGATATTTCGACAAGGTAGTACAGGATCACGATGAATTTGCCGCATTCATTGAGTATCTGACCATTAACGTATCTGAGTTTTTCCGCACTCCGGATAAATTTGCCAAATTGGAAACAGATGTTATCCCGGACTTGTTAAAGCGCAGCAGCAAGCTGAATATTTGGAGTGCCGGCTGTTCTATCGGTGCTGAGCCGTATTCTCTGGCTATGATTATGAAGACTCTGACGCCGACTACCCGTCATCGCATTTTGGCCACTGACTTGGATATTGAGATTTTAGGCAAGGCCAAAAAAGGTGAATACACTGAAAATGAGCTGAAGGCTATAGATCCGGAACGCAAGAGAAAGTACTTCACCCATAATGGTGACAAGTATCTGGTTTCTCAGGAGATTAAGGATTGCATTGAATTCAAACGCCATAACCTCTTAAAGGATAACTTTGAAAGTGGCTTTGATCTTATTCTTTGTCGCAATGTTGTTATTTATTTCACCGAGGAGGCAAAGGACCAGCTTTATGCCAACTTCTTCAAGGCATTGAAGCCGGGCGGAATTTTGTTTGTTGGTGCTACTGAGGCTATTCTGAACTTCCGCAAGCTGGGCTACACAAGCTTCCAGCCATTCTTCTATCAGAAGCCACTTACCTGATGTTTGCGTTATTGGCACTGGGAAAGAGAGATTATGATGATTGCAAATCCAAGAATAGAGACCATGGAACGGAGCCAGCTGGAAAAGCTTCAGCTGGAGGCGCTGAAGAAGCGGGTGAAGTGGGCTCAAGAAAAAAGTGCCTTTTATCAGCAGCTGTTTGAAAAAGCTGGAGTGTGCCCTGAGGATATACAGTCTTTGGGGGACATTCAAAAATTGCCATTTACGGAGCGAAATGTACTGAAGGAAGTATCCGTTTTTGATTTGCTTACCATGCCATTGAGTGGTGTTCTGCGTATTTCCAGGCAGGGAGACGCAGAGACCTTCATTAAGATGTACACCAGTGGAGATGTGGCACGTCAGATGGAAATGATGACCAGAATACTGGTGACCTACGGTATTAACGATACCACCGTGGTGGGGATTTTGGGCGAGGCCTCTGACAGCCGGCTGATGGATGTCCAGTATGCTCTGGAGGGGATTGGGGCATCGGTTATGCTTATGGGCAGCAATATGGACAATATTGTGGAGCTTATGACCAGATGTCATGTGGATGTACTTATCAGCGATTTCCGTATGGTTACGCAGTTTATAGTAAAGCTTCAGGCAGATGGGGAAAATGCCCAGGATCTTTATCTTCCTTCCATTGTATGCTTGGAGGAAACACTGCATAATCCGATGCGTGCCTATTTGGAACGCCGCATGAATGTTAAGACCAACACGGTTTACAATTCGCCGGGATTTGGCTGTGCCGGGATTATGTATCATTGTCCGGATGATAGGGGGTTCCATATTCAGGAGGATTATTTCTATCCTGAGATTGTGGAATTTGGCCGTGACAAGGTAATTGATGAACCCCATCGTGTAGGGGAGCTGGTACTAACCTCCCTTGCCAATGAAGCCATGCCGATTTTCCGTTTGCGTACTGGTCATGCGGTGATGCGTATTGATGACGAATGCAAGTGCGGACGTACCATGATGAGAGTGGCAGAGCCAACTGAATACGAGGGAACGGTTTCCAATTAAAAATAAAAATTAGGATCAGTAGTGCTGGTCCTTTTTTTATGCTTCTAAATTTTACAGGCCTTACTTTGATATGTATTATATATATTAAAGATAATCCCTTGGGGATAAAGGGGGAGAGAAAATGCTGGAGATTATTACAGGCAGGGCCGGCAGTGGCAAGACATTGTATGTATTGGAGCAGATAAAGAAGGAACTGGTGGAAAGACCACTGGGGTCTGCTATTATTTTGCTGTTGCCGGAGCACATGACATATAAAGTTGAGCGTCAGCTGTCAGCCATGATGGAAGAGCAGGGCCGTGGTTATATGCGTTGTCAGGTGTATGGCTTTAAGCGCTTTGCTTATCAGGTGCTGCAGGAAACTGGTGGCGGTTTGGAGCAGGGTATCACTGATATGGGACGCCAACTGCTTCTGAAGCGTATTTTGGATAAGCATTATAATGAACTAAAGGTGTTTGGTCGGGCATCACGTCAGCGGGGCTTCGCTAATGTGCTTAGTGGAATTATCAATGAATTTAAGGGATACGGCATAACCCCTGAGCAGCTTGCTGAAGCTGGTGATAGCATGGAGGATAGCAGACTTGGCCATAAGCTGGCAGATCTGTCGCTGCTCTATGGTGAGTATAACAGGGCTATGGAGGGCAGCTATACAGATGGTAAGGATATCATGAGCATCCTGGTGGAAAGACTGCCCATGTCAAAAATGGTGGCTGGGGCAGATATTTGGCTGGATGGCTTCCTGTTTTTTAATCCTCTGGAGCTTCAGGTGCTGGAGGGATTGTTTCAGTATGGTGCCAATATTCATGTTACCTTCAATATGGATGATATGAATACAGCCCAGGGGCAGTGGGCCAATAGGGAGGCCTCCGGACTGTTTAACCGCGCCTATATCAGCTGTAATCGCCTGCAAGGGCTGGCAGCAAAGTTTGATATTCCCGTTAATTATCAGCATTTTTCAGAGACGAAGCGCTATACTAATCCAGCACTTAAGGCCTTGGAGGCGTGCTTTGACAAGCGTATTATTCAGCCAGTGGATGGTGACGGGGAAATTTCTTTAGTGGAGGCAGCTACCTGTAGGCTGGAGGTTGAGGCGGCAGCTGCGGATATTATTGGCCTTGTCAGGGACAGGGGATATAAGTGGCGCGACATTGGCGTTCTCATACGGGATGAGGAATCCTATGGAGAGCTTATAAGCTTTGTGTTTAAGGACTATGACATACCTTTCTTTCGGGATAAGAAACGTCAATGTGCCAATCATCCGGTGGCAGAGCTTATCCGTTCTGCTATTGGAGCTACAGAGGGATGGGGCTATGATGATTTATTCTGCTGCATAAAAGCTGGCTTCTTCCGCCTTACAGCCCAGCAGATAGACCTTTTGGAGAATTACTGTCTGGAGTTTAATTTAAAGGGCAGCAAGGTTTGGCGGCGGGAGGAGCCATGGGATTTTTATCCACGCTATTCCATTGATGAAGAGGATGAAAGAATTGATGACAAGGAAAAATTGAGGGCAGCCACAGCAGACCAGCTGCGTCGCCAGGTGGCAGAGCCCTTGGGCATACTTCAGGATGACTTGAAGCAGGCTGACACCACCCGGGATATGATACAGGCTATCTATCATTTCTTGGTGGCTATTGAGGTGCCCAAAATTTTGCAGGAGAAGTCGGACCAGGCAGAAAAAAGCGGTAATCTTGACGTGGCCAGGGAGCATCAGCAGGTGTGGAATGACATTATGGAATTGCTGGACCAGCTGGTGGAAGTTACTGGCGATTCCAAAATGAGTATAGGCGAGCTGCGTCAGCTTTTGGAGGAGGGCTTTTCCTCTCTGAAAATGGCCCTTATTCCTCCGGGACTGGATTATGTCAATATCGCATCCTTTGACCAAAATGCACTGGATAATATAAAGGCTGTGTATATTCTGGGAGCAAATGCAGGAAGCATGCCAAGGCGTTCTGTGGAAAATACGGTTCTGTCCGATGCGGACCGTGTGCATATAAACCAAAAAAATATTATTGAATTGTCGGTACTGGGGGAGGAAGCTAGCTTCAATGAGAATTATTTAATTTACAAGGCCTTCACCCAGGCCAGGGAGTATATGTGGGTATCCTATGCTCTGTCATCCCCCTCTGATGAAGCTCTGATGGGAGCGGAGATTGTGGGCAAGATTAAGTCCCTGTTGCCAGATAAGGGGGTAAGAACCATACCATTGGACTGGATTAACAGCTTTACGGAGGAGCAGCAGCTGAAAATGCTGACCCATAAGCGCCAGTCCTTGTCATACTTGGCTGTTGCCCTTAGAAGGCTCAGGGATGAGGGCGAGCTGCCGGAGCTGTGGCAGAAGGTATATAATTGCCTTTTACAGGGAGAGGATACAGAAAAGCTGGTGGAATTAGTACGTCGGGGACTTTTTATGAATCCACGTCTGGAAAAATTACCACGGGATATCGCAAAGGCGCTTTATACGGTTAAGGGAATTTTGCGGGGCTCCGTAACCAAGTTTGAGCTATATAACAGATGCCCGTTCCAGTTTTTTGCCAAATATGGACTGAATTTAAAGGAGCGAAAAATTAATCGCTTCAGCAGTCCGGAGCTGGGAACCCTGCTCCATGCAGTTTTGAAGGAGTACGGTGAAGCCTTGAAAAAGGAGGGCCGACGCTGGTGTGATATTCAGGGGGAGGAACGTGACAGGATTTGTCATGAGATAATTCATAGGCTGGCACCACGGCTTAATAACGGCATGCTTTATTCCACAAATCAGCTGGAGAACCAGCTTTCCCGGTTGGAGACCACTGCCCGTTTTACCCTAAGGAGATTGGGGGAATTTGATCAGGTGAGCAAGTTCCATCCTAATTATTTTGAAAGGTCATTTGGAGGCCACAATGGCCCGGCGGATACTCTGGATTTAGTATATCAGCTTCACGATAATAATCGTCTGGAGCTGAAGGGACAGATTGACCGCATTGATGTGAATGAACAAGGCAGTCATTTTATGATTGTTGATTACAAGACGGGTAGTGCCGCCATTAATTTGGTGGATGTATATTATGGCCTGAAGCTGCAGCTTCTAACCTATTTGCTGGTGGTAAGTCAGCTTATGAACAGGGGGAAAGACCAGGATAACCAGATGCTGCCGGCGGGAATGCTGTATTATTTCCTTAAGCGTCCTATTTTCCCAATGGACAATCACAGTCATGACCCGGAAAAATTACGGGAAGCATTGGACAAGGCGCTAAAAATGCCTGGCTGGGTGCTTCTGGATAAGGATATTGCGGAGCAAATTGACAATACCCTATATACTGATAATAAGAGCCGGTTCTTGAAAATTGCCTATAAGGGTAAAGGGGAAAATAGGTCCTTTAACGACAAAAGTTTGAAAATGCTGAAAAGCAGTGAGGATTTTGAACTGCTTATGGCATATATTGAGCTTGTGTTTAAGGATACCGGCGAGAATATAATGGATGGCAGTATTGATATTAAGCCATATAAGAAGGACAAAATAACCCCTTGCACCTATTGTAAGTATCATCCCCTTTGTGGCTTTGACCCAAGGCTGGAGGGCTATGATTATCGCCGTATTGACGGTAGCGAGGCGGAGCTTATGGAAGCGATAACTGAAAGGGTCAAGGGTGAAATTATTGGAAATCATGACCAAAATTTTGAAGGGAAGGAGGAATAGCCATGGAATGGTCGCAGGAGCAAAAATTAGCCATAAATAATGATGAAAAGAATATTCTGGTTTCTGCAGCGGCGGGCTCCGGCAAGACAGCAGTGCTGGTGGAAAGGGTGGTGTCCCATCTGCTCAGAGACCCTGAAAAAGATAATAACGCCTGGGATGTGGACAGACTGCTGGTGGTTACTTTTACCAGAGCTGCGGCGGAGGAAATGAAGCAGCGTATAAAGAAAAGGCTGCAAGGTGCCATTGCCCAGGAATTGGAACAAAAAAATGCAGACAGAAATATGGTGAGACGTCTGGAGCGCCAGCTGATTCTCTTATCCGGAGCCTCCATTTCCACCATTGATTCCTTCTGCCAGACTGTGGTAAAAAACAATTTTAATGCCATAGATATTGACCCTAAGTTTCGCATTGCCAATGAAAATGAACTGGTTATTCTCCAACAGGATGTGCTGGAGGACATGTTTGAGGCAAAATACGCTGAGGGAGATGAAGCACTGCAGCGATTTGCAGATAAATACGGTACTGTCAGGGGAGATTCTGCCCTTTATGATATTGTGCTGAAGCTCTATGAGAAATCCCAAAATCAGCCCTTTCCAGATTTGTGGTTAAGTGGCCTGGAGCTGGATTATCCGTCAAAGGATGGTGACTTTGTTTCCTTGAAGGACACAAAGTGGTGGCCTGTTATAGAGGACGAAATTTCCTGTCGCATGGTGCCTGCAAGGGAATATCTTGATGAGCTGAAAAGCATTGTAGTTAATTTTCAGGAGCCAAAGGTTCGGGGAAAATTCGAAGAAGATGTGAGTTTTTTTGATGAAGTGATAACATCGGTAGATGGAGCCCTGCAACAGGGATGGCATGAGCTTTATACGGCTTTTTTCAGAATGAATGATGTTCCCAGAATACCTACTATTTCCAAGGGGGTGGAGCCGGAGGTTAAAGCATCCTTTAAAAATGTAAGGGATGCCCTAAAGGACCTGCTGAAGGAAATGCATGAACTGGTGCAGGATGATGAGGATGTTCTTTTAGAGGAATTGCGGGCTGCCGGTGAAGATGTTTCTTCTATTGTAAAATTGGTAAAGAATTTTTCCCAGGCCTATGGCAGTGCGAAAAAACAAAAAAATATCGTGGATTTCAGTGATGTGGAGCATTTTGCTCTGGCGATTTTAAATTCCCCGGAGGCGGCCCCAGGAGAGCTGAAGCCTTCAGATATAGCTTTGGAGCTCCGTCAGCGGTATCAGGAAATTATGGTGGATGAGTATCAGGATACCAATGAGGTGCAGGAGTTCATTGTGCGCTTTATTTCCGGTGATGGAAATGCCAATACCTTTACAGTAGGGGATGTTAAGCAGAGCATTTATGGGTTCCGCTCATCAGAGCCAGCCTTGTTTTTGAAGAAATATAAGGAATATGAAAAGGCCGATAATGAAAATGGAGAGCTTATAACTCTGGGACGGAATTTCCGCAGCCGCAGGGAAATTCTCTCTGCCATAAATTATGTATTTGCCCAGGTGATGACCCCAAATCCAACTGAAATTGAATATGATGAGCGGGCCATGCTTAATGAGGGGGATCCCTATGGCTATGATTCTCCTAATATTGGGGATATTGTAGAAAATAATGTGGAATTGGCCCTGATAGATATGACAGCTAATTCTGATGGTGATGAGGCAAATGATATTGATACTGCCCAGATTGCTTCTGAAAATCAGGATGATGTTGAGGATTTGGTGGGCTTTGAGCTGGAGGCTCAGTATATCGCCAATCGCATAAGGGAAATCAAGGCCAGCGGTAGAATGGTCTTTGATAAGGATTATAAAGAAAATAATGGGTATCGTCCTGTGACATGGCGGGATATGGTGATTCTTCTCAGAGCTACCAAGGATAAGGCAGATGTTTTGCAGGAGATTCTTCAGCAAAATGATATTCCAGTGTATGCCAACACCAGTGAGGGCTTCTTCCAGACAATGGAGATTCAGATTATGCACTCCCTGTTGTCGGTTATAGATAACGCCCAGCAGGATATTCATTTGGCAGCAGTGCTGTTTTCCCCTATAGTGGGGTTAAGTGCTTCGGATTTGGCCAAGCTGAAGGCCTCCGCCAAGGACGGGGATATGTATACCGCCATGTTGGCGGCCAATACTCCGGAATCAAGGCTGGACACTGATATTAAAGAGAAAATAAATGATTTTTTGAACAAGCTAAGCATTTGGCGTCAGCTGGCAAGACAAGTAGGGGTGCCGGAGCTGATTTGGCAGATTTTCCGCGATACGGGCTACTATGATTATGTGGGGAGCCTGCGTGGGGGCATCCTTCGCCAGGCCAATCTGCGTATGCTGGTAACCCGGGCCCAGGAGTTCCAGAATACGGATTACCAGGGGCTGTTCCGTTTTCTGCGGTTTATCAAGCGTATGACGGATATGGAAACAGATCTGTCCATGGCCAGAACTCTGGGAGAAGGAGAGGATGTTGTTCGTGTAATGACAATCCATAAAAGTAAGGGACTGGAATTCCCGGTGGTGTTTATTGCAGATATGTGCAAGGGCTTTAATAAAATGGACCTGTCTGATGATGTTTTGGTTCATAAAGAATTGGGCATGGGCATTAAATATGTGGATCTGGAATATATGGCCAAATATGAAACCTTTTCCAGGCAGGCAGTAAAGGCAAAATGGAAGAGGGAGCTTCAGGCGGAAGAGCTGCGTGTTTTATATGTTGCCATGACCAGAGCCAGGGAGAAGCTGATTATGGTTGGGCGATGCCGTAATTTGGAAAAGCAGGCTGCCAAGTGGTGTCAGCATATTGATACCACTGACAAGGTGCTGCCGGTTCATACACTTTTGTCAGTTAATTCTTACGCTGACTGGGTGGCCCGTGCAGTGGCCCATCACCCTGATGGTAAGCCATTGGTGGAATACTCTGGCATTACAAAAAATAGGGCTGCTATTCCCGATGCCATGGGCAGGGAGTCACGCTGGACGGTTTCTGTTATAGGTGCTGAAGGTATAGCCGGAGTAAATCAGCTTAATGAAGTGGATAACTCGTTGATTCAGACGGTGAAGGTAGGCAAGCCGATAGAGCTGGAAACAGATATTGGTGAGTTAGCCCATAATTTGTCCCTTGATTATGATTATCGTGGTACCCGGGAGGTTCCGGCCAAGCTGACTGTATCTGAATTAAAGCGCCGCTTTTCAGAGATTTCATTTGATGATATGCAGCCAGGGGATAATCAGCAGCTGACGGCCCAGCATGGGGAATATATCTTCAATCGACCGAGATTTATTCAGGAGGCTGAGGGCAAGGCAGGGTTGAAGGGCAACGAGTATGGTACTCTTATGCACTCTGTAATGCAGCATCTTGATTTGTCCGGTAATCTGGACGCAAAGGATGTGAAGAACCAGCTGGCAGACATGGTGGCCAACGAGGTTATGACGGAGGAGCAGGCGGGCTATGTAAATGTGAAGGGGGTAGTGTCCTTCTTTAAAACGGACATTGGCCAGCGGGTGAAAAATGCCTCGGAGCTTTGGCGTGAGCTGCCATTTAGCCGCATGCTTAATGCTGGTGACTATTACGATGATGTGGAGGGAGAATTTATATTTAGCCAGGGCGTCATAGATGTGCTGTTTAAGGAAGCCGATGGCAGATATGTATTGCTGGATTACAAGACTGACAGTGATACCAATCCTGAGGCGGTGAAAAAGCGTTATGGACTTCAGCTCCAGCTGTATACAGCGGCGGCAGAATCCATTTTAGGTATAAAGGTGGCAGAAAGGTATCTTTATATGCTCCATGACAGCAGTGTGATTGCTATGTGAGCACAACATAAATAATATTGTATGAGCTGTAGTAGGAAGTAATATTTTTGCTACAGCTTTTTCTTATGCGAAATATATTTTGAATTTTGATAAAAGTATTGAAAAATTTTTGTATAATGATAAAATAATTAATAAAGAAAAGCGAAGGTATAAAACCACAAAGGAATATTAGAATGATAATTAAAAATAGGAAAAGTTTTAAAGAATTATTTGATGCTGCCAAGCGAAGCACTACCACTTATCCTGCACCTATATCTGTTCCAGTTAAAATCGTAAACGACCATTCTCCGGTGGTGGAGCTGGTTAATAGCATTGTTGAGGAGGCTCTGGTACAAAATGCCTCTGATATACACGTGGAACCGGGCACCATAGCAGGGAGATTACGCTACAGAATCGACGGGAAGCTGGAAACTGTATATGATGAGATTCCCATGGAGCTATATAGTAACGTTATTTCCCGCATTAAGATAATGTGCCAGTTGAATATTGCGGAGAACCGTTTGCCCCAGGATGGTCGCTTTTCCTATGAAAATATGGACAAGGAGATTGATGTTCGGGTGTCCATAGTACCTCTCATTAATGGAGAAAAGGCTGTACTTAGGCTTTTGAACAGGGCTGGCGTCTTTATGGATATTGACAGTCTGGACTTTTCTGTGGAAAACAAAGCTAAATTTTTGGGCTTATGCCAGGAAGCTAGTGGGGCAGTGATTATAGCGGGGCCGGTAAATTCAGGGAAAACAACCACCTTGTATGGGGCACTGCATTATCTGAATAATCCTGCCAAGAATATTGTTACCATTGAGGATCCCGT
Organism: Anaerovibrio lipolyticus DSM 3074; assembly: GCF_900141865.1. Lineage (GTDB taxonomy): Bacteria > Bacillota > Negativicutes > Selenomonadales > Selenomonadaceae > Anaerovibrio > Anaerovibrio lipolyticus. The sequence continues at coordinate 30,608 of NZ_FQYW01000011.1, read as the reverse complement.
GGAATATCAGCTGCAGGGAATTAATCAGGTGCAGGTCAATACAAAAATAAAGCTGGATTTTGAAGATATCTTAAAGGCAGTGCTGCGACAGGATTATGATGTTCTGGCAATTGGGGAGGTGCGCAGTGATGAGGTATCCAGGATGCTGGTTAAGAGCTCCCTTACAGGTCATTTGGTGTTTGCTACAATCCACACATCAAGTGCAGCCAAGGTTATTTATCGCTTGTTGGATATGGGGATAAAGCCTTTTTTGTTGGCCATTGCCCTAAAGGGAATCGTGGCTCAGCGACTGGTCCCCAGACTATGTCCCCATTGCTGTGAGGCCTATGATGTGTTGCCGGAAAGCCAGCTTGCCAGGAGGATGGGAGCAAATTACGAGCCGGGATTATGGCTGTATCGCCGTCGGGGCTGTGAAAAATGCAAGGGCCGTGGCATTAAGGGCAGGGTGGCCATTCAGGAGGTGCTGATGATTGACAGCGAGCTGCAGCAATGTATCAGTTCACGGCCTACAATAGGTGAGCTGGAGGAAGCTATAAAAAATGCTGCAATGAAAACCATGTGGGAGGATGGGATTGAAAAGGCAAAGGAGGGGCTGGTGGAAATCCATGAGGTCGCACGGGTATGTAGTGAGTAATTTGAGATAGTGAGTAATTTGAGATAGGGAGCAATATACAGGGGAGTAGGAAGAAATATGGGACTTTGTGAGAGTGATTTTGAGGAAATATTGATGGGGGCATCTCAAGGGGGAGCGTCAGATGTATTTATTTCGGAGGCTGTTCCGGTTTTCTGCAGGAAGTGGGGGATGCTTTCAGCCATGAAGAAAGGTGTGGCCAGTAAGGAGGATATATGGAAGATATTTTCCAGAATCACCTGCCGTGACCAGCAGGAGGAATTTATAAAGAGAAAAGAGGTGGATTTTACTTGGGAGCTTTCGGGGTGGCGTTATCGGGTGCATATTTATCGTCAGCGGGGGAAGATAGCCTTCGCATTCAGAATAATGCCCCATACAATCCCCACTCTTAATGAGCTGGGACAGGCTGGGGCCATCCGCCAATTCATGGATTGCAGGGATGGACTATTATTGGTAACAGGGGCCACGGGAGCCGGGAAAACCACTACAGTAGCAGCCCTTTTGGGGGAGATGAATAAAAATAAGGACTATCACATTCTTACTTTGGAGGATCCGGTGGAGTTTATATATCCCCAGGGCAGATGCTTGTTCAGCCAGCAGGAGCTGGGGGGAGATTTTCTCGGGTACCCCAGTGGAATTATCAGTGCCATGAGGGAGAATCCCGATGTGATTATGATTGCAGAGCTGCGTGATGGTAAAAGCTGTGAAGCGGCTTTAAGTGCAGCGGCGTCAGGGCATTACGTTATCGCCACTATGCATACGGGGGGAGTGGTGGAAACAGTGGAGAGATTTATAAGCATGATTTCCCCGGAGAAACAGAATCTTGCCAGAAGTTTGCTGGCATCATCCTTAAGGGGGATATGTGCCCAAAAGCTGTATAAGGGGCTGGACGGACATTTGTATTGTGGGGTAGAAATATTGCAGGGTAACAATGCGGTGTCCAATATCATCAGAAAAGGGAAATATGAGCTGCTTAAGTCCGTAATGCAGTCGGGGGCTGTTCAGGGTATGCAGACCATGGAAATGGCCCTGGAAAAGCTGCGAAGCCAAAATCTTTTAAAGCTGGATAGGGCACTATGAAAATTTTTGATTACATTGTGCTGGATGATGGGGGCAGGCGAAGTCAGGGGACTGTTGAAGGAGCGGGCAGAGCGGCTGTTTATGAAGAATTACGGTCCCAGGGAATGATAATTATCAGCCTAAGGGAAAAGACAAAATTCAAAATCCTTGAGCTTGGCCATAATTCTGACAGCTGGAAGAAAATAAAGAAAAGTCAGTTTTACCGTCAAGGGGCAATTATGATGAAGGCAGGGGTTCCTATAGGTGAGGTGGTGAGGATAATGGAGGGGGAAAGTGGAAATGATGGAGGCCTTAAGGAGAAGCTGTCCTCGGGTATGTCCTTGGCCAGCGCAATGACAGCTTGCGGGAAAAAATTCAGCTCCCAGGAGATAGCTATGGTGGAGGCCGGGGAATATGGAGGCAATCTGGAATGGGTTTTCAGTGCCCTGGCCGACAATTTTCAGCGAAGGGAAGCATTGGAGAAGGGCTTCAGAATGGCTATGCTGTATCCTGGCTTTCTGGTCCTTTTGAGCCTGTGCTCCCTGACCTTTGTCATTCTTGGGGTGTTGCCGGTAATTCTTGATGTATTTGGGGATTTATCCCTGGAGCTGCCCTGGACCACCAGATTATTGATTAGTGCCTCACAGGTGTCCTGGAAGGTTGTTTTTATGGCAGCGGCCGCACTCATTATGATTTTATTTGTAATCAGAGGAGTTCGCAGCCATCAAGGGCTTGGAAGCTATGGGGACGGATTGATGCTAAGGCTGCCGTTTTTTGGCAGGCTATGGCTTATGAAGGATATGAGCGTATTGCTGGGAACACTGTCCATGCTGCTGGAGAGCGGAATAGTTATTGATAAGGCTGTGGACAGCTGTGTGGCTCTTTGCAGTAATTTATGCTTGCGTGAAGCTGTGCAGGAAATGGGCCGCAGGCTGGCCAGGGGAAATGGGCTTACAGCCTGCATGAGAGGGGATTTATATCCTGAGGTTATACGGGAAATGGTATCTGTAGGAGAGGCCTCTGGTGAGCTTTCTGTTATGCTTCGTCATGGCAGTGAGCTGTGCTTGGAGGAATCAGAGAATAAAATCCGGTTAATTGAAACCATGGCAGAGCCGGTAATAGTGACGGTTTTGGGCCTTATCATCGGATTTATAGTAATAAGCGTTGTTTGGCCAATGTTAGAGCTGATGACGGCCTATTTTTAAGGAGAGGGATATGGTGAAAAAGTTTAGAGATGAAGCGGGATTTTCCATGCTGGAGCTGATAATCTACATTTCTATAGTAGGAATTATTCTTGCAGTGGCAGTACCAAAATACAATAACGCCATTGTAATGGCCAATACGGCCAGAATACAGGCAGATCTTCAGACCTTGGATGGGGCTGTTATGATGTATTACACGGAAACGGGACAATATCCCGGGACAATTGGCGATTTGGATGATTATATAAAGAACGTTACGGAGCTTCATCCTCCAAAGGGAAAGTATATGCTTAAGGATGGTACTGTGGGTGAAATTTCAGATTCAGAATACACCATAGACGTGGAGGAAAATGAGGCTCTGTGTGATGGTCACAGATTGGCGGATTTTGGACGGCAGGAGAAAACGGGACGTGGTACGGAATGATGGGCTGTTTTGAGCTATTAAAAAGGCATGGCTGGGAGATTTTTGCCTTTTATGCAGTAATAACCGGGACAGAGCTTTTGGTATGTTTACCACTTAAGGATTGGTGGCTGCTCCCTACGTTTAATATCACCATGATTCCCTTGGGAATATTGGATTATTACTATAAGCGGTTGTTGAATCCCCTGGTGATTATTTTGGCCCTAATGGGAATAATGTGCTGTGTTGTGCTGTTGGAGAAAAATATAGGAGATGCCCTATTGGGGGCGGCTGTCTTCGGTGGGCTGCTCTACCTTATACGTTATATATCCAGGGAAGGACTTGGAATGGGAGACGTAAAGCTGGGGGCAGCAGCAGGGATATGGCTTGGCCCTCAAGCCTCAGTAACGGCGCTGTATACTTCCTTTATTTTGGGAGGGTTATATGTAATTTGTTATTTGTTGATGATGGTAACGAGGGATGGAAGGAACAGCCTATGGAAGATAAGGAAAAAAGCTATTCCCTTTGGCCCGTTTTTGGTATTGGGAAGCACCATAGGACTTATCTATGGAGAGGAACTTATAGATTTTTATTTAAGCCTTTTTTAGAGGATACAGGTGCTAGCCTTATTGAGGTGGTGCTGGTAGTTGCTGTGCTTTCTGTGGGCATTGGAACAGCAGCTCATACCTTAAGGTTCACGGACCAGCTTCGGCTGGATCATGAAGCGGAATTTTTGGCAAAGCGGTTACAGTATGTTAGGGAAATATCACGGAATGCAGATGATTTTTCTGCCTTAGGATATAGGGAGCTTTCCTTGGGACCATGTTTCTCGCTAAAGACGGGGGGACAGGGATATTATTATCGTGTGGGCAGTAAAAGGGTGGAATCCTGGAAGCTTCCCCAAGACATTCATGTTTCCTGCAATAGACAGGAAATGGTTTTTTACAAGGATGGGGAGGCTACGAACTGTACCTTTAATCTTTCCCTGGGGGATAAAAAACGGCTGGTGATAGTGGACAGAGTGGGGCGAATACGAATTGAGTAAAGATGATGCTGGGTTTGTGATTATGGATGTAATACTATTGACAGTGCTGTTACTGTCCTTGCTGGGGATGATAAAATACAGCTTCCTTGCCTATGATGATGCCGTTAATATGGAGCATCGCTTTATGGAAGAGCTGGCTTTCCGGGAATATATGGACAGGCTGGAAATGGAGGCGGACAGATAGGCTATGTTCCAAATCCGAAATGATAAGGGCTTCTCCTTGCCGGAGGTAATGGTATGTATGCCAATTTGCATGATATTAATAACGGCCTTGGTGACGGCCTATGGAGTATTAGCAAAAAACTATATAAAAACCGTCAGCCAATGGGCCTATCTGGAGGAGCTTAGAATTATTACCGATACGGTTCAGCAGAAGGTGAGATACGCGGATAGTCTCAGCGTTGCAGATCGTCACAAGCTACTCCTTTCCTCCCAGGACTATAAAAGGTCTGAAAACGATACATTTCAGTTTTATTTGTCTTCAAATAATAAAGGGGTATTTTTGCTGAACGGGCAGCCGGTTTCCAATGATGACAGCACAAGGTATGTGAATATAAAAGATATTTCCTTCCAAAAGGTTCTGCCGCATAAGGTGGTAATGATGGTGACTTTGGAAAATAATGTTACTGGCAGAGTGGTTACAGTTGAAAATAGTATTTATAGCCGCTGTATATGGACTAAAGAAAGGGCAGGAGAGACTGGTGCTGATGACGCAGGATAGGGGAAGTATTTCCTTTACAGCAATAATTCTGATATTTTCGGCATCTCTTTTAATGGTAGCCTTGGGACAGCTAAATTATCTGGAGCATAAGGTGTTGGATAACAGCATCGCTCAAAAGCAGCTGCGACAAATGGCAGAATTTGCAGTCCAGAGAGAGTATGACAGGCTTGAGCAGGACCAAGCCTTCCTCAAAGCTGTCCTCATGGAGTCAAGGGCAATGGAGCCCACAGGTGACGTATTGAAAAATGAACAGGGGCAGTGCCACGTGTTTGTAGGTGAAAAGAATGGACAGGTAATAATATGGGCTGTGGCAGAAAGAGAAAACAGCAAGGCTCAGGTAAGCTATAGTCTGGTATTGGATGAAGAAGGGGACAAATTTGTTCTGAAGGGAATGTTTTAATTGAATTTCAGGAACATTTTTCAGAGGGATGCGAGGGATATAGTAGCAGTTAGCCATAAGGAAGATGGCATATATATGGTCGGGCTGCGAAGCTACAGGGACGGCAGCATTGCTTTAATATGGATTGATTCATTGAAGGAGGCTGGAGAGGATTTTCATGACAGATTAATTGGGCGGCTGATGCTTCAGCAGCAAAAGGACAGTGAAGTAATTTTCTGCATTGACGATGACAGAGTGATTACCACAGAGCGGGAAATGCCAGGGGTTACATTAAAGGAAATTGGGCAGGCCATAGGGCTGGAAATGGAATACTCCGGCGAGAATTGTAAATGGGCTTATAGATATCAGGATGATGTGGTTACCTTGAAAAAGATTTCTCTGGATGATTACAAGCTGTTGGTTGATGATTACCGTGATGAGCTTTTTATTGCCGGGGTTATGGCTATGGACTACCATGAAGAAATTGCAGGTTCATTTAGCCAGGGGCCTTTGGAAATGGACTGGGGTGGTATTTCCCAAGGGCAGATTACTGAGGTGGTGAGGGAGCTTATATTTACAGCTTGTGATTATATTAGGGAGAGGGGATATTGCTTTGAGCGGGTTCCCAATAGCTTTTTTAATTGGCATTGGCTAAGGGTGGGTATCCTGTTTTTCCTTGTAAATCTTTGTGTATCCTTGATTATTGGCGGCACGGCATTTTGGGAGGGCCAGGAGCTGAATGAAAAAATACATGGCTATAAGCAACAAATGGCGTTATTGGAAAATGTAAATGATATTAAAAGGGAAACAGAGAGTAGGGCAGAGGCAATCAGGGGGAAAGCCAATATACTGAATTCTCTGAGGAACAAGGGAATGGATTTATCAGGGTACGCTATAATGGTTTATTTGTCCAATGGGAGTGGGGAAGGGGTAATTCTCAGTGAAGCCAAAGTCGATAAGGATAAGCAGCTTATATTAAAGGGGCGGGCAGATAATATGGGTATGCTGGTTAAATATATCAATAAGCTGGGGAAAGGCTTATCCATTGAAAAAACTCAGCAGGGTGAACAGGGCGATGTGGAATTTATTTGCAAGGGGCAGCTATAAATTGTTGCCAATGAAAATATATATTGGTGGGTTTGCTTTTGCTTGTGGCCTGTTTATTATGATATTAAATATTTGTGTTTTGCTGCCCTGGGTAGCACAGACCAGGGCGGAAAACAGGGAGCAGCTTTGTGCCTTACAAAATCAGGTGGCGTCAATTACCGCTTTTCAGAGAAAGCGTGAGGATTTTGAGGCCTATATTGGGGAGATAAACAAGGAATATCAGCTGATGGAAAGGCTGCTGCCCTCTGATGAATCGGCCGTTACCTTTATTGAACAGCTGGAAGATCATGCTGAAGCTCACGGGCTGGAATTAATATCCTTAAGGCCGGGCAAGGTGATTAAGGGTGATAAGTACATAGAACAGCCCATTGTAGTGGGTGTACGGGGAGAATACGCATCCATTATGGAATTTCTGAAAAATCTGCCACAGGCTCTACCATATAATAAAACCGAAGCAATTAGCATAAAATACTCACCACAAGGACTGGAGTGCCATATTAATGTTTCAATATTTTACTTTATGGGCGAAAAATAGGGATAAATTCTTGCTTTATGTAAACACTTATCATAGAATTAAAAGGTACATGTTTCCAAGAAATTACGGTTATGAGGTGTTGTATGAGTAATTTTAGATTTTTGACCTCCGGAGAATCCCATGGTCAGTGCCTTACAGCTATTGTGGAGGGAATTCCTGCCGGATTGAGGATAGATATTGAGGCGATAAACAGGGATTTAGCCCGCCGCCAGCAGGGCTACGGCCGAGGCGGACGCATGAAGATAGAAACAGACAAGGCAGATGTGGTTTCAGGTGTTCGTTTTGGGGAAACCATGGGTGATCCCGTTACTTTACGGGTGGTGAACCGTGATTGGCAGAACTGGACTGATCGTATGTCTGTTTTTGGTCCTGAGTTTGGTGACAAGGTTACGGCGGTACGTCCGGGACATGCGGATTTGACTGGAGTGCTGAAATATAACCGTAATGACGCACGGGATATTTTGGAGCGTGCCAGTGCCAGAGAAACAGCAGCCAGAGTGGCTGTGGGTGGACTGTGCAAGGAATTTTTGAAGGCCTGTGGTATTGAAGTGGTATCCCATGTAACTAAAATTGGTGGTATTGCCGTGAATGAAGCCAATATTGACAGAAGCAAAATTGGCAGCGGAGATTCCGAGCTTAACTGCTACGACCCAGAGGCAGAGGAAAAAATGAAGGCGAAAATCCAAGAGGCTATGAAAGCCGGGGATACCTTGGGCGGCGTTTTCGAGGTTATTGTCCGTGGCGCACCTCTTGGCCTTGGCAGTCATATTCAGTGGGACAAGCGGCTTGACGGCAAGCTGGCATGGGCAATGATGGCAATTCAGGCTATAAAGGGCGTGGAAATCGGCGCCGGCTTCCAGTGCGGTGAGCTTCCTGGCAGCCAGATTCACGATGAAATGTTCTTGGATAAGGATAATAAGGTTTACAGAAAAACCAATCGGGCAGGTGGCCTGGAAGGCGGTATGACCAACGGGGAGGAAATATGCATCAAGGCTTGCATGAAGCCTATTCCAACCCTTATGCAACCACTAAATTCTGTGGATATTGATTCCAAAACAGAGGTCAGTGCCTGCAAGGAGCGCAGTGATTGCTGTGCGGTATCTGCTGCATCTGTAGTAGGGGAAGCTATGGTGGCTGTCGTTATTACGGAGGCTGTGCTGGATAAATTTGGCGGTGATGCCATGGTGGATTTGCTTAGTTCAATGAATAATTATAAAAACAGGGTTCAGGGTGGCTTATGATAAAAAATGTTGTTTTAATTGGTTTTATGGGTGTTGGCAAATCCAGTACCGGCCGTATGCTGGCCAATATGCTGGGATTTAAGTTTATCGACATGGACAAGGCCATTGAGAAAAAATACTCTATGACTATCCCTGAAATGTTTGAAAAATATGGGGAAGCCTATTTCCGGGAAAAGGAAAAGGAAATGTGTCGGGAGGTGGCCTCAAAGAAAAGCGTGGTTATATCCACTGGAGGGGGTACTGTGAAGGACCCTGAAAATGTGGAAATATTAAAACGTACTGGTAAAATTGTATGCTTGGCGGCCAGTGTTGATTCCATCATGGAACGAACCTCTGCCAGGGGCACAAGGCCTATTCTTGACGCCATGGAAGACAGACGCCAGGGAATAATTGATCTGCTGGCAGAGCGCCAGCCTATGTATGCCCAGGCGGATTATACCTTGGATACCACGGATTTATCACCATTGCAGGTATCCCAGGATATTATTTCTTATATGAAGCGTAGATAATAAATGTGAAATGGAGGTCATAATATGGTATCTGTTGACCTTGAAAATATGTTGGTGTGCCGTAGTATATTAAAGGATAAGCTTGTGCAGGAGCTTATGGCATCCGGCAGCGAACCGGATAATTTGGCACTGAGCCATGCCTTTGCAGGCCACTTGGTGGAAAAGGCAGAAAATGAAGGGTGGAGCGGCAACCTAATAAGGGCACTTTTTCTTCACCTTCTCAGTCAGGAGGGGTGTCTGGCAGCAAAAATGGCTGAAGCCTCCAAGGGGGCTATAGGCGATAGCCTGAAAAAGGCCTTTGTGCATGATATTAAAAAGCTGATGCCTCTGCTGTTTAATAGGGCTTCGAGCATTGTTAATATAAGTATTTTGGATGATTATATTCCTTCTATACCATATACGCTTGAGGCAACTGCTTTTCTGGAAAAACAGCTGGAGGGGTGCAATACTCCTGAGACAGTGGCAGATGCGTTTTTGGTTTTCTATCGAAAATACGGCTATGGGGAGATTGCTTCCCATCAGGCCTTTTCCTGGGATTCCAAGCATCAGAAGCTGAAGGGAATAAGGCATTTTGAGGCCATGGATTTTGCTGATATAATTGCATACAAGCGCCAAAAGGAGCAGCTTATTAACAATACACTGGCATTTATTAATAAGAAGCCTGCCAATAACGTACTGTTGGTAGGGGCAAGAGGTACAGGCAAATCCTCAGGGGTTAAGGCACTGGCCAAGGCATATTACAGCCAGGGACTACGACTGCTCCAGATGCAGAAAACCCAGCTTAATGAGCTGCCAAAGATTATGGCTACCTTACGTCAGTATGCCAGCAAGCGGTTCATTATCTTTTTTGATGATCTTTCCTTTGAGGAATCAGACAGTGATTATAAGTATTTAAAGTCTGCCATTGAGGGCGGAGTCGAGTCCTGTCCGGAAAATGTGCTGATTTACGCCACCTCCAACAGACGTCATTTAATTCGTGAAACCTGGAGAGATCGTGTAGATGGCCAGGATGAGCTTTTCAGGAATGACAGTATTAATGAAACCATATCACTGTCAGACCGCTTTGGCCTTATTATCACTTATCTGGAGCCTACCCAGGATGAATATCTTGATATTATTGACCACTTCCTCAGTCAGGAGGGTATTCACCTTGAAAGGGAAGAGCTGCGCATTTTGGGACATCAGTGGAATTTGGAGCATTCGGGCAGAAGTGGCAGAAGTGCCCGACAGTTTGTAACCCATTATTTAGGTCAGATGAAATAAAAATATTGGCAATGAAAAAAGACTTTGGAAACGTGAGATCACGTCTTCAAAGCCTTTTTTGTTATTTATTTTCGTATCACCTAAGTCAGTGATGCTCATTAAGGGTATTCTTACAGAAATCAATAAATGATTGTGCAGCCTTGGAAATGTAACGCTCCTTTTTCCAGGCCAGTCCCAAATCAACATAAATTGGATCCTCGAAAGGCAGAATCTTGATGCCCGGAGTTCCCTTTACGATGAAATCAAGCAGGAAGGAAATGCCGACATTTGTGCTGACTAAGCCCTTAATAGTTTCAATCTGATTGGATTCCAGTACAATATTTGGAGAAATATTAGCCATTTTCAGCTTATTTAAAACCATATAACGAAGGAAGGAGCCTTCCTTTAACATAATGAGATCCGCCTCGCTTATGTCGTTAATGTTAATGGAATTTTTACGGGCCAGCGGATGCTCCTCAGGGACACAGGCCACAATCTGGTTGCGGGCCATAGGGAGAAGCTGCAGACTGGAGGAGGCATCAGAAAGAATTACAATACCAAAATCCAGTTCATCCCTTTCCAGCTGCTCACGGATAGTCATGGAGCCTTCCTCGTAAAGGTAAATATCCAGATGAGGATAAAGGTGCTGGAAGCTGGAGAATATTCTTGGGAATAAGTAGGCACCGATCATGGATGGAATACCAATTTTTATAGTGCTCTTTTGCAGCTGCTTGTAGTCGTTGACTTCAAGAACTGCATCCTGAATATTCCTAAGAGCCAGCTCAATGCGGTTGAGGAAGATTGTGCCCTCAGGGGTGAGGGAGAGCTGCTTTTGACTGCGGTCAAACAACTGAATGCCCAGCTCAGCCTCTAATTTCTTTATAGCCACGGTTATGTTAGGCTGGGAAACATTTAATCTTTCTGCCGCTCTTGTGATATTTTTTAACCGGCTTGCCATCTGAAAATATTCTAGTTGTCTTAATTCCATTGGTAATCACTCCGATATAATGTATAGGGAAATTTTGTCCGATAAATCAAAATTATCCGTTGATTATTATATCATATATTATGCAAATATTAAATAGTTCTTATAATAGTATAACGAAAATTTATTCTTCTGTAATATTTAAGAATTTTTAGGTATTTAGTATTTTGGAATTTTGAGAATTTTGTTGTATAATGATTATATATTTATCAGTGGAAGTAGGATTTTTTATACTTTTATTGAATATACATAGTGTAAAAAACAATCTATAATATGTTATTCATTTTAAACGACATGTAATGGGTTGAACGGGGGGAATTATTTTGGAATTAGCTACAATCGTTGGCTTGGTAATGGGTCTCATATCAGTATTCGTTGGTATGGTAATTAAGGGAGCTCCAATTTCAGCGTTGAACAATCCTGCGGCCTTCCTTATCATTATAGGTGGAACAGCGTCCTGTATATTCATCGGTTTCCGTATGGATCAGGTGGTGAGGTTTCCTAAGCTTATAGGTATGACCTTTAAAAAGAACAATCTGCAATCCTCCAGTGAGCTTTTGCAGTTGTTTATTGAGCTTTCACAGTTGGCCCGTCGTGAAGGTATTCTGGCACTGGAAAGTAAGGTTCAGGAAATAGAGGATCCGTTTTTCCGTACTGGTCTTGGTATGGTTATCGATGGTATGGAGCCGGAATTCGTTAGTGATGTACTTGATGCGGAGCTGGCTATCATGCAGGCCCGTCATACAGAGAACCGATCCATGTTCTCCCAGGCTGGTACTTATGCACCGACACTGGGCGTACTTGGCGCCGTAGTAGGTCTGATTGCAGCACTTGGTAACTTGAATGATATTGATAAGCTGGGCCATTCCATCGCGGCGGCATTCGTTGCTACAATACTTGGTATATTCACCGGTTATGTATTGTGGCTCCCATTCTGTAACAAGTTAAAGATTTTGTCTGAGCAGGAAATAAATCAAAAGCGTATGATCATCGAGGGCATTTTGTCCTTGCAGGCAGGTGACTCTCCTACAGCAATAGAAGCTAAACTGATGGTATTTATTCCTCAGACAGCACGTGAAGGCTTGAAGAAGGAGGAATAGTTCATGGCGAAGAAAAAAAGACCAAAGCCTCATGAAGAAGAAGCATCAGAGGCGTGGCTTCTGCCTTATTCTGACCTGATGACACTGCTCCTGGCCTTGTTTATTTGCTTATTTGCAATTTCCCAGACTGATGAAACCAAGCTGACTCAGATGGCTCAGGCCTTCAGTTCGGCGTTTAATTTGGGCGGTCCGTCCTTCTTCTCCGGTGCAGGACCTGCCTCTACCAGTTCCCGAGATTATTTATCCGATGAGGATGGCGGTGCTGAGGCATATCTGGCAGAGAATAATCAGCTTGAAGCTGTAAAACGGAGCCTGGACCAATATATTGAGCAAAATGAATTAAATGAAGATTTAAGCACCGCCCTTACAGAAGATGGGCTTATGATCAGAATCAAGGAGAAGGCACTGTTCCCATCCGGGTCTGCTGATCTGGTTCCTGGTGTACAGCGTATCGGTCCGGCCATTGCAGCACTGATAGCACCTATCCCACAGCGTATTCTGATTTCCGGGCATACAGATGATGTTCCTATCAGCAATGCTCAGTTCCCTTCCAACTGGGAGCTCAGCTCTGCCCGTGCCCTGAATTTTATGAAGTATATTCTGGCCCAGGATTCCCGTATGAATCCGGCCAGGTTCAGTGCATTGGGCTGTAGCCAGTACAGACCTATTGCTGACAATGTCACTGAGGAGGGGCGCACCCAAAACCGTAGGGTTGAAGTGCTCATTGAACGTGCAGTTCACCTGGATAAATCAGCAATGCAATCAATTCGTTAATGATAAAAGGGCTCCTTGGGAGCCCTTTTTTGCTATGAAAACCTAAAAATACAGATATGGAGAGAATTATGATTATTGGCATTGGTGTGGATATTATAGAGCTGGATAGAGTAAAAAGGGCAATTTCCAGTGAGGCTTTCATAAAAAGAGTGTATTCAGCCGGGGAAATCGAATACTGTAAAGCCAGGGGAAAGAGCAGCGTACAGTCCTTTGCAGGTCGTTTTGCGGCCAAGGAGGCTATTCTAAAGGCATTTGGAACCGGTCTACGGGGCGGTGAGCTGGTGGATATAGACGTATATAATGATGAGCTGGGATGTCCAAGGGTAAGACTCCACGGTTGGTTTGGGGAATTGGCTGAGAAAAAGGGTGTGAAAAACATCTGGATAAGCATTAGCCACTCAAAAAACAGTGCGGTAGCCCAATGTGTGTTGGAAGGATAAGGGGATTTTTATGAAGCTGGATTTGATTCCCATAGATGGGGAGCTTGCAAAGGGAATGATGTTGCCACGGCCTAAGGATTGTCACAAAGGGACCTGCGGACGGGTGTTGGTTATCGCCGGCTCCACAGGCCTGACCGGTGCTGCCGTCATGGCTTCACAGGCGGCTTTGAGAGCAGGAGCCGGAATAGCTAGTCTGGCCTGCGCTGAAAGCCTGAATACTATTTTTGAGATTAAGCTAACTGAGGTTATGACCATTCCGGTGGTTGAAGCTGAAAAGGGGCATATTGGCATTGATGCGTTAGCTTTTCTGCTGGAAAAGGCCACTCAGTATGATGTAGTTCTTATTGGCCCTGGGTTGGGCCGACACGAAGGTACCATGGAGCTGGTGCGGGAATTTGTACGCCAGACGGAGACACCATTGATAATTGATGCTGATGGCCTGTATGCCTTTCGCGGCCAGTGCCATTTATTAAAAGCTTGCCACCATGTACCAATATTGACTCCCCACTTGGGAGAATTGGCTGCATTGCTTAATATTTCTGTCAAGGAATTACAGCAGGATCGTTGTAACATAATTGAAAAGGCTGCAGAAGAAAATAATGTAATTTTGGTGGCCAAAAGTGAGGAAACAACAGTTGCTTACCCTGATGGGCGCCTGTATATCACCACTGTAGGAAACCCTGGTATGGCTACAGCAGGCAGTGGTGACGTGCTGGCAGGCACCATAGCAGGCGTTTATTGCCAAACAAGGGGGAAGTGTGCTCCTCTGGTGGGGGTATATATTCATGGCAGGGCTGGTGATGAGGCTTATGAAAAAAATGGCAATGGGCTGATTGCAACGGATATGATTGGGAACATTGGCAGGGTACTTTTGGAACTTTCATTGCTAATTTAGTGGACAAGGTTTACAAAATGTTGCCAAAAATAACAAAAACTCTTGATTTATTACACTGAAACGACTATAATTTGATATTATATGTTTACACAAGTACATAATTTATGTACAAAAAGTTAGGAGATGTATATTTATGGCAGATGTTCGTTTTGTTAAGGCGGATACTTTAAAGGCTAAACCTGATGTTACCAAAATCGGATTTGGCACTCACTTTACTGATTACATGTTTGTAATGGATTATGAGGAAGGCAAGGGATGGTATGACCCTCGTATCGTTCCTTATGAGGATATTAAGGTTAGCCCAGCCAACACTACCCTTCATTATGGGCAGGCAATTTTTGAAGGCTGCAAGGCTTACCGCTACAAGGGCAACAAGGCCGTTGTTTTCCGTGCCAAGGATCATATTGCAAGACTGAATAAATCTGCCAAGATTTTAGATATTCCACAGGTTGATGAGAAGCTGGTTTATGATGCTCTCATGCAGCTCATTGACATCGAAAAGGAATGGATTCCTGATGGACCTGGTCAGAGCCTTTATATCCGTCCATTTATTTTCGCCAATGACCCATACTTGGGGGTTAGCGTCAGCAAGTGCTACAAGCTGATGATCATTCTGTCTCCGGTAGCTGCATATTATGCTCATGGCTTTGCTCCGGTAAAGATTATGGTGGAGGACACCTATGTAAGAGCTGTGCGCGGTGGCCTGGGTGCCGCCAAGACACCAGCAAACTACGCAGCATCCCTTCACGCAGGCTTGGTGGCTCACGAAAAGGGTTACGACCAGACCCTGTGGCTGGATGGCGTTGAGCGTAAATACATCGGTGAGGTTGGTTCCATGAACATCCTGTTCAAGATTGACAATAAGATTGTTACTCCTGAACTGGATGGTACGATTTTGGATGGTATTACCAGACGTACAGTTTTGCAGGTGGCAAAATCCTGGGGCTATGAAGTGGAGGAGCGCAGGATTTCCACTGATGAGCTTCTTGAAACCTACAAGAACGGCAAGCTGGAGGAGGTATTTGGCTCCGGTACTGCTGCGGTTATTTCCCCTGTAGGAGAGCTGGGCTATAGTAGTGCCAATACCAAGATGGTATTTAATGATGGCAAGATTGGTCCATTTGCCCAGAAGATGTATGATTACATTGATGGTCTCCATACCGGTGAGGTGGAAGATACCTTCGGCTTCATTGATGTGGCTGGACAGTATTGATAAAATGAATCTGTGGCGTTCCTCTAAGTGGGGGACGCCTTTTTTGCTGTTAATCACCTTGTTTTCATAAATTATTGCTACTATAATTATATTATAATATTAATGTTATAAAAATTTAGGAATAATGATACAATTTTCTATCTATTTTTATTGAAATTTTAAGCAGGATTTTAATTAATGATGATAGAATAAAAAATATGTGTGGTAGTGTGTTATAGTTACAAGGAGTCGTTTGTATGTCGCTTGATTTGCTAATTCACATGTTGGATTTGCCCATTCCTTCTCAGATACATGGTCTGATAAGGACTGTGGGCTTCTGGGATGTAGTAGATATATTGATTGTAGCCGTAATTCTTTACAAGGTTTACGAAATGCTGCAGGATACCCGGGCCATCACCTTGGTGAAGGGCCTTATTGTGCTGATGATTGTTACTCTGGTGTCCGGCCTTTTGGAGCTTCACGTAATTTCATGGCTGCTGCAAAAAACTGTAACCTTGTTGTTTGTGGCCTTGCCTATTGTGTTTCAGCCGGAGCTCCGCAGGGCTCTGGAACGTCTGGGACAGGGACGCTTTTTGGGTCTGGACCAGTACCTTGATGTGGAGGAAGCCAATTCTCTGACAAATGAAATAGATAAGGCTGTATTTAATATGGCAGACAAGAAAATCGGTGCCTTGCTGGTAATAGAGAAAAATGTCGGTATAAATGAAATCATAGATACAGGTATTAAAATAGAGGGACTTATAACCACAGAATTTTTAATGAATGTGTTTATTCCCAATACACCGTTGCATGATGGTGCTGCTGTGATACGTGGCAAGCGTTTGGTGGCGGCAGGATGCTATTTGCCCCTTACGGAGAACCGTTCCCTCAGCAGTGAGCTTGGTACCCGACACAGAGCGGCCATTGGCCTTTCTGAGCAGTGTGATGCTGTAATTATCATTGTCAGCGAGGAAACCGGTGTGGTTTCTGTGGCAGAAAATGGCCGTATTGAGCGTTATATGACCCATGACAGTCTGCGTCAGCGTATACGTCCTCTCTTTGTAAAAGAGAAGCCAAGTATGAAGTTTAAGGATATTATTGCAAATTGGAGGAAGAAAGATGATGAATAGAATCCAGAGTATATTCAGACACAATCTTCCAGCCAAAATACTGGCCTTGTTGGGGGCGGTTGTTCTTTGGTTTTTCGTTATGAATGACGAGAATCCCTCTGTAAATTCCACCTTCACGGTGCCTATTTATACCATTAATGGGCCGGATGGCTATACAGTTAAGCTGAATCCCCGTGATGTAACAGTAAAGGTAAAAGCTCCACGGGCTTCCTTTACTGCCACAAAGCCTGATGATTTCAAGGCTTACGTTGATTTGGGGGAGGCTGTTGAAGGCACCAATAAGTTGAAGGTGCGCACAGTGGTTCCTCAGGGCTTTGAAGTTGTGGATGTTTCAGATGAATTTATTGAAGTAACCATGGAGGCCCTTGTCGAAAAGCAGCTGGCAGTGAATGTTCAGGTAACTGGTAATACTGGCGCCCACAGTGCCCTGGATAAGATTATTCCGGAAAAAGACAGTGTCAAGGTTACAGGCCCACGAACCAACGTGGAAAGAGTCAATCGGGTGGTAGGCTATCTTAATTTAGCCAATAATACATCTGATTTCACTATAAAGGTTAAATTGACACCTGTTGATGTTGATGGCAATATAGTCGACAGCGTTTCTCTGTCCACTAAGGAAATGGATGTTACGGCCAAGATATTGAGTGGCGTTGATAAGAAGGTCGTTTCGATTAAGCCAGCATACAGTGGTGTTCCTGAACAAAACTTTGAGGTGTCAGTAGTTTCTGCCCAGCCAGATAAGGTTGAGATTACAGGCAAGACCGAGGTGTTGGAGAAGCTCAGTGAGATATTCACGGACACTGTTGTGGTGGATGGAGCCAATGCCGATGTTACAAAAGAAGTGAATCTTGTTCTGCCAGATGGTATAATATCTCCTAGCCAGAAGGTTACTGTGAAGATACAGATCAAAAAAGTGAAATAGTGATTGAGCAATAAGAGAGGTAAGCTAAGTGATTAGGATACAGAACTTTAATGTTTCCTTTGATGATACGACACCCCTTAATGTCTTGGTTGAAAAACGAATGGAATTACCACCTCACTCTGTCAGTGAGGTGGTAATTGTGCGTAAAGCCATAGATGCCAGACGTTACAAGGGGGCTGGGATTAAGTTCGTCTATATACTGGATGTAGCAATAGATGGTAATGAAAAGAAAATCCTTAACCGCTTTAAGAAAAATAAAAATATAGATTGGGCCCCTAAAAAGGAGATGCCGAGAAAATATCCATCACCAGCAGTTGATGATCAGCCACCGGTAATTGTGGGCTTTGGCCCTGCAGGTATGTTTGCGGCTCTTACCTTGGCCAGGGCTGGTTATAAGCCTATTGTTTTGGAACGGGGCCGGGATGTGGACAGCCGTCATGCTGATATTCAGAAGTTTTGGGCTGGAGGAGCGTTATCCCCTCAGTCCAATGTCCAGTTTGGCGAGGGAGGAGCCGGGACCTTTTCCGATGGCAAGCTCACCACAAGGGTAAATAATCCCCTCATTAGTGCGGTGCTTGATGATTTTGTTAAGGCTGGTGCCCCGAAGGATATTAAATATCTCCACAAGCCACATATTGGCACGGATATGCTGCGTACAGTTGTCAAAAATATCCGGCTGGAGGTTATCCGCCTTGGGGGCCAGGTGCGCTTTGAAAGCCAGGTTACGGGTATAGAGAAGAATAGTGATGGCTCTATTAAGGCCGTTATTATTAATGATAGTGAGCGGATGAATGTATCAGCGGCTTTCTTTGGCATTGGCCATTCTGCCCGGGATACTTATAAGATGCTTTACGATTTTGGTCTTAGCATGGAGGCAAAGCCATTTGCAGTGGGGGTTCGTATAGAACATCCCCAGGAAATGATTGACAGAAATCAGTATGGTGATGATATTGGCCATGAGCTTCTTCCTGTGGCTGATTATGCTGTTACTTACAATGATAAGGAAAAGGGCCGTGGTGTCTACTCCTTTTGTATGTGCCCAGGAGGTCAGGTGGTGGCCGCTACTTCGGAGCTGGAGGGCGTGGTTACCAATGGTATGAGTGATTACAGACGTGACTCTGGAGTTGCTAATTCAGCGCTTTTGGTTACGGTCAATACCAAGGATTTTGCGGATCATGTGCTGGGAGGAATTGAGTTCCAGCGTAAATGGGAAAGGGCGGCCTTTAAGGCTGGAGGCGGAGATTATTACGCTCCTGTTCAGACGGTGGGAGATTTTCTTTCAGGAAAATCCGGCTCCACAGATTTTCTTACCAAACCTTCCTATCAGCCAGGAGTACGGGCTGTGGATCTCCATCAGTGCCTGCCGGATTTCGTCAGTGGTATGCTGACAGATGCCCTGCCATATTTTGGAAGAAGAATAGCGGGATTTGATAATGTGGGTGCTGTAATGACTGGCATTGAGTCCCGGTCATCGGCACCGTGCAGGATTATTAGGGATAAGGGCACCTTCGAGTCTGAGAGCCTGTCGGGCTTTTATCCCATTGGTGAAGGGGCAGGCTACGCGGGTGGCATAATGAGTGCAGCCCTTGATGGCATGAATGCGGCACTTGCATTTTTAGATAAAAAGGCTCATACTAAAAGAATGTGAATTTGATATTACTAACTTGGAGGTTATTTTATTATGGCTAGATTATTTGGTACTGATGGTGTGCGTGGAGAGGCAAATGTTGAGCTGACTCCAGAATTGGCATATCGTCTTGGCAGGGCGGCAACCTTGTATTTTGGTGAAAATTCTGAAACGATGCCAAAGATTCTCATCGGCCGTGATACCAGAATTTCCGGTCAGATGTTTGAGGCTGCTTTGTGTGCGGGTATTTGTTCTGCTGGTGGCCGTGCAATTATTGTTGGCGTTATCCCAACTCCAGCTATTGCATATCTTACAAAGAAAAAGAACGCTAACTGCGGTATTGTTATTTCTGCATCTCATAACCCATTCCACGACAATGGTATTAAGTTCTTCGGCGGCAATGGATATAAATTGCCTGATTCTGTGGAGGACGAGCTGGAGGAAATTGTAAGAAAGATTGAGGCTGGGGATGATTTCCCTCGTTCCACCGGTGCCAAGATGGGCTATATTGATTATCGCCATAACTATATCAATGAGTATAAGGATTTCATTCTTTCCACCTGCAAGGAGCGTTTTGATGGCATGAAGATTGTACTGGATTGCTCCAACGGTGCAGCCTATGAGGTAATGCCAATGGTTCTTAACAGCCTTGGCGCCGATGTTATTGTTCTTAATAATGCGCCAAATGGCAGAAATATTAATGACAATTGCGGTTCCACCCATATGGATCGCATTCAGAAGGCAGTAGTTGGTTTGGGAGCAGATTTTGGTATTGCCCATGATGGTGATGCTGACCGTTGCCTTTGCGTAGATGAAAAAGGAAATATCATTGATGGTGACCATATTCTGGTAATGTGTGCCAAGGAAATGATTGCTGCTGGTACTCTTACCCACAATACTGTTGTTACCACTGTTATGGCCAATATCGGTTTCCATAAGGCCATTAAGGAATTGGGCGGCAGAGCTGAGATCACCAAGGTAGGTGACCGCTATGTACTGGAGAATATGCTGGCTAACGGTTATAAGCTGGGGGGCGAGCAGTCCGGTCATATTATTTTCACTGATTACAATACCACTGGTGATGGCCCTGTTACTGCCATTCAGGTTCTGTCTGCTGTTAAGCGCAGCGGCAAGAAGGCTTCCGAGCTTAACGAGATGATGGTAAGCTATCCACAGCTTTTGGTTAATGTTGCTGTTAAGACCAAGGAAGGCTGGGAAGAAAACGAGAATATCAAGGCTGCCATTAAGGCTGGAGAGGAAAAGCTGGGCTCCGATGGCCGTATTTTGGTTCGCCCTTCTGGTACAGAGCCACTTATCCGCGTAATGGCTGAGGGACCAGATCAGTCCCAGCTGGATGTAATTTGTCACGAAATCGCTGATGTTGTTTTAAAAGAACAGGGTGCAAGATAAGGTGTACGAATATGAAACAGGCAATTATTGTAACTACCTTCGGTGTAGGTGATAAGGACGTAAAGAAAAAGTGCATAGATTCCCTTATCGGGGATATCCGCAATGCATTCCCGGATTATGATATCTTTGAGGCCTGGACCTCCCGCTTTCTAATAAAAAAGCTGGCTGCCCAGGGGGAGACCTATGAGACTTTGGAAGAGGTTCTGGGTGAACTGGAGGATGCTGGTTATCAAAAAGTGGTTGTGGCACCTACCCATCTGACTCCCGGTCTGGAGTTTGACAACAAGGTTGTCAAAGTAGTGGAGGAAGCCAAGGATAAATTCACAGAGATTCATGTGGCTGAGCCGGCATTGGCCGGAAAGGGCCCTGAGGACTATGAAGGTATTGCAGACATACTTTTTTATCTTGATTCACTGGAGCCAGGAGAAGAGCTGCTGCTTATGGGACATGGCTCACCGAAGCGTCATAACCCGGTTTATGAGTGGGTACAGCAGTATGCCGACAAAAAAGATTTGCCTGTTCATGTTGGGGTTCTGGAGGCTGATGATTATCCAAACCTTGATGATGTCCTGAAACGTCTTAAGAAAAAGGGCGTAAAAAAGGTTTTCATGAGACCTATGCTTTTAACTGGTGGTGATCATGCTACAGTGGATATGGCAGGAGATCAGCCGGATAGCTGGAAAAACATTGTTTCAGGTGCCGGTATAGAGGTGCGTTTTTCTACAAAGGGCTTGGGAGAAAATAATCTTTATCGCTCCATTTACATAAAAAGAATAGAAAAGGCCCTGCGATAATAAAAAAGCTTGAACAATGGCGATATAACTTGGGAAAAATAAATAGTATTTATCAAGTTGAAAGGCTAATGTGAATATTTTTCCATTTTGAAATGGAAAAATTTGAGCAAGTGCGTTATAATATGTAAGTGTACTAAAAGTGTTAAAGGGGGGCACTGCTTCACCCTGAATATTATTATTCAAATTGAGGCAGTGGCAGTTTTAAAATTTTTAATAAGGCGGTGTATTTATGGAAACTCAGAATCCTATTGTCATCATGCTTATTAACATGACAATCGTATTCGCGGTGCTGTTTGTTTTAAGCCTTTACATCAGATTGATCCACAAGATTGATCCGACTGCAAAAGCAGCAGCAGCTCCAAAGGCAGCTCCAAAGGCAGCTCCGGCACCTAAAACAGCTGCACCTGCTCCAGTAGTGGAGAAGGGTATTGCAGACGAGACCGTGGCAGCTATTGCAGCTGCTTTGGCAACCATGGGTGTGGGCTTTTCTCGCGTTAAGGCTATCAGAGTAGCCGATCGTCCTGCATGGGGCGGCGTAGCTCGTCATGAAGGCCTTACTACCTTGAAGATGAGATGATAAGGAGAAGTCACTAGAGTATGGATATATTAAGCGCATTTTTAACATCTATTCAGTCAGTATGGCTGGACAGCGGTTTTGCTTCCTTTACCTTGGGTAATTTCATTATGATACTGGTAGGCCTGTTACTGTTGTACATGGCTATCGGTAAAGAATTCGAGCCACTTTTGCTGACTCCAATTGCCTTTGGTTGTATAATGGCTAATTTCCCATGCACCGGTTTCCTCGAAGAACCAGGTGTTATGCAGGTTATCCACTATGGTATTCAGTATGAGATTTTCCCTCCACTGATTTTCCTTGGTGTAGGTGCCATGACGGATTTTGGACCGTTGATTGCAAACCCTAACACCCTGTTCTTGGGTGCGGCTGCACAGTTTGGTGTATTTATTTCCCTGGCTGGTGCAATGGCTCTTGGGTTTACTGCCCAGGAGGCTTCCGCTATCGGTATCATCGGTGGTGCTGATGGCCCTACTGCTATTTACATGGCATCCAAGATGGCTCCAAATCTTCTTGGTGCAATCGCTGTAGCAGCATATTCTTATATGTCTCTGGTACCTCTCATTCAGCCACCTATTATGAAGCTGATGACTTCCAAGGAAGAGAGAGCTGTCAAGATGGAACAGCTTCGCAATGTAACTAAGTTTGAGAGACTGGTGTTCCCAGTATCCTCAGCTATTATCATTTCCCTGTTGCTCCCACCTGTAGCTGCTCTTATCAGTATGCTGATGCTTGGTAACCTGTTCCGTGAGTCTGGTGTAACAGACCGTTTGTCCGATACTTCCCAGAATGCACTGTGCAACATCGTTACTATCTTCCTTGCTACTGGTACTGGTATGACCATGAGTGCAGAGCACTTCCTGACTGTACAGACTATTGAGATTATCCTCCTTGGTCTCCTGGCATTCGCTGGTGGTACTGCCGCTGGTGTGCTGCTTGGTAAGGTTATGTGCCGTCTTTCCGGTGGCAAGATCAATCCGCTCATCGGTTCTGCAGGTGTATCTGCCGTTCCTATGGCAGCCCGTGTATCTCAGATGGTTGGTCAGAAGGCAAACCCTTCCAACTTCCTCCTGATGCATGCAATGGGTCCTAACGTAGCTGGCGTTATCGGTACAGCAGTAGCTGCTGGTACTATGATGGCTATGCTGGGTGCCAAATAAGATTATTTGATAATGTCCGAAGGGCTGAAAAGATGCTTTTGTCTTTTCAGCCTTTTTGTTTTGTAATGAAATGGCCCATAAGAATATGAAAATGGCTTAATTTATGCTAAAATAAAGTGTTATTAAATTTCAAACAGGCTGGTGTTTTAGTTGCAGTTAAAACGACTGGAGGCTTATGGTTTTAAGACCTTCGCCGATAAAATAGAAGTAGATTTTGACAAGGGAATAACAGCTATTGTGGGGCCAAACGGCAGTGGCAAGAGTAATATTTCTGATGCCATCAAATGGGTACTGGGTGAACAGAATATCCGTAATATCCGCGGTACCAAGGCTGAGGATGTTATTTTCAATGGCAGTGCTGCCCGTCGTGCCATGGGGGTGGCTGAGGTATCTCTCGTTTTTGATAACGATGGAACCATGCCGGTGGACTTTCAGGAAGTCACCATTACCAGAAGACTTTTCAGAAATGGTGACAGCGAGTTCTACATCAATAGGGCCCGTTGCCGTCTGAAGGATATAACCAATCTTTTTGCGGATACCGGTATTGGTCATGACAGTATGGGTATCATAAGTCAGAATAAAATAGATGATGTTCTGAATGCCCGTCCTGAGGAAAGAAGGCTCTTTTTTGAGGAAGCAGCAGGAATAACCAAATACAGAAACCGTAAGCGGGAATCCATGCGGAAGCTGGAGGACACAGAGTCTAATCTCCTTCGTGTTCAGGATATTATTGGCGAGATAGAGAATCAGCTGGAGCCTTTGAAGCTCAGTGCGGAAAAGACAGAAAAATACAATGCCCTTAAGGAGGAATTAAAGAAATTCAATCTGGCTGGCATTTACCTTAACTATCTTGACCTTAACAAGAAAAAGGCCAAGCACACTGCAGCTATTACTGCCAAGAAGGATCAGGAAATAGCTGCCAGAACAGCCCTGCAGCTTTCAGAAAACCGCAAGGAGCAGTTTGATAAGGCGGTATTGGAGCTGGAAAAGGAGCAGGAGGTTATTTCCCAGAAGCGCAACGAACTCCACAGCCAGCTTGAGGCAGCTGAAAGTGACATTAAGGTTCTGGAGGAGCGCCGCCGTCAGGGCAAGGCGTCCCGTCAGCTTCTGAGCCAGCAGCTTCGTGAATTAAAGGCTGCTGTAGAAGAAGCCCAGCAGGATATAAATGATTCTACCAAGAGCGGGGAAGAGTCCCAGAGCACCCTTGAGGAAACAACAGCCAAAATACAGAAATGCCGCGAACAGGCCAAGGGTCTCCGTGAATCCCTACAGAAAAAACGGGAAGAACGGTCTCATCTTGAAAAGCAGGTTCAGGAGGGCATGCAGAGCTATAATGCAAAAAACAGCCAGCTGTTGATTTTGGAGCGTGATCTGGAAAACGACAGCCAAAATCGTGGTGATCAGCTGCAGCAATTAGAGGAGCTGCAAAAGGAAATTGCCCTTATGGAAAGGGACCAGGGGGAATTGACCCTGGCAGCTGAGGAAACCTCCAAGAAAAAGGATTCAAAGGCTCGGGAAATCCAACTTAAGGAAAATCAGCTTAAAGAGGATAACCAGACCCTTGTGACCTTAACCAGGGAAAAGAACCAGCTGGATGGCAGCATTCAGAAGATGGCCAGCCGACTTCAGATAATGGAGAATTTGCAGAATTCCTATGAAGGCTTTGGCAAGGCTGTAAAGGCTGTACTTAAAAGCCAGACACCTTGGCGTCAGCAGGTGTGTGGTACTGTGGCTGAATTAATGGAGGTTCCCGGTAAATATGTGACTGCCATTGAAACAGCCTTGGGAGGAGCCCTGCAAAATATCGTTACCAAGGATACTGATACTGCCAAGGCGGCCATTGAATTTTTAAAACGCGACCGTTTGGGGCGTGTTACCTTCCTGCCACTGTCTTCCATTACTCCAAGAAATAATCGGGAGAATTTGCCCAATGGGGCGAAGGGTGTTATTGGCTGGGCCCATGAAATTGTCACTACTGATGATGCCTATAAAAAGGTTATGGAGTTCCTTTTGGGAAGAACCCTGGTGGTTGACACTATGGATAACGCCGTTAGCTTAAATCGGCAGATGGGGCAGCGCCTTCGTATTGTAACCCTTGAAGGCGAGCTTCTTAGTCCTGGTGGTGCCATGACCGGTGGAAGCCATCAGCATAGGGAAAGCAGCTTCCTTAATCGTCAGGATGAAATAAAACAGCTTAGAGATAAGCTGGCAAAGGATAAAAAATCCTTTGATGATTTGCAGGAAAAGTGCAGTGACCTTAAAAGGAGAATAGAAGTAGCTGCCTCTGAGCTGGATATATTCAGAAATGACCTCCATGCCTTGGAAATGCGGGAGCAGGAGCATCAGCTGAATGTTTCCTCCATTGAGGAAAAGCTGACAAAGGCCAATGCAGATTATGAGGTGCTGGAGCACACGCTGGAAAATGCCCAGGCCAATTTCCTTTCCATTCAAGGCAAGGTGGCTGAGCTGAGAAAAGAAACTGAAAATCTGGATGCGAATAATAAAGCCTTAAATGATGAGCTTCAGGAGATCAATGATGATTATGCTGATATGGATCAGGAGGCAGAGGACCTATCTGTATTTACCAATCAGCTGGAGCATGATAAAACGGTGCTGGAGCAGAGTATTCTCCGCATGAAGGAAAAGACTCTGATTCGTCAGCGTGAGCTTTCAAGAAATGCAGAAGCCATCAGCCAAAATGAGCAGGAAATCCGTAGGCTGGACAATGAACTGGAGGAAAGCCAAAATAAGATTGGCGGACTCATTACCAGAACCCAGCATTTACAGGATGACTATGCAAAGGCAAAAGGTGAATACAAGGAAGTTCACGAGCGTCGCATGGAAAAGCTGGTGGAAAGCCAGAAAAACGAAAAGGAAACCAAGGCAGCCCAGCAGCGTCTTAATGGTATTCAGGATGAGCTGCATCAGCTGGAGTTGAATGCATCCCATACGGAATACGATTTGGAGCAGCTGGAAAATGAGATGCTGTCTGAATATGGTATAGTTCCGGAGCGTGCAGCTGAGATGGTGCCTGAGATGGAACCAACAGCCCTTAAACGGGAACTGAAGCGACTGGAGCGGGAGATTGGAGCCATTGGCGTCGTAAATCCAAATGCTCCAACGGAATACAAAGAGCTTTTGGAGCGTCACGGATTTTTGTCCGGGAATGCTGAGGATCTTAACAACGCCAAGGCGGATTTGTTGAAGATTATCGGCGAAATGGATGCCACCATGACCAAGCAGTTTAAGGAAGCCTTTAACAGTATTAATCTGTTCTTTAAGGATATTTTCGTCAGACTCTTTGGTGGTGGTGAAGCCAAGATTATTCTCATAGACAAGGATAATGTGCTGGAATCCGGTGTGGATATAGTGGTACAGATTCCTGACAAGAAGCAGCAGAATTTGGCGGTGCTGTCAGGTGGAGAGCGTGCCCTTACAGTTGTGGCTTTGCTGTTCTCCTTCCTGCGTTATAGACCGGCACCATTCTCACTTCTTGACGAGGTGGATGCACCGTTGGATGAAGCCAATATTGGGCGTTTCGGCAGCTTCCTTGAGGAATATTCCAGTAATACCCAGTTTATTGTGGTTACTCATCGTAAGGGCACTATGGAGTCAGCGGATTCCATGTATGGTGTTACTGTGGAGGATGCTGGTGTATCCAAGATTCTTTCCGTAAAGCTGAAGGAAGCTGAATCCATGATAGAAAATTAAATTCTTTGGAGGTTTATGATGGGATTTTTTGATAAATTAAAAAAGGGTCTTACCAAGACCCGTGAAACTATTACTGAAAAAATTGAAAAGCTGGTTATTGGCTATGCCGATATTGATGATGATCTGCTGGATGAGCTGGAGGAAATTCTTATCATGGCAGATGTGGGGGTCAACACCACTGATAATCTCATGGAAGCTGTACGTAAGGGCATCAAGAAAAAGGAAATCAATACTCCTGAGGACTTGAAGCCGTTCTTGGCAAAGAAGATTTCTGAGCTTCTTACCAAGGATTCAGATACTACCAAAATCGCCAAGGAAGGTCCTACCGTTATTTTGGTAATCGGTGTAAATGGCGTGGGCAAAACTACCACTATTGGCAAGCTGAGTAATTACTACAGGGAACAGGGAAAGACCGTTATGCTGGCCGCTGCTGATACCTTCCGTGCCGCTGCTATTGATCAGCTGGAAATCTGGGGCGAGCGCACCAATGCCAAGGTTATCCGTCATGAGGAAAATTCCGATCCGGCAGCTGTGGCCTTTGATGCGGTAAAGGCAGCTGTGGCACGTAATGTGGATATCCTTCTTATTGATACCGCAGGACGTCTTCAGACTAAGTCCAATCTCATGGAGGAGCTGAAGAAAATCAATCGTGTAATTCAGCGTGAAATTCCAGATGCGCCCCATGAGACATTGCTGGTACTGGATGCCACCACCGGCCAGAACGCCATCAGCCAGGCCAAGCTCTTTACTGAGGCAGCACCTATTTCCGGCGTTGTCCTCACCAAGCTGGACGGCACTGCCAAGGGTGGCGTGGTAATCGGCATCAAGGCCGAGCTCTCCATGCCGGTTAAATGGATTGGCGTAGGCGAAGGCGTAGACGACTTACGCCCATTCGTAGCCGAGGACTTCGCAAAGGCTTTGTTTGAAGGAAAATAATCTGTAATTACACATTCAGCCGCTTTTTAGGGGACAATATCGGAGGTTAAGAGGGATAGATAGAAGGTGAATTTTATGCAGATTTCCTTGATGTGCAAGAATAATTCAGTTTGCAGTTTTAATATAAATCCGGTATCTGGTTGGATTCAGGACAAGATAGCTATCATCAATGCTGAGCTTTTACCGTTGTCCGTTCAATATGGTTATGACAGCACATCTGCATTGAAAAGCTGGATTGATAACCGCAGTGTTTCGGTCAATCGTAAGGATTTGTCTGCTATGCTGAATGCCTACGGTGTGGAAACACCGGCAGCCATGTCATTTAAAAATCTTGGACTTAATCTTTCAGACCAATACTGGTTTAAGCCGGAAGGCTTTGAACTGGACTGGGAGGCTGTTAATCTCTTTGATAACGACTTCATTAAACAGAGCTTTAAGACCATAAATTTGGGAGAGTCAGGCTATTCCCCTGACAGCAGCTCAAATGGTGAGCTTCCTAAATTTTGGTGCATTGAAGATAACAAGCGTATTCTGTACAAAGAGGGGACTGCACCTTACGACCAGCAGCCATACAACGAAGTATTTGCCTCAAAGCTATTGACAGAATTGGGCTTGCCTCATGTGGATTACAGGTTGGTTTATGATGATGAGGCAGAGCAGGCTTACTGTACCTGCCAGACCTTTATAACCACGGATACGGAATATGTACCAGCATTAGAAGTGCGGAGTGTCTTTCCAAAACTCAATCACGAGGATACTTATCAGCATTTTTTAAGGTGCATGGAAAAATTGAAGATAGCAGTGGAGCCGAGAGAAATTGATAATATGCTGGCCTTTGATTATCTGATTCATAATTCAGACCGTCACTATGGCAATTTTGGCTTTATCAAGGACGTGAATACACAGCAATTTATTGGCATGGCTCCAATATTTGATAACGGCAATAGTCTGTGGTATCAGAAAATCAATAAACAGATGAAATTCCGCAAGCAGCCATCAAAGCCGTTTAAGGACACCCAGGAAGAGCAGTTAAAGCTGATAAGTAACTCAAACCTTGAACTGGATAAACTGTCCCCAGATAAGGTGGATGCCCTAATAGATGAGGTATTCACTGCCAATCCGCTTTTTGACCTGGAGCGATTGGAGCAGCTGAAATACAATCTAAGATACACAAGGAATAAGATAATCGAACACCGAAATTTAAAAGTACCAAATAGTATTGTTTAATTTTTTTAGAATAAAGGTTTTAATGACTAAATATATGCAGGAGAGCATATATGTAAGGCGGGAAAATATAATAATTATAAAGGAAATGCCTAGGTGTCCTTTTGCTACGGTATAGGTCACCTAGGCATCATTTTTAGTTATAGTGTTATTTTGTCTAACCATTTTTCTATATCTTGTCCACCATACATTACTTGAAGAATGGTTACTGTGGTGGATTCATCATCGGGAATATAAAATATACAATAATTGTCAACAGGCATCACATGAAGACCGCGACCTTTCCATTTCCCATGTTTATATACTCGAAATCTGTATGGCATTTCGCTAAGTCCTCTAATGTGTTTTTCAATTCGTTTTATTTGATTAAAAGCATTTTCGGGGGATTGTAGTGTTAAGGCAATATAGCGAAATATGTTGCGAATATTTTTACTCGCTTCTTCAGAAACAACTACTTTGTATTTCATACCTGGCAATCCTTCCAAATTTCTGCAAAGGCTTCATCTACTGGTTTGGTTCTTCCAGCCAACATATCTTGATACCCTTTTTCTAGTTCAGCATCTAATTCCGTTTCAGTCATCCTGGTAATATCAGGTAAAGTAGAAGGCGGTAGCTTAACTTCAAAGGGTAGTCCACGATGAAGAATAATCTGCTTGTAGAACATGTTTATAGCATTGGAGACAGGGATTCCCAAAGCGGTCAGAATACCCTCTGCTTGAGCTTTAACATTTGGTTCAATACGGGCGTATAGATTTGAAGTTTTAGCAGCCATAATAAAATCTCCTTTCATCTATATCTATAATCAAATTATAGGCAAAACGCTATGCAATAGCAATACATATTCCACGAGATAATTATATATTGTAGAATGAGGTTTTATATCTTCTAGGATTGTAACGGTCATATAATGGCACAAAATAATACTAGATAAGTTTTGGCAAATAAGAATAATTATCCTAAAAGTATTAGTTTTTAAAAGTAATAATTTATATTAATGTTAAGTACCAACAACTATAAATGGGACAAAAATACCACTTTTTGTGAATATTTCTTGATTTTATCAATTATATTATGTAAAATACAAAATTGTAATGATTATTCACGGATGAAAGAGAGGACAAGGAAGTGGGGTTAATACTTATCAAAGGCCATAGTGGCCTTGTTGCATCCAATGAATGTCCACACGGGGGGGGGACATCTGTAGTATAAAATTTAGAAAGTACCATAATTGCAATTTTAACGCAAAAAGTAGGGCAGAGCAGTGAACTGCCCGTTTTTGCGTTTTTTTGTGTGCAAAAATAAGACATTAATTTCAATTCCAATATAGTTTATTTTTGCTTGGTAACAAGATACCGTTATTGCAGTTGAAGCTTTAGCAACCTGGTAATATGTAAAGCTCATTTTTCAAAAGTTTTGCAAGCAAATCCTTAAATTAGCGTGCACTTAACAGGCCCCTGGACAGTAAACCTAAAATCCAGAAGGCTTGTTCGTAAAATATTAAGATTGGCCTACTCTGTTTTCGGAGTAGAGCTGATTCTTGGCCAGCAATCCAAAAATCAACTTTATTGCTTTACGAGCTGTGAGAGCGAGTGCACGTTTATGCTGATGGGTTTTAACCTCAGCGTATTTCTTGTAGTAAAACTCACTGTATTCTTGGCAGTGT
>NZ_FQYW01000021.1 GCF_900141865.1 Anaerovibrio lipolyticus DSM 3074 | reverse complement strand
GTAGTGTAGTTACAAAGAATGAGCTGGTAGCCGGCAGGAATTATCTCCGGAGGGCATGACCCTGATGAATAGCTAAGCTGGCACCCTGGTTATGGATAGGCAGAACGAAGGAAGTGAGGACTCCCCTTGTTGGGATGATCCTGTTGGACATGAGAGGTGAGCTGCCATATAGGGATGGGTATTACATCGAGGCCATTTAAAATAGTTTAGTGATGACGTTTTATTTGGTATACCCATTAACACTATATATCTGCCCTGTATGAGGTGAAGATCACTCCATAACCTTAGCTTCATTCATTATGAGGACTCAAAGAAGTATTGATTTTACTGAAGAAAACACTTGACTATATGGAGAGGAAATGGCAAAGAAGCAACTTACACTGGAAGAAAAAATACAAAATGCTCTGGTTCCGGAGGAAGAACAGCCTTTTAAAGTACCGGAAAACTGGTGTTGGGCAAGATTGGGAAGCGTTGGCAGCATAATATTGGGACAGTATCCAAAGCGTGAAGATGCCACGGATGATGATACATTTATTCCTGTGATAAGCGGTGTGGCGGAGCTGGATGATAATTCAATTACCGTAAAAAAATACACCAAGACAGCAACCAAGGTATCTCAGACCGGAGATTTGGTTATCTCAATGAAAAATAATATTGGCAAGTCTGTAATTGCTGATAAGGAGTATTGCCTTGGACGTGGTGTAGCAGCTTTTAGAAGCGATTGTGTCGATATATCATACACAAG
The DNA here is from genome assembly GCF_900141865.1 of Anaerovibrio lipolyticus DSM 3074. Lineage (GTDB taxonomy): Bacteria > Bacillota > Negativicutes > Selenomonadales > Selenomonadaceae > Anaerovibrio > Anaerovibrio lipolyticus. The sequence continues at coordinate 46,638 of NZ_FQYW01000021.1, read as the reverse complement.
ACAGCTGCTTTCCAATTTCAAGGATTATCTATATGAAAATGCCACTGGGACAGCAACTATTCAAATTGCCGGCAAAGTATTGCAGAATATGCCAATTCCTTTACCACCACTGGAGGAACAAAAGCGTATAGTTTCTGTTTTGGAGTCCTCATGTGCTGATCTGGACAGAGCAGGGGAATTAATAGAAGGTGTACTGGCCGGGACTGAGATACGGAAAAAAGCCATTATCAATGGAGGCGTTAACGGAAAGTTAACCTCTTTTTGGCGAAAGATTAAAGGCATCAGCAGAGATAGCTGGTGTACCAAGCCTTTGGATTCTTCTGATATACATGAGTCCTTTGGACAGTGGCTGAAGCAATCACAGTGTGTAAGTAATCAGAGTGAGAATATGCAGGATGTACAGGTGAGCGTTCCCACCCTTCCGGAGCAGCAGGAAATCGCATCCATAATCCGTAATCTGCTGGCCAAGGAGAACACCGTTATTACAAATTGTCAGAATGTGCTTTCCTCTATTGAAACCATAAAGAAATCCATTCTTGACAGAGCCTTCCGTGGGGAACTGGGAACGAATGATACTACAGAGGAATACACATTAAATATTTTGAAGGAAGAATTACAGAATCAATAATTACTCTAAAAAACGACTGCTGTATAGCTTTTTATACGGCAGTTATTTTTTTGTAAATCTTCATATTGGACAATAAATATGGTATAATCTTAAAGTTAGTGTGAATACTTATATGATTTATATATTCTTGGAGGTAGATTGTTTTGAAGAAAATGACAGGTAATGAGCTTAGAGAAGCTTATCTTACTTTCTTTGCTGAAAAGAAAGGTCACTTGCGTTTGCCAAGTGCTTCTCTGATTCCTGAAAATGACCCTACTTTGTTAATGATTGGTGCCGGCATGGCGCCATTTAAAGCATATTTTACTGGCAAGGTAAAGCCACCTCGCCCTCGTATTACCACCAGCCAGCGTTGTGTGCGTACCGGTGATATTGAAAATGTAGGCCATACTGCCCGTCATCAGACCTACTTCGAGATGCTGGGTAACTTCTCTTTTGGCGATTATTTCAAGAAGGAAGCTATTCCTTGGGCATGGGAGTTCCTTACCGAGGTTTTGGAGATGCCAAAGGACAAGCTGTGGGTTACCATTTATCCAAAGGATGACGAGGCACGGAAGATTTGGGAGGAGCAGCCAGGCTTTGACCCATCTCATATCGTTCCTTTGGAGGACAATTTCTGGGAAATCGGCCCTGGCCCATGTGGTCCTGATACCGAGATTTACTTTGATCTGGGTGAGGAGCGTGGCTGTGGCAAGCCTGATTGTGCAGTAGGCTGTGACTGTGATCGCTATCTGGAAATCTGGAACAACGTATTTACCCAATTTGATCGTACTGAGGATGGCAAGTACAACGATTTGGAAAACAAGAATATTGATACTGGTATGGGCCTGGAGCGTATTGCTTCCGTAATTCAGGGTGTTCCAAGCAATTTTGAGACTGATTTGCTGTTCCCTATCATTGAGTACGCTTCCAAGGTTTCCGGCGTAAAGTATGGTGAGGATGCTGATAAGGATGTTTCCTTGAAGGTTATTGCTGACCATGCCCGTTCCATGAGTATCATGATTATGGATGGTATTCTTCCTTCCAATGAGGGTCGTGGTTATGTACTGCGCCGCATTCTTCGCCGTGCTATCCGTCATGGCCGTATGCTGGGCATCAAGGACAAGTTCCTTGAGGGTGCAGTGGATGCAGTTTGCAAGATTTATGACGGTGCCAGCGACTTTGAGGCACTGGCTCAGAAACAGGACTACATCAAGAAGGTTATTTCTCTGGAGGAGGATCGTTTCTCCGCTACCTTGGAGCAGGGTCTGGAGTTGTTGGATGGCTATATGTCTGAGGCCAAGAAGGCTGGCAAGAAGGTTCTTGACAGTGAGCTGAGCTTCAAGCTTTATGATACCTTTGGCTTCCCTTGGGAGCTTACTGAGGAGATTCTTCAGGAAAATGGTATGAATATCGACAAGGAAGGCTTTGACAAGGAGATGCAGGAGCAGCGTGACCGCGCCCGTGCAGCCCGTGCTGAGAACCAGCGCTTTGCCGTTCCTGATTTAAAGAATATTGATACTGCTGCCTTAAAACACGACGAAAAGGCTACAGAGGCTGAGGTCGTGGCTATCTGGAAGGATGGCGTTCTGGTGGATTCCCTTCAGGACGGTGAGGAAGCTGGTATTATTCTGTCTGTTACCCCGTTCTATGCGGAGGGTGGCGGCCAGGTTGGTGACACTGGTCTGTTCGTTAGTGAATTGGGCCGTATCAAGGCTACTAATGCCAAGAAGCTGCCAGATGGCACTATTTACCATGAGTCCTATGTGGAGGAGGGTCAGCTGAAGGTTGGCGACAAGGTTCAGATTAAGCTGGACAAGGTTGAAAAGCTTTCCTCCGCCCGTAACCATACTGCAACCCATCTTCTTCAGGCTGCTCTGAAGAAGGTTGTTGGTGACCAGATTAATCAGGCTGGTTCCTCTGTAAATGGTGACCGTCTCCGCTTTGACTTCACCAACTTTGAGCCTGTAAGTGCTCAGCAGCTGGCTGATGTTGAGGAGCTGGTCAACGATGAAATTCTTAAGGGCACAGATGTTGTTATTGAGGAGATGTCCAAGGATGCTGCTGTGGAAAAGGGTGCTATGGCTCTCTTCGGCGAGAAGTACGGTGACGTGGTCCGGGTTGTAAGTGTTCCAGGATTTTCCATGGAGCTTTGCGGTGGTTCCCATGTAAAGAATGTGGGGCAGATTGGTCTCTTTAAGATTGTATCTGAAACTGGTGTGGCTGCTGGTGTACGCCGTATTGAGGCCATCACTGGCCGTAAGGCTCTGGAATATGCCAACGCCAAGGCTCAGCAGGTCGCTGATGCTGCTGCTGCCCTGAAGTGCCGTGAGGATGAGCTGGTATCCCATGTTGAGACTCTGGCTGCCCAGGCCAAGGATCTCCAGAAGCAGTTGGATGCTGTTAATGCCGAAAAGGCCAAGGCAGATGCTGCTGCTCTCACCGATCAGGTGAAGACCGTGGGCGAGGTCAGCGTAATTGCTGCTTCTGTCAATGCTGCTGATATGGATGATCTGAGAAGCATTGCAGATATGACCTGTGGCAAGATTACCAACGGCGTTGTGGTTCTTGGTACTGTTAATGGCGACAAGGTTAACCTTGTGGTTAAGGCTTCCAAGGAAGCTGTGGCCAAGGGTGCTCATTCTGGTAAGATTATCAAGGAAGCTGCTGCTGTTGTTGGTGGTGGCGGCGGCGGCCGTCCGGATATGGCCCAGGCTGGCGGCAAGAAGCCTGAAAATCTGGATTCTGCACTGGAAAAGGCTGTGGAGGTTTTGACTGCTCAGGTTGGTTAATTAATAGCATATATGATTTAAAAGGCTGGAAGCTTTGATATTTCAAAGTGTTCCAGCTTTTTGGTTCGCCCAGTATGGGTGATTTAAAATGGGTGAAAGTATTTTCAAAAAAAATAATTATTTAAAGGGTTTACAACTATAATGTCGAAATAAAAAGGAGAAATAATATTTTATTGTCTGTGGCTAAGTTAAATTATTATTACTAGAGAGGTGTTTATCCATGAGACTAAAACAAAAATTTGTATTGTTGGCGGTAGGCTGTGGCTTGCTGATGGCGATTATCTCCATTATTGGTTTAGTTTCTTCCAACAATACTGTAGAGGAGAGTGTAGAAGCAGAGCTGGTGGCTGTTGTTCAGTCAGAAAAAGGCGAGATTGGCGAGTGGGTTGAGGGCCGTAAGTCCATGTCGAAGGCTGCAGGTCAGGTTCTGACAAATGCCGGTGGAACCCATGAGGCAGTTATGACCCGTAGCAACCTTGCTATGGGTGGTGATGATCCTACTATCCTGGGTATGATTGCAGCCCACAAGGATGGCGCATTGATGAGCTTTAAGGATGGCGATAAACCAGCTCACGGATATTGATACCGCCAAGCAAAATGTGGATATGGTATACAGTGATATCAACAGCATGGCCGAAAAGGCAAAGAAGGTTACAGAAGCTACCAATTCTACGGCAGAGGCTGCAGAAAAGGGCGAAAAGCTGATGGAGGATGCTGTATCCAAAATGAACAACATTGAGCAAAGCGTGACCCAGTCTGCATCTGTTGTAGCTCAGTTGGGTGAGAAGTCCCAGCAGATTGGTGAAATCGTAGATGCTATAACTGCTATTTCAGAGCAGACGAACCTTCTGGCACTGAATGCGGCTATAGAGGCTGCCCGTGCCGGCGAGGCAGGACGCGGCTTTGCAGTAGTAGCAGAGGAAGTCCGTAAGTTGGCTGAACAGTCTCAGGAATCTGCGGAGGAAATCAGAACACGTATTGGTGGTATCCAGGGAGAGACAGAAAAGGCTGTTAAGACCATGGAAACTGGTACTAACGATGTTAAGGAAGGTATTGAAGCCATTCGTAATGTTGGTGAGCAGTTCCGGGCTATCATGAGCAAGGTAGGCAACATTAGTGACCAGATGACGGAAATTGATTCTTCTGTTAGTACTGTATCCAGTGGAGCCAATAGCATTGTAGAGGCTGTTGATTCCATTGATAAGGTTAGCCGTGATACCTCCCGTCAGATTCAGACTATTTCGGCTGCTACGGAGGAGCAATCTGCTTCCAACGAAGAAATTGCCGCTGCAGCCCATTCTTTGGCTGAATTGGCAGAGGAGCTGAATGTAGAAGCCCGTAAGTTTAAATATTAATAGTGTATATTTTGATATTTTATACCAGGCTGTGGTTATGGCCTGGTATTTTTTTTACAGGATACAAACTCGCTTTTATCGTAGAATAATTACTTATTTTATTGTAAAATTATACTAAGAGTAAAAGCTGGGGATGATGATTTGCAGAAGTACGTTTTATACGCAGTTATGATAACGTCTTTCATAGGCTCCATGGTGGGCAGTGGAATAAATGTGGCTTTGCCGTCCATAGGGCGGGATTTTGAGGCCATGACAGGTGACCTTAGTTGGGTTGCAGCGGCCTATTTATTTGGTTCCGCCATATTTAATCTGCCTTTGGGCAAGGCTGCTGATATTTTGGGACGTAAGCGTTTATATAAAATTGGTATAGTCATGTTCTCCATTACTCTTTTGATTGCAGGCTTTGCCACCTCTATAGATTTTCTTATGGATATACGATTTATACAGGGAGGGCTAATGGCCATGGTTTTTGGTCCCGGAATGGCAGTGCTGGCCTCTGTCTTTGACAAGAAGGAGCGGGGACGCATTTTGGGGTATCAGACAGCGTCGGTTTATGTGGGACTTACCTGTGGCCCGGCTCTTGGTGGCTTCATTTGTGAATATCTTGGCTGGCGCTGGTTCTTCTTTATTACGGGAATGGTGGCAGCTTCGGGCTTGATTTTTATGCTGAAGGTAAAGGAAGAATGGTATGGAGACAGGGGGGCTCCCTTTGATTACATAGGAAGTCTTTGCTATATGATTACCATCCCCCTTATTTTGTATGGCTTTTCAAAAATTACGGATACCTTTGGGGGTTGTCTCTTTGTCACCGGCTTGGTGTCTTTGGGGGTATTTATATATGTGGAGCGTCAAAATCAGCATCCTATTTTGGATGTAAATATGTTTATTGGAAACCGGGTATTTACGTGCAGTAATCTGGCGGCCATGCTCCATTATGCTGCAACCTTTGCCATCAGCTTTTTGGTGTCCATGTATTTACAGGTTATTTGTGGCCTTAGTGCAGCTGTGGCAGGCAGTATTATTCTTTTGCAGTTCCTTATGATGGCTATATTGTCACCAAAGGCGGGAGCTTTATCTGACAGAATTGATCCGGGGGTAGTTGCCTCCGTGGGTATGGCGATTAACAGTGTGGGGCTGTTTGCCCTGTCGTGGCTTCACAAAGACAGCTCGTTGGTGATTGTAGGATTTATACTGATGATTATTGGCATAGGCTTTGCATTATTTTCATCGCCAAACAATAATGCGATTTTGGGAGCCTGTCAGCCTAAGTATTATGGTACTGCATCTTCATTGCTGGCTACCATGCGGCTTATTGGTCAGGCCTTTTCCATGGCCATAGTAACTATTGTTATGGATGTAAATGCGGTTAAATCGGTAACTGGAGCAGATAATGAGGCCTTGTTGGAGGCCATTCAGATGATATTCAGAATTTTCTCATTGATTTGTGCTTTCGGTATAATGGCCTCGCTGGCCAGAAAAAAGAAGGAGGGGCAAACTTCCTATGAGTAAGATAGCTATGCAACGAAGCAATATAATAATTGTATTGGCCGTTATCACCAGTATGGGGCTTTTTGCTCTCAGCAATTATATGGAATTTCAGCTGATGTCTGTTTTGCCAAAGGCTGAATCACTGGCAATAGCCAATTATTTGAACAAGGGTCTGGTGGCCATATTTTTGCTGGTGGCTATTAGTGCAGGATATTCCATACTGGTGGAGAAAAAGAGAATACATGAATATCATGAGCGTAACATAAAGGATAATGTTACGCAGCTGCCAAGTATAGTTGGGTACAATAAGGACTTTTTGGAGCTTCTTTCTGACAGCAAAAATGAGCAGGATTACATTATGGTGACTCTGGATATTGACAAGTTCAAGGCGGTAAATGATGTTTTTGGCTTTGCCTGCGGAACCAAGATTATCAGGATGGTAGGTGAAATGCTTTCCAATAATCTTAAGGAAGGGGAGCAGTGCTACCGTATAAATGGTGATGTTTTCTATATGCTTTTAAAAAGCCAGGAAAGGAGCAAGGATTACAGACGTATTCGCAACATACTGGACAATGTGTCCATGGAGCTGGTTTCCACAAATGATGAGGACATTCAAAGTAATTTGCATGGCGGAATCTACAACCACATGATTTCCTTCTCTGCCGGTGGTATGCGTATATGTGCCAAGGAGTTGCGTGAGGATTTGGAGGGGTGCACCCCTGACGAGCTTCAGGAAAGGTGCCGGGAACTGGCAGCCAGATTTGCTGACAATGCAAATATTGCCCGAAAAAGAGGCAAATCTGAAAATGTTAATACAGTTTATCTTTTTGATGAGAGTATGCGTCGGGAGATTTTTGAGGAAAAGAAAATTGAGGACGCCTTCCTTATTGGCATAGAACGAGGGGAATTTATGATGTATTATCAGCCTAAGTTCTGTATTGGCGGTGATGAGGCTGTGCATGGAGGAGCTGAGGCTCTGATTCGTTGGAATAGTGATGAAATGGGCTTTATGCCACCAGGGAAATTTATTCCTCTCTTTGAACGGGATGGTAATGCAGTGCGTCTTGATATGCATGTAATGGATTTGGTGTGCCAGAATATTTGCGAATGGCGTTCCAAGGGCTTGGAGATTTATCCTATTTCTGTAAACGTGACCCGTCCAACCATGCAAAATGGTGCCGGGTATCTGCAGTTTGTAAAGGAAAAATTGTTTCTGTACGACATACCTCAGGATTTGATTGAATTTGAAGTTTTGGAAAGCTCAACCGGAACCGATGAGGATGTTGTAATAGATTTCATTAATGAGATACATAAGCTTGGCTTCAAGATAGCCATGGATGATTTTGGAACTGGTTGTTCCTCCTTGGGTCTTCTAAACAGGATTCCGCTGGATATTTTGAAATTTGATAAGAGTTTCTTTGATTCCATGACCATTAATATGTCAAATCAGGATATTGCTGTTGTTCGTTATATGATGATGATGGCAAAGGATTTGGGTATCAAGACTGTGGCCGAGGGTATCGAGGAAAAATTCCAGGTGGATATTTTGAAGGATTTGGGCTGCGATATGATTCAGGGCTACTACTTCAGCCGTCCTCTTTGCGTGGAGGATTACGAGAAGATGTTGAAGCCGGCGCAATGAAAATAAAAATAAGACAAGTGTTGGTCTGTGGTATAGACCCGCACTTGTCTTTTTTATTAGTTGCCTTCCCCTTGAGGGGAAGGTCCCCGCAGGGGGGGTGAGGTGTCTCCGTACATGTAGCTGTAATAGGCCTTTTGCATTTCCTTGCGGTTTTTGGCAGCGGGCCACAGTTCACCTACGGCATTTTCTCTCATGGCAGAGGCCAGATGAGGATAGAGCTGGGGATTGTCCTTGCTCATGGAAGCTATAAGCTCCTTTACGGTTTGGCGGATGGTGTGACCATCATAAGGACAAGGGGAGGTCACAGGCTGGAAGCCATGGTACTCGATGGCATCAATGATTTCCTGCTCCCTAAAATACACCAGAGGACGTATTACAGTAACATCCATCTTGTCCAAGTAGGTCTTTGGCGTAAAGGTATGAATTTGGCCGGAATAAAGCAGGCTCATAAAAAAAGTTTCCACCGCATCGTCATGGTGGTGGGCGTAGGCAACTTTATTACAGCCATGCTCCTTGGCAAAACGGTTCACGGCACCCCTGCGGAAAAAGGCACAGGAATAGCATGGGTCCTTTCCATTTTGAGCTTCAATGGTACCTGCAATATCCACGTCAATTGTATCGAAGGGGATGTCCAGCTCCTTCATAAATGCTCTGATGCGTTCCACACCTTCACCAAAATTCTCGGAAAACATGGGATTTATGGTAATAGCCTTTAAGGAGAAGTCCTTTTTTAAACGCATTTTCATCATAGCCATGGCATAGGCCAGAAAGATGCTGTCCTTGCCACCGGACACACCAATCATTATATTATCCCCGTTTTCAATAAGCTCAAATTCTGTAATGGCTCGCATCAGCTTGCTGAAATACAGCTGGGGAAGATTAATTTTCAAGCTTTACTCCACCTTTCTTTATTAGTAAGTCCTTAAATACATAAAATAGTGTAACTTGAATTGCGTATTTATAGACATATGTATATTGTGAATGGAAAAATACAAAAAATTTCTTGCCAAACAGTATTATTGTATATAAAATAATATGTGATGTCTATATGCGTCAGTAGTGGACAATCATAATTTACGGAGGGGTTTGCGTTGATAAAGGTATTAGTAAACGGCGCTTACGGTCGCATGGGTCAGGCTGTTGTAAAGGCTGTTCTTGAGGATAAGGACCTTGATCTGGTGGGCGCTGTTGATATAGTTGGTGAAGGAGATGCGGGGGAGACTGTAGGCCTTCCTAAATGCGGCGTCAGCTTTACCAGAGATTTACAGACTACTATAGATAGTGTAAAGCCACAGGTAATGGTGGACTTTACTATTCCCGATGTGGTATTTGGCAGTGCCCAGGTGGCTCTGAAGAATAAGGTGGCTCCAGTTATTGGTACCACCGGCCTTTCCGATGATCAGAAGCAGGAGCTGGCTAAATTGGCTGAGGCCAATGACACCCCAGTGTTTATTGCTCCTAATTTTGCTATTGGTGCCGTTTTGATGATGCAGATGGCCAAACAGGCAGCCAAATATATGCCGGAGGTGGAGATTATAGAGCTTCACCACGACAAGAAGCTGGATGCACCATCTGGTACTGCACTTCAGACGGCAGCCCTCATTTCCGAGGTTCGCAAGGCCCATGTTCAGGGTAATCCTAACGAGAAGGAAAAGGTTGCTGGTGCCCGTGGTGCAGATGTGGACGGTATGCACATTCACAGTGTACGCCTGCCGGGCTATGTGGCCCACCAAGAGGTTATTTTCGGAGGTCTTGGTCAGACACTGACTATTCGTCACGATTCACTGAACCGTGAGTCCTTTATGCCAGGTGTATGCCTTGCTGCCAAGAGTATTTTAGGTCACAAGGGCCTTATTATTGGCTTGGATAAGTTCATGGACTAAACTCAGAAGCGTTTATGGATTAAGCCGGAACGAGTTTTATAGACTAAGCTTTGATAATTTATTGACTGTTTATTGATATATTACATTTAAAGGGGAGACAAAACATGAAGAAGTATAATGTTGCCATTCTTGGTGCTACCGGTGCTGTTGGTCAGGAGTTTCTGAATCTTATAGAGGAGCGCAAGTTCCCATTTGCAAATCTTAAATTGCTTGCTTCCAAGCGTTCTGCTGGCAAGAAAATCCAGTTTATGGGCAAGGAGTACACCGTGGAGGAAGCCACTGAAAATTCCTTTAACGACGTGGATATTGCTCTTTTTGCAGGCGGCTCCATCAGTAAGACTCTTGGTCCTGCTGCTGCCAAGGCTGGTGCTGTGGTTATTGATAATTCCAGTACCTTCCGTATGGACCCTGAGGTGCCTCTTATTGTTCCAGAGGTAAATCCAGAGGATATTTCCTGGCATAAGGGCATCATTGCCAACCCTAATTGTTCCACCATTATTATGGTAATGGCCTTAAAGCCTCTTTATGATGTTTCCAAGATTAAGCGCGTGGTTGTTTCCACCTATCAGGCAGTTTCCGGCGGTGGCAAGGAAGCTATGGCTGAGCTGGAGCAGCAGGTGAAGGATATTAATGATGGCAAGGAGGTTGTTGCCAACATTCTCCCTGGTGCAGCCCTTAAGAAGCACTATCAGATTGCCTTTAATCTGATTCCTCAGATTGATGTCTTCAAGGAAAATCTCTACACTAAGGAAGAGATGAAGATGATTGACGAGACCAAGAAAATTATGAACGATCAGGATATGCGCATTACTGCAACCACTATACGCGTTCCTGTATATCGCAGCCATGCTGAGTCCGTAAATGTTGAGTTTGAGGACGAGGTTTCCGTGGAGAAGGCCCGTGAGGTTCTTGCCAAGTTCCCTGGTGTTATTCTGAGAGATAACCCTGATGAGCAGGAATATCCTATGCCTCTTGAGACCTCCGGCAAGGATGATGTAGAGGTTGGACGTATCCGTAAGGATTATTCCATTGACCATGGTCTTAACTTCTGGGTATGTGGTGACCAGATTCGCAAGGGTGCAGCCCTGAATGCTCTCCAGATTGCGGAATACATGATGGAGCATGACATGATCAAGAAATAAAAATGTATAATTGCGTGGCTGTTGCTTGTGGTGTATCATTATGAGCAGCAGCCATTTTGTTTTAAACGCGGAGGGAAACATTTTCGGATTCACAAAACATTTTAAAAATGGCTGATACTCATTGGAGTGTGTGTATCGAATGAAGAGAGAACGATTGATTGTGGTTTTGGGGCCTACTGCCTCAGGCAAGACAGGGCTTTCCATAGAGCTGGCAAAGCAATTTGATACAGAAATTATATCCGGGGATTCCCAGCTGGTATATAAGGGCTTTGATATTGGTTCAGCCAAGCCGGATAAGAAGGAACGGGATGGAGTGGTTCATCACATGATAGATATACTGCCACCGGATGCATCCTTTAATGTGGCTGATTTTATTGATAGAGTAAAGCCCATTATTACGGACCTCAATAACAGAGGAAAGCTGCCAATTTTGGCAGGTGGGACAGGACTCTACATAAAGTCATTGCTGGAGGGCTATCAGTTTAATGATACTGCCGGAGATGATGAATACAGGCTTAAGCTGGAGAAGCTGTCAGAGGAAAAGGGAAAGCAGTACCTTCACGATATGCTGCGGGAAATAAATCCAGAGGCGGCAGAACGGATCCATGTAAATAATTTAAGAAGGGTTATGCGGGCTCTGGAGGTCTATCATTTGGGAGGAGAGCAGATTTCCACACAAAAGGAAAAGGGCCTTGTTTATGATGTGTATGTGGCGGGTCTGATTTGGCACCGTTCGGAGCTTTATGATAGAATAAACAGAAGAGTCCACATGATGCTGCAGCAGGGACTGGCAGAAGAAGTCCGTAATTTGCTAAACAGTGGTGTGTCTCCTGAAAGTCAGTCCATGCGTGGTATTGGCTACAAGGAAATGGTTAATTATGTTCGGGGAACAGGCACCCTGGAGCAGGCAGTGGATGATATAAAAAAGGGAACCAGACACTTTGCCAAACGGCAGCTGACCTGGTATAGAAAAATGCCTTATGTGCATTGGTATCATCCGGCCCTCTATAGGGAACGGGGACTTGTAGATAATGTTTCCTGGAATATAGCTAGATTTTTTAAAGGATAATGGGGGTAATTTTTATGACAGCAAAGGTTATTAATTTGCAGGACAGTATTTTAAATCAGGTTCGTAAGGAAAATATCCAGGTTTCTATTCATTTGGTGAATGGCTTTCAGATAAAAGGCTTTGTAAAGGGCTTTGATAATTTTACGGTTATTATTGATTCCATGGGCAAACAGCAGATGGTATATAAGCATGCCATTTCTACCATTACTATGGGACGTCCTGTGGAAAATATTACTGATGAAAAGAAAGACTGAGTTTTTTACAAATGACAGATAAGATTAGAGGCTTTCAGATTGTAAGTGCCTATGAAGGCAAGGGTATAAAATTGCCTGGCAGAAAAACTGGCTCCAGTGCCGGCTATGATATTGAGGCCGCTGAGAATGTGACTCTGGTGCCCCATAAGGTGGTATTGGTGCCTACGGGCCTCAAAGCATATATGCAAAATGATGAGTATCTGGGGATTCATGTGCGTTCCGGCATTTCCATCAAGAATTCTGTTTCCTGTGTGAACAGCCAGGGGATTATTGACGCGGATTATTATAACAATCCTGAAAATGAGGGGCATATTATGGTGCCTCTCATTAATCATGGGGAAAAGAATTTTTTTATTGCCAAAGGAACCAGAGTAGCCCAGGGAATTTTTTATAAGTATCTCACAGTAGATGGTGATTCTGCCGGCGTGGGGGCTGAAAGAACAGGTGGCTTTGGTTCGACGGGAAAGTAAGTGAACGATATGGATTTAGGTATGGATTTGTTTGCTACGGCAGAAAAAAACGACAGCAAAAAATACGAGCCATTGGCCCAGCGTATGCGTCCCCGGAATTTTGACGAGTTTATAGGTCAGGAGGAGGCCGTAGGCAAGGGCAAGTATCTGAGAAAAATGATTGAGAGGGACCAGCTTCCTTCCATGATTCTTTATGGGCCACCGGGAACGGGAAAGACTACTCTGGCCCAAATGGTGGCATCCCTTACCAACAGCAATTTCAAAAAGCTCAATGCTGTATCTGCTGGTATAGGGGATATCAGAAAAATCGTGGATGAGGCGGCGGAAGCTCGTCGCTTTTATCAGAAACGAACCATTGTGTTTGTTGACGAGATTCATCGATTTAACAAGAGTCAGCAGGATGTGCTTCTTCCCTATGTGGAGGACGGACGCCTTATTTTGATTGGAGCCACCACCGAGAACCCATTTTTTGAGGTTAATCATGCTCTGCTGAGTCGTGTCAGAATCGTACGACTTAGTTCCCTTTCCGATAGGGACTTGATGCGTATGCTTAAGCAGGCCATGGAGGATAAGGAACGGGGACTTGGCTCCAGGAACCTTAACATTACTGATGAGTCTGTGGAGGCCATTGCCCAGTTATCAGGCGGGGATGGGCGTATGGCACTGAATCTTTTGGAACAGGCAGCTGCCATGATTGATGATGGCAGTGAAATTAATATTGAGCTTCTCCATACTATTTTGGGGGAGAGAATCCAGACTTACGATAAAAAGGGAGATAACCATTATGACACGGTGTCCGCCTTTATAAAGAGTATGCGGGGCAGTGATCCGGATGCGGCTATTCATTATTTGGCAAGAATGCTGGCAGCGGGAGAGGACCTTAATTTTATTGCCCGCAGGGTGGCTATTTGCGCCGCTGAGGATGTGGGCAATGCGGATCCCTTCGCCCTGGTAGTAGCCATGGCGGCTGTGCAGGCAGTACAGTTTGTGGGGATGCCGGAGGCCCGGATTCCTTTGGCTGAGGCCGTAACCTATGTGGCTTCAGCTCCTAAGAGCAATGCGGCCTATATGGCTATAGATGCTGCTTTGGCAGATGTGCGTCATCGTAACTGTGGACCAGTGCCGGAACACCTTAGGGATGCACATTACAAGGGGGCAGCCAAGCTTGGGCATGGTATTAATTACAAATATGCCCATGATTTCCCATATCATTTTGTGAAGCAGCAATATCTTCCTAATGCTCTTAAGGGAACCACATATTATCATCCCACTGCTAACGGCAGGGAAGGAAGAATCGGTGAATATCTGAAGGCCTGTTGGCCGGAACGATACAAATAAAAGGCTTATAGGGCGGTCTGAGGGCCGTCCTTTTGAATGTGATAATATTATTCATAAAATGGAAAAAATGGGCTATCTGCGGTATAATATTTTAGTTAGACATTGATGTGAAAAACAGTTTTTTAGATTGGATTGAGATTTTTGAAACGATTAATTGTTAATGCTGACGATTTTGGTCGGCATGAGCTTATAAATAAAGCGGTGGAGCAGGCTGTGGAAAAGGGGATTTTGCGTTCTGCCACCTTGATGCCAGGAGCCAAAGCCTTTGACTCCGCGGTGGAAATAGGTAAAAGCCATCCTCAGCTTGGAGTGGGAATACATTTTACCTTGGTAAATGGATACCCGGTATTGCCACCATCTGAAATCCCTTCTCTGGTAACAGAGGAAGGGGTATTTGTAGAAGACCATACTGCTTTTGTGAAGAAGCTGGTTTCTGGTCATGTCAATATGCAGGAGGTTCGTGCAGAGCTAAGTGCCCAGTTGAGAAAGATGCAAAATACGGGGCTTAATCTGACTCACGTGGATAGTCACCAGCACATGCACACACTGCCCGGCGTGATTAATGTGGTTTTGGATTTGGCTAAGGAAGCTGGCATTAGGGCAGTCCGTATACCTAAGGCACCTCTTTTCAGCGGTGAGTTTGGAGGTATAGGACAGCTTATTGGCCGCGTTGGCCTGGGCACCTTGGCCATGATAGCAGGTGGCAAGGCAAAAAGCAGAAATATTGCTTTTCCTGATTATTTTGCCGGTATTGTGGCCGGTGAAGCAGTATCTGAGGATAACCTTTTGGGAGTGATTAAGAGTCTGAAGCCTGGAACCACCGAGGTAATGATGCACCCGGGTATTGATAATAAGCAGCTGATTCCTGATACTGGCTGGGACCATGATTTTGAGGCGGAATTTGGCGCCATGATTTCACCTGCTGTAATGGAGCTGATTAAAGCCCAGAAGGTGGAAATAACCAATTTTAGTTCACTGGGAACAGAGAATTAAGGAGACAAAGGAACCTATGGATAAAATAACAATCATAGTTCCCTGCTATAATGAGCAGGAGGGCGTGGAACAATTTTATACGGCGGTAACTGATGTCTTAAAGGATATAAAGGACTGTGAGTTTCGTTATCTCTTTATAAATGATGGCAGTACCGATGATACCTTGCTAAAAATCAGGGAACTGGCGGCTGACCATGAGGATGTGTCCTATATTGGCCTTTCCAGAAACTTTGGCAAGGAGCCTGCCATGATGGCGGGACTTGATTATGCAGAGGGTGACGCTGTTATTATTATGGATGCGGATCTACAGCATCCACCACAGCTCATCCCGGAAATGATTGACTGGTGGCGCAAGGGCTATGATGATGTATGTGCCAAGCGTACCGGCCGTGATGATGAGGCGTGGCTTAAAAGAACGGCGGCTAATCTGTTTTATTTGGGAATGGACTCTGTTTCAAAGATTAAGCTTCAGCGGGATGTGGGAGATTTCCGCCTTTTGGACAAGCGTTGCGTGGCAGCTTTGCGCCTTATGCGTGAGAATCAGCGGTTTACCAAGGGAATGTACACTTGGGTGGGCTATAGAAAAAAGGAAATCCCTTTCCATGTTCAACCAAGAGCCTATGGCAAAACCACCTGGAACTATCTGTCATTGTGCAATTTAGCCATAGAGGGTATAACTTCCTTTACTACAGCACCTCTGAGAATGACAACCATGCTGGGTATGGGGGTTTCCGTTTTGGCGTTGGGGTATATGTGCTTTGTGCTGTTTAACGCTCTGTGCTATGGTGACCCGGTGGCAGGATATCCCACCTTGATAACTGTAATGCTGTTTTTAGGGGGCGTGCAGCTTCTGTCCTTGGGAATCATTGGTGAATATCTGGGCAGAGTATTTACTGAGAGCAAGCATCGTCCGGCGTATTTGGTGGATGAATATAACGGGATTAAGGTTATATATGATAGTCCGGTAAAAAAGCCGGAGGTAACTAAAAGTTAAGGAGTGTAAGGTTTTGTCTCAGGATAAAAATAATATTTGGCAGGTTGGCTTAATATTGGCAGGGCTGTTTTTACTGATGCTGATGCTTAATATATTGATGCCTCTCCATCGTGATGATTATGATTATTCAATGATTTATACCACGGCTGAACATATCGTAAATTTTAATGATGTGCTCCGCTCCTGCTATGTGCATTATATGCTGCACGGGGGCCGTATGTTTACTGTATTTTGTCTTGATTTGTTCCTGTGGCTGGGGAAAATCTGGTTTGATATTGCCAATGCCTTGATGTTTGTGGCTTTGGTGGTGCTGATATATTTCCATGCCCGCCGTGAAATCAAGCTCTCCGGGGAGCCGATTATGGTGGCCATTGCCAGCCTTTTGGCGTGGTTGTCCTTCCCACATTTCGGCGAGGTGGCAATCTGGAAAAGTGGTTCCACAGTGTATTTGTGGTCTGCAGTACCAGTGGCCCTGTTCTTGCTTCCGTATAATCTCTCATTAAAAAAGGGAGAGTCTGTACTTAAAGGCTGGATGTTAGTTCCTATGCTTTTGCTGGGAGTGATTGCCGGTTGGTCAGTGGAAAATCTGGCGGTTACTGTGGTGGGTGTCACTGCTCTTATAAGCTGGTGCTTCCACAAAAAGCATAATCTCCTTTGTTGGATGCCTGCTGGCTGCTTTGGTGCCTTGATTGGACTGATCGGCTTGGTGGCAGCTCCAGGAAATTTTGTCCGTTATGATGATCAGGGAAAGGGCAAAGGCATTCTCACCCATATAGGCAATCAGTTTGCCGGCAATGGTGAAATGGTGCTCTACATTTTGCCTATTATATTGGCTCTCCTTATTGCCTGGAGAATTTTTAAAATAGTGTTGGCGGAAAAGAAGGGGGTTACCCTGAAAGCCGTTGACAGCAAGGTAACTGTGGGCCAGTGGATTCTTCTGGGACTCATTGTGCTTTTGGTTATTTCTTATTTCAATGGCAGCTTTGTGGCTTGGGCCATAAGGGATGTGCTCTATTCTCTGGTAATGGTTCCTGCGGGACTTACAGATCCGGGGGTAGTGGATAAGGTGAATAACATCTTCCGTGGTTTTGAGGAAATGGCCATTTACTGGTTTATCATTTTCTTTATTTATGCCATTGCCAAGAAGAAACTGGGGCTTTCCAAGGAGAATATTAAGCTCCTTACTGCAAATGTTAAGGCAAAAGAAATCTGGGATGCCTATGAATCTGTAAGGTATGCAGGAGTAATGCTGGTACTGGCATTGTTAAATAATATGGTAATGATGGCGGCACCAACCTTCCCGGCCAGAGCAACCTTCAGCTCCGTGGTTATGATTATTATTGCGGCCATTGCGGTATTCAGGGAGCCTGTTATTCGTCAGTATTATGAAAAATATACTGCAAAGCTCCTGTACGCCGGTGCCTTTGGTATAGGCCTGTTCACAATTTCTGCGGCAACCATGGTGATGTACACCATGCAGCAGGAGCATGAGGCCCGTATTGCCATTGTGGAAGAAACTGCTGCCAATGGTGAGGCTATTGCCTACATGGAGCCTATCAAGATGACAAACAGAGCACTGCGTCATGTGTTCTTTGTGGATTTTGATAACGGCGTGACCAAGCATGGGCTGTGCATGTTCTATGGTATTGAAGATATTAAGGTCTTAAAGGACGAAAAGAAATAAGGCCGCTTTCATAATTTAGGCATTAACGGTATTTTAAAAGGACAGTTGATTCATCATCATTGATGAATCGGCTGTCCTTTTTAGCATTGAGAATATGTTTTTTACGTTATTCTTTTGCCTGCAGAAGAATTGGAGTAAGAACCTCATCCTCTGGGGTTACATACAGGGTGTTTTGGTTGGTAAAAATTACAAAGCCAGGCTTTGCCCCAGCAGGCTTCTTTACAAAACGGCAACGGGTGTAGTCCACCGGCACCTTTGAAGAATTGGCCGCCTGGGAAAAATGAACTGCCAGATAGGAGGCCAGCAGCAGTGTATCCTCAGATGGCTCATCCCCGTCACAGCGGATAATTACATGGGAGCCTGGAATCTCTTGAGTGTGGAGCCAAATGTCTCCTGGATTGCTTACCTTGAAGGTAAGACGGTCATTCTGGTAATTGTTCTTGCCCACCAGGATAGTGGTACCGTCAGGGGCTGTAAATTTAAATGGCTGGGACTGCTTCACAGAGGCATGCTTCTTTAGATTTTCCCTTAAGATGTTATTGGTGATAAGCTCTGTTTTTATATCATTTATCTCTGCAAGGGAAGTGGATGCCTCAAGGGAGGTTTCAATTGAAGCCAGATACTTGATATCATCAAGACATTTTTCCAGCTGCTTTTCCAAAAGCTCCTTGCCTCGCTTCAGCTTATCGTATTTTTTGTAATAGGCCTGAACATTTTCACTGACGGAAAGACGCTGATCCATGGCGATGGAGATGCTTTCTCCGGATTCGCTGTATATGTTCGTAACCGTAACTGTGGCATCCTCCCGGTCCTTCAGCTGATACTGATATGTCATAAGGTTATCTGCCTTTATGCGGTATTCCTCAGCATTGTCTGCAGCGGCAATATCGTCCTTCAGCTTATCTACCTTGTGCTGGGCACGGCTCAGCTCATTTTTTATGAGTTTTTTGAAACGGTCCCGATCTGGTAGCTGGAAGCTGCCGGCAATACTGGAGGCCTTGGCCAGCATTTCACTTATAGTTGGAAATTTTACAACTGTGTCGTTAATGTAGTAGTGCAGCGGGAAGGAGGCAGTGGCCAACAGCTTCTGATTGGCGTCCACCACAAGACAGGCTTCACCACAGGGCTCCTTGAAGGCAACACTAATTTCCGCCAAAGCACTTTTTAGGGAAGAAAAATCACTATCATCCAGCTCGCTTACCAATTGGTTGTGGGGAAGTCCTGCCAAATAGGCGGCTTCCTTTGCTGTAACAGGGCCAAAGCCAAGGCAGGTGTCGAGAATAGCCTTGCTGAGCTTCAGTTCCCCCTTGGATTTAATGGATGCAACCACATCATCCATAGAACACTCTAAAATATCCATTTTATTCTGTATTGGTGGCAGAATATATGGGTCTCCCGGCAAAACCGTTCTGATGCGGCTGGAGTTGGCTCCAACTCTGCGCAGTACATCAATGATGTTCTCATCCTGCACCAGAATAATGTTGCTGTACTTGCCCATAAGCTCAACCACCAGGGATTTTGTAACGATTTGTCCCCCGGCAGCCAGCACATCCATGTCCAGTATGATGATACGGTCAAGACTATGCTGATATACCCGGGCTATACGGGCGGTTTCTATATGCTTGCGGAGAACCATGCAGAACATAGGTGGCTCCGGTGGATTATCTGGTGCCTTTTCGATAATATGAACCGCAGGGTTCTGGGGATTTATTGAAATATGAACCAAATAATTTTTGCCTGGCTGTCTAACGGAAAGAATTACAGACTGCTTATTTGGTTGATTTATCTTGTCTATGCGTCCGCCTGTAATGGCCCTGTCCAACTCGATAGCCAGTGGATGCATTGAAATACCATCTAAACTCATACGAGAATACCTCCATAGAAAACTAAGTAAAGAATATCATCTCAGCCTAGCATGGTCAAATGGGGGGCATTAATCAATAAAAATATACTAAAATATATATAAAATTTTAAAAGAAATTTTTACATCAAAATTGTAGACGAATAAAACCATTTAACGTTTACCTATTGATTGATACTGAAAACAAGTAAAACATACCCAATACATACCCAAAAAGCGGGTAAATAATAAAAAATCATGCGTAATTTACTAAAATTTTATTGAAAAATTTATATACTCAATGCTATAATGAGAATGTAATAAAAGAGATCGTTGTACAGGGTTAGGAAGATACCCATAAGGTGAAAACTAAAATTTTATATTATAAATGATGTGTTATTTTATTTAGGGGGAAATGACATGGTTAAAATCAAGTTGGGCTACGCGCCTACCAGACGCAGTATCTTCAGTGCTCCAGATGCAGTTAAGTATCGTGGATTAACCCGTCAGCGCCTTGAGGAGTTGGGCGTTGAATTCGTTGATATTGATGATATTAACGAGGAGGGGCTTCTCTACGATGAGAACGATCGCTTAAAGATTGTAGAGAAATTTAAGAAAGAAAAGATCGACGGACTATTTTTGCCTCATTGCAATTTTGGTACTGAGTATTTATGTGCACGTCTTGCCAAGGACATGGGGGTACCGGTTCTTCTTTGGGGACCTCTTGATGAGCGTCCTGAGCCAAACGGCGTAAGACTTCGTGATACCCAGTGCGGTTTGTTTGCAACAGGCAAGGTGCTCCGTCGTTTTCAGGTGCCATTTACTTATATGACCAACTGCCGCCTCAGTGATCCTGTTTTTGAGCGGGGCATCAGAGATTTCCTGGCAGTATGTAATATAGTAAAGACCTTTAGACATATCCGTATTCTCCAGATTGCACCGCGTCCATATGATTTCTGGACCACCATGTGCAACGAGGGCGAGCTTTTGGAGAAGTTCAATATTCAGCTTTCTCCAATCCCAATGCCTGAACTGATGGATGCCGTGAAGGCTGCCAAGGAAGAGGGCACAGAGGTTCAGAAGGTAGTAGCTTACTGCCGTGAGAAAATGGAAATCAAGGTTAAGGACGATGAGCTTGAGAATGTGGCAGCTCTCAAGGTGGGTATGTCCAACCTTATTAAGAAATACGGCTGTAATGCAGCAGCAATTCAGTGCTGGAACGCTCTCCAGTCTGAGCTGGGCATTATGCCATGTGCAGCCAATGCACTGTTGAATGATGAGGGTATTCCTGTAGTTTGCGAAACTGATATCCATGGTGCCATTACCGCACTTCTGGTGGAGGCAGCTGGCATGGGTGAGACCCGTTCCTTCTTCGCTGACTGGACTATCCGTCATCCTGATATTGAAAATGGCGAGCTTTTACAGCATTGTGGCCCTTGGCCAATTTCCATTGCCAAGGAAAAAGCTCAGCTCACATATCCATTAGCATTTGACCATCCGGGTTCCCTTACTGCTGAGGCGCGTCATGGTGATGTTACACTTTGCCGCTTCGACGGCGACAACGGCGAATACTCCATGCTTCTTGGCAATGCCAAGGGCGTTGAGGGGCCACGCTGCATGGGAACTTATCTCTGGATTGAGGTTGAAAACATTAAACGCTTGGAGGCTAAAGTGGTTGAAGGACCATATATCCACCATTGCGTAGGTATTCACAAGAATGTTGTGCCTGTACTTTACGAGGCATGTAAATATATTGGGGTAAAGCCGGATCTTTACGACCCAATAGAGGAAGAGGTTAAGGCGTATTTGAGAGGTGAGTAAGCTATGAATCTTGAAGCAAAGGCTTTGGATATCCGCAAGGATATTATCGAGCTGATTTATAGCGCAGGATGCGGCCATATTGGTGGCGACCTTAGTGTTACTGACATTTTGGTAGACCTGTACTATAAGCAGATGAATGTGGCTCCGGACAAGATGGACGATCCAAACAGGGACCGTTTTGTTCTGAGCAAAGGACATTCTGTGGAGGCCCTTTACTGTGTACTGGCTGACAGGGGATTCTTCGACAAGAAGGAGCTTTTTGATACTTATTCCAAGTATCTGTCAAAGTATATTGGCCATCCAAACAACAAGATTAACGGTGTTGAAATGAATACTGGTTCTCTGGGACACGGATTGTCCGTGGCTGTGGGAATGGCTTTGGCCGGCAAGATGGACAAGCGTGATTATCGTGTTTATGCCGTAATGGGCGATGGTGAAATGGCAGAGGGCTCCAACTGGGAGGCTGTTACTGCCGGTGCGCACTACGGACTGGATAATCTGACTGCCTTTGTTGACCGCAACAGACTTCAGATCTCCGGCACTACCGAGGAAGTTATGACCGCAGATGATCAGGAGGAGCGTTGGGCCGCATTTGGCTGGAATGTAATTTCCATTCCTGGTAACAATATGGAAGCAATTGACGATGCAGTGGAGGAGGCAAAAAAGACCAAGGGCAAGCCTACGGTTATTATTGCCAACACCACAAAGGGCTGTGGCGTTTCCTTCATTGAAAACAAGGCAGCATGGCATCACAAGGTTCCTACTGAGGCTGAATATCAGCAGGCCCTTAAGGAGCTTGATGAAAGGAGGGCCCAGTTATGAACAAGATAGCTAATAAGCAGGTTATTAATGATGTTCTTTTGGAAGAATCTGCAAAGGATAAGGATATTATTGTTCTGTGCAGTGACTCCAGAGGCTCTGCAGGAATGAAATCCTACGCTGAGCAGCGTCCGGAGCAGTTCGTGGAAGTAGGTATTGCCGAGCAGAATCTGGTGGGCATCTCAGCTGGCTTGGCGGCATGTGGCAAGAAGCCTTTTGCTGTATCGCCAGCCAGCTTCCTTTCTACAAGAAGTATGGAACAGGCCAAGGTGGATGTGGCTTATTCCAATACCAATGTTAAGCTGATTGGCATCAGTGGCGGCGTAAGCTACGGAGCGTTGGGAATGACCCATCATTCCGCAACTGATATTGCAACTATGGGCTCCATGCCTAATATGCGTGTATATCTTCCAAGCGACCGCTTCCAGACTGAGGCTTTGATAAGAAGCGTATTGAAGGATGAAAAGCCTGCATACATCCGCATTGGCCGTAATGCTGTTGAGGATGTATACGAAGAAGGCAATGTTCCTTTTGAACTGGATAAGGCTACCCTGGTCAAGGACGGTACAGATGTTACCATTATAGCCTGCGGTGAACTGGTGGGGGATGCCAAGGCTGCAGCTGAGGAGTTGGCAGGCAAGGGCATTTCCGTGAGAGTTCTTGATATGTACTGCGTAAAGCCAATAGATAAGGAGGCAATTATCAAGGCTGCCAAGGAAACCAAGCTGATAGTTACTGTGGAGGAGCACACCATGTATGGTGGCATGGGTTCCATGGTGGCACAGATTACTGCAGCCAATGCTCCTGTTAAGGTTATAAATCTGACTTTGCCGGATGCCCCGGTGGTAACTGGTAAATCAAGAGAAATATTTAAGTATTATGGCCTTGATGCAGAAGGTATTGTTAAAACAGTAACGGAGCAGCTGTGATATGGCCAAATACATTTTAGGAATAGATCAGAGTACCCAGGGCACCAAGGTTCTGCTCTTTGATGAGAAGGGCAAGGCTGTATGCCGTGTGGACAAGGGCCATCGTCAGATAGTAGATGAACGGGGCTGGGTAGAGCATGATCCTGAAGAAATATGGAAAAATCTTTTGGAGGTTACCAAAGAGCTGTTGACCGAAACCAAGGTGGACAGCAAGGATATCGCTGCTGTTGGTATCAGTAATCAGCGGGAAACCTCCGTGGCCTGGAATAAGGAAAGCGGTAAACCGGTGTACAACGCCATCGTGTGGCAGTGTGCCAGAGGTGCTGCTATCTGCCAGCGACTGGATAAGGATGGCTTTGGTGAAAAGGTTAAGGCCCATACGGGTCTTGCCTTATCCCCATATTTTTCGGCGGCCAAGCTGGCCTGGATTATAGAAAATGTAGGCGAGGCAAAATCCTTAATGGATGAGGATAAATTGGCAGTGGGAACCATGGACAGCTGGCTGGTGTACAAGCTGACTGGCGGTAAGATGCACAAAACAGATTTTTCCAATGCTTCCCGTACGGAGCTGTTCAACATTAACAGTTTAAAATGGGATGAGGAAATATGTAATGCCTTTGGGATTAAGGCTTCGGCGTTGCCTGAGGTTTGTGATTCCAATGCTTTATATGGAACCACGGATTTCGGGGGACTTTTTGAAACGGCGGTGCCAATTCACGGCGTATTTGGTGATTCCCATGCGGCCTTATATGGACAAGGATGCCATTTGCCAGGCATGATTAAGGCCACCTATGGTACTGGTTCCTCTGTAATGATGAATATTGGTGAAAAGCCAATAAGCAGTCAAAAGGGACTGGTTACTTCCCTGGCCTGGAGCCTTGATGGCAAGCCGGAGTATGTGCTTGAAGGTAATATCAATTATACTGGAGCCTCCATTACATGGCTCAAGGATAATGTTGAGCTTATCGAAAGTGCGGCGGAAACAGCGGCTTTGGCCAAGAAGGCAAATCCAGTGGATAAAACATATTTCGTTCCGGCTTTTTCCGGCCTGGGAGCCCCTTATTGGGACAGCGAGGCCACGGGCCTGTTTACGGGCATTACCCGTGTAACAGGGAAAGCAGAGCTGGTAAGGGCTGTGGTGGATTCCATAGCTTATCAGATTTCCGATATAGCCACCCTTATGGAGGAAGAATCGGGTAAGACATTGAAGGGACTTCGTGTTGATGGAGGTCCTACCCGAAATGATTATCTGATGCAATTCCAGGCTGATATCCTTGATAGGCCGGTGGAGGTTCCAGATTCTGAGGAGCTTTCTGCCATGGGAGCAGCCTATGCGGCGGGAATATCTGTAGGAATTTATGAAAATAAGAAGGTTTTTGACGGAATATCTCGAATTAGTTATGTGTCGGGTATGAGTCAGGACCGTAGAGACCAACTGAAATCGGGTTGGGAGAGTTCAATAAGGAGAACATTGGCTCGTACATAACATTATTGGATTTAGCAGGGAGCCTAAACCTGATAAATCATAAACGTTTTCCAATTATATCTTAAAGGAGGAAAAAAACAAGATGGGTAAGTTCAAGAAAGTTTTGGCATTAGTAGCATCTCTCTGCATGATGATGATGCTGATTGCCGGCTGCGGTGCAGACAAGAAAGCTGCTGATGGAGGGGATAAGGCTGCTCTTAAGGGAGGCGGCTCCAATATTATTTATATCATCACTCCATCTCATTCCAATCCATTCTTCAAGACTGAGGCTGATGCAGCAGCTGCCAAGGCAAAGGCTCTTGGTTATGAAGTAAAGATGGTATCTCATGATGACGACGCAACTAAGCAGTCTGAGCTGTTCGAGAATGCAATTTCCGATAAGGCTGCAGCAATCATCTGCGACAACGCAGGTGCTGATGCAACTGTAGCTGCTGTAAAGAAGGCTCGTGAGGCTGGTATCCCTACTTTCCTGATTGACCGCGAGATCAATGCTAGCGGTGTTGCAATCTCCCAGATTGTAGCAAACAACTATCAGGGTGCAAAGGCTATTGCTGAAGCATTCGTTGAGAAGATGGGTGAGAAGGGCGAATATGCTGAGTTACTCGGTAAGGAGTCCGATACTAACGCAGGTGTTCGTTCCAAGGCATTCCATGAAGTTATTGACCAGTATAAAGACATGAAGATGGTTGCTCAGCAGACTGCAAACTGGGAGCAGACTGAAGGCTTCCAGAAGACTGAGACCATTCTCCAGTCCAACCCTAACATTAAGGGTATCATCTGCGGTAACGACACCATGGCTGTTGGTGCTGTAGCTGCTGTTAAGAACGCAGGTCTCCAGGGCAAGATCGCTATCATCGGCGTTGACGGTTCTGACGAGGCTGCTGCTGCAATCAAGGCTGGCGATATGACCGGTACTGCACTGCAGCAGGCTGCAAAGATTGCTGAAATGGCAGTTGAGCAGGCTGATAAGTATCTGAAGACTGGTTCCACTGGCCTCGATGAGAAGCAGCTTGTAGACTGCATTGCTATCACTGCAAAGAATGTTGACAAGCTCAAGGCTTTCGTATACAAAGAGTAATTCTTAAGGTATAAAGAGCAAAGGTGAGGGTGGACAATAGGCGGTTCACCCTCTTTCCTTAGAAAATTGGAAAACGAGGAGTACACAATTATGAAGAAGAGAATTAGTTTAATTTTAATGATCTGTCTGGTAATGGTATTTTCTCTTACTGGCTGCGTAAAGGTTGTGCAGATCGGTCATGAGGATGAAGTTACCGGCAACAAGGCATTTAACGCTGCTGAGTCTGTTGAGGCTATTTGGGAGTCCCAGGCTGTTCCAGAGTTGAAGGAAAAGGCAGTAGAGCTGCCAAAGCTTCTTACTGAGGCAAATGGCACTTTGAAGTCCGTAGCAAGCAAGTACGGCAAATATTCCATGGGTGATTCCGGTGAGCTGAGCTTTGTTGTAAAGGGCAAGGGACAGGTTACTGAAGTAAACACCGAAAAGAAAGCTGGTTATATGACTGTTCAGTTGGATGGATACAACGGTCCTATGGTGGTTAAAATCCAGATCGGCAGTGTATTCAAGGGCGCAGCTATCCGTGACAGCCTCAGCTTTATTAAATATGAAGATTACACCAATCAGGTAGATTGGGCTAAGATATCCCAGAGCATCCATGATGTTGTGGCAAAGGATGTAATTGCCCCTGCAAAGGTTACTGAGCTTAAGGGCAAGAACATCGAATTCACTGGTGCATTCACTGTTGATAAGCCAGATGAAATTCTCGTTACCCCAGCAGAATTAATTGTTAAGTAAAGGAGGCAACTGCAAATGGCAGTCAATATAACAAATGGGCCTGATGTTTGCCTTCACGCTGAAAAAATCAGCAAGATTTATCCTGGTACCAAAGCCTTGGATGAGGTTTCCTTCAATGTGTACAAGGGCAAGGTAAATGTACTTATTGGCGAGAATGGTGCTGGTAAATCCACCCTTATGAAAATCATAGCCGGAATTGAGCAAGAGTCTGAAGGCGAGCTGTTCATGGGTGAGGAGAAGGTTCATTTTGATGATGTAACTGAGGCCAGAGAGCATGGTATCGGCATTATTCATCAGGAGCTGAATCTGTTCCCTAACCTTGCGGTATATCAGAATATTTTCATGGCCAAGGAGCGCAAAAAGGGCACTGTTGGTCTGGATAATGAATATCACATTAAGGAAACAAAACGGATAATGGAAAAGCTCCAGCATCCGCTTGATCCTCATACTATCGTAGGTGACCTGCGTGTAGGTCAGCAGCAGATGATCGAGATTGCCCGTAATCTGATCCAGGATGATCTGAAGATTTTGATTATGGACGAGCCTACCTCCTCTCTTAGTGAGCAGGAGGTACAGGTACTTTTCAAGATTATGCGTGAGCTGACAGCCGAAGGTATTTCCATCGTTTATATCTCCCATCGTCTGGAAGAAATCATGCAGATCGGTGACTATGTAACCGTTCTCCGTGATGGTAAGCTGGTAGACAGCGCAGCCGTTGAGGATATTGATATTTCCTGGATCGTACAGAAGATGGTTGGTAAAGGCAAGAGCTACCCTAAGCGTGCTGGCAATATTGATTGGTCCGCCAGAGAAACAGTTCTGGAGGTTAAGGATTTGTCACTGCCTAAGAAGGGCGGCGGCTGGCTCCTTGATAAGGTCAGCTTCCAGCTTAAGAAGGGCGAAATCCTTGGTATTTACGGACTTATGGGTGCCGGCCGTACTGAGATATTTGAGTGCATTATGGGCCTTCGTCCAGAGCACACCGGTGAGGTTATCCTTAACGGTGAAACCTTGAATATCAAGAGTATCACCGAGCAGATTGACCGCGGCTTTGCTCTTATCCCAGAGGACAGACAGCGTGAAGGTCTGGTTCAGACCATGGATATTGGTAAGAATCTGTCCTTGTCCAGCTTGAAAAATTATGCCAAGGGCATTTTCCTCAAGAGTAAAGAGGAAGAGGCCAACATTGACGAGATTATCGATGAAATCCACATTAAGGTTGCTGATAAGCGCCTGCCAATCCTTTCCCTGTCTGGTGGTAACCAGCAGAAGGTAGTTATTGGTAAGGGTATCATGACTAATCCAAAGATTCTTCTTCTGGATGAGCCATCCCGTGGTATCGATATCGGTGCCAAGACCGATGTATTTGAAATAATGAATCATTTCGCTGATGCAGGTCTTTCACTGCTGGTTGTTTCCTCTGAGCTGGAGGAGATCAAATCCATTGCAGACCGCATCATTGTCCTCTCCAACGGTATCAAGACTGCAGAGCTTGCAGGAGATGAAATCACTGAGGACAGACTGGTTATGGCTTCCTATGAGGGGCATAACTCTGGGAAGAAGAATTAAAGAAGGGTGGATAACTTAAAATGTTTAAAGATAAAACATCATTGATGATGACCCTCCTGAAGGGCCGTACCTTGATTGTATTGGTGCTCCTGCTGATTTTCTTCAGCGTTGCAAATGATAATTTCCTGTCTACTAATACCTTGCTGCTGCTTGCAAAGCACGTAGCGCTTTATGGTATTCTGGCTATCGGCATGACCTATGTAATTATTACGGGCGGTATCGATTTGTCGGTGGGTGCCGTGGTTGGTCTGGCCGGCATGATTGCCGGCGGTATGATTCAGAATGGTGTAACTCTCCAGTTCGCCGGAGTAACCCTTTACTTCAGCGTTCCTATGGTAGTTATTCTCACCATCATCGTTGGTGCCTTTATTGGTTGGCTCAACGGTATCATCATTACCAAGTTTGGCGTAGCTCCATTTATCGCAACTCTGGGTACAATGTACATGGCCCGTGGTTGGGCAATGCTTCATTCCAACGGTGCAACTTATTCCAGCTTGGCTGGTAATGAGGCTCTGGGAAATACTGGCTTCAGCTTCTTCGGCAGCCGTATTGCTGAGATTCCTGTTGGTGCTTTGATTTTGGTGGTAATTGCCATTATCGCCCATATCCTTTTGAAGAAGACCGTATTTGGCTGGCACATCTTTGCCATCGGTGGTAACGAGAAGGCTGCAAAGCTTTCTGGTGTAAAGGTTGATAAGGTTAAAATTTTGGTATACATTTTCTCCGCAGTATGCGCCGCTATCGTAGGTCTTATTACTGCATCCCAGCTGGAGGCAGCACATCCTGCCACTGGTGAGACGTGGGAAATGAACGCCATCGCTGCGGCTGTACTTGGTGGTACTTCCATGGCCGGTGGTATTGGTACTATTGGCGGAACCATCGTCGGTGCTTTCGTTATCGGTGTTATTTCCGATGGTATGGTTATGTGCGGTGTATCCGAGTTCTGGCAGATGATTATCAAGGGCCTTGTTATTATTTTGGCCGTAATCATTGACCAGTTCCAGCGCAACATGGAGGCTAAGATGGCTCTCCAGGCCCGCAACGAGTCCAAGGACTAATTTGACAGCAGAAAGCTACGAGGCGATTATTATGAAAAAGACTGGTATTTTAAATGCTGACCTTTCCTATCTTGTTGCAGGCTTAGGTCATAAGGATTTGGTTATGATTGGTGATGCCGGAATGCCTATTCCAGAGGGCGTTACCATTGTAGATATGGCACTGGTTCCTGGTATTCCAACCTTTAAGCAGACCCTTGATGCTCTGCTTACTGAGATGGAAGTAGAATACTATTTTCTTGCTGACGAAATGGATGACAAAAATCCTCAGCTTAAGGCTTATGTGGGAGAGAAGCTTCCTGGCATTGAGCATGAATCCATGCCTCACGATGCTTTAAAGGATTTTTCCGCACAGGTGAAGTTTGCCATTCGTACTGGTGAGTTTAGTCCATATGCCAATGTTATTTTGAGGGCTGGAGTAGTATTTTAAAGGGGACCGCTATGAAGGTAAATATAAAGAAAATCAGTGAATTATCTGGGTTTTCTGTAGCAACGGTTTCCAACGCCCTTAGTAACAAGCGGGGAGTAAATAAGGATACGGCTGAGAAAATCATTAAAATAGCCCGGGAAAACGGCTATATCAAGGATGAAAAAATCAAGCGTATCAAAATGGTTACTTACCGTGACAGTGGAGAGGTTTTTAACGAATCACCATTTTTTTCCACCCTGCTGGACAGCATTGAGGCTGAAAGCAGGCGCTCGGGCTACGATGTTTCTATTGTCAATCTTTACCGACATCATAGCGATTTTGAGGACAATGTCCGTGAACTTTTAAATGACACAGCATCGGCGGTATTGCTGGTGGGCACCGAAATGAGCGAGGAGGATGCCCGTATCTTCCAGGATGCTAGCATACCACTGGTAATGGTGGATAATTATTTTGAATCCCTGAAATTTGATACTGTTCTCATGGATAATGAGGATTCTGTAGCAAAGGCAGTAAAGTATCTTTTGGAGAATGGTCACACAAAGATTGGCTATCTCCAGGGGGATACCCGGATTAGAAACTTCGTTGCCAGAGGTCGAAGCTTTAATCGGACATTGTGGGAAAATGGTTTTACTGTGGACAAGAATCTGGTGTTCAACGTAAAACCCAATGTGGTGGGAGCCTTTGAGGGGCTAAACCGTTACATTGCAGAAGGCAGAGAAATGCCAACCGCTTTTTTTGCCGATAATGATATGATTGCTTTGGGGGCCATGCAGGCATTACAGAAAAATGGGTTTTCCATCCCCGAAGACGTATCAATAATCGGCTTCGATGATATTACATTGGGAGAGGCCTTCTCTCCTGGACTGACTACCATAAGTGTGGATATTAAGGCCATGGGACGCCTTGCTGTTCGCCGCTTGGTGGAGCAGATCCAAAACCGCGACGAGGCCCATTCCTGTACCAGGCTATATAATAATTTGGTTATCAGGGGCAGCGTGGGTAAATTGAAAAAATAAGGTGATTATATGAAGATTGCAGTTATTGGTTCAACTAATATGGATGTTGTATCCTACACTGATAAAATTCCCGAGGCTGGCGAAACCAGGGAAGCCACTGGCTTTCATACTGCTTGCGGCGGCAAGGGGGCCAATCAGGCTGTGGCTGCCGGCAAATTAGGTGCTGATGTTATGATGGTTACCGCCATTGGCGATGATCTCTTCGGTGAAAAGTCCATGGACAACTTCCTGGAGAATAACATCAATACTGATTATGTGTGGACTGCCACTGGTGTGGCCAATGGTGTAGCCACTATTTTGGTGGATGAGTCTTCCCAGAACCGTATCCTCATTCATAAGGGGGCAAATGCCTGCCTTACTCCTGAGGTTATTGAGGATGCTGAGGATGCCTTGAAGGAATGTGGACTCATTGTACTGCAGCTGGAGGTTCCACTGGAAACTGTTTATGCTGCCATTGATATGGGCAAGAAGCATAATGTGCCGGTTCTCTTAAATCCGGCTCCTGCCAGCAAGGAGCTGTCCATTGAGAAGGCTTGCCTGTGCGATTTCTTCGTACCAAACGAGACTGAGCTTTCCATTCTTACCGGTATGCCAACAAATTCCCTTGAGGAGATTAAGGCTGCTGCCCAGACTTTGGTGGACAAGGGCTTGAAGAATGTAATTGTTACTATGGGTTCCAAGGGCTCTATGTGGCTTACCAAGGATGACTATCTGGTAGTTCCTGCGGTAAAGGTGGATGCTGTTGACACCACTGGTGCCGGGGATTCCTTTATTGGCTGCTTCGTGGAGAACTACTCCCGTACTCAGAATATCCCAGAAGCAATGAAAGAGGCTTCCCAGTACGCTTCCTTAAGCGTAACTCGTAAGGGTACCCAGGATTCCTATCTCACCAGAGAAGAATTCGATAAGCTGAAGAAATAACATAATATACGCAGACTCCCGGATGGTTGTAAATCATCTGGGAGTTTTTTAAATTTTATATGCAGCTGAAGCAGGCTTGGACTTTTGAAGTGAGAAAAACTCAGTGATAATAAATGTAGATAAATTATCGAAAAGAACTAAAAAACTTGGAAAATATAATATTTTTTTTATAATATTAGGAAGGGCTTTTATATAAAAAAAGACTGTAGACACTTAATAGCGTTCACAGTCCTTTATTAATGTTTTTGCCAATTTATTCAAAATGGATTACAAAGTTTTTTTCGTAATTATATGATTCATTGGATTATGACCGCCAGCGGCTGCTAATTCATCCAGCTCTTCCCAAGATAGTTCCCTCTTTTGCTTGCGCATTTCATGGAGATGGGCCTTGAGACTGGTCTTAACATTGCTGAGGTGTGAAAAATCCGTATTCAATAATTCATCTTGGATACTCATAATATTCACTCCCATCTTTTTAGTAGTTCTTATTTTACCATAACATACGGCTTATTAGCAGGAGTATTACAAAAAAAATAAAAATTGTGGGGATTTACAATGAAAATTTACTTCTACTTAGGGGTAGGCATTATTATTACGTTGATTGTGACATTATTTGGCTATAGTGCTTATTTAAATAGCCGCGGTGAAAACCAGATTGCTGAGCGTATGTCAAACCACCATTTGCCACTGACTGGTGTTAAAGTTCAGGAACGAAGTTTAATGCCTGTTGTTGAATTGGATTTGGTGAATCTGTACTCAAAGAATATGACAGATGTGGTGGCTTTGGAAAATGGCCGGGTCATACAGCTATTTGTTGAAAAAAATAGTCATGTTGATAGGGGAAATCCCATCATAAAGCTGCTTGATGAGGATATACCACTTAAAATACGACAGACTGACAGTGATATTTTTGAAGCAGAAGCCCAGCTTGTAAAGGCGAGAAATACCTATAACCGTTATAGTCAATTACTTGAAAACAATGCCATTTCCCTTGAGAGATTCGACGAGGCGGAGGCTGCATACAAGGCCGCTCAGGCACGACTGGCCAATTTTGAGGCCCAACGGGAGCAGCTTTTGATAAGACAGTCACGGGAAATCATAAATTCTCCTATTGAAGGAGAAGTATTAAGTCTTTATCAGACGGTGGGGGCCTATGTTAAGGCTGGTACCCCTGTAGCTCTGGTGGGTGATTTCTCAAATCTTAATTTTACATCTACACTGAAGGATATTTATACCCAGCGTCTCTATGTGGGAAGGGAATTTGATCTGACCATAAGCGAAGGGGAGGGTATTCAAAAATCTTATGGAGCTAATTTTTCCTCGGGAAATTTAGGCGATGACCAGATTTTCCGTGCAAAGGTTGAAAAAATTACCCCTGATTTAAGTGAACCTGCCTCAATGCGACAGGTGGTATGGAGTATAGATAACAGGGTGGGTTTACTGGAGCCGGGAGCATACAGCAAATTGCGTCTCCATTCAAATTTGCTACATAAATGTCTGGCTGTACCAGTGGATGCCTTTATAAATGAAAATAAAACCCAAGTGGCTGTTATGGTTGATGGCCGTTTGGCTATACGGAACGTTGAAACTGGTATAACTGACGGAAAATATATTGAAGTAAAATCGGGACTTCAGGCTGGAGATATAGTTATTACTTCAGATACAGAGGGGATAGAGGAAGGAACACAGATTGATATTGTATTGGAGGATAACTAATCATGGCAGATGGTAGCAAATTATTTAGCCGGGCGGCTTTAGATAAGCTCCGTTCCCCGGACAGACTGGACACCCTTTTGCCCATAACCACCCCCATTGGATGGATGGGATTGTTGGCTGTGGGCTTATTGCTGTTGTCCATTGTAATATGGTCGATTTTTGGTTCTCTTACTGTCAGAGCTGATGGTATGGGTATGATTCTTGATTATGGCGGCGTTGCCAATGTTACCCATGTAGCCGGGGGCAAAGTGTCCAATGTTTATGTGCGGGAAGGTTCCCAGATTAAGAAGGGGGATTTGATTGCCCGTTTGGAGCAGTCAGATCAGTCTGCAGATACCAATATTGCAAAATTTGAATCAGAGTTGGCCAGCAATATGCGTGATACGTCCAGTCAGGTATATCAATATCGGGCTAAGCTTTACAAACAGCAAATGGCTCGGGATGTGACCAGTGATTATGACGGTATAGTAGATGAAGTTATGGTTCGCAAGGGAAGTATTATTGGCAGCGGCAGTCCTATCTGTACTGTTCGGCTTACCCAAAAAAATGCTGATTTAATGGGAGTGCTCTATGTTCCAGTGGACAAGGGCAAACGTATAGAAACCGGCCAGACTATTCAGATAGTACCAAGTGGCGTTGATGCACAGGAATCTGGCAGTTTGGTAGGCGTAGTGCGTACTGTATCCAGTTATCCTGTATCTTTAAAGTCCGTTGAACAGCAGGTTGGCAATCCGGAATTATCTCAGCGTCTTATGACCAGTGGTCAGGGGGCAGTAATGGAGGTGCGCTTTATATTGGTAAGGGATGAAAATTCCCCATCAGGGTATTTGTGGACCTCTGTGGTGGGACCTCACAAACCAGTTTCTGCAGGTAGTTTTTGCACAGGTTCTATTATTATTGAGCGTCGTCCTCCTATTGAAAAAGTATTTTATAAAATCAGCCAATGGCTGCGGAACAGGTGAGTCATATGGCTTTTGAATTCTTAAATAAACTTCATATTGGACAGGGAAATCGGGTAAAGGTTCCTACCATATTGCAGATGGAGGCCACCGAGTGTGGGGCTGCATGCTTGGCCATGGTATTGGCTCATTATGGTTTATGGATTCCCCTTGAAAAGCTGCGTGCGGAATGTGGCGTAAATCGTGATGGCAGTAAGGCCAGCAATATGTTACGGGCGGCAAAGAGACGTAATTGCGAGGTTCACGGTTATAGTTGGGACGCGGAAAACATACGGGAAGAGCCGGAGTATCCCCTGATTATTCATTGGGAATTTAATCATTTTGTGGTTCTGGAGGGAATCATTAATGACAGGGTATATTTGAATGACCCTGCCCTGGGGCGCCGTACTGTAGATTGGGAGGAATTTCTTTACTCGTATACAGGTGTTGCCCTTACCGTTAGACCAGGTCCGGATTTTAAGCCAGAGGGCCATAGATACAATGTATTTAAGGCTGTGGGGGAAAAGCTGTGGCAGGATAAATGGGGAATGTGCTTCCTCATTTTGCTGGGACTATTTATGATTATTCCGGGCCTGGCATCTCCAGTTTTCAGTCAGATATTTTTGGATGAGATTTTAACTAACAAACACCCTGATTGGATGCCTAATTTGTGCTTGGCCATGACCATATCCTTTGTGGTGTCGGCGGTATTGACATGGCTTCGCTCCGTGCTTTTGACTCGTTGGCAGCGGAAATTGACCTTGGCAGATTCATCCAGCTTTTTCTGGCATTTATTGAGATTGCCTATGCAGTTCTTTCATCAGCGATATGCTGCGGAGGTGGCAGGGCGCATCAGTATGAATGAGTCTGTGGCAGGTGTTTTGTCCGGCAGTGCAGCTACTGCTGTATTGGATGGATTTGTAGCCCTGTTCTTTTTGCTGTTGCTATTGCAATACAACTTTACTCTTACTCTTATTGGTATTGCCTTTCTGATGATGAATATTGGTGTCCTTCTGTTGACACGGCGCCACTTAACGGATTTGAGTATGCGTATACAGCAGGATGCGGGCAAGGAGTATGGTGTAAGTATAAATGGCCTCACCATGATTGACAGTATCAAGGCCAATGGCAATGAGGGCGATTTCTTCATGAAATGGGCCGGATACAGGGCAAAGGTGCTGACCGGTATGCAGGAGACCCAAATCTGGATGCTGTCTGTGACTATGCTGCCAACTCTGTTATCCGGGCTGAATGGTGCTCTTATAATGACCTTTGGTGGCTTTTCCATTATGGATGGAGCCATGACGGCAGGTATGTTTGTGGCCTTCCAGCATTTAATGACGAATTTCCAGGCTCCTGTCAATAATCTGACGAGCCTTTTTACCAGCCTTCAGACTACTGAAATGCAGATGCAGCGACTTAATGATGTGCGGTGCTATGGCGT
This sequence comes from Anaerovibrio lipolyticus DSM 3074, assembly GCF_900141865.1. Taxonomy (GTDB): domain Bacteria; phylum Bacillota; class Negativicutes; order Selenomonadales; family Selenomonadaceae; genus Anaerovibrio; species Anaerovibrio lipolyticus. The sequence goes on along the minus strand of NZ_FQYW01000021.1, from coordinate 11,136 downwards.
TGATACTCTAAACTATCCGGAGGAAGCATCAGATAATGTTCCTCAAAAGCGGTTGTCCGGTGAACTGACCATGGAGCATGTATCCTTTGGTTATAGCCCGTTGGAGCCTCCTTTGTTACAGGATTTTAACCTTCATTTAAAGCCGGGGCACTGGGTGGCTATAGTAGGCTCCTCCGGCAGTGGTAAATCTACGGTGGCCAAGATTATTACGGGACTGTATGAAGAATGGGATGGGAAAGTGCTGTTTGATGGCAAGCCTCGTCGCCAGATTCCTCGTAGTGTAATAACCTCATCTCTGGCTGCTGTGGATCAGGACATTTTTCAGATAACCGGGACAGTGTCCCAGAATATATCTCTGTTTGATGATTCTCTGCGGCAGATCGACATTATTCATGGAGCTATGGATGCCTGCATTCATGATGATATTCTCCAGTTGGATGGAGGCTATGACGCCAAGGTGGCAGAGAGTGGACTGAATTTCAGCGGTGGACAGCGTCAGCGTTTGGAAATAGCCCGTGCATTGGCAGTTAATCCATCTTTGATTATATTAGATGAAGCCACCAGCGCTCTGGACCCAGTTGTTGAGGAGCAGGTGCTTACCAATATCCGGCATCGGGGCTGTGCCTGTGTAATTATTGCCCATCGTCTTTCCACCATTAGGGATGCAGATGAAATTATTGTTTTGGAAAATGGTAAAGTGGTGGAGCGGGGACGGCATCGTGACATGATGAAGCATGATGGTCCTTATAGTAGGCTGATTGAAGAACGAGACAGTAAATAGTATTTTTAGTGAGTTGTGATGGTATGGAACTACAAGCGGGAAAACGCTGGCGATTGAAAAATGCAGATGAATACTTGCTGGTGCAGCAGGGCATGATAGAAGTCTATGCCGTTACTGCAAGGCAGGAATCCTATCGCCAGGAATACCTTTTTTCATTAAAGGTGGGACAGGCAGTATTTCCAGCATTTGATGAATTTGGTGAAATAGATATACTCATATATGCTCTGGAGGACTGTCAGCTTCAAGTAGAGAAATTAGCTAACTCTTCCAAGGAAAATTTGTACCCTCAAATGCAGGAATGGTTTAAGCAGCTTTCCTGTATTAGATGGGTAAAAAGCCTGGCTGATTTAGGCGATAACAGTCTGGATCAGAATGGCATGATGCTGGATGAGGATATTGCTTCTTGCAGCGATTTATTAAAATGTTTTGAAGAAAAGCAGCGAATTTTTTCAATGCTTCAAGGTATTCGCTTCTTGTCTGCTGACAAGCGGCTGGAGCGGCGACAGGCTATTATTAACCAACAAAAAAAGAGGTTGGTTGATGATGCTATTGATAACCTGTTGGGGGAAGAAGAAATATTTTATGAGGAACGGAATACAGAGCAGCGCACCAAAAATTTGGAGGAAGCCACCTTTATAATTCATTTGGTGCAAAAATCCCTGCGTATGGGACAGTCTGATATAAGTATTCCAAGTGAAAGAGTGAAGAAGCTGGATAGTATCGGTCTTATTCGCCGGGTGGCCCAAAAGGCCAATATTCAGTTACGCCTCATAAAGCTGGAGAGAGACTGGTATGCCAAGGATTGTGGCACCATGATTGGATATTATGGTGAACAAAAGGAAATGGCGGCTATACTACCCCAGGCACCTGGCACTTACAGACTGATTACCAGATCTATGCCGGAGGGGATTGAACTAACTGCAGAAGAAGCAAATAAGCTGGATATGGATGCATTTTTGTGCTATGCCGGTTTTCCAAGGCGCAAGCTGCGTCTTAGGGATTTGTTTAGGTTTATGTTCCGTCAGTGCTGGCGTGTAGACTATCGGATCATCGTTATGGTGAGCTTTTTCGCTGGCATTGTTCCATTGATAACTCCTGTTATAACGGAAACAGTTTTCCAAAATATTATCCCCATAATGGACAGAGAGGGACTGGTATCCGTTACCCAGGTCCTTATGGTAAGCAGCTTTACCTTGGCGGCACTGAGTATGATTCGGGCTGTATCAGTAATACGCATTGGTTCACGGCTGGATATGTCCGTGGAGGCTGCCTTGTGGGGACGGCTTTTGGATATGCCGGAGAAATTTTTCCGCAGATTTACCACTGGTGAGCTGGCCAGTCGTATGCGAGGCTTTGAATCCATCAAGGAAGTTCTCAGCGGAACTTTTGTGGCCACAGTTTTCAATACATTGTTCTCCTTTTGGAGCCTTTTGTTAATGTGCTGGTACAGCATGAAGCTAACGGCTGTGGCTGTTGTGATTTGGCTCATTTGGTGCGTTATTACTGTGGCGATTTACTGGCGTGTATTGAGCTATCAGCGTAAGCTGATTTCTGCCACAAATGCTGAGGCTGGACTGGTTCAGCAGATATTTGCAGGATTGAGCAAATTCCGCGTTCATGGAGCAGAGGAACAGGCCTATAACCTTTGGAGCAAAGTTTTTGGTGAGACTTGGCGTTGGAATCTAGCTTTAAGATGGCAGAACAATTATAATAGTATCATAGGTGCAGCCCAGCCTTTTATCCTTACCATGGTCTTGTATTATTTCGCAGTTTATGGACTTCAGGATTCATCCCATGCTGCTGTAGATACTGAGAAAGTGATCATTGGCATTGGGTATGCCCAGTTTTTGGCCTTTGAGGCTGCCTTTACGGCGTTTAATGCCACATTAAATTCTGTGATTCCACTAATAGGAACATTTTTCTCCATACAGCCTCATATAGAAAATTTGCGGCCTATATTGGAGGAAGTTCCGGAAAATACCACTGACAAGGTGGAGGCTGATCCATTATCAGGGGCTATCGATGTAAGCCATTTATCCTTTGCCTACGGGGAGGATAAGAATGATGTACTCCACGATATAAGCTTCCAGATTGCAGCAGGTGAAAATGTGGCCATTGTGGGCCATTCCGGCTGTGGAAAATCAACATTGGTCCGTTTGCTGCTTGGCTTTGAGAAGCCTAGAAGCGGTGCCATATATTATGATGGTCAGTCCTTGGCAGAGTTGTCACTGACTTCTGTTCGTTCCCAAATGGGTGTGGTATTGCAAAATGGTCAGCTTATGTCCGGAGATATTTTCACGAATATTGTGGGGCAAGCAGCCCTTACTCAGGATGATGCCTGGGCAGCTGCGGAAGCGGCGGGTATAGCCGATGATATTCGTGCTATGCCTATGGGGATGCAGACAGTGATCAGTGAAGGCTCCGATAATATTTCCGGAGGACAGCGCCAACGAATTATGATTGCCAGAGCTTTGGCGGCCAAGCCTGCCATATTAATATTTGATGAAGCCACCAGTGCTTTGGACAACCGCACTCAGGCCATTGTTACGGACAGTCTGAATAAACTGAAAACCACACGGCTGGTAATTGCTCATCGCCTGTCCACCATTAAAGAGTGTGACCGAATTCTGGTAATGGATAAGGGCTCTTTGGTGGAAAGTGGCACTTATGAGGAATTGGTAGCCAAAAATGGAATTTTTGCTCAGCTGGTAAGACGGCAAGTGGCGTAGGAGAAAGATAGTATGGAAGAAAAGGATTGGAATATAATAGCCCAGGAAGCTCTGCATGATGATGGGGCTTTTGATGAGCTATATGAACATTTTTTTCCCCGGATATATAATTTAATATATGCTCGGGTAAAGAATGTTGCCACTGCCGATGATATTGTCAGTGATGTTTTTGAAAAGATGGTAACTCATTTGGATACCTTTGACAGCACCAAGGCTTCCTTTGCCACTTGGTTGAGTCGCATTGCCACCCGTACCTTGACGGATTATTACCGTTGGCAGAGCCATCGGCAAAATGTGGAGTGGGATGATGTATTCTCCCCAAAGGTGGATGACAAGGAACATCCAGATGGACAGCTATTGGAGCAGGAAGGAAAAAAAGAGCTGTTGCTGGCCCTTGGAAAGCTTTCTGAAAGGGAGCAGCAAATTATTGAGTTAAAATTTTGGGGAGACATGAATAATAAGGAAATAGCTGAAACTATTGGAATATCTTCGGCTAATGTAGGTGTCATTCTTTTTAGGGCAATGGGCACCCTGCGACAGATTTTGGGGCGTGAATAATTGTCACGAATTTTACGATATTATAGAAAACTGTAATAGATACAATGCTCAATCGTATATATAAATGTAGTAGGGGTTGTATGGAAAGGTAATTTCCATAGTTAATTTGTCGTTTATTTTTTATATATATAGGGAGGAAAAAACATGAGGGTATTAAATGTATTAAAGGTTTTCTTGGTAGCTGTAGTTATGGCAGTTGGTATTCAGGGGACAGCCTTTGCCGGGAGTCAGGATTTTACTCTGATAAATGGCACTGGTAGGGTTATAACCTACATTTATTTGAGTCCAACTCATGAAAACGAATGGATTTATCAGGATGAGCTGGGACCTAACAGCGTTCTCTATCCAGGTCAGGACATCTTTATTGGCTTCAGCCCAAGAGACGGTGTACAGTATTGGGATGTAAAGGTAGTGTATGACAACAATGCTGAGGACTACTGGATTGGTTTAGACCTCTTTAGGGTATACTCATTAACCATTCGCCCTGGCGGAGCTTCCAGTATTGAAATGATATAATATGGTTTGATTGTTATTGACCCACACCTCCGACTAATTTATAATTGAACTATAAATTAGTCGGAGGTGTTTGTTTTGTCCTATATAAAACGCCATATTGAGCAAAGTCTTTTAAAAGCAAATAAATCATTCAAGGCTTTATTAGTTACAGGCTCACGACAGGTCGGAAAATCAACTCTACTAAAGGAAGTTTTTCCAGACCAAAATTACATAACTTTTGATAATCCATTGCTTTTATCTCAAGCTCAGAATGAGCCGGGGATGTTTTTTCTTAATCATCGTTGTCCTATTACTTTGGATGAAGTGCAATATATACAGGAGCTATTTCCTTATATCAAAATAGAATGTGACAAAAGCAATGAAAAGGGATTATTTGCCTTGACTGGCTCTCAGTCGTTCCAACTGATGAAGCATGTATCAGAATCATTAGCTGGACGGATTGCCATTTTCGAGCTTTCTGGACTATCTCTCCGGGAAATAGATGGAATAGATTTTAATCAACCTTTTATACCTAATAAGGAATATATTTCTAGTCGCAGCCATTCACGGAAAAGTCATTCCAATATATGGCAGCTAATACACAGAGGGAGTTATCCTGCTCTTTATGAAAATGATGTGGATTGGCAGATGTTCTATTCTTCTTATGTACAAACTTATCTTAGCCGTGATGTCAATGATTTAACTAAAATTAAGGATCACATGAAATTTATGAGGTTTTTGACTGCCATGGCAGCACGTACTGGTCAAATGCTTAATTACAGCAAGGTTGCTGAACAAGCTGATATCACTGCTGCTACTGCCAAAGAATGGACATCAATTCTCGAAGCATCTGGACTTATATACATATTGCAACCATTCTCTAATTCTGCTTTGAGAAGAGCTATTAAAACACCTAAGCTCTATTTCCGTGACACAGGACTGGTATGCTTCCTCACCAAATATCAAAGTCCGGAAACAGCCATGAATGGAGCTATGGCAGGAGAACTGTTTGAAACCTTCGTGGTATCGGAAATCCTAAAATCATTTACTAATAGCGGTCTGGACTATCGGATGCAAGTTACCTATTATCGTGGTAAAGACAAATCAGCCAGCCGTGAATCCGAAATTGATCTGTTGATTGAGGATGGGGATGTTATATATCCTATAGAGATAAAAATGTCTGCAAACCCAAAACTAAGTATGACCAACATCTTTGATGTTATTGATAAAATAAAAGGTCGCCAACGCGGCTTGGGAACAATCCTCTGTATGTATGAACAGCCCTTATGGCTAAATGAACGAACCATAGCTTTGCCTATTGATTACATATAATTATTCATAGGCGTTTTATGGATCTTGATGAATAAACAGCCACCATCCTAGCGGGGGGCTGTTTTTTTATCCTCAGTACCTTTATGTGCAAAATTTTGGACATCAAAATTTGATATATTATTTTCAAGGAACGATAATTAGTACAAGAAATGAAGTTTTGATGTGGCATCAAATGACGACTCAGAATAATAAAAGTAGGTGATAATATGTATGGCAGCAAGAAAAAAGTGAATATGTGTATCCTCAATATATTGCGGGAATATACGGATAAAGATCATGCCCTGACTCAAAAAGGAATAATTGAAAAATTGGAACGGGATTATAGCATTACTTGTGACCGGCGCACTGTTAAGTCATATATTGATGATTTAATTGATATGGGCTGGGAAATTGACTATAAAAAAGGTTACAAGCTTGTAAAAAGGGAATTTGATGATGCGGAATTGCGCATTTTGATTGACAGTATACTCTTTTCCAAAATAATACCCACCAAAAGGGCAAAGAGGCTGATTAACAAGTTTAAGGACTTTGGCAGCAATTATTTTAAGAAAAAGATTAAGCATATATGCAATTTGCCGAAGCTTAACCATACCATAAATGAACAGGTAATGGAGTCATTGGATGTGATACTTGATGCTATAGCCACGGAAAAGAAAATTCAGTGTGTCTATAATGAAGTGGGGACTGATTTTAAATTACACCCTAAAAATGATGGTAATCCATATACCATAAATCCCTACCAGATGGTGGAAAATAACGGGAAATTTTATCTTGTGGGAAACATGGATCAATTTAATTATGTGATACATTTACGCATAGACAAAATGACCGATGTTAAACTTTTGGATGAAAGACGCAAGGATTCAAAGGAGCTGGAGGAATTTGACGCCAATGGCTTTTATTTGCCCCAGTACATGGCGGAGCATATATCAATGTTCAGCGGGAAAAGTGATTGGGTTGAAATTAAGACAAGTACTAAAATGATGACAACTTTGGTGGACTGGTTTGGGAAAGAATTCACCATAGAACAGAAGGATAAGGACTATGTTGTAATCAGGGTTAAATGCAATCTAAAGGCCGTGAAGTACTGGGCAATCCAATACGGTCCCAAGGTGGAGCTGCTGAAACCTGAGAAGTTGCGTAAGGAAATAAAAATAGAAATAGACAGAATGTGGAGGAAGTATAAGGATTAGCATTATCTGAAACAGCTGAAGTTAAAAAGCATAAGATTTGAGGAAATCTCTGGTGGTTAAAAACATCACCAGAGATTTTTTATTATGTACAAAATTGTGCACATCGATTTTGTTATGCTTTATTCAATCCTAAAAGAATCTGTTTTATGTTTGGGAGGAGGGCATTATGGATTTAAAAGATTTCCATGTTCAGGTAAAAAAGGTGCGCCTGCGGCTTTTAAAGAATGCTCCTTATTTTGGCATGGCTTTAATAAAGCTGGCTAGAGTAAGAGAGTCATCAATACAGGACACTGCCTGGACAGATGGCAGGAGCATAGTTTTTTCAGAAGAGTTTATTAAAGAAATAACCCCGGAGCAATGTAATTTTGTTTTGCTCCATGAGCTGTATCATATTATTCTTCTTCATGTCTTTAGATTAAAGGACAGGGATCCGTTTTTCTGGAATTTGGCTGCGGATTTAAAGGTAAACAGAATTTTGGAAATAGATTCGGATTATTACGAGAAAATTGGTATACCACTGGATTTAAAGAAGGAATTTGGAATATTTGAACTGCCTGATATCTATAATGTTGAGGATTTCTCAGTGGAAGAAATATATTCCCTGTTGGAAAATAACCCCAATATATCAAAATTCTTAAGGGATGATAAAGACGCTTATTATCAGGATATTAAAAAGTTTAAAGGAACATTGAAGGAATGGCAGATAAAAGAAGGACTGCGGGGGCTGGAGTCATATAAAGGTCACTCTCCTATTGGTCAGTATATGTTTGAAGAGGTATCAGCCTTGTTATCCACCAAAGTACCCTGGTACAAGCTGGTTAAAAGATTTCTGTCTTCTGCAATATCAGATGATACATCCTTTGCATCTCCCCTGCGGACCACTCTTTACAGAAAAATGATCCTTCCTGGGGAATATTTGGAAGAATGCAGGCTGGCGGATGTGGTAGTGGCAGTTGATACATCGGGTTCAATATCTAAGGCGGATTTGGCAGATTTCTTTGGTCATATCAATAAAATGATAAAGGATTTTGAGATGACAGGAGTGATTATACAATGGTCACATGAAGTATATCCACCAATACCTATAAAAGAGTATAAGAACATAAAAATATCAGGCAGAGGTGGGACCTCACCGGACAGGGCTCAGTACTATATAAGAAATAATTACAGCAATGCTAAATTAGTTATTTATCTCACAGATGGGGATTTTGAAAAGATAAAGGCTGAGAAAAATTCAATTTGGGTAATAACCCCTAATGGAACTACTGAAAATATTATCAACGGAATCGTTTCTCAAATGAAAAGGATTTAAAGGTTTGTATATGTGAATAGTGTTGCTGACGGAGGAGGAATTTGTTATGGATTTAAATATTCATGATTTTGCTGAGGTAATCAACTTCAATATAGATAATGGGATAAAGCGTTCTATTTTGGGCCTTGGTCCTTCTGGTATTGGTAAGTCAGCCATTGCCTATGATATAGCGCAGTCAAGAAATATGGGATTTATTGATTTAAGACTTCTTCTTTTTACGGAAACGGAGCTGAAGGGTATACCATTTCCTTCTGAGGATAATTTGCATACTATGTGGCTGCATAATGACATTCTTCCAAGGGAAGATAGGGATGGGGAAAGGGGAATTCTCTTGATTGAGGAAATTACCTCTGCTTCAAAGAGAGTGCAGGCCGCGGCTTATCAGCTGATCCATGACAGAAAGCTGGGCTCATATACCCTGCCTGAGGGCTGGTATATTGTGGCTTTGGGAAACAGGCTGGATGACAACGGTGTTTATACTGAAATGCCGGCCCCTTTGGCCAACAGATTTGAAATTCATAATATTTCCTATGATCTGGACCAGTGGAAAAAGGATTTTGCATATCCAAATAAGATTAATGAGGCCGTAATAGCCTATCTTAATTTCAAGCCTGTGGCGTTTCATAATTTTGACCCCGAGGGTGAATCATTGCGATTTGCTTCCCCAAGAACCTGGGAGGCGGTTTCGGATATTATGAATACTGGAAAGTTGGATATAGGTAGCAAACTTCTAAGGGCCAAGATTGAAGCAAATATCGGGGAGATGGAGGCGGTGCCTTTTTTGGCATTTCTGAAGGAACGGGAAGCTGTGGATGTTGTTGATCAGATAATGGACGGGACCTACAAGGAGGTTCCGGAAAGGGATGATATAAAATATATCCTTATTTCATCATTGGTCTACAAACTTACAGAGGCAGGCTTACCAAAAGATAAATTTGTCAATGTAATCAATTATATGCTGTTAATGGATGCGGAATTTACAGCCTTGGCTATAGAAGATTTGAAGGCAGCAAATTCACCAACAGAGATTAACAGACTTCTGCTTATGGAGGTGGATTCTCCGGAACTGGAGCTATTTATAAGCAATAATAAGTCTCTCCTTGAATAATAAAGTGTTATAGGACAGTAAATATTGAGCAACCTGGTAATAAGTCAACAGGTTTTCTCAAAAGGTTTTGAAGCAAAATCTTAAATTATCGTGCACTTAACAAGCCTCCGCGATTTTCCTAAAAAATCCGAAGGTGAAATCGTAAATGTTAAGCTTGGCCTACTCTGTTTCCGGAGTAGAGTTGGTTTTTGGCCAGCAATCCAAAAATCAACTTTATGGCTTTACGAGCTGTGAGAGCGAGTGCACGTTTGTGCTGATGGGTTTTAACCTCAGCGTATTTCTTGGAGTAATATTCACTGTACTCAGGACAGTGAAGCCTTATATGACTGGTGGCCTCAAGCAGATAGTATCTAAGATAAGAGTTACCAGCCTTGCTCATGGAAGTGTCATCGGCCTTGAACTGGCCTGACTGGTTTTCACGCCAAACCAGACCAGCATATTTGGCCAATGATTCCTGAGATTTAAATACCGATATATCCCCGATTTCGGCCATGATTCCGGCAGCCATTACCGGTCCTAAACCAGGTATTGACTGCAATGAAAGGAAAGCATTTGGATTGAGTCCTTTAATGGTTGTTTCGATCGCTTGGTTAACCTTTTTGATTTCAGCATAATATGTTGAGATCATGGTAAACGAAGAGGCAATAGCGACTGTTATCGGCTCATACAAACACTTATCCAGTCTGTAGGAATTTCTTGCAGCAGCCTGCAAGAGTTTGGCTGTTTTCTGAGGATCTGGGAATCTATTGCGGCCCTTTTCACAGATGAATTCAACAAGCTTTTCCATAGGCATGTCAACAATCTCCTCAGTGGAGAGAAATTCGGTAAGTACCGCAGATGCCGTAGCTCCAAATTCATTGGAAAATGGCTGCTCCTCAGCATCCAGCGTGTTAAATTCGCTGAATTTGAGGAAGATGTTAGAGAGCATATAGGTCTTCTCCCTTGTAAGGGCTTTGACCAGATGTAGGCGGTGGCGTGTAAGACGCTGTAAAGCGAGATATTGACACCCACGCCATGGTTTGGTAGTAATCCTGCCAACCCGGGCATAGTCAGCAATAACGAAAGCATCAATGCAGTCGTTCTTGCTGAGCCCGATGTAAGATTTTTTATAGTTGGCAATGGATTTGGGATTTAAACAGTACACTTCGGTATGGTATGGCATAAGCATAGGGCTGGTGGACAGATAATTGGCAATATGTACACCATAAAATGATGTGGATTCCAAACCAATTACCAGTCTTTTTAGACTAGATTCAGTATTAAGAAATTCTAAAATATGCTTAGCCATTTCTTCGGCACCAGGTTCATTGTTGGGCACAGCGAAAGTCGCAATTGGTTTGGTGGATTCAAAGTCCATGACAGCCACAACATTTTCCCTTGAACTGATGTCGATACCGACAAAAAAGAGTAGAAAGAAGATCCGCCTTCTTCAAAGTAAACACCACCTTTCCGGCTAATGATGGAAGATGGGTAAAGGATTATCCTGATCTTAATCGCTGACTGCACCCTCGCTAATAAGCAGTCACCTATGAGAGGAATACTTGCTGGTAGTGCTCTCGCCTAGGGCTGCAACACCTGTGTAAGCAGTATTTGACGATTAAGGCAGGCATCAAGCTCTTCAAGCAGTC
>NZ_FQYW01000032.1 GCF_900141865.1 Anaerovibrio lipolyticus DSM 3074 | reverse complement strand
GAATTATCTCCGGAGGGCATGACCCTGATGAATAGCTAAGCTGGCACCCTGGTTATGGATAGGCAGAACGAAGGAAGTGAGGACTCCCCTTGTTGGGATGATCCTGTTGGACATGAGAGGTGAGCTGCCATATAGGGATGGGTATTACATCGAGGCCATTTAAAATAGTTTAGTGATGACGTTTTATTTGGTATACCCATTAACACTATATATCTGCCCTGTATGAGGTGAAGATCACTCCATAACCTTAGCTTCATTCATTATGAGGACTCAAAGAAGTATTGATTTTACTGAAGAAAACACTTGACTATATGGAGAGGGGATATACCATTAGGAATAAATTTGCAGAAATGTTATATGTGGGCTACAATTTAGACATATCATAATTGGGGCGGTAAATCATGGCAAGAATAAGGTTTGTAGAAACAGAATACCAGATTGAAGGAACGGCTGGTAGCAAATGAATAAGGAAGTGATAAGGTAATGACGGATATTGGGAAAATGTTAATTTATTTAGGTATAATCCTTGTCATAGTAGGTTGTGTAATTCATTTTGGTGGTAGATTCATTCCCTTTGGCAGTTTGCCAGGAGATATTAATGTGGAAGGGGAAAACAGTTCATTCCACTTTCCAATAGTAACCTGTATTATTATCAGTGTGGTTTTGAGCGTAATAGCAAATCTGTTTTTTAGGTAGGACGGTGTAAGAAATGAGACTTTTCATTGCGATACTTTTCGAGGAGCCCATTATAAAATCGCTTACCAAGCTGCAGGGCAGGTGGCGTGATATAGGTGTGCGTGGAAGATTTGCACCTGAACAAAACTTACATCTTACCTTGGCTTTTATCGGAGAGTACGGTTCGGCAGAGCCGGTTCTGGACGTTATGGATGCTGTTCCCTTTGCACCATTTTCTATAAAGCTCGATGGTATAGGCAACTTTGGTGATACCTGTTGGGTGGGTATAGAAAAGAATGAGGAACTATCAAAATACGTCAGTAGGCTCAGAAAGACTCTGGCAGCAAACAACATACCATATGATAAAAAGAAATTTTTTCCACATATTACCTTGGTGAGAAAAACTGCGCTGAATTGTGGGATGGAGGAACTATTGCAGAATCAACCTCAGGGAGAAATGTTAGTCAAATCCATCGATTTGATGTCCTCAACACGCGGTAAAAATGGTATGATTTATACCAGTCTAGGAGGCGTAGAGGCAAAGGATTTTAGGGAGTGAAAATATGACAATTATAAAGACGGTTCTGGGTGATATTACAGCAAAGCATTATGCTACGGCTATTGTAAACGCAGCTAACGAGAGTTTACTTGGTGGGGGCGGCGTTGATGGTGCCATACACAGGGCGGCAGGCCCGGAGCTACTGGCAGAGTGCCGTACCCTTAATGGCTGCAAAACAGGTCAGGCTAAAATTACCAAGGCATACAAGCTACCTTGTGACTATGTAATACATACCGTGGGTCCAGTATGGCATGGTGGGAGTCATGGTGAAGAAAAACTTCTGGAAAGCTGTTATAGGGAATCTCTTATGCTTGCTATTAGTAAGGGCATACGTAGTGTAGCTTTTCCTTCAATTTCGACTGGAGTGTATTCTTACCCAATAGAGAAGGCAGCTAAGGTTGCGGTGCGGACTGTAAGAGATGTGGTGGAGAAGTACCCGGAGGCATTTGATGAAATCTTGTGGGTGTTATTTGATGAGCGGACCAGAAAAGCGTATGAGAGTGAATTAGGGAATGAGAAGACATGAATTAAGTAATGTAGTAGAAGCTGCACTCTGGAATTTTGGATACGGCTGTAGCTGTTTATGGTTGCTGGAAGAGTAAGAAGGACACGATGAAATAGTATGATATGGAGCATTTGTAGAGAATCGCCAAAAGTTGGATGCTTGATGGCGGTTTTTCTTTTTTGCAAAACAACAATCTAATTAATTAATGAAAAATGATTGCCTTTCATGATAATATTATGTAAAATAAAATATATAATTAATAAAATTATGTAGAGGTGGTAATATTGTTTGCAAAATGTTGTGGTGCTACCACTTTGGGGGTGGATGGCCAGATAATAGATGTGGAGGTGGACGTTGCCAATGGTCTTCCTGGAGTGGAGATGATTGGGCTTCCGGATACCATGGTGCGGGAGGCAAAGGAACGGGTAAGGACTGCGGTAAAAAACTCTGGTATAAAAGTGATGCCCCAAAAAGTGACAATAAATCTGGCGCCGGCCGGCATTAGAAAGGATAGTCCTGGCCTTGATTTGCCCATTGCTATGGCTATGATGGCAGCTTATGGAATAATATCCCAGGAAAGCATAGAGGGAAATTTGTTTTCGGGAGAGCTGTCCCTTGAAGGCCAGGTTAGAGGCGTTGCTGGAATTTTGCCTATGGCCATAAAAGCAAAGGAAATGGGGTTTAAGGGCTTTTTTGTGGCTGGGGAGAATGTGAACGAGGCGCTTCTGGTGGATGGATTAGCAGTATATCGGGTGGAAACGTTACAGGGGTTAATTGATTATCTGAACGGGAAGGTGGTTTGGGAGCAATCAATAGCTTCGGAAGATGAACAGGAAGGAAAAGAGGCGGTCGAGGAGGATTTTGCTGATGTTCAGGGCCAGTTTGTGGCCAAACGGGCCTTTGAAATAGCGGCTGCAGGAGGACACAATATTTTACTGGTAGGCAGTCCCGGAGCTGGAAAGACAATGCTGGCTCGCCGTTTAAATTCTATCTTGCCTGAAATGACCCTTGAGGAGGCTTTGGAGGTAACTAAGATTTATAGTATTTCGGGAATGTTGAAGAAAAATAGTGGCCTTGTAACCAAGAGACCCTTCAGAAGTCCTCATCATACTACTTCGGCAGCAGCTATGATAGGTGGTGGCACTATTCCTCATCCCGGAGAGGTGAGCCTTAGCCATAATGGCGTACTGTTTTTGGATGAGTTACCGGAATTTAGCAAGCAGGCTTTGGAGGCCTTGCGTCAGCCATTGGAGGATGGGGTGGTAAGCATTGCCAGAGTAAACGCTTCGTTGACTTTTCCTTCCCGTATAATTTTGTGCTGTTCCATGAACCCATGCCCCTGCGGTTATTATAATGACCCGGAAAAACAGTGCGATTGCTCCTATCAGGAAATAAAGCGGTACAACAGAAAAATTTCGGGACCGCTGCTGGATAGGATAGATATTCAGATAAGGGTGCCACGGGTAACCTACAAGGAGTTAACAGCTACAGAAAAGGCGGAATCCTCTGCTGATATTAGAAAAAGAGTTTCTACGGCCAGAAATCGTCAGCTTCAAAGACTACGGAAATATGGCATTGTCTGCAATGCCCAAATGACCTCATCAATTTTAAAGAAAACCTGTAAAATTACCAAGGAAGCACAACGGCTGCTGCGTTCAGCATTTATTGATAAAAGTATGTCTGCACGTTCTTATGACAGAATAAAAAAGGTGGCTCAGACAATTGCAGATTTGGATGGCAGTGATGAGATAAAGGGAATCCATCTGGCAGAGGCCATTCAGCTTAGGAATGAAATAGGAGTGTGAAATTGGAAATTTAATATGAGGAATAAAAAGTGGAAAAAAATCGGGCCCTCACAATAGTGAAGGTCCGATCCTTTTAGTTACCAAGTATTACCTATCAATTGATTGGAATTTCATGGGAGATTTCTTCCACAGGAGTGGATAGCTTTGGCATGGTAATCGTTAAGACACCATCCTTAAAGTCAGCGTTGCATTTATTCTCATCGATGTTATCGATGTAGAAGGAACGGCTCATGCTGCCACAGTAGCGCTCACGGCGAATGAAATTGCCCTGACCATCCTTTTCATCCTTTGATTCTTCCTTGTTGGCAGAGATGGAAAGATAATTGTCTTTATAGGAAAGGTGTACATCTTCCTTGGCAAAGCCAGGCAACTCAGCCTTGAGTTCGTAGCTGTCACCGTTATCCTTCACATCCACGTTGAAGGACTTGCCACTAAAACCTGTGTCGCTGAAGATGCTTGCAATAGGTTGACTCATCCAGTTGAACAGGCGATCGAAGCCGTCTTCCTCACGTGCCAAATCATTTCTCATTGCGAATGGAACTAAGCCTAACATAATAACGATCCCCTTTCATTTAGATAATTGATTAATTTGGTGAGGTGGGGGATTTCTTCTTTTCCCCTTCCTCGATTATTATTATATACTTATAAGTCAAAAAGTCAATAGGTCAAAACGTAAAAATATAAAAATTTTCATATATGGATGATAGCAGGGGAAAATGCCGTTAAAATAAGGAAAAATATGAACAATGGCGTTATAATATAGACAAAGAAGAGTGTATAGAGGGGAGGTAGTCAGTATGCGGGTTTTAATAACGGATTCTTATGATCAGATGGGATTGGAGGCAGCCAAGATTGTAGCCGGTCAGATTTATTTAAAGCCCAACAGCGTATTGGGGTTGGCTACCGGCAGTACACCCCTTTCTATGTATGAACGGCTTGTGGCGGTACACAGGACAGTTGGATTGGATTTTTCCGAGGTAACCACCTTTAATTTGGATGAATATATTGGTATGGGACCGGACAATCCTCAAAGCTATCACTATTTTATGCAGAAGCATTTCTTTAAGCATATTAATATAAAACCGGAAAATGTCCATATTCCTAATGGCATGGCCCAGGATGTAATAGCCGAGGGAGAGCGTTATGAGCAGCTTATAGCTGCCAAGGGCGGAATAGATTTGCAGGTATTGGGAATCGGGCAAAATGCCCATATTGGCTTTAATGAGCCTGATGTGAAATTTGCGGCCACAACCCATAAGGTGGAGCTGGACGAGGAAACTATACTGGCCAATTCCAGATTTTTTAATAATGTGGATGAAGTGCCAAGGTATGCTATCAGCATGGGGATAAAGACTATAATGATGGCTGAGCGTGTTATATTGTTGGCTAATGGCAGGAATAAGGCAAGGGCGGTCTATAAGGCTGTTTGTGGTGATGTTACCCCAGAGGCACCGGCTTCAATTTTGCAGTTGCATAGAGATGTGGTGGTTATTTTGGATAAAGAGGCAGCAGAGCTGTTGCCAGCAAATGTTGTTAGCATCTGATAATTGTGTAGCTGTTAATCTGGATTTATATAGGTGTAATAGCATTTTGTAAACAGGACAGAAATGGTTTATGAAAGGGCATTGGAAAATGACAGATATTGGAAAGATGCTTATAATTTTAGGAATAATTTTGGTTGTGGTAGGGTGTGTAATTCACTTTGGAGGTAAAATCATTCCCTTTGGCAAGCTGCCTGGGGATATTAACGTTGTGGGTGAAAACAGCTCCTTTCATTTCCCTATAATGACCTGTATTATAGTCAGTGTTGTTTTGAGTGTGATAGCCAATCTGTTTTTCAGGTGAGGTGCATTATGGAGCAGTTTAAGCTGGAGATTTACATACCGGAAAGTCATTTTAAGGAGCTGCAAAGGGTGTTGCAGTCTGTAGATGCAGGACACATTGGCAATTACGACAGCTGCCTGTCCTATAGCCGTGTCAGAGGCACCTGGAGACCACTTGATGGTTCGAATCCATATATAGGGGAAGAAAATGTCATAAGTGAGGAAGATGAGCTGAAAGTGGAGGTAAATGTTCTAAAAGAAAATCTGCCTAGTACCTTGCAGGCCATCAGGAGTGTCCACCCTTACGAAGAACCGCTTATAAATGTTATTCCTCTTTATAACGAGCTTTAAGATGTCCCCTTCCTCTTTAGGTGGGGGAAAACAAACTACAACAGCTGGTGAGCATATCTCCCTGCTCGTTGAAACGCTAATTGGATGATTTTTCTTCTAAAGAAGAAAAATTTGAACAATGGCGTTATAATGAGGATTGAAACAAGATGATAAAACTCCCGGTATTATTTGATTATTGCATCTATATTCGGTTCACTGTAAAATAATAGTATAAACAACTTATAAATGAATTAATATTGAATGTGATAAAAAGGAGTTGTTTGCTGTGGCTGAACAGGTTCTTATTCAGTTTAGAGCTGATAAGGCTTTGAAAAAAGATGTGGCTGAGATTTATGAGCAGCTTGGTATGGATTTGCCAACCGCTTTTCGTATGTTCATGAAGAAAAGTAAAATGGTGAGAGGGTTGCCTTTTGATGCAGTATTGCCAGATGTGACTACTTCTAGGGAAGATTTTAGGAAGGCATTTTATGACTTGCGCGAGGAGGCAATAGATTTACAAGACATGTCACTTGACGAGATAAATGATGAAATATCAGTAGTGAGGGAGAAAAGTAAAAGGGGAAAAAGATGATTTATGCTGTAATAGATACAAATGTTTTTATAGCAGCGTTACTCACAAAGAATACAGACTCTGCTACTGTTAAAGTATATGATGCTATTGCTGATGGGCGGGTTACGATACTTTATCACCAGAAGATTCTCGAAGAATATTATGATGTATTGCATAGACCAAAATTCAAATTTAGTGAGGATAAAATTAAAAACATCATAGATATGGTCATAAAGTATGGTATTGAGGTATTCCCAAAGTCAACAGGAGAAATACTTGTAGATATGGACGATTTAGTGTTTTATGAGGTTGTCATGGAAAAACGAAGTGATAATTCATATCTTGTCACTGGTAATAAGAAGCACTATCCTATAAAGAGTTTTATTGTCACACCGGCTGAAATGATGGAAATATTGAAAAAAGAATAATGGTTCACCGGTTGACCAGAGGTGAAAAAGAAAGGTCGTCAGTTCAAAAATGAGCTGTTGTCCTTATTTTTTGTGTACTCATGCTGGGGAATATGTAGAAAACTGTTGTTCAATAAGGAATGTTTATTTAGACTGGCAGATGTGTCTGCCAGTTCAGACCGTAGACATACAGTCCTTCTAGTTATCCACTAACTAGGTAGGACTGTATTTTTTATGCGTATTTTTGTTGCCAGATAGGAATTATTCTTAAATTCCAGGACAAGTTTTGTAATAAAGCGACAATAGTTGGTGAGAGCGTGCCGGCCCTCTTCTTCCAAAGAGTAAGTTTTTTCAAATTCATGCACGCAAAAGTAAGCGTCACCTGCATTTTAATTTTTGCCAGGCCACGCATTGTAGCATATCTTAATCCATGTTTTTCCTTTGCATCTGCAAAAACTCTTTCAATGGTTTCTTTTCTTTGTCGGTAGATATCCCTGTACTTTGGAATATAGCGATATTCTTCGGCTTTTTCCAAATAATCTGCCCATACATGGCGAGTTACTGTTTTCACATGATTGCAGCTTGCTGTACATTGGTTGAGATACGGACATTGGGTGCATTCCTTACCATCACTTCTATATTCTTTGTACCCATCCCTTGTGGTAGTGGCATACTTTAGAATCTTGTTTGCAGGACAAATATAGCAGTCATAATACTCATCATATACGTATTCATACTTGCGGAAGAATCCTTCCTTGGTCATTGGCCTTTTGTAAGGCACTGCCGGTATTTTACCACTAGATATTATTTCTCTCATTATGCCGGGGGTTTTATAACCCGCATCTACAGCCACAGTTTCTATTTCATCAGCAAAGGGAGAGATTTTTTTATATACGTCGTGAAACATCTGGCTGTCATGAATATTACCGGCCCCAACGTGGAAACCAATAATAAAATTGTGACGATCACATGCAGTGTTAGCTACATAGGCTATACAACGCTAATGTTCACCTTTTACGAAAAGTCCACTGTCTGGATCTGTTGTACTAACTGTGCGTGTAGTTTCCTTTGGTGTTTCATCTTTCTTTAGAGGCGATTTGCCATGCCTGCTCCTGTCGTTGTTTATTTCCTTGTCGAGTTCATCCTGGTATTGGCGAGCAGACTTGGTAACAGATATTTTTTCAATTTTATTGCGGTTAGCACTTGCCTTGATGTGCGTACCATCAATGAAAATGGCACTGGCATCTACAAAACCGGCATTAACGGCCTCCTGCAATATATGGTTGAATATATGTTCAAAAATATCTGTATCCTTAAAACGGCGCACATAATTCTTTCCAAAAGTTGAAAAATGAGGAATAGGTTCTGTAAGACCATAACCAATAAACCACCGATATGCAACATTAACATTAATTTCCTTGATGGTCTGCCGCATACTACGAATACCAAAAAGATACTGAATGAACACTATTTTAAAAAGTGATACCGGGTCAATACCTGGACGGCCAGCCTCATAAGAAGAATACAATCCCTCTACTTCATCATATATGAAACTAAAGTCAATGGCACGGTCAATAGCCCGCAGAATATGATCCTTAGGAACAAGGTCTTCAAGTGATATGAATTGGATTTGTGACTGTAATTCACGGTTTTTCTTTCTATACATAAAACATGCCCCCATTAATGTTAATTATACCATTAATGGGGGCAGGCTTGTTTATTTGTCTACAGTCTGGACTGGCAGATGTGTCTGCCAGTTTTTTGTTGTCGGGAGTTTTATTTTTCCTCAAAATAATGTCCATATTTAGGATTTTATTCCTTTATTTAGGAATGTTTTTGGATTTCCTATTATGGTATAATATTGGAGATGTTCTTTTACTGGAAATAGATGTTTTTTGAGATAGTTTTGAGGTGTTTGGCTTATGATTACTGGGAAGACAAAGACATTGGCGGTTATTGGCAATCCTGTGTCCCATTCATTGTCACCGGTGTTCCAGAATGCGGCTATTGAGGCAGCAGGTCTGGATTACATTTATACGGCATTTCCTGTGGCGGATGGCAAGCTGGAAGCAGCGATAAATGGCATGAGGGCTATGGAAATTTCTGGTCTTAACGTCACTATTCCTCATAAGGAAAGGGTTATGAAATACCTCGATTCTATCGACAGGGATGCGGAAATCCTTGGGGCAGTGAACACCATTGTAAACAAGGATGGTGTTTTAACTGGCTATAATACAGATGTAAAGGGTTTTGTCGGTGGCATGAAGGAAAAGGGCTTTGA
Source organism: Anaerovibrio lipolyticus DSM 3074 (assembly GCF_900141865.1). Lineage (GTDB taxonomy): Bacteria > Bacillota > Negativicutes > Selenomonadales > Selenomonadaceae > Anaerovibrio > Anaerovibrio lipolyticus. Next base: position 7,981 of record NZ_FQYW01000032.1, on the reverse strand, counting down.
GCCGAAGGGGAAAAAGACGGTTCTTCTTGGTGCCGGCGGGGCGGCCAGAGCCATTATTTGGGGCCTGATTCAGGAGGGGGTCGCTTCCCTTACTATTGGTGTACGCAATGTGCCAAAGGTTCGTCCTCTGGTGGAGTATTTTTCCAAATACATGGAAATAACCCTGCTGGACTGGAGCACTGCGGAGTTTGAGACTGCATTGGAAAAGGCAGAGCTTCTCATAAATGCCACTCCACTGGGAATGTGTCCCTACGTGGAGGCTATGCCGCCTGTGAACTGGGATAAGGTGCCAAAGGGGATTTTGGCCTATGATATTATCTATACGCCGGCGGAAACTCTTTTCTTAAAGACAGCCCGTGAGCATGGCTGTGAGACCCTCAATGGTGAGGCTATGCTTGTAGGTCAGGGGGCTGAGTCTATGCGTCTTTGGGCTGGTATTGAGCCAGATACTGAGGTCATGAAGAAGGCCCTGCGTCAGGCTTTGGAAGAACGAAAATAATAAATCGGAGTTTTGTTTTTAGATGATTGGTTTTTTAAAGGGAAAAGTAGAATACATTTTTATAGATTATTGCCTCCTGGATGTGGGAGGCGTGGGCTACAGGGTATTTGTGTCCAATAATACCAGGGCCCGACTCAGACAGGGGCAGGCTGCCATGCTGTTTACCCATCTCAGTGTTCGGGAGGATGCCATGCAGCTTTATGGCTTTTCCACCCAGGAGGAGTATGACCTATTTCAGCTTCTGATTGCCATTAGCGGCATTGGTCCAAAGGTGGCAATGGGTATTATTGGCTCCATCACTCCTGAAGGGCTGGCCCAGGCGGTTCAGAACAAGAATGTAAAGGCTCTTATCGCACTGCCGGGGATTGGCAAAAAATCTGCAGAGCGTATGATTCTTGAACTGAAGGATAAGCTGACCTTCAGTGGCAATGATGATGATATACAGCACGTTGGAGGTCTCTTCGGGGAATCCCAGGTGGGCGAGGATATCTTAAGTGAGGCAACAGCGGCCCTTATTTCTCTTGGCTACAGTCAGGCGGAGGTTAATACAGCCTTCCAGAATATGGGAAAAATTGACCCCGAGTCTGATGTACAGAATGTAATTAAGCTGGCGTTAAAGCAGCTTTCCAGGAGGTGATAGGGGATGGAGGAAATAAATTTTGGCGATGACCGAATTGTTACCATGAACGAGCAGTCAGGTGATGACTGGCAGTATAGTCTGCGTCCCCGTCACTTGCGGGAATATATTGGTCAGGACAAGGCCAAGGATAATCTGGATATTTTTATAAAGGCGGCTCTCAACCGTCAGGAGGCCTTGGATCATGTGCTGCTTTATGGCCCTCCGGGATTGGGCAAGACCACCTTGGCGGGGATTATAGCCAATGAAATGGGGGTTAATTTTCGTATAACCTCTGGCCCTGCCATTAATCATTCCGGTGATTTGGCGGCACTTTTAACTAATCTTAATGAACGGGATGTACTCTTTATAGATGAGATTCACCGCCTTTCACGAAATGTGGAGGAGGTGCTTTACTCTGCCATGGAGGACTTTGCCCTGGATATTGTCATCGGCAAGGGGCCAAGTGCCCGCTCCATACGTCTCGATATTGCACCGTTTACATTAATTGGTGCCACCACCAGAGCGGGAGCCCTGGCAGCTCCTTTGCGTGACCGCTTTGGCGTGATTTCCCGTCTTGAATACTACAAGCCTGAGGATTTGGTTCTGATTATAAAGCGGGCGGCGGAGATACTGGATATTGGTATAGAAGACAAGGGAGCACTGGAGATTGCCCGTCGTTCCCGTGGTACTCCACGTATTGCCAATCGCCTGTTAAAGCGCGTCCGGGATTTTGCTCAGGTAACAGGGGATGGGGTTATTACTGATCAGATAGCGGATGAAGCCTTGATGCGCCTTGAGGTGGACAAGATGGGTCTTGACCACACTGACAGACGCATGCTGGATTCCATGATAAAGAAATTTGGTGGCGGACCTGTGGGTATAGATACTTTGGCGGCGGCCATCAGCGAGGAAAATGATACTATTGAGGATGTCTATGAGCCATATCTTTTACAGCTTGGGTTTATAAACCGTACCCCAAGGGGGCGGACGGTGACCAGAGCAGGTTATGAGCACATGGGCATACCTTATCCGGAGATGGAATAATGAATTTATTGCTTCATATGTGCTGTGGGCCCTGCTCCTGCTACCCCGTGAAGAAGCTGCGGGAGGATGGTATCGAGCCTACGGGATATTTCTTTAATCCCAATATTCACCCTTACAAGGAATGGGAAATGCGGCTTAATGCGGCCAAGGAATTTGCCCAGAAGGTGGATATGAAGATAATTACCGATGAAAATTATATGCTGAGGGATTTTCTGAAGAAGGCACTGGCAGCGGAGTCCGTGGAGAATGGCCGCTGTCGTATGTGCTACACCTGGCGTCTGGAGCAGACGGCCAAATATGCGGCGGAAAATGGCTTTGAGGCCTTTACATCGACACTGTTTTACAGCATTTATCAGCAGCATGAGCTTATGAAGGACACAGCCCAGCATTTTGCCGATGTGTATGGCGTGAAGTTCTATTATGAGGATTTTCGTCCTGGCTGGCAGGAAGGCATTGACATCAGCAAGGAGCTGGAGCTTTATCGACAGCCATACTGTGGTTGTATTTTCAGCGAGGAAGAACGCTACAGTAAGGCAATAAGGAAGCAGCGGAAAAGGAAGCCAAGGCCAGAAAAAGGGCTATGATGGAAGCGCTATGATGGAAGCTGCAGAAAAAGCTAATAATAATATTGAGGTGGGGTAGATGATGAAAAAATCTTTACATAAAAAAATCGCACAGTGTATGTTGGCGGCTTTTATTGGTTCCCTTGGTACCATGGTGCTGACCTGTGGCATGTCTGCTACTGAGGCCAGTGTTATCACTCCGGATACCGGTACAAAGCCAGCTGCAGTCCCTAAAAAGACAGACCCGCCTAAACCAACTTCTTCTTCATCAACTCATAAGGATGAGAAAAAAGAGGAGACTGCACCAGCTTGGAAGCGCAATGCCGGCGTTGACAATGTTATCAGAATTGGCGTTGGTACAGGCGTGGTGAAGGGTGTTATTAGCTCTGTAAATGGTATGAACGCTCTCGGTGGTGATAATGGCAAAAAATATGGTGATTATAAGAGCAATATAGTTGCCAGTGTTTCTGCAGAGGGGAATAAGCTGGTGGTGAATGGTAAAAACACCGGTGTATCTTCTTTGGTGTTTGCCCCTGTGGAGACAGCATCCAGTGGCAAGATTAAATATAATGGACACGAATATCGCGGGCAGATGGTGGTCAGCGCTGAGGGAGGCAAATTGCTTATCGTAAATCGCCTGTCCTTGGAGGACTATATCAAAGGGGTACTGCCTTCTGAAATGACTCCATCTTGGAACAGTGAGGCCTTGAAGGCCCAGGCGGTGGCGGCAAGAACCTTTGCCTTATATACAAAAAATCAGAAAGCCCATCTGGGCTCCGGCTACGATCTTTGTGATTCCACCCACTGTCAGGCCTATGATGGATTGGCAAATGAAGCGGATTCAACCTCGGCGGCGGTGGATGCCACCTATAGTCAGATTATGACTTACCAAGGTAAGGCGATTTATGCACCATATCATTCTTCCTCTGGTGGTTCCACGGAAAACTCCGAGGATGTTTGGGGCAACTATCTGCCATATCTGCGTTCAGTGCAGGATGACGACAGCAAATCCCCTTATCATAACTGGTCTGTACGTTTTACTGCGGCCCAGGTGCAAAAGCTGCTGAGTGCTGCGGGGAAAAATATTGGTCAGCTTAAGGGCATTTCCATGACAGCTGTGAAGGGTAGCTCCAGCGTCAATGGTGTGTTGGCCTCCGGCAGAGCAAACGGAGTTAAATTTGTGGGTACAGGTCAGACCATCGTATTGAGTGGTCAGGATGTGCGGAAAATTTTTGGTCTTAAGAGCACCTATTTCAATATTCGCACAGAGCGGCCAGCTACCATACCGCCTATCAAGAAGGATGTTAAGGGCGCTGCTTCCACCCAGACTATTGATGCGGCTCCGGCGGCTATGCATGGCACAAATCTTAAGGTGGAGGGTGCCAATGTAGCCATAATTTTTGACGGACACGGCTTTGGTCATGGCTTGGGTATGGCTCAGTACGGTGCCAAGGCTATGGCAGATGCAGGTAAGAAATTTGATGAAATACTGCATCACTACTATACAGATGTGGAAATCACAAAGCTGTATTAATATATGGGAGATAACTTAAAGAATGAAATTAACTGAATTTGACTATAATTTACCAGAGGAGCTTATTGCCCAGACCCCGGTGGAGCCTAGAAACTCCTCCCGCCTTATGGTGCTGGATCCTGTGGATGAAACTATAGAGCATAGACATTTTTACGATTTAAAGGAGTATTTGGAGCCGGGGGATACCCTGATTTTCAATGATACCCGAGTTTTGCCAGCCAGACTTTTGGGGTGGCGTGAGGGTACTGGCGGTAAGGTGGAGGTTTTCCTTCTCAGACGCATTGACGGTGATACATGGGAAACCTTGGTGAAACCAGGCAGAAAGGCCCGTGAGGGCCAAGTGGTCCGCTTTAGTGATGAGCTTACTTGTATTGTGCAGGACAGTACAGATTTTGGCGGTCGTATTGTAAAATTTAACTACGAAGGCATTTTTGAGGAGATTCTTGACCGTCTGGGTGAGACACCGTTGCCTCCGTATATCCATGAGAAGCTGGAGGACAGCGAGCGCTATCAGACGGTATATTCCCGTGAAAAGGGTTCTGCAGCAGCCCCGACAGCTGGTCTGCACTTTACCAAGGAGCAGATGGCAGAATTGAAGGATATGGGAGTAAATTTAGGCTTTGTTACTCTTCATGTGGGGCTGGGAACCTTTAGACCAGTGAGCGTTGATAACATTGAAGAGCATGTTATGCACAAGGAATATTACAGCATTTCCCAGGAGACGGCAGAACTCATAAAGGCCACAAAAGCGGCAGGGAAGCGGGTTATTGCAGTGGGCACCACCTCTATCCGTACCTTGGAATCTGCAGCTACATCCGTGGGAGAGATAAATGGACGTACTGATTGGACAAATATCTTTATTTATCCTGGATATGAGTTTAAAATAGTAGATGGAATTATTACAAATTTTCATCTGCCTAAGTCTACCCTTATAATGCTGATCAGTGCCTTTGCGGGGCGTGAGTTCGTGCTGAAGGCCTATGAAACGGCAGTGGAGGAGAAATATAGATTCTTTTCATTTGGGGATGCTATGATGATAAAACGGAAGGGATAATTCTATGAACAAAAAAGCTGTACAGGCCATGCAGGGTTTTCTTGAAGCAGTGGGAGTCGATCTCAAGGCTTCAGGAATGGAAAAGACCCCTGAACGGGTTGCTGGGATGTATGAGTACCTGTTCAATGGAATAGGTGTCAGCACTGATGATGTGTGGGGAGAGCTTTTCAAGGTAGAAAATGAAGGCATAGTGGCTGTAAGGGATATCCCTTTTTATTCCATGTGTGAACATCATTTAGTGCCATTTTTTGGTAAGGTGTCCATAGCCTACAAGCCCCATGAAGGTTCCATTGCTGGCTTTAGCAAGTTTACTCGCATGGTAGAAATTATTTCTCATCGGCCGCAGCTTCAGGAGCGCATGACTGAGGATATCGCCAGGGCTGTGGAGCAGGGCTTGAAGGCTGATGGCGTGCTGGTAATCGTGGAGGCACAACAGCTTTGCATGATTATGCGTGGAGATATGGCCCATGGTTCAAAGACAATAACATCTTCCACCCGTGGCTGTTTCAAGAGCGACAGGGAGAGCTATCATCAGGCCTGGAATATGTTAGGATGGGATAATAATGAGTAAGAGAGTTTATAAGTGGCCCGATGGAAAGCAGCTGGAGATTGGCTCCCGCACACTGATTATGGGGATTTTAAATGTTACCCCTGATTCATTTTCCGATGGGGGCAAATGGAATACTGTGGATCATGCCTTGCAGCACATGAAGGAAATGGTGGACGCAGGGGCTGATATTATAGATATAGGTGCTGAATCCAGCAGACCAGGTTTTAAAACCATGTCGGCAGATGAAGAAATAGAAAGATTGAGTCATTTCTTGGAGCCGGTGCTTAAAGAATGTCCGGTGCCTGTTTCCGTAGATACCTTTAAGGCTGATACTGCTGAATATGCAGCCTCGAAGGGAGTACATATTCTGAATGATATTTGGGGCCTTCAGTATAAGGAGGAGCCGGGGAAAATGGCTCGGGTAGCTGCCAAATATGATTTGCCGGTGGTGGTTATGCACAATCGGGATTCTAAGGAATATGATATAGATATAATGGATTCCATGAGGAATTTTTTCAGTGATAGCATTAAGATTGCCAGAGAAGCTGGGATGAAGGAGGAAAATATAATTCTTGATCCGGGCATTGGCTTTGGCAAAACCGTGGAAGGTAATCTTTATGTAATGCAAAATCTGGAAAAAATAAAAAATATAGATGGTGTGGACTATCCTGTATTGCTGGGTACCAGCCGCAAGAGCTTTATTGGCAATACCTTGGATTTGCCTGTGGAGGAGCGCATGGAGGCTACGGGAGCCACCTGTGTTATGGGCATAATGAAGGGATGCGATATTATGCGCATTCACGATGTTTTGCCTATTTCCCGTATGTGCCGTATAACGGATGCTATTTTGGAGGCGAAAGCGTGAAGGATAGTATTTTTCTTGAGGGGATGGAATTCTTTGGCAGACACGGGGTTTTGCCGGAGGAACAGCGGCTGGGTCAGCGGTTTATTGTTGATCTGGTCATGAATTTGGATTTGCATAAGGCAGGGTACACCGATGATTTGGAGGCTTCTGTTAATTATGCAGAGGTTTTTGCCAGGGTTAAGGAGATTGTGGAAGGAGTTCCGGTTAAATTGCTGGAATGCCTTGCGGACAGAATTGCCCAGGCAGTATTTGAGGGCTTTTCCTTGGTGGAAAGCCTGGAGGTCACCATTCATAAGCCCGGGGCTCCAATACCCGGTATCTTTAAGGACGCTCAAATAAAAATTCGGCGTCAGCGACATGAATATATTTAAGTGTTTTAAATATAGAGAGAGTTATGTTTTTATGTATTAAGCGCAAGTAAAGGAATGAGTGAAATGAAGAAGACGTATGAGTGCTACATCAGTATCGGTTCCAACATGGGGGATAAGGAAGCGACCATCAGAAAGGCTATCAAAATGTTAGCGGCTTCAGACAAAATTCATTTAGTCAGTGTATCATCCTTCTATGAAACACCACCATGGGGGAAGTCCGATCAGCCATTGTTTTTTAATGGTGCCCTCTGTGTAAAAACAGAGCTTGAGCCTCTGGAGCTTTTACATGTGTGTCAGGATATAGAAAAGCAGCTGGGGCGTGTTCGTCACACTCATTGGGGACCTCGTACCATAGACCTTGACCTTCTTTACATTGAAGGGGTGGAGATGGATACTCCGGAGCTTACCCTACCTCATAAGCACATGCTGGATAGGGCATTTGTGCTGGTTCCTTTGTCTGAGATTGCTCCGGGCCTTCGGATAAAAGGTAAATTTATCGGGGATTACCTTCTTCATGCCAGAGACAAGGACGATATGGTGCTGATTAAGAGAATACGTCAAAGACAGGAAGCATAAGCAACCTGGTAATATGTAAAGCTCATTTTTCAAAAGTTTTGCAAGCAAATCCTTAAATTAGCGTGCACTTAACAGGCCCCTGGACAGTAAACCTAAAATCCAGAAGGCTTGTTCGTAAAATATTAAGATTGGCCTACTCTGTTTTCGGAGTAGAGCTGATTCTTGGCCAGCAATCCAAAAATCAACTTTATTGCTTTACGAGCTGTGAGAGCGAGTGCACGTTTATGCTGATGGGTTTTAACCTCAGCGTATTTCTTGTAGTAAAACTCACTGTATTCTTGGCAGTGTAGTCTTATATGGCTGGTA
>NZ_FQYW01000009.1 GCF_900141865.1 Anaerovibrio lipolyticus DSM 3074 | reverse complement strand
TCAACAAATCAAAATTTATAAATTGCAATAAATAAAATAATAAAATGGGGGTGCCCGGTATGGCATCGAATTTTGAGCATTTATTGAAGAAAAACGGATATGAGCATTTTGCCCAAGCAGCGGTGGAGGCTGAGCGGTGTCTGGCAGTGTCGCCTGCCAGTGCGGCTATTCATGCCCGTAAGGCATTGGAATTAGGGGTAAAGTTTATATATTCTGTAGAGCCAGAGCTGGATATTCCCTACAGGGAAACTTTGTCTGCCCTTATTCATAACTATGTTTTTAAAGATATAATAGGCCTTCAGTTATTCCATTTGATAAAGTTTATTGTGCATTTAGGTAATACTGCGGTACATTCCAATAGCCCTATTAAACGGGATGATGCGGTGTTGGCGTTACGCAATTTGTATAATTTCTGCGATTGGATAGATTATTCCTATTCTGATGAATATGAACAAAAAGAATTTGATATTAGCATTTTGCCTTCTTCGGAATCTGAGCGTCAGACCAAGGAACAGCTTCAGGAGCTAGCGGATAAATTAAATAGTAAGACCCAGAGTATCGAGGAACTGACCAAAGCCAATAAGGAGTTGATGGCCCAGCTCCAACAGATGAAAGAGATCAATCAACAGCAGCGCACCTTCCAGATAGATAAGATCAGCGAAGCGGAAACTAGGAAGAAGTATATTGATGTAGCGCTGATGGATGCTGGTTGGCGTTTGGCTGAATCTGGTGTGATGTTTCCTAATTGTTACCCAGAAGTACCAGTGGAGGGAATGCCAAATACTACTGGACAAGGCTTTGTGGACTATGTGCTTTACGGGCAGGATCAGCTACCATTGGCAGTAGTAGAGGCAAAAAAAGCGTCGGTGGATTCATTGGTGGGGAGTCAGCAAGCAAAGCTATATGCTGATTGTTTGGAAAAACAGTATGGCCGCAGGCCGTTGATATTTACCACAAACGGTTTTGAGATTTTCTACAATAATGACTATATGCAGGAGACAAGGCGTCCAGTTTCTGGCTTTTTTACCCAAGATGAATTGCAGCTGGAGATGGACAGACGGCAAAGCCGAATACCACTGACTCATATAGAAATAGATGATAAGATTACCAACAGGCCATATCAGAAGGCGGCAGTTATTGCCATCTGTGAGGATGTTACCAATCATCACCGCAAGTTTTTGGTGGTTCAGGCCACCGGTACGGGAAAAACTAGAGTTGCCATTAGCTTGGTGGATGTTTTATTAAAGCATAATTATGTGAAGAATATATTGTTTTTGGCAGATAGAACGGCTCTGGTTCGACAAGCTAAGCGTAATTTTGTGGAATTGTTGCCAAATCTCACTTGCTGTAATCTCATGGAGAATAAAGAAGATCCAGAGCAATGCCGCATGATTTTTTCCACCTATCCTACTATAATGAATGCTATTGATGAGACCAAGAGTAAGGATGGCAACCGCCTGTTTACGCCAGGGCACTTTGACCTTATTATTTTGGACGAGGCCCATCGTTCAGTATATAACAAGTATCAGGATATATTTAATTATTTTGATGCTATGCTGGTAGGCCTTACAGCTACTCCAAAGAGTGAGATCGATAAGGACACCTATGGGGTGTTTGATTTGGAAAAGGGAAATCCTACCTATGCCTATGAGCTGGATACGGCCGTGGCAGAGAAATATTTGGTAACGTACAGCACTATCGAATACAAGGACAAGATAATGGAGAATGGTGTTCATTATGATGAGCTTTCTCAGGAGGAAAAGCGTCATTTTGAGGAAACCTTTGCTGATGATCCTGCGATCAGTGTTACTAAGGAAGTGCCTAATACTGCGATTAATAAGTGGCTGTTTAATCAGGATACTATAGATAATATGCTGAAAGAGCTTATGGACAAGGGCTTGAAGGTATCCGGCGGTGATATTTTAGGCAAGACTATCATATTTGCCCGTAGTAGTCTACACGCCAAGGCTATCGTTGAGCGGTTTAATAAGCTGTTCCCGGAATACGGCGGGGATTTTATCAAAGAAATTGATTACAGTATTAAATATGCGGACAGCTTGCTGGATGAGTTTAGCACCAAGGATAAATACCCTCAAATTGCGGTGTCGGTAGATATGCTGGACACTGGTATTGATGTGCCTGAAATTCTTAATTTGGTATTTTACAAGAAGGTTAAGAGCTATTCAAAATTCTGGCAGATGATTGGCCGTGGAACTCGTCTTTGCAAGGATTTGTTTGGACCAGGGCAAGATAAGGAGAAGTTCCTTATTTTTGATTTTTGTGGTAATTTTGATTTCTTTAGGGAAAATACCAATGGTCAGGAAAATCGTAAACAACTTACCTTGGTAGAGAGAATTTTTAATACTAAGACGGAAATATTGCGTTCGCTGCAGGAAGCAGAATACACTGCCGATGAGGAATATGTTGCTTTCAGACGCTCATTAGTAGAGGATATGTGTCACGATGTGACCAGTCTGAATGATGATAGCTTCCGGGTGAAGATGCGGCGAGAACAGGTGGACACCTATCGTGATATAAATAATTGGCAGGATTTGAATGAGATAAAGGTTGCAGAGATAAAAAACAAGATCGCTCCGATTATTGTGCCAAAGGACAAGGATGAGCTGGCACGGCGGTTTGATTTTGTGATGTACAGCATTATGCTTGGAAATCTTAATAAAACCAGTATAGATAAGCCAAGGGGCATTGTGGTGGAGAGCTGTACAATGCTTACAAAGAAGTATACTATTCCTCAGGTAGCTGCCAAGCGTGAGCTTATTGAGCGGGTGCTGACGGATGAGTATTGGAATGAATCAAGACTGCCGGACTATGAGCAGGCCAGAGAAGCTCTTAGAGAGCTGATGCAGTTCATTGATAAGGAGAAGCAAAAGATATACTATTCCCACTTTGAAGATAACTTCACCGATATTAATCCAGGGGAGCCATTGAGTGGCGGCACCCAGTTAAAGCCATATAGGGAACGGGTGCAGAGCTATTTAAAATGTCACGAAGATACCTTGGCGGTGTATAAGCTTCGCAATAATAAGCCGTTGACATCTGTGGACATGAAAATGCTGGAAGATATTTTGTGGCGGGAGCTGGGCACAAAGGACGAATATACCAAGGATTATGGTGAAAAGCCTATTGGCCTGTTGGTTCGTGAAATCGTAGGTATGGAGCAGTCTGCGGTAAATGAGGCATTTAGTGAATTTATATCCCAAGGAAACCTTAATAGCAAGCAGATTGATTTTGTGAACATGATTATTACCTATATCGTGAAGAATGGTAATATTGTTGATGTGAAAAAGACCTTTAGTCAGCAGCCGTTCAAGAATTTTGGGGGTGGAGTGAGCGTACTGTTTAGGGATAAAATGCCTACAGTAAAACTGATTATGGAGCGCGTGGCCCAGATAAAGAGAAATTCTGAAGAAATTGCAGATGTTTTGTAGTTATATGAGGTCTGGTACACTTACATCTCAGGGGTTCTTGCACATTTATTGACTTTTTTTTCTGAAAAATCTATAATTGTTGTAGGAAAAGATTGACTAACGACATATAGGCACAAAAAGAGACCCTCGATAGATGAATGGCCTGGAAAACTATCATCTTCGAGGGTCTTGCACTTTTAACGGCCGTGCTCAGTCGGGGCTGGCTGCTTATGGCAGGTGTCTGTCAAGCCACTTGCAAATATAGTAAGCAACTATACTTGCAAGGTAATGTTTTATGGGGTATAATTATTGCAAGGCAAATGGTGTTTAAGAAGGTTGATGGTTCATATTCACCAAAAGATGAACCCCTGTGATGAGTCTGCTACACTTATCACAGGGGTTCTTGCACGTTTATAGACCGTGCTCAGTCTTCGGCTGACTGCTTATTTTAAGAATCTGTCCAGCCATTTACAAATATAGAAGGCTACTATACCTGCAATAACAGATTCAAGGAAGGTTAAATGGTTCATAAGACACCTCCCTCTGCTACCGTAGTATAGGGGAAAAGCAGCAATTTAATTATAACATATCTTTTATAATTATATAAAGTAAATGTTAATATATACTTACAATAATAATACAAAATAACTATTTTACTAAAAATAAATAGTGCAACAAACTGTTGCACTTTCAGAAGGGATAAAATCTATATGATGACGGCGCAACAGCTAAAAAACAGCATATTACAGCGGGCTATTGAAGGAAAGCTAGTGGAACAACGCCCCGAAGAAGGCACTGCCAAGGAACTTCTGAAAGAGATAAAACTTGAAAAAGAAAAACTTGTAAAAGAAGGGAAAATCAAGAAATCCAAGCCCATGCCAGCTATTACGGAGGATGAAATTCCTTTTGAGATCCCAGAGAATTGGGAATGGGTAAGATTAGGGAATATAGGTGGATTAGAACGTGGTTCTGGATTGAAACGTTCAGAAGTTATAGCTGAAGGAAAACCTTGCATAAGATATGGTGAATTATACACAACTTATAACACAAGATTTTCACAAGCTGTTTCCTGTACATCGATTGATGTGTTTGATAGCTGTCATAAAGTTCATTTTGGCGATATTTTGATGTCACTTACAGGAGAAAATAAACAGGATATTGCCATGGCTCTCACTTATGAAGGCAAAGAAGAGTTGGCTATGGGTGGGGATATGACAAAGTGGTTTGCTCATGGTATGAATCCATTATATTTGACCTATGTGCTAAATTCTCCTTACGGAATATCATGTAAACAGTCTTTGGCAACAGGTAATATTATTATTCACATTTCAAATGATAAACTAGGAAGTATAATATTACCTATTCCACCATTATCCGAACAGCGTCGCATAGTAGAACGACTGGAACAGCTTCTGCCCCTTTGTGATAAGCTGATGATGGAGCAGTAAAGGGCAGTAGTCAGTTATTCGGAAATATCGAATAACTGGTCATTTAAAATATAAAAGGAGCAGAATTATGGCCATAGATTTTAACCGCAAAGACCTCATACAAAAGGCACTGGATAATATATCCCACGCGTATGCGCCGTACTCGCATTTTTATGTATCAGCGGCGGTGCTAATGTCGGATGGGAAGGTGTACACTGGGGTGAATGTGGAAAATGCTTCCTATCCGGCGGGGATATGTGCGGAGAGAAATGCTATTTTTCATGCCATAGCCCAGGATAAGGCTGCCAAGCTGGTGGCGGTGGCCATTGTGGGGGGGCCAGATGGGAAAATACGGGATTATTGCGCCCCCTGCGGTGTGTGCCGACAGGTGATGAGGGAGTTTGGCAAACCCGAAGAAATCAAGGTTATTATGGGAAAATCCACGGAAGATTTTAAGGAAATGACCTTGGCAGAGCTTCTTCCCATGAGCTTCGGTCCTGATTTTTTAAATGAGCATAGCTCTATTACAACATAATCAGTGTAAGAATGCTTGAGAATAGGTAATATGAAAACGGCCTATCAGAGTTTGTTAAGATACTCTGGTAGGTCGTTTTGTGGATTTGATTGCTAAATCATGTTTTGATATTCATACTGTTTACAGCTTTGCAAATTCAATCTCAGAAGGAACCTCCGGAGCTATGCCATCTGGATTGATGCTCTTCATTTTTCTGAGGGTCAGATCCAGATTGTGGAGGCGGTTGGCCTGGGACAGCTTAAAGGCCTCGCACAGCTGTGAGTATTGTGGTGTACTGCCACGGAGGCTGCGGTATTTAGCAGAGAAGGTGCAGTATTTAAAGAGAATTTCACGGGCTTCCTTGTTAAGACGGGACATACCCTGTGCCTCATTGAGGATATATTTCTCATAGTCAGCCACAAATACTACCTTATAATCGTTGCGGGCCTTCTGCAGCGCCATTTTGATGCTTTCCTTGGCGTCACTGGAGAGGTAACCGTTCTTGCGGTAGAACTGGAGATAGTTGGTGTACTCGGAGGTAAGGGATGGCTCGGAAATATCAGAGTAGCGTACACCCATGATACGACGGCACATTTCCCAACGGAAGAAGGCACACATCTTTACAACAGTTGCATCCAAATCCTCAGTATGGAAGATGGACAGCATCATGTGGGCAGGGGTCTCCTTACGAGGACCTTCTACCTCTTGCCACATAAGACCGCGGGTACCAATATTTGGCATCAGGATAATATATGGCTTAATTTCAGTGTTGTACATGAAATGCTGAATCTTGAACTCAGGATAAGATTTCAGCGCCGGACGGTAAAACAGACTGTAATCAATGTCCAAAACCTTCTGGAAGGATGCTCTTACATTTGATGGGGTAAGGAGGCATTTATCCAGTGGACGAATCACATCCTGGGCGTTAAACATTGGCACGAAGGAGGCCAGATGACCATGGGTTGTCTTGTTGGCGCCCATGAACATGTTGTGAATCTCATAATCAACCTTGGCACGACCGTCTTCCTTCAGCTTGTCAGCCTCTTTCTGAGTCATTCTATTGTTGCGGACCTCCTCACGGAGATAATCCAGCCAGTCACTGTCAAACTCATTCTTGGAAGGCATTGCCTCGCCCTTGTAGATCTTTACCAGCCAATCGTAGAAGGAAAGGATGCGTCCCTGTGGATCATGCTCCCAGCCTACTACAGTCTTGTAAAGGAACTCGGTATTGGCTTCACCGGCCATGCCCTCGTCAACGAAGCCGAAGTAGAAGAACATCTGAACCTCTACAGGCAGGTGGTCAGTTTCCAGGCTCTTATAGAATGCTTCCTCGTAAATCTTATAGAAGCCATCACAAAGGCTTCTGCGGAGGCGGCGCATTTCATCAGAGTGGGAATGGCGGTCCTCAACATCTATATATGCCTTAACATCCTTGCGGAAGTTATCAGCCACCTCAGAATCCACACCAGAGAATGCCAAAATCATATCAATTGCATTCTTGATGGCTGGAGCAGCACCGGATGAAGCAGAGCTGTTACCGCCAACACGAGACTTAACATCATAGAATTCTGAAGTGAAGTCAGCAGATGTAGACTTAGTGGTGTTAATAAATTCCAGAACAGAAAGAAGCTCCTGTATGAAGTAATGGCCAAGAGAAGTGGCACGCATAACTGTTTCAACACAGAAGTTTACATTGAGCGGGTAGAAGCTCTTTTCCAGCTCATCCTTGTTATCACAGAAGGCATTACAAATATCTGCCTGCCAGCCCGAAAGGGCCTCAGAAGGCTCTGGTGCAGCCAAAACATCCAGCAGAGGATATTTTGATGGAGCTTTTCCCAGCTGTACACACATAAACTGATATTCATTGTAATTGTATTTTAGTTCTTTGCAGAGATCATTTGCGGCATCTGTAGCCTCAGATAAAGCATGGAGCGTGTTTTTTACTGCTTCCATGCTGGCAGAAGCAATTGCAGGGGCCACAGCAGGGGTACTGGTTACGGCGGTTACAATATCATCCTCGGATTCATAATCAAAGCGCAGGATGATAGTGGTGTCTTTTGCCACATAATTAAAGGTATATCTTTCACCTGGCTTGTATGTTGCCCCTATCATAGAGCCATTGGTGAGAATTACCTCTGTGTTGGTGCCGTCTGTCATGGCAATTTCACCAGTCAGGACGATATCCAAATATTCCACTGGTTCGTCACACTGGTAAAGGGTTTGACCCTTTTCAATTTTAATCTTCTCCAAGAAGAGACCTCCCTAACATCATATAAAATATACACATTATCCATTAATTCAATTCTACCTAAATTGCAATATGTAAGCAAGGGAAATGAGTCCAATCTTTTAGGTGAAAAAATAGCACATCAAAGATAATAAATAATAATTTTTAATACACAGATTTTTTGTTGTATAATAATAAGAGTTTTTATTAAATAAAGTTTGGAGTAGTTAATATGATTTCAGTAAATAATAACCATTTTTCTGCACAAATAATTTCACGCACGGCTCTGGTTATTACCATGACAATAGTGCTTAATCAGATTCGTTTTTTCAAAATGCCTCAGGGGGGCGATGTGGGTTTTGGTACTATGATACCTCTCATATTGTTGGCTTGCTGTTATGGTGGTCGTATTGCTCTTTTGGCTGGTTTTATTTGTGGTATTATTGGACTTATGATGGATCCGTATTTTTATCACCCAGTTCAGGTATTGTTTGATTATCCATTCCCTTATATGGCCATGGCAGTGGTGTCTATATTTAAAAAGCGAATTATTTTAGGTGCCATGGTGGCGTATATTTTAAAGTTCATGTGTCATTTTACTTCTGGAGTGGTGTTTTTTGGCTCATACGCACCGGAAGGAACATCTCCTGTGGTGTATTCTGCTATTTATAACGGATGTACAGTTATACCTGAGATAATTATTTGCTGTCTTATTCTTCATTTTCTACCAACGGAGCGAATTATTACGGCTATGCAAAATGATTCTATTTAAAATACAACAATGTATTTTTACAGTGGACTATATAAAATATTGTCCTACAAAAAGGGATAATTTGCACACAATTGTCTGACAGTTTGCTGTTTTTATAAAAAAATATTACAAAATCAAATATTTTTCTTGACCTATATTAGGGATAGTGTTACTATATGTCACAACAAAACAACACAAATGCAAAGACTCAGGACGCGAGTGCAGATGTAGTGCTTTTCAGCGAGCTTCAATGTGGTGTGAGTGAGGCAAAGCATATTCTGTATTTTATCACCTGTCAGCAGAGGACTGAACCCAGTATAGGTATACTGCAATAAGTTTCTCCGGTGTCTTCACCGTTATCAAAAAGGGCAGATGCTGGTCTGCTATAAAGTGGCTGTCTGTATAGACAGTAAGAGAAGTGGTACCGCGGAGTTAATCCTTCGTCTTCAAGAAATTGAGGACGGAGGATTTTTTGTTGGTGTTGTGAGGCCTAATGTTTCTATTATTAATCTTGAAAGAAGGAATTATTATGAATGGATTAATGGTCGTTGGTTTTGCAATTGTATTTTTTGCAACAGCCTATCTCGTTTACGGCAGATGGCTGGTAAACACCTGGGGTATTGATGTGGATGCCAAAACTCCGGCTCATGAATTTGAGGATGGCAAGGATTATTCTCCTGCATCAAGGTTTACAGTATTTGCCGATCAGTTCTCATCTATCGCAGGAGCAGGCCCTATAACTGGACCGATTATTGCCGCTATGTTTGGCTGGCTTCCTGCACTTCTCTGGCTGCTGGTGGGTGGTGTGTTCTTCGGTGCAGTTCAGGATTTCACCGCTCTTTATGCTTCTGTAAAAAATCAGGGTAAGTCCATGGGGTTGCTTATTGAACAGTATGTGGGTAAAACAGGCCGTCGTCTGTTCCTGCTGTTCTGCTGGCTGTTCACCCTATTGGTAATCGCCGCTTTTGCAGACATCGTTGCCAACACCTTCAATGGCTTTGCCAAGGATGGCAGTCTGGCAGTTCCAAATGCTTCCGCAGCATCTATTTCCATGCTGTACATCTTTGTAGCCATGGGCTTTGGTTTCTTTATCCGTAAATTCCAGCCTAAGGAAGGGGTAAAGCTGGCTGTAGGCTTTGTTCTTTTCCTTGCTATGATGACTGCTGGTATTGCGTTCCCTATGTACTTTGATGCCACTGTATGGCGTTATGTGGTATTTGGTTATTGCTTCATTGCTTCTGTACTTCCTATGTGGCTTTTGATGCAGCCTCGTGATTATCTGTCTTCCTTCCTGCTTCTTGGTATGCTGGCAGGAGCTGTTATCGGTGTTTTGGTGGCAAATCCTACCATCAACATGCCTGCCTTTGTTGGCTTTGAGGTAAATGGTTTGAGCTTGTTCCCAATTCTCTTTATCACCATTGCTTGTGGTGCGGTGTCCGGCTTCCATAGCCTCGTTTCCTCCGGTACCTCCTCCAAGACTGTCAATAATGAAAAGGATATGCTGTCCGTAGGTTATGGAGCTATGCTTGTTGAATCCCTGCTTGGTGTTGTGGCTCTTGTAATTGTTTGCTCCGCTGCCAGCGATGGTGTATTGCCACAGGGTACTCCTTTCCAGACCTTTGCCGGGGCCGTGGGTGGATTCTTTATGATGTTTGGTCTTCCACAGCATGTGGCAGTTTGCTTTATGACCATGTGTGTATCTGCCTTGGCAATGACTACTATTGATTCTGTTGCCCGTATCGGTCGCATGTCCCTGCAGGAGCTGTTTGCGGCTGATGAAGGTGAAGAACAGAATGCTGTGGCAAAATTCTTTAGTAATAATTATGTATCTACCGCAGTTACCCTTTTATTGGCTTATCTCCTGTGTCTGGCAGGCTATATGAACATCTGGCCACTCTTTGGTGCTGCTAATCAGCTTCTGTCAGCTTTGGTTCTTATTGCTTTGGCTGTATTCCTCCGTACTACTGGCCGCAAGGGCTGGATGCTCTACGTGCCAATGACCTTTATGTTCCTGGTTACCATGAGTGCATTGGTTCTCAGTGTTATGGGCATCTACACCAAGCTGGGTACCGGTGACTTCGTATTTATGGTGGATGGTCTTCAGCTGATTTTGGCTCTGGCTCTTATGACCTTGGCAGTTATGGTGGTTAAGCACTGCGGCAAGGAGCTTATTTCAGGCCGAGTAGAGGATGATGAGGAAGAATCCAAGGAGCCTGTAGCTGGGATGTAAGATGTCTTTTTAAAGATAAAAAATAAAGTCATTTTTTTAGGAACACTTGCTTTTTGTCAAGTGTTCCTTTTTTTGCAGGAATTTTCTTTTTGGTGGAGAATTAATGTAAGTGTATATATGTGTGATATCATCACAGATTTTGGGGGAGAAGATATGTACGGTGATTTGCTGAGCAAGGAGAAAGAAATACTTCAGACTTACTCAAAGAACATTGATACCTACAATGAATTAGGTGAAATCCTTCATAATAAACTGACGGAGATGATAAAAAAGCATAATTTCTTTACGATGGAAGTTAGCTACCGAATAAAGACAGTTGATAGTCTGGCAGATAAGCTGCGCCGCAAAAGTGGTAAATATTCTTCTATTTATGATATAACAGATCTTTGTGGTGCCCGTATTATTTGTTACCTGAATGATACTGTAGACAAGATTTCCGAGGCTTTGCGGGAGACATTTGTTGTGGATGAGGAAAATTCTGTGGATAAGAGGGAGTCCCTCAGTGCAACACAGTTTGGTTATCTTTCTCTCCATAATATTGTTTCTTTACGTCCTGAGGATGGTTATAATGATGAGTTTTGCAAAATTCGTTGTGAGATTCAGATTCGCACAGTTTTGCAGCACGCCTGGGCTGAAATAGAGCATGATCTGGGTTATAAGAGCTCCTTTGGTGTTCCTAGTGCTATTCGCCGAGAGTTTTCCCGAATTGCAGGTCTTTTGGAAATAGCTGACAACCAGTTCGTGGAGCTAAGTGAAAATATCCAGAGGTACAAGGATGGAATTATCCAGCAGATTGCCCATGGGGAATATCAGATATTGCCTTTGGATGAGGTAACTCTTAACGAGTACCTTGCCAAGAATGATGAGTATCATGAGTTCATTGAAATGTATAGCACAGCTTTGCAGCTGGAATATTTGCCAACGCCGGCCTACAATCATTTGCGGCACCTTTTCTGGTTTGAACTCAAGACTTTGGGAGATTTGTATGGAGCCTTGCTTGAATACAGTGATACCATGCTGAAACTCACCAGATATTTTGCCCGTGAGACCCACACGGAATTCTTTACTACCAATATGCTCTTTAATAATTTATGTCAGGCGTTTCTTATAAAGAATAAGTACACCAGAGAGCAGGTTAAGCGTTTTTATGCCTTATCTGCCAGTGGCAATGAGGAGAAGATTAAGCATGATACTGATGAGCTCTTTGAGCTTAGCCGTAAGCTGCGACTGGTAAATGAAAGCAAGTGGATTTCCGGTATTTGGGGCGATGTGTGATTAAGTTAGCCGTATAATTATATTATATAAATGTTTTTTTGAGAGGAGAGTTATTATGGACAAGTATCAGTGTGGACCATGCGGTTATATTTATGATCCTGAGGTGGGGGATCCAGATGGCGGTATCGCTCCAGGCACACCTTTCGAGGATATTCCTGATGATTGGGTATGCCCAATTTGCGGTGTCACCAAGGATATGTTCGAAAAAGTATAAAAGGTCATACGGAAGAGCATAAGAAAAGCAGGGTCCCTTTATCAGGAATCCTGCTTTTTGAATTTACAAATTATACTAATTCGGTAGTTAATAAAACGGCAATTAATAACACGATAGTTAATAACACGGTCGTTAACAATTCGGCAGTTAATAATCGGCAAAAAACATCAACTTTCGACGACTGCTTACCGGTCTGCTTCCACGTTTTCCAGAAGGTCGTCTATTATTCCATCACCTTCTACCATAAAATCTCATACCAAATAGCATCCGTTTTGAATTTCACCTATGCACCCCCTTTTTTACTATGAAATCTTAGTTCATCAAATCTGAAAGATGCAGATGAACTTTAGATTTCGTGTAAGGGCTGATGAAAGCATGTATGCTTTCATTTTGCTTGGTTAGAAAAAAGAGTCAGACTTTATTGAATATTTTGTCTGTATCTTTATTATACTTATTTTGGGTACCTTTGTGAAGGGACTTAAAAAAATGCGAATAAATATCATTTAAATAGGAATTATTGGAAAAATCTGCAAATGAAAAGTGTATTTTTATTAAAAATTTAATACCAATAAAGGATATTTTATATATCGTAGCGAATTTTACAGGTGTGAAGTTGTGAACGAAAATGCAAGTCAGATTTTTAGGCTCAATTCGCTGAAAAGAGGGAAGAGTATGAAGTTAAAAACACAGGCAGTAATATTTGTAGATGGTTGTTTGCTGGTTGCGTGTGTATTGCTGGGGATTCTGGCTTACATAAATTCAGCAAAGGGCTTTGATGAAGCCTATATCAGCAAGGTGGCTGATGTGGCTGAGAGAGTAGAGCAGCTGATTGAAGTTAAGTACCCTGGTGAGTGGAATATCAAGGAGGGGAAGCTGTATAAGGGCTCAACCTTGATGGAGGGCCTTTCCAGCGAATTGGATGCTCTGGCTGGGGAAGAGGCTGTTACAATTTTCAATAATGATACCCGTGTTTCCACCAATGTTATGAAGGACGGTCAGCGGGCAGTTGGTACCAAGGCTAACGATGATATTGTTGCCACAGTAATGGGCAAGGGTGAGGTTGCCAATGTGGAGGCGGATGTAATCGGCGTACCATATTATACCTGCTATCAGCCTATTGTTGACGGCAGTGGCAAGCGTGTGGGCATGCTTTTTGTTGGTGCTCCAAGTGCGCCTGTTATAGCCCAGGAACGGGAATTCTTGTTTAAGATGGCACTGGCCGCAGTTGTTCTCTTTCTCATTGTTGGTGCAGTTTCTATTTATATCATCAACCGCAAGATGAATGCAGTATATGATGTAACTGAGACTATGACCAGAATTGCAGCCGGTGATCTTACTACCAATGATATTACAGTTATTGGTAATGACGAGCTGGCTCAACTGGCAGTAAATACCAACAAGATGAAGAACACCATGCATGAGCTGATGAAGAGTATTGGTGTGTCTGCATCCCAGGTGGCAGCGGGCTCCAAGAATATTTCCGACAGCGGCAATATGCTGGCCCAGGGAGCCACCACACAGGCGGCATCTGTAGAGCAGTTATCCGCCACTATTCAGGAGATTACAAACCAGACAGCCCAGAATGCCCAGAAGGCTGAACACGCCAACAATATTACCCGTGATGCCAACGGCAAAGCAGATATGGGTAACAGACGCATGAATGAAATGCTAAAAGCCATGGGGGATATAAATGAATCCTCCAACAATATAGCCAAGATTATTAAGGTAATTGACGAGATAGCATTCCAGACCAATATTTTGGCCCTTAATGCAGCTGTCGAGGCGGCCAGGGCCGGTCAACACGGCAAGGGCTTTGCTGTTGTGGCTGAGGAAGTAAGAAATCTGGCAGCAAGAAGTGCCAAGGCCGCCAAGGAAACTACGGATATTATTGAAGAATCCATTACCAAAGTAAATCTTGGAACCCAGCTAGCCAATGAAACCTCTGAGGCTTTAAAGAGCATCAAGGATGGTGTAGGTCAGGTGGCATCACTTGTCAGCGAAATTGCCGATGCTTCTGTTAAGCAGAATTCTTCCCTGCAAATGCTTAATCAGGGTGTGGTACAGGTGTCCAATGTGGTTCAGACCAATTCCGCTACAGCAGAGGAAAGCGCATCCGCTTCTGTAGAGCTCAGTGCTCAGGCAGAGCTGTTGCAGGAGGCTGTAAGACAGTTTAAGGTTTAAACAACTGTATATAATTAAATTATTATTAAAATAGGTGAAAGCATGGATTTTCACCTATTTTTTTCTTATAATAAAGGTAATAATTAAGTTAAAATTCGATAACATCGATAATATGGTAACAAATCTGTGTGTTGATGGCATAATGCTTATAGAGAGGTGATTCATTATGTTGATGAATTTGAGTGATGTAAGAAAACAAAAGGGGCAGGGTATAGTGGAGTATGCGCTGCTTTTGGCATTTATTTTGGGGATTGCCATAGCTATGCAGGGCAGTGGAATTGATGAAGCTATTTCCAATACATTTGCAAGAGTAGCCCATGCTTTAGGGGTTGAAACGGAACAGGACAAATGGGCTACTGCGGATATTAATTCAATTATGGATGATAAGGATTCGGCTGCAGGAAGATTAAAATCAGATCAGGATTTTTTAAAAAATATTGGAAGATACTTTATTGACAATAATTTTACAAGAGAGCAGATTCAGACTATGTTGGGTACAAGTAATAACAGTAATGTTTTGCTTGGAAATTTTATAGAAAATAATGATGGTACTACCTACTTCTCGAATGAATTAAGAGGGGATGGTAGTGTTCCGGAAACTGGCGAATTATTTAACTGGGCTACTGGAGCTGCTGCTGGTACACAATATGATACTTCGAGACGGTACTTGGTTTCTGATTATGCACTTCACAATATTCAAAGCACCACTAACATAAAAGGGCAAAATGTAGTTACTGGTAACGGAATTAAAATAATGGGTATAACATATGATGGTAATGGCAAAGATGCCAAAGTTAAAAGCATAAGAATAGCAGTAAATCCAAATACTGGTAAAACGGGAGAAGGTTATTCAAGAAGCGATCTTGATGTGACAGTTAACAGGTAATAATAGTAAATAAAAGAGGTTAGCCAATCGGCTAACCTCAATTTTTATGCCCCGAAGGGGGCCTTTTTACTTTTCAGCTACGGTTTTTACGATTTCCAGAGCCCATCTTGCAGAGTCGTACAAATCCTTAATTTCAATGTACTCATCCTTGGTGTGGGCCTTTTCCATTCCAACAGAGAGAACTACGGTAGGGACACCGTAGGTGTTGAAGTGGTTGGCATCGGAGCCACCGCCGGACTCCTCAAGATTTACAGGAAGTCCCAGCTTTTCAGCGGCTTTAACTGCTGTCTTGATAGCCGGGGAGTCCTTTTCGTGGCAATATGGGCCGTAATCAGGACTAACCTCTGCAGTAATCTTGCAACGGGTCTTGGCTGCACCATTTACGAAGTGGTCGCAAATGTCCTTGGTAATCTTATCCAGCTTTGCCTTGTCACGGCTGCGGCTTTCGTAGAATACATCACAGCTTTCAGCCACCACATTGGTAGCGGAGCCACCAACGATTTTACCCAAGTTACAGGTTGTTTCCTCGTCAATGCGTCCCTGAGGAGCATCAGCGATAAGCATACCAGCAGCGCAGATAGCATTAATACCTGCATCCGGGTCAACACCTGCATGGCTTGCCTTGCCCTCAATATGAATCTTAATCTGATTCTTGCCAGGAGCCATAAAGGTCATGGAACCAGGATGATTATGGGTATCAAGGGTAAAACCAAAATCAGAGTGGAGAAGACTGGTATCCAGATTCTGGGAGCCATGAACACCATTTTCCTCAGCTACTGTGAACACCACCTGAAGTGGGCCGTGAGGGAGATTATTCTCCTTGAGCTGACGCAGTGTCTCTAAAATAGCCACCACACCGGCTTTGTCATCACCACCAAGAATAGTGGTGCCATCGGAACGAATAATACCGTCCTTTATAACAGGCTTTATACCTTCACATGGTTCAACACAGTCCATGTGGGCTGTAAGCATTGTAGTAGGAGCTTCAATGGTACCAGGGAAATCTGCCACCAAATTACCAGTGTTGCCACCGATTTTACTGCCGGCATTATCTTCCTTTACAGTACCGCCTAAGGACTCTAAACGCTTTGTCAACAGGTCAGCTATCTCACGCTCATCATGAGTGGAACAGCGAATCTGCACCAATTCCAAAAACTCATCCAGCACACGCTGTTCATTAATCATGGAAATTCCTTCTTCCGTTTAATTCATTAATCAATTACAAGAAAAGCATCAGTGCAATTGCTGCTGCAATACAAGGCAGAGCATTGCGCTTGGTTACTTCCATAGGGTTAACCTTGGCCAGACCAGCGCAGATAATAGCTGCACCAGCCACTGGGGACATGGAACGGCCCATTGCACCGGCAATCTGTGCCAGAGAACCGAGGTTCATAATGCTGAGACCGAACTGCTCAGCAAATGGAGTTACTGCACCATTGAATGCAAAGGCAGCGGCATCACCGGAGCCGGAAATAACAGCAATGAGGAAAGGACCAAAGGTGCCGGCAGCAGCTGCTGCGGACTGGGAGCCCTCCATAAGGTCAGTCATGGCTTTGGTAAGACCGATAGCGGACATACCGGTGGTGAAGATGCTGGCGCAGACGATAAGACCGATTACATCGCTGTAAGCATCGCCCATACCTCTGAAGAAGTTTTTGCAAACCTCCTGTGCGTTGGACCAGGTAACCAGAAGACCGAGAACAACACCCAGAATCATGGAGAGAGCAACGCTCATTTCAGGAAGAACGGCAATCTGCTTGGAGCTGAGAATCAAAAGTACCAGTGGTACCAATGGCACAATGGCCTTGAGAGGATTTACCTTGAAGGAATCCAAATTCAGCTCACTATCCTCAGTGAGAGAAGCACGATAAGCTTCGCTGCGCTCCTCGTTGGCGCCTTCCTTCATAATAACAGCATAAGCAGTCATTACTGCAACGCAGGCGAAGGATGCAATAATGGAAGCTGGGGTCTCGTTGATGATAACAGTCATCATATCGGTGCCAGCCAAGTCAGCAACAAATGGATTATGAGCATTACCAGGGCTGATGGCACTACCCCAAGTACCAGCCAATACGGTGGCAGCAGCCATGGCTGGATGAACACCAGCTGCAATAAGAGTTGGAATCAAAATACTACCAACAGCTGCAGAACAACCAGATGCAGATGGGATAGCCAAGCTGATCCACCAGGTCAGGAAGAAGGACAATGGAACAAGAATAACGCGACCCTTCTTAAGAACTCCTGAGATGGACTGAACCAGATGCTGGTCGCACTCGGTCAGCTTCATAACATAGGAAAAACCCATTACGGTACAGATGGTTGGTACGAGAGAATTATTAGTCATAGCTTTGATAAAAGCAGGCATAATATCCTCTGGCATATTACCAATCAGGCACATGATAATACCAGCCAAGAACAGTACCAGGCGCGCCTCTACCTTTTTGATAATCAGCGCAAAAGTAAGAATAACAATAATAATTCCAGCGAGTAACATTTTTCTACCTCCTAATCTCACTGTATAAAAAATTTTCCTTAGTAATTATAAGCTAAACTTATATATTTTTCAAATTTGCAGAAAAATCATTTGCACTTTTAAGTAAGTGACGTAAATAAATAAAACTATATTTCTTATTTCAAAAAATCTTTTCATAGAATAATCAGAAAATACCCTCATAATAAATGCAAATGAGATGAAAAAAAAGAACATTTAGGGTATAATGTATTCCGTATGCAAACAAATACATCATACATCTTGAGAATATATATAGAAATAGAGGGATATAAGCTTTGTACGCAACTGATGAATATGCAGATATTGAGCAAAAAATATTAAATGGAGAAAGACTTACCAGAGAAGATGGCATCCGTCTTTTTAAATGCCATGATATTGCCTGGTTGGGTAATATGGCGGATATGGTGAGAAAAAAGAAGTGCGGCGATATTGTTTACTACAATGTGAATTGCCATGTAAATCTTACGAATATATGCACCTCCCATTGTAAGTTTTGCGCCTTTGGCAAGGATAAGGACAGCAAGGGAGCATACGCCTTTTCTGTTGAGGAGGCCCTTAATGTTGTTCGTGATGCCAAGAAGGACCCAAATTTGGCAGGACTTCATGTGGTAAGCGGGCTTCATCCGGACTGGACCTTTGAGGATTATTTGGAGCGGCTTCAGGCCCTGCATAATGAATTTCCGGAGCTTTATTTAAAGGGCTTTACAGGGGTTGAGATTACCCATTTTTCTAAGATTTCCGGCCTCAGTGTTGAGGAAGTGCTTAAAAAATTAAAGGCCGCTGGCCTTAAAGCCATTGCGGGAGGCGGTGCAGAAATTCTTTCCGACAGAGTAAGAACTGAGCTGTGCCCAAAGAAAGCCACTGCTGATGAATGGATTGAGGTAGCCAGAACTGCCCATAAGCTGGGTATCAAAACAAATGCCAGCATGCTGTACGGTCATATTGAGACCATTGAGGAGCGGGTGGATCACCTTATAAAATTACGTGATCTTCAGGATGAAACGGGAGGCCTTCAGACCTTTATCTGCTTCCCATTCCTGCCTAAAAATACAGAGCTGGGAAAGAGTGTAAAGCAGACCTCCATGTGGGATGACCTGAGAACCATGGCCATTTCCCGCTTGATGTTGGATAATATTAAGAATATCAAGGCCTATTGGGTAATGCTTACAGTCCCGGTGGCACAAATAGCTCTGGGCTTTGGTGCCAACGATATTGATGGCACTGTTCATAAGGAAACTATTCTTCACGATGCTGGGGCAACCAGTCCTACGGCTCTTAGTGAGGATCATATTATTAAGATTATTCGTGATGCAGGCCGTATTCCGGCTGCCTGTGACTGTAATTTCAATATATTGCGTCGCTTCGATTGAGCATCAGTTTAGTTCTTAAGGAGATTTACCAAAATGATTGAAGAAGCTATAAAAATTGCAAGGGCAAAGGCCGAAAACGGGGAGCGTCTGACCCTTCAGGATGCCCTTGCCCTTTACGAAGATAATGACCTTCTTTTTCTGGCCTCCTGTGCCCGCAAAATGAAGGAAAAGAAAAGTGGCAAAAATGTTTATTATAATGTAAACAGACATATAAATCTGACCAATATCTGCACCTCCGGCTGTCCTCTGTGTGCCTTCCAGTGTGAGGAGGGGGACAAGCGGGGCTATGTTATGGAACCGGAGGATATTGCCAAGGTCCTTGAGGATGCCAAAAAAGTCAAAAATCTTGGGGAAATCCATATTGTAAGTGCGCTGCATCCAACCAAGACCTTCGATTATTATTTGAATGTGGTGCGCCAGGTGAAGGCGGCCCTTCCAAATGTGGACATTAAGGCCTTTACCCCTGTTGAGGTGGTGCATTTTAGCCAGATGACAGGAAAATCTGTAAAGGAAATTTTGAAGATTTTGCAGGAGGCAGGCTTGTCCTCCTTGCCAGGTGGCGGTGCAGAAATTCTTAATGATCGTGTGCGCAAGGAAATTTGCCCTAAAAAGGCCACCACAGCCCAGTGGATAGAAACCATAAAAGCGGCTCATGAACTGGGTATTCGTACCAACTGCTCCATTATGTATGGTCACATTGAAACCATTGAGGAGCGGCTTCAGCACCTCTTTACCCTACGGGATATTCAGGACGAAACAGGTGGCTTCCAGGCCTTTATCGCCTTCCCATTTCATCCAGCCAATACCCAGCTTAGTCATCTAAAGCGTGTGGGCTCTTGGGAGGATATGAAAATGATAGCCATGTCCCGTCTGATTTTGGACAATATTGATCACGTCAAGGCCTTCTGGATTATGCTGACAACCCCGTTGGCACAGCTGGCCCTCGGTTTTGGTGCCGATGATTTGGATGGTACCATCGGTGAGGAGAAGATTATCCATGAGGCCGGGGCCAAGACTGGTACCGGCACAACCAGAGAGCGTCTTAGAAAGCTTATTACTGAGGCGGGGATGGTTCCTGTGGAAAGAGATACCTTCTATCATCCAATAAAGGAGGCGGAATAAATGCGTATGGAATCCAAGGAGGCCGTGGAGCTTCTAACTAACGGCGATCCAATAGAAATGGGCCGTGCGGCTGATGCAGTACGCCGCAAACGGTTTGATGATACCGTAACCTTTATTGTGGACAGAAATATAAATTATACCAATGTGTGCAAAAATGAGTGTCGTTTCTGCGCCTTTTTCCGTCGTAAGGACCACAAGGATGCCTACCTTCTTACCAATGAGGAAATATTGGCAAAGGTACAGGAGACTGTGGATGCGGGTGGTACCCAGCTGATGATTCAGGGGGGACTTTACCCTGATTTGGGCCTTAAATATTATGAGGATATGCTAAAGTCCATTAAGAGCAAATATGATATAACCATTCATTCCTTTACAGCCACTGAAATCCAGCATTTTGCCTATCAGGAGGGTATTTCCATATTGGAATGTCTGAAAAGATTGCAGGCTGCGGGGCTGGACAGCCTTCCGGGTGGCGGCGCTGAAATCCTGGTGGATGAGGTGCGCAAGCGGGTCAGCCCTAAGAAAATAATGACTGATGATTGGCTTCATGTTATGGAGTGTGCCCATTCCATTGGTATGGAATCAACGGCCACTATGGTTATCGGTTTGGGTGAAACCATGGCCCAGCGCATTGAACACATGGACAGAATTCGTCAGCTTCAGGATAAGACAGGTGGCTTCAGAGCCTTTATTTCCTGGACATTCCAGCCTCACAACACTGAAATGGGTGGGGAGAAGGTATCTGGTTGGGATTATATGCGCAATCTGGCCATGAGCCGTCTGTATATGGATAATATCAAGCACATTCAGGGATCCTGGGTAACCCAGGGGGAGCGTATCGGTCAGCTGACTCTTGGCTTTGGTGCCGATGATCTTGGCAGCATTATGCTGGAGGAAAATGTGGTGAGGGCCGCAGGAACAGCTTATGATATGTCCATTAATAAAATGGTGGAAATGATTAAGGGGGCCGGCAAGAAGCCAGCCCAGAGAAATACCAAGTATGAGATTTTACGGAGGTTCTGATATGGCTGATAATATGATTCCAAAGGCAGATTATGCTGTGGTGGGTGGTTCCGGCACTCTTTCCTCAAATTTTCCTGCCAATGTAAAGGATGAAGATGTTAAAATAGTGGCAGAGAACCTTTATTTTGATACTCCATACGGCAAAAGCCCGGCCTTCCGTCATTTTACTGTAGGGGAAAAGCACGTTCTCACAGTAAGAATGCACGGCTGGCGCAGTGGTGTCACCAGAGCAGATGCCTCCCGTCAGGTGTTCTGGGTGTTCCGTGAGGCGGGGGTAAAGCGTATTATTTCCGAGGGAGGCGTAGGAACAGTAAATAAGCTCCTGGATATCCGTGATTTTATGGTGCCGGATGATTACCTTGATATGTCTATGCGCAAGGATGTTATGCTGGATGGCAGATATTTGCTCGTAATGCGTGATGCCCTTTGCCCGGAGCTTCGTGAGGCCCTTATTAAGGCCACCAAAAAGCGCTTTGATGGACGTATCTTCACCAGAGGTACATACGCTGTAACCGACGGCCGACATTTTGAAAGTCCTGCTGAGGTGGCTATGCTTAACGGCCATGCAGATATTGTGGGCCAGAGCATGTGCCCTGAGGTGTATCTTGCCCGTGAAATAGGTGCCTGCTATGCGGGGTTGTATTTTACCGTTAATTATGGCGAGGGTATAAAAAAATGGTCCCATCAGGACATGACAGACATTTTCTATGACGACGCACCTATGATTGGTGAGATTATTTTGGAAACCATCAGAAATGTTGATGCGGAGGACAGAAAGTGCGAATGTCTTGAGCTGCGCAAGGAAACCCTGTTAAAGGATGTGTACAATCAGGAGTCAGCCAAGGGCTGATGATTTGATGTGAAATGGCGGTGATAATATGGTCTTTGTGAAATTTAAAATGAAGCTATTGGCTTTGGCAATGGCCTGCGCCTTTGTATTTTTACCTAATGCCTCTGAAGCATCAAAGATAAATGATGTTCAGCAGACCACGGTTATCCTGGAGAAGGAGGAGCCAAAGGGGGCAGCTGCTGATGTAGCTGATCAAAAGTATGTCAGTGCCAACAAGCCTATTGCTGATGGTGGCAGTCCTTGGATGGATGTCAGCGTTATCGACAAGAAGCATGAGGTGCCCAGCTTTTCTGCCAAGGATAATTTCTATTCCTACAACAACGATTATTGGATAAAGCAAATGGGTGAGTATGGTATCAGCTCATCCTATGACGTGTTCAACGAGGTAAACAGCAAGGTAGATTATAATATTGCTAATTTACTGGAAACCCCTTCCCTGTTTAGTCATGATGCCTCCATTTGCCAAAAGGTATATAGGATGGTTAAGGACTGGAACAAGCGTGATAAAATCGGCTTGAAGCCTCTGATGGATGATGTGAATAAAATCGAGGCCATTCAGACCCTGGAGGATATGGATAACTACATTATTGGTGATGTAGTTCCCAACAGTGCATTTTGTGAGCCTGATTTGCAGCCGGATTTGAATGATACCAAGCATTATGCCATGAATATTATTCCTATGGGACTTACCCTTGGGGATGCAGCGGAATATTCAAATATGACGGTCTTGGGCAAACGCATTAAAAATGCCAATGATGTGGCGGCCAAGAAAATGATGCTGTTGGCAAAGTACGATGAGGAAACAGCCAAGGCTAAGATAGAAGCCATGTATCGTCTGGAGTACGCTTTGGCTGGCAGCATGTATACCCGTGAGGAGGCCTCCAAGGCGGATTATCTTCAAAAGACCAATAATCCTGTAACCCTTGATGAGCTGAAGGAGATGGCTGGTCGTTATCCTATAATGGCCTATCTCAATAAATACGGTCTTGACCAGGCAGAGCGCTTTTCTGTACCAAATCCTGCATATATAAAGGCATTGGCGACATATTACAACGAGGAGCACCTTCAGGATATGAAGGATACCCTTATTGTTTATCGAATGCTGGAAAATATGGAAATGCTTAATTCCGCTGCCAATGATGTTGCCATGGAGCACAATCTGGCAGTGAGGGGCTATAAAGGAAGTGTTCCGGACTGGGTAAGAGGTGTGGAATATGTAAAGGCCGTATTGCCAGGCCCTTTGTCCAATCTTTATGCCGAGGCGTATTGCAGCAAGGAAGTAAAGCAGGATATTGAAGGTATAATAGCTGATGTAACCAATTATTATAGGGCTATGCTTCAGAATGAGGCCTTCCTGTCTCCTGAGGTCCGTCAAAAGGCCATTACCAAGCTGGATAATCTGAAGATTCGTGCAGTTATGCCGGATAAGCCTAAGAAGTGGAATGATATTAAGCTGAACAAGTGCAAGAATCTTATTGATGTGCGTAACGCCCTTTTAAAATGGGAGATTGGTGAGTACATCAAGAAGATGAACGGCGAGGTGGAAATAAACTGGATTCCTACCTACACCGTTAATGCCATGTACAATATAGCTGACAATTCCATCAATATTCCTGCGGGCATTCTCAATGGAGTATTTTATTACAGTGACTATTCCTATGAGGAAAAAATGGGTGGTATAGGTATGATTATTGCCCATGAAATTTCCCATGGCTTTGATACTACCGGCTCCCAGTTCGATGAAAACGGTAACATGAAGGAATGGTGGACACCAGAGGATAAGGCAGCCTTCAATGAAAGGGCCAAGAAAGTAGTGGACTACCTTAACAGCATTACTGTATATGAAGGACTTCATTGCAATGGTGAAATCAATAAGGGAGAGACTATTGCGGATATTGGCGGTATGCAGTGTATACTTTCCATTGCCAAGAATAAGCCGGATTTTAATTACAAGCAATTCTTCAACCAATATGGCAAGCTGTGGCAAAGCATATATACCAAAGAGTATGGCGAGCTTCAGGTGAATACGGATCCTCATCCGTTGCCATACCTAAGGGTCAATGTTATATTGCAGCAATTTGATAAATTCAATGAGACCTACGACATAAAGCCTGGGGACAAAATGTATCTGGCTCCTGAAAAGCGGATTCTTGTATGGTAGGTCTGAAATAAGCTAAATATAGCAATTAATTAAGCAATAAGAAAACTCTGCTGTTAGTCAGTTAAACTGATTAATAGCAGAGTTATTTTTTTAGCTAGTTATTAAGTTTAAAAGTTAATCCTCATCTATGCTTGGAAGGAAAACAAAGAGTATGGAGCTTACTAATAACAGATAAGGGTAAAGAAGATAAGGCAGTACGTGAAAAGCGGAAATTTCCCAGCCAAGGCTGGTTGCAATGGAAAGAGCCACCAGCATCTGGGCACCGTATGGAAGAATGCCCTGGAATATACATGAGAAGGTATCCAGCAAGGAAGCGGATTCCTTGGATGAAATATTAAAGCTCTCGGAAATTTTCTTGGCAATAGGGTTGGTCATTACGATAGCGACGGTATTATTGGCAGTGGCAATATCCATAAAGCCCACCAGCATACCTATGCCCAGCATACCACCCTTTTTGGTGCTGAAAATCTTATGTACTGTAGAAAGAAGGGCATTAAATCCACCATTATAAGCTATAAGACCACCAATGCAGGATACCAGAATGGCAACCATGGAGGTTTCGAACATTCCGGCAGTACCCTTGCCAATATTTGTCAGATAGTCCAAGGAAGATATTTCACCCATGCCCAGCATAAGAATAGAACCGCTGATAATACCCACCAGAAGCACTAAAAACACATTGAAGCCCATTACTCCGCCAATTAGTACCAGAAGATAAGGGATAATTTTAATAAGGTTATATTCCTCAATATTAAGGTCTCCAGCCGGGCGTTCCAAAGTGAGGAAGTAAAGAACTATTATGGTTAAAAGGGCCGCAGGAACAGCGATTTTAAAGTTAGCCTTGAATTTGTCCTGCATTTTACAGCCTTGACCGTTGCAGGCAGCGATGGTGGTGTCAGAAATAAAGGAAAGGTTGTCACCAAACATGGCTCCTCCCATTACGGTGCCAACACAAAGGGGCATGGGATAGCCAGTGCAGCCACCAATGGCTATTGCAATAGGTGTTATAAGTGTAATAGTTCCTACAGAGGTACCCATGGCCAATGATACAAAGGCACTGATAAGGAAAAGCACAGGAATAGCATAATCTGCCGGGATAAGGGACAGGAGAAAGTACGCCACACTTTCAGCACTGCTCCTTCCCAAAACGCCAACAAAAACGCCTGCCATAAGGAAAATTAAAATCATGGTGATAATATTGGGGTCAGCCATGCTGTTGGCCATGATTTTTAATTTTTCATTCATATTAATGCCATTTGCCTGTATGCAGGCCACCAGAAGGGCTATCATAAATACAACCACTACTGAAACATTATAAAAACCCATGGGTACATCCATTATGTACTCCAGGGTAATACCCAGTCCCAGATAAAGGAACACAAAAACTGCTATAGGCAGCAGTGCTCCAAAGCTTTTTTTATTTTCCAATTTCGTTCCTCCTAAACAAGATGAAGATTTACTTTACTAAGTTTTCCCAATAAATAAAAAGTCCTTGAACATTATACCCTATTTGTTAAAAATATTCTATTTTTCTGTGCTTTAAGCAGGAAAAATAGGGGGGAAGGGAGAAGTAAACTGAAGGTATAAAATAGAAGTAGCTGGATTATGTTTTTTTAGTTTATGCGTTTTAAATAGGTAATAAAAATGGGCAATTCACATAGGCTAATGGATAATTTAATGAATAGCAGTATGGAAATGAGCTTTGACTGTGAGGCAAAGCTTCGGGAACAGCTGGCAGTTGTTGATTCCATGTCAAAATTCTATATTTACATATATTCCTTTGATCTGGTGACAGAAATGTATAGGGAAATATATGTGGATGAGGCTCATGTCCATACTATTATGGGATATACTGGTAATATCAGTATATCTGTCAAGGATATGTGTCGGATGTTGGTTAAACCGGAGTATATATCTGGTATGGTGGCTTTTACGGAAATCAGCACAATGGGGTATCGTTTGCGGGATAAAAAGTATATTACCTATCAATATGAAGGAATTAATACCGGCTGGCTGGAGGCTATTCTTTTTCCTGGGCAGGTGGATGAGGATGGCGTTCTTACAAAGGCTATTTTTGCAGTCCGTGATATAAACTATGAGAAGAACAAGGAATCACAGCTTATTTATAATTCCTATATTGATGGTCTTACTCAGCTTTATAATCGCAAGATGTACAATGAAAATTTGCAGGAATATGATAATTCAAAGCTGCAAACTAACATGGTATTTCTGTCCGTTGATGTTAACGGTCTTAAAATTGTAAATGATACATTGGGTCATGATGCTGGAGATGAGCTGATTATTGGGGTTGCGGATTGCCTCAGACAGTGCTTTTCGCAGTATGGTCGGGTATATAGGCTTGGTGGTGATGAGTTTGCTGCGGTTATTTATATTTCTCCGGCTAATCTTCCACGTCTTATTTGCCAATTTAACAGTGTGGTGGAAGGCTGGCACGGCAAGCTGGTTGATAGCATGTCCATATCATTGGGTTACGTCACCCAAACAGAGTGCTGTGAGAAAGATATATATGAAATGGCCAAGATTGCCGATGAGCGTATGTATCGTGATAAGGAGCAATACTATGCTCTCAAGGGAGTAGACCGCACCGGCAGACAGAGTGCCCATAATGCCCTCAGCTGTATGTATGAAA
Organism: Anaerovibrio lipolyticus DSM 3074; assembly: GCF_900141865.1. Classification (GTDB taxonomy): domain Bacteria; phylum Bacillota; class Negativicutes; order Selenomonadales; family Selenomonadaceae; genus Anaerovibrio; species Anaerovibrio lipolyticus. The sequence goes on along the minus strand of NZ_FQYW01000009.1, from coordinate 129,661 downwards.
AGGTCCTGAAGCTGAATCTTACAACTAACAGCTACCAGATTATTCATATTGATGAGGAGGAGTTTAAAAATTTCAATGATACCAGATATTCTCTTTCTGTAGATATAAAGCGTTACGTTGAGGCTGGGTATATTCATACCGATGATCAGGAAACGTTTTTAAAGTACATGGATTTAGAATTTGTTAAGGAATTTTTTGAAGGCAAAAAGAATTATTATTCATTTCCATATAAAAGGCTTGTAGGTGGGAAATATATTCCAGTTACTGCTGAGATGCTGCGGGCTGATGATTATTCAAAGGATAATCGGACCATATTTTTGTTTGTAAAAAAGTATAAATAAGTCGTAGAAAACGAAATATCCCCCTAAGCCATATGGTGCTCAGGGGGATATATTAGGTTTAGATGTTATTTGAAAGCCCTGTAGGAATCCCATAACATATTAAAGGATTTCTTTTCCTGAAGCTGGGTCAATAATTCCTTGGTATCCATCCAGCCAATGGCTCCCTGTTGAATTTGGCCACCGCCCAAGTGCTCCTGTAAGAGATTGTCATATCTTGATTTATCAATTTCTACAGGAGGCTGATCTGCGGTATGATTTTCTGCATCGCTGTTTAGCCATCCAGGCAGGTAATAGTGATTTGTTTCCGTGCCATCATAGCCGGATAATTGCCATTTCTTTATAGCAAATTCATCAATAAGTAAATCGCCAATCAGGCGTATAGCATAGGTTTTGGTGGTGTTCTCAAATTCTGTTTGCCATTTTACGCTGTCAAATATGTAATAATAAATCCCTTCCCCAGGATTTGCATATATTTGAGGATTTTTTGCTGAATCCGGTGCGCTGAAAATATCTGGATAATCCGATCCACCAGTAAGATATACACCCCAACGGCGTTCCAAGGTTTTTGCGTCCATTTCCTCACACTGGATATAAGCTGCCCCATCCAGGCCTGCCTCCTTGGCCTTGAATAGTTCAACATTGCCGTCATGATCAAGATCTGTTATGGCATAATGCCATTTTTCCCAATCCTTGTCCTTTGCCGGCGTTACGAACCAGCCTTTACTTCCCATACCTGTCTGAGACAAAATATCGATTTGGTGCGCCTGCTGCATAGGGGCTGCCAGAGCCGCTGTAGCAGCAACGGATGCCAATAATGTCATGGCTAATGATTTAAACATAATTTTTCCCATCGGTTTTAACCTCCCTTAAAGCACTTTCCTATACTTTAATCAAATTCGACAAAAATATCTGTCTTTCCTTCAATAAAAAAACATTTATTATATGAAGAATGATATACTATAGAAAAAATATTATGCATAGAAAATGATGAATGCGAGGTGTTGTTATGGGAAGTCCTCCAGATATTGAAACTTCAACTACTGCGGAGCGGGAGAAGTATATTTACGATAATTTTTACTGTCGCGGTAATTGTGAAATATGTGGTTTATGTCAGGTTTATCATGGTAAATCACCAGAACTTGTATATGCTGACTACATTGAAGGCAAAAGAACATTTCAGGAGATTGCCAATGAATATAATACGAGCCAAGGATAAATGAAAGAGACGGATAATATGAGAATATTTGTTGATGCAGATGGATGCCCGGTAGTTAGGCAGACAGAGGAAGTGGCTATTAAATATGATGTTCCTGTGACACTTCTTTGTGACACCAATCATATACTACAATCAGATTACAGTGAGGTAAAGGTAATTGGAGCAGGTGCAGATGCGGTGGATTTTGCTCTAGTTAATCTGTGCCACGAAGGTGATGTGGTTGTTACCCAGGATTACGGTGTTGCGGCTATGGCTCTGGGTAAGAAGGCATATGCTATCCATCAGAATGGCTGGCTATATACCAATGAAAATATAGATAGGTTGCTGATGGAGCGACACATCACCAAGAAGGCACGCAGGGCATCTGGGAAACATCACCTTAAGGGACCAAGGAAACGCTTGGAAGATGATGACATAAAGTTTAAGGAGGCCCTGGAAAGGTTGTTGGCAAGTATAACAGATTAATAATATAGCTGTTCTCAAATGAGGGCAGTTTTTTATTTTGGCCGCTTACAACACAACAATTTCACGACATAATGTTCGGTGAATTGGGCGTTTATAATGCCATGTGGTTATTGCTTTGTATTATAGAAATAGTATACTGAAAATATAAACAAATAGTTAATTTAAATTCAAGTTTTTCGATTATGATTATTTATTTGGTAAAATTAAAGCTGAATAATTGGATGGCACGATGTTTTTGGAGGTTAATCTCATAAAAATTGTTCCAAGGGGGGTTGTATATGAGTACTATCGTAGTGGTAATAGTTATTTTATTTGTTATGTATAAATTTGTTTATAGCCCATCTAACAAAAGTAATTCTAACATCGAAGAAGGGGTTTCTAGTCATGCTAGCTCTGTGGGGAACAAAACAAATGATAAATTAACCGATAAAATTAAGTATAAGGAACCAGAATATATTTCAAAGTATATTTATGATCAGAATATTTTAGAAAAGAACACTATTTTTAATCAAGATTATGATTCTATGGAACGTAAAATCCGTAAAATGGATTGGAGAAAGTTTGAATTGTTCGTATCTTCAGTATTTGAAAAGAATGGATATCATTGCGAAGTAACTCCCCCATCAAATGATGGGGGGATAGACATAAAAGCTACTAAAAATGGAAAGGAATATCTTATTGAGTGTAAGTATTATGAAAAAAGTTCGGTGGGAAGAGAGATTATACAGAAACTTGTTGGGGCTGGCTTGCAATATCACTGTAAAAATTTAATAGTTGTTACCACGGGTGTCTATAATCAAAATGCTGTAGAGGCTGCTGAAGAAATAAATAAGGAGGCCGGATTTAATATACAGCTTTTGGGCATTAATGATTTAATTAATATGACAAAACCAAAGGTTAATAGTAATAACGATATAAAAAATCGTTTTCCAAAAGGCTTACAAAAAATGGGTACTATAATGTTTTTCACCTATTATATTGACTTTGATAGTCTCAAAGTGGAAGAACGACCAGAAAATACTGTTTTTAAAATTAATTTAAATTTTTATAATGCTAGTGCTCTTCAAACGGTTTATAGATATATATTTAGAATTACCTACGTTTATTATGGCGGTAAGTATGTTGAATATAGTAAATTTGATCAGTTTAGTAATAAGTATTTAATCGGGGCAGAGGATTCTTTAGAGTATTTGAATAGAGACACCAAAGGTAATGAAGTAGAAAATGATGTATTATCTATTTTAGAAGCATACTATTGTACAAAATAGCAAAATTATTTGGGTATATGAATAATATAATGTTATTGCTCTCTTAATGAGGGCAGTTTTATTTTGCCAGCTTACAACACACCTATTTCACGACATAATGTGAGGTGTAGATACTATGTTGTGAGGAGGCATTCTTATGAAAAGCGACAAAGAAATAAGCCGTGTCGAAAGAACTTACCTACTTGGAATGAGAGTAAGGCTTTTGAAGAGGTATGGTCCCCAGTCACCACCGGCCGGAACCATGGGGACAATCAGGTGCGTGGATTTTCTCGGTTATATCCAGATAGCTTGGGATAACATATCGGGACAAGTCGTGGTTTTGGATGAAGATGACATTGAGATTGTGAGGACATGCCCAATCTGCGGCAAGGAGTACACTGGGTATCCTGCCTTGTCGAGGAAGGATGACAGGACGGAGATATGTCCTGACTGCGGTACAAAGGAGGCACTGGAGGCTGTGAGGGAAATCTACACGGTGTACTCCCAGAATGGCGACATGACCTTCATAATGGAGGATAAGTGCAACACAACATCGGTTGTCGGATTTTATTACGGTGAACCGGATGAGGAGTCTACAAAGGAGTTTTACGGGAAGCTCACGGCGGAGTTTGAATAGGGTATATACGAAAGGCTGCTCTCTTAGGAGGGCGGCTTTTTTTATATGAGGAGCAGGAAAAAGCATTGTTTATATTGAATTTAACTATTATGACATAAAATAATAACCTAAAAAATAAAAGCCAAAATAAAAAAGCCGCTACGCAATGTAGTAGCTTAATGAACAAAGGAAAAATGAGGGGAAATAATAGATGGACCAGTTTATTTGTGGTGAGTGTTTAGAGGAGATGAAAAAGCTGCCAGATAACAGCATCGATTTCATTTTTACTTCTCCGCCATATGCAGATCAGATAAAAGATTATGGAACAACAGGGATAAAGATAAAACCAGATCAATTTGATGACTGGTTTATTCCTCGTGCAAAGGAAATGTTCCGTATTTTAAAGCCACATGGAAGTTTTGTGTTGAATATAAATGATAAACTTGATGGAAAGTATCAGAGTATATTTGTTTTTAAACTGGTGATTATGCTTGTGGAACAGGTTGGTTTCCATCTTGTTCGTGATTATATTTGGTATAATCCAGCAACTCCTCCAAATGTTTTTTCCAGGGGTACGATGGGACGTACAAAAAAATCTCATGAATATTGCTTGTGGTTCAGTAAATCAGAAAAATGGACCTTTAATATGGATGCCATACGCAAACCATATAGTGATAAGATGTTGGAATTGTTTCAAGCTACTCCTAAGGGGGATAGAAATGCAAATTCTCGTCCTAGTCGCCACAATTTTGACTTAAGTCATCCGTGGAAGGATAATGGCGGCGCAGACCCAGGAAGCGTTATTTCAATAAGTAATACCAGTAGTAATGATACTTTTCACCGCTTGTGTAAGCAGTTTGGGATTGGTCATCCAGCTCGATTTCCACAGGCTCTTGTAGAGTTTTTCTTAAAGGCTGGAACCAATGAGGGAGATATTGTGTTGGATCCATTTGGTGGTTCTGGAACTACCGCTGTTGTAGCCAAACGGCTTGGACGTAAATTCAAATACATTGAAATCAATCCTGATTATCATGATATGGCGAAGAAGTGGTTTGAAGTCGAATTTTCAACTGAAAAAGTATATACCAGGAATATGAAGAGATTCTGTGATGAGATTCTTCCTATATGTAGGTGGAATCTTCTGCCATTTGGATTCCTCTATGATTTATATGAGGCATGGTTTCCTACCGTTGGTTTATATGAAAAGCCACAAACAAAAAAGAGTTTTGTTGAACGCATCACATCTTTTTTAAAGGATGATGCTAATTGGACAGTTGAAGATAGATATCTAATTGTCGATGAAGATAATATGCCTATGCCAGAGCCGTTAATCGCTCAATATAATTTGAAAAATTGGATGAATAAGGACTATGAGGGAGATGATCCGGCTTTTATATGTAGTCCTGTTGTTCGAACTAAGTATAAGGGGATATACAGAAATGACTAGCACACGATTGACACAGAAGGAACTGCATAGTTTGTTTTTGCAAGATATCGGTGTTTATGCAGATGCAGTTATGGATAATGGAAGGAAGCCACTGAGGCTTCATTTAAAATATCCCTTTAATCGAGATATAAAAGCATATATTTTCAATTGCACTGCACCGCCTGGGGGACGGTCCATTGATGAGTTTAAAGTTCAATTAATTCTCGATGGACAAAAAAGAGGTGAGCGTGGTCGATTTGATACATCGGATATTGGTACTGTTCTAATTGTTGGTTATGCAGCACCATTCATTGATGTTTTAAGTGGTATCTGGGTGTTATTTGAACTTGATAAACATATGGAATTTGCCTATTCAGCCAATATACAGGTTTATCTTAGACAAATGTTGCCTGCACTTGAAAAGAATGTGTATGTATGTCAGAAACATAATAAAGAAATACTTGTTATTTCTCAACGACAGTATTTATTAGATGCTTTGATAGAACGGTTCAATATTGACCTAGCTGTGATGTTAGAGAGGGCAGAACATGGAATTAACGGAACATGATTTTAGGCCTGATTATAATAAAAGTGACCATAATATAGCTGAGGATTTCTATCTTCCAGCTATGCGTAGTTCTTGTCGATATGATCGAATTTCGGGATATTTCGGCAGTACGATTTATATTCTTGCATGGTCAGCACTTCAAGAGTTTGTGGATAATGGTGGAAAAATTAGACTAATTTGTTCTCCTATCATTTCTGATGCAGATAAAGAGGCAATGACAGAAGGTTACTCTGCGGTAAATGATGAAATGGTAAAGGAGGCTCTTTCAAGAGAGTTGAAAGAATTGTTTGCGGTAGAGCGTTTATCGAAGCCATCTCGAGCGTTGGCTTGTTTAGTTGCTGAAGGAATAATCGATGTAAAGGTTGCTGTTCCTGAAAGTGGTATGGAACCTGATTTGGAAAGACTGTTTCATGATAAAGTGGGTGTTTTTTTCGATAGATCCGGTAATGCAGTTGGTTTTCGCGGATCAATGAACGAAACATTTCAAGGGTTGTCTGATGGAGGTAATCTCGAATCCATCGATGTGTTTCCAAGCTGGGCCGATTGGCGTGATTCTCAGCGTTTGGAAAGTGCTGTGAATTATTTTAATCGGTTATGGAGCAAAACAGAAAGTAATGTTCTGGTGTACGATTTTCCTGAAGCAGTACAAAAAAGTCTCATTGAAAAAAGTAATGGATATGATTGGCGAACATTGGTTAAGGAAATATCTACATCAGTTTCTTTGGCAAAGAAGTGGTCTCCAAATAAACGAAATTCATCAAGGGTTCCACGCGAACATCAACTAACCGCTCTGGAAAACTGGGTAAAAAATGGACGTAGAGGTATTTTGGAACATGCTACTGGGAGTGGAAAAACCTTTACAGCTATCTGTGCTATCAGAGATGCTTTAGATAGGGGGAAAACCGTGTTGGTTCTTGTTCCATCTAAGGAACTTTTACGTCAATGGAAAAACGAAATAGAGATTGCAATTAAGGATATTCCTATTCGATTTCTGATGTGTGGAGATGGGTTTAACTCTTGGAAGTGTGATAATACCTTGCAATTATGGACAAGACCGAGTAATGGAGAGAATAAGGTGACTATTGCTATTATGGATACTGCGTGTAGCAATCAGTTTGTTCAGAGTGTTGTGTCAGGTACGCATTTACTTCTTGTTGCCGATGAAGTTCATCGTATTGGAAGCCCTGCCAGAAAAAATACTTTACGTATTGATGCTGGTGAAAGACTCGGACTTTCTGCAACACCGGTACGGTATGGTGACCCTGTTGGTACATCAGCAATTTTTGATTATTTTGGTGGTGTGGTTCCTCCGGTATTCTCTCTTGAGGATGCAATTAAGTCTGGAGTCTTAACCAAATACTACTATCATCCACTTCAGGTACATTTAACATCTGAGGAGCAAGACGATTGGAATGCTTTCACTAAAGAAATTCGTCGAATGATTGCCATGTATAAGAAGAAGGGTGAGTCGATCAGTAGTATCATCGCATCTAATTCAAGGCTTCAAATGAAACTACTTGCCAGAGCAAGAATTGTGAAGCAGGCTAAGAATAAAATATCGCTGGCCCTTGATGTTGTAAAAAAATACTACAAAAAGAATCAGAAATGGATTGTATATTGTGATAATCAAGGACAACTAGGTACGGTACTTTCTCTCTTATTGAAGAACGGATATGATGCATATGAATATCACTCTGATATGAGTGGTGATAGAGATGAGACACTAAATTATTTTGGAAAATATGGTGGAGTTCTTGTTTCGATTCGCTGCTTGGATGAAGGCGTGGATATTCCATCAACTACACATGCATTAATACTAGCTTCTTCTAAAAATCCGAGAGAATTTATTCAGCGTCGGGGAAGAATTTTGCGTAGATATCCAGGAAAACATTTTGCTCAGCTATATGATGCTATTGTTGTACCAGAGCAATCATGTGGTACAGAAGATGATACTGATAGTTCGATAGTGTTGGCTGAATTATCACGTGCTATTCAATTTGGAGAATGGGCTGAAAACCCTTCTTGTGTGTCTGATTTACGTATTATTGCAAGACGGTATGGTATTAATTATCAGGATATAAAGGATGGAGGTCTTGAAGATGACGGCGAGACAGAATTTGAATGAATTGCTTGCTGTTTTGGAGGAAATTCGTTCAAAAGAGTTTCCGGATGTTCCAAAGGAAATGGTAGAAAAAATAGCATTGTCGCAGTATGACAATCAAGATGACAGGAATAAAGCAAGAACGGGTACGATGCAAGTAATTGCAGAGTATGTTAATAAGATTGGTTGAATGGAGGCGTAATATGTTACATTTTCGTAAAATGACGCTTCGGGATTTTGGCCCGTATAAAGGCGAACAAACTATTGACTTTACGGATAAATCCGGTGTAACTATTTTTTGGGGAAACAATGGACGTGGTAAGACTACATTGCTTAATGCATTTCGGTATGCACTATTTGGCGTTATACAGCGACGAAACGGTGTTCTTAAGAGCCTAAGCGAGATGAGTAATACTGAAGCAATGGCAGAAGGTAGGTATGGTTTTTCTGTTGTATTAGATATGACCAATGATAATGATACATATAGACTAACAAGGGAACTTGCTTTACGTGAAGGGGTTACGAAACCTTCTGGTGAAGAAGATTATGAAAAGATTTTGTCGTTAAATAAGAATGGCTCTATTTTATCTCCTGAAGGCAGAGAGCATGAATTGAACATGATTATGCCTGAGCAAGTTGCACGGTTTTTCTTATTTGATGCAGAGTTGCTTCAAGAGTATGAAGAACTGCTTGAAACTAATACATCAGAGGGGGATCATATTAAGACTTCTATTGAGAAGATACTGGGGGTGCCTGTTCTCCAAAATGGTGTGGTTGATATTGAAGAATGTCTGTCTAAATATGAAAAGCAAAAATCTCGTGCAGCACGTGATGATGGCAAAACAACACAGCTTGGTCAAGAGATGGATACCTTGACGGCAAATATCGATGAACATCAAAATATTATCAGGGAAAAACAGTCAGAACAGAGTGAACTTATTCGTAAAAAAAATGCTCTTGAAGGGCGTATGCACGATACAGAAAAATTGCGTAATTGGATAGTTGAACGTGATAAGGCGGAAAAAAACAAGAAGAAAGCTGAAGATGAGTTAGAAGAAGTTAAAGCAAATATCCGTGAACTTATGCGGGGAGCGTGGCGCGGTATGTTACTTAATACCGTGCGTGGTATTTGTGAATCTATTGAAAAGAAGGCTAGTGTTCTTGAATCTAAGCGGCAAAGGAAGACGGTTGCTGAGAAATTCATTATAGAAATGAAAAAAGCAATCAGTGACCGGGTATGCCCAGTGTGTGGACAGGACGTATCTGACGATATTATCCAGCATTTGCGTGAGCGTATCAAAGAATCAACTAATGAATATGCAGGCCTCTCTGAAGCAGAAAGACAGAGCCTTTTCGAGTTTCAAGCACAAATCGGGGCCTTAAAACGTCTTTCTGAAGGCACAGAAGATGCACGGTTCAAAGTTGCCGCTATTGAAGAAAGAATAGATTCTCTTGAACTGAATATTGGTCAGTACAAGCAAGAGATTGAAGAGCTTCGGGAGAATATTGAGCGTTACGGTGAAGATGCTGAAGAATCTGATGTATTGAGCATATCCAAGGCGTATTCTGATGTTGAACAGACACTCCGTGAAGTGAGACGAGGGATCGAGAATGAAACAACGAAGCTGAACGCCTTGAAGGCAAATAAGGAGAAAGTTGCAGCCACTATAGATAAAATGGCTGGTGGAGATGACTATCGCGCTGCGAGTCGTAGATATGAGCTGTGTGAGCATGTTTATAAAATATTTGAAAAGAGTAAAGCCTTGTATCGAGAAAGGCTTAAGCAGAATGTCGAAAAAGATGCGATTGAACTGTTTGTAAAATTGACCGGTGATAAAGACTATGTTGGTCTCAAGATAAATGACAATTATGGGTTGGAAATTATCCACAGATCTGGTCGTAAGGTGCCTGGTAGATCATCAGGATATGAACATGTTGTTGCTTTATCTCTTATTGGGGCACTTCACATGAATGCTCCACTTCGTGGACCTATTATTATGGACTCGCCATTTGGTCGTTTGGATCCAACACATAAAGCTAATATAGCCCGGACTCTTTCTTCAATGGCCGAACAGTCTATGTTATTGGCGTACACTGGAGAGATTGATGACCAAGTTGCAAGATATGAGATTGGCAACAAATTGGTTCATGAATATCAGCTTGAGCGTGTTTCATCTATGCACACTGAAATTAAGTGAGGAGGATAGGCATGGCTGAAAATATGACAAACCTTGTTCTTTCAAAACAAGCTACTGAAATTGCTAATAAAATGAAGGATACTGGAAAATTTCCAGATGCCTTGGTCGCTGCAAAGTTTGGAATGGCCTATGCTATAAAATATTATTGGGATGAAATCGATTCTTCTGAAAAATTGCGTGAACTGGACGGAATATATGATGCGCAGGGGAATCATTATAATATAGGTTCTGTGGACCCGGATAAGTATATATCCCAAATTATGGAAGCTCTTTATCCAGACTCAGATACTCCATATAAGTTTGCCAGAGTTTTGATGTGTTATGGATTAAATCAACTTGGCGATTTATTAGAGGACGGTAAATTATTCCATATCAATAACTATATGTGAGGTAATTATTGTGGCGCAGGTATCATATGCTTTGCGAGAAGATCAAAATACAATATTTTTACTGCAGGATGCCGGCAAGCGTTACAATAAGTATTGTCAGATTGCTGTGTTTGGAAGGAATATCATAAGACCTGAATTTTTCAGACAATACATGTATTTTGCCCCCTACACAGGCAATAGCGGAAAATACTATGGAAGTGTAACAGATGTTAGATTATCTATTGAAGATAATGATTATGTACCTGGCAGTAATTATGTTGCAGTTATTGATTCTGAAGTGGAATTCAAAGTTACACCTTCTGTTATTCGTCAGCTAAGTAAAGAATATATGCCTGCTTGGGGTGTTAAATCATATTTGGATTATTTTAACGATAGAAAAAGTGGCATACTGTTGTTTGTTCGAGTTTTTGAAGTTAATCAGGCATTGCCTCAATTCTATCTTGAAAAAGGAATTCGAGGTAGCTCCCAAGTTCTTAAATTATATGATGAATATGGTAGTGAGACATCTTTCACTGTAGATGAAATAAGGCCTGTGATTTCAGATAATAAGTTTTCCTATCTGAAAGATGAAATCCTTCATATGATGAAAGTTGAGGGAGCATTTATTGCGTTATATGATAATACGGAAAGAGGATTAAATGATCTTCAGGAACGTGTCATTGCAGACAGGCAAATACAAGGCACACATAGAAGATGGGAAAATCGTCATTTACAATGGCTTGAATCAGATGATGATTCTGACTTTGATATGGCTCAACTGGATTACGAAGCCATTTATCAAGAAGTGTTAGATATATGCCCAGGAATGCAGGGTATCATTGATTATGTAAGAAATATTCAAGCTGCTCGATTAGGCGAGTATGACTATTATTTGAAAGATATTCATAAGTATTATGATCCTAAAGGGGCGGCTTTTGCGAGAATTTTTGATATGAGCATTCGCTCAGCTGTTAAAAGCGCCTTGTATCATTCTAATCAATATAGAATTAATGTTGAAGATGCTTTCCAGGAAGCGTGTATTGGTGTGATAACAGCTATTCGTAAACATAGCGATACTGTTGAAGGTTTATTTCCATCATATGTTTCAATGTGGATGAGGCAGGTATTAAATCGTAATCTTGCACCGTATGATTATAATTTTCGGATTCCTGTTCATCATGGAACGCGAATATCACAGGTGCTTAAACAAGTATCTAAAGTATTTGATATGTCAGAAGTAGAAAACATCAGTTTCGGTGAGTTGTATTACTTATTGTTGAATTATTCTGATTGTGATGTAGATGAAGCAAAAAGAACAGCAGGTATTTTATATCCAGCGGAGAGCATGGAAGAAATACTTAAGAATCCTGAAAACGAGAGTTTATTTGTAGATAATAGTCAATTAAATGAGATAAATGAATCATTGTTAAATGAGATGGTTCATGATGCTTTGAGCATTTTGACGCAACGTGAAAGAGAAATAATTTTGAATAGATTTGGGTTCGGCTCGTATAAAGAATCAACTTTAGAAGATATTGGCAATATGTTTGGAATTACACGTGAACGGATACGCCAGATTGAAGCAAAGGCAATGCGAAAGATGCTTGACTATCTTTATCGTAAAAATTATATATCGAAAAATAAGTATTATTCTATTATTAATAGCAAGATTAAAAAGAAGCTTAAGATGAAATCGTAGAAAACGTATAAGTTGTTAAAAGCAAAAAATGAATAATACCACAAAAAAGTAAGCGTCAAAATATAGGTCGTATTCCCGCCAGCCCGGTCTCTGTGGGATAATAACACCAAGAAATTAAAGTTTTTCCGAATGTTTTCGTGTTTCGGGAAAACTTCAAAAAGTAAGGGGTTTTTACTTGGCGGAGAATTCGTTAAAAATACGAACCAAGGTCCGCATGGCCCAGTGGCAATCTATTATTAAAGAGTGCAAAGAATCCGGCATGACCGTGGCTGAATTCTGTGAGGACAGAAATATCAGTTGGCATGCCGACGGACATCATGAGACATTGGAGCAAGTGGGCATCGATAAAGAATATGGGGTGCCAAAACTCACATAAAATGTAGAAAGGGATAGGGAAGTAAACGACCAGATGACCCAGCAGGGCTGGATTGTGCTACGGTTCTGGGAAAGTGATATTAAAAAGGACATAGGGGCGGCGGTGGCTGAGATAAAAAGCTATCTGCCGTAAATGGATTTAAGGCGCGGAATAATCTGCGCCTTTAAATTTCCCGACTTTTTCGGAGTTGGGATTTTTAAGGTTAAGCCGTATTTCATGCGTAATCGTCAAAGATTAGGTTGTATTCCCGCCCGCCCATTCTCGTGAGATAATAACTCCAATAAATTAAAGTTTTGCCGAATGTCTTCGTGCTTCGGGAAAACTTCACATTGGAGGTGTTTTCTTTGGCGGATAATTCGTTAGAAATACGAACCAGAGTCCGCATGGCTCAATGGCAGTCAATAATTAAAGAGTGCAAGGAATCCGGCATGACGGTAGCTGAATTTTGTGAAGACAGAATTATCAGTTGGCACGCCTATTACTATTGGCTGCGAAAAATCAGGGAATACATTACTCAGCCCCAAACTACAGAAACCGAGTTTGTACAGTTGCCTTCGCCTACGGAGGTAGCTGCACCGACCAATCCGGGCACAATTACCATACATATTGGTGGAGTTGCAGTTGAAGTTGAAGGCAATGTGAGCAGAGTTTCCCTGAAAAATGTCCTGAAGATTCTGCAGGAAATGTAGCCATGCTGGTCAAGAATATTACGGCCAAGCACGTTTTCCTTGCTTGCGGCCATACGGATATGCGAAAATCTATTGACGGTCTGGCTGCCATAGTTCAGCAAAATTTTAAGCTGGATCCTTTTTCAAAGGACGTATTCATGTTCTGTGGACGGCGCAAAGACCGCATAAAGGCCCTTTTCTGGGATGGTGATGGCTTCAGCCTGCTGTATAAACGCCTGGATAACGGCAAATTTTGCTGGCCAAAATCCCCAAATGAGGTTATTAGCATTTCTGAACAGCAGCTTCGTTGGCTGATGGAAGGGTTGGAAATCTGCCAACCTAAATCCATAAAAATGTCCCAACCAAAGTCCATAATTTAATACTGTATACTTCGTCCAAAGCCCTTGTAAATGCTGCATTTGCAAGGGTTTTGTGGTACAATAAAGGTATACTAAATGAGGGAGAAATCGGTGTGTCAGATAATAGTTTATTGGAAAAACTCAAAGCTGAATATGAACAAAAAATTGCTGAAATGGAGTCATGCTATCAGCAAAAATATTATGAAATGGAGCTGCGTCATAAGCAGGAAATGGACCTAATGAAGGAACAACTTGCCTCTATGCGTAAGCTCCTTTTCTCGTCCAAATCTGAACGCACCAAGATAATATTGCCAAATCCTGACCAGTTGTCCCTTTTTGACGAGGTTGAGCAGGAAGCTGCTCCCGAGCCATCCGAGGAAGCCACAACTGTTAAGGCACATAAGCGCAAGAAGCAGCGCACCCAGAAGAAACTGGATCTTTCCAAGGCAGAGCGCAACGTTGTTGTTTTGGATATTCCAGAAGAGGACCGCCATTGCCCAGCCTGTGGCAGCAATGAGCTGGTTCCTGTTGGAAAAGAGCATGTCCGTGACGAGGTACGCATTATCCCGGCAAAGATTATTGTCGATGAGATATACCAGAAGGTCTACAAGTGCAAGGCATGTGAAAATGACGAACACGTGGAATTTGTAAAGGCACCGACACCTAAGCCACTGGTTCCCAATTCGCCGGTTACCCCATCCGTAATGACTGCCACCATGCTTAACAAATTCCAGTTTGCATTGCCACTGCAGCGGCAGGAAAAACTGTGGCAGATTATGGGACTTAACCTCAGCAAGCAGACCATGGCCAACTGGATTCAGCACGCATACAGGGATTATCTCAAGCCACTTATTGGGCTTATGAAAAAACAGCTTCTTGGGGAAAATATCCTTCATGCGGATGAAACACCGGTTCAGGTGCTTAAGGAGAAGGGACGCAAGAACAAGAGCAAATCCTATATGTGGCTGTACTCCACTGGACAATATGCCAAGCACCACATACGGGTCTTTGAATACCAGCCTTCCAGAGCCGGCGCATGTGCCAGCAAATTCCTTGAAGGATTCCATGGTTATCTTCACACGGATGCCTATGCAGGATACAGCCAAGTGGATGATGTAATCCATTGCTGCTGTATGGCCCATGCAAGGCGTAAATTTGTTGAGGCCCTGCCAGAAAATATTGAGCATCCAGAGGAATACCAGGATGTGTCATTAAGGAAATGGGCCGCGTATTTAAAATTGAACAGGATTGTCAGGAGCTTTCAGCTGAAGAACGGCAAAAACAGCGGGAAAAAGAGGCCAAGCCTATTCTTCTGGCTTTATTTGAGTACCTTGAAAAAGAACAGGGTCATGTTCCACAGTCATCCAAGCTTTCCAAGGCCATAAATTACTGCTTATCTCACCGCAATGAACTGATGAACTATCTGCGTGACGGTGATTGCAGCATTTCCAATAACCTTGCTGAAAGAAGCATCCGTCCATTCACCATCGGCCGAAAAAACTGGGTATTTTCCGGCTCTCCTGCCGGTGCCGAGGCCAGTGCCGCAGCATACAGTTTAATAGAGACATGCATAGCCAACAAAGTTGATACCAAAGAATATCTGGAATACATCTTTACAAACATGTCCTAGGAAGAATCCTTAAAGGACGATTCAGTTTTGGAAAAGTATCTCCCGTGGAATGTAGCCTTACCAACTAAATGATGAAATCATTACGCAGCCGACCGGCTGCGTTTTTATTTGGGCTTGTTTAGGCATAGGATATTTTGACGCTTACGAAGAAAAGTATTTTTTGAGGAAAAAAGGCTAGCAATAAGAGATATTTTACGGACTTTATGTGAATGGAAAGGTGTGGAAATAATAGAGGGTGAAATTTGCCCAGATCATGTTCATTTAATGGTTAGTGTACCACCGAAATTATCCATATCCAGTTTTATGGGCTACTTAAAAGGAAAAAGTAGTTTAATGATTTTCAAGAAATATGCCAGAATGCAGCCATTGTACTTTCTGATTACCACAGCGGGAACCGATACCAACAGTATCTGCTATGAAACACATCTGAAGGCCAAGGATATTCTGGAGGGACGCAAAAAAGATGCGACTTTCTATCCGGTAATCTATGGTGCTGATGAGCAGGATG
This sequence comes from Anaerovibrio lipolyticus DSM 3074, assembly GCF_900141865.1. Lineage (GTDB taxonomy): Bacteria > Bacillota > Negativicutes > Selenomonadales > Selenomonadaceae > Anaerovibrio > Anaerovibrio lipolyticus. The sequence continues at coordinate 113,875 of NZ_FQYW01000009.1, read as the reverse complement.
ATTGGACAGATCCGAAGGTATGGAAGAAAGCAAATCCTTCACTTGGGATTACAGTAGGTATTGATAAGGTCGTAACGGCCTGTGAGTCAGCCAAGCAGAATCCTGCTGAGGAAAATTCCTTCAGGCAGCTTAGACTCAATCAATGGGTAAAGCAGTCTGTACGCTGGATGCCAATGGATAAGTGGGATAAATGTGCCTTTGTTGTAAATGAGGATGATCTGGAAGGTCGCATCTGCTATGGAGGTCTTGACCTTTCAAGCACCACAGATATTACGGCCTTTGTGCTGGTGTTTCCGCCTTTGGACGAAGATGATAAATACTATATTCTTCCTTATTTCTGGATTCCTGAGGAAAACGTTGATGTAAGAGTAAGGCGTGACCATGTGCCTTATGATGTGTGGGAGAAGCAGGGAAAATTGCTGACAACTGAGGGCAATGTGGTCCATTACGGCTACATTGAGCAGTTCATTGATAAGCTGAATGAAAGGTTCAATATCCGTGAAATAGCCTACGACCGCTGGGGAGCTGTTCAGATGGTGCAGAATCTTGAGGGTATGGGTTTTACTGTGGTTCCTTTTGGCCAGGACTTTAAGGATATGAACCCACCAACCAAGGAGCTTATGAAGCTCACTTTGGAGCAGAAAATAGCTCATGGTGGTCATCCGGTCCTCAGATGGATGATGGATAACATCTTCATAAAGACAGACCCAGCCGGGAACATAAAACCGGACAAAGAAAAATCCACAGAGAAGATTGACGGTGCGGTAGCAACCATAATGGCGCTGGACCGTGCCCTAAAGGACTAGGCTTTGCCGTCGCAATCCGCTGTAGATTGGATAACAGTGAAAGTATTTATGATGAGCGTGGGCTGCTATTGATTTAAGACACAACAGGTGCTACAGCCTTTTTGGCCAATAGCTCAAGCAGACGCTTGGATGGTCCGTTTGGAGTGTTTCTGCCAGCTTCCCATGCTTCTATAGTTTTTTTGCTTACACATAAAAATTTGGCAAGTAGGTTTTGAGTAAGATTATTTTCCATACGGATCTTTCGTATTTCACTTGGGGTGAAGTTTCGTACAGTATCAACATCGATGGTCAATACAGTTTGTTTCAGATTGGCGCCGTCGGTAGTTTCAATATCATCGATAATCTCATTTAAAGATGCACTTATCATATCGTATGCTTTACTCATATTATTACACATCCTTTCTGACATAAATCTTCTCAAGTTTTTCAATCAATAATTTGATGTTGTTCTTTTCAGTTTTGGAGAGATTTTCCATCTCATTTTTCGCAAATACCATAATAAGGAAAATTGTACCTTTAATTTCAAAATCAACATAACAAACCCTGGCACAGTGGGATTTGCCTCTATTTCCATAGCTATAACGGACTTTTCTGAGACGGCCGGTGCCTTGCATAACAGGACCAATTTTAGGGTTTTCCAAAAGAATAGATTGAAGTTCCCTAAGATTTTCATCTGTCAGTCCCAGTTCTTTCCACTGCTTTTCAAATAATTCACCGTGGATAAATTTTCTGCTTACTTTCATTGGATTACCTCTATTTAGATTTACCCTATTCAGTAGGGTAGTTCAATATAGATATTATCATAGGATTATGAATATGTAAAGGAGGCATCAGCCTATGAATATATTTTCTTAACTGTTTCGTTCAAGGGACAAGCCAAGGGATTATCTGTCAATCCATTGGCCTTTTTTATTTGGCGGCACTGCCACTGGGAGAAATGTTAATGAACGGACATCCATGCCAGATTATGCCAGAATATAGCAATAATCATATATGTTTCAAGCCTTGGTAAATAAGGGATTATGGGAGAAATAGGGGGATCGGCTAATACAAATACAAATATCCGCTTGACACGAACATTAAACAGTAGTATATTACTCTATGTTAACTACATTAATCCGAAGAAGTCATCAGAATGCGATGCAAACTGGTGATGGAGGGTACTCTGGAGAATCCCATTAAATTGGGTGCCGAAGGTGCAAGGTTTACATTTAAAGTGTAAGCTGAATCTCTCAGGCAAAAAGACAGTGATGATGAGTGACATGCCAAGTAATGTTCTAGAAGTTATGCGGCCTTGTTTATTTATTTTGTCTTTATGGAGTATCGTCCTTCGGATGATACTCTTTTTTATTTTGGAGGATTTGATTATGGACTACTTATTAGAACTTGTACAAATGGTCAACACCTATTTATCAGATTACATTCTCTGTTTCCTGTTAATCGGTTTGGGACTGTATTATACCATTAGAACCCGCTTCGTTCAGGTTCGTTGCCTTGGTGAAGGCTTCAGACGTTTTTTTGGCAATTTCTCCCTTCATGGTGAAAATGGCAAGAGCGGTATGAGCTCCTTCCAGGCTTTGGCAACTGCGGTTGCAGCCCAGGTTGGTACTGGTAATGTGGTTGGTGCATCCGGTGCAATCCTTACTGGTGGTCCTGGTGCTATTTTCTGGATGTGGATTATTGCTTTCTTCGGCATGGCAACCAACTATGCTGAGGCAGTTCTCGCTCAGGTAACTCGTGTCGTTAAGGAGGACGGCACAGTTCTTGGTGGTCCTGTTTACTACATCCGTAAGGCATTTCCAGGCGCATTCGGCAAATTTTTGGCAGCATTCTTTGCAGTAGCAATTACCTTGGCATTGGGCTTCATGGGATGCATGGTTCAGTCCAACTCCATTGGTGAGACCAGTGAGGCTGCCTTTGGTATTCCGGCCTGGGGTGTTGGTATTATAATCGCATTATTGGCTGGCTTCGTATTTATCGGTGGTACCAAGCGTATTGCCAGAATTACTGAGAAGCTGGTTCCTGTTATGGCTGTTTTCTATCTCATCGGTGGTGCGGCTATTCTTCTGGCAAACTATGAAAGGGTGCCGGAGGCTGTTTCTCTTATTTTTTACTACGCATTTAACCCTGATGCCATTATTGGCGGTAGCTGGGGTATGGCAATAAAAACTGCTATTTCTCAGGGCGTAAAGCGCGGTCTGTTCTCCAATGAGGCTGGTATGGGTTCCACTCCACATGCCCACGCTTTGGCAAATGTTGAAAAGCCACATGATCAGGGCGTTGTTGCTATGGTTGGTGTATTTATTGATACCTTCGTTGTTCTTACCATGACTGCCTTGGTTGTAATTACTACCCTTTATACTGGTGACGGCGTACTGGCCAACGGTGCGGCAGAGGGCATTTCCAAGACAAATATGGCTCAGATTGCTTTCAGCAGTCTTTTTGGCAGCTCTTTGGGCAGTGCATTTATCGCTGTCAGCCTGTTATTCTTCGCATTTTCTACTATTCTCAGCTGGAACCTCTTTGCAAAGATTAACGTAGAGTACCTTATGGGCAAGTCTGCAGTAAAGGTTTTCTCTGTAATTGCTATTTGCTTTGTTTTCATGGGCTCCTGCCTGTCCAACAATCTGGTTTGGGAGCTGACTGATATGTTCAACAATCTCATGGTTATTCCAAACTCCCTGGCTCTGTTTGCACTTAGCAGTGTAGTAGTAGGTCATGTGGATACTTCCAACCTTGAGGAAAATGATGCAAATGAATATATTGTGCAGACTGATAATTAATTGTTAAATTTAAAAGCGGTTGTAGTCGTAAAGTCGATTGCAGCCGCTTTTTTAGTGTCAATATTTTATGTTAGGAAGGCTTATTTATTGCAAAATCTGTAGCCGGCTCCCCACACTGTTTCTATATAAATAGGGGAGGAAGGATTCGGCTCTATTTTTTCCCGCAGCCGGTTTATGTGTACCATGACTGTGGCAGTGTCACCCATGGCGTCAAGACCCCATATCTGGTCAAAGAGCTTGTCCTTGCTGAAGACAATGCCGGGGTTTTCCGCCAAAAATAACAGCAGCTCAAATTCCTTGTTGGTAAGGGTAATCTCATTGCCCTTATGATATACCATGTGGGTATCTGGCTGGATTTCCAGATCTCCCTTTTGAATAGCGCGGATTTTTGGCGTTGTGTCACCAGCTAGCTTGGTTAGACGCTGGTAACGGGCGAGATGAGCCTTGACTCTGGCCACCAGCTCACTGGGACTGAAGGGCTTTATTACGTAATCATCGGCACCGAGTCCCAGAGCCCGGATTTTATCGATGTCCTCATGACGGGCTGAAACCATAAGAATAGGTAGCTCCTTTTCCTTCCGCAGCTCACGGCAAATCTGAAAGCCGTCCTGTCCCGGTAACATTACGTCCAAAATAAGCAAGTCAAAATCCTCGGCTAAGGCCCGTTTTAAACCAGCCGTGCCGTCAGCTTCAATTTCCACCTGGAAATCGCTGGCTTCCAGATAATCTCTTTCCAGTTCTGCAATTCCTGAATCGTCTTCTATAATTAAAATTTTTTTCATGTAATCACTCCTCGTAAAAAATATAGCTTATCCATTAGCATCATGGCTGTCACTGGCCTTTTAAGAGGAAGGCGTTATTTGGGGCAGCTGTATTATAATGGTCAAACCTCCAGCTGGTCTATTTTCAGCCCAAATTTTTCCATTCATACCGTCAATGATTCGTTTGGTGATAGCCAGTCCCAGACCACTTCCCTTGGACACATTGCTGCGGGCCTGATCGGTGCGATAGAAGCTGTCAAATAGCTTTGGCAAATCCTCCGTTGGTACTCCCGGGCCATTATCGGCAAAGGTAATACGAACGCTGTCATTGAGGGCTTCAAGGCGAATGTTAATATCTACATTATCCCTGTTGGAATATTTACTGCTGTTGCTGATAAGGTTATCAATGACCCGCTGAAATTGAATTCGGTCAATGGAAACCAGTCCCTCGTCTTCATTTGCCAAATTAATTTCCATGGTGAGATTGATGTTCTTTTCTGCCAGGAGAGGCTTTTGCTCATTGTAAAAATCCGTAAAATAATATTTTAGAGGAACATTTTCCAAATTAAAGGGTATCCGCCCCAAATCCAGCTTTGAGAACAAAAACAGGCTTTCCACCAGCTTTTCCATGGTGGTGGCCCCTTGGAGTATCATTTCCACATAGTGGCGTTGCTTTTCAGGAGTTTTGGCAATTCCATCAAGAATGCCGCTGGCATAGCCCTTCATGGATGTAAGAGGTGTGGACAGGTCGTGGGAAATGCCGGCTATGAGTTCCTTGCGGTTTTCCTCGTATTTTTCCTGCTGTTCACGGGCTGCCTTCAGCTCCAGACGCATGGCCTCAAAATCACGGCAGGCATCACCAAATTCATCCTGGGTTTGGATATCTATAGGTGTATCAAGGTTACCCTGACGGATTTCTGCTGAGGCCTTACGGAGAGCGGACAGCGGCTCCAAAATTTGTCGTGACAGTAGTCGGGAAAAATATAATCCCAGCAGGATAATGGTTATGATGGCTACAATGATAATTACAGTAATAATATCATCCCAGTATAGAAGAGGGTTAGGCTTTGGCGGAGCATCCGGTGTAATAAGTGGTGCTTTTCCATAAGAATAGATTTGGGTACGTTGGTCAGAGGACTGATATTTAAATAAAAAAATATCATCGTCCCAAAGCATAATGGAGCTTCCATTACTACGTGAGGATACCTTTTGTATTATTTCCTGTGAGTCAGCCTCAGGGGATATATAGGTTATATTATTGTCCTGGGTCAATACACTTTGGATTCCCAGCTGCTCTAAATCGTGAAGTTCTTTTTCTATATTTGTGTCAAAGGGCATATTGAGTCCGGGACCTTGATTCATGCCCTTGCGCATACCACGACCATGATGGTGTCTTCCCATGCCTGGACCGGGCATAGGATCATTGCTGTTCTCCAGCTTTACCTTAATAGAGCTGATGGCAAACTGTATGGAAGGAGCCGGACCCTTTTCGGGCCACATAGAATTAATCTTGTCCTGGTTGGAGCCGTTTATCAGCTTCATCCCCAACATAAGACTGCTGCTGATAATGACTAGTACGCAGAACGGAATAAACACCATCATAAAATTAGTTATAAGTAAACGCTTTCTCACGGAAATATCCCGTAATCGCATGGAAACACCCTCTTTATACTTAATATTATTTAATTTCAATAATAGTATACGCCTTAATTCTAACAAATATTTAAACAAGTAAAAATCCGTATTTGTGAAAATATTAATGTACAGTTTATATTTTGTTTAGATTTAGGATTTATACTTCAGGTGTACCCAATAAGGATACACAAAATACAAGATGATAAATTCAAGGAGGAATTTACTATGGATAACAAAATTATTTCTAAAAAAACCATGAAGAAGGCAGGGGCTGCGTTGGTTGTATGTGTTGTGGCATTAGGTGGACTTGGCTGGTACGGCCATCAGCAGAAAATCAATCAATTCCATAATGTTGCACAGGCCAACAGCAAAATCGTGGAGACGAAATTAGCTGCCAATAATGTGGAAGTAATAGATGAAGCTAGTGTAAAGGCTGCAGCAGCTGAATCTATGGGGGTAGATGAGTCCAGCATTTCCTGGAGGGAAATCATACTCTGTGATGGTCCTGGCGGTCACTTCATGGCCCGTGGTAGAAATTTTGATGGTACCCAGGGCGTTTACAACGACAGATGCTATGGCCCTAATCATGATATAAACGACCATGGTCCATATTGGAATCGTGACGACAATGATAACAATGGTTGTTATGGATATGGTGGTAACGGGTATCATCGTGGTCCCCATCACGGTGGGCGTCATTACGGTGCCGGTTACCAGGGTGGTTCTATGAATGGAACTCAGGAAGGTCAGCAGTTTGGTCCTGGTAGAGGGCCTGGCTATGGAATGATGGCAAATAACGCGAATGCTCAGGATGCAAACGCTCAGGACGAAAATACCAAGTCTGCACCTGCACAAATGGAATTCCATCCAGTATATAATGTATTATGCAATGCCAATAAGGTAGACTACATGGTACATGTTGATGCAGTAACTGGTAAGGTTCTTCATTGTCGGGCTATCGCCAGCAGATAATTAAATATCATAAATCCTTAAGCGACTGATGCATTAATTTCAGTCGCTTTTTTTATTCAAAACATACATTTGTTTTTCTTTTGTGTTTATGGTTAAATATAAATAAGGATTTTATATTGGAGGTTTTAGCTTTGCCAGAGCAGGAAAGTGAAAAACAACGGGAACAGCTTAATGAAAAGCAGCTTGAGGTGGTCAACGAGCTGGAGAACAACATTCTTCTGATTGCCTCGGCAGGTACTGGAAAAACAAATACATTAGCTTATAGAATTGCCCATATCATAGAAGAAAAGAAGGCCGAGGGAAAAGAAATAGCCTGTCTTACCTTTACCAACAAAGCCTGCAGCGAAATGAAGGCACGGGTAATGGAGGTGGTGGGGGAAGCCGCCAATGATGTTACCATCAAGACCTTCCATGGGTTTTGTTATGAAATTATCCGTCAGGAGTCAAAGCATAGGGATATTGGTATTTCAGCAGATTCTATCATTTATGATGAGGAAGACTGTCTGGAAATTATCAAAAACGTGCCGGAAATGACGGATATGGCTGCTCAAACTGGTTGGGCTGGGGCTATACAGAAGATTATTGCTCTGGTTAAGGAGTATCGGGGAGAGTATGACTATTTTAGCGGTGAGCCCAGTGATGACTATCAGCGGGTAATTGATCGTTTGCTGACGGAAAACGGTCAGAGGTTTTCTGATGCCAGCCGTGTTAATTGGAAATCATGTACTGACCTTATTATGGAATTTCAGAATAGGGGCGGTTTTCTTGTTAGTGCTTATGATAATGCCCTTAGAATGGCCCATGGCATGGATTTTTGCGATCTTATCAATATTGCCTATGAGCTTTTGAAAAATCCTGAAGTACAAGGGGCATGGAGCTCCTATTTTAAATATTGGTGCATCGATGAGGTGCAGGATACCTCCCGCTTGGAGTACAGCGTACTGGAGCATTTATTCGGACAGAATAATGTCATTATGTGCGGTGATTTTTTTCAGACTATATATGAGTGGCGTGGATCTCAGCCGGATCTGATATTCGATAAGTTTTATAGCGAGTATCAGCCCCGGCTTATTGTGTTTAATAAAAATTATCGTTCCACAAGAATACTTTTGGATAGCTCATATTATTATTTGAAAAAGCGTTTTCCCGATAAGGTTACGAACTTTTTCCCGGATGACGCCTTGGCAATGAGTGATAATGAAGGGGAGAAAATAGTTCATGCCACCTTTAGGGATACATATATTGAGGCTGACTGGATTTATAACACCCTTCAGAGGCTAAGGCCCCAGGATTTGTCCAAGGTATGTATTTTGACCCGTTCCAATGTATATAACAAGCGGTTGTCAAATTGCTTCAGCAAGATAATGGAAACGAGGCAGAGAAATCAGATGCTCCAAAAGGGCGTATTTGATGATTTTCCTCTTGAATTTATGCTGGTGGATGAGTTTCATTTCTTCCGCAGGCAGGAGATAAAGGATGTTTTGGCTGTATTTAATATGCTGATTAATGAATGGGATGATACCAGCATTTGTCGGGTAGCCAAGGAATATGCCAAGGGTATCGGTGCCAGAACCATCGATAAATTACAGTCGGAGGAAGCGTTGGACTTGGGAATTCACCCTAGCGATATGGTTCATCCCTCTACTCTTAAATATGATGAACCCTTTGAAATGCTGCGTCGTGAACTGGAAAGGGGCAATGTGGTGGTATTTGATGTGGAATCCACCGGCCTTGACACTTCCAGGGATGAAATTATTCAGATTGCGGCCATAAGAATTGACAGGACTGGAAAGGTGCTGGATAAGCTGAATCTTTTTTTGAAGGCAACTAAGTCCGTGGGACAGTCCGTCAACACCCATCATATTACTGATGAACAGCTGCAGCGGGATGGCGTAGATCCTAAAAAGGGACTTCAGGCATTTTTGACTTTTGCCAATGACAGCGTTGTTGTGGGACATAATGTGGGCTACGATTTGACCATTTTGGCAAGTCAGCTTAAACGCTTGGGACTTGAAGGCCTTAAGTGTCAGGCCCATTATGATACTCTGGATATTTTTCGCCGGTTCTACCCAAAGCTGGAAAACCATAAGCTGTCTACAATAGGGGAGTTTGTTCAGGTCAGTCATAAGTCAACCCACGATGCCTTTGATGATATTTCTGCTACTGGTGAAATCCTTATATATGCAGTAAACAATAATATTGTTGAGGGCATAGATGAGCGACGTCGCTTTTTCAGCAAATATTCCAAGGTTTTTGCTCCCTTCGCTGATAAGATTAATGAATATAAGCGGGATATGTATGATATGAGACCTCAGGAGCTGATGAACAAGGTCATTAGGGAAGTGGGCATATTGGAGCGCTATACAAATGAGGATATACGAAATAACAGCACCAACAAGCCTAACAGCAAGGTGGGGAATCTTCGCCAGTTATATCGTTTTATGCGGGAGCGTGACGATAAAAAAATGTCCTGCCTTGACGGTATAAAGAATCTGCTGAATCTTACCTCCCTTTCAAATACTGAATTCGATTTAATGTTGGCATCACATCCGAAGATTCCAATTATAACAGTCCATCAGGCCAAGGGGCTTGAGTTTGAGCAAGTATTCTTTGCAGGACTACAGGAGGGAGTATTTCCAAGTAAATTCGCTATAGATGCGGATTATTTTGATGAGGAGGCCAGACTTTTTTATGTGGGGATTACCAGGGCGAAGAAGGCTTTATATCTTACTTCTGCTTTGGAACGGTCAAAAAATACCAACCCATGCAGATTTATTTATTCCCTTCCTCAAAAAAATATTGAAAATTGTCAGTAAATAATAAAGTAGTAAAAATTGTTTTTTCGTATTTATTGCGAAAAATACCACAAATCTGTAGATTTGTTTGATGATTTACCTAGTATTTAAAAGGTTTGTATGCTATAATACCAAATAAGAGAAATTTAAACAGAGAGGGAGGTATTATTTATGCCATTAGTTGATACCAAAGAGATGTTTAAGAGGGCATACGAGGGTGGCTATGCCATTGGTGCTTTCAATGTAAACAATATGGAGATTGTTCAGGGAATTGTTGCTGCCGCTGAGGAAACCCAGTCTCCAGTAATTTTGCAGGCTTCTGCTGGTGCCAGAAAGTACGCTGGTGCTGAGTATCTGTTCGGTTTGGTTGAATCTGCCCTGAAGGTCAGCACAGTGCCTATTGCCCTGCATTTGGATCATGGTGCAGATTTTGAGACCTGTAAATCCTGTATTGATGGTGGCTTTACATCGGTTATGATTGACGGCTCTGCCCAATCCTTTGAGGCAAATATCGCCATAACCAAGGAAGTTGTAGAGTATGCTCATGCCCACGGCGTAGTGGTAGAGGGTGAGCTTGGTCAGTTGGAAGGCATTGAGGATGATGTTAATGTGACAACAGGTTCATATACTGATCCTGATGATGTGGAGGAATTCGTATCCCGCACAGGTGTAGATTCCTTGGCTATTGCTATCGGTACCAGCCATGGCGCATTTAAGTTCAGACCAGAGCAGTGTACCAGAAACGAACAGGGTGTGCTGGTTCCACCAGATCTGCGTTTTGATATTTTAGAGGAAATTTCCCAGCGTCTGCCTGGTTTCCCTATCGTGCTTCATGGTGCTTCCTCTGTTGTGCCTAAGTATGTAGAGATTATTAACCACTATGGCGGTAATCTGAAGGATGCTATTGGTATTCCTGAGGATCAGCTCCGTAAGGCTGCCCGCAGTGCTGTTTGCAAGATTAATATCGACTCTGATATGCGTCTTGCTTTGACTGCTGGTATTCGTGAACACATGGCCAAGTATCCGGAGCATTTTGATCCACGTCAGTATCTGAAGCCAGCTCGTCAGAATATTCAGGATATCGTTGCTCATAAGATCAGAAATGTTCTTGGTTCTGATGGCAAGGCAATTGACGTTTAATAGGTTTATATTTCACTAAAAAATTAGGACCGGCCTGTGGGGCTGGTCCTTTTTTAGTGCATGAAGGCTTTTATTGTTTAAAAGCTTTATTCTGCTTTTGTTTCATGTAATTTATTTGTAAAAGGCCTGAATCATATCCTGAGGGATATCTGAATAAACAGAAATAGTTTCTCCGTTTAGTGGATTAAATACCTCCAGATGATAGGCGTGGAGGGCCTGACGGTTGATTACAGCATGATTACCGCCGTATAAATCATCTCCCAAAAGAGGATAACCAATGGAGGCAAGGTGAACCCTTATCTGATGTGTCCGCCCGGTTTTCAGCTCCAGTTTAATAAGGGATTTGCCATTATTAACTGCCACAGTTTCATAATGGGTTTCTGCATATTGACCATCCGGAGAGCATATCCGCTGTATAATGCTGTCTGGATGACGGGCAATGGGTAAATCGATGATTCCCTTTCTTTGAGGCAGTATGCCGTTTATAAGGGCAAAATAGCTTCTGTGAAAGAATTTTTGGGTAATATTATGCTTTTGCATATTTCCCTTTATACGGGAGCCCGGCTGGGTAAGGGCACTTTGAAGCTGGGGCAGCTTGGCTACTACAACAAGTCCGGTCGTATTTCTATCTAGTCGATGAACTGGGTGAAAATCAATATCCTGTCCAGTCAGCTGATAATAATATTTTAAGCCATTACCAAGAGTATTATCATGGTCCCCGCCAGTGGGGTGTACCAGAATACCATCTGGTTTATTCAAAACAATAAGGTATTCATCCTCGTAGCGAATGTCCAAAGGCATCTTTCTGGGAACAATGGAGGATTCTTCCTCCAATATGCAGGTGATTTTATCTCCGACCTTTACAGTTGCCATGGTGGCCTTTACTTTCTCACCATTAACTAAAATGGTTCCGTTCCATTTCAGACGTCGCCAGAGACCATGGGAAACACCACAGCTGCTTCTAAGAAAAGCCCTGACCGAAACAGGGGTCAGGGCTTCATTATCCTTAACTTCGTAAGTAATGTTCATTTTAGTTCTCACCGCGGAGCTTCTTGATTATATTGAAGCAGATGCTGAGAATAATGGCTACTACAGTTGCCAGGGACATACCGGCCAAGGTAGTGGAGCCAATGGTGATGCTGGCGGTAGATACGCCGATACCGAGAACAATAGCAGTAAGCATCAAATTAATTGGCTGATTGTAGTCAATTTTGGCATCTACCAGAACACGGATACCGGAAGCGGCAATTACGCCGAAAAGCAGCATGGAAACACCGCCCATTACAGGTACAGGAATACTCTGAATTGCAGCGGCCAGCTTGCCGAAGCAGGACAAAATAATGGCAAAGATTGCTGCACCACCAATAACCCAGGTGGAGAATACCTTGGAAATTGCCAATACACCGATGTTCTCGCCATAGGTGGTATTAGGGGTGGAGCCGAAGAAGCCAGACAGGATGGTGGAGATACCGTTACCGATGATGGAGCGGTCAAGTCCAGGATTCTTGGTGAGGTCAGAGCCTACAATGTTACTGGTTACAAAAAGATGGCCCACATGCTCGGCGATAACAACCAAAGCTGCCGGAAGAATAATTGTAATGGCAGTGAGATTGAATTCTGGGGTGTAGAAGGTAGGCAGTGCGAACCATGGAGCCTTTTCAACACCAGTAAGGTCAACAATGCCAAAGCCCAGGGAAATGATGTAACCGCAGATGATACCAATAAGAATTGGAATAATGCCCAAAAAGCCACGGAACACAATCTGGGAGAAAAGGGTAATAACCAGAGTTGCAACAGCCACGATAATGTTGCTCATATTAGGCTCTGCCTCGGTGAGACCAGCCATCTTAGCCGCAGTTGGCATAAGCTCCAGACCGATAACGGCCACAATGGCGCCCATGGCAGCTGGCGGGAAGATGAAGTCTATCCAGGAGGTACCTACGGCCTTCACAATTAAACCCACAATAACGAAAACAAGACCTACGGCAATGAAACCACCAAGAGCAGCTTCATAGTTGAACTGGGATAATACTGCAAATACAGGGGAAATGAAGGCAAAGCTGGAACCCAGATATGCCGGAATCTTTCCCTTACATATAATCAAGTAAAGCAATGTACCAATACCGTTAAACAGCAGTACAGTTGCAGGATTTACATTGAACAGAATTGGTACTAACACAGTAGAACCAAACATAGCAAATAAATGTTGTAAAGATAGCGGAATAGTTTTTGTAATAGGTGGCCTCTCATGGACCTGAATTACTCGATTCTCACTCATTAATAAAAACACTCCTTTAAGTAAATAGCAAAAGTGGGTTCAAAAAACCCTATAAGACTTTAACACAAAAAAAACAACTTGTCTATCAATCTTTGACAAGTTGTTCATGTATACAAAATAATTAAATTATTTTCGCTGATCCTTCAGGTGCTCCTTCCAGTATTCCATATCCGGCTCACTAAGTGGTAGCGAAACCTTATCACCATTGTCATAAGCAAATTGTATGGTGATTACCTCAGCCCTGCGCATGGAGTCGAAGGCTTCAGGAGGAAATTCCACAAAGAGCTTGTTGGTATTTTTTAAAGTGGTTTTGTCGTTATAGAATGCCACAGAATAGCTTGGGGGAGTTTGGCGGACAGCTGCTTCCATGGTGTAGGTATCATCGTCGCAGATCATGGTCATGGCGGCCAGCAGATTGGCACTGGAATAACGATAGTCCTGAATGGTTAGGTTTGCAGTGTTAATCTTGCCATTAATATCCACACCTGTTTGAAAATCAATATCGCAGTAGCCGGAAAGATTATCCGCAGGGCGATGGTCAAAAACATAGGTGAACCCCCAGCCAAAGCCACCTAATAAAATTAACATAATACCAATTCCCATAAAGAATTTACTTGGTGATTTAGACATTTAAAAATTAATCCTTTCTATGTGTAGGGCCAAACATACGATTAAGAGGGTTTTCTTTGAAGAGATTACCTTGTTCAATGTAGCGGTGAACCATTTTTTCAGATTTGTGCCTGGTTTGCCTCATAATGGAGAGTGCATCCAGGTCATGCTGGGCAGCAGAGGTGGCAAAGCCACGGCGTAAGCTATGACCGGCAAAATCATCAGGGTTCATTCCCAGCATTCCCATGTATTTTTTTACAATAATTGCCACAGATTTGTCGGAAAGCTGTGTTTCCCGTGGATCAAGGTTTCGCTTAAAGCCTCTGAAAAGTGGCCCATCCTTTATGTTTGCTGCTTCAATCCAATCCTGTACAGCGATTACAGCACAGGTGTGAGGATCAGGGGCGTAGGGAATGGCAATTTGACTTCCGTGCCCCAGCTGGTCACCTTTTGACTGAGGAATAAAAATAACCATACCCTGTGGGGAAAAGGTGATATCCCTAAGCTGTATAGCTACCAGCTCAGAACGTCTGAAGGCTCCTGCAAAGCCAAGAAAAAGTAAAGCCTTATCCCGAATGGACACCAAATCGCCTGCATCAAAAAGATCAGCCAAAAGGGACATGGTTTCCATCAATATAGGGGCCTTGCCGTGTTGGAAGGTACCCTTTTCACGGCGAATAGCCTGCATGGCATTGCGAACCATACCATCCTTGGCTGGATTGTTGTCATAAAAGCCGGCTGCAATATGGTTTTCAGAAATGGCGGTAATGCGCCTGGAAACCGTATTGGCATGGGCATGGTCTGCCAAATCATTAATATAGTTTACTATGGTTTCAGCTGTGCAAGGTAGAGGTGGCACCTCATGGGCCTCGCACCAGTCAGTAAAGTCATTCCAGTCAGCTGAATAGGATTTCAGGGTGTTATCAGCCTTGGATTTCCTCATTCTACGCTTACTTTTGGCAGACAGCTTTACATTTTGGTTTATATTGTCGTTTTTATAAAGTAGAAAATCATCACGAATATTCATAAACAATTCACCATTCATATTTTATACAAGAAAACTCTGTAAATCAATAGTCGTGCCTTTATCAAGGAGGCGTATAGGTGTATAATAATGAATTAATTATTGAAATATACCATTAATGGGAAAGGTTCTTGATAAAATGAATTCGGAAAATCCAATAGGAATTATGGATTCAGGTATGGGTGGAATTAGCGTTCTGAGGGAAATAACCAAGCTCATGCCTAATGAAAACTATATATTTTACGGAGATTCCAAAAATGCCCCATACGGCAGCAGAAGTACCCAGGAAATATATGAGCTTACGTCAGACGTGGTAGATAAAATGCTGGATAGAGGCGTAAAGGCTGTTGTTATAGCTTGTAATACAGCCAGCAGTGCTGCTGGAAAGCGACTTCGGGAAAAATATCCTCAGCTTCCAATTATTGCCATAGAGCCAGCATTAAAGCCTGCTGTAATAAACTGTCCCGGAGGCACAGTGCTGGTATTGGCTACAGAAGCTACTCTCAGGGAGCAGAAGTTTGCCACATTAATGGAAACATGGAAGGACAGAGCTGAAATTATAAAAATGCCACTTCCTGGACTTCCTGAGTTTGTGGAACGTGGTGAGCTTGATTCCCCTGAGCTGAGAGAATTCCTTATGGGTTATTTCAGCAAGCTGGAGGGCAAAAAAATTGATGGGGTAGTCCTTGGCTGTACCCATTATCCTTTTGTTCGAAAGGTAATTAGTGAGCTTTTTGATAATAAAGTGAAGATATTTGATGGAGCTGCTGGTACAGCCAGACAACTAAGAAGAAGGCTGTATTCCAGAAATATGATTAATACTTCCATGAAGTCGGGAACAATTACCTGGCTTAACAGCTCTGATAATCCAAAAATGATTGAGCTGTCAAAAAAACTGTATAATTTAAAGCTGGATTAATTAAAATAGGCTGATGCACTTTTTGCACCAGCCTATATTCTTAAGTAGCCTAATTTTTACATTAGTAATCCCAGAACTAAGCCTGCAACTCCACTACCAAATAGCAGAGTTATAACGCTGACCTTCTTTTTTACGGCGATCATGGCAATTACTAAAATAATGATACCTTTAATATCAAAGTCGGCAAAATTTGTGGGAACGCTTTCTGTGTTCCATACGGAAAGCCATATAAAGCTAAGACCTGCAGTGCAGATAAGGGCCACCACAGCGGGACGAAGGCCGTTTAAGGTTCCCTTTATTGCACTGAGCTCACCATATTTTTTCATGAGATAGGTTATTAAAAGACATAAAATCAGGGAAGGCGTTACAAAGCCAAGGGTTGCCACAATAGCTCCCAGTGTTCCCGCAATTTTGGTTCCTACAAAGGTAGCTGCATTTATGCCAATAGGTCCTGGTGTCATTTGGGAAATGGTGAATATATCAATAAATTCTGTCATGGTAATCCAGTGATAATCATCCACGACTGCAGCCTGAATCCAAGGGAGGGAGGCATAGCCACCACCAACGCAAAAAAGGCCAATTTTACAAAATTCCCAGTATAAAAGAAGTAATATATTCATTATACGGCCTCCTCTTAATTATATTTAGGGTCTCTCAACAGCATGAGTCCAATGATTGCATCCACCAGAACACAGTACATTGGATTTACATTGAAACAGAGAGAGGCTATAAAGGTTCCGGCAGCAATCAATATTGGAAGCAGCAGCTTCTTCTTGAAGAGCTTATATACCAGATTAAGTCCCACATCAATAATGACAGCAGTGGCACCACATTGCATACCCTTTAATAGCATTTGTACATAGTAGTTGTGGGCAAAGAGATCGTAAAAGAATGCGATAATTGTAATGGTAATAAGGGGAGGCAGCACGGTAGCCAGTATGGTAACCAAGGTTCCCATAAAACCTGCCATTTTATATCCCAGCATGATGGAGGCATTAACAGCCATTACGCCGGGAAGGGACTGGGCGATGGCAGTAATGTCCAAGGTGTCCTTGTCGTTAATCCAGCCATATTCGTCCACGTATTTTTTCTTCAGAAGTGGTATAATTACCATGCCACCACCTACAGTGAAGGCACTGATCAGAAAGGTGGATTTAAACAGCACCCAGAAGAAGTGGCGGGTACCAGGAACGATATTTAGTTTATTTACAGCATCATCCAGCTGTTGGTTTTCATTGCTCATAGACAACTCCTTACTATATTAATTCATCATACAATTTTAATATATAATATTAAAAAATGCAAAAAATAAGGAATGATGATGAAAAAAAGATAAAATAAAAGAAGCCCCTTGGAGATGAGGGGCTTCACACGGAGAAGGAATGATAATGGGATCTACATCAAGGTAATTTTTCTGTAACAAGCAATTGGAGAGGTTTGTCTGTTACATTAACCTTGATTAACCTTCATAGGGTAAAAAATACTCCCCTATGACGTACACTAATATTACTATTTATAAATTAAATAAATATGAAACAAAGATTAAAATAAGATTAAAAACTGCAAAGTATACATTTTAGTGTTACAATATGAATTGTAAAGTATTCTCTGAAAGGACTAATGATTATGAATATCCTAAAATTTTGTCTGGTAGCGGTGCTGGTTTTCTGGCTTATTTCTGAATTTGCACCGGAAAATGTATCTGCTGTAACAAGTATGATGGGGATTGCTGTAGCAGTGGTGGCCATGATTATGTACAACCAAAAGCATAATAACTCAAAAGAGGATTCTGATGAATATGATAACAGCAATGATGATAGTGCTAAAGAGGATTTGTTAGATAAAAAATAATTTTTATAGAATTGTGGTCATAAACGTGGTATATTTAACAGGATATTTGCATGATGTGCATATCGATGAATGAAAGGTTGTGTTAGTGAGGCAATGGAAGATAAAGGAATGAAAAGGGGATTGAAGAATCGCCATTTGCAGCTTATTTCCTTAGGTGGTGTAATTGGCAGCGGATATTTCCTTGGTACCGGCTATATTCTGGAAAAAGCAGGACCGGCTGCAATAGTTTCCTACTTGTTGGGAGGAGCCATTGTACTATGTGTCATGCTTTGTCTGGCAGAATTGGCGGTAGCTGAACCCATAGCGGGCTCTTTTGTAACTTATGCCAGAAAGTATATTAATCCAACATGGGCGTGTGGTGTAGGCTGGACATATTGGGTCACATGGGTTTCCTATGTCCCGTCAGAAATGATAGCCGCCGGCATAATAATGAATAATTTCGTGCCAGCGGTCAGTCAGCTTTGGTGGGCTGTTCTATTTTGTCTGCTAGTCACTTTAGTTAATCTGTTTCAGGTGGATAAATTTGGCGAAAGCGAGTTTTGGCTGGCAATCATAAAAATTGTTGCCTTGATGGCTTTCGTTGTGGTGGGTGTCCTAATAATACTTGGCTTAATCGGTGATCAGGGTTATCTGGGAACTACATTGCTGCTAGGCAGTGGTGGTTTTACCCCAAATGGTTATTGGGCTATTATTGTAACCATGACCATTATTTTAGTAAATTTTCAGGGAACTGAAATCATCGGTCTGGCAGCTGGTGAATGCGAAAAGCCAGAGGAGAGTATTCCTTTGGCAGTACGTAATGTAACATGGCGCATTATTGCTCTTTATATTATCCCAATTTCCGTTTTGATATCCATTTTGCCTTGGGATAAGGCGAGTCTGGAGGAAAGCGTATTTGCAGTGGCGTTGTCTGAATATGGCTTGGATAAGTTTGCAGCCTTCTTTAGCTTTGTTGTACTGACAGCGGCATTGTCTTGTACAAATTCTGGTCTTTATGGTACCAGTCGTGCTCTTTATTCATTGTCAAAGATTGGCATGGCTCCTAAAAAGCTTTCAACTTTAAACAGAAATGGGATGCCTCAGAATTCTGTTGTGGTTACCATTGCCACCTGCTGGCTGATTATATTGCTTTGTAGCTTTGATACCAGTGACATGGCATATACATATCTACTTTCCTTGTCTGGTTTCACTGGAGCTATTGCCTGGATTTCTATTTGCTGGAGCCAGTACAATTTCCGTAAGCATTGTGAGGCAAGAAATTCTGTGGAAAGACTTCGCTACAAGACGCCATTCTTCCCCTTTGTCACACATTTCGGCATTTGGGCTCAGGTTATCAGCATTATCATAGTTGCATCGGAGCCGGAGCTTCGGGAGACAATTTATCTTGGTGCTATATGCTTGATAATTCCTATGGTAATTTATAAGATTGAGCATGGTCGCTGGAAGCGAAAAAAGAAGAAGCGTATTGAGCAAATGAAAAATAACTAAAATTGTCTTAGCCCTTTTCAGTAAGCATCTGAGAAGGGCTTTTTCTTATGTTTTTTACATTGAAAAAAATAAGTCACCATGATAAACTTAGAGATGGAATTTATTTTATCCGGGGGATGAATATAATGGCATTTAGAATGAAAACATTGGCTGGCATGATATGTGCAGCAACAATGTTTACATTTGGTACAGCTTGGGCAGCTGAACCAGAGGGAATAGATATTAATATAGCCGATGTTACAAGGGAACAGGCAGCAGCTGTGGCTAGTGCACAGGTGGAGCTTCATGAAGAGGAATTGATACCCAAGGTTAATGACGGCACGAAAATTATGATTAATTTGGCCAATCGTGGGCTTTATTTATTTGAGAAGGGAGTTAAAACCAAGCTGTATCCTATAGCTTGTGGCCGATATACCAATCGTTCTCCTGTTGGCTATTATAAAGTTAACGAGAAAGAGGTTAATCCTACTTGGGTTGATCCTGCTGACCGTAGCAATGTGGTTACTTCCGGTCCATCTAATCCACTGGGGTATCGTTGGATTGGATTTAATGGTTATTATGGTATTCATGGTACAAATAACCCTTCCAGTATTGGTACCTACGCCTCCAAGGGGTGTATCCGTATGCTGGAGGAGGATGTGGAGGATCTGTATGAACGGGTTGAGGTAGGCACTCCTGTGGAGGTTTTCTACAATCGCTGTGTTATGGAAAAATCGAATGACGGCACAGTGGTGTACTACATTTACCCAGATGCCTATGACTGTCAGCCACTTTCTGTTGAACAGATCAATGAATGGCTTCATGGTTATGGTGTGGAATGCTTTGAAAGTGATGATGCCATAAAAGAGAAAATTGCTGCCGAGGATGGCCAGCCTACATTTGTGGCAAAGCCGTTCAATTTAACAGTTAATGGTAAGACCTTGGAATGGAAGGCTGTTCAGAAGGATGGTATCTATTATTTGCCGGTTTATCAGATGGCTGAGGCTCTGAATATGCCAGTTTACGTTGATAATGCTGCCGGAATGGTGAGAACATCCTATGGCACTGCTACCATTAATAACTTTAAGAATGTTCTTTATATCAATGCAGATGAAGCAGAGGCTATTTTTAATATAAATGGCGGTAAATACTCCAGTAATTCTATGGTGTATACAACTAATCCACCTAAAAAAACTGCAGAAGTAACAAATAGTGATACTGGAACCAAGGTTAATGAAACTGCCGTATTTAATAGAAATATAGATCCTGTGAGAAATATAGAGCCTGTAAAAAAATAATTTTTAGTGAGTTTGTTTTGACAAAGCAGAGGTATATTATATCTCTGCTTTCTTGTGCCTATATGCGGAAGCGTGTAGATGGGGGTATCGGTTTGAAAAAGAAATTTTTTATTTTAGATGGAAGTTCTCTCTTGTATAGGGCATTTTATGCTTTGCCACTTTTGGAATCAAAGTCCGGGGAATTTACCAATGCGATTTATGGCTTTTCAAATATGCTGGTAAAGCTTATGACTGAATGGAAGCCTGATTATTTGGTTATAGCCTTTGATGCGGGGAAAAAGACCTTCCGTAATGAAATGTTTGCTGAATATAAGGGCACCAGAAAACCTACGCCTCCTGAACTTTTAAGCCAGATTCCTTTATTGCATGAAATGGCTGAAGCATGGGGGATTTCTCTGGTGGAGCTGCCTGGTTATGAGGCAGATGATATTATTGGCACTTTGGCCAACAAGGCTGTGGATAATGGCTGCGAGGCCTATGTTGTTACCGGGGATAGGGATGCTCTCCAGCTTGTGAAGCCTGACTTAAGTGTGCTTTTCACCAAGAAGGGCATTTCTGAGCTTAAGGTTTATGATGTTACAGCCTTTCAGGAGGAATATGACGGTCTTGATCCTATTCAGCTCATTGATATGAAGGGGCTTATGGGAGATACCTCCGATAATATTCCTGGAGTTCCGGGAGTGGGACCAAAGACAGCCTCCAAGCTGCTTGCAGCCTATGGAAGTGTGGAGGAGGTTCTTCTTCATATTGAGGAAATTGCGGGCAAGAAGCTGCAGGAAAATATTCGTGAGAATCAGCAGATGGCCATTTTATCAAAGAAACTGGCTACTATACGTTTAGATGTTCCAGTGGAATTTGATGATACAGCCTTTAAAATTACTACTGCTGGTAATGAGCTGACCCGCTTTTACACGCGTTACAATATTAAGTCTATGCTGAAGGCAATTCAGCCATTTATTTCTGAAGGGGTGGCAGTGGAAGCTGCTTCTGAAGAAAGGCTCCCTGAATGTCAGGTGATAAATGATGCTTCTGCAGCCAAGAAGCTGGTGGATGAGTGCCGTCAGGCCGGTAGAATAAGTGCTGCTGCTGTTTTCAGTGGTAAGATTCCTTCTGTAGCCCTGACTGGACTTGGTGTTGCGGTAAATGGTAAGCGCTATTTTGTAGATGTTTCAACCAAGGGGGATTTTGGACAGGATTCTCTGTTTTTTGATGAAAATGCCGCAGAAAATGAGCTATGGAAGATTTTAAAGGTGCTGTTCTCTGATGAGTCAGTGGTTAAATATATTCATGGCTTAAAAAATTATTATCATGCCAATGTTGAAGTGACAGGCAAGGTTTATGATTTGGAGCTCATTGGCTATCTATTGAATCCTGCAAGCTCAAAATACGATGTTAGTGAGTTGGCAGCAGCCTTTGCTCCTACCCTTACTGCTCCTGAAAAGGGGACCGACATATATAATAATGTGTCATGGCAGGCCTTTGCACTGGAACATTTTAGTGAAGACATGCTTCATCAGCTTGAGGAAAAGGAGCTGGAAAAGCTCTACAATGACATGGAGCTTCCATTGGTGGATGTATTGGCTGATATGGAGAAGAATGGTATTTATGTGAATCGGAAAAATCTTCATGAGCAGTCTGTTGCTGTAGGTAAGACTATAGCTGATCTTGATAAGGAAATCCGTGAGCTGGCTGGCATGGATTTTAACGTAAATTCTCCAAAACAGCTAGGGGAGGTTCTCTTTGAAAAATTAGGTCTTCCAGTTATTAAAAAAACAAAGACTGGTTATTCTACTAATGCCGAAGTGCTTAATCAGCTTCGTGGGGAGCATCCTGTTATTGAGAAGATATTGAGCTACCGCCTTTGGACTAAGCTGAAGTCTACCTATCTTGACGGTATAAGCCAGCTTATTGATAGCGGAACCAACCGGGTTCACACATCCTTTAATCAGACTGTTACCGCCACTGGCAGACTTAGCAGCTCGGATCCTAATTTACAGAATATTCCTGTCCGTACTGAGGAGGGAAAGAAAATCCGTCAGCTGTTTGAGCCAGGTGCTGGGTATGATTATCTCCTTAGTGCAGATTATTCCCAGATTGAGCTTAGGGTTTTGGCCCACATGTCACAGGATGAGAATTTTATTAAGGCATTTAAAAATAATGAGGATATTCATGCCCGTACAGCAGCGGAGGTATTTGGGATTCCTATGGAGGAGGTAACGCCAACACTCCGTCGTCACGCCAAGGCAGTTAACTTTGGTATTGTTTATGGTATCAGTGATTATGGCTTGTCGCAGGATTTGGGCATTACCCGTAAGGAAGCGGCAGGCTATATTGATAGCTATTTTGAAAAATGTAAGGGCGTTAAGACCTTTATAGATAAGGTCGTTGAGGATGCCCATGCCAAGGGGTATGTTCAGACAGCCTATGGCCGTAGACGTGAGCTTTCATCTATTAACAGCTCTAATTATATGCAGCGTATGTTGGCGGAAAGAATGGCCATGAATACGCCTATTCAAGGTACAGCAGCTGATATTATTAAGCTGGCAATGATTAAAGCCCATAAGATGATTAAGGATGCCAAGCTGAAAAGCAGGATACTCCTTCAGGTTCACGATGAGCTTGTTTTGGAAGTGGTTGAGTCTGAGCTTGAAGCTGTAAAATCTATCCTTAAGGATGCTATGGAAAATATAGTTTCCTTAAGTGTTCCGCTTTCCATTGATATTAGCATGGGCAAAAACTGGGCTGAGGCCAAGTGATAGGGGGAATTAGTATGCCTGAAATGCCGGAGCTGGAAACAATAAAACGTTCATTGGAGCCCCATATTAAAGGTAGAAGAATTGATGATGTGGAGCTTTTGCTGTCCCGTCAGATTAAGCACCCTTCCCCTGAGGAATTTGTATCCCGTATTAAGGGACAGAGGATAAGGGAGCTTCAGCGAAGGGGAAAATATCTTATTTTAGTACTTGATAACCATATTTTCCTTGTAATTCATCTAAGAATGAGTGGACAGGCCTGCTATTGTGGTCCCAATGATTCTGATAGAAAGCATTCCCGTATAATTTTCCACTTAGATGATGGTGCCCGTTTCGTATTTGCCGATACCCGCACTCTGGGTACTATTTACGCTATGCGGGAAGATGAGCTGTCTATGATTAATGGACTTGCAGAACTGGGGCCGGAGCCTCTTAGTGATGATTTTACAATAGAGTACCTTAAAGATGTTTTGTCCGGGAAAAAGGGGAAAATTAAATCCTTTTTGTTAAAGCAGAACTATATTGCTGGGCTTGGGAATATATATGTGGATGAGTGCCTGTTTTTGGCTGGAATAAATCCTCTTAGAACTCCGGATTCTGTAACTGGTGCAGAAGCAAAAAAGCTTCATGCTTGTATTAATAAAGTCATAGAGGACGGAATAAATGACGGTGGTACCACCTTCCGTGATTATCGTGACGGCGTTGGCGGGAAGGGAAGTCATCAGAATAATCTCTATGCTTATGGTCGTGGTGGTCAGCCATGCCGAAAATGTGGTACTATAATGGAGAAAATAAAGGTTGGCGGCAGGGGAACAGTTTATTGTCCTAAGTGCCAAAAGTTGAAATAAATTTTGGGATAAATTTAATTTTTAAGGAACGCTTAAAATATGAAGATTATCGGTTTAACAGGTGGCATAGCCAGCGGTAAGAGTACCGTTACAAAGTATCTTCGCCAGCAAGGCTATACTGTAGTGGATTGCGATAAAATTGCCTGGGAGCTGGCGGAGCCTGATTGTTCAATATGGCAGGTTTATTTTGCCCGCTATGGCAGTAAGGTTATTAATCCAGACAGATCCTTGAACCGCCAGGCTGTAGCGGATATAGTTTTTCGGGATAAAAAGGAGCTGGATGCTATTAACAGTCTGGTTCATCCTCTGATAAAGGATGAGATGATGTCTCAGGTGAAGGCTGCCGGTGATGAAGGGGAAAAGGTAATTTTTCTCGATGTGCCCCTATTATTTGAGACGTCATACGATAAGCTGGTAGATGAGAAATGGCTGGTTTATGTCAGCCGTGATACACAGCTTAGAAGGCTTATGTCCCGTAATGATTTTAATCACGATGAAGCTGTTCGGCGTATTGATTCCCAGATGAGTCTTGAAGAAAAGAAAAAATTAAGCGATGTAATTATAAATAATAATGCTGACAGGAAGAGACTTCGCCGTCAGTTGGATGAAAAACTGGAACATTTAAGGATAGAGGGTGAGTAATGGACAGGGAAGACGAACGCTTAAAACGTCGCCGTGAATATCTACTCAGGAAAAAGGAATTTCAGAGAAGAACCTGGAGCTGTGCTGTAGGAATAATTATCCTCCTTATGGCATTTGTTACTTTTTTTGTAATGCAGCAGAAAAGTGTCCAGCGGACTTTTATGTTTCCTTATGAGTATCAGGAGATTGTCCAGGTTTGCTGTAAGGAAAACAATGTGGATGAGTTTTTGGTTGCAGCTGTAATAAAGTCAGAAAGCAACTTTAAAAATAATGCTGTTTCTACACCGGGGGCAGTTGGCTTGATGCAGCTTATGCCGAGTACGGCTGAGTGGATAGCCTCTGAAATGCATGATAATGACTATTCCAAGGAGCGGCTGGAAACTCCTGAAATTAACATATATTACGGTTCATGGTATCTTTCACGGTTATTAAGAGATTTTCATGGAAACAAGATATTGGCATTGGCAGCTTATAATGCAGGTCATGGCAACGTGGAGGAGTGGATGGAGCAGTACGGCTGGGATTACGATTTTAGTGATATTTCCGCCATTCCTTTCAGGGAAACTGAAATGTATGTCAGGGGCGTTTTAAGAAATGAAAAGAAGTACATAGAACTTTACGGAAAGAGGGAGTAAACCTTTTGGCTAATAATAAGCTTAATCTTGAAGGTCAGATACAGCAAATGAAGTCGAAAAATATCGGCTTTAATATTGTAAAAGAGCCAGAGGCATTGGAATATCTGGCAAAACATACTTATTATTTTCGTCTGAAGCATTATGCTGAGAATTTTGAAAAAATAAAAAAGCCTGGTGTGGGCACCAGATATCTTGCTTTGGAATTTGCACATTTGAAGGAGCTTTCCCTGCTTGATTTATATTATCGGCGGGTTATGTTTAATATTGTGCAGGATGTGGAGCATTATGCCAAGATTCAGCTTCTTAATGCGCTTGCAAGAAACAAAAAAGAAAACGGCTATGATATAGTCAATGAATACATGGAAAAGCGTAAATACCTTGATAAGGAGCTTTCCCGCCACCAAACTAAATATGCCAAGGGACTTATTGAGAAATACAGGGGGAATTTTGCGGTTTGGAATATTATAGAGGTTCAGACCTTTTCCCAGTTTATTGACCTTTATGATATGTATTTTGAGAAATACCAACAAAAGCATGTTGATACAAAATATATTAATGTGGTAAAGAACCTTAGAAATTCCATTGCCCATAATAACTGTTTGATGTTTAATCTACATCCTTCTGCGACGGCCAGTGATACTGAGGATGCCATAAGAATAGCAGTCGGCATGGGGTTGGATGAGGATGAATCCAGGGAAATGAATCATGTCACCTTTATTAAGGAGCTGAATATTACCTTATATGTCTTCTGGAATATTGTTACCAGTGAGGAGGAAAAGGAATTTCAGCTGGAGCTTTTACATGATTTGGTAAATAAGCGTTTTAATCGTCACATGTTTTATTTCGAGAATAATAATATTGTTTTGCCGGTGCTAAAATATGCACAAAAGCTTGTAAAATTTTATTTTGATAAAATTTGTGACAACAAGAATCATTAAAAATAATAAATAAGTAAACAAAAACAGCTGCCGGGGGTATATGGCAGCTGTTTTTGCTTGGATTATCATTGGATAATCATGTTTGGATAAAAATGTGTATGTAATGTTAGGGAACGACAATAATTAATCGCGTACTATAACGGATATTCCGTTTGGAATACAGGTTACAGTAGCATTTTCGCCTTTAATGCGGCGAGCCTCAGCATAAGCCTCTTCCAAAGTAGGGAAGTAGTGGGCCTTTAGGTCCTCAATAAGCTGTTTTTGCTCTGGAGCGGCCACAAAGAGTACAGTGTGTTTTCTTAAAATACGGCACCACACCTGGGCACACCACTGATCAGGCAGAGTTTCCTTCTGAGGAGTGTTAACGCACTTCTGGAAGAATTCGTCGGCAGTGGCAGCATCGTGTATAGAGTCATAATAAGACTGACCGCCGTGACCGTCTTTACAGGTGGCCAGCATTATTATGACACCGCCTTCATTAATGGAGGCTTCAGCGGCAGTCATACCCTTTGGACACTGGTATGCGTTCTGGTCCAGTGGATAACCACCGTTGGTTGTAATGACAATATCAGCAGGAGCTGGTTTTACGGCACAGTATTTTGCGAGGAATTCTGTACCCTCCAGATGTGCTGTTTCGAAGTTGCCTGCATAAGCAGCAACGGTTTTCTTGTCCTCATCAATAATTACGTTACAGATAAAGGCCAGCTTAGCCATACGGGCAGCAGCCACCATATCTATATGGAGTGGATTACCCTCAAGGATACCGGTGCGGGCATAAGGAGATGCAATAAACTCACCGCAATGATTGCCCATAACAGTAACGGCATCGCAGATACCAGGTAATACACTCTTGCGGCCTCCGGAGAAACCAGCGAAGAAGTGGGCCTCAATAAATCCCTCAGCAATAAGCAGGGAGGATTCAGCTGCAACCTTATCAATGATGCAGTCAGGGCCTGAAGGAAGTACACCAACCTTGGTGTTGCATTCAGGGTTATGTGCATCATGTACTATGATATCATTTTTAAATTCATCATACAAGTCATTACCTAATTTGTTGCGCAATTCTTCCATATTTGTAGGTCTGTGGAAGCCGGTAGCCACCAAAAACTTAATCTTTATATCCGGGTTCCCCTTGCGCAGCTCAGCAATCATTTCAGGCAAAATATCCTGACTTGGAACAGGACGGGTGTGGTCAGAAATGATAATGCAGCAATCAGGCTTACCCTTAGCAAGCTCTGAAAGAAGTGGGCTATCGATAGGATTCATCATAGCTTCGTGAACAATTTCCCTGCCGGAGCGGGTGCTTTTTAGCTCATCCACACGGGATGTCAATACGGCACTTTCTGCAGGAACTTCCAGATCAATGGCCCCATCGTCATAGAGAAAGCTTACTGTTTTTGTATTAGACATAACGATTTCTCATCCTTTCGTATATATATCCTCGTTTAAATTCGTTCGACAAATATTTTTAAAATCCTTCTTTTCGTCTGATAAATTTTAACATTTTTTGAGGATAATTACAATTCATATATGATTCTCATCCAATTCTAACTTGCAATAACCAATTCAAAACTAATACAATATTGTCATAGAAGGCTGATTAAGCCATGGAAGCTTTTATTTTAAACTATAACAGGAGCCCAAAAATGTTTAAGTGTAAAAAAATATTATGCCATATATTGCTGTCTGCAGCCATCCTGTTTTTTGTGCCTCAGTTCAGTGAAGCAAAAATGGAAAGCTATATTGCTGTGGGAGAATATACCCTTAGTGACAACGAAACCCTGCAGCAGGGGGAGGATAATGCTGTAAAGGAGGCACTGCGGAATATTTCTGAACAGTTGGGAGTTATTGTGGCCAGCAATACCAAAGTGGAAAATTCAGTGGTGACTCGTGATGAAATTATCACCTTCAGCAGCAGCTTTTTAAAGGTTCAAAATAAAGTAATTAAGCGCAGTATTGACGCAGATGGTGATATTCATGTATTTGCCCATGTAACTGCAAATGCAGATCCGGATTTGGTGCTTTCGGAATTAAATCAGCTTGCCATTCAAAGACTTAGTGGGGGCCACCAGCCTAGTGCTGGACATCAGCCTACTGTTAATACCCCTACACAAAATCAGGGAATAGCTCAGACGGTGGAAGAATATGCAGTTCAAAAGCACCTATCAAAAAAAGGCTTCTTTAGATATCTTCTGTCAATGGGATATCCAAGAGACAAAGCCACTAATACATCTGAGCACGCTGCCATAGACTGGAACAATAACGCTTTGGAAAGGGCAAAGGAATATTTGTCCCAGGGATATTACGCCAAGAAGGGCATTTACACCCAGCTTTTATCACCAAATGAGGGCTTTACAAGGGAAGAGGCCTTTTACGCTATGACTAATGTATATGCAGACTGGAATAATCAGGCTCTGGGTAAGGCACGGCAGTATTCACAAATGGGGTGGACGGCAAATAAAATAAGCCAACGTCTTTCCATCGAAGGCTTTTCAAAGGAAGAAGTGCAGTTTGCCATGTCACATATTTAAAAATTAGGAATAAATTGTGAAAAAGAGAAGGAGACCAAACGGCCTCCTTTATTTTTGGTTATTTGTATTATGTAAGCTCTACAGTTTCTACACCGTCCAGGGCATATAGGGCATGGGTTACCTCTACCTCCCGAATATTCTTGGTATTTATAAGCTCCATTTCCACCACAACCTGTGAATCATCATGGGCATGCTCTGCATTTTTCATTTTTATTTGGCAGATCTTAATATTATGAAGCTTTAAGGTATCGTACACCTCTTGGACGGCGGTGGAATTATTTTTTATGATTATCTTGGCGGTTAGCTTTTTATCTATTTTGTGGAAGGAATCCAGCTTGGCAAATACCTCCAGTACCAGGAATACTAATACAGAAGTAAAGAAGGCACTAATATAATATCCCGCACCTACAGATAGACCTACTCCAGCTACTACCCATAAACAGGCTGCAGTGGTAAGTCCGGTGACATTAAGCCCTTCCTTCATTATTGCACCGGCACCAAGAAAACCTATTCCACTAACCACCTGAGCCGCCAGTCTGGCTGGATCTGCATTGGTTTTTCCTTCAACTGTGGAATATATTTCAGTAGAAAGTATCATTATAAGACAAGAGCCAATACATACCAGCATATTGGTTCTCAGACCTGCTGATTTGCTTTTGGACTCACGCTCGTATCCGATGAGGCCACCTAATATACAGGATAAGGCCAATCTTCCTAATAAAACCATGTCATTGGGGGTTACAAAACTCATTTCCATACTATCACCGCCAAAAAATATTAATAACGAGCTTTCAGATGTCCCCTTCCTCTTTAGGTGGGGGAAAACAAACTACAACAGCTGGTGAGCATATCTCCCAGCTCGTTGAAACGCTAATTGGAAGATTTTTCTTCTAAAGAAGAAAAATTTGAACAATGGCGTTATCATATTTTAAAATAATACTTGACACTAATCAATAATTGTTATAAACTATCAAACAGGTTGTTGAAAACTGAATATCGCCACGAAAGGAGTGGGAACATTGACTAACATCGATATGT
Organism: Anaerovibrio lipolyticus DSM 3074; assembly: GCF_900141865.1. Classification (GTDB taxonomy): domain Bacteria; phylum Bacillota; class Negativicutes; order Selenomonadales; family Selenomonadaceae; genus Anaerovibrio; species Anaerovibrio lipolyticus. The sequence continues at coordinate 84,152 of NZ_FQYW01000009.1, read as the reverse complement.
TATTTTCAATGGTAGGGTTATTCGCCATAGCAGCAGCTATTCCTTGCATCTTTGCACCAGAGCTGGCTATGAGTGAAGTACGTGCCCTTGTGAAGTCTATTCTCTAATTTTAGAGAATTCTTCACTAAATAGAAGCTGCAGCTGACATTTGTCAGGTGCTTTTTTTATTTTCAAAAACAATTTAATTGCTTATTCTACAAAAAGAGGAGTTTTCCCTTTTTTAATCAAGAAAAACTCCCCGTTAGCTTGTTATTTAATTTAAGAAATCTTTGCTTTTTTGCTGCCGGCAAAGCATGGCAGGAACAGTAATAGCTTGCTGACGCAATAAACTATTATGAGACCGATTATAGAGCTTAATATCCATTTTGGGAACCAGGAAATATCCAGTGGTAACAGGAAATATGCTACCGGGAATACTATCTGCATGTGACAGTAGTACATAGTATAGGAATTTGCCGCCATTTCGCTCCAGAATTTATTGGTGCGGTTGAAAAAACGACAGAAAATTGCCAACAGGCCATAAAAGGATGATGTAAACATTGCTGCCTGCAAAATTCCTCTAATAAAAACGAACTGAAGTGCATTGGCAACAAAAAATCTTCCCATAAGAATCCACATAGGGTATGCAAAGGTCATCACAGCAAATAAAGGTACCCATTTAGCAACAGAGGGCTTGTATCCATCCTCGGTGAACCACTGATGCCTCCAGGCGTAAGCTCCCAAGAAAAATGCCCATACATAAGGAAGAACACGGCATGGCTGCAAAACAAGGAAATAGCTAAGGTGAATCCACAGATCATCAAAGCCTGTAATAATATCCATGGCCACAACGTTGCAGAATACAAAAATAAATAAGCTCCAGGCCATAACCTTTCCAGGCTTTGAAGGGGCACACTGCTCAAGCATACTCTTGTCCAGCTTGGTTAATATAAACAATATAAGGTAAAAGACCGTAAGGATACCTAAAAACCAGTATTGAATATGTGAAAAGAAAACACCGGAGCCACCGTTTACAGGGTCAAAGAAAAACCAATTACTGCAAAATTCAGAAAAGCTTACAGGAGCATTACGACTAAAAAATGTAAGATATGATACTGGAGCCGCAAATAATAAAGTACCGCCAATCCATGGAACGATAATTCTCTTAAAGCGACCGGACCACCATTTACCATCGCCGTGCTTATTTAAGGTCATTATGCCAAAATAGCCGCTGACAAAGAACATTATCGGCATAATAAAAACATCTACCCAGCAAACAAAGCCGGTAAGGAACAATGAACAATGCTCTGTATCCACGACATACCACCATTCAGGTGCATAGGCCATATAGCAGAGTCCCAAATGAAAAACGATCATTAAATTAATAATGAACATTTTCAGATTGTCCATAAAAAATAAACGCTTTCCCATCATCTTAAATTAACAACACCCTTCAAAGAATTATTTATGTATAGTAACAGCATCCCAGCTGGTATCAAAAATTATTTGGTAAACCAGATCATCAGCCCTGTTTCCCCAAAATAGCTTGCCCTTTTCAATATTGGCGGCCAGGAGAGAGAAATAGCTCAGCACCACAATTGGATGAAGCTCCTGCTTAATAATGCCTTCCCGTTGACCCCGTTCAACAAAGGCATACATAGGCTGAAATAGATCTGTGACATTATCCAGCACCAGTGATTTGCCCATCATGGAGGACATGAACTGTTCGTAAACCTGGAATTCCGTAGGATAATGCCGGAAATAATCCACCATGCGCCAATAGTACTTTTTGAAGCACTCCTTTATATCACCGTTGAGATCAAGATCCTTCATGATATAGTCGCAGTTTTTCTGTATAACATATTTATACAGTTCCTTGAGCAGCTCCTCCTTGCTGCTGAAATAAACGTAAATAGTCGCCTGTGGTACCCCCGAAGCCTTGGCAATCATGGCCATGGATACGCCATTTATTCCTTGTTTTGCCATGAGAGTGGCAGTGGTTTTCAATATTAAATTCTTCTTCTGATCATCACGCTTTCTCATGTTTTTTATAATAACCGATTAATCGGTCGGTGTCAAATGAAAAGGATATAATATACAGTAATTAAGTTGTTTGTTTATTTTATGGTGATATGTTTACTAAGATATTCCATTATTAAAAGCTCCTGTCTCAGGCCTAAAGTTTTTGCGTAATATATTGCTTTTTACGAGGATAAAATATAAGATAATAGGTAAGATAGAATGTAAGATAATGAGTAAGATGGGGGTGAGGTAATGGGTGAGTATATGCCACCATATACAATTTCAAACCGTATGCTGGAGCTGGTTTCTTCCATTTCAGAAAAGGTTGGCAGGATTACCAGTCATAAGGATCTGGAAGCAAAGCCGCATTTACGCAGGAATAACAGAATTCGCTCAATTCATTCATCCTTAAAAATTGAGGACAATTCCTTGTCTCTGGATGAAGTCAGGGATGTTATTAATGGACACATGGTTATTGGTGACAAGACGGAAATTCAGGAAGTAAAAAATGCTTTTGCTGCCTATGATGAGATTGGCAAAATTAATCCCGGAAGTATTGATGATTTAAAGCGGATTCATGGAATTATGACTTATTTGACGGTGAAGGAGTCAGGTGATTTCCGCAAAGGGGAAGAGGGCGTTTTTTCAGGTGATAAATGTATTTTTGTTGCGCCGCCTCCCAATATGGTTCCGGAGCTGATGGAGCAGCTATTAAATTGGGTGAAAGATTATGAGGGAAAGGTCCATCCTTTAATAATGGCCGCTGTTTTTCATTATGAATTTGTATTCATTCACCCCTTCGCCGATGGCAACGGCCGAATGGCAAGGCTTTGGCATACAGTAATTCTGTATAGATGGCGAAAAATCTTTGAAGCTGTTCCACTGGAAAGCCAGATTGAGAAATACCAGCAGGAATATTATGATGCCATTGCCAAGTGCCACATTAACGGCAACTCTGATTTCTTTATTGAGTTCATGCTGGAAATAATTGATGGAATAATGGATGAGGTGATTAACCAGATCAGTAAGTCTGGTGCCAATACCAGCGAGTATGTTAAGCGTATGCTGACGGTAATGGAATATGATGTGCCTTATACCGCCACTTCTGTAATGGAGCAGCTGGGGTTAAAGTCCAGAGACACCCTCCGCAAAAATTATATCAATCCTGCCATTGAACTGGGGCTTGTAAAAATGACCATTCCAGACAAGCCCAATAGCAAAAATCAGAGGTATGTTAAGATTTGAAGATAAGAATGCTGGGAGATTTTTATTAGTTAAATGCCAGTTATCGTTGCATAAAATGAAAAAATATCAAAATATGTAACGATAACTTGCGAATAACGGCATATAATCATATAATGATTTTAACGGGGGTGATAATATGAAACTATATCAACGGGAAAAATATCTGAGAAGGATTCGCCCTTTTTACAATGATGATGACATTATAAAAGTTATCACAGGAGTTCGTCGTTGCGGTAAATCCAGCCTTATGGAAACCATTGCTGAGGAGATAAAGGCTCAGGGCGTACAGGCAGATAATATAGTATATATTGACCTTGATAAAAGAGGTTTTCATAATATAAAAACCCCGGAACAGCTTGAAGAACTAATAGAAAAGCATGCTCAAGCTGATGGATTAAAATATTTGTTTATTGATGAAATTCAAAATGTTGAGGCTTTTGAAGAAGTGATAAATGGTTTTCGTAATGAAGGGGGTTACTCCATTTTCATAACCGGTTCAAATTCCTATCTTTTAAGTGGTGAACTGGTCACAAAGCTTACTGGTCGTTATCTTGAATTCGAGATGTTTCCATTGAGCTTTGATGAATACGAAGGCATGAAAAAATTTTATAAAAAGCCTATCAGCGGCAATGGTGCCGTGGAATTGAACTCGTATATTCTTGAAGGCGGTTTTCCGCGTACCATACATATAGATGAGCTGTCAGCAAAAAGAACTTATGTTAATGGTGTTATAGATGAAATTATTAAAAAAGATATTCGGCGGAGAGTAAAAATAAAGGATATCGCTGCTTTTGAGACGGTACGAAATTATATTATCAGTAATTTTGGGGCCACAACCAGTATAAAAAAGCTATATGATGCCTTAAATAATAATGGGCTTAAAATCAGCAGGGCAACTATTTCCAAATATATACAAATATTACTGGATGCAAAAATATTGTATGAATGCCCACGTTTTGATATAAAATCCAAAAAATCACTTTCGGGAGAGAAGAAGTATTATCTGGCGGATTTGAGCTTTTATTATTCATTGAATACAGATAACCGAATAAATTATGGCCCAAATTTGGAAAATATTGTATTTACTTATGCTAAAAGCATGGAATATGCTGTAAGTATAGGACGTATTGGAAAGCTGGAGTGTGATTTTATCCTCAGGAGTCGAAATATGGATTATTCCTATGTGCAGGTTGCATATACAATATTGGAAAGCAAAGCGACAGAGGATAGGGAATATAGGGCATTAGAGGCTATCAGGGACAATTATAGCAAGTACGTAATAACAACGGATTATTTAATGCAAAAGAGAAATGGCATACATCATGTAAATTTGATGGATTTTTTAAATGACCAGCAAGAATTTTAACATTTGCCGGCCACAAAAATTATAATAGCTACACAAAAAATAGGAAGTGCTACACAAAAAAGAGGCGCTGGTTCGCGATGAACCAACGCCTTTTTGGGTACGCACAATATGGCGCAATATAATGGGGTAATTATATTATGTTAAATACTTAAATAAGTTTGCGGAACATATCGATAACCTGCTCCTTGGTTGCCTCACAAGGGTTGCCAGGATAGCAGGCATCAGCCAGAGCATCCTTGGCCAAAATTTCCAGATCTTCTTCCTTGATACGGTCGTTTTTGGCTGGAATACCAACATCCTCGGAAAGCTTCTTTACTGCGGCAATGGCAGCATCACGGTATTCGGACTGAGACATGGAATCAACATTCTTTACACCCATTGCCCGGGCAATTTCACGATAACGCTCACCGGTGTGCTCTTTGTTAAATTCCATTGCAATTGGCAGCAGCATAGCACAGGCAACACCATGTGGAGTGTCATAATGGGCGCTGAGGGTGTGAGCCATGGCGTGGTCGATACCAAGACCAACATTTGAGAAGCCCATGCCAGCAATGTACTGAGCCATTGCCATGCCCTTGCGTCCTTCTGGCTTATTGGCTACGGCATCACGGAGATGCTGGGAAATGAGCTTGATTGCCTCAAGATGGAACATATCCGTCAGTTCCCATGCAGCTCTGGTGATATAACCCTCGATAGCATGGGTAAGAGCATCCATACCAGTAGCTGCAGTCAGTCCCTTTGGCATTGAGGACATCATATCAGGGTCAATAATTGCCACATCAGGAATATCGTTAGGGTCAACGCATACAAATTTACGCTGCTTTTCCACATCTGTGATTACATAGTTGATGGTTACCTCTGCGGCGGTTCCGGCGGTGGTAGGCACAGCTATGGTTGGAACTGCATGATTCTTGGTTGGTGCAAGACCTTCCAGAGAACGTACATCAGCAAATTCTGGATTTGTGATAATGATACCAATTGCCTTGGCAGTATCCATGGAAGAGCCACCACCTACAGCAATAATAGCATCGGCCTTGCATTCCTTAAAGGCAGCCACGCCATCCTGCACGTTCTGGATGGTAGGGTTTGGCTTAATTTTGTCATATACAGTGAACTTAATATTATTCTTCTGGAGCAAATCTGTAACTTTTGCAGTTACGCCGAATTTTACAAGATCCGGATCGGTGCATACAAAAATGTGAGTGTACCCTCCACGGTTAACCTCACCAATAATCTCGTTGATAGCACCTGCTCCGTGGTAAGAAATTGAGTTTAATACGATTCTGTCTGCCATATTGTCATCCTCCAATCATTGTTTCTAAACAAACTCTATGTAAATTTTAACCCTTTTTATATATAAAGGCAATAATTATAAAGAATTTTCTCACAATTCCAACAAATATAACAGAATTTGATTTGTTCTATATCAGATAAGCATAATAAAAAAGCACCGGTTCATGATGAGCCAGTGCCTTCTGTCTTCTTATTTCATAACAATCAATTCATAATCTCTGGTACCCATGCCGATTTTCTCACCATGCTCCAGAGTTTCCTTCCAATGAACATTAGGGTTGTTGTTAAGCCAGTGGTCTCCATGGTCGTGGTGGTGCGGGTCAGCCATATTGTCACCTAACTGGGAATTGCGGATAGGCTCAGCCTTCTGACAAATATCTACGCAGGCCTGGTCAAGAGCTACAGGATCGAAGGAGCAGGCAATACCCAGATTTGGCAGAATAGGTGCATCATTTTCACCGTGACAGTCACAGTTTGGAGATACGTCCATAATCATATTGATATGGAAGCAAGGTCTGTCCTGAACAACGGCCTGGGCGTACTCAGCCATCTTTTTGTCAAGAAGATCTCCGGCATCCCACTGGTCATTGTGGATGGCATCAAATGGACAAGCACCTATGCAACGGCCACAGCCCTTACAAATATCCTTGTTGATAATGGCCTTCTTGTTTTCGTAGGTAATGGCATTGGAGCCACAATGCTTGGCACAAACCTGACAGCCACGGCATTTTTCCATATCAACCGCCACCTTGCCGGAGGAATGCTGTTCCATCTTGCCTGCACGGCTTCCACAGCCCATGCCGATATTCTTGACTGCACCGCCAAAGCCTGTCATTTCATGGCCCTTAAAATGAGCCAGGGAAATGAATACGTCAGCATCCATAATGGCACGGCCAATCTTGGCAGTCTTGCAGTATTCACCATTTTTTACAGGAACTTCAATATCATCTGTACCCTTAAGACCGTCGCCAATAATAATCTGACAACCAGTGGTAACAGTATTAAAGCCGTTTATGTTAGCACAGTCCATATGCTCCAAGGCGTGCTTTCTGCTGCCTGGATAAAGGGTATTGCAGTCAGTAAGGAATGGAATACCGCCCTGTTCCTTAACCACATCGGCAACAACCTTGGCATAGTTTGGACGGAGAAACGCCATGTTACCAAGCTCGCCAAAATGCATTTTGATAGCCACGAACTGATTTTCCATGTCAATATTTTTAAATCCAGCTTTGATAAAAAGCTTTTTCATTTTGGCCAAAATACTGGTGCCAACCGGAACGCGAAAATCGGTAAAATAAACCTTTGATTTATCCATACAATAACCTCCAACATATTATTACACACAACATATCTACCTAAAGAATAACATAAGTAAAGCAGTGAATCAAAGCAATGTTTTTTTAGGTTAATTCAGTGCCCTGGTAGTTTAGCAAATTTACTTTTTAGGATTGTTTCTACCTTATTTTTTAGATATTCAGCTATTTTTCTGGAACCCTCCTGGGTCGGATGAACACCGTCACCGACATAATCAGAATCATTAAGTAGTGGGGTATCCTTGTTAAGCGGAATATAATAAAGGTCTTTATCACCGTTATTTTTTAGCTTTGTTACTGCTATTTCAGTCCAGCTTGCAGCATCAGGACCAATAACTGTTGGTACAGGCTCCAGACAAATAATGGCTGCTGTTGGATTGTTTTTTCTAACGACCTTTATAAGGTGTATATATTCCTTTATAAATTCGTCTTCTGTTGGCCTTGGTTCAAATAAAAAATCATTCGCTCCAATAGAGATGAACACAGCATCAGTTTTGTTGTTGGAAAAATCCCAGTTTAAATGATGGTCATTCCAGTTAAAAGAATAATAGGTCCAAGGGTAGCGATCAGCGGTATGAACCTGGTTGTATGGCCATTCCTCAGAGTAATTATGTACGAGGCCTTCACCGGATTTAGCCAAAACACTGTAATCCGCATCCAGCATTCTGGCAAGCTGTGGGCCATAGGACATATCGTTGTTCTCTACATCGTGGTAACTCAACACATCATGAGGACCATCATTAAAGGCTCCTGCAGTAATGGAATCTCCTACAAATTCCAGCTTCAGCCGTTTCGGCTCATCTGGTGACAAAATCTCAGCCCCCTCATTAAGAACAAAGCCTTTGAAGGTGCTTAGTCCTGCTTCACCTTCAGTGGAGCGTACCAGTTTTATTTTGTGCTCACCCTTTGGCAGGTTCTCAGCAAGGGTAGTCAATTCATTCCTAAATTTTATTCGGTTATATGGCTTACCATCTATCTCATAGCGCCACCAGCAATTTCTGTCATCCATTTTTGCGGCAATACTTGTACCTGTAAAACGGGCAGTAACATAGGTAGCCCCATTACCACAGGTGGCCTGATTATTTTCAATATTCCAGCGTCCATTAAAGATTAATTTTTTTTTAGGAATGTTCTCATTTATGGTAATACCTCCAATAAAGGTAATATGCCACGGAAAAGTAACCTTGATATCAGTGGCATTTGGATATTCGCTGAGGTGCCAAGCGGCAAATTCACGCAATTCCTTTGTCACCAAATCTTCAGCGTATTTTTCGTATTCTGCCAGATTAAAGTAATACTTACTATCGGGAAGACTCCACATCAGCTTTTCTCTTGCATAGGCCTGATAGCCCCAATCATCAAGATAACGTTTAACCAGCATTCTGTTACAGTCCTCCTGACTGTTTTTTAAGTTTACCAATCCCTGTCCCAAAGCAAAGCCAGTACTGTTGGTTGGGGTATTCCAGCCGGAATAGGAGCGGAGTCTAAACAGCAGCTTATTATCGGAAAGCAGGTTCATAAGGGCCTTATCACTGCCGTTGGCAAAGCATACATCAGCCAGTGCAACATTTCGTTTTTTGGCAATATTTTCCTTTACCATATCAAGGAAATATTGAGTGCCGATTCGCGGCTTGCCATCATTGTACATCGGGTCAGGATCATTTGGTTCAGGATACCCATCAGTGGTGCGCCCCTTAGGATCAGTGTTTACCAGCAGGAATAAATCAGCATTTGGTTTGTTGGTTTCCTTTGCTCCTGCCATTGTCAGCTCATCACGAATGGATTTAAATAGCTTCTCATCTGAGAATTTCGGTATGGTATCCTTGCCTACTCCTGTATTGTATTGGACATTGACGGTATATTGCTTATTTTCAATAGTATTGGCAGCTCTGGCCAACAGCAGCATGGCAAATTCATCAATACCGGTAGCTACCATGAATTTGTCCCTTGAAAGTCCCTGCTTTTTTGCAAAATTATTTAGCTCCCGTGCCTCCTGGTGGGTGGCACAGAAAGGAGCATTGTCATCTTTACCAATAACCAGAAAATTTAAGATTCCATTTTGGGCTAAATTCATAAGGTTTTTGGTAACATTAATATTTTTTGTCCGCCTTCCAAAGTAGTCCTTGTAAACTCCACTTGGAATGGAATTCATAAGTCCCTCACGTTCTTCCTTTTCCAATTTAGTCAGTTTTCTGGTTTCCTTTTGGTCATTAAGGGCAGAGACCCTAAAAATTTTATCGCCATATTTCTGATAATATTCCGGCTCCTCAGCCCCGGCAGCAGCACCATTTTTGGGGGTACGCATAAGTGAGCCAAAAGCAAATATCTTTAATTTTTTGTTTGATTTTTTTAACTGTTTGAATTTGTTTGTACGATAAAGAAGCACCTCCTCGCTATTGTTATGGTTGCGGGAGGCTACCAGTCCACCATAAATAAGGGAGTCAGTGGAAACTACAGCTACATCAGCTTTGGAAATATTTTTATTAACCCAGCCCCAAAGCTCATTTGTATCAGCTGTATTTCTAAGTCCTCCAAGCATATCCTTTGGTGGCATGATAACATTGTAGCCAGCCAGCTCCAAAGCCTCGGTGGATTGCTCACAGGAGGTAGGGCGATTGTCGTGAGGCACAAAAAGAATGGTGCACTGCACGGTGTTTTGAACTTTTGCTTCGGCCGGGGGCATATCTACCGGTGAGGACAGCCCAAACATAATGGATAGCATGGAAAGTATAAGGGATAATTTCTTTTTCATATTGTCACTCCGATATGTAGTAATCTGTAATATTTTTAATATTATTTAATACTCTATAGACAATTATACATACCTATTAATTTGATTTGCAAGGTTCTCGGTTCTTTATGGTATAATTAGAGTAGCGTGATTATTATTTTAAATTAAGGAGCGATACAGATATGAAAGCATTAGTTTTATTTGCCAATGGTTTTGAAGAAGTGGAGGCCATTACTCAGGTTGATTTTCTTCGTCGTGGCGGCATTGATGTAACTGCTGCCTCAATTCATAATGACAAGAGAGTTGTGGGAGCACATAACATACCTGTTGAAGCAGATGCGCTTCTCACTGATGTAAACGCTGATGAGTACAGCATTGTTGTATTGCCTGGTGGCATGGATGGTATGCTGAATCTTGGAGGCAGCAAGGAAGTAGTGGCCATTTTGAAAAAATTTAATGAGGCTGGCAAGTGGGTGGCTGCAATCTGTGCATCTCCATCTATTTTGGGTGACAACGGATTGGTAGAAGGAAAACGCTGCACCTGTTATCCAGGCTTTGAGGACCACATGAAGGGCGGTAAGACCTGCACCAACGAGGTTGTTGTGGACGGAAATATTATCACCAGCCGCGGTCCTGGTACATCCATTGCCTTTGCTCTTAAGATGATTGAGCTGCTTAAGGATAAGGAAACAGCTATTGAGGTTGGTAAGGACTGCTTATATCTCGATTAATACAAACGCTGATTAGTATATTTTTCTATCGAAGATAGAAAAATTTGAACAACTGCGTTATAATTAAATGGTTTGTGAATTTTATTATTAAACTATAAGGAGTATTTTTCTGATGAGCTTAACAGCAAATGACATAAACTATGTGAAGGACCATATTCGTCTGGTGGATAATTTTCCAAAAGAGGGCATCAAGTTTGTAGATATTACTACTACTCTTAAGGATGCCAAGGCTTTTGGGCTGACCCTGGATTATATGAAGGATATTCTCAAGGATGAGAATATAGATTTGATTGTGGGTCTTGAATCCCGTGGCTTCATCTATGGTGCAGCACTTTCTGCAGCTACCAATATCGGTTTTGTACCAATTCGTAAGCCAGGCAAGCTGCCTGCTGAGGTTGTAAGTGTTGACTATGATCTGGAATATGGCAGTGATACCATTGAAATGCATAAGGATGCCATAAAGCCTGGTCAGAAGGTACTTATTGTGGACGATTTGCTGGCCACCGGCGGCACTGCCACTGCTGCGGCACAGCTGATTAAAAAGGTTGGCGGTGAGGTTGGCGCTGCTGTATTCTTTGTGGAGCTGACTACTCTTGGCGGTCGTCAGAAGCTGGAAAATAACGGTATTAAGGTTATGTCCATGCTTCAGTACGATTTGGATTAAGGGGGCAACAGCTTTATGGCAGTTATTAATTTTAAGAAGCTGATGACTTTTGTGGTCACATTGTCTGTTATGGCACTTAGTATTCTGGTGACCGGATGTGGCTCCAAGAATATTGAGCTTCATGATGTCAGTGTTAATGGCCATGCAAGCACCCTAACCATGAGTTTGCCATTTGATTTCAGAAATCCAATGGCACCTAAGACCTTCCCAAATGGTACTACTATTTGTACCAGTGCAGACCATAATAGTGATTTTGAGATAACTGTTATGAGTGTTCATTATGATCGGGCCAAATACAAGGATTTTACTGCTTCAGAATTTAAGCCTGACCTTAATAAATTCTCCGAGGATCTTTTAAAGACCTATAAGAGCAAGCGCAAGTCCACTGGTGGTCAGCTCGAGAACACCACTGTTGCCGGGGAGCCAGCCAAGGTAGCTGTTTTGGATGGTACCAGCAATGACATAAAGATTAAGACCAGATTCATTTCCTTCTTTAAGGGAGATGAGCACTGGTGCATTACCATATCCTACAAGGCCGACGACGAGGATTATGAGAAGGCTGCGGATAAAATGGTAGAAAGCATTCATTTTTAAAGAATAAGAACACTTAATAAATTGAAACGGGACTAGCAACAGGGTCCCGTTTTTTCATCTATATCCATTTTTAATACAGGACTAAAATACAGGACGGACTGATATTGTGATACTTGCTGATGTTTATATTAACATTCCCATAAAAAGCATATCTCAGGCATATAGCTACATTGTGCCGGATCATCTTGGCTTTCTTAAAGAGGGCTGGAGGGTTATTGTGCCATTTGGTGGCAGATCTATCGAAGGTTTTATTGTGTCCGTAAATGATGTGGATGAAAGCAGTATCAAGGGAGATTTTAAGCTTAAGGAAATAAAGGGCACTCTGGATGAGGAAGCCTGGTTTACCCATGAGGTAATAGATGCTGCCCGTTGGATGGCGGAATTTTACCTTTGCTCTGTGGGGGAAATGATGCGTCTTTTTATCCCCGGAAAAAGTGGTGCCCATATTCAGCTGGCTTATGAGGCGGTGAATGATGCTGGTGATAATGTCCTTTTACAGGTTCGGTCCTATGGTTGTGTTTATAATGCCATTATGGCTGCTGGTGTGTCCAAGAAAAAAGAGATAAAGGATCAGTTGATTGCTGATGGCAATGAGGAGCTTGCCACTGACCTTGATAATATCTTGGAAAAGCTCCTGCAATATAAGCTGATTAAACGGATATACAATGCGGATAATAAGGCCAAGGCTGCCTTTGAAACTGTTTATACTCCTGTTGTGCAAGTCACGGAGGAGCTTCTTGGGGATTATTCAAGAAAGCCAGCCCAGAAAAAGGCATTGGAGCTTATTATGAACCAGCAGAAGGGTGAGCAATCCCTTACTGCTGAAAACTCGATAGCGGCAGAGGATTTTAAATCACGGGGTGTTTCAGCGGCAACCATTAAAGCGCTGACAGAAGCAGGATTATTACGAAAGGAACAACGCCGTGTTTTCCGCAACAGTTATGATGCTCCCAGCCAAAGGCATAAGGAAATCGAGCTTACCACCGAGCAGCAAAATGCTGTTGATGCTTTGGAAAAAGCTATAAACAGCAAAGAATTCAAGGAATTTTTGCTTTATGGTGTTACTGGCAGTGGCAAAACACAGGTGTATATTGAGGCTGCCAGAAAAGTACGGAAATTAGGCCGCAGAGTTGTGGTTCTAGTACCGGAAATTGCCCTTACAGGCCAAGTGGTACAGGCCTTTAAGAGCTACTTTGAAGAAGACATTATTGTAATTCATAGCCGGCTGTCCATTAGCGAGCGTAATGATGCCATTTTAAGGGTACGTCGCGGTGAGGCGGGTATTATTATTGGTGCCCGATCCGCCCTATTTACTCCAGCTGATGACATCGGGCTGATTATTATGGATGAGGAGCAGGATAATTCCTATAAGCAGGATGAATCTCCACGTTATCATGCCAGAGTAGTGGCAGAAAAGCTGGCTGAGATTTACGGGGCACCGCTGCTTTTGGGAAGTGCCACTCCTTCATTGGAAACATATCATAGGGCCCAGATTGGTAAATGTACCATGCTTCAACTGCCAAATCGTATTGGCAATAAGCCACTTCCGCAGGTGGCCTGTGTAGATATGCGCCAGGAGCTTAAAAAGGGAAGGCGAAATATTATAAGTCACCCTTTGCGACTTCTTATTGAAGACACCATCTCCAAGGGAGAGCAGATGATCATTATGTTGAACCGTCGTGGCTTTGCTACCTTTGTAATGTGTCGTTCCTGCGGAGAGGTTATTAAGTGTCCTCAATGCACCATGCCTCTTGTATATCACAAGGATAAGCGTCTGATGTGCCATCATTGTGACATTACAGTTCCTGTGCCGGATGTGTGTCCAAAATGCGAGAGCCGCTATATCAAGTATTTTGGTTCGGGTACAGAAAAGTTGGAGCAGGAGCTGAGGACATTGGTTACCAAGGCCAGAGTTATTCGCATGGACAGGGATACCACTACTGGCAAGTTTGGTCATACTAATATTATTGAGCGGTTCCGCAATAAGGAATTTGATATACTTCTTGGAACCCAGATGGTGGCCAAGGGACATGATATTCCAAATGTTACGGCAGTGGGTATTATCAGTGCAGATTCGGCCCTTAATATGCCAGATTTCCGTGCGGCAGAAAGAGTGTTTATGCTCATAACCCAGACTGCTGGACGGGCAGGCCGTGGAGATATTCCCGGCAAGGTTATAGTTCAGAGCTATTCGCCAGAGCATAATGCAGTACAAAGCGGTATAAAGCAGGATTATCAGGCCTTTTACGAGGAAGAAATGAAGCTGAGGGAAAGTCTCTTCTATCCGCCATTTTGTCGTATTGTTAAGCTGATAGTACACAACGAAAAGCCGGAAAACGCCCGTCAGCAGGCTCAGAATATAAAGGATAATTTCTTAAATAAATTCGGTTATACCAAGCATCATCAGATTATCGGCCCGGCTCCTGCCATGATTCCTGTTTTTAAGGGAGTTCACAGATTTTCCATGCTGATAAAAACCGATGATCTAAAGGCGGTAAATAAATTCCTCCGTGACCAGGGAGTACACCGTGATATGAATGTAATGATAGATATCGACCCTATCACCACGTCCTGATTGGAGCAATTATGAATAAAGAATTATTGGAAAATAAGCTAACAGCAGCTTACGAATATTTTAAAAAAATTAATCATACCCGCAATATGAACCATGTCCGTCATCTGGCCCAGAAGCTCACTGACAAGACATATGGTATTGCCTTTGCAGGGCATTTTTCTGCGGGAAAATCCAGACTTATTAATTCCTTTTTAGGGGATAATATACTGCCTTCCAGCCCTATACCAACCTCTGCCAATCTGGTGAAGGTGTATAAGGGGGAGGACTACGCCCGTGTGTTTTTCAGCAAGGGAAAGCCACGGAAATATCTGGCACCATATGACTATGATCTTGTTAGGAGCTATTGTCGTGATGGTGATGCTGTCTCCTGTATTGAGCTGAGTTATTCCAATCTCCATATTCCGGAGGGTGTGGAAATTATGGATACACCGGGCATTGATTCTGTTGATGATGCCCATCGAATGGTTACAGAGGATGCTATTCATCTGGCGGATATAATTTTCTATGTCATGGACTACAATCACGTTCAGTCAGAGCTGAATTTCTCCTTTACCCGTGATCTGACCAAGGCCGGCAAGGAGGTATATCTGGTAATTAATCAGATAGATAAGCACCGTGAAAAGGAATTGTCCTTTGATACCTTCAAAAATTCTGTGTATAAGGCCTTTGAAGGCTGGGGTGTAAAGGCCAAGGGCGTATATTTTATATCTGCCAAATATCCTGATGCGCCTCACAACCAGTACCAGGAGCTAATGGAACTGCTGGAGGATAAGATTGCCCACCGCAATGATAATCTTGAGGATTCCATTTACGCTTCCTTAAATAGAATTATTACGGAATATATTAAGGCATCTGAAAAGGATTCTGATGCAAAAAAGAAGGAAGCAGGTGCTATCCTTGAAGGGATTGCATCAGATAAGCTGCAGCTTATGCGTCAGGAATATGACAGTCTTTCCAATGAGCAGGATATTCTTAATGAGGATTGGGAGGAAACATACAAGGCGGGAATTGCCAAAATATTGGATAATGCTTATTTAATGCCAACCTCCACCCGTGATTTGGCCAGAGATTATCTGGAGGCCTGTCAGCCATCCTTTAAGGTGGGATTTTTTGGCCGTGGCAAGAAAACTGAGGCTGAGCTGGAGCGGAGAAAGCAGGTTTTCTTTGAGGATGCCTCTGAAAAGGCAAAGACCCAGATTGAATGGCATTTAAAGACATTTTTATTGGATTTTGTCCGTCAGCATAATGTTAATAACAAGGAGCTGCAGGAGAAAATTCAGTCACTGGAAATCCTGCCGCCACAGGAGCTGCTTACTGAAGCAATGCGTTCCGGGGCTAAACTCACCCAGGACGGCAGCTATGTAATGAACTATACCTTAAACTTTGCGGAGGGTATAAAAAATGTGGCACGCAACAAGGCAGCAGACATTAAAAATATATTTGCTGAGCTGTTGAATAATCACAGGGGACAGCGCATTGATATCATCAATTCCCGTTTAAATGAACTGGAGGAATACCATAGAGCCTGGAGCACTATGGATTCTTTGGATACTGAAATGTCCAGTCTTTCAAAGGAACTTGGGGATATGCTTACCAATGAATCAATGGTGGATACCAATGAAGATATTGCTGAAATATTAAAAGTTGAAATCCCGGATGAGGAAATAGTAGCCCCAGAAGCAGCCTTAGATTCTAAAGATTCCTTAATAAATACAGTTGATAAGGCAGAAACAGGCGAGCAGGCCAATGGTGATAAACAAAATTCCCATGACCATAACAATTTGGTTCCTAAACACCTTGATATTTTCACTGCTTCTGGTACTGAAAAATTAAAGGAAATGTCCGTAAGACTTCACAAAAGTGCTGAGCTTATTGGGGAAATACCAGGAGTGGGGCAGATGGCCCAGGAGCTTCAGGATAGGGCTGAACGCCTTAATAATAAAGGCTTCTTGGTAACTCTCTTTGGTGCCTTCAGTGCGGGAAAGTCTTCCTTCGCAAATTCACTTTTGGGAGAAAGACTGCTGCCTGTATCACCAAATCCAACAACAGCCGCCATCAATATGATTTTGCCTATAGATGAGGACCATCCTCATGGCACAGTGGACATTAAGCTTAAATCCGAAAATATGCTGCTGGATGATTTACGAAGGGCCTTTAAGCCATTTAATATGTCACCAGCCAGCTTAAAGGAAGCTGTTATCTTGGCCAAGGAGGCCATGAACAAGGGGGGCAACACTCACCAAAAGGAAAAATCCTTCCTGCGGGCCTTTATATCAGGCTTTGATGCTGTTGAAAGCAACCTGGGCAAAGTGTTTGCCAGTGATTTAAAGGGCTTTGGTGAATATGCTGCCCAGGAGGACAAGTCCTGCTTTGTGGACTGGATTAAGGTGTATTACGATTGTCCGCTGACAGCTAAGGGAATAACTTTGGTGGACACTCCGGGAGCTGATTCCATTAACGCCCGTCATACCAATATGTCCTTTAACTTCATTCGCCAGTCTGATGTGGTGCTTTATGTAACCTATTACAACCATGCCTTTGGCAAGGCTGATAGGGAGTTTATCATTCAGATGGGCCGTGTAAAGGATTCCTTCCAGCTGGATAAAATGTTCTTTATCGTTAATGCCATTGATTTGGCTGAGGATCAGGACGAGGCAGACCATGTGGTTAATTATGTCCGCAAGCAGCTTAAATCCTACGGCGTTTCCAAGCCACAGCTCTTTGCTTTATCCTCACAAGAGGTCTTGGAGGAAAGAGAGGCTGGCAACACCACACCAACAGAATTTGAAAATGCCTTCTACAATTTTGTTGTCAACGACTTAAATGATATAGCCCTTTCCGCCGCCCGTCAGGAGTTTGATAAGGCAGTGGAGCGCATCAGGGATCTTATTAATATAAGTAAAAGTGACAGCGTTCAAAGAGAGCATCGGCTGGCTGAATTAAAGAGGTTCCAGCAGAAAATTGGCTCTGTGCTTTCAGATTTAAGCAATACAGAGCTGGTGAAGGGGCTGGAGCAGGAGGCCTCTGAGCTTATTTATTATGTTAAGCAGAGAGTTTTCTTAAGATACCTTGATTTCTTCCGTGAGTCCTTTAATCCTGCCACTCTGAAATCCGGGGGCAATTCCAATGAGCAGCTTAAGGAGGCTCTGGATCAGCTTCTTGAAAGCATTGGCTTTGATTTGGCCCAGGAGCTTAGAGCCACCAGCCTCAGAACTGATAATTACATCAGAAATTCCCTGCTGAAATTTCAGGAGCATACCAACCAGCGCCTTTCCCAGATCAGCAATGAGTTCACCTTATCAATTAAGGAATACAGTTATGAAAATCAGCTGAATTTCCAGCAGGCATTTGTTGGTGTTGGACGTGACAGCTTTTCCAAGCCACTTTCCATCTATAAGAATCCAAAGGACTTCTTCGAGGAGGGTGCCTCCAAGATAATGGCTGAAGAAATGGAAGTTATACTTTCCAAGATGGCGGATGATTATCTGGCCCAGGAAAAATCAAAGCTCCTAAGTCAGGAAACAGAAGCCCTTTGTGGCCTCTATGACAAGGTTTGCCAGCGCTTCAGCAAACGTCTTAAGGAGCGTCTGGAAACAAATATCAAGGCCCTTGACGGCGGCCTTGATATTACAGAGCTGGAGCAGGTGTATAATCAGCTTATGGAATTATGATATTTTCGGAAAGAATAGCATAAATATATAAATTATCCCCTGATATCAATATTATTGTTAATAATGATATCAGGGGATTTATATTTGGTAAAAAATTCTAACACCACAAATTGAGCTTATATTTTTAAAGTGTTAAAATACTTATAAAATGAAAGTGAATTCTGCAGTGCTATTGGGCATTAGGGAGATGAGTCACATGGGGAAGAACTTCAGCGAAGATTCAAGAGTTAAAATACCAGCATTGATGTATTTTACACGTCTGGGATATCGTTATCGTTCTTTGAAAGATATTCGCCCGGTTTTGGATTTTGAAACAAATATAAATACAGAAATTCTCCGTGATTCATTGGATCGTGTGAATGAACTGGAGGAGCCATTAACTGATGACGAGATTAAAGGCATCGTTTCGGCCTTGTCAGATTCATTGGCCGTGGATGATTTAGGACGTGAATTTTTTAAAAAGCTCCAGACAGGTGTTGAATGTCGCGGTCAGTCAATGATGCTGATTGACTACAATAACATTGATAACAATACCTTTGAAGTTGCCACCGAAGTGGAATGTCTGGTGGACAAAGAAACAAAGGAAGGCAGCTTCCGCCCAGATATTACCCTTTTCATCAACGGCTTGCCCCTGGCATTTTGCGAAGTAAAAATTCCAAACAACCGAAAGGGTATGCAGGCTGAGTACATGCGGATGAATGACAGGACTTTAAATCCAAAGTATAGAAAGTTCCTCAACATTACTCAGATAATGATGTTTTCTAACAACATGGAATATGATGATACGGAGAGTGTACCAATATCAGGGGCTTTTTATGCCACCAATGGTCATGGCCGATTATTTTTCAGCCATTTCCGTGAAGAAGATTCCTCCATATATGAGCGTATAGGAGAACTGGATCCGAAGGTAGAGGAGTTTATTCTGCAGGATACCAATATGGCCATGCTGAAAAACCAGCCAGAGTATCAGACCAATATGCAGCCGGGGACACCTACTCATCGCATCATTTCTTCATTGTTTACCCCAGAGCGTTTATTGTGGCTTTTGAAATATGGCATAACATATGTGGAGAAGGTCAATAAGGAAGGCGTTATGGAAATTGCCAAGCATTTAATGCGCTATCAGCAATTCTTCGCTTCCCATGCCATTATGAAATATTTGGATGATACGGCTGGCAAGGAACAGGACCATCGTGGCGGAGTTATTTGGCACACCCAGGGCAGCGGCAAAACAGAGCTTTCCTTCTATAATGTAAAAATCCTTACAGACTACTACGCCAGAAAAGGTGTTGTGGCAAAGTTCTATTTTATAGTGGACCGTTTGGATCTTATGCAACAGGCCGCTGACGAATTCCGTGCCCGTGGCTTAAATGTTGTGGAAATAGGAACCCGTGCAGAGTTTTTGAAAAACATTCAGAGTACCAGCGAGGATACCACCACAGGCGGGCTGGTAATGAATGTGGTTAATATTCAGAAATTCGACCAAGAGGCAGTGGGCAAAGAACCAGATTACAATGTTTCCATTCAGCGGGTTTACTTTATAGATGAAGTACATCGTGATTACAGTGCTGAAGGTACTTTCCTTTCCCTGCTGTTTAATTCTGATCGGAAGGCTGTCCGCTTTGGCCTTACTGGCACACCACTTATTGGAAAAGTAGCCACTAAAAATCTCTTTGGCAATTATATCCATAAATATTACTACAACCAGTCCATAGCAGACGGTTATACCCTTCGCCTTATTCGCGAAGGCATCAAAACTGAATATCGTCTGCAGTTGGGGGCTGCCTTGGATAAGCTAAAGACCGAGGTTCAGAAAGGCCTTATACAGAAGAAGGATATCACCTGTAACGAGAACTATATAAAGCCACTGGTTGATTATATTGAAGAAGACTTTGTAGGTTCACGGATCATATTGGGCGACAAAACAATTGGCGCCATGGTTGTGGCCGATTCTTCAAAACAAGCCCAGGCTATATGTGATGAAATAAAGAGCCGAGGCGTTTTTACAGCTGAGCTGGTATTGTCTACTGTAGGCGACAGCCGTGATGAACTTAAAGATAAGCGGGATGCCTTCAAGCGGGGCGATGTGGATATATTGGTAGTATTCAATATGCTCCTTACGGGCTTTGATTCACCGCGCCTTAAAAAGCTATATCTGGGGCGGGTTATTCGTGAGCACAATCTTTTGCAGTGCTTAACGAGAGTCAACAGACCATATAAGCAGCAGAGATTTGGCTATGTTGTAGATTTTGCAGATATCCGCTCTGAGTTTGATAAAACCAACCAGGCATATTTGGCTGAACTAAAGGAAGAACTGGGAGATGATTTCCAGCAATTTCAGAATATCTTCAAGACCACGGAAGAAATACAGCAAGACTTAGACGAAATCAAGGAAAAGCTGTTTTCTTACGATACTGCCAATCTTGAAATTTTCCAACAGCAAATCAGTGCCATTGAAAACAAAGATGAGCTTTTGGAGTTGCGCCGGGCCCTGGCTCTTTACAAAGAACTTTACAACTTGGCCCAGTTATTTGGTTATGAGGATCTTGCCAAGCAAATGGACCGTGACCGTGTTCGCAAGCTCTATCAACTGGCAGACCAGCGGATTCAGCTTATCAATGAAAAGGAAGCCCTGCAGAATCCAGAAGACATTGACCAGCTGGTGGAACTGGCGGCCCGTGATATCCAGTATTCTTTTAAAAAGGTAAGCGAGAAGGAACTGCCATTGGCTGATGCCTTTGCCAGCAAGCGCCGTATAACTATCAGTGAGTTTGGCCGTAACCGTGATAAAAACGACCCTGAATATCTTAATCTTTGGGATGAACTGCGCCGTATTCTTGAGGGCCATGATATCCAGCAAATGACTGTGGAAGAAATGCAGGAACAGGATAAAAAGCTGGAAGCCCTGCGTAAAAAGATGCACGATATCAACGCCGCCAATGAAAGACTGTCACAGCGTTATGGCGGTGATGAAAAATATATGCGCATCCATAAGAGTTTGCTGCGCAAAGAGTTGATAAAAAATCAGACGGTGTTGTTTAATTTCTTGGTAGACATGAAACAGCGTATTGATGACCAGCTTCTCCATAAAGAGAGTATCTTGGAAAATGAAAATTTCTTCGAGAAAAACTTATGGAAAGACATCAAGCTGGGGCTTAAGGATATACCAGGCCAAGAACTGACATTGGACATCGTAAAACAAATTGGACACGAAATAAAAGAGCAATATATACAGTAACAGGAGAATGAAATGGTATTAATATCTGAAAAAGAGAAGATTTATGGGCTGATTGATGACCTTAAGGCCATTTGTTCAAATTATGGCCTTGGCAACAGTGGTAATGAGTATAAAATCATCACGGAAACTTTTCTTTATAAGTTCCTCAACGATAAATTTATCGCCGCCGTAAAAGAGCTGGATGAATTTAAAGGCATGAGCACCAAGGAAGCAGAGGAAAAGCTGTCTGGTCTTTCAGATGATGATTTTGATTTCCAGATGCTGGACCTTGATGCAAAAGTAGCTCGCATCCGTCCCGCTGACCTTATCAGTAGCCTCTTTTCCCGCAAGGGAGAACAGGGCTTCCATATTACCTTTGATAATGCTCTGCTCCATATTTCCGATGAAAATAAGGATGTATTCTCCGTGGCAGCCGGGGCCCAGAGCAAAGTGCGCCTCTTTGATACCCTGTCAAATCTTGTTACAGAAGTAGAAAGACAGGATGATTTTTGTCGTGCCATTATTAACAAACTTGCAGCTACCAGCTTTGACAAGATTTTCCAGCAAAAGTACGATTTCTTTGCAGATATTTTTGAATATCTTATTAAGGACTATAACAAGGACAGCGGCCAGTATGCAGAATATTACACACCACATTCCATTGCCCAGATTATAGCCAAAATCCTTGTGCCGGAAGATGTGAAAAATGTCAGCATCTATGACCCAGCTGCCGGATCCGGTACCCTTGTATTGACTCTGGCAGAGCAGATTGGCGATAAAAACTGCGCCGTCTACACCCAGGATATCAGCCAAAAATCCAATGAGATTTTGCGCTTAAACCTTATTCTGAATAATCTGGTGGATAGTCTTCCAAATGTAATTCAGGACGATACTCTTGTTAACCCGCGCCATTTAAGCGATGACAAGAAAACCATAAAACTCTTTGATTATATCGTTTCAAATCCACCTTTTAATACTGACTTTAGCGAAACCCGTGATGCCTTGGCTGGTGAAGGCTATAAAAAACGCTTCTTCGCTGGTGTGCCAAATATTCCAAACAAGAAAAAGGAAAGTATGGCCATATATCAGATGTTCCTTCAGCACATTATTGTCAGTATGAAGAAGGGAAGCGGCAAGGCCGCAGTGGTTGTGCCAACAGGCTTTTTGACTGCAGCTACTGGTATTCC
Organism: Anaerovibrio lipolyticus DSM 3074; assembly: GCF_900141865.1. Classification (GTDB taxonomy): domain Bacteria; phylum Bacillota; class Negativicutes; order Selenomonadales; family Selenomonadaceae; genus Anaerovibrio; species Anaerovibrio lipolyticus. Next base: position 61,564 of record NZ_FQYW01000009.1, on the reverse strand, counting down.
TCTTAAAATCCGCCAGCATATTGTAGATAATAAAATGCTGCGTGGGGTTGTTTCCATGCCTAGTAACATCTTCGCCAATACTGGAACCAATGTATCCGTTGTGTTCCTTGATGCCGCTGGAACAAAGGATGATAAAGTCCTGCTGGTGGATGCCTCCAATATGGGAACCAAGGTAAAGCTGGAAGGTACCAAGAACCAGCGCACCTACTTGTCCCAGGAGGAAATGGATACCATTGTCAGCACTATGAACGAATTAAAGGAAACTGACGATTTCAGTGTCTTGGTAAGTCTGGAGGATATTACCAATAAAAAATACTCCTTCTCCGCTGGCCAGTATTTCAAGGTAAAGATAGAATATGTTGATCTTACCCCAGAGGAATTCCAGCAGAAAATGGCAGGCTATGAGAAGCAGTTAAAAGAATACTTCATTGAAGGCCATAAACTGGAAGAAGAAATTCTGAAAGGACTGGGGGAGTTGAAGTATGAGTAATACAATTTCAAGTTTATCAGAAGTAATTGATAGTTTACATGCCACACCGAAATACCAAGATGACGGATATTCTATGGTCCGCGTGGTAGATGTAGAAAATGATTTTTTATCATTAGAAGGATGTTTTAAAGTAGACAAAGAAACATATCTCAACCATAATAAAAAACATCATCCTGTTCGTGGTGATATTATTATTACACGAGTGGGCTCTTATGGCATGGTAGGATATGTTGATATAGATGATAAATTTTGTTTGGGACAAAACTTGTCAATCATTCATCCAGAAAATATTTTTGACGGAAAATTCCTTTATTACTACATACTATCCCCATTTATGCAAAAAGTAATATATGGTAATATTGGCGGTTCTGCATATAAAAGTTTGGGCCTTGAAGAAATTCGTAAATTACCTTTGAAAATCGAGGGATTAAATCGAAAGAGGATAGGTGAATTTTTATATATCATAGACAAAAAAATCCATACAAATAAAAAGATTATTTCTACCCTTGAATCCATGGCCAAGACCCTCTACGACTACTGGTTTGTCCAGTTTGATTTCCCTGATGCCAACGGCCGCCCTTATAAAACCAGTGGCGGTAAAATGATATGGAATGAAGAACTGGGGCGTGAAATTCCAGAGGGGTGGCAGATACTTTCGTTAAAGGAATTGGCAAGCTATAGCACTGAACGAATATCAAGTAGTGAAATGACTCGTCAAAACTATGTTGGAATGGATAATATGATTGCAAATCGATGCGGAATTAAAGAATCAGAATATGATCCGCCAGAAGGAGATATGATACGATTCAAGGCGAATTATATCTTATTAGGGAATATTCGTCCGTATTTTAAAAAAATATGGTTAGCTGGTTATAATGGAGGATGCAGCCCAGATGTATTAGCTATAATGCCTAATGAAGATAGTATATCGGAGTTCGTATATACAACCTTATCGCAGGATACATTCTTTGATTACGATACAGCAGGTGCCAAGGGAACTAAGATGCCGCGGGGGGACAAAGATCATATAATGAGTTATCCAATTCCGTGGAATAAGAAGCTGGCAATTATTTTTGGAGAGCGTTTAAGAGCAGGATATAAAATGAGAAATAAATTAATGATTGAAAATAAAAGTCTTACAAAACTCCGTGATTTCCTTCTTCCTATGCTTATGAATGGCCAGGTAGGATTTAAAGAAACATAAAACACCTATAAAGTGTTTAAATACTGCATAGGTGTTAAGTAGATATAATGCCGTAAGGAGGATATTTATATGGCAAATAACATAAAAAGTACCGGTAGGAAATTCATGGAAGATAGTGCTTCATCTGTTAGTGCTGCCAAGATTCAACATCAAAGACAGCACATTGCGCAGATGTTTAGCCAGCAGCAGAATAAAGCTCAACAAACATCCGGTAATGCTGGCAATAATTCTAATAATCAAAGTCAATGAAATGATATGGCGCATCGTTAGTGATGCGCCATTTGCTATTTCTTGCAATTTTCAATATCAACTTCTCTAATCATTATTCCGCTTTCCCAATTTATATAGGTCTTTTTATATACTAACTGTCCGTATTGTTCAATTAGCTTAAATTCTTCATTTGCATCTTCAAGGAGAAGTTCTTTGTTATCAAAATACATATTAGACAAAATACCCTTATATAAAAGAGTGTTGTCTTTATAAACCTCTATCAGATGAACTTTTCCGTCATTAAAGTTCATGTTATAGATAGATTTACCAATAGTAATTTTGTTGTCGTTATCACGTAAGCGGTTAATGATGTTTTGGTATATTTCTATAAGATATTTGGATAACCAACCCAATAAAATACTCACAACAATGGAGCAAATTCCGTAAATTATAACATTGTTCATATTCATAAAAAATGAACTGATATCATCAATTTCTGGTGTCAATAAGCGAATTATAATATAAACCAATGGAATTATCACAATATCATAAAGTAGTGATTCCATAATAGTATCAAATTTATTATTACTAACAATACTATCACATAAATGATGATTTATTACGCGTGCCAGGTAACCAGGCATTATAAGTAAACATAATGTAATATAAGAATCCATTTGCGCTACTCCTTAAATGAATAAAAGCTAGGCTTTTTTATAAAATAGTACCTCTGTGCTATATTATACTTATTTTAGAGATAAAAAGTCATTAGAATTAGTAAAAATGATAGGGGAAGGTAACTCTATTTTCAACTTGTAGAAAGCATGGCTTATTCCTTTATCGAATAGCTCATTAATTTTCTGTTGTTGTAGGAATAACTAACCAATGTAAAGAATTAAAATGATTATATGATAGTATAAATTAACAAATATGTGGAGGATACTATGGCCTATTTATAACGCTCATAATAACCATGGATTCCAAGGCTGTTTTTACGAAAAAATAGGCTGTCGTAGTGACAGCCTTCTTTAGCGAACCTCGAAAGTAGTCGATTAAACAATGTTTCAAAAAGGAGGTTCTGATTATGATTAAGAGATAATAACTTTTAAAGGAGTGTTTTGAGGTCGCTAAATCATTTGTTGTGTGTATTATATCACCATAATTTCTCCATGCAATAAAATGGTGAGTGAAAAAAACTAGCACCATAATGAACTTTGATCATGCTTGCTATTGAAAATAATTACCTAGAATGTTAACATATTAATATAATATATGCAAAGGTATTTAATAAAATGTATTACATTGGTAAGATTAACCTAAAAATATATTGTTGTGTTACGGATAATATTTCTAATGATGATGTGGTATTGTCTGATACTCAGAAAAAACATATCCAGGAACATCATCCAGGTGATTATGAAAAATTTTCTAAATACCTACGTGATATACTCTCAGAGCCTGATTATATATTAGAATCAAAGAAACCTTTTACAGCTATAGTGTTGAAAGAAATAATAACCGACAATAAGAAGTTCAAGGTAATATTACGGCTACAAACATCTCATGATCCCAAGGGCTTTATGAATTCTGTTATAACATTTCAACAAGTGGAAGATAAAAGATATCGCCGTTATATTAAGAATGGCAAGATACTTTACCGGCGGAGAGGCTTGTAGTATAATAAACTAAAAGGCAAGGGTTCTTTGAGGTGGACAATTTCGTGGCATCCACACGCCGATGGTTAGACAGGGGCAACCCGAGAGATGCAGGGGTACGCCACGCCTGCCAAAGAATTCTTGCGTATACGGTATAGGAACTATGAAGGGCACATGTTGTTGTTCATGGTTCCTATTTTATATTTAGAGATATTTTACAATGCCCAAAAATATGATAAAATATATTGACGTGTAGACTGCAAACTCCTATGAAAGTTGTGGAGGAATAGATAATGAAATTCAACTTTACCAAGCTCCAGGGCACTGGTAATGATTTTGTTTTAATTGATTGTTTAAAGGAACCAAAGCTGGATTATATCGGTGCTGCCAAGGCACTGTGTGACCGCCATTATGGCATTGGCGCCGATGGTATTTTGCTTGTGCTTCCTTCTGATAAGGCCGATATCTGCATGCGTATTATTAACGCAGATGGCAGTGAGGCTGAGATGTGCGGCAATGGTATCCGTTGCTTTGCCCGTTATGTTTATGAAAAGGGCATTGTGGCCAAAGAGGAATTCACCGTGGAAACCGGTGCTGGAATTTTGGTTCCGAAGATGATTCTGGAAAATGGCCGTGTAAGCCAGGTCCAGGTGGACATGGGTGAACCAATTCTTGAGGGGGATACTATCCCGGTTAAGGGCTTTGGCATGAACCGTGTTATTAGTGAGTCCATTACTGTAAAGGACAGGGAATTTAAGATGACCTGTGTATCCATGGGCAATCCTCATTGTGTGGTATTCGTTGAGGATGCAGAGGGCTTCCCAATTTATGAATATGGTCCCCTTTTTGAGTGCCATGAGAAGTTCCCAAGAAAGACCAACACTGAATTCGTAGAGGTAAAGGATGAGTCCCACCTTCGTATGAGGGTTTGGGAGCGTGGCGCTGCTGTAACTTTGGCCTGTGGTACTGGTTCCTGTGCAACCCTTACGGCTGCTGTTTTAAACGGTCTTGCTGACCGTAAGGCAGAAATTCAGCTGGATGGTGGCAAACTCCAGGTGGAGTGGGCTGACAATAATCATCTTTATATGACTGGCCCTGCAGAAGAGGTCTTTACCGGGGTTGCAGATATTTAAGGCTGGGTTAAAACCATTTTAAAATTTAGGAGTATACAATGATAAAGAGTATGACTGGCTTTGGTGCCGGCGATTTTGAAAATGATTCCTTCAAGGCTCATGTTGAAATAAAAACCGTTAATCAGCGGTATCTGGAAATAAATTTCCACATGCATCACACCTTGGCCCGTTTCGAGGGCGATATTACAAAGAAAATTAAGGAATATGCCTCCCGTGGTAAGCTGGATATCAATGTCAGCTTCCATGATTTGCGGGAAAGAGCAGTTTCTATTACTGTGGACAAAGGTCTTGTTTATGCGTACAGTGAAGCGTTGACCGCCATAAATAAGCAAATTGGTACTGACAGACCATATTCTGCCATGGATATTGCCCGTTTTCCTGATGTACTGAAGGTGGATGACGATGCCAATGAATTGGAGGAAGCTGGTCCTGCTATTCTTTCTGCTGTTGAGGAGGCAATGAAAAATCTTGTTGCCATGCGTGAGCATGAGGGTGAGAATATCCAGGCTGATTTGTTGACCCGTATCGATACTTTGGAGGACTATGTTTCTCAGCTGGAGAAGCTGGCTCCTGAGATTGTGGCTGCATATCGTCAAAAGCTGGAGACCCTTTTGGAGCAGTATCTGGCAAAAGAGGATATTGACGAAAACCGCATTATTCAGGAAACTGCACTATATACAGACAAGGTGAATTACACCGAGGAGGTTGTGCGCCTTCACAGTCATTTTGACCAGTTCAGAACCATCATTAAGTCCAATGAGCCAGTGGGCCGTAAGCTGGATTTCTTGATACAGGAGATGAACCGGGAAATCAACACGGTGGCTTCAAAGGCCAATTCTACTGGTGCTGCCCAGATAGCTGTTGATGTAAAATGCGAAATCGAGAAGATTCGTGAACAGATTCAGAACATTGAGTAAGGTTGTGGCTTTTTATGAATATAAAGCTTATAAATATTGGATTTGGTAATATCGTATCTGCCAATAGGGTGATAGCCATGGTAAGTCCCGAATCTGCGCCTATTAAGCGGGTTATGCAGGAAGCCAGGGACAGGGGGCAGCTTGTGGACGCCACTTATGGCCGCAGAACCAGAGCTGTTATTATTATGGACAGCGGTCATGTGATATTGTCTGCTGTACAGCCGGATACCATGTCACACCGATTTGACGAGGAGGATAAAAGCTAATGCGTAAAGGTCTGCTGATTGTTATTTCAGGACCATCCGGAACAGGCAAGGGCACAGTGTGCGAGGTAGTTCGCAGGAAGAATCCCGATATCGCCTATTCCGTATCAGCCACCACCAGAGCTGCCCGCCCCGGGGAGCAGGATGGTGTAAATTATTACTTCCACACCAAGGAAGAATTCGTTGCCATGATAAACAACGGGGAGCTTCTGGAATGGGCCAATGTGTATGGCAATTATTACGGAACTCCGCTGAAGCATATAGAGGAACAGAGATCCAAGGGCATTGATATTATTTTGGAAATAGATACCCAGGGGGCTATGAATGTTAAGGAGAAATGTCCAGACGGGCTGTTTATTTTCCTTGTGCCTCCATCTCTGGATGAACTGAAAAAACGCCTTTGCGGTCGAGGGACCGAAGACGATGAAAGCTTGAAACGACGCCTTGGTTCAGCTATTGCTGAAATTGAGATTGGTCGTCAATACAGATATGTGGTAGTTAATAAAACAGTGGATATTGCTGCTGAGGAAATCACTAATATAATCGAGGCAGAAAGACATCGCACTGATTTAAATATTGAAATTTTGGATAAGTTAAAGAACCGGAAGGAGATTTTATAATGGATATTGTAACCCCATCTTTAGATCAGGTATTACCAAAGGTTGACAGTCGTTACACACTTGTTTCCCTGGCTGCAAAGCGCGCCCGCGATATTATGGATGGTTCCCACGCGGTGACTGCTGAGCGTACCTCCATCAGAGATGTAACCAATGCTTTGGAGGAAATTTACGAGGGCAAAATTACCTACAAGCGTCTGCGCAATACTACTAAGTAATATTTAACAAGTACGTCATTTTGTGTTGTCATAAGGAATAGACTATGCTAAAAGACAAGAATGTTATACTGGGAGTTACTGGTGGTATAGCAGCTTATAAATCTGTGGATCTTGCCAGCAGGCTCCGTAAAGCTGGTGCCAATGTTCATGTTATTATGACCAAGGGTGCCCAGAATTTTGTTACTCCTCTGACGTTCAGGGAGATTACGGGGAATCCTGTAACCACAACCATGTGGGGCGAAGTAACCAATCATAATGTGGAGCATATTGCTTTGGCAAATTTGGCAGATTTGGTAATTGTGGCTCCTGCCACTGCTAATTTTATTGCCAAATGTGCAATAGGGATGGCTGACGATATGTTGACCACCACCCTGCTGGCCACCAAGGCACCTATATTCTTTGCTCCCGCCATGAACAGCAATATGTATGAAAACCAGCTTACTCAAAAAAACATTGATGTTTTGATTGAAAGTGGCTGGAATTTCATTCCCCCTGAGTCCGGGCACCTGGCCTGTGGTACAGACGGTGTGGGGCGTATGCCCGAACCAGCTGATATTGTGGATTTTGTTCGCTTTACCATGGCCTTTGCAGCAGATATGCTGGGCATAAAGGTTTTGGTTACTGCTGCAGGTACTTATGAGCCGATTGACCCTGTACGTTATATTGGCAACCGTTCCAGCGGTAAGATGGGCTATGCTATTGCCGAGGCCGCCAAAAAAAGGGGAGCCGAGGTTATTTTGGTATCTGGTCCGTCTGCACTTACACCGCCGGATGGCGTGGAGTTTATTGGCGTGGAATCGGCAGCTGAGATGCGTGATGCTGTAATGGAGCATTTCTCTGAAGCAGATATGGTCATAAAGGCTGCAGCTGTGGCGGATTATCGCGTTCGCAATGTGTCCGACCAAAAGATAAAGAAGAATGATGAGGAGCTAAACCTTGTCCTTGAAAAGAATCCTGATATTTTAAAGGAGCTGGGGGAGAAAAAGCGAGCTGGCCAGATTTTGGTGGGCTTTGCTGCTGAAACCCAGAATCTTTTGGAATATGCCAAGGCCAAGCTGGAAAAGAAAAATCTTGATATGATTGTGGCCAATGATGTGTCCCGTAAGGATGCAGGATTTAATACCGATACAAATGTGGTTAAGCTGCTGTATAGGAATGGCGCCATTGAAGAGCTTCCAATCATGACTAAGCACAAGCTGGCAGATGAGTTACTTAACCGAGTATTAAAAATAAAATATTAATTTATTAATAAGCAATATACGAATTTAGGTTTGTATATTGCTTTTTCTTTTGCAGGAATAAAGGAAAAGGTGACGAAATATTAAATAGAATACTTATTTTGAAAGGATGGAATGCATTATGGAGATAAAAAAAGAAAAAAATGGGTCCGCCCTTACTTTGACTCTTATAGGAAAGCTGTCGGTACTGGAAGCTAAGGAATTGAGTAAGGTCGTTGATGAGGAGTTGTCAGATGTCAATGATTTAACCCTGGACCTTAAAGAGTTGACCTATGTGTCCTCTGCCGGACTTAGAGTGTTGCTAACAGCTCAGAACATAATGGATGATGCCGGCGGCACTATGAAACTGTTAAATGTTTCACCGTTTATTATGGATGTACTTAAGCTGACTGGATTTAATAAGTTTATGAATATAGAGAATTGATAAACATTTGGTGTCAATCAGGGAGAAAAGCAAATGAAATTGTTAGTTAATGAATTCTTAGCTCAAGCAACAGCCCATCCGAACAAGCCAGCGGTGATGGATTGCTATGGTTCCGATACTTACGGCCGTCTCAACCGTCGTTCCGCTATTTTGGCCAGCCATGTGCTGGATAATTGTGGTGCAAAATCTGATGATTCCAAGGAACAGAGCGGAATGCGTGTTGGTGTGTTGCTGCCTCGTACCCGGGTTTACTTAACGGCCGTATTGGGCATACTTCGGGCCGGAGGTGCAGTAGTACCTTTAGAGGAGGATTATCCAGCAGAGAGGGTACATTCGGTGTTGGAGGATGCAGGCTGCGTGTCCTGTGTTTCAACAAAACACTTATCTGAGAAGGTCACTAATATTCCTGTTTTGACAATTGAGGATATATTTGCTGAGGAAAGTTCCCTTGAGGTAGATGAGACAATAAATTTATCTGCTGCCGACAAGGAAGGATTAGTTCTCTTTACTTCCGGTTCTACTGGTAAGCCAAAAGGTGTTGTACATCGGCAGACCTTTTTTTCCATGTGGTTCCATACTGTGGAGGGGTACCATGTTTTTTCTGACAAAGATGTGACCTGTTGTATGGCAGGAATGACCTTTATTGCCTCCTTTGTAGATCTTTATCCTCCGCTCATGGTAGGAGGCTGCGTGTACATTGCCAGCTCAACGGAGCGGATGAATGCGGAAATGCTGTATAAAATTATTCAAAAGCGCCATATTACCGGTATGTTTTTGCCACCTCAGATGTTCTATGTAATGAGGGAGCTGTATGGTCGTTTGCCACTAGATTACGTTGTCTTGGGAGGAGAAAAGGCTAAGGCGAAGTATACCATGGATGGCAATATACTTGAGGTATATGGCTCCAGTGAATGTGCAGCCATTCTTCTTCATAGAATATCTCAGGAGGATTCCCGTATGCTGGGAAAACCTGGCAATGGTGTCAAGGCATATCTGTTATCTGATGATGGTGAGCTGATTCAGAAGCCGGGGGTTCTGGGAGAGCTTTGTGTGGAAAGTCCTTGGATGGCACTGGGATATAACAATATGCCACAGGAAACGGCTGCCAAGTTTACGGATAATCCATTTGGTGCTGGTCGCCTGTTTCACACAGGGGATTACATGGCCTATGATGAGTCGGGAAACCTTTTGTTCCATGGGAGAAAGGATCACATGGTAAAGCTGAGGGGGTACCGTGTAGAGCTTGGTGAAGTTGAATTAACAGTACAAAGGGCCAATGGAGTCAAGGAGGCCGCTTGCATTACCCTGCGGGTTCATGGTGGCGACAAATTGGCATGCTATTATATGGGCAACAAGGTGGAAAGCAATGAGCTACGGAATCATGTCAAGGCCATTTTGCCAGAATATATGGTACCGGATTATTTTGTACACCTGGATGAGCTTCCACGCAATGAACGTAATAAGGTGGATTATTTGGCCCTGAAAAAAATGGAGCCACCAGTGGAGGAGGAGGTATATGAGCCTCCACAGAATGAGCTGGAGGAAAGAATTGGTACCGCCTTTGCCGAGGTTTTGGAGTTACCACGTGTCAGTGTGCTTGCAGATTTCTTTAATATGGGTGGAACCTCTCTTTCTGTGGCCATGTTGGTAGCTAAGCTGGATGATGCCAGCTTGTCCTTCAACGATGTGGCCTCTTATCCAACCCCACGGGCTCTTGCTGCTTACATACAGGAAAATTCTGATAATAATAATCTGGAAAAGCCACAAATGGACCGGGATTTTTATCCTTTGACCAAAACCCAGATGGGTATTTATCTGGAAGGCTTAACAGGTGGTAATAATTCCACTTACACCTTATCCTATTTGATGGTGGCAGATGCCAGGGTGACGGCTGAGCAGCTGGTAACGGCCGTAAACGACGTTGTGGCGGCCCATCCTTCTATGAAATACATAATTCGGGCGGGGAAGGATGGTATTCCCCACATGTATATGGTCCCTGAGGCCTTAGTTAAGGTTCCTGTAATAGACGGTAGTGAGGATAAACGCCTTGAGTTTATTCAGGAATTTATGCCAGTGGTACCTATGACAGATGAACTGCTATTTTATTTTGCTGTTTATCGTACTCCCGAAAGATGTTATTTGGCCTTAAAGAGTCATCTTATTTTCTTTGATGCCACCTCCCTAAGTCTGCTTATTAGTGAATTGAATCGTGCCCTTGCTTCCTCCAGTGATATAGAATTTTTACAGGAGGATTACACTATACAGCAGGTGGGGATGTACGAGGAAGCCCTTATGCAGGGCGGTGCTCATGAAAAGGCTGAGGCTTATTATCAAAATCTGTTTGCTAAAATGGATGAAGTGCCATCGTTGGCGGGAGATCGGGAGGGTACCCTTACCCCGGGAGTAAGCGAGAATATTCGTTATATACCGGAAACAATTACAACAGAACGAGTTAAGGACTTTTGTAATCGTTACCAGCTTTCCGAAGGCAGCTTCTTCATGGGGGCCATGGCATTACTTTTGTCCAAATACCTTACGTGTAAACAGGTTTCTTTTTCCAGTGTATATAATGGCCGGGCCCGGGCTGGAATGGATACAACTATTGGTACTCTCATAAAACGAATTCCTGTTTATGGTGATTTTACAGAAAATATTTCCGTAGTTGATTATTTAAAAAATATTGGACGGCAAATCGTCACCAGTATGGGTAACGATATTTATTCCTTTGATGAGGTGCTGAAGCATTGTCCTGTAAATGAGGATGTGGAGTTCATTTATCAAGGGGATTTGTTTACTGATAACATGGGCGGTGGACAGGGTAACAGTGATGCTGATGGTGGTAATCTCATTTGCGGTGATTCCTACTTCCTGGAGCATTACCATACCGGAATGGTAACTGGGTGCTTTTCTATTCAGTTCTTCTCTACCGATGGTCGTTATAACATGACCATTGAATATCGTAATGAGCGGTTTTCACCAGCCTTTGTGAAGCGGTTTGCCCAGGATTTATTCACTGTGGCTGAGGGGCTTTTAAAAGAGGAATTTATTGGTGATATTTCCCTTCTTACAGATGAGGACGAGAAAAAATTAGCAGTCTTTAATGATAAAGATGTGGCTATGGATTTTGTTCCTGTGCAGGAGCAGATTCGTCGTCAGGCCCAAAAAACGCCGGATAAAGTAGCGGTTATTGCTGCTGGGAAGACCTTGACCTATAAAGAATTGGATGAGCTTTCGGACAAGGTGGCCTATTCCCTTTTACAGGAAGGGGTGGCTATGGAAACTCTGGTAGGTGTTCTCTTTGATCGTGAGGTTTGGACCTATGTGGCTGAAATCGGTATATTAAAAGCTGGAGGGGCATTTGTGCCATTTATTCCAGAGTATCCAGACGAACGAATTGAGTTTTGTCTGGAAGATGGCAGTATTCCTATTTTGCTTACATCAAAGGAGCTGCTGGCTGAGCGGTCTGCCCTGCAGGAGCATTGTAAGGTTTTGTCCTTGGAGAGACTCATTAATCAAGAGAGGACAGAAAACACTCTGCCAGAGGTTAGCGCTGATAATTTGGCATATTGTATTTATACATCTGGTACCACTGGCAAGCCAAAGGGCGTAATGATTGAACATAAAAATATTGCAAACTACGTTCATTGCAATGAAAAATCTCCGGAAATAATGCATTATACAAAGCCGGGACGTATTGCCTTAGCTTTGGCTTCCTTCTCCTTCGATGTGTCCATTGTGGAGGAGTTCGTTCCATTGTGTAATGGCTGTTCTGTAGTTATTGCCACCGAGGAGGAAATTCATACCCCAAGCCTGTTGGCACAGCTGATTTCGGATAATAGGGTAAATGGTATTACCTGTACACCAACCTATTTGTTGGGACTTTTGGCAATACCGGAAACAATGGAAGCATTGAAGCAGATAACCTTTTATGATGTTGGTGCTGAAGCCTTCCCAGCTGGGCTTTACCAGAAATTACGTGATTTACGGCAGGACAGCGTGATTTTAAACGTATATGGACCTACAGAGGCCACCATGGGCTGTGCCGCCGAGGAAATGGTGGAAAGCAAGGTGGTTACTGTTGGTACGCCTATAGCCAATACCCAGTTCTATATAGCTGATTCCTTTGGCAATCCATTGCCAGTTGGCATACGTGGCGAGCTGATGATTTGCGGTCAGCAGGTTGGCCGCGGCTATATTAATTTGCCTGACAAGACGGCGGCGTCCTTCTTTACACATGATGGGGTACGGGCATATCGTAGCGGTGATTTGGCGGCATGGACCGATGAAGGAAAAATCCGGGTCTTTGGCCGTATTGATAATCAGATAAAGTTGCGTGGCTTCCGAATTGAACTGGATGAAATAGAAAAGGTATTGATGGAATATCCTGCCATTAATTCAGGGGCTGTTTCTGTCCTGAAAAAGGGAACGGGTGAATATCTGGTGGGCTATTATACTGCGGTTAAGGACGTGGATGATAATGACCTTAAGAACCATCTTGCTGCTAAACTCCCTGAATACATGGTACCTAATCTGTTTGTCCATTTGGAGGCTATGCCGTTGACACCAAATGGAAAGGTGAACAGGAGAGCACTGCCAGAGCCGGATTTATCAGCCTTCAGGGCCCAATATGAGCCACCTGCCACAGATGTGGAACAGGCTCTTTGCCATGCCTTTGCTTTGGCTCTTAAATTGCCGGAGGACAAGGTAGGTGCTTTGGATGATTTCTTTGATTTGGGTGGCGATTCCCTTAGTGCCATGGTGGCTTTGGCCAACGCGGATATTTCAGGACTGATTGCTGCAGATATTTTCCAGAAGCGAACTCCTAGACAAATTGCTGCTATTGCCATGGAACGCATGAAAATGGGCAGTATTGAGGATCGGGAAATGGAGGCAAGGAAACGGCCATTGGCATTAACACCGTTGCAAACCCAGATTTTGGATGTACAGCTTTTCCGTCCGGATGCCACCATGTGGAGCAATATGCATTTTCTTGTTCAATTTGAGCCGGATGAGGTTGATATTCATCGATTATGTAAAGCAGTTAATCGGGCAATTAACAATCATCCTGCCCTTTCCTCGGTATTCCGTTTTGACGAGAACCGGGAGCTGGTGCAGCAGTACGTGCCAGGTCTTTTGGAGGAGATTGAGGTTCAGAACATTAACGAAGAAACTGTACCAATGCTGCCGGATGTATTGGTGATGCCATTTGATAAAATATTAGATGCCTGTCTGTGTCGCGTGAAGGTATTCCGTTCGCCGTCCCATGGATATCTGTTTATGGATATTCACCACATGTTGATGGACGGTGATTCCCTTGGTGTGCTACTGGCGGATATTGTAAATGCATACTTTGATCGTGAGCTGCCTCCTGATTATTACTTTGCCCTTCGCAGTGAAGAAATACATCGGATGAAGCAGGGGAGTTTTGAAGAGGATAGGGCTTGGTTTGAGTCCCGATATGGAGATGAGGTTTGGTGTAATATGCCTGATGAATCGGTGGAGGCCCAGATGCTGGTAGATCGTGACCATATCGATCAGGCTGATATGGATAAAAGACTTGAGTTTGCAGCAGATGATGTGAAAAAAGCTGAGAGCTTCTGGGGTGTAAGCCACTCAGTTATGGCCATTGGAGCGGCTCTTTTGACCCTGTCCCGCTTTACGGGCAAACAGCATGTTATGGTAAACTGGATTTTCAATAATCGTTTGGCTGTGGAGGCCCAAAATGCCGTGGGTATGATGATAAAGAATTTACCGGCGGCTGCCCGGATGGAAGAATATACATCCATGTCTGACTTCCTTCTTTCAGTAAAGGAGCAGGTGGCGGAAGGAATTGCCCATAGCTCCTATGATTTTATGGCTGGGAACTATGAAGCATTTGTCAATGATTGTATTGAGGTAAATCTTCAGCTGGGAATCAATGGTGATGAACTGGATGTGTTAAAGCCAACCCTGATTGAACTTAATAATGATTTTTCCGCTGCCGGTGCCCGTTTGGAGCTGGAGCTTTTGGAAAATGAGCATGGGGATGGAAGCTTTGATTCTGAAATGGAATATGCAAAGGGGCTGTTTGACCCGACGCAAATGGAAGACTTCCACAATCTCTACGTTAAAATACTGGAAGAGATTGTTCGTTGTGAGGATAATTTATGAATATAAAACTGTCAGATCATTTTACATGTGGCAAACTTGTTTTGTTTGCGTTGCCCACCATTGGTATGATTCTGGTTTCTACAACCTATGATCTTATTGATGGCTATTTCGTGTCCAATTATATTGGTAAGACAGCTTTTGCTGCCATAAATATTATTTATCCATATTTGCTGGCGATTATGGCCGTGGGGATGATGTTTGGCGTTGGTGGCAGCGCCCTTATTGCCGCCGAGTTGGGCAAGGGGGATAGAGATCGGGCCAACCGCTACTTTACCATGATTATCAAGGCAGCCTTTGGTGCTGGAATTTTTCTTGGAGCTGTTGGCTTGTTTGCATTACCTACAGTGTCTGGTTTGCTAGGGGCTACAGAGGATATGATGGCCTATGGATTGCCTTACGGTCGTGTCTTGTTAGTATTTATGCCGATAGCAATTCTTAGCTATGCCTTTCAAAGCCTATTAATTACTGCTGAAAAGCCCCAGTTTGGCTTGTATTTTCCCCTGATAAATATGTTTTCAAATATATTTTTCGACTGGCTGTTTATCGTGATTTTCGGCTGGGGCATGACTGGAGCAGCACTGGCTACAGCCATAGGTATGTGCCTTAACGGTATTTTGCCTCTTATCTATTTTATGCGGGAAAATACCAGTCCGTTGCGGCTGGTTAAGAGTGGCTGGGAGATTGGACCATTGCTGGGGGCCATGGGGAATGGTTCCTCAGAAATGGTGACCAACGTTTCCACTGCATTAATTTTTATCTTTTACAATATGCAGCTTATGCGATTTATTGGTGAAGATGGTGTTGCTGCCTACGGAAC
The DNA here is from genome assembly GCF_900141865.1 of Anaerovibrio lipolyticus DSM 3074. Taxonomy (GTDB): domain Bacteria; phylum Bacillota; class Negativicutes; order Selenomonadales; family Selenomonadaceae; genus Anaerovibrio; species Anaerovibrio lipolyticus. The sequence goes on along the minus strand of NZ_FQYW01000009.1, from coordinate 46,228 downwards.
GGTTCTTTTTGTTGAGGGTATTTTTGCCGCTATCTTCTATGGACTGGCCATGGAGGCCGCCTCTGTAGTGGGCTATCATGCAGGTGCACAAAATTATGAGGAGCTACAGAGCCTGTTGAAAAATGGCATTAAGCTTAATTTGGGCTGTGGTATAGTGATGTTTGGTGCAGCTCAATGCTTTGCCCCCCTTGTGGCAGAAATATATTTGGGCTATGATGCTGAGCTATGTGCTTTGGGGATATATGCCCTTAGGATGTTTGCTTTTGCCTTTATATTACAAGGCTTCAATGAATATGCGTCGGCATACTTTACAGGCCTTGGTAATGGCAAGGTTTCAGCAGCCATAGCTTTTATGCGTACATTTGTGTTGCAATCCGTTGCCATTTTTGGGCTGCCACTTCTTTTCGGTGTTGATGGACTGTGGTTTTCCCAGACATTTGCTGAGGTGGTTTCTACAGTGGTGGCCATCGTTTTCTTAATCAAATTTCGTCATGAATACATGGGGTAAAATGATAAATTATTTAGATGGAGTATCATCGATATGAAAGATATTTTTAGCTATTTGTCAGGTGGAAAAGAGAATAGTATTTTGCATAAGCTAATACGCATTCTCCTTGGCAGTAATCTGATTATTATTTTTGTTCTGGGTATCATAGCATTTTACGGCCTTGTTTCTGCTTTGCATCAGGCTGAGGAAATGGGCCAGAGCATTGGAAATACCTCTTATCAGGACAGCTCTCAACTCCTGGTAAGGCAACGGGGGGAGGAGCTTTTATATATTGCCCGTTATAATGCCAAAATTATCCAACTTATCATTGATGGTGAAGGTCATGGTTCCATTAATAATTCTATGGAAAAGCTCCGGGATGTAATTGACGACATTCACCTATCAAATTCAGGCTTTTGTTTTGCGCTGAATAAACAGGGAAAGGTTGTTTTGTCATCTCAAGCCAGGGCCTATGAAGCAGGGGATGCACTGGAGCTTGCGGTGGATATGAAGGATGATATCCGTGAATCTGATAGTGCAAGTCTTGCCCATATCGCCCAAGAAATGTGCCTGGGACATAGTGGCGTTCAGTTGGTCTTTATCGATAAAAAGGATTATTATGTTGCTTATACGCCAATTGAAAATACAGGATGGAGCGTTGCCACTGTTTTCGAAAAGAATCAAGTCATAGCTCCCATAGAGGAAAATAGGGATAATATTTATGCCCTTACCAAGGATAAATTGGCCGACATGAAGGGACATATAATTTTGATCAGCATTTTTATGGTGGCCGTCCTTCTTATGCTTCTTTTCTTTGTAATATATGAGGGAAAAAAATTGTCAAAAAGATTTGTGGCATCCATCCTAAAGCTGGCTGACAGTGTCCGAGAAATATCTAAAAAGGCTGTAATTGGTTCATTATCGGCTTCAGGGGAATTGCCTGAAGGAGATAAAAAATTATTTGATGGCAGTTTTTCCAATCGGGTGGATATTCGTACGGGAGATGAAATTGAGGAGCTGGCCAACTGCTTTAATATTATGACCGATGAGTTGGAAGGCTATATGGATAACCTTACGGCTGCAACAGCTGAAAAGGAGCGCATCTCCACGGAGCTGAATTTGGCACAGGATATTCAGAACGGTGTATTGCCACATAAATTCCCGCCATTCCCTGAACATAAGGAATTTCTACTTCATGCTTCCATGCATTCCGCAAAGGAAGTGGGGGGCGATTTCTACGATTTCTATATGGTGGATGACAACCATCTTGCTGTTACCATTGCTGATGTTTCCGGCAAGGGAGTGGGCGCTGCCATATTTATGGCCATATCCAAAACCATGCTGAAAAATCTCATTCTTGGTGGACAAAACAGGCCACTGGAGGACATTATTTCCCAGGCTAATAACCAGCTAAAGGAGGATAATACTGCCAGAATGTTCGTAACTGCTTTCATTGGTATTTTGGATATAAGGACAGGTCTTTTTGAATTCGTTAATGGTGGGCATAATCCATCGTTGATTTACGAAAAGGAAAAGGGAGCTTTCCGTTATCTTGATGTTGAATCAAATTTTGTTCTGGCAGGCAGAAAGAATATTTCCTATGTAAGTCAGTCCACTATCCTAAAGCCAGGTGATAGTTTGTTCCTGTATACAGATGGCGTTACTGAGGCCATGAATAATAAAGATGAGCTATATGGTGAGGAAAGACTGCTGTCTCAGCTTAATTGCTCTAAAAATGCTGATGAACCTCAATCACTTTTGGAGGAAATTAGCAAGTCTGTGGCAGCCTTTGTGGGAGATGCAGAACAGTCTGATGATATTACTATGCTGGCACTGACTTATTTCGGCCCAGTTTGGGAAAAATAACTTTTTTCCAGATAAATAAAGGATTTTGAAGGTTTATTATCGAAGTGTAAAGGGTAATAAAATTTGAAACGGAGGGGCTTTGTTATGTATCAGAATGAATATAAGCGTTGGATGTCCTTTGACCTTGAAGATTGCGATTTGTACCCTGAATTGGCAAAGGTTGAGGGGAATGATGAGGAAATCAAGGATCGCTTCGCTGTATCCCTTAAATTTGGTACAGCGGGACTTCGTGGTGTACTGGGTGCCGGTACCAACCGCATGAACATTTATGTGGTAAGACAGGCTACTCAGGGCCTTGCCAACTGGGTGAAGAAGCAGGGGGGCAGCCAGACAGTAGCCATCAGCTTTGATACCCGCCTTAAGAGTGATGTTTTTTCCAAGACCGCTGCAGGAGTATTGGCAGCCAATGGTATTAAGGTTCGCATTTATGATGCTGCTATGCCGGTGCCTGCATTATCCTTTGCCACCAGATACTACAAGTGCAATGCGGGAATTATGGTGACAGCATCCCACAACCCATCCAAATATAACGGCTATAAGGCTTATGGTCCTGACGGCTGTCAGATGACTGATGATGCAGCTGCTATTGTATACGATGAAATTCAGAAGACTGATGTCCTCACAGGGGCCAAGACCATGTCCTTTGCCCAAGGAGTGGAGGATGGCCTTATCCGCTTTGTGGATGATAGCTGCAAAAAGGCCTTTTATGATGCCATTGAGTCCAGACAGGTTCGTACGGGCTTGGCCAAGACAAGTGGCTTAAAGCTGGTTTACAGTCCATTAAATGGTTCTGGCCTGGTTCCGGTTACTCAGGTGCTGAAGGATATCGGCATCAATGATATTACCATCGTTCCAGAGCAGGAATATCCAAATGGATACTTTACCACCTGCAGTTATCCAAACCCGGAGATTTATGATGCGTTGGAGGCTGGCTTGAAGCTGGCAGAAAAGTGTGATGCAGATCTTATGCTGGCCACCGACCCGGATGCAGACCGTGTTGGTATTGCCATGAAGTGCCCGGATGGTTCCTATGAGCTGGTATCTGGAAATGAGATGGGTGTATTACTCCTTGACTATATTTGTGCCGGGCGTATTGAAAAGGGGACCATGCCAAAGGATCCAGTGGCAGTAATGTCCTTGGTGTCCACACCGTTGGCAGATGCTGTTGCGAAGAATTATGGTGTAGAGCTTAGAAAGGTACTCACTGGCTTTAAGTGGATCGGTGATCAGATTCTCCATTTGGAGGAAGCAGGTCAGGAGGAGCGCTTTATCTTTGGCTTTGAGGAAAGCTATGGCTATCTGTCCGGTTCCTATGTCCGTGACAAGGATGCAGTTGTGGCTTCCATGCTTATCTGTGAAATGGCTGCATACTACAGAAGTATCGGCTCCAGCATAAAGGCACGTCTTGAGGAAATTTATGCCAAGTATGGCCGTTATTACAATAAGATTGACAGCTTTGAGTTCCCAGGACTCAGCGGAATGGATAAGATGGCTGGCATTATGCAGGGCCTTCGCGACAATCCACCGGCTGAATTTGCAGGGCTGAAGGTAACCAAGGCTGTTGATTACAAAAAGACAGAGGAAACAGGACTTCCATCTGCTAACGTTCTTATCTATACCTTGGAGGACGGAGCAACCATCGTGGTAAGACCTTCAGGTACTGAGCCTAAGATTAAGGCATACTTTACAACATTAGGTAAGAATTTGGCAGAGGCACAGGCTAAGAAGGATAAGCTGTCTGCGGCTTGTAAACCTTTGTTTGAATAATTATTGATAAAAACCTACAAAAGCAGTATACTAATAAGGAATTTGTGTTTCGTTTTATGAATGAGGTGTAAGAGAAATGGAGTACATTAAGATTCGTGAGCAGGATGCCAAGCATTATATTTATGAGTTTGAGGGAAGATACCCTGTAATTGACAAAAAGGCTTATTCCTTCAGTACCGCCACATTGGTGGGGGATGTGGAATTAAAGGAATACGCCAGTGTTTGGCCAAATGCTACCCTTCGTGGCGATGTAAACAAGGTGGTTGTGGGCCGCTACAGCAATATCCAGGATAATTCCTGCCTTCACGTGGCTGACGACTATGCGTGTATCGTGGGGGATTATGTAACCGTAGGACACAGCGTTACCCTTCATGCCTGCACCATTGAGGATTATTGTCTTATTGGTATGGGTGCCACCATTCTTGACGGTGCTGTAATAGGCCGTGGCTCCATTGTTGGTGCCGGTGCATTGGTTACCAAGGGGACTATTATTCCACCAAATTCTTTGGTAGTAGGTTGTCCGGCTAAGGTAAAAAAGACCTTGGATGAGAATGGTTTTAAGGCTATTCATGCCCAGGCAGTAAAATATAAGTCAGAGTGGGCGGAAAAGTATGGTCTGGGACCAGATGTAGGCGGCGAGGTATACGACGGTTCCAAGATTGTTTAAAAATTAGTGTAGTGTTTGGAGAGGTTTTTCATGTCAATGGCAATAATGGAGGAAAAGATACAGGGTGTTACAAATGATATATTTGCTGATGTGGTTGAATCCCATTCTGCCAGTAAGCTATTTGAGCATTTGCAGCTGGACAGGGATGCCATTATCGGTATTTTGGATAATCTTGTGGCTATTCTTTTCCCAGCACATTTTGCAAATGAGAAAACTCCCGGCACCTATTCATTAAAATATGAAATGGGTACCAGACTTTCCAATGTTGTTAATTGTCTAACAGATCAGGTTATGGTATCCCTTCAGCAGCATCCGGATTACTGTAATAAAAACGATGAGATGAGAAGGGATCACGCTGAGGCCATAGTGGGAATTTTTGTGGATTCACTTCCCGAAATCCGTCAGCTTTTAAAGAAGGATATTCAGGCGGGATATGACGGGGACCCGGCGGCTACCAGCTTTGACGAGATTATTTTTTCCTATCCTGGCTTTTATGCCATTATGGTAAACCGTATAGCTCATGTGCTGTACAAGCTGGAGGTTCCCATGATTCCACGAATAATGACGGAGCATGCCCACAGTCGTACAGGGGTAGATATCCATCCAGGCGCCCAGATAGGGGAGTATTTCTTCATCGACCATGGAACAGGTGTGGTAATAGGTGAGACCACCATCATTGGTGACAGAGTAAAGCTCTATCAGGGGGTTACTCTTGGTGGCCTGTCTACCAGAGGTGGTCAGAGCCTTCGTGGCCGACGACGCCATCCGACTATTGGCAATGATGTAACCATATACTCCAATGCCTCCATCCTTGGAGGGGAAACGATTATCGGGGATGGGTGTATTATTAGCGGTAACTGCTTTATAACCAGCTCCGTCGCTCCTGGTATGAGAGTCAGCAACGGCAAGGGAGAGCTACAGATTATACCGGATAAAAAATAAAATACTATGTGTTCATAATGCCAGTCAGCAAAAATAAACTTTTGCTGGCTGTTTTTTTATTTAAAGGAAATACATACTTTTTGTAGAAAACAAAATAAGATAGTATAATATAAAATCATAGGTTAATTTTGATGAAAGATATATCCCTTTATTTCATATATGTATTGTGGAATTATGAGATAGTGCTAATAAGAGAAAGGACACGAGAATATGAAAAGATATTTTTATATAGGTATAGCCGTTATATTGGTTTTGGCCCTTGGTTTGGTGGGCTATGGTGCTTGGCTGAATTACAGCGATGAACACCAGATAGCCAGACGAATGGATAACCGTGTTATACAGCTGTCTACTGCCAAGGCTGAGTACAGGGATATACATCCAACAGTTTCTCTCCCGGCAGTACGTTTTAGCTCTGATAATATGGCTGATGCCATAGCACTTACGGATGGCCGTCTTACTAACTGGCTGGTGGAAAAAAATGCTCCTGTACATAAGGGTGATATTCTGGTGTCATTGATAAATGAACAAATTCCTCTGAAAATCCAGCAGTCTTCCAGCACAGTTAGCCGTGCGGAGGCACAGCTGGCTCAGGCCTATAGTGTATACCAGCGTCAAGGGCGTCTTATGAAGAAAGAAGCTACTTCACAGGAAAAATATGAAGCATCTGAAGCCCAATATCTTGCTGCCAGGGAGGCCTTGCAGGAGGCTGAAGCTCAAAGAAATCAGCTGTATGTTCAGCAGGGTTGGCTGAATGTAAAAGCTCCTGTTGATGGAGATGTACTTCTTGTGTATCAGCAGACAGGTTCTTATGTACAGGCCGGAACCCCTGTGGCATTGGTAGGTAATTTTGATTATCTTAACTTTTCTGTAAATCTTGCTGACAGTGAAATATATCATTTTAACGTTGGAGATAGGGCTTATTTAAGATTCCCTGATCATTGGTCCATGGGAAAGGCCTATGACACTGATTTTGGTGCAGGCAATTTAGGTGGCAATACGGAAATAATTGGCGTTCTGAAGGAAATAGTACCTCCATTGTCGGAGCCGGCAGCCATCAGACGTACAGTTTGGGAAGTAGATAACCGTGTCAGAATACTTGAGCCTATGACATATACAGGCGTAACTATGTATACATATAAGGATTATCATTGCCTTACTGTGCCATTGGATGCCATGGTGGACAAATCCAATGACAAGGTATATGTGGTGGATGCAGACGGCATCGTTCATTTGCGTTCTATTAAAAGCGGTTGTGATGATGGAGTATACATTGAGGTATTATCAGGCCTTTCAGAAGGCGATGCTGTGGTAGTAGGAAGTGTTGATGGCCTTAGTGATGGAATGAAGGTAAATATCAAACCGGAGGGAGGGGAATAATATGGCTGAAAAACAATGGGGTAGCGAAAAGAATGGTATTTTTAGCAAGGAAGCATTGGATAAGCTGCGTTCCCCGGAACAGCTGGATACTGTGTTGCCTATAACAAGTCCTATAGGCTGGATGGGCCTTGTGGCAGTGGCCGTCATGATGGTGGCTGTTGTGATATGGTCAATATTTGGTTCCTTCACCGTCAAGGCAGAGGGGGTAGGCATGATTATGGATTCCTCTGGTGTTTCAAAGGTGTCTTCTGTGGCTGGCGGCAAGATAGATAAGGTTTATGTACACCCTGGAGAAAAAATAAAAAAGGGAGCCATGATAGCCCATATAGAGCTGCCTCAGGAAACGGCGGCAACCCGTATGGCCCAGTACAATCCTGAATTGGCTTCCAGTAATCGTGATGCAAAAAACAAGGTACATGAATTCGATTCACGTCGTTATCAGAAGGAAACAACAGAATATGTTTATTCCACACGCAGTGGTACAGTAGATGAAATAATGGTGCAGGAGGGTGCTGTTATTGGTACCGGATCTCCAATTATTACAGTGCGGAATGATGATGGACGCAATGAATTGAGCGGTATCATGTACGTATCTGTAAATAAGGGTAAAAGTGTAAAGCCAGGTCAGACTATTCAGATTGCTCCTGGTGGTGTAGATATTTCCCAAAGCGGAAGCCTATTGGGAACGGTTCGTTCTGTTTCCCAGTATCCTGTGTCTGCCCAAACCATGCAGTCCACATTAAATAATGAACAGCTGGTTCAAGCTATTCTTCAGGCACAGCAGGGTGCCGTAATGGAAGTGATATTCGATTTGGTAAAGGATCCTGGCTCTGAATCAGGGTATTTGTGGACTTCTTCTGTGGGAGAACACAAACCGATTACTGCTGGAAGCTTTTGTACTGGCACGATTATTATTGAGCGTCGTCCTCCTATCGAAAAAGTTTTTTATCGTTTAAGCCAGTGGCTGAGAAACAGGTGATGATATGTTAGTGGAAAAAATAAAAGATTTCTTTTCCAGCAGTCACCAACGGGTTAAGGTACCTACTATACTTCAGATGGAGGCTACAGAATGTGGTGCTGCATCTTTGGCCATGATTCTCGCCCATTATGGCTTATGGATACCCCTGGAGAAGCTGAGAGCAGAATGCGGTGTAAATCGCGATGGTTCCAAGGCAAGCTGCGTTATAAGGGCAGCAAGAAACCGTAACTGTGAGGCCAATGGTTATCGTTGGACCACCAATGATATTTTAAAATTGGAATCAGAAAAAATATTTCCCTTGATAATACATTGGGAATTTAATCATTTTGTGGTTTTGGAAGGAATAAAGAATGGCAAGGCCTATCTCAATGATCCTGCCATGGGACGGAGAACAGTTCCCCTTGAGGAGTTTCGTACTTCCTATACGGGGGTGTCTCTCCACATTACCCCAAATGAGAATTTCCAGAAGGAGGGTCGCCGGTACAACGTATACAAGGATATGTTCCATAAGCTAATGGAAGACCGTTGGGCCATGACCTTTATTCTGATTTTGGAGCTGTGCGCAATTATTCCGGGATTGGCCAGCCCGGTTATGTCCCAGATTTTCCTTGATGATATTTTGACAAGAAAACATCCGGAATGGATGACTAATTTCTGTATTGCCATGACCCTGTCCTTCATAGTATCTGGTATTATAACTTGGCTGAGGGCTGTTGTATTGACCTTGTGGCAGCGAAAGCTCACGTTATCGGATTCATCCAGATATTTTTGGCATCTGTTGAAGCTGCCAATGCAATTTTTCCATCAAAGGTATGCAGCTGAGGTAGCAGGCCGCGTGGCCTTTAATGAGTCTATTGCCGGTGTATTGTCCGGACCGGCGGCTACCGCAGCATTGGATTTGTTTGTAGCATTTTTCTATCTGTTACTGTTGCTGCAATATAATGTTACCTTGACAATTATCGGTGTGTGCTTTATGTCTGTGGAAATCATACTGTTTTTGGCTATGCGTCGTCATCTTACCGATTTAAACATGCGTATTCAGCAGGATGCGGGCAAGGCCTATGGTGTGGCCATGAATGGTCTTAGAATGATTGAAACTATTAAGGCCAACGGTGATGAATCAGATTTCTTTACAAAATGGGCTGGGTATCAGACCAAGGTTTTGACTGCCTCTCAGGAAACAGCTCTTTGGTCATTGTCAGTAACCATCTTGCCAACATTATTATCAGGTGTTAATGGGGCATTGATTATGACCATAGGTGGTTTCTCCATAATGGAGGGTGCTATGACTGCCGGTATGTTCATGGCGTTTCAGCATCTGATGGGCTCCTTTACAGCACCAGTAAACGCCCTGGTAGGTTTGGGCTCCACTCTGCAGACTACAGAAATGCAGATGCAGCGTCTAAATGATGTGCGTTGTTATGAAGTTGACAGATTGAATTTCCCTACAGAGGAAGAAGAAGCTCAGCAGTCCTATCCTCGTGATAGGCTTTCAGGTGACCTCCGAATGGAAGATATCAGCTTTGGTTATAGTCCATTGGAAAAGCCTCTGATTTCAGACTTTAACCTTCATGCCCGCCCAGGTGAATGGATAGCGATAGTAGGAGCTTCTGGCAGTGGTAAATCCACAATTGCCAAGGTTATTACAGGACTTTATGAGGAATGGGGTGGTATCCTGTCCTTTGACGGAGTGTCACGCAGAAAGCTGCCCCGTAAGGTTATACTTAGCTCACTGGCTGCAGTAGATCAGGATATTTTCCTTATAAGTGGTACAGTGGCGGAAAACATTTCACTCTTTGACAATACGGTGCGAAGAAGTGAGATTGTTCAAGCTGCAAAGGATGCCTGCATACATGATGATATAATGAAGCTAAGTGGTGGTTATGAGGCTCTGGTATCAGAGGGGGGACTCAATTTCTCCGGAGGTCAGCGGCAGCGTCTTGAAATCGCCCGGGCTTTGGCTCTGAATCCTTCCATTTTGATATTGGATGAAGCCACCAGTGCCCTTGATCCTATTACAGAGAAAATTGTATTGGAAAATATTCGTCATCGTGGTTGTACCTGTATTATTGTGGCTCACCGTCTTTCCACTATCAGAGACTGTGATGAAATCATTGTACTTTCAAATGGCAAGATTGTGGAAAGAGGCGTTCATCGCGAAATGATGAAGCACGATGGACCATATAGACATCTTATTGAAGAACGTGAGCAGGAAGATATGGAAATTGTAGAGCAGTAAGGAGGCAAAGCCAATGATAAAAACACATAAGCTATTATCTGGCCAACGCTTCCAGTTATATGACAATAAAAAATTAATAAAGGTCATGTCCGGTATTGTGGAGGTTTATGCTACCACCAAAGACGGAGATGATGAGCTTTCCTTTAGACAAAATTATCTCATCAATGCTCAGGAGGGAGAGTGCATATTTCCTTCCATTGATGAATTCGATGAGATAAATATTCAGTTGTATGCTTTGGAAGATGCTGAGTTATCAGAAATTGCCTTTGATGAGCTTGAAGCCAATGAGTTGGCTAGGGTAGCTCAGCACTGGTTTGGTCGCCTTATGGAAATCTCCTGGCTGCGTCTTATGGCAGATAAGGGAGATGATATGCTCCAGTCCTGGCTTAAAGGTAATGTTTTTAAAGAGATGGACAGCCAGGAGCAAGTAATTGCAGAGCTTAAGGACCATGAAGAGGTCCTGTCTATGTTTTTGGGAATGAGGTTTGGTGCTGAAGATACCAGATTATCAAGACGAATCAGTATGCGGGAAAAGGCCCGTAAAATATTGGTAGAAAATGGTATTCGCAGCTTAATCGGTGAAGAGCATATTTTTGCCGGTGAAGCAGAAGTTTCTTCATCCCAGCAAACAACTATGGATACAACCTTTGTGGTGCAACAGGTTGGCAAGGCATTAAAAATGCCAATTGAATCCATAGGCATATCAGAAGAAAATGCCAAAAAATTGGATAATATTGGTCTGATACGCCGTCTGATGCAAAAAGGAAATATGCAGATGCGCCTCATAACCCTTCCTAAGGGTTGGTATAAGCAGGATACAGGGGTTATGATAGGCTATTACACCTCCCCAGACACAGGGGAAAAAGAATTGGCTGCACTTATACCAGAACAGCCGGAGGTTTATCGTGCCATATTGCGGCACAAGCCTGAGGGCATATTAGTAACTGAAGAAGTAGCAAAAAATATCGAAAAGGATGCTTTTGCCTGCTACGCTGGTTTTCCTTCCCGCAAGCTGAAGCTTTGGGATTTAATTAAATTCATTTTCCATCAATGCTGGATAGCTGATTATCGAACCATAATAATTTGCAGTTTATTTGGTGGCTGTATTCCATTAGCTACTCCAATAATTACTGAAACCATATTCCAGGATATTATACCTATTTTAGATAGGCAGGGACTGGCCACAGTAACCCAGGCCCTGATGGTAACCAGCTTTACCACAGCTGCCTTGGGAATAGTCCGCTCTATAGCAGTAATGCGTATTTCAACCCGTATTGAGATTTCGGCAGAGGCTGCCATGTGGGGACGTCTTATGCAGCTGCCTACCAAATTTTTCCGTCGTTTTACTGTGGGGGAATTGGCCAGCCGTATGGGAGGAATTGGCGTTGCCAAGAGCTTGGCGTCCGGCGAATTCGTTGGCTCTATTTTGAGCTTTATATTCTCATTTTGGAGTATTTTCCTCATGTGCTACTACAGCATAAAACTCACAGCTGCAGCAGTTGTAGTTTGGCTGATCTATTCCCTGTTTGTCATGGCTGTAATGCGCCGAACACTGTATTTCCAGCGCAAAATCATTGATGCAGGCAATAAGTCTGCTGGTATGGTACAACAAATTTTTGCAGGACTTGCAAAATTCCGTGTGCAGGGTGGCGAGGAGCAAGCATATAATCTTTGGGCATCAACCTTTGGTGAGCATTGGAAATGGGAATATAAGCTGCGGTGGCAGAATAACTATACCTCCATTATTTCCAGCATTCAGCCGTTTGTTCTTACAATGATTCTTTATTGGATAGCAATGTATGGTATGAATGAATTGGGTCCGGATGGTAAGACTGTTAAGAGCGGTATTACTTATGCTCAATTTATCGCCTTTAATTCAGCTTATAGCAGCTTTAATGGTGTAATAGGCGGAGTCCTTGGCCTTATTGGCAAATATTTCGCCATTCAGCCTCAGATTGAAAATCTCAAGCCGATTTTAAATGAGGTTCCGGAAAGCAACGAGGAAAAGCAGGATGCTGGGCAGCTCTCCGGGGCCCTTGAGGTGGGAAATCTGTCCTTTGCATATACGTTGGTAGTACCAGATGGCAATGGAGGAACCATAGAAGTTAAGGGCGATGACGTTATTCATAACGTTAGCTTTTCTATTGCTGCTGGCGAAAATGTTGCCATTGTTGGTAAATCCGGCAGTGGGAAAAGCACCTTGGTTCGTTTGCTATTGGGCTTTGAACAACCACAAAAGGGCAGTATTTCCTACGATGGACAGAATCTGGCAGACTTGTCCCTTCCTTCGGTTCGTTCACAGTTAGGTGTTGTATTGCAAAATGGCCAGCTTATGACCGGGGATATCTATACAAACATCGTAGGTACAAGAAATCTGACCCAGGACGACGCCTGGGATGCCGCTGAGGCAGCAGGCGTGGCTGAGGATATTGCGGAAATGCCAATGGGTATGCAGACAGTAATCAGTGAGGGCAGCTCTAATATTTCCGGTGGCCAGCGTCAGCGTATTCTTATAGCCCGGGCTCTGGCCGGAAAACCTTCTTTGCTTATTTTTGATGAAGCCACCAGTGCATTGGATAATCGTTCCCAGGCAATTGTTACCCGCAGCTTGGATAAGCTAAAAGCCACCCGTATAATTGTAGCCCACCGCTTGTCCACCATAAGGAACTGCGATCGCATCATTGTCATGGATGATGGTCGTTTAGCGGAAATGGGTACCTTTGATGAGCTTGTGGAAAAAGGTGGTATATTTGCTGACCTTGTAAAAAGGCAAATAGCATAGATTGTAGAAGGTGAATCCATTTATGAAGAAATCATTTATTTTAGCTTTAATGCTGGTAGCCTGTAATATAGGGCAGGTTGCAGCCGAATCACAGCCTGTCATTGAAAATACGGAAGAAAATTTGAGCCTTTCCCTGGCTGAAAGCATTGATATTGCTTTGAGTAATAATGATCAGATTCATGCAGCAGAAAAGGGAAGGGAAGCCAGCAAATGGGGACTGTCATCTGCCCGGCGGTCCGATGGTCCAACTGTAGGTTGGGAATCTAATTTCAGTCGTAACAGATCTCGTAGAACTGGAAGGTATTTTTATAATACTTCATATTCCAACAGCTGGAGTCTTACGATTCCTGTTTATACTGGTGGAGAACTGGAAGGAAAGATTGATAAGAACCGCTATTTGTTAAATCAGGCGGATTTGAATCTGGAAAATGTAAAGCAGACTGTGAGGTACAAAACAGCTAATGCCTACGCAAATCTTCTGCATCAAAAGGATGTGGCCAGAATTGCAAAGGAGGCAGTGGAAATGTCCAATAGCCAATTAAGGCTGATTAATGAACAATTCAGTGAAGGTGCTGTAGCCAAGGCGGATGTGCTGATGATGGAGGTACGCTTGGCCAATAACCGTCAAAGTCTGGTGTCAGCCTTGGGCAATATGGAAATTGCAAAATATGATTTAATTAATGCAATGGGCCTTTCCAACAATGTTAATGTGGAGCCTACAGATGTATTTTCCTATGAACCATATCCAAAAGAGCTTTGGGAATGCGAGGAATATGCTCTTGAGCATCGTCCTGATGGAATCGCTGCAGATTATGGTATAAAAATAGCTGATGCCAATAAAGATATAGCTAAGGCCGGCTATCGGCCAAAGGTTTCCGGCAGTATCGGAAGAGGGATTGCAGGAGGGCAACCCTTTGGCATGGAAAGTACTGATAGTCTATCCGCAGTTATAAATTTTAAATGGAATATTTTTGATAACGGTGTAACTGCCGCCAATGTATCCCAAGCTGATGCCTTGGTACAGCAATCACAATATAATGCTGAATATACAAAAAAGAATATTAGCCTGGAAACACGTTCCGCATACGAGAGAATGAAAATTGCGGAAAAAAACATCAAAGAAGCTACAGCGGCGGTGAAGCAAGCTGAGGAAAGCTATACTATAGCCCAAGTCCGTTATGAGGAAGGCGTAGATATATTGCTAAATTTGCTGGATGCCCAGGAAAAGCTGACTCAGGCCAGATCAAATTATTCCAATGCCCTTTACCAATATAATCTTTATCGTGTGACTTTGGAAAAGGCCATGGGTGTACCTGTGGATATGGATGTTCCACTTTATGTTGAGGCAGAAAAAGGTGGATTATCAGCAGATAAGGCACTGAAGGTTGCGGAAATTAATGGATAATTAGAATGCAATAAATGCTTCAAAGCAGGAAATTACAATTGAATAACGAATAGTAATAGTTAAGAAAAGATTAATATAACTAGAGTCCCTTGCCTAAATGAACTTAGACAAGGGGCTAAGTTATATATACTCCCTTGATTACTTTTGGGGATTATGTTTTGTACTGAGATATTTTAAGGAGGAAGAAACGTGGAAGATATTAATATTTCTATAGAGGAAAAAAAGGATGGTCAGTTTTATTTCTACAGGGAAGACTGGACAGAGTTAATGCCGAGGATGTTGGCTCAAAGGCTGAGGAAACTATGGCTGCCGCTGCAAAAATGGCGGCGGATTTATCAGGACTGGAATATATTTCCTCTGCTGGTATCCGTGTTCTCTTACGACTTGCCAAAAAATCCAAGGCAGATGGAAAAGAATTTGTCATTTGCGGTGCAGATGGATTTGTAAAGGAGATTCTTGAAGACTCCAATATGGATATGCTTGTAACCATGATAGATTCAGTCGAACAGCTGCCTTAATGGTGATAATTATTAGTCTGTAGTATTTATGGGGAGGAAATGTCTGTGAAGTTGGATATTAGACGTAAAATATTGCTTCTCATGGGCATTTCCGGGTTAATTACCGCTGTGCTTTTGGGGGCTATATTGACCTTGGGGCTGAATACAGCCTATGATACCTTGGACAAACAGGCCTTTACCATGGCTCAGGGGGTAAGCGATGAAGCTGTAAACTATTCTCAGAAGCTGGCCCGCAAACGACTGGAAAATATTATTCGCTTAAAGGCTTATCACATTAATGAGATCATTGGCGAAATGGAGGGTAATTTAATAATATTATCCGATAAAATTAGCCAGATATCAGATTCATCAATCAAAAATAAAAGTATTATACCTAAGGATCCACGCACTGAGACGGTGTACAGCGGTGAATGGTATTATCTACCGGGAGCAGATGATTATTCACCTCAATATGCTGTTGAGGTTGCCAACGATTTGAATGCTACTCTGCATAATTTAAGTAAGGGGGAAAAGGCCCGACCTTTGTTTTTTTACATTGGTTCCAAGAATGGCTGGAGCCTTCGCATGGATATCTTGCCGAATGATAATGACAAGGTTAATTTGCCCCAAGCGGCTCTGACCAGAGACTATGATGCCAGGGATAGAAGCTGGTATAAATATGTAATGCAGGCTGAAATAAAAGATGCACCATTATATGTTCCGTTATATTCTTCAGCAGGTGGCAGAGCAATGTTATCTGTTGCCATGCCATATAAGGATAAGGATGGAATAGCCGGTGTATTGGGTGTTTCAATTCCGTCATCAACCTTGTCTGCGGCTATGGAAGACAATACAAGAGATAAGAGTGATATCAGCTTTTTACTGGATTCCAAAGGCCATGTGATTTATTCCTCTTTATCCGTGGAGGATTTGGCTACAGACCGTTCCGACTTTGATTTGCGCAATTCCGGTATTGAATCATTGGCCCAAGCTGCTCAAAGTATGACTGCAGGAGAAACAGGCTCCACAGTAGTTGATATTTACGAAGACTCTTATTTTTTGGTATATGCACCTGTGGGTTCACAGGGCTGGAGTTTAGGAGAGCTTATTTCCTACAATGAGGTTCAGGAACCAGCAGACTATATTGGATATTTGGTGAAATCAGAATTTAAGGAAATACAAAATGAATTACAGCTTGTGTTTTCCGGTGTTCGAACAATTAGTCTAATTGCATTTATTCTGTTATTAATTTCAATCATTTTGGTAAGCCGTCCTATGGCGGGGCATTTTTCAAAATCTATCAGAAAATTATCAGAAGGTGTAAAACATATTTCTGAGGGAAACTTCTCGGATGAGCTTTCAATTAACTCCGGCGATGAAATTGAGCTTTTGGCTGACAGATTCAATGCCATGACCAAGGATCTCAATAAATATATGGATGATCTGACCAGAGTAACCCAGGAACAGGCTGAAGTTACAGCTGGTCTTGACGTAGCCACAAAAATCCAGAAGGGAATGCTTCCTGAGGGAGGAATCACATCATCAATTTTTTCTCTCGATGCTGATATGCAGCCTGCCATAGAGGTCGGTGGAGATTTCTATGACTACTACTATTTGGATGATACCCATTTGGCCTTCACCATAGCAGATGTATCTGATAAGGGGATTCCTTCCGCTATTTTCATGGTAGTTTCAAGGATTATACTCAAAAATTGTATTAATTTGTATTATCAGGATGGATTGGCTAATGCAGTTACATTGGCTAATGATCAGTGTTCACAGCTCAGTAATGATGGTATGTTTGTTACTGTATGGACTGGTGTCCTGAATACAGTAACTGGTGAACTGATTTACGTAAATGCTGGCCACAACGCACCTGTTCTTCTCCATGATAAGGAGCTTTTGTATCTGCCAAAGGGAAAGTGTCCTATGATGGGATTTATGGAAGGCATTGAATATAAACAGCAAAGCATTATGCTGAAGCCTGATTCCCTGTTGCTCCTTTATACAGATGGCGTTACTGAAGCCATGAATGAAGATAAGGAAATGTATTCCAAGGAGCGTATGGAGGAGATATTGAAAGACTTGGGAGATAGTTCTCCTAAGGAAACTATAAACAGCGTAAGGCAGGATGTTGCTAAATTTGTTGGTAAAGCAAAGCAATCTGATGATATAACCATGGTGGCCGTAAAATATAATGGCGTTAAAGGGTGATGGAAGCAATGAAGCTGGACATAAAAAAGAGATTGTTTATGCTGATGCTGCTGGGCAGCTTATTGAGCTTCCTGTTTTTGGGGTCTTCCCTTTTTTATGGGTTATACGGGGTATGGGATTCTTTTAATGCCAATAAGGAAGAAGCAACCGTCGTTGTAGCTGATTATAACAGGGATTTTGCCAAGGAACAGACCCAGGAAACTATGGACAGGTCTGTGGAATTAAAGTCCGAAACAGTATCCTTTGAAGTAAACGCCATAAAAGAGGATGTAAAATACCTTTCCAATGAAGTTTCTGAGATATTAAAATCACCACAAAACTACGAGCTTAAGAAGCTTCCTAATGCTGCCGATGGAAATCTTCCTGGCGGAATACCCTATGTTCATTTTAGTCCTGAGCTTAAGTCCCAGGGGATAACTCCTGAATTGGAAAAGGAAATTCAGCTGGTATCAAATATAGGGGAGCAAATGCAATCCTTGGGATTGTATTATGTAAATGTTTTTGTTGCTTCCAAAAATGGCTATACCATTTATTATGATACTTCCGATGAAAAGGGGTATGTTGCCATACTCAGCCGTGAGGAATGGCGTGATACTTATGACGCCCGTAAGCGTGGCTGGTATACAGAGGGAATGAATAGCCAGGAACCTGTATTTAGTGATGTATATACCTCAATAACGGGAGTAAAAATTATTTCCTGTGTTATGCCGTACTTTGATCAAAATGGTATAGCTGGTGTTTTAGGAGTGGACTGTTCCCCAAAGAACTTATTTATTCAGGAAGAAGAGGGAAAGGTTCATGAGAGCTTTATTATAAATAAAAAGGGCGTAATTCTTTTGAGTACCGTCCAAAAGTCATTTTTTCCTCCTAACAAGGTCTTAAAGCGGATGCGTCAGCGCTTTACAGGATATGAAAAGGTGTTTGTAGACAACGAAGAATATTTCCTATCCTACGCTCCTATTGACAATACTGACTGGTGTATGGGGACCCTCGTATCAAAGGAAGAAGTAATGAAGGATGCTGTAACTGCCCAACATCGGATGGTAGAGCAGATGAATATTTTCTACACATCATTTGCACGTATTATTTTATTGATGGGCGGTTTAACTATCGTCATATCATTGGTGTTGTTTTCCCTTATTTTATATTGCAGTGCCAAAATTGCCACACGGGTTTCCAAGCCTGTATATGCCCTTATGGCTGGGGCGGATGAAATAGCCAAGGGAAATTTCCAATACAAAATTCAGATACATACTGGTGATGAACTGGAGCAGCTGGCAGAAAACTTTAATAAAATGACCGATGCCCTTAACCACTATACCCAGGAAATTGCCTATAGAGCCAAGGAAAAATCCCGTGTTGAGGCGGAGCTTTCTGCTGCTACCAACATTCAAATATCCCTGTTGCCTTCTCCATTACCACCAAGAGATGAATTTTCATTGGCTGCCGCTATGTATACAGCTAAAGAGGTGGGGGGAGATTTCTACGATTATTACTTAATTGATGAAAAGTATTTGGCAGTAACCATAGGCGATGTTTCCGATAAGGGAGTTCCAGCAGCTTTGTTTATGGCTGGAGTAAAGACAGTAATTAAAAATAATATTTTAAGCGCAATGAAGAAGGGGGTTACCCTGGAAGCTGCTTTATATTATGCCAATAATCAGATTATTGACGCCAATAAAGAAAACTATTTTGTTTCTGTCTTTGCCGGAATATTAAATATTGAAACAGGAGAGTTTACTTATGTAAATTGTGGCCATAATCCACCTGCTTTGATGGATGGAGAAGCAATATCATATTTACCTTCCTTCAAAACAAATGCAGTTTTAGGTGTAAAAGCTAACTGGAAGAATACTGAAAATAAAATACATCTAAAGCAAAATAGCTTTTTATTCCTCTACACAAATGGTGTAACAGGTGCCTTAAATGGAAATCAGGATTTTTTTGCCAAGGAAAGAATGGAGCATGTACTTAGGGAAATGGGTACAGAAACAGCTCCGAAGGAAATCATTAAGGGCATGAATGAGGCTGTTATAAGTCACATAAAGGGAACGGGAGAAAATGTGGAGCAGTCTGATGATATTACCATGTTGGTTCTATATTATAAGGGATGTGATGATATGGACTCGGAAAAAGAAATAGTTATTCCAGCAAAAGTTGAGGAATTGCCTAAAATTGTATCCTTTATTACAGAAATATCACGTGCCATCGATTGTTCAGAGCGTTCAATAAATCAGCTGATGCTGGTGGTGGAGGAGATATTTGTCAATATTGCAGAATATGCATATAAGGACAAGGAAGCAGTGGCAATTATAAAAGGTAAGCTTTATGGTAAACCGTCGGAAATTGAGCTTAAATTTATCGATGAAGGGGTTCCGTATAATCCATTGGAAAAGGATGACCCAGACATTGATGCTGCCCTGAAGGACAGGGAAATAGGCGGGCTTGGCATATATTTGGTAAAGAAAAAAGTGGATAATATATCCTATGAACGCCAGGGAAAGAAAAATATACTCACTATCAGAAAGAAAATGATTTGATTAAGGGAGCAGTAGCTATGGTTTCCAGCACGTTGTATTGGAGTCAGCGGGCCAGGCAGGCCATCACTGATGAAGAAGCATTTACAGAGTTATATGATTATTATTTTCCTCGGGTATATCAGTATCTATTGGGAAAAACAAAGGACAGCTCTTTAGCTGACGAATTTGTCAGTAAAACATTTCTTAATATGTATGAGCATCTGGGAGATTATGATCCGGAACGGGGAGCCTTTTCCACCTGGCTCTTTCGCATTGCCCAAAATGTGGTAAACAAACACTACGGGAGTAAGGCTTATACTGCCCATACCTCCTGGGATGAGGGCTTTGACCCGGCGGATCAGCAGGCTACACCAGAGCAGCAGTATGTTGACAAGGAGCAGGACGATGAGCTAAAGGCTGCAATTATGCAGCTGCCTGAGCGTGAGCAGAAGATTTTGGAAATGACCTATTGGATGAACATGAAATCCAATGAAATCGGAGAAGCCCTAGGCATGGCTCCCAGCTCTGTACGTGTAGCCTTAAAGCAGGCCCGTGAACGGTTGAAAACAATTTTAGAAAAAACATAAGAAAGTAATAACAGTATTACCTCAAAAATCTATTTAAGGAGGGCATATCAGCAGATGTGCTCTCTTTTTGTATATCCATTTACTGATGTTGCTGTCAGTCGGTGATAAGATAAGTTCAATTCTCAAGTTAGTTTTTTGTAAGATAATAGAATATCAATCGTATATAAGTATAGGGAAGTAGTAAATTATAATTCTTATTATTTCGATAATAATTATAAAAGTATGTTTTTTAACTAAAAATATAGCAATCTTTGATATATATGGAGGGAGCATTATGAAACGAGTTAAGGGTAGGAAAATAACCAACAGTAAGAAAGCAATGCTGGTAACAGCTATTCTAACCAGTCTTATTAGTGCGCCTTCCTGGACAGAGGCGGCTGAAGAGGCTGACACCTGGACTGTTAGCTATGGTGGCATACCGGTAGCAGAGCTTAATATATTGCATCAAGATGAGGGCTTAGGCTATGAAGGGGATTACTTTATTACACCAGCCGAATATGAGCTGGATGAATCACTGGTAAAAGGTAGCCTTAAAGCACTTTATTATTGGACGGATATGCTTAGCCTCAGGGGAAAAAATTCTACTCCGTGGCAAATTTATGTTACTACCCAAGAAGATCTTCAAAATGCCTCGGCCCTTTCTAATTTTTTCACTGCCAATGGAACTACAGATAAAATGGTATATCCAAATACAAACTATATTACAGAGTCATTTCAGGGAATACGTAATCTGACGCCCATTACCTTTGATTTAGCTGCCTCAGAAGATCCGTTTCCAGCTGGTGATTATGCTTATAGTAGAATAATTATTGGTAAATATATGGGGGCTCATCGTGAAGGTGCCATTGATGGATGGTGGGTAGACGGGGATACGGTGTTACCTACAAACGAACATGCGGCTGACTATATAGCAATTTTCCGTCACGAATTGGGTCATGCCTTAGGAATTGCTATAAATGATGTTACAACTGATGAAAATGGTGAAGAATTAAGTGGTGGGAACATTCCAGTTAATGATAAAAATGAGTATTACAAACGATTTGATGATAGCTTAAATAACTGGTCCAGTCATTTGGTGGACCAAAATCTGAATCCTGCCAAGCCTGGTATGCAAATTATGACCAGTGATTTCTTCAATGATTTAAAGAAAGACCATCCTGAGGTAAAGGAATCTGATTATTTTATCGTGGATAATGGAGAAGGTGACAATGGTGATAATCTGACTGGCAGACAAGGCTATGCCTTCTTTATTGGCAGTGATGTGACAGCTGCTCTTGATGGTGGCACCTTTTATGGGGTAAACGGTTTACCAGTCAAAGGCTGGGAAAAGGAGGATGGGATTTTCACTTTTGAGGGCTCCCACATCGAAACCGCTGGTATAATGAGCCATCGATCCTACCGGAATTATACTACCTTTTTAGAAGCGGAATTGGCTGTAATGAATGATATTGGATACGATATTGACCGCAAGGCATATTATGGTCGTTCCATTTACAATAATGGCAGAACATTAATCAATACCCAGGGCTACTTTGCCCGTAATGCTGACGGTACAGCCTATTTAAATAACACCTTCAGCAAGGTTCCTCTAGGTATCGGCCTACATATTTATGGTTACGATAATAATATAACCCAGGCGGCCAATATTCTGACTGTAGGCGATGGTGGTACTGGTGTCCGGGTGGATGGTGTAAACAATACTCTCATTATTCCGGAGAATACGGAAATTCACGCCGATGGCTATAGAGGAAATGGTATTCTGGTGGCCTATGGCCGCAATCATACTGTTAATCAGGCTGGTACAGTTACAGCTAATGGTGAAGGTGGTACCGGTATACGGTTTGACTTTGGCTCAAATTTATTAGGGGCCCCTGATAGTGAGTATCGCGGTTCCTATATTCGCTACTCTCGTGATATAGATGATGATGGCAATATAACTGAAGCTGAAAATCTAAAACTGACTAAAATGGATTCCGATGAGTTCAATTCTGTTGCCGATGAATTGAATGGGCCTATGGTGGATAACTATAATCTTTCCGGAACCCTTTCTGGTGATGAAAATGCCATTTACATCGGTAAAAATGCCTTCGTTAAAAATATAAATATTAATGATGGGGCCAAAATTTACGGCAATATTACATCGGATTGGAAGCAATTTGGTGATGCTGCCTATGAAGGAGCCTATGACGAAGACGAAGACAACGATAATCGTGATGTTTTGCGACTTCAGTATAAAGGAAACTTTGGAAAAAATGGATATTGGTATTCGGATTATATTCCTGATTTAGTTACCAATCTAAATTTTAATACTAATCTAACCTACAATGGCGATATTACCGGTGAGGATAATATGAAGGTCAATGTAAACAATGGAACATTGACCTATAATGGTACAGCTAATGTGGTTAGTGTTAATGTAGCGGAGGATGCAGCGTTGTATGGCGGAAATTTCATCGTAAATGAAATTTCTGATGATGACTTTGCTTCAGATTTTACAGACGATACTACAGGTAATTTCTATAATTACGGCTCCATAGGTGCCAATAGCGAAAACAGCAATATGAACATCGAGGGTAATCTGGTATCCAATGGCGAGCTTAGAGGCTTTGCCGGCGGTGATAATGGCCAGATTATTGTGGACGGAAAGGCATCTATAAATGGCTCCATGTTGTCGGTGACCAATGCCTTGCCAAATGAACAAATGGAAGTTTTACAGGCAGATGAAATAGAAGGTACTTTAGGCAATACTACAAAGCCATACGCAGCTACGGGTATGCTGAATACAATCGGCATCATTGATGGTACCACATTGAAGGTAACGACTTCTGCGTCTAATAATCTTGGCCCAATAGACAGCACCCAACAGCAGGCCTACGATGCCATGACGGATATGCAGTTGCATCTGTCAGCCAATGGAGATGGTCGTGTCAATGAAATGCGTGATTTATACAGTATGGATTCTGGTGAGGCCAAGGCAGCCCTTACGGCCATTGCATCAAGCCCAGCTCCAAACAACATGGTAATGACCCAAAGCAATACCATGACCAGTCATTTACTTTCCGCCCGTCTGTCAGAAGCCTTTGCTTCAAAAGAAGTTAAGGTGGCTATTCCAACCTCCAAGCTGGATGATGGTAAAGACGACAAGGCTTTGACCATGGATATGAAGCTGGCTCAGCCTGTGGACAATGATTTCTGGTTCAAGGTGGCCAGAAACTGGGGCGAAGGCAGTGGCAGCAGCTACTATCAGGGAACTACCATGGCTGGTGGCTGGGACCGTGCCTATGGAAAGCATTGGCGGGCCGGTGCCTTTGTTAGCTATGGTCAATTCTCCTTTGCGGACAATTTATCCCATAATGGGGTAAAGGATACCCGTGTAGGCCTGTATGGCGGTTATAGCAATGGGCCTCATAATGGCTATGTGTACTTGGATTATGGTTGGATAAACAATGATTTGACTCGTCGTCTTACCGGTCTGGATTTACAGGCAAAAGCAGATTATAACAGCCGCATCTTGGAGCTTGGCGGTGAATATAAATACGATTTAAATGCCAAGAATATGAAGATTTGGCATATCAGCCCTTATGCCAATGTACAGCTTTCCCAGCTGTGGCAGGATGGCTATACCGAACGTGGGGCCGGCATTTTCGGTCATCGTGTGGACAGCCAGTCCAATACCTATTTCGCCGGGGGCCTTGGCTTGGAATTTAAACGATATCTGAGCAAGGGCAGCTATGCCTTGCGTCTTGGCGTAAAGCATGCCTTCACTGGTGCTGATCCAAAGTTTACCTACGGCTATGTTGGTAATGATACCAAGCGTTATGAGCTGCGGGGACAGCAGGACAAGACCCATTTCATAATGTCTATTGGCGGCGAGGCTGAGTTTGCCCCTGGCTGGACTCTGGCTGGTGATTTGGCTTTCCAAAAGGGCAGCCACGACAAAGACATTATGGCATCAGTTACTTTTAGAAGAATGTGGTAAAAACAATTCTTGGGAATGATTGCAGGAATTTAACGTTACTTTGTAGAATATTTATTGGAGGATAATTATTTTCTATTCTCAAGGATAGAACTATAGGCAAGGAGGGATTATCATGTCGCAGTCAGGAAAATATCGCAAAATGATAAGAAAGCACGCTGCTGAACATGACCAGAAACAGGATAGATACGCATACAATATTTTGGCCAGTAAAATTGTGCTTGGCCTTGCTTTAGGGTGTCTTTCTGTCTTTCCGTCCGGAATTGCCTATGCTGATGAGGTCCCTGCAGAAACGGAAATTAAAACTAAAATTACTGCCATAAGTGGACAGGAATCTACTATTGTTAAAGAGGATGACTTATATAAGATTTATGCCCAGTTTGTCAGTGATGATGGTCTGGGGGTTAACCGTTTTAAGGAGTTTTCCCTTGGAAATGGTGACCGGGCCGATATGTACTTCAATATGAAGGACAGCAGTAATTATGCCAATACCTTGGTAAATATGGTTAATAACGAGGTTAATATTAATGGCGTATTAAATGCTGTCAAAGATGGTAAAATCGATGGCAATTTGTATTTCCTCAGCCCTGACGGAATTGTTGTGGGCTCTCAGGGGGTTATTAATGCTGGCAGTTTTACCGGTATGGTGGTACAGAAGGATGCCTTCAAGGAGCTATACAATGGTAAAGATAATTTAAACAAGAGTGGCGAAGAATTTGGGCTAGATGAAATTACTGCGCTGATGGCCAGTGATGAGGATAGCAAGCCAGCTACTACAGGTAATATTGAAGTATCCGGCCATATTAACACCCATAGTGGTATTGTTTTGGGAGCCGGGGTTATTGACATTAATGATGGTGCCCAGCTAAAAAGCATTAGCAATATTCAGTTTGAGAATGTTGTTAACAGCGAAATTGCCCAGCAGATTCCTCAAGGCTTAACTGCCTCTCAAAGAACAGATGGCAGTGGAGATATTGTCTTAAAGGCTGCCAGCTTCAAAAACGTAGATGACAGTGAATTGCCTGCATTAAAGGCCACTAAGGTAAAGGATAAGGACGAATACGAATTAAAGAACTGGGATAAGTGGGAAGAAGGATGGCTCAAGGAATTATTTGCCGCTGATAATGCGTCTTCTGTTACCAACAAGGGAAAAATAACTACTGATGGTGCGGTAAAAATATCTGCGGATGCCAATACTTCCTACAAGGAAGGTCAGATATTTGAATATCTTCAGGACCAGCGGACCAAGGATTTGGTTCAAAAGAAGATCCGTGAGTCAATAATTAAGGATGCTGCTTTAAGGTATGGCATGTACCTTTACCTAAAAAAGACTTCTGGCAAAGACTCGGCGGATTTGCTGAAGCCGGACTCCTCTCAATGGACCAAATGGATAGACCTGTTCCTGTTGGGCATTATGGAAGGCACTGGCAATCGGTCCAATGAAGCCAGCGTTTCACTGGGTGGCACGATTGAAGCTGAATCCTTGGATGCCAAAGCCTCAGCCAATCTGACCATGGATGTGAATTCCAGCGTTATGGCCAGAGCCTATACCAATGTAACGGGAAAGAATACCTCTGAGGTTACGGTAAATAAAGGTCTGGAGCTTAAGCAGGGCGAGGAAAAAATTGATGGTGTTAATTTGGCGGCGGACACCAATACCACTATTTTGGCAACTGCCAAAGGTTTGAATGTTCAGCGGAAGGAAGGCGATACTACCACGAAGCTTCCGTCTGTTTATGGTGCCGTGACTATTGTCAACTCCGAAAGCAGTGCAAATGTCAAGGTCAACGAAGAAATTCATACTGCCGGGGAATTTAAAGCCACAGCTAGTATGCAGGAGGATATGGAGGTTACAGCTTCCTCGGCCATGAATGAGGAAAGCGGTGTATTATCCGCCGGTGTGGCCTATGTAAATGACAAGACCAGTGCAAATGTTACCATCAACAAAGATATTTCCGCCTCATCCATTGATGTCAGTGCCAATAATACTGTCGCTAAGGATCTGATGACGGTAAATAATACCTTGGGTGTAATGTCGGGGCAGATATTTGATGGGGATACCCAGCCTGTGGAATTAAAGCCACTGGATAGCAGCCAGAAAAGCTCCCTGAATAAGTTTTTTGATAAATTGGTGGACTATGGGGATGAATTGGTAGGCAAGCTGAAAAAATACGGCGATGCCGGGGCCACAGTGGGTATTTTTAATCAGGAAAACAGCAGCAGTGTAGAGATTAACGCTGCTCTGGAGGCCATTAATGGTAATGATGAAAATGGTGATAATAAAGGCAATATTAATATAAATGCGGAAACCATGATTGGCGGCACAGATGATGACGGCAACCAAATCGGTGGTTTCCACATGAATGTAGTTAACTCCATGACCCACGCCAAGAGTTCGGATGGCAGTGCTGCCACCACCGGAGCTCTTATTAATGCTGCCGTACTGGTGGACAATGTAAAAAATAATGCCACTGTCAAAATAGCAAATGCTAAAGAGTCTAACGAAAATGATGACGATGCAAATGATGAAATTGATGAAATCGGTGAAAATCCTGTAGCTTCCTTGTATGCTTCCGGCAGTATAAACATTAACGCCCAAGCTCACATGGACTATAACCCGGCAGCTGAAGGATTGTATAACGTAAAGGAAGCCTGGAAACAGGTGAAAGAATCCTACGAGGCAATAACTAATCTTCCACAGGATATAAAGGATGCCTATAAAGCTGCTTTGGAAAATTGGGATGAAAATGTTAAAGCCATCGATTGGAGCGACCCTACTAAAATTCCTTCTACACTATCCAATTGGGAAAAGCTTAAGGAAGCCATTGATAAGGTTAAGGAAGATGGCGAATTGGGTCTGGATATTAAGGCGCGCCTCATCAGCACAGCCGAAAATGCCCTTAATCTTACCCATCCTTCCACTTATACCCATTACCATGTTCGCACTGAGTCCAAGAACCAGTCTGAGGATGGCTCCGGCAATTTTACTGCCACTGGCTCTGTGCAAGTAAACGAATTACAGAATAATGCTGCCGTTTTAATTGGCGAAGAAACAACCATTAAAGCTGATGGCAATACCGGTATAAAAGCGGAATCTGGTACCTATACAGTTACCCTTACCGGTAAGGGGGGCGAATATGGTACTCTGGATCAGTCTGGCAAAGTGGGCATGGGGGCTAGTGTAGCTCATCAGGAGATAAACGGAACCGGCTTGGTTATGGTGGGCAAAAATACCATAATTGAAGGCAATGCAATAGATATTAATGGCGTCAACAATATGAAGCAGGTGGATATTGTCTATTCCTCCGGCAAGGCTGATACGCTTAATATCGGCGGTATGGTGAATATTGTAAAGGGCACAGGCAACAGCATTGTGTCTATTGATGATGAGGCAACGCTGACTGCCACCGGAAAACCGGATGGATCGGATGAAGGCAGTAATAATGGTACCATAAACCTCCATACGGAAAATAATACCACCATTAATGCCATTACCGGTGGTCTCACTTTGGGTGGACAGGATGCTGTAGGTGCTGTGGGTATTGGTGTCAACTATGTGGACTATAATACCAATAATATTGTACAGGTGGCAGATAATGGCGAAGGTATAAAGAAAGCTTCAGATAAAGCTGATGACACGGAAGAAAATAAGGCGGAAAACCGCACCACCAACCGTTCAGTACTGGCCCGTGAACTGGCCGAAAAGTTGGGCTCCGTGGATGATGATTTCTTTGGTGCGGCCACAGATTTTGAAGCTCCTATTGATGCAGAGGATGAAATCCTTTGGCAGGCCAATAAATTGGATGTTACTGCTACAACTACCGGTACTATAAACAGTATTGGAGCTGAAATAGCTGGAACCGCAGGCTCCGACAGGACTCTATTTGATAAGGGAAGCGACCTTATTCAAAAACTCGCCAACAAGCGTGATAAATTTGATAACTGGCTTAAAGGCAGCAAGCTTACAGACACTGTCAACGGCTCCAATGAAAGCAATAAGGAGGCTGACGATAAGAACCTTGGCGGTAAAGGAGGCTTCAGACTGTCTGCAGCGGGAAGTGCCGCTATAAATAAGGGAATCAACGATACTGCGGCAACTGTAGATGGAATTATAATTGAGAAAAATGAAGCTGCTAATTCTTCTTTGACCGAAGTGGCAGTCAGTGCTACTGACAACACCTTCCTTGGCTCCTTCGCCGGGGGAGCAGCTTATAATGCCCTGAAGAAAAACGAAAGTCCTTCAGTTGCTGTTGGTGGAGCTGTGGGCTATGTGAATGCTGCCAGAACCGTGGATTCACTCATAATGAACACTCAGATTGAAGGAGCCGACAGTGTTTCCAATACGGCAGAAAAATCTGGTACAGAGGTGGCCAGCGGCCTGGCCCTGGGTGTTAATTCCAGCAGCGGCAGCAATCTCACAGCCAGTGGTTCCGTATCCTACAACAACGTTAATAATAATGTCAGAGCCATGATGCTTGGTACTGACGTAAACAAAAACTTCGAGGGTACGACAAAGACTAATATTACAAACACTGCCACAGCTAGCAACTGGCAGCTTGCTGGTGGCTTGGCGGCCAACTGGACAGGCAGTGATGGTACCTCTGTCAATTTGGGTGGCTCTGTATCCATCAGCGATCTGTCCAATAATCTGGTCAGCATGATAAGTGGCGGAGAATACAAAAAAATAGATGCCTTTTATGTGGAAGCTGCCAAGTCTATAAATCATCTTAACGTGGCAGTTGCCGGTAGCAAGGGTGGCGGCAAGTCAGCCATTGGTCTTGACGGCGCTGTGGCCTACAATGAAATTAATAATAACGTTCAGGCAGCTGTTCGCAATGGCACCCAAATAGACGCCAGCGGGGATGTGTCTTTGATTGCCCATGACAAGGAGATAGAAAAGCCTAAAACCGAT
Organism: Anaerovibrio lipolyticus DSM 3074; assembly: GCF_900141865.1. GTDB lineage: Bacteria > Bacillota > Negativicutes > Selenomonadales > Selenomonadaceae > Anaerovibrio > Anaerovibrio lipolyticus. The sequence continues at coordinate 17,012 of NZ_FQYW01000009.1, read as the reverse complement.
GCCAAAAAGGAAGAGCTGAAGGCCAACGGCATTGATGTTAATAACATTACTGACAAGTACGTTGCAACTGCAGCCAAGAAAACCATCAACAACGAAGCAGTTGTGGATGAAAACAACAACAAGGAAATAAAAGAAAATACCGATAACAATGCCAATACTACCATTCCAGGAAGCAGTCTGGTGCTGAACGTGGCTGCGGGCATCAATTTAAGTGGAAATGGTGCCGGCGTAGGTGTAGGTATTGACGATATCAAGAATAATCTGTCAGTGGATATCACTGGAGCAACCTTAAAGGGAGCTTCTATTTATACCACCACCACCAATCAGACGAAGATTGTGGGAACAGCGGCAGGTGCTTCCATTGGTTCCAACTACTTTGGCGGTGCAGGTGGCATAAGCTGGCACAACGTTACCAATAACAACAAGGTGAACATTACGGATAGCAGCTTGTCTGCAAATGCTGTCAGTGCCTTAGCGGATAATAAATCCAGCATTGTTAGCGTGGCCGGTCAGTTTAACGCGTCCACCAATGTTGGTGTTGGTATGACCTTTGCCAATAATGATATGAATAATACCACCGGTGTATACGTAAAGGGTGGGGAAATTAAATTTGGGGCCAACGAATCTGATGGTACCCTTGATTTGAATGCAAAAAATAATACTTATGTCCTTGCAATAGGTGCCGGGGTTGGTGCCTCGAAGTTTAACTTAAATGGTGCAGTTGCAGTAAACGAAGGAAGCAACAGCAGTGAGGCGATTATAAGCAAGGGACAGAAGGGTACTGAAATTGTCAATGTAAAGGGACTGAAGGTTAATGCTGAAAATACAACCTCCAAGACTACAATTGCCGGTGGCCTTAACATCTCTGTAGGTGGTGTAGCCGGTATCGGCGGTGGTGTGGCCTATGCTAATATCGGTAAAAAGAACCAGCGGGAAACTACTCAGGCCCTGATTAAGGACGCCGTTATTAATGCTCCAAAGGATGATACTGCCCAAATGGATGTATTAGCCAACGATAAATCCAGAGCCACAACTGTAGGTGTTGGTGTTGGTATTGAGGGCAGTGTAAATCTTCAGGGCGGTGTAGCCCGTACCAATGTTTATAAAGATGTAAATGCCGGTATGGAAAACACTTCCGTAAATGAAAAGAAGGCTGCTAATCAGGAAGTTAATTCTAGTGCAATTTTGAATATTAAGGCTACCTCTGATATCAACAATAAGACTGCTGGGGCAGCTTTGGCTACCGCCTTTTCAGGAGTTTTGGCCGGTGGTGTAGGTCTTTCCTTTAACGATGTGGACCAGAACACTAAGGCATTTTATAACTATCTGAACACTCCTGCGGCACAAGCCAGCAATTTGTATAATCTGGATATTAATTCTACCTCCAATACAAAGCTGTTGGGTATTGGCATTGGTTTGGCTGGGGCAAATACCTTTGCTATTGGTGGTTCATACAGCTATAACAATATCCGTGGCAATACTACTGCGGAAATGAATAAGACAAATATAATCAGTAGCAATAATATTGGCGTTGTAGCCCAAAGTGACGATGCTATTTCCTCCATTGCCGGTGTTATTGCAGGAGGTGCCGGCGGCGGGTTTGGTGTTTCTGTGGCCAACAATCAGATCACCGGGGATACCCTGGCAGCTGTCAAGGACAGCAAATTAGTCACCTGGACCAGTGATTCCGAAAATGCTGCTGAATTCGAAAAATATAAGATTTCTGTAAATAATGGCATGAAGTCTGCTGATAAGAATAAATCTGATGGTATTATCAGCGGTTCCGTAAGCCGTGCCACCTTTGATCCTAGTCTCCTTAAGTCTGCCCGTACAAATTCCAAGCTTAGTGGTTTGGTGGTGGACAGCAGCTCTACCCATGCTATAGCAGCTGATGTCCTTACAGGTGCCGGGGGAGCCATAGCTGGTGTAGCTGGAACATTTAACGAAAATTATATTTCCGGCGATACCAAGACTAGCTTAAATGATACCTCTGTAAATGAAGGCGCTGATATCGATCAATATAAAAATGTATCTGTAAAAGCATCAGACTACAATAATATTGGTTCCTTTGAAATGGGTGCTGCCGGTGGCGGTAATATAGGCTTTGGTGCTAACCAGAACAGCAATATTTTGGGCCGCGTTGTGCTTGCAGAAAGCGATTCCAAAAAAACCACCAATGTAAAGGCCTATAATTTTGACCTACAGGCCATTTCCAAGCAAGGAATTTCCAATTTGGCCGTAGCCGGTGGTTTGGCTGTAGAGGGTGCTGCCCTTAATGCAAACCTGATTCATGATGATCTTTATATGAATGTTTCGGCTAAGGTTAATAATCTTAATTTGAGTTATGAAAACAAGGCTAATGTCTGGGCCGAAAACGAAAGCCGTATCTATATGGATACATACGGAGTCTCTTTATCTGGTGTGGGAGTCTCTGCAGGCTTTGGTCTAAATCTTTTGGAACAGAAAACTGTTGTTGCGGCCAGTGTTTCCAACAGTACCTTATCTGATACTGATGGTTCACAAAAGGATGATGCAGCGGCAGAGGTTAAGGCACGTAACAATACTATCCAGAGTGCTGCTTTGCTTTCCGGTGGCGTTGCGGGATTGGGCGGCAGCTTGAATGGAACAGTAAATTATAACAAGCATACCGCTGACGTGTCCGTATCTATCAATAAATCTAAAATTGAATCGGGAGCAATAAGTGTAAGCTCCCATGACACCATAAAAGCTGATTATTCCAATGATGCTGCCCAGGTCGGTCTTTTGGGTGGTGCAGGGGTTAACAGCGCGATTACAACAATTGCAGATAAATCCAATATCAATATTAGTAATAAAAGTGAACTTTCTGCCAGGAAGGGCGTTAGTGTAGATGTGGGTATTGACCGTGATATTGATACAAGCATGCTTAACCTTTCCCTTGGTGGTGTGGCAGCCGGCGTTAACCATATAAACACTTCTATTAATACAAGTATAACGGCGGATAAGGAATTACAGGACAAAATCAGCACCGCCAATGCCCAGGACAAGAATAATACCGGCAGCTTCGTTGGAATGAGCGCCAGCGAGCGTCAAAAATCAAGAGAACGTACAGCCTTTAAAATTGATACCAATTTGAAGGGGACCGCATCAGGAGCTAATCTTTCTGTTACTGGCTCCAGTATTAATGCTGCTGGTGGCATGTTGCACATTGACGCCACTGAGAAAAACAGGCTTAATCTGAATGCCAAGGGGGCCAGTGTGGGCCTTGGAGCCTTTGTGGTAACCCATGCTACTGCCAATGTGAAAAATACTGCCAATGTTAATTTTGACAGTGCCACTTTGTATGGCCAAAATGTAGAGATTTTAGCCAATACCGTGGATAAACAGCGGGACAACAATGATAAGAAGCCTGGTATTTATACTCAGGGTGCTGTAGGTACTTTGGGGACTAAAATAGCTGCCAACGCTATTAACAGTACAGTGGAAACCAGCGGTACTACCGGGATTAATGTTAAGAATACCCATATTACTACTGAAAGTGATATGAAGATTAATGCCAATAACGCCATTACCGCCAATACTAATGTATATGGTGTGGCAGCTGGCACAGCTTCGGTAAATGCAATTAATACTGGTATTACCAATACCAGCGCCGTGGCCGTTAATATTGAAAATACTGATGCAAGCAAAACCTATAGCATCAATACCACGAAGTCAGATGGCAAAATCAATATTAATGCCATCAAGACAGGTAATTTTACTGCCAACAGCACAGGAATTGCTGCGGGGCTTGCTTCTGCGGGCTGGAACAGTACCTATGTGAAGGATAGCAGCACTTCTCAGATAAACATAAAGGGGAAAAATTATTTATTCGAGGCAGATGCCCTGTCCTTCCAGACAGCCAATGCTCCGAAGCTGAAAACAGATATTGATAATCATGCCGCTGCTGTAGTAACCGGAATGGCTTCCAAGGCTACAGTAGAGGCTAATAGCAGTGCCCTGATTAATGTGGCAGACGACAACTTCTTTAGTGCCGGGTCTGTATTCTTTGGGGCTCAGGTGGGTAAAAAGGACGAAATTACGGCTACCTCCAAGCTGCGCAGCGTAGCTGTGGCTGGTATGGCTGTGCCAGGGTACAGTGGTGATGAGTCTAATATTACTACTAAAACCAATGCAGCCATCAATATTGGCAAGGAAGATTATTCCTATACAATTAATAATAATGCCAATAACAATAATGAGAATAATTCGGAAAATGAAGATAATACCAGATATGCCACTTTGACCATTGATGCCACCAATATGACCTCACGTCAAAATGATATCAGTAATGTTACTGTAAGCGGACTTAAGTTTGCTGCTGGTGGAATAAAAGGCACCACCAGGGCTGAAGATCTGGTAAGTACAACTGCAGGTGGCGGTGATGTCAATAAGCTGGTAATGGGAGCAACGGGCAATTCCTATACGGATTCCTATGTACGTGGCTCCGGCGGCGGTTTGATGGACTATGGTACTAATGCCAAGGCTATCACTTATTTTGATAATTCAGCCACTGCAAATATTTATGGTAAATGGTTTGCTCAGGATAATGTCTACGTTAACGCCAAGCAATTCGATTCCATGGATACCCAGACCTTCTCGGCCAGTGGCGGAGTTCTTCAGGGCAGCGGCGTATATACTTCACTGAATATTGGCGACAAGGGGCGCATCACCTCAGCCAACATAGCCAATGGGGCAGACATTACTGCCAACAAGGTATATGTTGGTGCAGAAAACAACATCAATACCAATAAAAACAACAAGTATAGCAGCCGTCTCGATATTACGGCAGGTAATGCTTTGGGTATGTCCGTACTGGAAAGTAAGGATGTAATCAAGAAGGGAACCCAGGTGAATATTGGCAACAACGTCAAGGTCACCACCGTTGGTACCCAGGAATATGAGGCGCTTAATAAAGATGCATTGAAGAACTACGCTACAGGCCTAAATGCCGGTATAGCGGAGTCTATTGTGGTGCAGTCAAGAACGGATTACACATCTGCCAATAAGGTTACCTTAGGAACAGGGGCAACTCTGACTTCCAATGGCAGTTATGATGTTGCCGGTGTAACCCTGGCTGCCTCTGACGATATTAACAGCACTGTTCATGCTGAGGGCAAGGTGGCTGGTGGAGCTGGTGCTGGTCCAACGGCAATCACCGAGCATAAGATTAATCGCAGTAATGCAGTGGAAGTTAAGGGAACCATTAAGAGCAATAAGGATATAAACCTTTATGCCGGGGCTGATAATAACGGCAGCAAGTCCAATGTTAAGCAGCTTACCATAGCAGATGCCCACAATGATACTGCTGTTCCATTGGGATGGCGTCGTGATCTGATTGTGGAAAACCGTCGTAATAACAGCGTGCAGGTTGAGAGCGGTGCAATAGGGGAAGCTCTGCGTAATATTAACATTAAGGCTGCCAATGGTACGGAAAATATTCTTAAGCAGGCCAGCTATCATACTATTTATGGTGGCGAAGGCGGCGATGGAAAAGCCATACCTGTTGTAAAGACAGCCAGTGATGGAAATGTAAATGTTGATAGGTTTGTAAATGAATCCACCAATTATGCCAAGGTGGATGGTTCCCTGTTGGCTGGTTTCCAGGACAAGATTAATGTTACTATTACTGGACAGGTGGTACCAAAAGACCTTCTGGGACATAATGATATTGCTGATGTTAACGATGCTACCAAGATTGTGGAAACCCATGATGTAACAGCTAAAGGCAACAATCCATCCTACACCATTTCCATAGTGGATGACGAGGGCAGACACTACACGGAATTGGAAAAAGCAGCGAAGCAGTACACTGGCAGCTATGCCAATGTATTAGCTGAACGCTGGAATGAACTGAACAAGCTGATTTCTGCCTATAATGGTAAAGACGGTAAGGGCGGTGACGACAAAACGGCTATCGCTTATGCCGGATATTTGGCTGAAATGCAGCTTTTGGAGGCCAAACTTAATTCCTTGGGGCTTATGGAGGAAAAGGTTGTTGATGGTAAGACCATTAAGGTGCCTGTTACCGAAGGTTATGATATTCCAATCGTTGCCTTGCCAGGATTGATGGAAGCCAGTGGCGGTACCATAAATGTGGACGCCAACAACTTCTATGGCAAGGGTTCAGTGGTTGCCAAGACCAATCCTGAAGTAAAGGTGGAAAATAAATCCAATGCCTATTTGGTGGTAAATGATATTACCATAAAGGATAAAGGCCAGGGAGTCATCTACCGTGACAATATAATAAAATCTGATGCCAATGGCAAGAATCAGATAAAACAGCTGAACAGCGATAAAAAATACGATGTTTCCTACAGTAAGCTAAAGTCTGGCACCGATGGCAATACGGGGGTAAATATTCTCTCGGAAAATCCTTCTCTCAGCGGAATTACCTTGACCGATAAGGTTACAAAGGACGGCAAGATAACCTATGTTAATAGTGTCTTCAACGGCATGGGCGCCATTGAGATTGCCGGACATGTAAACGCTGGAACTACAGATGTAACCATCACGAATAAAAATAAAACTGGCGGCGATATCATCATCAATGGCTCTGGCACCAAGGCCACCGGTATTGATGGTCATAGCATAAGACTGACAGCCCAGTATGGCAGTGTAAACCAGAGCTATACCAAGGGTGTGGTCAATGTTGGTTCTACGCCGCAGGAAGTGTACAAGAGTGCCAATGATGCTGCTATTAACAACATAAAAAATGATTGGGGCAACGATTATGCTACTAAAAAGCATAAAGAAGTGACAGTTGATAGCCCTGCAGCTCAAACGGATAGTGAAAAAGCAGCAGCAAAATCCGGACGTATTGCCGGAAGCTCCATATTCATTGCGGCAGACGCTATCAATGTAAATGGTATTTTACAAAGTGGTTATGGCCAGTACAAAGCCGTTATAACGGAAGAACAGCTGAACGCTGCCAAGACAGCGGCCAAAAATCAGGACTTTAGTAAATCCAAGCTTTTTGAAGGCCGCCGTATCTATATGGTAAATGAGGGAGGCACAGACTGGGAGGCTGAACGGGCAACTGATGGCTCCCTGGTTTATAATGTCCAGATTTTCTATGACCCTGATAATGATACCCTGTTGGCAGAAGATATTGATGCTCAGGGAGGCAAAGTATACCTCGCTGGTCGTATTATCAGCACCACCGGTGGCAAGATTTTTGCCGTAGATGGCGGTGCTGATATCAGCATTGATAATCAGACGAATGCTTCCATGCAGTTAGGTAAGGTACTCAATAATAATATTAATGGTGAAGTGACATTAACAACCGTATCCTTGGATAACAATGGCAAGGAAGTGGTTACCACCAAGAAATATACCACAGAGGGAGTTACCACCTCCACGGGATTTAATCCTGGAGTGCTGAACACTGACGTACATGGCCGCAACTATACCTTTAAGCCGGAGGCAAACAGCCGGTATAACTGGACGGTTGGTTCTGAATCCACCACTAATACCCATTATTATTATCGTGATACCAGTATTTTACATCTTGATTTTGCCACCTTTGAATCAGAGACTGGCAAGGCCAAGAAGACGGTTACCGTCAATGATGCCAAACCGTTGCCTAATGGAATATTTGTATCCACAGGGACGGGACCGGATTACAAGATTGTAGCAGACAATGTTGTACTTAAGAATCAACGATTAAATTATAACGTTACCTCCAAAAATAAAGTTCTTTGGAAGAATTATTATTACAACTGGGATGTTAAGACTGGTTCCAGTCAGACCTATGTATCCAGTATAAAAGCAGATAAAGATATTGAGATTAAATTTATAGGTCAGGATAAAGGAACGATTAATTTGAAGAGCGGAGGCGATATAACCCTTAATGGAAATATTCGCAATAACAATGTAGAAGGTACTATTGATATTACTTCCAACAAGGGTGCCCTTAAAGCCAATAATGGTGTATCTATTTTAGGAAATAAAATTTCACTTAACACCCAAAAGGATATTGCAAACATCAATATTGAAACCCTTGACAAGGAAACAGCTGTACAGCTGGGTGCTATTACCCGTGATGGAAATATAGGCATTAATGTTACCGGTAATACGGAAATATCCACTATTGAAGCCAAGGGTACTGGTGATCCTATGGCTGGCAACAATAATGTTAAATTGGAGGTCAGCGGCAATATTGAGCAGATTGCCGGTGAAGGTATTATTGGTCAACGTATAGATATTACCAGCCAGTCAGGTGGCATCGGTAATCTTGACCAGGCTTTGAAGGTGCATGCTGGTCAGCAGGCACTTAATAATGATCCTCTCAGTGCCAGCGTTAATGCCACGGCGCAAAAGGATATATTCCTGGCACAGAATACTACAGGCAACGATAAAGATAATGATATGCGTATAGGGGTCATTCGTTCTTTGGCTGGTGATGTTACCCTAAAAAATGAGGGTGGCAGCTTTGAGGATGCCCTGCCATATACCGGCGAAGAAGCCAGTGATGAAACCACAGCCCGTATCCAGCGGTGGATTGATTCCGGCCTTATTGCGGGACCAGATCGGAATAACGCCTATATCCGTAAGCTGGAAAAGAATGTTTCCGATTATGAGCATGATGTTAAGGAAAGCTTTGCTGATTATGAGCAAATGAAAGCCTTGCATGATGACCTGGTGGCTAAATATCCGGATAATTACAATGAGAAGTGGGTGGAGAATTATTCAGAGGAGTATCGCCTTGCCTATGAATCTCTGCGCAGTGAATACGAACACTATACTGATAGTGACGATTATCTTGATCATTTGGCCGCAGATACCAATAGTGACTATGCCAAGCTGAAGGCTGCGGCAGAAAATCCAACCTATAAGTGGACTCAGGATGAGCTGCTCTACGCTCTGCGCAGTGAAATGATTAATAAGGAAGTGGGCTCCACTGACAGCCGGGATAAAATTGCCAATATATCTGGCAAAAATGTCACTTTATCTGGTAAAAATATTGGCAGTAATGAGACTCCGCAAAGCATTACTTTTGACCAGCTTAAAAACGGCTATAGTGCTGATGGCAAGACTAATGTGGACTATCTGAAGATTTTGGCCAATTCTGATGCTTCAGATGTAATCCGCCTAAAGGACGAGAACGGAAAGGATTATTTCCGCGTGACTGGTACAGCCCCAGTTGGTATTAATGCAACTGGAACGGTAACTGCCACTGCAACTGCAGAGGATATTTCAATGTCTGGCCGGAAGGCCACGGATGATGGAGCTGCTTCTGTGCTGAAGCTTGGCGAAGTACAGGCAGATAAGGGCTTTGTTCGTATTTTGGGCAAAGAGGGAATTGAAAATGCTTTGACAGACCAGGCCTACACTAATGTAATTGCCGGCAAGGATATCCTGCTGGAGGGTGGCGAAGGTGCAATAGGCTCCGAAAACAAACCTATCACCGTACAGGCAATTGGTGAAACAACCGGTGATCTTAGTGCCCGTTCCAATAAGAATCTCTATATTAAAAACAATGGATTAAATCCTCTATCTGTGGGAAGCATATATACCCCTGATAGCGTAACTCTTTATGCTGGCAACGGTCTTGTTGGTAGTAAGACATCCATAGATGGAGTAGTTCCATACATTAATGCCCAAAATCTCTACTTGAATGGTATTAATGGTGACAGCCGCAGTGATCTTGGAACTGCAGAACGTCCATTGTATGTACTGGGCAACAGTGTCAATATTCAGGCTACAGGCAACAGCGCACATTTGAAGGGCGTTAAGTATGACCCTGATAATATCGTGCTGGGCGCCATTGACATGAAGGAGGATTTTGTACTGAATACAGCTGGTACCATCACAGTAAGCAATAAGGCTGCTGCCAAAAAGATCACCTTAAGTGGTGATAAGGGCATTGTGATGTCGGAAGCTGAAAAAGAAGATACAGCAGAAAGCTATATTAATGGAGCTGAAGAAGTCAATCTTAAGGCTTCAGAGGGTGATATTGGCTCCAAGGATAATGCATTGAGGCTGCTTAATAATGGGGGTAAGATATCTGTTGCTGGTGCAAACGGTTATCTTATTGGCTTAGAGCGCTCTAATTTAAATACTGTTGACAATATGACTCTGGGTGCTGTTGGCACAGAAAACAGTGCTGGTATTACAGGTGATTTATGGGTTAAGAGCCAAGGTAATCTCACCACAAATGAAGTAATAAATGTTGGCGGCGCACTGACACTTTTGGCAAATAAAAATATTGATACCAAGGGCATTTTGACCTCTGGCGGTGATGTAAAAGTTAAGGCCAGTGATATTAAGCTGGAGAAAAACGTAGATACAAGTGGAAATATTAATGTTGATGGCAAGAATATTACCACAGAAGGTACGTTGACTTCTAATGAGGCAGTAAATTTGACTGCAACTGAGAACGTACAGGCAAATGGGTTAACGGCTGTTACAGATGTAGCCATTAATGCAATTGCTGTTACACTGTCAGGAGAAGTCGAAGCCACTAAAAATATTAGCATAACCGCAACTGGAGATATTACCACCACTAAGGCAATTACCGCTGGTAATAATATAACCGCAACAGGTAATAAAATTACTTCCAGTACCTGGACAGCTACCAATGGCAATATAACTGAAGATGCTGTAAATATTACTGCTAATGGCAAGCTGGAAGCTGGCAAGGCAGTGACTTTGACTGCAAATGAAGCTGTAACAACCAATGAAACTTTAGAAGCTGGTACGGATGTAGCTATCACTGCAACTGGAGATATTGATACGGCTAAAGCTATTACTGCTGGCAATAATATAACATTGACCGGAAAAGATATTAATTCATCTGGCAATTGGACAGCCAATAATGGCAATATTACTGTAGAAGGTAAGAATATTGCTAATAATGATGGTTTGTTATCTGCCACCAAAGCAGTAAATCTGACAGCAACTGAGAATGTAGAGGTAAAGGACGTGTCTGCGGGTGCTGATGTGGCCGTTAAGGCAACTACTATAACTTTGACAGGTGATGTTGGAGCCAGCAATAATATTGGAATAACTGCAACAGGTGATGTTAATACCAAAGCCATTACTGCTGGCAATAATTTAATTGTAAAGGGAGCAGATATTAATGCTTCCGGCAACTGGACAGCCACCAAGGGAAACATTACGGCTGAAGGCAAGAATATTACCACCAATGGTCAGTTAAGTGCTGATAAGGCAGTAACCCTGACTGGAACTGAAAAAGTTAATACTAAGGAAAGTCTGACATCAGGGGCTGATGTTACTGTTAAAGCAGTTACCATTGAGTTGGAAAAAGCCGTTGATGCTGGCGGAAATATAAAGGCCACTGGTAAGGATATTACAACTAGTGATAAGTTAAGTGCTAATAATGCAGTGACATTGGATGCAACTGGGGCAGTAGCTGCCAAGGGCCTGTCTGCAGGCACTGATGTAGTCGTAAATGGCGCAACTGTAAATTTGGAAGATACTGTTAACGCCACAAATAATAATGTAAATATTACTGCAATTGGAGATATTACATCTACTGCAGTTATTACTGCCGGCAATAATTTAACTGTAAAGGGAGCAGATATTAATGCTTCCGGCAACTGGACAGCCACTAACGGAAACATTACGGCTGAAGGCAAGAATATTACCACCAATGGTCAGTTAAGTGCTGATAAGGCAGTAACCCTGACTGGAACTGAAAAAGTTAATACTAAGGAAAGTCTGACATCAGGTGCTGATGTTACTGTTAAAGCAGTTACCATTGAGTTGGAAAAGGCTGTTGATGCTGGTGGAAATATAAAGGCCACTGGTAAGGATATTACAACTAGTGGCCAGTTAAGTGCTGATAAGGCAATAACCTTGGACGCAACCGGGACTGTAACCACCAATAAGACTGTATTAGCTGGCACTGATGTAGCCATCACTGCAACAGGGGATATTACCGCCGCTGAAGCTATTACAGCTGGCAATAATATAACACTGACAGGAACAGAGATTAATGCTTCTGGTAACTGGACAGCCAGCGATGGCAATATTACAGCTAAAGGCAAAAATATCTCCAATAATGATGGTTTGTTGTCTGCTACCAAAGCTGTAAACCTGACTGCAACTGAGAATGTAGAGGTCAAGGACTTGACTGCTGGTACTGATGCGGCCATTAATGGAGCAGCTGTTAAACTGTCAGGAGAAGTAGGCGCCAATAACAATGTTGATATAAGTGCAACTGGGGATATTACTGCCAAGAATATTACGGCCGGCAATGATTTAACTGTAAAAGGTGCAGATATAACCACTTCTGGTGATTGGAAAACTAACAGCGGCAATATTAAAGCAGAAGGCACGAATATCAAAAATGAAGCAGGTCAGCTGATTGCTTCCAAAGCAGTTACCTTGACAGCAACTGAGGCTGTGAATACCAAGGGCAGTGTTGCTGCTGGTACGGATGTAACCATTAAGGCAACTACTATTGAATTAGAAAATACAGTAGATGCTGGCGGAAACATCAATGCCAATGGCAAAAATATCACCACGGAAGGTCAATTGACTGCTCATAAGGCTGTTACCTTAACAGCAACTGAGGCTGTAGATGCCCAAGGTGGTGCTGTGGCTGGTACTGATATTGCCATTAAAGCAACAAATATTAATCTGACAGGTGAAGTAGAAGCCGATAACAATGTTGATATAACAGCAACTGAGGCGATTACTTCTACTAAGGCTATTACTGCTGGTAATGATATAACAATGACAGGAGTTAATATTGATGCTTCTGGTAATTGGCTTGCCACCAATGGCAATATAATTGCTAAAGGTACAGATGTTACTACTGGTGGTCAGTTGGCTGCCGGTAAGTCTGTTACTCTTACCGCAACCAATAATGTAGATGCCCAAGGTGGCGCTGTGGCTGGTACTGATGTTGCCATCAAGGCAACTAATATTAATCTGACAGGTGAAGTAAGCGCCAATAATAATGTTGGTATAACAGCAACTGAGGCTATTACTTCTACTAAGGCTATTACTGCTGGTAATGACATAACAATGACGGGAGTTAGTATTGATGCTTCCGATAATTGGTTTGCCACCAATGGCAATATAATTGCTGAAGGTACAGATGTTACTACTGGTGGTCAGTTGGCTGCCGGTAAGTCTGTTACTCTTACTGCAACCAATAATGTAGATGCCCAAGGTGGCGCTGTGGCTGGTACTGATGTTGCCATCAAAGCAACTAATATTAATCTGACAGGTGAAGTAAGTGCCAATAACAATGTTGGTATAACAGCAACTGAGGCTATTACTTCTACTAAGGCTATTACTGCTGGTAACGATATAACAATGACGGGAGTTAGTATTGATGCTTCCGGTAATTGGATTGCCACCAATGGCAATATTACAGCTGATGCTGATAATATTACTGCCAATGGCAAACTGGAGGCTGGAAAGGCTATTACCCTTACTGCAGATGAAGCTGCAGCTGCCAATGGCGGTATGAAGGCCGGTACCAATGCAATTGTTACTGCAGATACCATTAATCTCAATGGTGCTGTGGAGGCCACCGACAATATTGAACTGGAGGCTACAAGAACTATCACTTCTACTGGCAACTGGACAACCACCAATGGCAATATTACCGCCGATGGCACACAAATAACTGCCCAGGGCAATATTTCATCCGGAAAGGATCTTAAGCTGAATACCTCCGGAGGAGATATTACTATTACCGGAAATATTGGAGCCAAAGAAAATGTCAAGGCCTCCACTGAGAACGGGGCCTTGACAGTAGATGGTACGATACGTGCAGAAAATGGCAGTGTTAACTTGCTTACGGGATTTGATGAATATAATAATACAAATTCAAGTATAGTTGTTACTGGTAGCATTTTAGCCGGCAAGGATGTATATGCTTATTCCAAAAATGCTGATATCATAGTATCTGATTTGGGAAGCAATGTTAACGCTATCGAAGCTGGCAGAGATATTTCCGTAAAGACAAGTGGTGCGGGAAATATCGCACTGTTAGGTTCCTTGAATGCCATTAACAACATTGAAGCCGAGCTGATAAATCATAATGGTGATATTACTGTTGGTAACATAGAAGACAGTGATTTGGAATCCATGACAGCCGGAAATAATATTAATTTGTCCACTAATGTTGGTACCATCTACATTTACGGTCATACTCAGGCTATAAATGGTAATGTGGCCATGAAGGCTGCTAATGAAACCTATGATCCAAATGCTGGAGAAAACAACTTTGTTATTAAAGATCATGGTTCTGTAGAGGCTGGAAAGAATATTTCCCTTGAGGGCCGCAATGGAGATATTTCCATAGAGAACTATCTGAATGCAAAGGGCGGCTTGCAGGCAAAGATTGAGGGACAAGGCAATTTAAGCTTTGGTACGGATATCGAGGTTACCAATGATATTGAGCTTAGTACGGAGAAGGGTAATGTTGAGGTTGGCAAGAAGGTTAAATCCACTGACGGCAATATAAGCATTACTACTGGACAAGGTGCAATACATGTAGGCAGCCAGGGTGCAACAGAGGATGCTATAGCAGCCAAGGGAAATATTAACCTTGAAACCAAGGCTGGCACAGTGACTGTTCAGGGACATACCCGCTCCACCAATGGTGATGTAACTGTTTCTGCTTACGCCTCGGAATATCAGACGGGAGAAAGCAGCGTCATTATTGAGCAAAACGGTAAAGTGATTTCTGATGGTGGCGGTGTTACCATCAATAGTGGTAATGGTGATTTCCATATTACTGATACCGTCAATGCCAATACGACTTTGACTGTAAATACTGTAAATAAGGGTAGTATGTATTTTGACAAGGATATTGAAGTTACTGGTGATATAAATGCCAAGGTGGATGAGGGTGATGTTTATATTGGAAATTCTGTAACATCTACTGGTGGTAGCATCAATGTATCTGTTATCAAAGGTAATATTGATGTTGGTGATAATGATGCTGATGTTGAAACTATAACTGCCAACCAAAATGTTAATATTGAGACTGGTACTGGCAAGATTACCGTTTATGGTAAGACCTCTACCCAGGAGGGAGATATTTCCCTGTCTGCTGGTTCTGAGGCCTATATTCCAGGCGAAGATGGACTGAATATCATTATTGACCACAATGGTCTGGTGGATTCGGCACGGGATGTTAAGCTGACAACCAGAAATGGTGATCTCCATATTACTGAAAATATTATTTCTAAACGAAATACTGATGCTAATGTACCAAGCAAAGGCAGTATTTATTTCGACAAGGATATGGTTTCTGAGGGAGATCTGGTGACCCAAATCGATGAAGGAAGTATCTATACCAGAGATATGAAGGCCAAGGGCGATGTTATAGTATCCATAAAGAAGGGTGACCTTGTTCTCAATTCAGCTGAGGGAAATCATGTAGAAATCCTTTTGGGTGATAATACTGATGCATCCCGAATAAATACCATTCGTGCCAAAGCCAATGGCGATGGCAATACTGACGTGGTACTTTCGGGCAAGTATGTTCAGATTGGTACTGTTGAAAATACAGGGGGCAGTGGCAGTCCGTTGACTATGACAGTGCAAACCCCTGTTGGTCAGAATCTTGTTGAAACCTTTACCATTGATAAGCTTAGCTCCAATACTGGTACTAAGGTGTCCAAGCTGTGGACCAATAATGGTTATGTAAATGTGGATAAGGGGGCTGTGGATATTAGTGATGCTTTGGTAGGCAATAAATTCACCGTGAACAACAGTGCAACCAATATGGCTATTTATGGGCGTACTCCAACCCATGATGGTGAACAGCTTGTTTACTGGAACGATGCAAGTAAACTGTATCCTATGGGAAGAAGATACCAGTTGTTTGAAGATGGCGGCATAATTACCGACAACGCTCATTTAGTGGAAGCACACGACTGGCGTCTGTTACGTAGCAATAAATACACTGAAACCTACAGCGTAGTAGATATGATGCGAAATAATCTGATGCGCAAGGAGCATTATTACAAAGAGGTTCCACTGTCAATGTTTATACCAAAAGCACCTCGTCAATGGGTTGAGGTGAGTGGTGAAATTGTTAATTCCATAATTACAAAAAATGCTTCCAAGCAGGAAATAACAATTGAATAACGAATACTAATCTTAGTAACAGATTAATATAACTTATGTCCCTTATCTGATTTAAATTTTAGATAAGGGACTAAGTTATATTTAAATTAATAAGGAGGATGAATAATGAACAAGAATGCAGAAAATTTCAAAAATTATTTGGAGGAAAAGGACATCAAGATTTTTCAGGTAGAAGAAATAGAGGGCGATGAAAGGGAAACTGTAGTATTTCGTTCCAATATTTCCGTGGAGGGGCAGCAGCTTCCTACAGCTGTTATTATTGACAATAGTGTATTTGCGGCCATTCGCGTCCAGATTTCTCCAAAGGCAGTAACCGAGGAAAACCAGCTTGATTTGCTGAAGCTAATTAATGGTGAAAATTTGCAGTATAAACCATTTAAGTTCTATTTTGATGATAACGGTACTCTTTTGATGGACATCTGCCTTGTGGTTCCTGACGATGATTTGAAGGGTGAAACCGTTTACCTGATGTTTGAGATTATTATAAACTACCTTAATAATTCATATCGCAACCTTATGAAGACAATTTGGAAATAAAATCTGAACTTTACAGGATCATGTAAATAGCTTCCTGTATAATTCAAAGTGTAGACAACAGATAAGTCAAACTTAACAAAAAGAGATACCTCAGCTAAACTGTCATTACTGACCCTGAGAAGTTAGTAATAAACAGAAAAGAGAGGTATCTACAAAATGAAGTCTACACAAAACAAGAAGATCGAGCAAGTAAAAGAAACATCTATGATCGTCGGCATCGATGTCGGCAGTGAAAAACACTACTTCAGGGCTTTCAACTGGAGGGGGATCGAATTCACCAGAAAGCCTATCCCGTTCTCCAATTCTATGGCGGGATTTGACATGTTTCATTCGGCTGTGGCAGAGCTGATGGAAAACAACCATCTGGAGGA